>NZ_AZUK01000001.1:0-1200000 GCF_000527035.1 Tolumonas lignilytica
TTTTTGTTATGTGATTTTGGCTGCAGCAAAAGACGGTTTTTTTGAGAGCAAAAGCTACCGCACTGACTATCGACAATCAGATGCCCAACAACCGTGTTCTGCTCTTGATTTACTCATATGAACATGATGCCGAATGGTACTGAAAGAGACAAATGAAATTGGGGACTCAATTAATGAAAACTGAGCTATATCAATGCTGTGCATCATATCTGTGCAAGGTGATGATAGATTAATCAGCATTAGAATTTAGCACTGGTAACAACACCCGAAAAATTAAGGCAGTCAGATATGCGCTGTTGCTGGACAGCACTGAGTTCTGAAATTGAGGCATAACGAAATTCAGAATGTTCATGACTGAGAATGATGTTAGAAGGCGAGGGCAGTTCGCAACGGAAAATGAAAGCCTGTGAATTATAGGCAGAATGGAAATACACACCGCTGAGATAATGGATAAGAATTTCAGACCCGAGTTCTTCTCGGCACTCGCGGATCAACGCTTCGTGAATGGTTTCACCGGGCTCTAATGCACCACCAGGAAGCCCCCAGGATTTGGAACCGTAATCGGCTTTTAAGAGTAAAACTTGCCCTTCGGAATTAAGAATGACCGCATGACTGCTGAGCCTGAATTTATCATCAAAAGCCATGACAACCCCTTAATCACATAACTTCGAATTGTGCGGTGGCTGAAAGCCATCCGACACTAATTTTTTGTTATATTGGTTTTTTTGTGGACAGGTGCTCTATTTTATATTTTTGAGATAAGTGAAAAATGTGAGATTTAATACCATCATATATGGCGATATTGTTATCACCAACCTCTATTAATAAACCTGTGACATTGATGTTGGAGTCTGAATCGAAATAATTTATACAATTGTTGAAATTCATTTTTGATTTTTCAATGCAACCAACCTTATTGAATCGAGCTAAATCAGCAAATGAATTGTCATAACCTGTTTGATATGCCCAGTATGGCAATAAACAAAGTAGCAACATGAAAACAAAAATAAAATAACCAATGGTGAAGATTGGCGATAAGATGTGAGCAAGGATTTTTGTTATTTCTATTTCGTAACTATTAGTTATGCTGTCAATTAGTTTGTTGAATTTTATTGAACTTATTTTTATATTCTTAGTGCGTCTAAATATTTGAGCTAGAGCCAAAATTAAAACCGCCACAACCAAAACAACCCAATGTATGTTTTTAATGATAAAGCTAAATTTTTCTATGAGCCATATGGTTATGTAAGTTGTTTTATAATAAATAAAATAAAAAGCATTTATATAATAATTAGGTATAGATAGCGGGAAATAACCAGAGTCTACACCATATGCATTTAGTATCCCTTGATGATAAAAAAGACCAATCATATATGATGTCGGAGCAATGATTATTGCTATGGTTGAGTAAAGTATTGTGGATATCTTCATAGATTAAACTCACAGAACCAATATAACTTCGAATTGTGCGGTGGCTGAAAGCCATCCGACACTAATTTTTTGTTAGGTTTTAGTCGAAAAAATCGTTTATATCGTTTTCTATGTTGTTAGCATTAACAATTATTGATTCGTATAAATGCTGCATAATTGAATAATCATCTTCATCATCTCTTACTGTAAATGGTGTTGATTTACCATCTGTAACCAGTCTGAAATGAAAAGAAGACATGCATCGATCTTCATCAAAATGGGAATTTATATGTAAAGTATGGTTTTTATGATCACAAAAATATGCTAGAGAGTCAGCTTCTTGCCATGATAATTGATTATTTTCAGTTGCGGACTGAAGTTTGAATATAAAATCTCTTAATTTTTTAGGAATCATTTTTTATACTCCGTGAAATTATTGGTCGCACCCTGAATCTCAGCTAAGTGACTTGTGATTGCAAATAAAGCTTGTTTAGTTTTCTTTGTCGAGGCATTCAGCTTATTTGTATTCGGATTATAAGCATAAGCCGCTATTATAGAACGATTTTTTCTGTAATCAGAGTTTTGGTCTTTAAGTTGCTCATGAAAAACTTGGGAATATAACCGAACAATCTGACAAAGTGTTATTGAAGCGATTGGTTTTCCTTCATCTAAAGTTGATATTGCTAAGTTTATTACACTTTGACACTCAATGATTTCTCTTGCACTAATCAACCCAGTTACAGCATGCAACGCTCGTTGAACTTCTTCACTTGCATGTTGAGATGCATTTTTCGTTCTTTTTAATTCGATTATTGCAAATATAATTCCGTATGCTGTTGCAAATGAACTTATTGTACCAAGCGTAGATGGTGGATCTTTGATTAGATCAGATTTCCATTGAACAACAGTTATAAACAATAGAGTTATGATTGTTGCACTAATGATATGAGTATGTTTTTCAATCATATTAATACCTGATTTATCATGAAACCTAACTTCTAATTAAACGGCGGCACGCAGTGCCGTCCAGTGAGCGAAGCGAACGTGTTTGAATTATTTGTTATAAGTCGTTTTGATTAATTATTTGTGCGGTCAGATTTTTATACGAACAGAGATTTATCTCATTTAGAACACCAAAAAACTCTTCATCAGCATTTTCAACCGCAATAATTGCATCAGCAATAATGTTATTGCCTTGAGCTGTTAACTGAACATTGACTGCTCGTTTGTCATGTTCATCAGGTGTTCTTACGACTAGACCGAATGATTCTAGCTGTCTAATTGCTTTTGACAGCGTCATTTTTTCAATTTTTGTATGCGTAACAAGTGCTGCTTGAGTAGATAGTTGTTGGTGCTCCTGAAACCAACGCAAAGAGGCAAGAATGGCATATTGTGTTTGAGTGATTTCAAACACAGAAAGCGCTTGCGATAATCTGGCTTGCCAGAGCCCCATGAGTTTCCATAATAGAAATCCTGGACTGGCATCTGCGACATCATATTTAAAAGGGCTGTTTTCTGACATCGCGCACTTTCTTAAGTAGATTTTCAGTTTGAGTCGGTAAGCTTTCAACAATGCCTTTTGCGATAAGTCGTTTCCATAAAAAAGCCAAAGGCCCGCAAATGCGGATAGTTGATTTCAGTTCAATACAGTCAGCATGAGATATAATTTCATGTTTATCATACATTTTGGCCAGAGGTAGTTTAGTTAAGTCTGTGAAGAGACTATTTTCAACTACTTCGGTGATTTCAATTGAGAAGGTCGGCGCACCTTTGGGTTTAAATTTAAAAACGGAGCCAACCTTAAAATCAACATCTAATCGAGCAAATTCAATGTCATCTTGCCAAATATGCCATTGATTAACATCTGTCCAGACATTCCATACTTCTTCGACGGTAACGTCCGACACCATCTGACTATAACTTTGCTGCCACATAACTAACTCCTCATGCTGTTGTGTTATCAATATAGTAAACTAGTTTACTATATGCAACAACGCGCGAAGACTTATAACTTCGTTTTATGCGGTGGCACGTAGTGCCATCCGACATTAAAATTTTGTTAGATATGAACAAATAAATGCTGTTTATTATCAACCAAAAAGCACGCTAATTGGTGCCACGGACTTTCGTTTTTCACTGTGCTTGATTCAAACAACCGCTTGGAATTACTCGCCGGCAATATCGAATCAGCGAACTTTGCCGAATTTTCGAATCAGCTGATTTATGAGCGGGAAGTGGTTGCTAAAAAAACTACGCCCCGATGATGAGCCGCTTAGGCGTTACACGCTGACGGCGTTGAAGGTTGCCGAAGACGTAACCCGCGCAGGCTTTCAGTTTGCCGAATCAACGTGAATTCATGTGTTGCGCGAGGCAACCCACGCACAGATAGTGAGCCGTAAACACCACTGGACCCTCTGCACAGCCGCTTTAAGGCTTGAATTCACCCGCCAACAATTAAGCCGTTTTTATTATCTAACTTTTACTTAAATGGCTGCACGAAGTGCAGTCCAGTGAGCGAAGCGAACGTATTTCAAGTTTTTGTTAGATTTTATTATCTGGGCCAAAAATGATGCTGATTATATTTTTTGATGATATATCACTGCTATTGATAAATTTGTCATGATGTTTTTTTATGGTGGATTGTTCTAGTAAAAAATTATCAATCGAATTAATTGATTCATATCTGATTTTGCTTAATACCACAAAATTAATAATCATATCCAAGTAATAATGAGCTATTTCAACAATATTTTCACCTCGTTGAATTAAGGCGCCTTGGTGAACAATCCTATTTCTTGTTCTATATACTCGACGTATATCTTTTATAGATTTTTCTTCTATGAATTTTTTTGATTTCTTTATGAGTTCTTTATTTTGGAACTCCTTAACTAGCAGCATGAATTTATATCTAAGAAGTGGGACCTCATTCATTTCTGCCAACAATAATTCTGCTTGAGGCTCAAACTCTTTGAGCGCAACCAATGCTAAAGTGCTTCGAATATCGCTAACTCTCCAAAGCTCGGGAAGTTGTTGAACTACTCTATAAAACAAATCACTATTCCATTCTTTAAGATAGACGCATAAGATGTCAACTCTATGTTTTAAATATTGATTCGATATTACAGTTTGAATTGCGTTTTCTATCGATGATATATGAGAATCTTTTGTGTTTATTAATAATGTTTCAAGACAGATCCATAAGTTTAAAATCTGAGACGAAGCATCTTTTGTCTCTAAGGAAAGTGAATGAATGTCAATAGCTCTGGTGAATCGTTTTAATGAGTCATCTAGTAAGCCAAACTTGCCAATAAAAACCGGTAATATCTCTTTTGTATCCTCAATATCATAATCGTGCAATTTAGACATCGAGTTCATTGTCGCATTTGCTTGAAACGCACGTTTTTTATGATCATCTCTAACTAAACAATAATTTGATATCCAAACCTTTTTCTTGTGGTGGAATAACGTGAATATATCACTTATTCGAGATATTAGATCTTCAGCTCGTTTCATTGCCCCTAGATAATCTTTCGCTTTGACATTATTGCATTTTATTATAGATCTTGAGTTATTTCTTTTAAAAAATATTTTCTCTGCTTTTGAGTTATATTCAAAATCTTTATTTTCGATTATTTCAGCGTTGAACTCACTGCATGAGTCTTGAATTTCATCAAATAACTTTGAACAGTGAAAATACACGTCATAAACTCTATCTCTTAGATCGAATTTATCTAAAAATAAATTAATATCTTCGTTTTTTGTTATTTTTTGTTTTTTGTTGAAAAAGGTTGTATTTATAAAGTGATATATCGTACCTTTAGCATAACCATTTGATATTAAAAACTCAAACATTAACGTTGCAATATTATGGATTTTTCCTTTTTGTTTTGGCTGTTGTAAAATTTCATTAATATGTTTTCTTAGTGTTTTAAGGTAATTTTTTGGGCTTAGCTTAAGCTTTAATAACTCAAGTGTGTTAATTTTGTTTTTTTCATTTCCATCTTTTAATGAAATAATATATTCCTTTAACTTATCACCTATTAGCTGTGTGGAAATAGGGTCGTTTTTAATTTTTTGCTCAAGCTCTTCTTGTAATAAATCAACTTCCTTTGCGTTAACGCTTAAAGAAAATTTCTCATATGTTTCTAACAGTTCGATATATTCATCAATTATATCTTGCACTGTGGCTGATATGTTTTTTTCTAAAAACTCTGAATGATCGTAAGATAGTTCTTGTATTCGTTGCACAAAAAATAGCAGTGATTCTAATTGTATTATGTTTTGCCAGTTGTCTGTTGTATTAAAAATCATAATTTCCCTTAAAATCTAACTATAAGTTAAACGGCGGCACGCAGTGCCGTCCAGTGAGCAAAGCGAACGTGTTTAAACGCCTTGTTAGGTAGGAGAATAAAGGATATATCTTTTATTCATCACCACTGAACTGGCTAATTGGTACACGGACTTCAATGCGGCCACTGCACCTGCTTTAAACCACCGCTCGGAATTACCCACCGACAGAGTTGAAACTGCCGGTTTACTTTGTGTTTCACTGACATCATTCAGGAAATGGGGAGTGGGCATCTCAAATCGAAACGCCCGGATGATGAGCCGCTCCAGGCATACACACCGACGGCCTAGAAGGTTGCCGAAGACATAACCAGTGCGGAATCGAATTACACACCGGAAGTGAGATCATGAGTTATGCAAGGCAACCATTTCACCGGAAGTGAGCCGCAAACAACACGGAACCCTCATACCAGCCGCTTTAAGGCTCGAATTTACCGCAAAAAATTAAGAAAATTAATTACCTAACAATTTATTACTACGAAATTATCCCCAAATACCTCAAAAAACATCATTAAAAGCGGAAAGATCTCTTCGCTAGTAAAAGCGATATCGGGGCATACAGGGGGATGAAATACGGAAAAAATCCGCAAATCAGCTTTAGGAACGCTACCGCCCCTAGCTGTCGTTGCCAGAGCCCGTGAATGTCTGTTGTGCTTGTGGATATGCCGTAACTGTCATCTTTAACAGCCTAAATATGTCTGTCTAAGTTGGCAATTGAAACCATAAGGTTGGAAGTGATCTAGATCAAGGTTGGTTGTTTTCATTTGAGGAAATGCCCCTCTGTGGTGGCTCAGAGGGGAGTGAAGCAGGGGGTTAATCTTGTAATTTGATACCGTTTTCTTCAATAGTGATGAGCCCCTGTTTGTATAGGCCACCAATCGCTTTTTTGAAGGTGCCTTTACTCATGCTGAACTGAGAATATATTAATTCTGGCGAGCTTTTATCGCTGACGGCGAGATAGCCTCCGGATTTTTTTAAGCGGGCGAGAATTTTCTCACTTGCTTCATCTTTACGGGCCAGACCTGGTTTGTTGAGTGTAATATCCAGTTTGCCATCATCGTGAATTTTCTTGATATAGCCTTTGGTTCGTTGCCCAATTTTGATATTGGCAAATATTTCATTGCGGAAAATGAGACCCCAGAATTTATTTTCTACAATCACTTTATAGCCAAGATCTGTTTGTTCACAAATTAAAAGATCAACTTCCTGCCATGGTTCATAGCGAGGCATCTCGATGCTCAGATAATGATCCAAACGGCTGGTTGCGACAGTTCTGCTTTCGCGATCGAGGTAGATATAAACGACATATGTATGGCCTGTCTGCATCGGTTTTGCCTGCTCTCTGGCCGGAACAAACAGATCTTTTTTTAATCCCCAGTCCAGAAATGCGCCGATTCGACTGGCTGAAATGACTTTTAAACCTTCAAATTCGCCTACCTGAGCCCGTGGTTTTTCAATACTGACTTGCAGTGTTCCATCACCATCTAGAAACAGGAAAACAAGAAGTGTTTGCCCAACAGTACAGCCTGCTGGAAGTTGGCTTTGGGGGAGAAAAGCTGTCCCTAAGTCATCTGCATCCAACCAAGCGCCTTTTTCGTTGATTTCTTTTATGTGTAAGGTATTCATACGGCCAAGTTGGATCATGGGTTTCAGTCTCTATGATAAATAACGAATAAATATGTTCACATGATATCACTTTCTGATGAAGGTCTGAGAATTTTGCCGTTGGGTGAATATTATCGATTAAACTTTATATAGGTTTTCGCATGTAGCCATTGGATGGGTGAGTAAAGAAGGTTGATATGAAATGGAATAGTTACATATGCCTGTTACTCATATTTGCGTTTCTGGATCCGCTCAGCGTCTATGCGTATACAGGGTTAATTCCTGACCGGATAGAACTGAGTTCACAGACAATTGGTGCAACATTAATTTTTGCTCTCGTCCTTATTATTTATCTGTCGTATCAAATTTATCGGCTAAAAACTCGGCTGCACACCAGTCTATTGCACGAAGATCGCTTACGCACGCTTTACACCGCAATAAATCAAAGCCCGGCTTCCGTTGTCATTGCAGGGCTTGATGCCAATATTCGGTATGTTAATCCGCGCTTTACCGAAGTAACGGGGTATTCATTACAAGAAGTGATGGGGCTTAATCCCAATATTCTTCATTCTGGATTAACAAGCACTGATGTATATGAAGAGATGTGGCAAACACTACAGAGTGGACGGGATTGGTCAGGTGAGTTCATTAATCGTAAGAAAAATGGCGAAATATATTGGGAGCAGGCACATATTTCTCCAGTTTTTAACGCGGAAGGGCAAGTTATTCAATATGTTGCCGTAAAATTGGATATTACAGAGCGTATTCACAGGGAGCGCTACCAAAAAGCACATAATCGGGTGTTGGAATTGCTTTCGAAAGGCGCGCCGTTGAACGAAATATTACTGGCTATCGTGGCTGGCGTGGAAGCTGAAAACCCGGAGATGATGTGTTCAATCTTATTGCTGGATAAGGCTGGAAAGCATCTCTTAACGGGCGCAGCGCCCAGTCTTCCCGATTTTTATAATCAGGCGATTAATGGCGTAGAAATTGGGGAAGGGCGCGGTTCTTGCGGAACGGCAGCTTTTACTGGGAAACGAGTTATTGTTGATGATATTGCCACGCATCCCTATTGGGTGCCTTATCTGGAGCTTGCTACGCAGGCACATTTAGGCGCCTGCTGGTCTGAGCCTATCTATGGTTCAACTAACAAAGTGCTGGGAACATTTGCCATTTATCACAAAGAGAAACATTCACCACAAGAAAAGGACATTAAGCTCATTGAAGCATCGGCTAATCTGGCCGCCATTGCGATTGAACGTTATCTCGCCACTGAAGCATTACGGTTAAGTGAAGAAAAACATCGGCTCTTAGCTCATTATGACTCGCTGACAGGGTTGCCAACACGGGTATTATTTTCTGACCGACTGAAACAGGCGATACGCTCGGCAAAACGTGGTGGCAAGAAATTTGCGCTGATGTTTATTGATTTAGATAACTTCAAACCGGTGAATGATTCCTTCGGACATGAAATTGGTGATCTGCTGTTAAAAGAAGTCGCAGATCGGATGGTTCATTGTTTGCGGGATTCAGACACGGTCTGTCGAATTGGTGGGGATGAGTTTGTCATTTTATTAGACGATGTCTCTTACGCCGTGAATGCAGTAGGTGCTGCAGAAAAAATTTTGATGTCATTGAGTCAACCGTTTGAGTTGGCTGATACACAAATCAATATTTCCGGCAGTATTGGTATTGCTTTATATCCTGATCATGGCACGGATGAACGTACACTCACTAAAAATGCCGATGCAGCTATGTATCAAGCAAAAGAAAATGGTAAAAATCAAATACAAGTGTTTTAAACTAGCGGCTTTCATATTGTGGAATAGGGTATCTCATGGCGCTGAAAGCCACTATCTTCAAGGCCGTATTGAATATTGCCGATATTGACCGAGGGATTTATCTCGACGCAAACCTGACATTGGCGCGACATCCGTCAGAAACAGACCAGCGCCTGATTGTCCGGTTATTGGCCTGGGCACTGAATGCTGACGACGCGCTGACTTTTACTAAAGGATTGTGCGCCGATGATGAGCCGGAATTGTGGTTGAAGAATTTACATGGCGGAATCGAACACTGGATCGAAGTCGGTTTACCCGATGAACGTCGTCTAAAAAAAGCCTGCAACCGTTCAGAGTTAGTGACGCTTTATACCTATGCCGGGCGTAATGTTGATCTTTGGTGGCAACCAAACGCCGCTTTGCTAAACAAACATGACAATTTGCGTATTATTGACTTGCCTGAAGAGGAATTGATCCCCGTGGTGGCATTGGCTGAACGAAATATGCAGTGGCAAGTGACCATCAGCGAAGGACAGATCTTTATCACCGCAGGTGAAACAAATCTGACGATCACACCTAAAGTCAGAAAAGAATGGGTGCAATAAGCACCCACTTGATCTATTTAAATCTTTTTATCAGCATCAAAAACTAATCCTATTTGCTGACGGATCGTCTGCATAATGTCAGCTACGCGTAAAGCCAAGGTGTAGTTATTCAGGGCGGATTCTGTTTTCCCTTGTTGGATGGTGCTGATAAATTCGGCCAACTCATATTGCATCGGTGAGGATGATTGAAACTCGGTGATATCTTCCTCCCGACCATCTCTGTAGACAATTTTGACGCTATTTTGCTGAGAGATATGTTCGATCAGAATAGAACCTTCTTCACCCTGAATTTCTGATGGCGTTTTCATGTCGCTGATTTTGGAATAAGAAACCGTAGCCACCAGATCGGGATATGAAAGTAATGCGGAACCCATACCGTCTACGCCAGTGTGTAACATTACTGCACTGGCTTTGATGTCATTTGGCATGCCAAACAAATCAATGACGGGATAAAGTGCATAAACACCAAGGTCCATCAATGCGCCATTTGATAATTCAGGGCGGAACGCATTCATAATTTCACCCGCCTTAAATTTGTCATAACGGGATGAGTACTGACAATAATGGCTTTGCACGTAGTGGATCTTACCTATTTTATGCAGATGCTTTTTCAGTGATAGGTAATTAGGCAATGTTGGCGTTTTCATCGCCTCCATGAGTAATACGCCATGTTGTCGGGCGGTTGCTACCATTTTTTCTGCTTCAGGAAGATTGGAGCAAAGCGGTTTTTCACATAACACATGTTTACCATGTTGCAGGAAAAGACAAGTTTGTTCGCAATGCAACGCATTGGGGCTGGCAATATAAACGGCGTCAATTTCCGGTGATTTTGCCATTAACTCTAAATCGTCGAAGGTATAAGTAGCACCATATTTTTCCGCAAAAAGCTGCGCTTTCTCCATGGTTCGGGAATATACCGTCGTGAGTTGAAACCCAGTCGTATTCTGTGCAGCAGTAAGAAAGGATTCTGTGATGGTATTGGTACCGATGATGCCGAATCTGATCATGAAGTTGTGTCCTGCGGAATAATTGCCGGGAAGTGTACGTTTTTACTGGCGATTTAGGTGATGCAAATCAATACTGTAAGTGAATAACGCATACAACGCCATCTGCTTTTCTGCGGCTTTTTGATGTTCGTTCAGCCTTACTGTCGCTGTTTTAAGGAAACCACAGATGCAGATGCGGCACATAAAGGAGCGGGCGGTATGGATAAAATCACCAAATATTCTCTTTATTCGATTGGCACCATTGCAGTTATAGTGGCGGGCGCGGCGGTTTATGTCTCTTCGGTGTTTGATGCAAACACCCTTAAGCCGAAAATTGAGACATTGGTTAAGACAGAAAAGCAGCGGACCCTGAAATTTAATGGGCCGCTAAGTTTAACGTTGTTTCCAAAGCCGGGCATCGTGCTCTCTGATGTCAGTTTATCTGAGCAAAATTCGGATCAATTGTTTGCGCATGTGGCTAATGCCAAGGTTGTGATGCAGTTCTGGCCACTGTTATCGAAAAAAATAGTCATTGACCAAGTTGCTATCGACGGCGCCTCGATCAATCTGCTCAAGGATAAGACCGGGCAATATAATTTTGCCAACTTGCTCGCCACAAACAATGCGGTTCCTGTCGAAAATCATCAACCCGTTACCCCTGTAGTCAATTCATCTGCAGCCGGTGATGCAGTGGCTCCCAGCTTTAAACTTTCGCATTTCAGTCTCGCTAAGAGTGATATTAAATATCAGGATGTAAAATCAGGTCAGCAATTTGCGCTGAAAGATTTATCGCTGTTTGGTGATTCGCTTACGGCTAATGGCGGAGAACATATTGATTTCAGTTCCCGATTACAAAGTGTATCGCCAGCTTTAGACGTGCATATAGTGACCAAGCTGGATCGGGTTAATTTCGATCAAAAATCAGGGGGGGTAAAACTTGAAGGTTTACAGTATGCCATCGACGGGAAAGCCAATAGTGATACTTTAAAATTAACACTCAGTGCACCCAAGCTGAACATTGCTGGGAATAAATCTGACGCGGATATGTTGCTGTTATCTGCGCAACTTGATGGTCCAACTCATAAAGCGGATGCGTCTTTGAAATTGGATGGTATTTCTGGCGATAATCAGCAAATCAGTGTCAAAACACTGAAGCTGGATCTAGCTGCCAACCAAGGTAATCAGTCAGTGAAACTGACCGCATCCAGCCCGGTAACTTATAGTTTGGCGGCACAAAATATTAATTTGCCGCAACTGACTATTCACAGTGATGTTTCAGCCGGTGATGTAAAGTCAACACCGATTGAGCTGAACGGAAAACTGGCCGCTGCACTCAATGCACAGCAAATCAGTACCGCAATGAAGGGCACTATCGATCATAACCCACTGGATTTTGATGCCAATATAAAAGGGTTTGCAAATCCTGCGGTTCATTTCAATGTTAATGCGCAATCACTGGATCTGAATCGCTATATCACGCCCAATCAGAAATCTTCTGGCAATGAACAAGGCACCAATAATTCAGCCAATTCAGCATCTTCCTCAAAGATCGATCTATCAGGGCTTAATGCTTTAAATCTGGACGGGAAGGTCACTCTGGGGCAATTGAAATATGCAGCGATGGACGCCAGCGACATCCGATTAGCGATGAATGCGCAAAAAGGGTTAATTTCGGTACAGGAATTAAGCCTGAAAGCGTTTGGTGGAACGATAACGGCAACAGGAACCGCGACAGCAACATCCAACCCTAAGTTTACGGTTAAACCGGCGATATCTGGTGTCGATATCTATGCGCTACTGAAGCAATTTGCTGGTTTTGAAAAGATAGAAGGAAAGGCGACGGTTAACGGCAGCCTTGTTACTCAAGGGGCTGATACCACTGCACTGAAAAATAACCTGAACGGTAATATGAATATCAGGGTTAATGATGGTGCCTGGCGAGGGATCAATATTGCTAAAACGATTCGTGATGCTAAAGCTGCATTGTCAGGTATGAGTGGGGGTGAACAAGCAATAGCGGCGAATAATGTAGAGAAGACAGACTTTACTGAATTAACAGCTTCCATTTTATTCAATCAGGGTATTGCAACGAATAAAGACCTTGCTATGAAATCACCGTTGCTGCGGGTAAGTGGTGACGGTGAGGTTAATTTGAGAACAGACACAATCGATTATTTATTGAAAGCGGCGCTGGTTGATAGCATCAAAGGGCAAACAGGTGCTGAGCGATCTCAGTTAAGCGGCGTCACGGTACCAATCCGCATTAAAGGGCCTGTCGCCACACCCAAATATTCACTCGATTTAACGGCGTCACTTAAAGACAACGCCAATGCGAAGCTGAATGAAAAGAAACAAGAGCTTCAGCAAAAATTGGAACAAAAGGCTGGTGGGGCATTGTCTCAGGGGCTGAAAAAGTTGTTCTAACCTCTCACTTGGTAATTGCATCAACCATATAAAAGAAGCCGCAATAAGCGGCTTCTTTATTCTGAATTGTCAGATTACAGATAACGTGACCAGACATAACTGACATTGGGGGACGTGTTAGGAGGGGTGTTGTTATTGTTATTGTTATTATTGTTGTTACCACCGGAGTTGACCTGTGATGGATCATAAGTCGCAGGCAAGTTGCTCAAATCAATGGTTGTGCTGCCTTTGAAAGAGGAACCGTCAGTGCTATTACTCTGATTACTGATCGTGATATAGCCGTAAACCTTGGTGCTTCCTGTGGTGGAGAGCAGATCCCCGGCCATGATATCGCCATGCACATCATTAGATGAGCCCAGACTGATGTCACCGCCTGAAAAGACATTTGACACATACCCTCCCGCCAGCAATGCAATATTTCCAAGAGGGCTGGAGACATAAGCGCCGTTCTGACAGAAATTGGTCGGATAAAAGGTTAGGAAGTTACTATTAACGCATACACCAGAATAACCCGCATAATTAGGGGCATATAACGAAGTGCTGCCTTGTGTAGCAATATTTCCCGTCGCAATAATGGTGTTATTGTAAGTGCCATTCCCGGCTGTGACATTACCATTAAACCAAATAACCCCTGGTGCCATCATGCTGCCATTAAGGCTCCATGTTGCGGTTTTGGTGTTGTAGTCAAAGCAACTGTTATAGTCAGAATAGCCAACGCAAACTTTTTTATAGCAAGTATTGGCATTGTAGGTTGAAGTTGAACAGAGATAGTCCTGATTGCCTTTACTACCAACAAGGAAGTAGGTGCCGTTACTGATCCCATACATATTGGAGACAGTGACCTTGATGTTGTTTGAGGCATCTACATCAAACGCAAGATTGGCAGAGGATTTCAAGGGCCACGCATCAATCACCGTTGTTTTTATTGTTGTCGCAGTTAATGGTGTGATCGGCACGGTTAATCCATTCACCACGGTGACATGAATATTATTATTCCAGTCGGGTTTAGTTACGGTTCCACCTATTTGCCCACTGGCAACACTACCGTTACTGGCTTCCGTCAGGTTACCTTGGGCCATCAACAGGCTCGTGATTGAGCCGTTGCTCATCGTGACGTTACCATCTGTATATACGTTAGCGGCCTCAGCGCCGCCTCCGGTCAGGGCAACATTACCGATAGATTTTATCGTAGTGACTTTGGCACTGGAGTTCAGTGTTGTTGTGCCGTTGGTATTCACATTCACGGCCGAAACACCACCACTCATGGTCACATTAGTTAATGAATTGATGGTTGTGTATGTTCCGCTTCCAGAGAGTGTGACATCCTTTTCGGCACTGACAGTGTTAATGTTTGACTGAGAACCCGATAAATTAACCGTACCGGTTGCATATAGCAGGCTAAAGCCACTGATGCTTCCACTGGCCGAAATATTACCATTAACAATGAAATTCGTATTTACATTAGACCCATTGATGACGCTGATATTTCCTGACAGCGTCAAGTCACCATTGATATTGATGGTATTAATAATAGTTGGTGGAGTATTACCTGAACCACCTGTAACACAATAAACCGATTGCACCGTGGCGGTAGCATTGGCGCTGGTTCCCGTTAAATTCGCGGTTACTTGTGTACCACTGCTGCATGTTGTGGCAGTAGTTGAAACAGCGACAACAGTGCCGGTCACGCCGGAGATCCCGGTAAAGGTAATCGCGTTGCCAGCAGCAAGGGATGCAGCACCACTACTCTTGATCTGGTAAAGATATTGGCGAAAACCTTCTGCACCGCTCCATGCGCGCATTTGTGCCTGTGTGAGGGCATGCGAGGCAATGGCGCTATCCTGATCGCTACGGGAATAGTGCATGGCTCCCATGACAATGCCCAGCAGAGAAACACCGATGATTAGCGTAAACAGGATAGCGGCAATTCCTTTTTGCTGATGCATTGAATTGCTACGATACATATGCATTTCTCACGAAGTAAAGTTGATTAAACAAGACAACCAGGGCGTGCTGCCAGACAGTGTGCTCCAGTTGAATTGCAGTTTTAGCCCGGCTGTACTCGCTGACGGTGTGTTTATTCCTGCATCATCAGAAATTGCAGTCGACAAGGCCGTTGACGCAATTTCTGCACCGAACGGGGAACATTTTGCAGTATCCAGGAAGGCGGTAAACGTTAACGCGGTTGCCAATGTATTAGGCGATACAATGCGGGTAACCGTCCAGATTTGAGAAGCCCATTGCGTATAAACCGGATGACAGGAAGTGGTCGACGTCAGGAAATAAATTGCCTTGGTTGTTTGGTCTGATAAAAGCCCCTGACAACCCCAGCTAGCATCTAGTGTTTTATTGATTTCCCAGAATATGGCATTTCCACTCACGCTACTGGCGGCAATACTCTGCAACGAACCCGCAGTTGTTAATTGGGCGTTACCACTGACAGTATTGAGTGCAGCCCCCGTCAGTAGAATAAATTGCCTGTTTGTCGCAGGTGAGGTGACCCCGAAACCGGCTCCCTGAACCAAATTTTGTATGGTCAAAAGCCCAGTAGCAAGCTGACGATCCTGTGCAGCGCGTTGTTGTATACCTGAGTTTGTATCAAACAAATTATGTATGACAACCCGATAGAGTGACATGATTGAAATGGTCGCAAACATGGCTACGGTCATGCCTATCATGATACTGATCAAACTGTATCCTTGTTGTCTTTGCCGGATCCGGATCATCTTTCCCTCTATATTCATCGCGGTTCAGTTTTGTAACAGTAATGAACTAGCGCCTAACCGACTGTCAGTTACTGAATAACTGACGGAAGGAAGCAGAACGGTTTTGGTTGTTGCACTGACGGTGACGCTCAATTGTGTCAAAGTACATGAACGAGTTAATGTACTTTGTGCACTGCTGTTGGCCGTAGAGAGTTTAATTGTGGTATTGGTCGATGAGTTGGTCGTTGTGCAGTTACTGTTCATCCCGGAACTTTGCACTTCGCCTCTGATTTCATTCAACGCAGAGATCTGAGCATTTAATTTGCCTTGCTGTAACGTCCCTTTGGCCAAGTTATAGGTAATGGCTAGCCCCACAATAGTCATGAGCAAAATGGCAATGAGTGCTTCCAACAAAGAGGTGCCATGCTGTCGGCTGAATGGCTGATAGCCGCATTTATTCAAGGTAGCCGGTCGCATTCTGACCTCCGCTTGAAATTGAATAACTCAGGGTGGTAGTACAGGTGGTACCGCCCAGCGTGGCGGTATCTGGCAGGCCCATACTATTCCAACCAATACATTGCGTTGATGCCGAGTCGATACTCGCTGATACGGATAATTGAGTTTGCCAGACAGGGTTCGTGCAGCCTAAGGTGTTCGCTGTGCCATTGAGTACGCACAACGTATTGTTTTTCAATACCAAAAATGAAGACACCGTATTGCTGTTAGTGCCCGAGCCATTCCGTAATGCCAGTGATTTGGCATGGGCTGTACCCTGTGTCAGCAAATTTTTCCCGAGCTGCAACTGGTTAGCACTACTCCAGCTTTGTGTCAGTGCAATACCCAATGTGGCTAAGATGCTCATGACAGCTAAAACGACCATTAATTCGATTAATGAAAATCCAGATGATAGCTGTAATGGGGGCTCTCTTTTTACCATGATGTAAACCCACACTGGCTGGTTGCTGTTCTGGCATTACTATTATCAAGCGTTAATACGCATCCACTCAGGCCGGTTCCCGTCTTGCCTGTTGCCGTCAGGGTATAACTACTCGTTGAACTGTTTACGGTATATGTAAAAGAGGAAGATGCGGTTGGGCTCCAACCACTAAACAACGCAGTGGTTGCGGTTGTGCCTGCACTATAAACCGGGTATTGCAGTTGTAGTTGATAGGTATTTTCAAAATTCAGTGCCAATGCCGTGAGATCAGATGAAGCATCTTTTGCTTTCCCTGAATTAATGAAGCTGCTGTATGAAGGTAATGCTATTGCCGCTAATATGGCCACAATACCCACAGAAACCATCAGTTCAATGAGTGTAAATCCAGGCGAATGCCGCCGGGAGATTGTGTTTTTATGTGGAGTATTTGCAGACATTCTCTCTGGTCTTCATCTTAAAAATTTCAGTCGAATAACCATCATATATGAAACTGGACTCAAAGAAAGCGATAAATGTCAATTAAATAATTCCATATTTGCCCTGTTAGTTATGGCAGGTTTAGTTAGGTAAGTTTTTTATATTGTAAGTTAATAATTCGATTCGCCTTTTTACCTCTGTGCTATATCTGCTAAAAAACTCAAAAGGTACACTGATGAAACAAGCCGTATTTTACATTTCTGACGGCACCGCCATTACCGCAGAAGTATTAGGGCATGCCGTATTATCTCAATTTCCGATTGACCCAGAGTTTCACACGATCCCTTTTGTCGATAACATCAATAAGGCAATCGCGGTACGAGACAAGATCAATGAAGCCTATCTGCAGTCAGGTATTCGGCCTCTTGTTTTTTTCTCTATTGTGTCAGAGCAGGTCAGGGACCATATTCTGAGCAGTAAGGGTTTTTGTCAGGATGTTGTTCAATCACTCATTGCCCCGTTGCAGCAAGAGCTGGGCATTGCGCCCATCGCATCATCACTGCGTCGGCCTTACGGGCTAACTGAAAATAATATGCTCAAATATGACGCCCGAATTGCTGCAATTGATTATACCTTGGCGCATGATGATGGAATTTCGCTGCGAAATCTTGAATTGGCTCA
Source organism: Tolumonas lignilytica (assembly GCF_000527035.1). NCBI lineage: Bacteria > Pseudomonadati > Pseudomonadota > Gammaproteobacteria > Aeromonadales > Aeromonadaceae > Tolumonas > Tolumonas lignilytica. The sequence continues at coordinate 17,899 of NZ_AZUK01000001.1, forward strand.
AGTCATTTTGTTGGGGGTTTCCCGTACAGGAAAAACACCCACCAGCCTGTATCTGGCTTTGCAATTTGGGGTATATGCGGTGAATTATCCCTTTATTGCTGATGACATGGATCATCTTACGCTGCCATCAGGCTTGTTGCCGCATAAGGCAAAGCTATTTGGTCTGACTATTGATGCGGAACGGTTATCGGCCATTCGGCAGGAGAGGCGGGAAAACAGCCGATACGCGAATTTACGCCAATGTCGTCTGGAATTGTCTGAAGTTGAAGCCCTGTATCGGAAACATCAAATTCCCTATTTAAATACGACGAATTTCTCAGTAGAAGAAATCACTGCAAAATTGATGGAAACCATGAATTTGCAGCGACAAAAATAACAGGCATTACCAGAGAAAAAAGCCACCGGCTTAGTGTAGAGGCACACAATCTCTCAGCTAAGAACGGTGGCAAACGGACTCAATTATTCAGCTAAGTCTAGCCAGGTTTGAACAACGGTATCAGGATTGAGCGACAAACTGTCGATACCTTGTTGTTGTAACCAGGCAGCGAAGTCAGCATGGTCTGAAGGGCCCTGACCGCAAATACCCACGTATTTCCCTTGTCGTTTTGCTGCTTGAATCGCCATGGCTAACAATGCTTTGACGGCATCATTTCGCTCATCAAACAGCTCTGAAACCAGGCCGGAATCACGATCAAGACCGAGTGTTAATTGGGTCATGTCATTAGAGCCGATAGAGAAACCATCAAAATGGGCTAAAAACTGATCCGCTAAAAGCGCATTCGCCGGAATTTCACACATCATGAATATTTTCAGATCGTCTTCACCCCGTTTCAGCCCTTCTTTCGCTAATTGTTCAATCACGGCTTGTGCCTGCGCAACGGTTCGTACGAATGGGACCATCAGTTGGATATTGGTTAATCCCATAACGTTGCGTACCCGTTTTACGGCTTCGCATTCCAAGGCAAAACAATCGTGGAATGATGAGGATATGTAACGACCAGCGCCGCGGAAACCCAACATCGGATTTTCTTCTTCAGGCTCATAGCGGGCTCCGCCCAACAAGTTCGCGTATTCATTGGATTTAAAATCGGACAGGCGAACAATCACTTGTTTCGGCCAGAATGCGGCCGCCAGCGTCGAGATCTCTTCAGCCAAGCGGCTAATATAAAATTCAACAGGATCATCATAACCCGCCATGAGCTTGCAAATTTGCTGTTGCAGTTCAGGCGTCTGCTGGTGGAATTCCAGCAAGGCCTTAGGATGGACACCAATCATACGGTTAATAATAAACTCAAGTCGTGCCAGACCTACACCCTGATTGGGCAGGCGCGCAAAATCAAAAGCGCGGTCGGGATTGCCCACATTCATCATGATCTTCAGAGGTAATTCCGGCATTTCATTAACTTGTAACCGACGAACGGTGAAATCCTGCAGATCGCGGTATACAAAACCGGTATCACCTTCAGCGCAGGATACCGTCACATTTTGCCCTTCCTGCAGTCTCTCTGTCGCGTCACCACAACCCACGACGGCAGGAATGCCCAGCTCACGAGCGATAATGGCGGCATGACAGGTGCGACCACCCCGGTTAGTCACAATGGCCGATGCGCGTTTCATGATGGGTTCCCAATCAGGATCAGTCATATCAGTCACCAGCACATCACCCGGGTTAATGTGGTCCATTTCACTGATGCTATGCAGTATTTTGACCGGACCGGCACCAATACGCTGGCCAATCGACCGGCCTTCGACCAAAACCTGCCCCCGAGATGCCAGCTGATAGCGCTCCATGACTTGTTCATTAGATCGCACTGTTTCCGGACGCGCCTGCACAATATAAAGTGCACCGGTATGACCATCTTTGGCCCATTCGATATCCATCGGGCGACCGTAATGTTGTTCAATTAACAATGCCTGATGGGCGAGTGCTTCAACTTCCTGATCCGTCAGTGAAAACCGACGTGAAAGTGCTTCAGGAACATCCTCAATTTGTACTTGTTGCCCATGCTGCTGATTGTTGGCATAGACCATACGAATTTTCTTGGAGCCCAATGTGCGGCGCACAATCGCGGGTTTGTTTTTGTTTAACGTTGGCTTATGAACGTAAAACTCATCAGGGTTAACCGCGCCCTGAACAACCATTTCACCCAAACCGTAAGAAGAGGTAATAAATACCACCTGATCAAAGCCTGATTCCGTATCTAAGGTGAACATGACACCAGAGGCGGCCAAATCTGAACGAACCATACGTTGTACACCCGCAGAGATCGCTACTCCCTGATGGTCATAGCCTTGATGAACACGGTATGAGATTGCGCGGTCATTAAACAAAGACGCATAAACATGCTTGATAGCCAGCATGACCGCATCGATACCTTGCACATTCAGGAATGTTTCCTGTTGCCCGGCGAATGAGGCATCCGGCATATCTTCTGCCGTTGCCGAAGAACGTACAGCAAAAGAGGCTTCCGGCTGATCAGAAACGAGTGTGGCATAGGCTTCGCGAATGGCTTGTTCAAATTCGAGCTGGAATGGCGTATCAATGATCCATTGCCGGATCTGTTTGCCAGCCATATTTAATGCTGAAATATCATCGGCATTTACCTGAGACAGCAGTTGGTAGATTTTGCTGTTAAGATCGCTTTGTTCCAGAAAGGCATTAAATGCCTGCGCGGTAGTTGCAAAACCATTCGGTACAGATACACCGGATTCGGCCAGGTTTGTGATCATTTCTCCCAGAGAGGCATTTTTACCTCCCACTCGTTCAACATCCTGCATATTGAGTTGGTTATACCAAAGCACATTATTCACTTTGCTCTCCCTATTGGAACTGACCTGACGACATGTCATATAGAAAGATCCTTCTTCCGAAGTGATATTTCCGGTTATTGGAATTTGTCGTTGTAACCACTTTGTAACATCAATATTCCAAAGGTGCGGTTTATAGGGAAACGAATAAAAATTACAAAACTTATGAAAGCGGCAAAGAGAGAGGCGGCTCTTAAAAATAATAATATTATTAGACGATGAACCCGCGTTGATTTGGTAAAGTGATAGTGAATCGGTTTTGCCATTCTCTCTGATAGAAGGATAGGTCAGTTGAAACGATGCATTCTGATCACTGAATTCCTTTCTTGGCGCAACGCGAAAACTCGTGTGATTTACCGTCTCTTATTCCTTTGGGTGCTTTGTTTTTCCAACGAAACAACGGCTATGAATCTGTTTTCAACAGAATCTAAGTCTGAAGAAATTGTTCATCTCTATATTGTGATTGCAATAGTGACAGTGATCAGTTTCTTGTGCGTTGGCTTGGCCGCTATTTTTATTCGTCTTAATCGGCAATTGAATACAGAAATTAAAGCGCGGCAGGCCACTTTGGCTGAACTCAGGGAAAATGAACGAAATTTACGGTTCATCACCGAGAATTCTGCCGATGTTATTTGGACGATGGATATCGAATCCGGCAAATTTACCTATGTCAGCCCATCGGTATATAACCTGCGGGGTTATACGGTTGAAGAAGTGATGGCGCAATCTGTAGAAGAGCTGATGACGCCAGACTCTGCCGAGCGGGCATTTAACTCATTGGCAGAGTCAATCACCCGCTGGAATTCAGGTGATCACAGTGATACCCGTCGAGTGACTGAAATTGATCAACCGCATAAAGATGGTCATCTGGTTTCCACTGAGGTGGTAACTACTTTACATGCCAATTCACAAGGGCAACTGACATCGATCATTGGGATCAGCCGTGACATTACCGAGCGGAAAAAATCAGAGGAAGCAATTCGTAATCTGGCATTTTATGATCCGCTGACAACGCTACCGAACCGGCGTCTGTTATTTGATCGTCTTGAGCAAGCTATTTCACATGCCAGAAGAAACGAAGGTAGGTTGGCATTGATGTTTATTGATTTGGATAAATTCAAACCAATTAACGACCAATATGGCCATGCAACAGGGGATAAACTATTACAGACTGTCGCCCGACGTATGCAACGTTGTTTACGTGAAACGGATACGGCAGCACGCATCGGCGGTGACGAATTTATCGTGTTATTACCCGAGATTAGTAATCGGGATGATGTATTGATGATTGCTGAAAAGATCCGTGAAGCACTTAACAAGCCGTATCCGAATATCAACAGTAACGAGCTGCATATCTCTGCTTGTATTGGAATTGCGTTATATCCCGAGCATGGTCACACAGAAAAACAATTACTGAAAAATGGAGACAGTGCCATGTATCAGGCGAAAGAATCGGGCAGAAATTGTGTCTGGATTTATCAGCCTGAGGCTGATGTCATCGCCGAGCAGGAAACGCAACTTCTACGTTTAAATTGGAAAAAGGCATATGAGAGTGGCAATGACCAAATTGATCATGAACATAAAGAACTTTTCCAGCTTGCCGCGATTCTGATTAATAATGCCATGGAAAAAGACCGCTATCATGAAGCGTTTGATCACGCATTTCAGGCATTGCATGATCATGTGGTTCAGCATTTCGCGGAAGAAGAGAAAATACTGGCTGCTTACGACTATAGCGATCTTGCCGAACATACCAAACTGCATCGTGAGCTTATCGATCAAGTTGAACATCTGTATCAGTCTATGCGGGCTGAACAACTCTCAATGGGATCACTGATCGATTTCATTATTGATGATTTAGTGAAAGGTCATCTGCTGAAAAAAGACAGAAAATTTTATCCTCTGTTTCGACAGGCACATAAACAGCACTAATTCACATATCACCGTCAATTTTCGATAATGACGTGATTTCCCGTTCTTCTTTCTGAATAATGTTTTGGCATTCAGTACATTTCTTCGAGGATCACAATGACAGACATGGTTTTTAGCCTGCCCATTTTCGTGTTGGCATGCGTGTTTACCGGTGCAATTACCTGGTTATTATCTTATGTCCGATCACAAAAAATAATTGCGGAAATACACATTCAACTCGCCAAATTTGAAACAGAGCGGAATTTGCTACAAGAGCGTATTAACGAACATGATTTATCGAGAAATAAACAAGAACTCGAACTGAGCCAATTACAGGGCAAACACACAGAATTATTACGTCAATATAGTGTGCTCAGAACATCGCTTGATGAAAAACAGAACCATTTCAATGAACAATTGCAACAGCTCTCAGACAGTCGGGCAATACTGAAGCAAGAGTTTGAAAATCTGGCCAATGAAATCTTGGAGCGTAAGGGGAAAGCATTCAAGGAGTTGAATCAGGAAAGTCTCTATCACTTATTGAAACCCGTACAGGCAGAAATGCAGGGATTCCGTCAGAAAGTGGAAAGTATTCACGTTGAGGAATTGAAACAGCGCAGCGAATTACGTGCAGAATTAATTAATCTCCAAAATCTGAACCGGCAAATTACAGATCAAGCCGATAAGCTCACGAATGCACTCCAGGGACAGAAAAAGGTGCAGGGGAACTGGGGAGAATTAATGCTGGAAAATGTGCTGGATAATTCCGGCCTTCGTTTAGGCGAAGATTATCAGCGGGAAGTGAGTTTTTCGACAGAAGATGGGCGTCAACGACCCGATGTGATTGTGTATTTACCGCAAAACAAACATTTGATCATTGATGCCAAAACCTCTTTGGCGGCGTATACCCGCTATGTGAATGCAGAAAATGAGCTCGAATCTCAGCAGGCATTGGCTGAACATGCGCAAGCTGTTTCTGCCCGCATTAACGAACTGTCAGAACGCGATTATTTCAAATTGCCAGGGCTGAACTCGCCAGAAGTCGTGATCATGTTTATTCCTATAGAATCCGCTTATGTAGAGGCATTGAAATTTGATCATACCCTTTATCAGCGAGCCATTGAGCGCAACGTATTGGTTGCCACGCCGACCACCTTATTGACCAGTCTCAATATTGTTCGTCAACTTTGGCGTTTCGAAGATCAGAATAAGCATACGGCCGAGCTGGCAAACAGAGCAGAGCGGTTTTATACCAAATTAAACAATTTTCTGAGCAGTATGCTCGAGGTTGGTAAACAACTGGATAAAGCCAAAATCAGCTACGAAAAGTCTTTTTCACAGCTTTATTCCGGGAAGGGTAATTTGATCAAGCAAGCGGCAGAATTTAAAGATCTGGGCGTATCCATACAAAAAGAATTGCCGGATGAGCTGATTGAACTGGCACAATTAGAAGTAGGCGAATTGGAACCAAGAAAATTAGAAATAGGAGAGAGTTAAACTCCCTCCTGTCGGATGAATCAATCAGGGGTGGGGTGTTTCGGTTGTCAGAATATGGTGATACAAAGCCCCAACCAGATTGGCATCATTCATGAAATGGCATCGAACAACTTTCGGTGTAATGAGGCGCATGGGCAATGTTTCTTCCAGGTAAGCGATATTTTGGTTGATGTATTGCAAGAGTAACGGTTGCGCGCTGATCCCACCGCCAATAGCAATTAATTCTGGGTCAAACAAAGCCTGCAAATTGAATAACTGCATGGCTAAACGATAGGTGTAGGCATCCAGTGCCTCACAGACATCGGCGTCGCCTTCATTGACCCAGGCAAATACCTGCTTCCCGGTGACACTTTTGGCGGGTAACCGTTTGATATGTTCAACTGCCCGACACAAACCCCGCACACCACCATCATGTCCCCAATAATGGTAGGGTTCACCTTTACAATGCCAGCTATCCGTCAGCAGAAAACTGAGTTCCCCGGAGGCGAAATGAGCGCCTTTATAGAGTTGACCATTCAGAATGACGCCACCACCCACACCGGTTCCCAGAACGACAACAACGCCATTTTGACACTCGGCTAAACTGCCTTTCCAGGCTTCAGCCAGTGCGGCGCATTTGGCATCATTTTCAATGGTAATCGGTATGTGACAGTGCTTTTCCATCTCAGCGACAAAATCGCGGTTCTTATTGTAGGATAAAGAGCCACCGGTAATACTGCGCCCCTGTTCGCTATCAATAATGCCCGGTAAACTGAAGGCTATCCCTGAAATCTGAGTCTGGTATTGCTGGTATAATTTGACGATTTCAGCCTGGAAAAGATCAAACCTTTCCTGCGGGGTAGGGATTTCCCCTTTTTCCAGACTGTTTGCCTGATGATCTAATAACGCATATTTGATGGCAGAGCCGCCTACATCTATTGCAAGATATTTCATGACGATACACCTCACGGTGGGATTGTTTTTCTTAGTTTAGTTCAGATCGTCAATATCTTCGATTTGTGTATGTCGGACATCTTTTCCTTTCACGTAATAAATAATGTAATCACTGATATTTTGACAGCGGTCACCAATGCGTTCGATGGAATGCGCACAGCGGATAAGTTCCAGCACCTGAGGAATAGAACGCGGGTTTTCTGCCATGTAATTCATTAATTCTTGAATCAGCAATCCATATTGTTCATCAACGTGGGCATCTTCCTGATAGAGTTTTACCGCATCTTCAACGTCCATACGAGCAAACGCATCCAGCGCACGGTGCAGCATTTTATTGGTTAAACGACTCATGCCATCGAGATGTTGGGGCAATATATGCGGTTGGCCGGCATGTTTCCGCACTAAACGAGCTACTTTTCGGGCTGAATTCCCGATCCGCTCCAGATCTGACACGGTTTTGATAATGATCTGGATAAAACGTAAATCTCTTGCGGCGGGCTGACGTTTTGCAATGATACAAGTACATGCTTCATTGATTTCGACCTCCATGGAATTTACTTGCCGATCGACCTCAATAATTCGATGTGCCAGTTCTAAATCCTGACTGTGTAATACATGAAGTGAATCACGAAGTTGCTGTTCAACAATGCCGCCCATGGCCAGTAAGCTGTTTCGAATAACATTCAGTTCCCGGTTAAACTGACCTGAAACATGATCTGCGATTTCCATTGTTACCTCTCAGGTCAATCAATAAAGCAGTTTTGTCTAATTTACATGCAGCAAATGACATTATCATGACCAATTCAGATAAAAAAGCAGGTGAAATGATAGGCAATATAGGCACCAACACAGAAAAACCGGGGAAACCCCGGTTTTTATATAAATCACAATACGGCAGAAATAAAACTTTGCAATTCGGGTGTTTGAGGGTTACTGAAAAGAGCCCGGCTGGGGCCGCTTTCCCATATTTTGCCTTGGTGCATGAATACGATCCTGTCACCCACATCGCGTGCAAAGTTCATTTCATGAGTCACCAGAATGAGTGTCATTCCATCTGCTTTAAGTTGCTCCAGCACTTTCAGCACTTCACCAACTAATTCCGGGTCTAATGCGGATGTAATTTCATCGCATAGTAAGACTTTCGGATTCATAGCCAATGAACGGGCAATAGCGACACGTTGTTGCTGACCACCAGACAGATTTCCCGGAAATTGATCGGCTTTATCTGCCAGGCCCACCTTTGCCAACATATTTTCTGCCAGTTCCCGGCATTCCGTTTTGCTCTTTTTCAGCACTAGCCTTGGAGCCAGCATGACGTTTTCAGCTACGGTCATGTGCGGAAACAGATTAAAATTCTGGAAGACCATGCCCACTGAGCGGCTTAACTCCCGCAAATGATTTTCATCGTCAGAAACCGCCTGACGGTCAACAATAATTGCACCATCATCGAATTTCTCCAGCCCGTTAATACACCGCAGTAACGTACTTTTGCCTGAACCGCTGCGCCCGATGATCGAAATTACTTCACCTGCCGCTATTTTTAGTTCAATACCTTTCAATACATGGTGTGAACCATAATATTTATGAACATTTTCAATGCTTACCAGAGACATTTAATTTCCTCTCCAGAAATTGGCTAAACAGAGACAGTGGATAGCAGATCATGAAATAGATCAGTGCAACCCATGCGAAGACTTTGAATGGTTGGAATGTTGCGTTATTCAGCATCGTGCCGGCTTTGGTGAGTTCGACAAAACCGATGATAGAGGTCAGCGCAGTGCCTTTAACGACCTGTACAGAAAACCCGACCGTAGGCGCAATCGCAACTCTCAGCGCCTGAGGCAAAATGACATAACGCATGGTTTGGAAAAAAGAGAGCCCCAGACAGCGTGATGCCTCCCATTGTCCTTTCGGTAATGATTCTATACAGCCGCTCCAGATGTCGCAGAGAAAGGCACTGCTGAATAACACCAAAGCCAGCGTAGCGGCAGTCCAGGCACTGACATCCAGACCCAATAAAGACAGCCCGAAAAATGCGAGAAACAACTGCATCAGTAAGGGCGTTCCCTGAAACAGCTCTACAAATCCGCGCACTAGCAACACCAGTGGCTTGCGTCGTGATGTGCGCATAAATGTCAGGACTAGGCCAAACAGTGTGCCGCCAATAAATGCAATCAGGGAAAGCAGCAATGTCCAGCGAGCTGCCAGCAGCAAATTTCGGAAGATATCCCAATCAGTAAATTGCATCATCGTGACTGACTCCTGAAAACATAGCGGGCTAACAGGCCGAATCCTCGACGCATAAGCATAGCTAGCAGCAGATACAGCAGGGCTGTTACCAGATAACTTTCAAAACTGAGAAAGCTGCGTGACTGGATGAAGTTGGCGGCAAATGTCAGTTCCTCTACCGAGATCTGTGATATGACCGAAGAGCCGAGCATGACAATAATGCACTGTCCAACCAGCGAGCTGTAAATACGCTGAAATGCAGGCGGCAATACAATGCGGGTAAAGATTTGAAACCGGGTCAGACCGAGCGTACGACCGGCCTCCCATTGTCCTTTCGGTGTGGCTTCAATTCCGGCACGCAATATTTCGGCACTATAAGCCCCCAAGTTAACCACCATCGCGATGAGACCAGCCTGCCAGGCGGTGAGTTTGATATTCAACGCGGGTAAACCGAAAAAAATGAAAAAGAGCTGCACGATGAAAGGCGTATTTCGAATCAACTCGACATAAACACCGGCTAATAAACGGGTAGGGCGAGTTCGGCTGATTCGCGCTGCAGCAACGATTGTTCCGAGCAGTATGCCACCAACCGTGGCATACAATGTCAGCTCCAGTGTGACCAGTAATCCTCGGCCCAGTTCAGGCAGATAAGGAATCAGATCATGAAAATTCAAGCGATAACTCATAGCGTCATCCGTTTTATAAATCAGCCGGGAGCGGTGCTTTCAACCAGTTTTCAGAGAACTTATTCAGTGAACCATCCTGATGAGCGTCATTGATTAGCTCGTTAACTTTCTGCTGCAAGCGAGTTTCACCTTTGTAGATACCGATATAACACGGTGAATTTTTCAGCAGGAATTTGGTGAGTGGTTTACGATTTGGCATGCGGGAAGAGATGTCGGCGACAACAACGTTACCTGTCGCAATCAAATCGATTTGACCGGAAAGATAAGCCGATAACGTTGTATTGTTATCTTCAAAGCGCTTGATGGTTGTGGAGGCCGGAGCAATTTTACTTAACTCCATGTCTTCGACTGCGCCACGGGTGACACCGATAGTTTTATTTGCCAACTCGTCAGCTTTTTTAATAGCAATCGATTCTGCACCGAAAACACCTAAGAAAAATGGGGCATAGGCATTACTGAAATCGAGCACTTTTTCTCGTTCAGGATTCTTACCCAAACTGGAAATGACCAGATCGACCTTTTTAGTTTGTAAATAAGGTATGCGGTTTGCACTGGTTACAGGGATCAGTTCCAGCTTAACATTCAGTTTGTTAGCCAGATAACCTGCCATATCAATGTCATATCCATGTGGTTGCATGTCGGCACCCACCGAGCCAAACGGAGGGAAATCCTGTGGTACAGCGACTTTCAGTACCCCTTTTTGCTGAATGTCAGCAAGTTGATCTGCGTTTGCGACACCGAACATGCTGAGACTTAATAGTAAAGCGCCAGATAACTGTTTCCATGCTTTCATAACCGACCTCTCATCCATCTTAAAGTAACTATCATTTCACTATCGAGATTGTTAGAAACAAAAGTTTCTTTTTATCCTAAAGCAAATACAATACCAACCTGCTATTAACCTCAAAAGCAGTAGCAAATAGTGGCTTTCCGGGGTCATTCAAAGCCTTTTTTTGGGCGAAACAATGAAGTGGTATGAACATACAGAAACCTTGATGCACCATTAATGAGCAACCAAATCATTGTAGTGCACAACAATAGAGATAATAAGGAATCACAATGGAGTTAAATAATGCAGAGGTCATTGCTGAAGTTACCGCCCTGTTTATGCAGTATGAACAGGCATTAGTGACAAATGATATTGCCGTGTTGGATAAACTTTTTTGGAATCACCCTAAAACCATTCGTTACGGTGCAACTGAAAATTTAGTCGGATATGAACAGATTAAGGCATTTCGCAACCAACGTTCCTCTATCGGGCTGGCAAGAACATTGGATGATACAGTGATCTCGACATTCGGTTCAGATATGGCAACAGCCAATACCACCTTTACCCGTGAAAACGATAACCGAGTTGGACGTCAAAGTCAGACGTGGATCCGTTTTCCTGAAGGGTGGCGAATTGTAGCTGCTCACGTTTCGTGGATGGGGTGAACATATGTGTATTTTCTTGGCTAATCACTGTCTCTTGTTTATATTAAATTAACAAATTCTTTTTAACTTTAAGCAGTTATGGGGGAGAAAGTCATTTATGCAGCCCATTCCTCATTTTCCCCCAAATAATTTTACCGATTTATTATTGGATGCGGTGTGTGTGGTTGACCGTGAAGGGTATTTTCTATTTGTCAGCGCTGCCAGTGAGCGGATATTCGGATATAAACCAGATGAAATGATTGGTCAGCCCATGATCAATTTTGTTTATCCGGGTGATCGCGAGCGGACACTGCAAACGGTCAACGAAATTATTAATGGAGAGCCGAAACCTTATTTTGAAAATCGTTACGTGCGAAAGGATGGGAAATTAGTTGATATCATGTGGTCTGCTCGTTGGTCTGAAACGGATCAGGTCAGAGTGGCCGTAGCCCGCGATGTGACTGAACGTAAACGGGCTGAATCCATGCAGGAGGCAGTCTATGCGATTTCTGAGGCTGCGAATGCACCAGGAAATCTGAATACATTGTTTCAACGCATTCATGATGTTGTCGATGCACTGTTGTTGGCTACTAATTTTATGGTGGCTCTCTACGATGCAGAAAAAAAGGAATTAACTTTTCCGTATTCAGCCCATCCATTTGGCGATGCCGATTCAGCAAAATTGATGGTTGAAATGATAGCCACACAAGTTATCCATACGGGGCGTACGCTGTTGCTGACTCCGGAAACGCTTCCGTTAGTGTTACCTAAAACAGTCATCGATTCATACACCGAACCACTTAATTGGTTGATAGCCCCCATCAGAGCGCCAGATGGTATTAAAGGGGCTTTGTTGATCACCAGCGCAGGACCCAGCGGACGTTTTACTGAACAAGATAAAGAACTATTACAATTTATATCTGTTCAGGTTGCCGCCGCGATTGAGCGTAAACAGATGCTTTCACGATTAGAGTATATGGCTCAGTATGATCAACTGACACATCTTCCTAATCGAACATTGTTTTTGGATCGCTTAAAAAATTCGTTGGGAAGAGCGCATCGAGAAAAAACATTGCTGGCTGTTTTTTATCTGGATCTGAATAAATTCAAACAAGTAAATGACACCTATGGCCATGCAACGGGTGATCAATTGTTGTATGAAGTAGCTCGTCGTTTGACGCATAGTGTTCGGGAGTCAGATACGGTCGGAAGAATTGGTGGTGATGAGTTCGTCGTTCTTGCGGTGAACATTAAACGACATGAGGATATCGGTAAAATACAGACTAAAATCATGTCAACATTATCTGTGCCCTATATATTTAATGAGATACAACTCCAGATTTATCCCAGCATTGGATGCGCTATTTATCCTGACAATGGACAAAATGAAAGTGAGTTAATTCATTTTGCCGATAGTGCTATGTATTCAGTGAAAAAAGAACATACCCTTGAACGAATTGCTGGGATTCAGCCAGAAGAAAGCCATCTTTATACAGATGGCTTTCAGACTGCTATGTCCAGTGGTTATTTAAAAAGCGAAAGGTGACTGCGAACATAAGCCGTCAATGTACGCGGTGCATGCCCCGTTAATTTCTCTACTGCATCCGTCGTTAATGCTGTCCAGCCTTCACGTACCGGATAAAAGATCGAAGCAAGAAAACCGGCATAATCATTGGGAACACCAGCCTCTGTCAGGATATTAACGAAGACACTGTCTTCAATCGCCTGATATTGGATCGGATGTCCGGATTCTTTACTCAGTATTTCTGCAGCCTCGGTATAACTCAATGCAACCGGGCCTGTAAGGTTGAATGCCTGCCCATCAAATTCACTGGTTGTCAGCGCACTTGCGGCTGATTCGGCAATATCCCGAACATCAATAAAACTTGATTTTCCTTGTCCGGCAGGTACAGCAATCACACCTTGTTTGATCCCTGCCAGCCAGAAGGTATGGAAGTTATCAGAAAACCAGTTAGGACGCAGGATCACAAATGGTACACCTGAGCGTTCAATTTTTAATTCCAACTGGCGATAGGGAATATTGTCATCGGCATCAACACCCAAAACAGACTGGAATACAATTTTAACGCCTCTTTTAATGGCAGCATCTAAAACCGGAGTCACTAAAGAAACCACATCAATGTGACCGGTTGGTACCATGACATAAATTCGGTTAACGCCCTCAAGTGCATTATCAATGGTTGTCAGGTCGGTAAAGTCAAAGATCACCCCTTCGGCTCCTACAATGGCTTTCCCAGTTCGGGAGGCTGCTTTCACTGTTTCACCTTTTGCAATTAATGCGGCTGTCAACGGTTTGCCTATGTTGCCGGTTGCGCCCAGAACCAGAATTTTATTTGTCATAATGAACTCCGTTTATTTAGTTTGAATTAACTATTTTGAGAACTAACGAACTGTTTAATTGAATGAATCAGTTGGGATGCGCCGTTATATAGATCGGCACCGTGCAAAATCAGCATCTGCTCATGAATGCAGACAAGCAGCATTGGAACGCCTGAAATGCCGAGATGTTGCATATATTGTTGCGTCAGCCCGATCCTTTCTTTTGTCGTCATTGCCAATGATGGATCACTGCTAATTTGTGCTGAAAATTGGTCTGCAGAGATATCTAAACCCCGCAGAGCAGCAAATTGTTCCGCTATCTGACCCAATATTTGCGCATTGGCGGTGTCCATCCCCTGGATATAACGAGCCTGTTGAATCGCACTCAGAAATTCATGCTCCAACGTCGGTTCTATCGATCGGATAAGTGTCATGGCTCGCGAAGCCGGACCCGAATCAAAAAGCAAACCATCACCATGCAAAACGTGGTTGTAGTACGCAGCACTAAATGGCTGACCTGTCATCTGTTCAATTCGTTGGTCATTTTTCCAGGCATATGCAGCCCATTCTGGTGAAATATCCCGTGCGTTTTCGTCAGAGAAAAGACCTGAGGGCATCAGCAGTAACGAATTCGGGAACGCTTCGGCCAAATCAGGCAAGACGGGGGCACTGGCATAACACCAACCGCATAGTGGGTCGAAAAAATAATAAAGTTTTAATGTGTTCATAGATTGCTCCAGAGCAGTAATAACCTGATGGATAAAGTCTATTGGATATTGAAATGAGCGAATAGAGGTATATAGTTGACTATTTGTTGCATATTTTGAGCATATATGGATAAGTTCACTGCAATTAAGGTGTTTCTCGAAACCGTAGAGCGAGGCAGCGTCTCTGCTGCATCAGAACATCTGGATATGTCGCGGGCGATGGCTTCGCGTTATGTGGCGTTTATGGAAGAGTGGGCCGGAGCGCGCTTGTTGCACAGAACAACACGAAAGCTCACCCTCACTTCAGCGGGTACCCAACTGCTGCCTCTGTGTCGTGAAATGCTGAATTTAGCCGAAAATATGGAAACCACCGTGGCAGAGCAGGAAGGGGAGCCTCGAGGGCAATTACGTATCACCACCAGCGCTGTATTTGCGCATCCGCATATGACCAGCGCGGTGATGGCTTATCTTGAGCAATATCCATCGACATGTATTGATCTGCAAGTGGTTGATCGCACGGTTAATCTGATTGAAGAACGTATTGATCTGGCTATCCGCATCACCAACAATCTGGACCCCAATTTAATCGCCCGAAAAATTGGCATGTGTCGATCGGTGTTATGTGCATCACCTGCGTATTTGGAGAAAAAAGGGGTACCCACTTCACCTCAGGAACTAACCCTGCATAATTGTCTGACGTATGCGTATTTCGGGCAGAGCTTATGGCAGTTTGAACATCAGGGGCAGCCCATTTCGGTGCCGGTACAAGGTAATTTCAGTGCCAATGAAGCTTTGGTATTACTGCAAGCCGCTGTCGCTGGTGGAGGGATCACCATGTTGCCGACATTTGCCGCAAATGACTACCTTAAAACAGGGAAACTACAACCCGTGTTACCGGATTATCGAATGGCAGACATGGGAATTTATGCGGTTTATTCATCTCGAAAGCAGATGTCACAAGCGTTGCGGACCATGATTGATTGTCTGGTTGCGCGTTTTAATGAGAACCCAACCTGGGATTAGTAATTAAAGGCGTATCAAGAAAAAAGGGTATGTTTCCATACCCTTTAACTGACTGGTTGCTATAGATTATTTATTTTCAACCTGTGGCAGACCAGTACTGGTAGAAGCCGTCAGCAAACCTGTCTCAACATAATTCATCAGTTTGGCACGGGTATCTGTGATATCCAGATTACGCATGGTCAGTTGACCAATACGATCGTCAGGAGAGAACATGGATTCACCCTTTTCCATCGTCAGACGTTCTGGCTGGTAAGTCAGATTGTCAGATACTGTATTCAGGATGGAGTAGTCATTACCGCGGCGCAGTTCCAGAGTCACTTCACCGGTAATGGCACTGGCAACCCAACGCTGTGAAGAATCACGCAGCATCAGCGCCTGAGAGTCGAACCAACGCCCCTGGTATAAGAACCGACCCAGTTGACGGCCATGCGCATGGTACAACTCGATGGTATCTTCGTTATGAATGCCCGTCACCAGACGCTCATAGCAGATGTGCAACAGAGCCATACCTGGTGCTTCATAGATACCACGGCTTTTCGCTTCGATGATGCGGTTTTCAATCTGGTCGCTCATACCCAGACCATGACGACCACCGATTCGGTTAGCTTCCAGCATCATTTCAACGTCATCCGCGAAAGTCATGCCGTTGATCGCAACCGGATGACCACGTTCAAAACGGACTGTGACCGTTTCAGCCGGGATCTTCACGTTTTCATCCCAGAATTTCACGCCCATGATTGGGTTAACAATCTTGACGCTGGAGTTCAGGTATTCCAGATCTTTTGCTTCGTGGGTAGCACCCAGAATGTTTGAGTCAGTTGAGTATGCTTTCTCAACAGACATCTTGTAGTCAAAACCAGATTTGATCATGAATTCAGACATTTCATGACGGCCACCCAGCTCATCAATGAAGTCAGTATCTAACCATGGTTTGTAAATCTGTAATGATTCATTGGTCAGCAGGCCGTAACGATAGAAACGTTCAATGTCGTTACCTTTGTAAGTGGAACCATCGCCCCAGATGTTTACGCCATCATCTTTCATGGCGGCAACCAGCATGGTGCCAGTAACGGCACGGCCCAATGGGGTCGTGTTGAAATAAGCAACACCAGCGGTTGTATTGTGGAAAGCGCCACATTGAATTGCCGCGATCCCTTCGGCAACCAGTTGCTTACGGCAGTCGATTAATCGGGCATTTTCTGCACCATATTCCATAGCTCGACGCGGAATGGCATCATAATCTTCTTCGTCTGGCTGACCCAGATTAGCAGTATAAGCATAAGGAACAGCCCCTTTCTGACGCATCCATAACAAGGCTGCGCTGGTATCCAGACCACCAGAAAAAGCGATACCAATACGTTCGCCAACTGGAAGATGCTTGAGAATTGTAGTCATAAAATTTAATCCTGCTCGAAAGAACGATGGGAAAACGCACAACCAGATTGAATATGCGTTTTCCCTCAAACCCGTGATTGAAACCTAAAGTTATGATAGCCCTGATTTTCTATTAAATGGCCATCTATAGCTTACATCCATGCACATCAACAAGAAAATATTCTGCAATTGTTTGCGGGTCAATGACTCTGAGCAAAGCAGGGTCATCATCTTTTTCCTGTGCTGCCGAATTTAATTCAATTATGCATATTTATGCACAATTAATGAGTGAGAATTTAAACATCTTTTTCCGCTTACGGGAAGAGAAATGCAGATATTTATTTGAAAAAAATATGGTTTAACGGCAAAGCACGCGATTTTGTTCCTACTTTGACATGGTGAGCTGCAATTTAACACGATTGAGATCTGCCTCTAGGAAATGAAACCGCTCTCTGTAACCGGTTTCATTTTTGGTTATAATGATTTCAATTTCACTGAACATCATTTTAGGAAATGAGAATATGACTAGTCTTTTACCAAAAAATTTTTTATGGGGTGGGGCTGTTGCGGCGCATCAGGTTGAAGGTGGTTGGAATGAGGGCGGTAAAGGCGTCAGCATTTGTGATGTTCTATCGGGTGGTTCTGTCAACGAAGATCGGGTGATCACGGGTGACATCAAAAATGGTTACTACTATCCGAATCATGAAGCGACTGACTTTTATAACCATTATAAAGAAGATGTCGCCTTATTTGCTGAAATGGGCTTTAAATGTTTCCGTACCTCTATTGCTTGGACTCGTATTTTTCCGAATGGCGATGAAACCAAACCCAACGAAGCGGGTTTGCAGTTCTATGATGATCTATTCGATGAACTGCTGAAATATGGCATCGAGCCGGTGATCACGCTGTCGCACTTTGAAATGCCGAATCATCTGGTCAAGGAATACGGTGGCTGGGCAAACCGGAAGGTGATTGATTTCTTTGTTCATTATTCCGAAACCGTGATGAAACGGTATAAGAATAAAGTGAAATACTGGATGACTTTCAATGAAATCAATAACCAGAAAAATCATCAATATCCGTTGTTTGGTTACTGCTGCTCTGGCGTGGTGTTCAACGATTATGAACGTCCGGAAGAGGTGATGTATCAGGTGGTACACCATGAATTGGTGGCCAGTGCCAAGGTGGTTAAATTAGGTCATCAGATCAACCCTGATTTCAAAATCGGTTGTATGATTTCTTTTGTTCCGCTTTATCCTTTCTCTTGTCACCCTGATGACATCATGTACGCGCAGGAGTCGATGCATGATCGTTATCTGTTTGGCGATGTACATATGCGCGGTGAATATCCGGCCTATGCGTTGAAAGAATGGGAACGCAAAGGGTATCACATTGAAATGGCTCCCGAAGATGCGAAAACCCTAAAAGAAGGCTGCTGTGATTATGTCGGGTTCAGTTACTACATGTCTAATGCTGTCAAAGCGGATCAGGTTGCGGCAGGAAATGGGATCACGGGTTTTGCGGGTAGTGTTCCGAATCCTTATGTGAAAGCATCAGATTGGGGATGGCAAATTGACCCTGTAGGTTTGCGTTTCGCGTTAAATGCACTGTATGAACGGTATCAAAAGCCTTTGTTTATTGTTGAGAACGGTTTTGGAGCTTTCGATAAAGTCGAAGAAAATGGTGAAATTAATGATGATTATCGTATTGCCTATCTGAAAGCACACATTGAACAGATGAAAAAAGCAGTGACGGTGGATGGTGTTGACCTGATTGGTTATACCCCATGGGGATGTCTGGACTGCGTTTCTTTCACTACCGGTGAATATCGTAAACGTTATGGCTTTATCCATGTTGATAAACATGATGATGGTTCTGGCACCATGGCTCGAAGCCGCAAGAAGAGCTTTGGCTGGTATCAGAAAGTCATCAGCAGTAACGGCGAAGAATTATAATTAGAAACCTTAAAATCCCCGCTCTGAAAGCGGGGATTTTTTTATTATCGATATAGTTCAATGAAATAGATCTCAGGGAAAAAATTGTTCATTTTTTATTCGTTTTTATGAGGCGATTTTGCGATCTCTGACTATAATACTAATGATAATGATTTCTATTGGTGTTTATTTCCAAAAGAGAGAGGTGTTCAAAGAGGATTGTTTTACACTGGAGGTAATTACATCTGATATAAATCATTAGGTTGTGTTTTTGGCAACGCAGTTCAGGAGTAATAGACATGAAAAACTCAGTATCTCTGACGGCTCTGGCAGTTTTTTCACTGATTACAGCAGTTGCTGCTCAGGCTGAGATAAACAGCTATCGAGTCCATGGCACTGTGCAACAAATCGATGAAGCAAACCAACAGGTTACCTTAGCGCAAGATGGTGTTTCCGAACTGGGATGGCCAATGCGCACAATGACCTACAAGGTCAACAGTAATGATGCTCTCAAGGGGTTGGCAAAAGGTCAGCCAGTAGATGCCTCTTTTACTGCCGATTCTCCATTTAGTCCTGTCATTCATGATATAAACAAAACCGCTCATTAATCATCGATTCGGCAGCCGGATTATCATCCGGTTGCCTTTAAACTGTTCCTGCCTAAATCATCTTCAGTATTGTCTATGTAAAGTGCAGCAAGGTAATGCAGTAGTTTGTTATTGCTTTGATGAGAGGCATGATCGGCAAGATCTGTATTTTGGTGTTAACCTGGATCAGGATGATTAGTAGCAACCCCCATGTGCCATACGTGTACACCAATTGAAATAGTCTGGGATTTGTTTTCTGCAGGAAGGTTGTATAGATATGGGAACCATCGAGTGGGGGGATAGGGATAAGATTAAAGAAGAAAAGTCCGAAATTAATGACAGCCCAGGAAACCAGTAGATTAATGATTTCTATTCCCGTCGCTGTGTAATGGAAATAGGGTAAAACGAACAAACCTCTGGCGCAAAGCAATAAGAAAAATGCCAGCGCAAAATTAGAAATAGGCCCCGCCAGCGAAATCAGAATTTCGTCTCTGTGCTTATTTTTAAGATGTTCCGGATTAAAGCTAACTGGTTTTGCCCATCCAAATCCCGCAATAACAATCAGAATGAAACCCAGCGGATCGATATGTTTCAGGGGATTGAGCGTTAATCGCCCCTCATTTTTGGCCGTCATATCTCCAAGTTTGAAAGCGGTATAAGCGTGAGCTAATTCATGTATGGTTAATCCAAGAATGACGGCAGGAAGTGATCTGAATAACCAGAACAAATCAAAATTCATATTTTCTCACTTAGGTGGAATGCCTTTGATCTTCATTATGACAAAAAACGACACTGGCTAATGTTGCTATTCCTTTAAATAAACGCACCGGAGTCTTTTTTTATATCTATTTTATGGGGATCTCCTTCATTTTTATCACGTCTTTATCTCCTCTTTCTTATGCTTAATGAAAGGACGCCATATCTGAAAGGAGATAACAATGTCTTTTGTCTTGTGGTTAGCCGGGCTGATGGCCGCGGCTTTGTTTGTCTATTTGATTTATGCGCTGATCCGGGCTGAGGAGTTCTGAGATGTTCAGTTCAGGTGTATTGCTGCTCATCAGCTACATAACGGTGTTATTACTGCTGGCGTGGCCGCTAGGTATTGCGTTGACTCGGCTGGTTGATGAGCGTTTACCGTTATGGCTGGTCAGGTTTGAGTCACGTATAAAAATTGTAGATAACAGCCATATGAACTGGCAGACCTATGCGGCTGCCGTTCTGCTTTTCAATATTTTGGGTGCAGTCGTGTTGTTTTTCATGCTGCTGTTTCAGGATCTATTACCGCTGAATCCGCAACATTTGCCCGGTGTTTCACCGTTGCTGGCGATGAACACTTCAATTAGTTTTATCACTAACACGAACTGGCAAGCGTATTCTGGGGAAACGACTTTGTCGCCGTTGAGCCAGATGCTGGGGTTGACCGTGCACAATTTTCTTTCTGCTGCAAATGGCATCGCCGTGGCCTTTGTGTTGATGCGGGCACTGGCCCGTACCGGCACACAGCAACTGGGTAATGCCTGGGCAGACATCTGGCGGATCACGGTTTATCTGTTGCTCCCCTTAAGCCTCGTTTATGCGCTGTTTTTGGCTCAGCAAGGGGTCGTGCAGACCTTTGCTGCTCAGATCGATGTGCCGGGTCTGAATGGTGTTGCACAACATATCCCGCTTGGGCCGGTTGCTTCACAGGAAGCGATCAAAATGCTGGGAACAAATGGCGGCGGTTATTTCAATGCCAACTCGGCTCATCCTTTTGAAAATCCAACTGCACTGACCAATTTTGTGCAGATGATTTCTATTTTGCTGATCCCAGCAGCCTTGTGTGTTTGTTTCGGCCGGGTGGCCGGCGATCACCGGCTGGGCTCATCATTACTGTGGACGATGGGGATCATGCTGGTTGTTGCCGCATTAACCATCATGTGGGCGGAAAGCCACGGTCACCCTGTGCTGGCCCAGTTACCGGTCGATCAACAGATCTCTGCCTTACAAAATGGCGGTAACATGGAGGGCAAGGAAACCCGCTTTGGTATCTGGGCTTCTTCGCTGTTTGCCACGGTAACGACGGCCGCCTCATGCGGTGCCGTTAATGCGATGCATGATTCGCTGACTCCGCTGGGCGGCATGGTACCCATGATATTGATGCAGCTCGGAGAAGTAGTATTTGGCGGTGTCGGCAGTGGTTGGTACGGCATGATGCTGTTTGTTTTTCTGACGGTCTTCCTTGCCGGATTGATGATTGGACGCACGCCTGAGTACATGGGCAAGAAGATCGAAATTTATGAGATGAAGATGGTGACCATCGCGATCCTCATTCCGCCTGCTCTGGTGTTGTTAGGCACGGCGCTGGCACTGATCTTACCGCAGGGGCTGGTTAGTCTGCATGAATCCGGTGCACATGGATTTTCTGAAATGCTGTATGCCTTTTCATCGGCCGCCAATAACAACGGCAGTGCTTTTGCTGGTCTGAATGCCAACACGCCGTTCATGAATATCACACTGGCAGTGATGATGTTTATCGGTCGTTTTGGTGTCATGGTGCCGGTACTGGCTGTAGCAGGGTCATTGGCGGAAAAACGCCATCAGCCATCCAGTGCCGGTAGTCTGGCCTGCCATGGCCCCTTGTTTGTCGGCATGTTGATTGGTGTGGTGCTGTTGATCGGTGCTCTGACATTTATTCCTGCGCTGGCATTGGGTCCGGTTGTTGAACATCTGATCCTCTGGCAGACTCATTAAGGGATTATGTATATGTCTCGTAAACAATTTTCACTGTTTGATCCTGAATTACTCAAACCGGCCCTGTGGCATGCGGTCTTAAAACTCGATCCGCGTGCGCAATGGCATAACCCGGTCATGATGGTGTTATGGTGCTGCTGTGTTTTACTGACCATTGTCTGTGGAGTACAACTAGCAGCGCATGCCTCATCCGAAATTATTTTTACTGTCGGTGTAGCGGTGTGGCTTTGGTTTACCCTGTTGTTTGCCAACCTGGCCGAAGCATTGGCCGAGGGGCGGAGTAAGGCGCAGGCGGCCAGCCTGAAAGGGCTGAAGAAAACCGTCGTTGCACATAAGCTGTCTGCACCTAATCACGAAGCTGTCAGTCAGCCAGTGGCAGCCGACAGTTTGCGCAAGGGCGATTATGTTCTGGTCTCTGCCGGTGAAGTGATCCCCTGTGACGGTGAGGTCATTGAAGGGGTAGCATCGGTTGATGAAAGTGCAATCACCGGCGAATCCGCACCAGTGATCCGGGAATCCGGTGGTGATTTTTCTGCTGTTACCGGTGGAACGCGTGTACTGTCTGACTGGCTGGTGATCGGCTGTACGGTCAATCCCGGTGAAACTTTCTTGGATCGCATGATCTCGATGGTCGAAGGCGCCAAACGGCGTAAAACTCCGAATGAGATCGCGCTTTCGATTCTGTTGGTGGCGCTGACGCTGGTCTTTTTATTGGCGGTGGTGACCCTATTACCGTTTTCCCAATACAGTGTGAATGCCATCGGGCATGGTGAGCCTATCTCTGTCACCGTGCTGGTTGCATTGCTGGTTTGCCTGATCCCAACCACGATCGGTGGGTTGCTTTCTGCCATCGGGGTGGCGGGAATGAGCCGTATGCTGGCCGCCAATGTAATTGCCACCTCCGGACGTGCGGTAGAGGCGGCAGGGGATATCGATGTGCTGTTGCTGGATAAAACTGGCACCATCACGCTGGGTAACCGCCAGGCTGCGGCTTTTTTACCAGCCCCGGGGGTTAAAGAGCTGGATCTGGCCAGTGCGGCACAACTCGCCTCGCTAGCTGATGAAACGCCGGAAGGGCGCAGCATCGTCGTACTGGCCAAGCAACGTTTCAATTTGCGTGAACATGATCTACATGCGCTGGGCGCAACCTTTGTGCCATTTTCGGCGCAAACCCGCATGAGTGGCGTCAATATCCATGAACGCATGATCCGCAAAGGCTCGGTGGATGCGCTACGCCGCCATGTGGCGTCCAATCAGGGCTATTTCCCTCCGGAAGTAGAAAAATTGGTGGAGGATGTCGCGAAAACCGGGGGAACACCACTAGTCGTTGCCGAAGGTGCCCGTGTTTTAGGTGTGGTTGCTCTGAAAGATATTGTGAAGGGCGGGATCAAAGAGCGTTTTGCCGAATTGCGCCGAATGGGCATTAAAACTGTCATGATCACCGGTGATAACCGGCTGACTGCGGCCGCGATTGCCGCCGAAGCCGGGGTTGATGATTTTCTGGCGGAAGCAACACCAGAAGCCAAGCTGGCGCTGATCCGTCAGTATCAAGCTGAAGGCCGACTGGTGGCAATGACCGGTGACGGCACCAATGATGCGCCAGCCCTGGCTCAGGCCGATGTCGCGGTCGCAATGAACAGTGGTACACAGGCCGCGAAAGAGGCCGGAAACATGGTGGATCTGGATTCCAACCCGACTAAGCTCATCGAGGTCGTGCATATCGGCAAACAAATGCTGATGACGCGAGGTTCGCTGACTACCTTCAGTCTGGCTAACGATCTGGCTAAATATTTCGCCATTCTGCCGGCGGCATTTGTGGCCACTTATCCGCAACTGGGAGCCCTGAACCTGATGCATCTGGCTTCGCCGCAATCGGCCATTATGTCGGCGGTGATATTTAATGCACTGATCATTATTGCACTGATCCCGCTGGCACTCAGAGGTGTTCATTATCAGCCATTGTCAGCCAAGTCATTGTTACGCCGTAATTTATTCTATTACGGGTTGGGCGGGATTATTCTGCCGTTCATTGGCATCAAAGCCATCGATCTTTTTCTGGCACTGATGGGTTGGGTTTAATATGAAAATGTTCCGAACAGCGTTACAAATGCTGATACTGATGACATTACTGACCGGGGTGGCTTATCCGTTACTGGTAACGGGAGGAGCACAAATCATGTTCCATAAACAGGCAAATGGTTCCATGTTATATCGCGACGGTAGAGCGGTTGCCTCTGCGTTGCTGGCACAGAATCTGACCGATCCCCGTTATTTCTGGCCACGCCCTTCAGCTGGGAACTTTGACGCGCTCTCCTCCGGTGGCAGTAACTATGGCCCGAGTAGCCCGGATTTAATGCAGCAATGGAAAACGCGTATCCGATACTGGCAACAAACAACGGAACGAACGAAACCTGTTCCGGTGGATTTGATCCAGGCTTCTGCTAGTGGCTTAGACCCGCAGATCAGTCTGGCTGCTGCTTATTACCAGTTGGATCGGGTAGCGCAAAGCCGTGGGCTGAAAGATACTCAAGTGAAAAAAATACTGGATCAGTATGTTGACCACTCAGGTTGGTTTACCGGTGTACCGATGGTGAATGTGATGATTTTAAACTTAGCATTAGACCTTCAGGATGAATCTCATGCCGCTCGATGATGAAGATCTGCGTCCCGATCCGGATGTGTTACTGACAGAAGTCAGACCACCGCGAGGGCATCTGAAAATCTTTTTCGGAGCGTGTGCCGGCGTAGGGAAAACCTACGCCATGTTGCAAGAAGCACAACGGTTACGTTCCGAAGGATTGGATGTGCTGGTTGGTGTGGTTGAAACTCACGGGCGAAGTGAAACGGCGATACTACTGGAAGGCTTGACACCTCTTCCGTTAAAACAGGTTCATTACCGAAAACATACGTTCCATGAATTTGATATTGATGGCGCACTTGCTCGTGCGCCTGCATTGGTTTTGGTCGATGAGCTGGCGCATTCCAATATGCCAGGCTCTCGGCATCCGAAACGCTGGCAGGATGTTGAAGAGTTGCTGGCGGCGGGGATCGATGTATTAACGACATTGAATGTTCAGCATTTAGAAAGTCTGAACGATATCGTCGGCAGTATTACCGGGATCAGAGTCCGGGAAACGGTGCCTGATCGGTTATATGAAGAGGCCGATGAAGTAGTGCTGGTGGATTTACCACCAGACGATTTGAGACGGCGTCTTGATGAGGGAAAGGTATATCTGCCCCAGCAAGCCGAACGTGCTATTGAACATTTTTTCCGCAAAGAAAATCTGATTGCGCTGCGCGAATTGGCTTTACGATGCACGGCTGATCGGGTGGATGATCAGATGCAGGCTTTTCGCCGGGCCAATGAACCGGTTTGGCATACCCGTGATGCGATTCTGGTTTGTGTCGGGCCGGGCAGTGGTAATGAAAAATTAGTGCGTGTCGCAGCCAGATTGGCAGGAAGGCTGGGGTGTGTTTGGCACGCCGTTTATGTTGAAACGCCACGGTTACATCGACGCCCAGAACAGGACCGGCGCCGAATTTTATCAACGCTGCATCTTGCTCAGGAACTGGGTGCTGAAACCTCAACACTACCTGCACAAGATGAGGCAGAAGCCGTGCTGCATTATGCCCGTGAGCATAATCTGGGCAAAATTCTGATCGGGCGTCACAGCCAACGGCGCTGGCACCACTGGTGGAAAGGCAGTTTTGCGCATCGTCTTGGAACGCGGGGGCCCGATCTCGATTTATTGATTGTGTCCCTTACCGAGAGCGAATCGCTTCCCGGTTCGGTTTTACCGGCCGATATTCGCCATAAGGATGAAAAATGGCAACGTCAGTTTTCAGGGATCGGCTTTGCCTTATTGAGCTGTGTCGCCATTACGCTGTTGTCTTCATTGCTGACCGATTATTTGGCTCCTCTTAATATCATCATGCTTTATCTGTTAGGCGTTGTGTTGGTTGCGTTGTTATATGGTCGGTTGAGTGCCAGTGTCTCTGCCATTATCAATGTGGCTAGTTTCGATTTCTTCTTTGTGACCCCGCGCTTTTCATTTGCTGTCAGCGATGTGCAATATTTGTTCACGTTCGGCGTGATGTTACTGGTTGGTGTCATTATCGGGCAGTTAACTGCCTGGGCCCGCTATCAGGCACGTGTCGCTCAGTATCGTGAGGAACGTGCGCGAAATTTGTTTGAAATGGCCAAGGCACTAAGCTCGGCATTGACGGCAGAAGATATTGCCCGAACGGCGGAGCATTTTCTCAAGCGGAGTTTCCGAGCCGGTTCAACATTGTTATTACCCGATGAACAACAACCACGGTTAAGAGTGATCGGACGAAAACAGATACAGTTTGATCAGGCGATTGCACAATGGAGTTTTGAACGCAGCGAACATGCAGGCATGGGAACCGATACATTACCCGCAGCAGCGCAACGCTATGTGCCGTTGATTACGCCGTTGAAAACCTTAGGAGTATTGGTTTTAGAGCCCACGAATCTGCGTATATTGATGATCCCGGAACAACAACGCTTACTCGATACCTATGCGTTGCTGATTGCAGTGGCACTAGAGCGGTTATTGCTAGCGCATATGGCTGAAGAGGCAAAATTGCACAGTGAGACTGAGCGTTTGCGCAATGCATTACTGGCTGCTCTTTCGCACGATTTGCGAACACCGTTAACGATATTGTTTGCGCAGGCAGAGATGCTGATGCAATCACTGGCAATGGATAATTCGCCACATACGCAACAAGCGAATGCCATTCGATCACAAGTTTTGGGTACAACGCGTCTTGTTAATAATTTGCTGGATATGGCCCGTTTGGAATCGGAAGGCTTCTACCTGCGAAAAGAATGGCAATCATTGCAAGAGATTGTGGGTAGCGCACTGACCACCTTGAATATTCCGCTGACCGGGCATCCTTTAGAAATCAATATTCCACCGGAATTACCGCTATTGAATTGCGATGGCGTACTCATCGAACGTGTTTTTGTGAATTTGCTGGAAAATGGCTGCAAATATGCAGGAAATGGCGTCACGATCGGCGTTGATGTAGAAGCCCTTGATACCGAATTATTGGTCACAGTATGGAATCTGGGGCCCGTGTTACCAGCCGGACAGGAAAAGTTAATTTTTGAAAAATTTGCCCGCGGTGAGAAAGAATCAACGATCCCGGGGATAGGGTTGGGTCTTGCCATTTGTCGGGCAATAGTTGAAACCCATAGCGGGCGGATCTGGGCCGAAAATCGGTTGGGAGGTGGAGTGAATTTTTATTTCACACTGCCTTTGCAACCTTTACCCGAATTGGAGCAAGAACCAGAATCAGAATCTACCGAAGCTCAATGAGGATGAGGCCTTATTGGGCCTCTTTATTCATTTCTTTGAAATCATTGCCGAAGTCAGCAGGTACGCCCAGTTCTTTATCAATGTCATACATCATCGCATGAGCGACGTTGGATATCGGTGTATTGGCATATTCCGGTTTCTGGCAATACTTGTCGAAACGATTAAAGAAATCATCGGCAGATAATGTGGTGTATTGAATATCATGGATCAGGCTGTAAGCACTGATAAAACCCGCAATCCAGTGCATATCCATGACATGAGAGAAACTCTTATTACGATGTTGGTTGTATTCAGTACAGGTTTGACCGCCTGCACCCAGCATCGTTACTCCATGTGTAAAATTCGGGTTTTCGACAGGCTTGGTTTCGGCAAGACAGGTGAAACTCAATAAAAAAAGGCTTAATAGGCTGAATTTTATTTTCATATCCGGTTCCGGTGGATTTATTCGGGTGGCATGTGGCAGACATCATGATCGTCTGAGTCGATCATACCAGCCCGAATAAAGGAAAAGGATGCCTATCTAGCCTTATTTTTTCACTTCAGTCTTTATTCGCTCT
Source organism: Tolumonas lignilytica (assembly GCF_000527035.1). Classification (NCBI taxonomy): domain Bacteria; kingdom Pseudomonadati; phylum Pseudomonadota; class Gammaproteobacteria; order Aeromonadales; family Aeromonadaceae; genus Tolumonas; species Tolumonas lignilytica. Next base: position 45,973 of record NZ_AZUK01000001.1, read on the forward strand.
ACCAAGGGACCAACAAGATCCATGGGCAGAGGGAAGACAACCGTCGTATTTTTATCCGCACCAATGACCGTCAGTGTTTCCAGATATCGCAGTAAGATGGCTTGTGGTTCTTGCGCAAGAACTTTGGCTGCATGATAGAGTTTTTCAGAAGCCTGCAGTTCACCTTCCGCATGGATCACTTTGGCGCGCCGTTCACGTTCTGCTTCCGCTTGTCGAGCGATAGCCCGGATCATAGATTCGGTCAGGTCGACCTGCTTTATTTCGACGTTGGAAACTTTGATCCCCCATGAATCAGTCTGCGCATCGAGAGCATGCTGAATATCGGTGTTTAATTTTTCGCGTTCAGCCAAAATGTCATCTAATTGATGCTTGCCCAATACTGACCGCAACATCGTTTGTGCCAATTGACTGGTGGCATTGAGATAATCCATCACCTGAATAATGGCTTTCTCTGGGTCAATCACACGTAAATAAACGACAGCACTGACCTTAACGGACACATTATCTCGTGAAATAATATCCTGCGTAGGAACTTCCAGCACAATGGTTCGGAGATCAACGCGCGCGATCTTTTGTATAAAAGGGATGACGATAACCAGCCCTGGTCCAGCCACTTTCGTGAATCGCCCCAGAGTAAAAACCACACCGCGTTCATATTCACGAAAGATATAAATGGCTAAAGAGATCAACCATCCCAATCCTACAGCAGCAATCAGTATTTCAACCCACGTCGATGTATAGTCAATCAGCATTTTGTATCTCCTTTGATTTATTCAGGAGATGTCTTTGTGTTATCAGGCACAGAAACATCGGGTCAGAGCCCAGAGAGACAAAGGTTCTTTAAAAAGTATGGTTCTGAGGTGTTATAAAGCAAGCGGGAAAGCAAAATGAATGATTTGCGCCAGGTGAGACTGGCGCAAATAGTTAAACTTTGTTCGGTATATGTTTTAAAGCATTATTTGGTCGGTGTGACAAAGTGAACTGATGCGTTATAAGGAGAGTCAGCAGAGAAAGATACATCAACACTTTGGCCGACCTTTACGCCGTCAAGAATGTTTTTACCATCGACATTATAAGTCATTGTTCTTTGTGGCCATCCTAATTCTGAAACGGCATCCTGAGACAATGTGATACGATTGTTTGCCGCATCAATTCCTTTTACCATGCCGTGGGTTTGATATGTTTCTATATCAGCTTGAGCGACGCTCATGAATAACAATAAAGCTGAAGAAACGATTAAACCAGATGCGAAACCTTTCATGTTATCCTCCAAATCGGTATTGAGATTATTTATTAAATTTGAACAGGCAATCCCAATTACCGAGCCATTTAAAAATTATATGTAGATATCGTAACGTCAAATTGGTTTTCGATATCTCCGCGAAAGAGATGCATCGTTTCTTCTGCATTTCTTTCGATATACTGAGTATTGAACATCTTTGTAAACCAAGTTTGTTACGTTAAATTTTTTTGTAAATGAAATGTGATAATTTGCGACTTTTACATCTGCTAGTGGTATTACATATATAGAGGCATGATGAAGAGGCTCTATAGATAATTATGCATAATAAGATCCTTGTGGTAGATGATGACTTAAAACTAACCTCCCTGTTGGCTACGTATTTGGGTTCTCATGGCTACGATGTTGCTGTGGCTCATGATGGTTCTGCTATGTTTTCAAAACTATCAAGCTTCAAGCCTGATCTCATCATTTTGGATTTAATGCTTCCGGGTGATGATGGGTTAGTTTTATGTAAAAAAATCAGGCTAGATTCATCGGTGCCTATCATTATGCTGACAGCACGGGGCAACGATGTCGATCGCATCATTGGATTAGAAACAGGTGCCGATGATTACTTACCGAAACCCTTTAGCCCACGAGAATTAGTTGCACGAATAAAGTCGGTATTACGACGTGTTACTGATACCGCAACTCAAACAAATAGTAACACCATAAAAAGATTAAAATTTGCCGATTGGATCTTGGATCTTGGTTCTTACAATCTAATTAATACATCGGGAGTCGTTACAATATTATCAGCAGGGGAGTTCAAGTTATTACGTTTATTTGTTGAAAATCCAAATAAAATTTTATCCCGAGACCAGTTGATGGAGTCATTGGCCGGTCATGATATTTCACCGACAGATAGAACTATTGACGTCATGATTTCAAGACTACGACGTCGTCTGAATGATAATCCCAAAGAGCCAGCATTAATTATCACGGTAAGAAGTGAAGGATATAAGCTTGCGAGTGATGTTATATGCGATTAAACATAGTTAACGACAAATCTCTGCAGGTAAGGGTGCTTTTCACTTTAGCATTGAGCCTTTCTGTTTTTCTTGTAGTGGGATTTTTATTTGTATTTGATGACCATAAAAGAATCAATACACATCTTTTAAATGAATATTCGGCACAACGCTTGGCTGGTCTCATTTCTGTTCTGAATAATGTATCACCGGATGAACGTAAAAAAATCGTACATTCATTAAGTGTTTTACCAACAACAATTTCTCTGTCAATTCCATGGCAAGATCAACTCTCAGGAAAAGACAGTTATTCTATATCGCTGTCAAAAGCAGTCCTTTCTTATTTAGACAAAAAAATAAAACTAAATGTGGTGAGAATGAAAAATGTCCCACAAGTCATATTAAAAACACTACATTTTGAAAATGACAGTAAATTTTTGATGTATCATGAAAAGGATAAAAATTTTTCATATCCAAGAGAGTTGTTTATACAGGCCAGATTAAACGACGGTCAGACTGTAACTTTTCATTATTTTTTACCTGATAATGTTGATCCATTTTTATTTCGATTCACGTTGTTTGTTATTATTCTTTCTATTGCCATCTTATTGTTTACCTATTGGAGTGTACGACGACTAACTAAGCCCCTTGATGATTTATCTAAAGCGGCAATAAGTTTGGGTTCTGATATGAATGCTCCGCCATTGCCAGAAAATGGTCCTGCAGAAGTTGTTGCTGCATCAAAAGCTTTTAATTTGATGCAAAAAAAATTGAAAAAATATATCGAGACAAGAACTCAAGCATTATTTGCAGTGTCACATGATTTGCGATTGCCATTGACAAGAATAATGTTGCAACTGGAAGGGAATATAAATAGCGAAGTCAAAAAACAGATCTCACAAGATCTTGAAGAAATGAATAAAATGATCGGGCACACTCTTGATTACTTGCGTGCAGGTCAGGAAACAGAATCCTTTGTATTACTAAATTTGAATTCTTTGTTGGATACTTTAGCGGATCGAATGGAAGATCTTGGTATTACTATCATTAACCGTGCACATATTGAAAAGCCAATATTTGCTCAACCGCAAGCATTGACACGATGCCTGACAAATATACTGGATAATGCAAGACGCTATGGTGGTGATACCATCTGGTTAACAACAGAAGAGTTGCCATCACATGTAAAAATAATAATCGAAGACAATGGAAACGGGATTCCAGAAAGCGAGTTTGAAAATGTCTTTGAGCCCTACTATCGCGTAGAGGCATCCCGTTCAAAAAATGGCGGCGGCACAGGTTTGGGATTGGCCATTGCTAAACGAACCATTGAAAATCACAACGGAACCATTACGTTATCATCACCAGAAAATAAAGGTCTGATAGTGACTATTATTCTGCCATTTCAGGTATAGCTATACGTTTTATTTACGTTTCAAGCGGACAGCCCAAAGCCGTCGACCTAACTTATGTAGGGTTAAGAATAATAGAAAGATTGAAGCTGCGATTAATAATCCGGGAGTCAGTGTCTTCATTGCAACCTCCAGTATCATTTCATAATGCCATGAAACAAAAAATGTTCAGTGCGGACTTAATAAATAGCATATATCAGGCCAAAAACAGAACAATGAGACTGCAAATCTCTTTGAGATAAAGTATCAAGCTAACATTTTGATACTTAATATGTTTTTCTTCTTGTATAGCTCACTCTATGCGGATTTTATCTGATTAGAGTGAGCGGTTTATTTCAATGTAGATCCTACAAGCATCGCTACAGCGCGGATTTGCACTAAAATGGCGCAAATTATCACGATGAGAGTTTAAGTGTTGTGAGCGTATGTTTTCTGATTTTGCCTAATAGCTGGGCATCAGTAATGAGTGAGCTACCATAAGACGGTATCATCGTTTTTATTTTATCTTGCCAGATTGCCGACTGAACTTGTTGTGGGAAACAACGTTCGAGTACTGCCAACATCGTTTTAACGCTAACTGAAGCACCAGGGGACGCACCAAGTAATGCAGCCAAACTGCCATCTTCTGAGGCAACAATTTCAGTGCCGAACTCAAGTTTTCCCCACTTTTTATCGCATTGCTTGATAATTTGCACACGTTTACCAGCATGTGCCAGTTGCCAGTCGTCTGCATGTGCATTTGGAACAAATGCTTGTAATGACGACATGCGCTGACTATGGGTTTGCAAGACTTCTTTGATTAAGTATTTGGTTAAATCCAGATTATCTTTGCCTGCACCAATGAGACTTTTCAGATTATGAGTCTTGACCGATTTCATCAAATCAAGACGAGACCCATGCTTTAAAAATTTAGTCGTAAACCCGGCATAAGGTCCAAAGAGCAGGCTGGGTTTTCCATTAATGATTCGGGTATCTAAATGAGGAACTGACATCGGCGGGGCATCAACAGCGGCCAAGCTATAGACTTTTGCATGGTGTTGCTGAATGAGATCTTGATTCTGACAAATGAGCCATTGACCACTGACTGGGAACCCACCGTAGCCTGCGGCTTCTTTAATACCTGATTGCTGCAACAAATGCAGTGCGATGCCGCCGGCACCTAAAAACACAAACGGACTTTCTATAGTGAATTTTTCGACACTATTTTGTTTTTTAGCTTTAATCACCCAGCATTTTTTCAGGTCATTTTTACGGTGTAAATGCGTCACTTTCGTGCTGGTCATCAGTTCAAAATTAGCGTGTTTTTGCAGATAACCAACCATGATCCGCGTAAGTGCGCCAAAATTAACATCAGCCCCATGCTCAACTCGGGTTGCTGCTAATTTGGCATCAGCTCCGCGTCCTTGCATCATCAGGGGCATCCAATCAAGTAGCGTTTGTTGGTCATCGGCCCATTGCATATCTGAAAAAAGATGGTGCGATTTAAGCGCGGTATAGCGCGCCTTGAGGTAATCAATGTTTTTATCGCCCCAGACAGCACTCAAATGAGGGACGCGATTAATGAATTCCGCAGGGTCAAGATTTTGATTATCTGAATGAATCAAATGAGACCAAAATTGTAATGAAACCTCAAAGGCAGCATTAATTTCTAAAGCACGTTGGATCTGTATCTGACCCTGTTTGTCTTGCGGGGTGTAGTTCAGTTCGCAATATCCGGCATGTCCGGTGCCCGCATTATTCAGAGCTTGAGAGCTTTCCAAGGCAATTTCAGGCAGTTTTTCAATCATACAGATATGCAACGAAGGATCGAGACGGTGAATCAACATCGCCAGTGTTGCACTCATTATTCCACCACCAACTAAAGTAACATCTGCATGAATTGAAGCCATGAAACGAACCTGATAGTAATTTCGAAAGGACTAAATTATATACATAATTTACATATTTGCGTTGATTTTCTACACATTACATTAACAATTTTAAAACTTTGACCGCAAATTCATGCCTTTGCTACAACGTCGATAAATCCGTTATATGAAGATTATCTAATTGAATTTTAATTCAATTTAATTCCTTTGTTATGCTGGCTTTTATATCACGATCAAATGTATGGTTAATTTGTTAGGAGTCCGGAATAAGGAGATTTACATGGCTATTAGTGCTCGCAATGTATTTGCTGGAACAGTAAGTGAAATTCGCGAAGGTGCAGTGAATGCTGAAGTTGTACTTTCGGTTGGCGGTGACGTGATTGTTGCTACCGTCACATTAGACAGTCTGAAAGCGTTGGGGCTTGCGGTCGGTGTCGCTGCAACAGCCTTTGTGAAAGCACCATCAATTATGTTGGTCACCGGTGACGACAGCATGCAATTCAGTGCGCGTAATCATCTGAAAGGCGTGGTTTCTGAAATTAAAACGGGGGCCGTCAACAGTGAAGTGATCATAAAACTGTCAGGTGGCAGTGAAGTGAAAGCGATCGTGACCAATGACGCGGTAACAGAACTGGGTTTAAGCGTTGGTGCTGTGGCTGGCGCGCTCTTTAAGGCTGGCAGCGTTATTCTGGGTGTATCGGCCTAAACCTGTCGCGTTATATCAAGCGCCTGCTTATAAGCAGGCGTTTTTGTTTATGTCCTCTTCAGTCGATATGGGCGTGCTATGCTCATAACAAGTACAGTACCCATGATCATCCACCAGCATTGTGAGCCAGATGTCATCATCTGACAAAGCAGGGAGGACATTGAGAAATGTTGCTGACTGAACAGGAAAAAACCAAAGAATTCATTGGGGAGGTTGTAAACAAATATCCCCGACAAGCATCGTCGTTGCTTTCTATTCTTTGGGCGGTTCAGGTAGAGTATGGGTATGTCTCTGATTTTTCAATGCAATATATCGGTGACTTGCTGGATATCTCACCCGCTAAAATCTATGGTGTCGCCACCTTTTATCATTTCATCAATAGAAAACCGCAAGGGAAATTCATTATTCGCCTGAGCCGGGATATCGCCTCCATCATGAAGGGGGCTTTAGTGATTGCTCGTCAGCTAGAAAATATTCTGGGTATCCCGTTTGGTGAAACAACCACTGATGGCATGTTCACACTACGGTGGGTCAATGGTATCGGTCTGGATGATCAGGTGCCCGCCATGTTGGTTAACAATACGGCATTTTCTAATCTCACCTCACTAGCCATTCCTCAAATCATTGAAGAATGCAAAACAACATATCAAACGCATCAACCGCTAGTCGGCAAATGCAAAGAAACGGTCACCAATACACTGACTTATGCTGAACACCAATCCAATAGTGGGCTTCGTAAAGCGGTACAACTCAGCCCAGAGCAGGTACTGGCGGAGATAGCATCATCTGGCTTGTGTGGACGTGGTGGCGCAGGGTTTCCAACCGGCAAAAAATGGAAAATAGCCGCGTCCATGAAAAGTGATATGAAATACCTGATTTGTAATGCAGATGAAGGTGAACCAGGCACTTTTAAGGATCGCGTCATTCTTTCTCGATTCGCTGATACGCTCATGGAAGGCATGACCATTGCTGCATATGCCATCGGGGCCAGCCAGGGCATTATTTATCTTCGGGCCGAATATGCCTACATACGGCCTCAACTCGAACAGGTTCTGAAGGTCAGACAAGAGGCTGGGCTATTAGGAGAAAATATTCTCGGGATACCCAACTTCACGTTTGAAATCCGTATTCAGATGGGGGCAGGTGCTTATGTCTGTGGGGAAGAGACGGCGCTCATCGAGTCGTTGGAAGGAAATCGTGGTGAGCCACGCGATCGTCCGCCCTATCCGGTCGAAGTGGGTTTGGATGGCAAACCAACCGTCGTTAATAATGTAGAAACGTTAGCCACGGTCAGCATGATTTTGGAACGAGGTGCCGCCTGGTTTTCCAATATGGGTACTGAACGGTCGAAAGGCTTCAAGTTATTCAGTGTGTCAGGTGATTGTCTTCGTCCGGGGCTGTATGACTTGCCATGGGGACACTCGATATCAGAGATACTGATGCTCGTCGGTGGTGAACATGCGAAAGCCGTTCAGGTGGGCGGATATTCAGGAAAATTATGGCCCGCGTCAGCATTTGGGCGACGGTTAGCCTACGAAGACCTGGGGCCAGGCAGCTCCATCATTATCTATGGGCCTGAACGCGATCTGCTTTGGGTGGCGCAATATTATCTGGAGTTTTTTGTCGAAGAATCATGTGGTCAATGCATACCTTGTCGTGATGGAAACGTGGTTTTGCTGAATGGGATCCGCGCATTAAGAGACGGTCGATGCTCCGAACAGCAACTCACCGAACTGTTGGATCTGGCGGATACCATGCGGCTGACGGCGAAATGCGGTTTGGGTCAATCCAGCCCCAATATACTGATTGCACTCAACCAATATTTTCGCGATGAACTGATAACTCGCAGAAAGGAATAGTTAAATGTCTGTCTCAACTGAAGGTACCGATAATGGCATTATCCATTCTGTTGCGGTGAACATCGACGGTGTTGAAGTGAGCGTTCCCTCGGGCACGACTATTCTGGCGGCTGCGAGAAAAGCCGGTTTGCGAATACCAACATTATGTGATCATCCTGATCTCCGTCCGATCGGCGTTTGCCGAATTTGTGTGGTAGAAATTGAAGGGCAGCGCGACCTTCAGACAGCATGTACTTATCCCATTACAGAACCCATTCAGGTGCGAACGACAAGCGCCAGAATACGCAAAGCGCGGCGTCATCTTATTGAATTGCTGCTTATGGATCACTGCGGTGACTGTAACACCTGTCATCGAAATCATAACTGTGAGTTGCAAACGCTGGCCGCCGAGTTTGGGGTGGATACATTTCGTTTTGGTCATCCGATTACACCGAAATACAGCATTGATAGTTCCAGCACCTCGTTGGTATGCGACATGAACAAGTGTATTTTATGTCGCCGATGCATCCGTGCCTGTAATGAGCTGCAAACCGTCGGCTGTCTTGCCATTTCCGGCCGAGGCGAGGATACCCGTGTCACCACCTTCGAAGAGCTTCCTCAAGCTGCGGCCATCTGCATTGAATGTGGTCAGTGTATTGTTCACTGTCCGACTGGCGCGCTTACTGAAACTGATCAAACCAATGAAATCTGGGCAGCGCTGGAAGATCCGAGTAAACACGTGATCATTCAGACCGCACCATCACCCAGAGCCGCCATTGGAGAATGTTTTGATCTGGAACCCGGCATCCCGCTCACCTTTGAAATGAACACGGCAATCAAACGGATGGGATTTGATGCGGTTTTTGACACCAATTTTTCTGCCGATCTGACCATCATCGAAGAAGGAACTGAGCTGCTGATGCGGCTGTATTCGGCGTTGGTCAACAAGAATGCCGCGCCAAAATTGCCCTTACTTACCAGTTGTTCCCCCGGCTGGGTTAAATACATCGAGTATTTTTATCCTGAATTTCTGGAGTTTTTGTCCACGGCAAAAAGCCCACAGCAGATGTTTGGTGCCATCATCAAAACTTATTACGCCAGTAAGAAGGGTATTGATCCTAAAAATATTGTGTCTGTTTCGTTGATGCCATGTACGGCCAAAAAGTTTGAATGTAACCGGCCAGAGATGACGGCATCAGGGCTAAAAGATGTTGATTACGCGCTGACCACACGTGAGTTAGCCAAAATGATGCGGGAATCCGGCATTGATTTACCTAACCTGCCCAAAACACCGTTCGATGACCCATTTGGTATGCCCACCGGTTCTGGAGTTATCTTTGGGGCGACAGGCGGGGTCATGGAAGCTGCGCTGCGAACTGTGATTGAAATAGTCACCGGTAAGAAAGTAGAAGATTTCTATGCAAATGCCGACATTATTCCAGTGCGCGGTTTTGACGGTATTCGTCTGGTTGAAATTCCGATCAAACAGACAGGGCCGGTGCCTGAATTGCTCCAGCATCTGTTTACTGACTTTGACTGGTTGCAAGGCGTGACGCTGCGTGTCGCGGTGGCTCATGGGGTTGCCAACCTGCATAAGGTCATGGAAGACATCAAGGGCAAAGGCTTTTTCAGTAAATGTCATTTTATTGAGATGATGGCTTGTCCGGGGGGGTGTCTGGGTGGTGGCGGTCAACCGATCCCGACCAGTGCTGAGATCCGCGCTAAACGGGCAAAAGCAATTTACAGCGAAGACGCTAACTATGTGGTTCGTAAATCACATGAAAATCCGCAAGTGCTCCAAATTTACCGTGAATTTTTGCAAGATGGCCCTTGTAGTCTGAAAGCACATGAGTTGTTACATACGACCTATATACCGCGTGGTAAGTTCATGCCCTGATCAGAGAAGGATAAAGCATGGCTAACATGGCTCTGAGCGATAGACAGAAATCGCTATTTACGATTGCGGCACTGGCCACGAAAGGGGATCTGGATGCATTGCGGGAGAGTCTGCGAGTCGGGCTGGATGCTGGCCTGACTATCAGTGAAATCAATGAAATTCTCATTCAACTGTATGCATACACCGGGTTTCCTCGCAGTTTGAATGCGATTAATACGTTTATGTCCGTATTGGATGCCCGCAAGATACAGGGTATTCAGGATGTCATCGGGCAAGCACCGCATCCATTTCCTGCTCATAAAAATAAATTTAAACTCGGTTGTGAGAATCAAAACCGATTAATGGGCGCGGCGCATCCGGCAATGCCTGCCTTAAATTTTGTTCCAATCATGGATATTTTCATTAAAGAACATCTGTTTGCAGACATCTGGGGGCGTGATAATCTTGATTTTCAATCACGTGAGCTGGTCACGATTGCGGCATTGGCGTGTTTAGGCGGTGTGGATTTACAACTCTTCACTCATCTGAAAATCGGGTTGGAGAATGATCTTACGCCTGAGTTACTCGCTGAACTAGTTGTGGTTTTATCGGCACAAGTTGGAAAAGAGGAAGCTGATAATATGGGTCAGCTTCTAACGCGTCTTTATAAGGTTTTTCATGGCGAACATTTGGCTCCACCGCAAACAGACACTCATCAAAGCCATTAATCAGATCACCGATACCGATTATGATGACTTGGATATCTCGGTTGTATTGAATGTGTTGTGGACTGTGGAAGATGAAGACCGTGATTATTTATATGCCACGCTCAGAAACATGACATCCGGCAGTTTCGACGATACCAGTTATTCAAAATCATTTCTGGAACAATTGGATCTGATTTGCAGCATTCCTGTTGAAGTGCCTGAGTATGATGAAGAAAAATCAGGGCTTGATGAAACAGACGATGAATCAGAACTCGAAGAGTCGGAATCAGAAGAAGAATTCATTGAGGAACAACCTGACAATCTGAAGAACAGTGCAGTGGTTTGCCTATGCTCATGCATCCTGTTGTTTTTTTCTTTATATATGAAAAGAGAGACATTCAACAGTTCCGCTATTTTAGAATCCTTTCCGAAATGGCCGTATTTCTGGATTGAGTTTATCGTGATTGTGGCAGGTATCATCTTTGCGGCTTATTTGATCCGATCTATCACTAACAGCATTGCTGAACACATTGCTACGGTAGGTTATCTCATTTTGTTTATGCCATTCCTATGGTTGTTAAAGGGGTTTGCCTTCAGTTCATCTTTCGGATTTTATTTTAACGGCACCTTATTCATTATTTTCATTGCGTCATTAAGTCGTATTTGCAGCCGAAAAACCATTGAATGACGCAACAGATCAAATCTGTTGCACATCAACGGAGACATACAACGCCAACGTTTTCCCGCCATCAAAAATGACGCCCTGCAGGGGCGTTACATCGGCATAATCGCGTCCCCATGCCGTGACGATGTGTTGTTCACTAGGCATCATATTGTTCGTCGGATCAAACTCAACCCAATCGAAACCCGGTACAAAAACTGAAAACCAGGCATGAGACGCATCTGCACCGATCAGTTTTTCCTGCCCCGGTGGTGGTAGTGTTTCCAGATAACCGCTCATATATCGAGCCGGTAGCCCGACAGAACGAATACAGGCGATCGCAAGATGCGCGAAATCCTGACAAACGCCCCGTTTTTCCGTCAAGACCTGTTCCGGTGGGGTACTGACTGTCGTTGCGACCGGATCAAACGTAAATTCATCAAATATCTTGTTCGTAAAAGCCATTGCAGCCTGTAGAACCGGGACATCATCAGAAAAAATTTCCCGCGCATAAGCAGCCAGCACATTCGAACGTTGAATGAGTGTTGAGTCGAGTACGTACTCTTTGACCATGCGCAGTTCTGGGATTTGCGGATCTGCTAACCACAGACGTAATTCCCCGCATGTCATGGAATACAGATTGTCGGGCTCGGCCCGATCTTTCACGTCGATTTCAAAATCACTTTCCACATCAATCGTCAGTTTTTCGTGTGGTTCTTGAATCGAGAAATAAAACGTCAGATTACCGAAATAATCGACGCCTTCATTTTGATAAACAGGCGTAGGCATGACATGAATTCGACGGCTAAGACAACGCTGATGTTGCGTATCTCGGGGCAACAAGTGCGTCATGTTGTAACACAGGCTGACCGGTTTATTGTATTTATATTCCGTGAGATGACGTACTCGGTATTTCATAAATCCGTCTTCCATTTGGTATTGATTAACGGTTGCGGGCCTGCGGTATGGTCGAAGTATTTATCACTCAGCAGCGCCGTAAATTGTTCAAGCTGATTGATGATTTGCGTCATTAACGTTTCCAGATTTTTACGTTGCTGGGTCTCATCATCCACCAGTGATAACTGCTCCAGATCTGACAGCAAAATATCATTCAGGGATTTAATCAGCAGACGACTTTCCGGTACAACGCCTAAAGTCAGCTGATCTCGCTGAGGCAGTTCGCCGAGATATTTCTGCAGCAGTTCAATCTGATAAATCAGTGAACGCGGATTAGTGCTGTCGAACATTAGCAAGTCGAGACCAAATGCAATATCCATGCGCCCACGGTAGCGACGGCGGAATGAAATCAGTGCTTCAACGCTGAGCAGTACCGATTCCAGGATCTGTTGCTGTTGCATGCTGGCCAATGGTTGTGTGAGCGTATATTTCAGCAATGTAGCGGTCAGACGCGCTCGTTCCGCCCGACGGCCGATTTCCTGAAACATCCAGTCCATGCCGCGTAACATACTTTCATGGTTCAGCCCGGATAATGCCAATAATGAAGTGACCAGACTGTCGAGCGACTCTTCAGGTACAGCAGGTAGGCCCTCTTTATAGGCTTGTTCGACAGCCAGCAGATGATCCCGCAATTCATTGAGAATGATGCGGGTATCGGCAGACAGCATTTCTTTTACCTGTTCGCCACACGACAGCATGCTGTGTAGGTTAAATTTGATCGAGCCAATCCGCTGACTATCATTTACCAGCGCCGCGAGTTCCTGATTCGGGTTTTCTCGTAATTTCTCATTGTCACTGAAACCGGGCAGAGCTCCTGTGAGATAAGACATCGCACTCAGCAGAACTTCACGACTTTCTGGTGGAAAATACTCAACACCGTTGAGTTGTTTAAACAGCGTTCGCATCAGACGCAGGCTCATTTCCGCCCGTTCTGCATAGCGACCAAACCAGAACAGATTTTCAATAACCCGGCTGGGTAAATTGGTACCGAGGGCTTCGTCTCTGGGAATCGCATCGCTGCGTGAGACGTGAGTGGTATCAGGCTGATGATTTAAGACCCATGTGTCTTTGCTGCGAGCCCCTGATAAGTCAGTAACGATCGCTTCTTCTGTCGATTCGGCAACACGGGAAAGACCGCCGGGCATGACGCAATAACCATCCTGACTGGCAACCGTAAACGCTCTAAAAATACAGGGGCGACGCGCCAGATGATCACGCTCCCAGATCGGGACTAATGAACCCGGTATATATTGTTGTGCAACATAAGCGTGCGGATTGGCTGCAATGAGGCGGATTGTTTTTTCCCGCGCAACGCTGTCCAGATTATGACCATAGATGCTTTTGCTGTTAAAACTACGATACGCGGGCTTGATGATAAGATTTTCAATATTATCAAAAACATATTGACGATCAGCCTTGTACCCACACCACCAGGTTTTTACTGTCGGCAAACTCAGTGATTCGCCCATCAGAAATTGACTGATCTCAGGAAGAAACGAGAGCAGTGCAGGAGCTTCCAATACTGCCGAACCTAAGGGATTGGCCAAAACTACATTGCCGTTACGGGCGACTTCGAGCAAGCCGGGAATGCCAAGGCGGGAGTCTGAACGCAACTCAGTCTGATCACAGTAGGCATCATCCATGCGTCGCAGGATCACATCGACCTCGGACAAACCATTCAACGATTTCATCCAGACTCGGCCATTTCGGACGGTTAAATCGCCACCCTGAACCAAAGGGAAACCGAGATAATTGGCAAGATACGCATGTTCAAAATAGGTGCTGCTGTATGCCCCGGGAGTCAGTACCACGATTCTGGGCGTGTCAGTCTTGTGGCTGGCCAGATTGGCCAGCGTATTGCGCAAGGTATGGAAAAATCCAGACAGTCGCCGTACATTGCTTTTGTGGAACAGGGAGGGCAAGACGCGGGAAACAGCAGTCCGGTTTTCCAGCGCATAGCCTGTACCACTGGGGGCCTGCGTCCGATCGCCAATCACAATGAATTGGCCATTCGCCTCCCGAACCATATCGGAGGCATGAAAAATCAGTTGGCGGATACCAGGCAGCTTCATGCCATGACATTGGCGGAGAAAACCGGGGTGCGCGAAAATGATTTCAGAAGGAATGATCCCTTCTTTTAGCAAGCGTTGCGCACCGTAGAGATCTTTGTAAATCAGATCAAACAGCGCGGAACGCTGTGCCAAACCCTGTTCAATAGAAGTCCATTCTGAACCGTCGATCAGACAGGGCACAATATCCAGTGACCAGACGTTTGGGGAGAGTGGATCACTGTTCAAGTTATAGGTTGCACCATCATCTCGCAGTATACGCTGCGCCTGATGATGGCGTTTTTGCATGCCTTCTGTTCCTAAGCCGGCCAGATTGTCGATGACTGGTTGCCAATGCGGACGCGGTGAGTGCGTTAAGTCAAACGCCTCATCATAAGTGTTTTCTGATGGCGAAGAGGCCGTCAGTGGCATCGCCTCAAGCGACGATGCCATCATGTTAGAAACATTAGTCGTCATGTTTTACCAATAACTCAGGTTAAAACTACAGCCTAGTATACTTTCTTCTGAGATCTAAAGTATGCGGGTATTCGGCGCTTGGCTCTTCCACAGGCGGTGCCATGGGGCGTGGCACATTGCCATGTTCATAGAACGTACGCAGTGCACTGAACGCCGGCGGCGGTATCAATATACCCTGTGTAAAACCATGCCCCCAGAACCGGTTAACACGACGGGCTTCCGCTTCATTACTATTTACGGGCAGTGTGGCGTAGTTTCTGCCGCCGGGATGACTGACATGATAGGTACAGCCGCCAATGGAGAGACCATTCCAGGTATCGATCAGATCAAATACCAATGGAGTATCCACGCCGATGGTCGGGTGTAATGCTGATGGTGGAGCCCATGCCCGGTAGCGAACCGAACCAACCATTTCGCCATGACGTCCTGTCGGGGTTAAGGGTACCCGGCGGCCATTGCAAGAGAGAACATGACGTCCGTCGGTCATGCCGGACAGACGGATCTGCAAACGCTCCACGGAAGAGTCAACATACCGGGCCGTACCAGAATGGGTGATTTCCTCACCCAGAACATGCCAGGGTTCGATCGCCCAGCGCAGTTCCAGTTCAATGCCATCAATTTGCTGGCGCCCATAATGTGGAAAGCGGAACTCTTCAAACGGCAGTAACCATTCCAGTTTGAATGGATAGCCATGGCTTTGCAGATCATCAACCACTTCTTTGATGTCTTGCCAGACATAATGCGGCATCATGAATTTATCGTGCAGCAGTGTTCCCCAGCGGATCAGTGGTTTTTTGTAAGGTTCAGCCCAAAAACGAGCCACCAGACAGCGTAGTAACAGCATTTGTACCAGTGACATGCGGGCATGAGGCGGCATTTCAAACCCACGAAACTCCAGCAATCCCTGACGGCCACTACTAGAACCGGCGGCATAGAGCTTATCAATACAGAATTCGGAACGGTGTGTATTCCCAGTGATATCGACCAGCAGATTTCGCATCAACCGATCGACCAGCCAGGGTTGTTCGACAAACCCATCAGGCATGTTGTTGAATGCAATTTCCATTTCATACAACATTTCGTCACGGCCTTCATCGGGGCGCGGTGCCTGACTGGTCGGGCCGACAAACATGCCGGAAAACAGATAGGAAAGCCCCGGATGGTGCTGCCAGTACGTGACCAGACTTCGTAACAAATCAGGACGCCGGAGCAGGGGGCTGTCAGACGGCGTGATACCACCCAGCGTGACATGATTGCCACCACCAGTACCGGTATGTCGGCCATCCAGCATGAATTTTTCTGCACTTAGCCGTGATAAATAGGCCTGCTCATAAAGGGTTTCCGTGTTGAAAACCAGTTCATCCCAGTTTTTTGACGGATGAATATTTACTTCAATGACCCCCGGATCGGGCGTGATGAGAAATTTTTGCAGACGATAGTCTTTCGGCGGCTCATACCCTTCGATCACGACCGGAAGGTTCAGGCTTGCAGCCACACGTTCAATGGCATGAATTAATGCGACATAATTTTCCAGATAGGAAACAGGCGGTAAGAATAAATGCAGTTTGCCATCACGAGGTTCGAGACACAGCGCGGTACGTACTACATTTTTAACGATTTTCAGTGTTGGTTGTTTTTGTGACTGACGAGCTTGCTGCGTGGCCATAGTTGGCGCTTCGGTTGCTATTGAAAACAATGGCAGTGGGTCGCGAGGTTCAAAAGGATCACGATCTACCTCGATTTCTTCCTGTGTGACCGCAGGGAGTGAATTCAGGGGTAAACGATATCCCATCGGGCTATCCCCTGGAACCAAGGTGATCACATCGGCGCGCATTTGCCACAGACTGCTTTGCCATTCCACGCCATTAAATTCAATCGGTAGAATGTAACCAGTGGGCTTATCCAACCCTCTGGTGAGCAATTTCGCCAGTCGTCGACGCTCCAGATCATCTTTCAGATTGGCTTTACGTGGATCAACGTTTTCCGGTAAGGCACGTTCCTGCCACAAATAATACAGCGTATCTTCATAGGCAGGCTGGAGATAATGCTCTGCTAAGCCAAACTGCTGACATAATGCGAGGCCAAATGCTTGGGCCTGCGAAGTTGTCATGCCGTAATCTTTATCCACCCGTGCCAGCAAAGCCGGGTTATGCCAGAGGGGTTCGCCATCGGTCCGCCAGAAACAGCCAAGTGCCCAGCGGGGAACTTCTTCTCCCGGATACCATTTCCCCTGACCATAATGCAGCAGGCCATTACCACCAAATTTCTCTTTCATTCGCAGTAACAGATCTTTGGCCAATCTGAGTTTATCGGCACCCAGTGCTTCCGTATTCCATTGGGCAGAATCCATATCATCGATGGAAACAAATGTTGGCTCGCCGCCCATGGTTAACCGGACATCGCCTTTTTGTAATTCGGCATCGACAGCCCGGCCCAGTGCCTTGATGTTTTGCCATTCATCATCACTGTAAGGCTTGGTGACACGCGGGTCTTCATGAATGCGGGTGACCACATTTGAATAACTGAACTTGCATTCACATTTGTCGGTAAATCCGCTAATTGGTGCAGCAGATATGGGCTCCGCAGTACAAGCCAGAGGGATATGTCCTTCACCAGCAAACAGGCCACTGGTTGGATCAAGCCCAACCCAGCCAGCCCCCGGTAAATAGACTTCACACCAGGCATGTAGATCGGTGAAATCCTGTTCTGGCCCGGACGGGCCATCCAGCGCTTTGACATCTGAACTGAGTTGCACCAGATAACCCGATGCAAACCTTGCCGCCAGCCCCAGATGACGGAAAATCTGCACCATTAACCAGGCGGTATCACGACAGGAACCCTTTTTCAGATTCAGTGTTTCCTGACACGTCTGTATGCCGGGTTCTAGTCGAATGCCGTAACCAATTTCATTGGCCAGACGGCTGTTTAATTGCACCAGAAAGCTGACGATTGGCATTGTGCTGCGATCAATGTCAGACAGCCACTGTGTCAGTTCCGGACAATCTTCCGATATTTTCAAATACGGCGTCAGCTCTTCTTTTAAGGTGCTGTCATAGTCAAATGGAAAAGTTTCGGCATATTTTTCAATGAAGAAATCGAAGGGATTGATGACAGTCATGTCTGCAATGACTTCCACCGCAAATTCGAGCTTCTTCATTTTTTCCGGAAAAACCAGTCGGGCCTGATAGTTACCGTAAGGATCTTGTTGCCAGTTAATAAAATGGTTTTCAGGTGTTACGTTCAGTGAATAAGCATGAATATGCGTACGTGAATGCGGTGCCGGACGCAGACGTAAAATATGCGGTGACACATTGATAAAACGGTCAAATTCATAGGTTGTCTTATGCTGTATTGCAACACGGATCGTCATGCGGCATCTCCCTGCATATACTGAAACCAGTTATCCGTAATTTGATGATGTAACGCGATAATGCTTAATTGAATGTCATTCAGATAACGACTGAATTCCTGATTCAAATCTTCAGAACGCTCGACGCCATGGGTGTTCTGCAACAACATATTGACCTGATGCGCAATCACTTCCGAACGCGGCAACGCACTGGCGGCCAGCTTGATCTGTTCCAGACAAAAAAGTTGTGAGCGAGGGAAGTGCGGATCGGTCAGCAAAAAGGTGGCGGCCATTGCTCCCTTAATGGAACTACGCATGGTGCGACGAAAGCTCAGATAAGCACTTTGTGATTTCAGCACTTTAGACCAGATCACCTGACCTAGTTTCACGCTCTCTTCTTCTCGAGATTGCATCAGCACTGAATTGGCGGCATCCAGAATGCGTGTATTCATATCTGCCCGTTCAAGATAACGTCCGATATTCAGAAAACACCAGCCGGCGCCTCTGTCCATCGAGCCGCTCAGCAGACCTATAATTTTCTGGCAGCCGCCAATGATCGTATTGAGATAAGTGTGTCGTTCGGAGCGATTGATCCCTTGTTTGATATGCTGTTTGGCATACAGATCCAGCTCGTTGATTAGCTCCCACATCTCTCCGGGAACGACATCACGGGTCGTACGTAGATTTTCACGAACCATCTTGAGCGACGATAAAAGAGAACCGGGATTGGTATCATCGGCCAGTAAAAATTTCAGCACATTGCGTTCGTCTTTGACCTTATAGCGTTGTTCAAACAACTCGACACCGCTGTTGATTTCAATCAGGTTGTACCAGGAGATAGCAATTTCACGCGGTAAATCGTAAAGCAAGTCATCATACACGCTGACTAAACGTGCGGTATTTTCAACGCGTTCAAGATAACGGGCACACCAGTAAAGGCGTTCTGCAACTCGTGATAGCATGGCTAAACTCCTTTTGTCTCAACGATCCATGTGTCTTTACTACCGCCACCTTGTGACGAATTGACGACCAGAGATCCTTTTTTCATGGCTACGCGAGTTAATCCGCCTGTCGTAACATAGGTATCTTTACTCTGCAAAATGAAAGGCCGTAAATCCAGATGGCGTGGCTCAAGTGTACCTTTGCCAACCAGTGTCGGGGCCGTGGAGAGTTTTAAAGTTGGTTGTGCGATATAATTCCGAGGGTTGGCCTGAATCAGCTCTGCAAATAACTGCTGATCTTTTTTACTGGAATGCGGGCCAACCAACATGCCATAGCCACCAGATTCATTGGCGGGTTTCACCACCAGTTTATCGAGATTTTGCAGCACATATTCGCGATGGTCATCGCGCTCACACAGATATGTGGTCACATTCGGGAGGATAGGTTCTTCGTCTAAATAGTAGCGAATTAAATCGGGCACATACGCATACACCACTTTATCATCAGCAACTCCGGCGCCGGGTGCATTGGCCAATGCGACATTTCCTGCTTTCCAAGCGCGCATTAAGCCCGGTACACCTAATACTGAATCCGGCTCAAACACTTCCGGATCAAGGTATAAATCGTCAATTCGACGATAAATCACATCAACCCGTTCCGGCCCGTAAATGGTCTTGGTATAGACACAATCATCATTACCGATAAACAGATCGCTGCCTTCCACCAGTTCCACACCCATCTGTTGCGCCAGAAAAGCATGTTCAAAATAAGCCGAATTGTAGATGCCGGGCGTCAGCACCACGATCTCCGGGCGTTCAATTTTTCGCGGAGACAATGCCGCCAGCGTTTCAAATAATTGAGAAGGGTAATCGGCGATGGGTTTGATATCGTCGTTTTCAAACAGTTCTGGTAATACGCGTTTGGTAATGGCCCGGTTTTCCAGCATATACGACACACCGGAAGGAACACGCAGGTTATCTTCTAACACATAAAATTGACCGGTTTCATCACGCACCAAGTCGGTGCCACAAATATGCGCCCACACACCATACGCAGGGGAGACGCCCACACATTCAGGACGGAAATTCTTGGATTTGGTAATGATATATTCAGGGATAATGCCGTCTTTGATGCAATTCTGGTCGTGGTAGAGATCATCGATAAAACGGTTTAATGCTGTGAGGCGTTGTTTCAATCCAGCCTCTGTTACAGCCCACTCTTTGGCTTCAATCGTACGAGGAATAATGTCAAACGGCCAGGTTCTGTCGATATTTCCTTCTTCCGTATAGACGGTAAAACTGATGCCCATTTCCTGTACGGTCGCTTCTGCCGTCAGTCGGCGTTTTTCTAATTCGTCAGCAGAGAGTGAATTGAGATATTTGAGTAGTCGTTGCGCTGGTGGGCGAGGGTTTCCGGATTGATCTATCAACTCATCGTAATACGCATCGGGATCGTAATTTTTTGTTAGTTTATTCATAGGTGTAGCATCCTTTTCAACAACCTAAGTGCCATGCCTTGTTTTTTCTCATGATGCAGTTTTTGGCAATGCAGCACTCTGTTTAGATAAACAAGCAAATCTTATACCTCAAATGGAAAACACTGGAATCGTAAAAAAAATGTCATTTTGAACCGAGAATATGTCGTTTTTAAGTCTGGCAGAGAGCCTCAACTTATTAATACTAGATTGAAAAATCAGATTTTTATAAATACATGCTACATATAAGTGACTCAAAATGGTGCAAAAAGAACAAAGAGACTCGAACTATATTCGCCAGCATAAGTATTATGTTAAAAGGTGTATGTTTATATAATCCCCCGAATATTCACTTTCGGAGAGTATTTCCAAACAGCTCAGCAATGCATACTCATTGGCTGATATAATCCGCTCCCATATTTTCTTTATATTAATGATCAATCAATGAACGATGCTGCCGGTTATAAAAACAACCCGTTACACGGGCTAAGTTTAAAGAATTTACTCACCGAGATAGTGGAGTATTATGGATTTGAAATCCTTTTTGCTTACTTGAATATCAATTGTTTCAAGAATAATCCCAGCGTGGATTCCAGTGTCAAATTCCTCAAAAAAACAGACTGGGCTCGTGAAAAGGTAGAAGCGTTTTACCTATACCAGTTCAAAAGTCTACCCAAGGCTTCTGAAGCGCAATTTCAATTGCCACCCCGAGAACGCATCATCCCTGCCGGAGATGTTCCTGGCTTACCGGCTGAACTCAGTCTGGAAGACGCGATCCGTTTACGTGAAAAACGGGCCCAAAAAGCTGCGTTGCGCAATCAGAATCGCGGAGGCTTTAAACGCGACAATCGCTCATATTCTTACTCAAACAGCTCTGCAGGTGATGATGCAGACCCTTGGGCTAAGTGGCGTAAATAGACGCGATTAAAAAGAGTTTTTGCTACATTGGCGCTTATATTACACGTGCACTATGCTGTATTCATAATACCGCTTTAGCCGGTAGTTCATAGCCTTTAAAGGGTAAAGGTGAATATGATGAAACATTTGCATGTAATAATGTTATTCCTGGCAGGAATGCTGGGATCTGCTGCGCTTAATGCAGAAACGACTCCAACCAATGATGCCAACACTCAAACTGCCGTCATCGTAAATGGTGTCCAACAGGTAAATATGTTGGCTGGTAGTTTTTACTATAAACCGAATCAAGTGACGGTTAAAGTCAACGTCCCCGTTGAGCTCATGATTAAGAAAGAAAGCGGGATGATCCCTCATAATTTCGTCATCGAATCACCAGATGCTGGCGTTGTGGTGAAAGAAGAGCTATCCAGTGATGTCAAAACCATCCGCTTTACACCAACTGCGATTGGCAAAATTCCATTTTATTGCACCCATGGCACACATCGCGACCGGGGAATGGAAGGGGTCATTGATGTCGTGAAATAAAAATGTTGTTAGCACTTTCTTTTGCGGCCGCCATTAGTGGCGTTGCCGCAGATGAATTGTCTTGGGCAATGAATAATTACCGCAAAGTTCAATCTTATGTTGTAACAATTCATTCTTCGGGCAGGAGTGATCGTCAAGACATTCGCTACTCCTTCAAAAAACCCGGCTTCGTACGGATGGATTTTATATATCCCCATAATGGGACGGTGCTTATTTATAACCCCGTTACTGGTCGTGTCAGCGTATGGCCTTTTGGCATACATCATTTTCCTAAATTAAATTTAAGTCCTAATAATTCACTGATCCAGGGATCTGGTGGCCAGCGTATAGATCATTCAGATATTGGTGCTTTATTTGACAATATTCATACTATGGCGCTAAACGGAACAATCGAAAACAGGGCCATTGATTTGGGAAATCTGCATCTCGTTATCACGGGGGCTGATAAAGTGGCTATTGGAACCATTCATCGTTATGAATTGTGGCTTGATCCTGAAAGTGGATTTCCCAGAAAAGTAATTAGCTTTGATCTCCAAAATAGAATTATTGAAACAGTAATGATGGATGTTCCGACTGTGAACATTCTATTACCTGAGGTGTTATTTACCCCATAGTCAGGTACACGATGAAATACCATATTGTGACTATTTGGCTCCTTGAAGCGCCTATTGAAGTTGTCTATGAGACCATTTCTCAATCTATGAATTGGCCACAGTGGTGGGGTAACGTTAAACAAGTTGAGAACCTTGAATCTGGCGATGCCAATGGCATAGGAAACATTCGGCGATATACATGGCAAGGCTTCTTACCTTATCAACTGCGTTTTGATATATGCGTTACTCGTCTTGAACCACTGATCTTTATTGAAGGAATAGCAAGCGGAGACCTGGAAGGCATCGGTTGCTGGTCTTTCAGCTATGATAAAAACATAACTGTTGTCAATTATACCTGGCATGTACATACAACATCTTTCTGGATGAATTTGTTAGAGCTGTTTGCTTATCCTCTTATTAAATGGAATCACAATCTTGTTATGCGCAAAGGTGGAGAAGCACTTGCCCAGAAACTTAATGCACGCCTAGTCTGTGTTACTCATCGCACATAAAAGGAAAGGGATAAATATGAAAATTGATTTAGCTGATTTCCGAGTTAAAGAAGGTGAAAAGGTCAAACTCGACAAGTGGCCTACGTTCGTTAAACCCATTTATCATTCAAAAGAACAATATCACGAGCTGCTCGGTGAACAAGTTACTGAGCTGAGTGCTCAACAACAACTGCTCTACGCCTCTAATCGTCATGCCATCCTGCTTATTTTTCAAGCCATGGATGCTGCCGGAAAAGACGGTGTCATCCGCCATGTGATGTCTGGTATCAATCCGCAGGGGTGTCAGGTATTCAGCTTTAAACATCCCAGTGCGACCGAATTGGAGCATGATTTTCTGTGGCGCACGACGCAGTGTTTACCTGAGCGCGGCCGGATCGGGATCTTTAACCGATCCTATTATGAAGAGGTCTTGATCGTTCGCGTTCACCCCGAGATCCTGCAAAGTCAGGGGGTGCCTGACGGACTCCTAGATGATGAATCCATTTGGCAGCACCGCTACCATTCCATCGTAGAGCAGGAAAAACATCTGTATCGCAACGGGACAAGGGTGATCAAATTTTTCCTGCATCTGTCAAAAGAAGAGCAGCGCAAGCGCTTTCTTGAGCGTATTGATGAACCTGAAAAAAATTGGAAATTCAGTATTTCCGACATTGAAGAAAGACAATTTTGGGATCAATACATGGATGCTTATGAGAAATGTCTGAGTGCAACGAGTACGGAAACGGCCCCCTGGTATGTGGTACCCGCAGATGATAAAGAAAATGCGCGTCTGATCATTTCCCGCGTCATTCTCGAAACATTGAAGAAGCTCGACATGCACTATCCGGAAACTGACGCTGAACGTCATCAGGAATTGCAGGCTATCCGGCAACGCCTGATCAATGAAGATCCTCTCGCCGATTGAGCATTCAAATCCGGTTTCACCTCAATAGTAAAGCGACTGCGCTAATATTGTGTGAAACCGGGAGCTTATTTGAAGCCAGTGAATCGAATTTGTGGCAGCGTTTTGCTAGAGTAAGAAAAAGTTTCTTATATTCCGGGGTGTTATGTTTAACCGTTTGGATTACCTGAAGATATTTTGCGTTGCAGCCCAACACCGCACATTTAAAGAGGCTGCAATCAAATTAAATGTATCCCCCCAACTGGTAACGCGTTGTGTGAAGGAACTGGAAACCGAACTCGGGGAGATTCTGTTCGTCCGCAGCACCCGTAATATCAAAATCACCACATTTGGTGAACAATTTCTTCAAAAAGCACAACAAGCATTGGCCGTCATGGACAATATTTTTGGGAAAAGCGTTGCGGAAAATCTGCCGGTCAAAATCACAGCGCCGCCATCTTTTGCAAAACCACTGCTTATTCCAGTTCTGGCCCGGGTTTCTAAAGAACATCCGGAAATTCAATTTGATTTAAAGTTGTCAAACCAGTTTGCCGATGTGGTAGAAGACAAAATTGACATCGGGATCCGAGCCGGAAATCCGATTACCGATCACCGGTTTATTGCAAGAGCGGTGAATAAACTCAATCATGTTGTGGTTGCTACGCCAGAGTTAATATCCCGTGTTGGTACACCCCAGACGATTGATGATTTGTATCATCTGCCAGTCACAACCATGTTTGATAACAATCGCAATCAACCGTGGGAGTGGTTTTTCAAAGACAAGCTCATTTTCAAACCGGAAACTCCTGTTCTAGTTTCGGATGATGCAGATGCGGAATTTGAAGCCATCCTGAATGGGATCGGCTTCGGTCAAGTCTCTATTTTTATGGCCGCACCTCATATCATGAGCGGTCGGCTGGTACCTGTACTTCAGGACTATGAAGCACGTGATCAATGGGATGTATTTATTTATCGCCCGCAGCGAGGGCCTGTTCCACCGCGTGTTCGTATTGTCTATGACGCGCTGGTCGAGCAGATGCAAGATCCTCACTTTTTCCCAAACGCCGTTCCGGATGTGGTGCATCAGTAGTCGGAATATTGCAGGGTAATTCTTCGAACGGCCTTTTCAGGGCCGTTCCCAGCTGATTTTTTTACCAAAACCCAGACTGTTATTGGTAAATTTCATTTCCTGAATTTCAATCTTCCAGAGTGGTAGAGATTTAATTTTGGCAACTGGAAATCGTTGCGTATAAGTCTGATAGGCTAACTGTCTTTCTACACCATCAGCGAGAAGTGCCATAACACCTTTGTATTGCAATCCTTTTATGGAGAGTATGTTGCTCGGTTGCTCATTGATTGTGCCGGCAACCACAGGGTTTGCTATGGCCAATCGCCCGTGGCGAGTATCGGGATCAGACATCAAATAAAAGCAGACGTCGTCTTTATTAAAGATATAAAAGCTATTGGCAGCCCAGATATCATCTTCTGCAAAACAACAAAACGAAATGACATGATTTTCACTGATGTATTCAGAGATCATATCAAGGTCTGTTTTTTTCATATCTTTAACTGACTCAAATTCTGCTGCAGCCACTGCTGAAACTGGCTTTTTGGCAAGGCGCCAGATAATCGGGTTATTTCCCTCCCTTGATAAAAGATGGCAAGAGTGGGAATGGAACGGATCTGGTAACGCGCCGCCGTTTGCTGATGTTCCTGCGTATCTAATTTGATGAAATAGGCTTGTGTGCCCATTTCTGCAGCCACTTGGTTATAAACCGGTGCAAATTGCTGGCAAGGGCCACACCACGGTGCCCAAAAATCAACCACTACCGGTAATTCATTTTTCTCGATAAATCGCTGGAAATTATTGTCATGGGCAATAATGGGTTTGCCAGCAATGACCGGGCTCCGACATTTTCCACAGAGTGGATGTTCCGCCAGTTTTTGCATCGGAACCCGATTGATAACACCACAGTGGGGGCAGACAAGCTGCAATGAAGTTAACGTCGTCATCTGTCATTCTCTCTATATGAGTCATGATGAATATATGGACATAATTATGATGTTTTTCAAGAATGCTATAATCAATGCATCTTAAATTTTGTATCTCATTAATCTTGGCTACTGCTTCACGCTAGATCAAATGAACATGCATAAGCTACCACGTTACATCTTCCAACTATCTGATAGTAAAGAGTTACTGTAGTTCATAATGCAACATTGGAGAACAAAATGGATAAGAATAAAGATGCATCCACCGGAAAATGTCCATTTGCGCATGGTGGTGCCACATCAGCCAGCATGTCTAATACAGATTGGTGGCCCAAATCACTCAACCTCGATATTTTGCATCAACACGACACTAAGACCAACCCGATGGGCAACGCCTTCAACTATCGGGAAGAAGTCAAAAAACTGGATGTGGCCGCGCTCAAGGCAGATCTCAAAGCATTAATGACCGACAGTCAGACCTGGTGGCCTGCAGATTGGGGGCACTATGGCGGTCTGATGATCCGGATGGCCTGGCACTCTGCAGGAACCTATCGTATTGCAGATGGACGAGGCGGGGCCGGAACAGGAAATCAACGATTTGCCCCTCTGAATTCGTGGCCGGATAACGCCAATCTGGATAAGGCTCGCCGTCTGTTGTGGCCAATTAAGAAAAAATACGGCAATAAACTGAGCTGGGCTGATCTCATCATTTTGGCTGGTAACATGGCTTATGAATCAATGGGGTTGAAGACGTTTGGTTTTGCCTTTGGCCGCGAAGATATTTGGCATCCTGAAAAAGATATTTACTGGGGATCAGAAAAAGAGTGGCTGGCACCCAGTGGCGGCGCCGGAAGCCGCTATTCCGGCGAGCGGGATCTGGAAAACCCGTTGGCTGCCGTGATGATGGGGCTGATTTATGTCAATCCAGAAGGGGTAGATGGTAAACCTGACCCACTCAAAACAGCGAAAGACATGCGGGTCACATTCTCCCGCATGGCCATGAATGACGAGGAAACCGTGGCACTCACAGCCGGAGGGCATACCGTCGGTAAAGCTCACGGCAATGGTAATGCCGCCAATCTGGGACCGGCACCGGAAGGCGCCGGATTGGAAGAACAAGGGCTGGGTTGGAATAACCATGTGACCCGGGGAGTAGGGCGCGATACGGTAACAAGTGGTATCGAAGGGGCTTGGACAACACACCCGACACAATGGGACAACGGTTATTTTGAAATGCTGTTCGGCAATGACTGGTGGTTGCAGAAATCGCCGGCAGGTGCCTGGCAATGGGAGCCGGTCAATATCAAAGAAGAGAATATGCCGGCCGATGTTGAAGACACATCCTTTCATCATAAACCCATCATGACCGATGCCGACATGGCATTGCGACTCGACCCGGAATTTAGAAAATACGCAGAGCGTTTCCGCAACGATCCCGCCTATTTCTCTGAAACCTTCGCGCGGGCCTGGTTCAAACTGACTCATCGCGACATGGGCCCGAAATCTCGCTACATCGGCCCTGACGTGCCGAAAGAAGATCTGATCTGGCAAGATCCGATTCCAGTCTGCTGTAAAGACTACGATATTGCCGCTGTTAAGGAAAAAATCGCCGCCAGCGGGCTCAGTATCAGCGACATGGTCACGACCGCTTGGGATAGCGCCCGCACATTCCGAGGCTCAGATAAACGTGGCGGCGCCAATGGTGCTCGAATCCGCATGATGCCGCAAAAGGCTTGGGAAGGTAACGAACCAACGCGATTATCCCGCGTGCTGACGGTGCTGGAAAATATCGCCATAGACTGCGATGCCAGTGTGGCCGATGTGATTGTGTTAGCCGGTAATGTGGGGGTTGAACAAGCGGCCAAGGCTGCAGGTTTTGATATCACGGTGCCGTTCATGCCGGGTCGTGGTGATGCCACACAGGAACAAACCGACATCGCATCATTCGATGTACTTGAACCATTGGCTGACGGTTTCCGCAACTGGCAAAAGAAAGATTATGTTGTCAGTGCGGAAGAGATGTTGCTGGATCGCGCGCAGTTGATGCGTTTGACTGCCAATGAGATGACGGTGCTGATTGGCGGTATGCGTGTCATGGGTACCAACTATGGTAATACACTGCATGGTGTATTCACCAATAGAGTGGGCGCGCTGACGAATGATTTCTTCGTCAATTTGACTGACATGGCTTACGTCTGGAAACCCGCCGGTAAAAACCTGTATGAGATCTGCGATCGTCAATCTGGCGTAGTGAAATGGACCGCCACCCGTGTCGATCTCGTCTTTGGCTCCAACTCCATTCTGCGTGCCTATGCCGAAGTTTACGCACAGGATGATAATGTCGAGAAATTTGTGCAGGATTTTGTGGCTGCCTGGACAAAAGTGATGAATGCCGATCGGTTTGATTTGGTTTAAATTAATAATAAGTGCCGGTCCGAACAGTCTGTCAGGCTGTTCGGATTTTTTATGCCGTTTTGCGAGGAGAACAGATTGGAACGACTGGAATGTGACCGGATGTTTGTTGCTGTCATGGAAGCAGGAAGTTTCGCGGGAGCGGCCCAGCGACTCACAACAAGCAACGGTCAGGCGTCAAAACTGATTTCCCGTCTGGAACAGGAATTGGGCGTACAGTTATTTAAGCGCAGCACCCGGGCACTGGTCGCCACAGAAATCGGCCGAGCTTATTACGAGCGGGTCAAAAAACTGCTCGATGGCTATGACTCCCTGAATGATGATATCCGCAATACGTCGGATTCCCCATCCGGTAAAGTCCGGATTTCAGCGCCGGTCACTTTTGGTTCGATGCAACTGGCAACCCATTTGATCGCTTTTGCGCAACGCTACCCTCAGATTGAGCTGGATGTCAGCTTTTCTGATCGACTGGTGAATGTGGTCGATGACGGATTTGATCTCGCACTTCGCATTGGTAATCTGACCGACAGTAGCCTGCTTGCCCGAAAATTATGCGATATTCAGGTCATTCATGTTGCCTCCCCAGGCTATTTACAGACCCATGGCGCTCCGATGCATTGGCATGAATTGTCGCAACACGAATGTATTCTCGATACCAACTTTCGTGATCCGTATTGCTGGCCATTTCTTGATCAGAATAACGACATTGATGAGTATCCCGTCAATGGCCGTCTGAAATTTTCCAATGCGGAAGTCTGTCTTAAAGCTGCTTGTGCTGGATTGGGGATCGCACGATTACCGACATTTGTCGCTGCCGATGCGATAAGAACAAAAGACGTCGTTCCTGTATTGGCGACATTTGCTCTGCCCACATTAGGGCTCTACGCCCTGTATCCGCCAGCCAAGCATCTCGCCAGAAAATCACGTGTGGTGATCGATTTTCTTGTGGACGCATTATCAGGCAAACCAACATGGGATCAGGGCTGGTGATTATTTCCAAAATGGAAATAAATATCCGCATTTTGAGGGGATAATTCTTCTTACAGAGTTGAGCTACATTTACTCTCGTCAACACTTACTTGTTTGCGAGGGAAACATCATGAATGAAGACCGTAACACTGCTTATGCAGCACTGCTTCTGCGTCTTGTACTGGGCGGCCTGTTTTTAGCCCATTTTAGTCTGAAATTTTTTGTATTTACGCCTGCCGGCACTGCCCATTTTTTCACATCACTCGGCTTACCCGGCTGGATGGCCTATCTGACCATGACTGCTGAGTTCTTTGGCGGCATCGCACTGATCCTGGGGGTTTATGCCCGCTTAGTTGCCGTTGCTTTGACCCCAATTTTGCTGGGTGCCATTGTGACCGTGCATGCTCACGCCGGTTTCTTTTTCACCAATCCGAATGGTGGCTGGGAATTTCCTGCACTCTGGATCGTAGGGTTGCTGGTTCTGGCACTGATTGGTGATGGTAAATTTGCGCTGAAACCAACATTACAGAACAAATAGGCAGGCCTGCTATGTTAGTGAATGGAACATGGACTGCAGATTGGCATCCGGTGCAGGCATCGGATGCCAAAGGGGGATTTGTCCGTCAAATTTCAGGATTCCGTCACTGGATAACACCGGACGGTTCCGCAGGTGTAACCGGTGAGGGTGGCTTTAAAGCTGAAGCCGATCGTTATCATCTGTACGTTGCGTTGATTTGTCCGTGGGCATCGCGAACATTGATCGCCAGAAAATTAAAAGGGCTGGAATCGGTGATCAGCGTCTCTGTTGTTGAGCCGTGGTTGTTAGAGCAAGGCTGGCATTTTGGCGATTATCCCGGTGCAGATCATGATGACATCAATGAGGTTGAATGGCTGCATCAACTCTATACGCTCGCTGACACACACTATACTGGGCGGGCAACAGTGCCAGTATTGTGGGATAAAAAGCTGAAAACCATCGTGAATAATGAATCAGCAGATATCATCCGCATGTTAAACAGTGGTTTCGGTTCTTTAGCTTCAGCGGCAATGGATCTTTATCCGCCAGAGTTCAGCAAAGAAATCGATCAGCTCAATGAAGAAATATATCCAACACTCAACAACGGTGTTTATCGGGCGGGCTTTGCCACAACACAAATCAGCTATGAAGAAGCCTATCACGATGTATTCACCATGTTGCAGGCTTTGGAAACCCGTCTCAGTGATGGTCGTCCGTTTCTGGTTGGTGCTCAATTTACCGAAGTCGATATCCGGTTGTTTGTCACGCTGATTCGGTTTGATACCGCTTACCATGGTTTGTTTAAGTGTAATTTTCGTCAGTTAAGAGACTATTCGCAGCTGAATCGTTATGTAAAACGCATTCTGGATATTCCCGGAATACGGGATACCGTAAATCTTGATCATATCAAGCAGGGTTACTATTCAATTAAAGCATTGAATCCGAATGGGATTGCGCCTGTTGGCCCAGATATGAGCGATTATGGATTTTAGGAGAGCCGCCATGCCCAAAAAAGCAGTCATCTTATTACACGGTGTGGGAAGCAACGACGCTGATTTGCAGCCCTTGGCCCAATTCTGGCGCCAAAATAATCCGGATATCACCTTTATTACCACCAATGCTCCGTTCCCGTTTGATCAAGGGATCGGCTATCAATGGTTTAGCATTGCCGGTGTAACAGAACAATCTCGTCCGGCCCGCATTGTTGCCGCCAGAGTGCAATTTGACCGTACAATCAACGATCTGTTGAATCAACAAGGTATGAGTTTGCAATCTGACAGCATCATGCTGGCAGGATTTTCACAGGGCGCGATCATGGCTCTGGATGCATTGGTAACACAACGATTTCCCTTAGCGGGAGTTATTTCGTTCTCTGGCCGATTGGCGTCACCGGAACCTTTTGTTCAGGGGCATGGCTTGAAAGCTTTGTTGATCCATGGAAAAAGTGATCCCGTGATTCCCTATACTGAAAGTGAAAATGCCGCTACTAAACTCCGTTCTGCTGGTTTCAATATCCAAAGCCTTTATGAAACGGGGAGTGGCCATACGATCACAACCGCAGGTGCAATCGCCGCTGCAGAATTCATTACTGCGTGTATGAATTAGTTGAAGCATGATTTAGTTATCAGCGAACCATGAGCCCGAATCGTTATCTTGCCGATTTTTCAGGTAAAATAGCCGAATACTGACATCAATGATGTTAAGACCGGGAGCTGTGAGTGAGCGAACCAACTAATCGTAAACGTTCTTATGCCACTATTCGGGATGTTGCTGCCAGAGCAAAAGCGGGAAAAACCAGTATTTCACGTTATCTGAACGGTGAGTTTCATCTTTTATCTGATGATTTGCGTCAGCGTATTGAAAGTGCCATACAAGAGCTGGAATACCGCCCCAACCAAA
Source organism: Tolumonas lignilytica (assembly GCF_000527035.1). Classification (NCBI taxonomy): domain Bacteria; kingdom Pseudomonadati; phylum Pseudomonadota; class Gammaproteobacteria; order Aeromonadales; family Aeromonadaceae; genus Tolumonas; species Tolumonas lignilytica. The sequence continues at coordinate 77,755 of NZ_AZUK01000001.1, forward strand.
TGGCCCGCAGCCTGAAATATGGCCGCACGCGACTGATTGGTTTAATCATCGCCGATATCAGTAACCCGTTTTCCGTTGAAGTATTAAAAGGCGTCGAAGCCGAGTCGATCAAACAAGGCTTCATGACGGTGGTCTGTAACGCGCGCAACAGCATTGAGTTGGAATGCGAGTTTCTGAATTTACTGAATGGCTACCGCGTCGACGGGCTCATCATCAATTCAGCCGGCATCAACGAACATTTTCTGCAGTCGCTGAAAGCCACCACACTACCGTTTGTGTTGCTCGATCGAAAAATCGACGACTTCCCCTGCGACATGGTTGGGTTGGACAATTCTCAAGCAGCCACACTGGCAACACATCATCTGATCGAACAAGGCTTTGAAGCTTTGCTGTTTCTGACTGAACCGGTGCGCTATATCAGTGCTCGACAAGAGCGTTTACAGACGTTCCGGCAGGTGTTGACGCAGCATCCACATATCAAGGGTGAAAATCATGAAATTGTGTTACCCGCACCGGATGAGATTGATCGCCTGATTACAGCATTCTGCGCAAATCATCGGGGAATGCGCAAGGCAGTGATTGCAGCCAACGGCGTGCTGACATTACAGATAGCACAGGCGTTGAATCGCCTGGGGTTGAACTGGGGTTCTGACATCGGCTTTTTAAGCTTTGACAATCTGGAATGGGCCGCTCTGGCAGGTAAGGGGATCACGTCGGTTTCGCAACCCACCGCCGATATGGGGCGCAAAGCCGTTACATGCTTGCTGGATAAACTGGATAAGCCGGATCACCCGCCGGCGCAATATCTGTTTAACGGTGACCTGATTATTCGCGGTTCAACCACGTTGTAACGTGGTTGATGATCTCCGACAAATTTAAAGGATTGCCGGAGATCAATCTGACATATACCGGAGTATTTAACCTCGTAGCGATTTCACCAGCGCAACCGCCTCCTGCGATAATTTTGTCACGCGCTGCCAGTCACCGGCTTTCAAGGCATCCCCCGGTAACATCCATGACCCGCCAACCGTAGCAACACAAGGTAATGCCAGATAGTCATGCACATTTTTCGGACTGATGCCACCTGTTGGACAAAACTGGATCTGCGGCAACGGTGCCGAAATAGCTTTCAGTGCCGGAGCACCACCATTGGCTTCTGCCGGGAAAAATTTCAGATGATCATAGCCCAGACTGTAAGCGGTCATGATTTCACTGGGGGTAGCGACACCCGGAATAAGCGGAACAGCTCTCTGGCAAGCATGTGTTAATAATTCAGTGGTAAACCCCGGTGAAATAACAAACTGCGCACCGGCTTCAACCGCAGCATCATATTGCTGCGGATTCAATACTGTACCTGCACCAACCAAAGCATCTGGCAAGGCTTCGCGGATCGCCGCAATGGCCTGTAATGCCGCCGGTGTGCGCAGCGTCACCTCATAAACGGTAATCCCGCCAGCAGCCAGAGCTTGGGTCATCGGCACAGCCTGCTCTAAATCCTCAATGACCATAACCGGCACTAATGGCGAGGCAGCAAATATCGCCGCCGGAGATAATGTCCAATTCATTTTATTTCCTCTTAATTAATCGGTGGCATCAGTGAACAAGACACAGGCACCCTGTTCGGCACTGGAAACGTTCTGACGGAAAAGCGAAAAATATTCGCGGCCCATACCGCAGTGCTGGCTTTGTAAATCAGGCTTTGCTGTGGCGCGCGAACTGATATCGGTTAAGACGTTTAGCAGACCTTCAACAGCATCCAGCCGAATGCGATCACCTGTTTTCAGATGCGCCAGCGGTCCGCCTTTGGCGGCTTCCGGGGTGACGTGAATGGCGGCTGGAATTTTCCCGGAAGCGCCGGATAAACGACCATCGGTGACAAGCGCAACCTGATAGCCAGCTTTCTGAATATTGCCAAGGATCGGCATTAACTTGTGCAATTCCGGCATCCCATTCGCGGCGGGGCCACTGAAACGCACGACAATGATGGCATCACGATTCAGTTGACCCGCTTTATAGGCGATTTCAACATCATGTTGAGAATCAAAAATCAGCGCATCGGCTTCCACCACCTGATGTTCTGGGGCGACCGCACTAACTTTAATGACCGCGCGCCCCAAATTGCCGGAGAGCAGTTTCAGTCCACCGGAAACATGAAATACCTGAGGGGAAGCGGCGATGACATCCGGTAATTTTGATTCGCCCACTTCCTGCCAGTAGAGCTTGCCGTTGTCCAAAAACGGCTGATGGAAATGAGCACTGAAATCACCGCTGAATGTTTGTGCATCGGTATTCAGCAATCCGCGCGCCGCCAGTTTCTTCAGCAGTAACGGCACGCCGCCAGCTTGATGGAAGGCGTTGATATCTGCCGGGCCATTCGGATAAACCCGCGCCAGCAGCGGCACCACGTCAGAAAGATCACTGAAGTCATCCCATGTCAGCAACAAACCGGCCGCACGGGCTACCGCAACCATATGCAGAGTGTGATTGGTGCTGCCCCCGGAGGCCAGTAGTGCGACCAAACCGTTCACCAGCGATTTTTCATCCACGAGTTGCCACAATGGACGGTATTGCGTACTGCCAGTGGTTTGCGAGGTAATCAGCGTTGCCGCTTTTCCTGTCAATGCCTGCCGCAGCGGATCATCCGGATGCACAAATGCCGAACCAGGCAACATCAGCCCCATGGCTTCAAACACCAACTGATTCGTATTGGCTGTACCGTAAAACGTGCAAGTACCGTGACTGTGATAAGCCTGATTTTCCATCTGCAGCAAGGCATCACGTCCCAGTTGTCCGGCCGCGTATTGCTGTCGGATCAGCACTTTTTCATCGTTGTTGATACCGGTGCTCATCGGGCCAGCCGGAATAAATGCCGTCGGCAGATGACCAAAGGCGAGGGCGCCCATCAGTTGCCCGGGGGCAATTTTATCGCAGATCCCCAGTAACAATGTGGCATCGAACGCATTGTGACTGAGTGACACGGCAGTCGCCTGAGCGATGACGTCGCGGGAAAACAGAGACAGATCCATCCCGGCTTGCCCTTGTGTGACACCATCGCACATGGCCGGAACACCGCCGGCAACCTGAGCGGAATGCCCCAGCGCGCTGACCACCGTTTTGATCTGTGCCGGATAATCAGCATAAGGCTGGTGCGCACTCAGCATGTCGTTATAGGCGGTCACAATTGCGACATTACACCGCGTCATATCCAGCAGGGATAATTTTTGTGCCTGCGGACAAGCCGCCACCACATGAGCCAGATTACCGCAGGCCAGTTGTGCCCGCGGTCTGCCCTGAGCGGCTTGTTGCTGCATGAGTTCAAGATATTGCTGACGGGTTACTTCACTGCGCTGACGAATACGTTCAGTGACTTGCCGAACTACAGAATGCATATTGCTGATCCTTCTTCTCATCAACGACGTCGAGCCATCGGATTCACACAATTCACCGAAACATCGTTACTGAGTGCGGCGATCAAATTATCGACCGCACAGCGCACCATCGCATAACGGGTTTCGTGCGTGGCAGAACCGATATGCGGCAAAGCCACGACATTCGGTAGTGACAACAGTGGTGAATCTGCCGGTAACGGTTCATTCTCAAACACATCAAGACCGGCACCACGGATCACACCTTGCTGTAAAACTTCGATCAGTGCGATCTCGTCGACAATCTTGCCGCGGGAACCATTGATTAAAAAAGCGCTGGGTTTCATTTTTTGCAGTTGAGCTTTACCGATAAATTTTTCCGTTTCCGGCAGTAACGGCAGCACAACACAGACAAAATCAGCCTGAGTCAGTACTTCATCCAGCTCACAACGGCGGGCTTTGAAATCCTGTTCGGCCATTGGATTGGCCACATCGTTGTAATACAGCACGGACATACCAAAACCGGCATACGCGCGTTTGGCTACGGCATAACCAATGCGGCCCATGCCAAGAATACCGATGGTTTTACCGTTAACGTCAGAACCATAACAGTCGACACCAATACTGCGGGTCCAGCGGCCTTGTTTCACCATCTCGGCCATTTCAACCACCCGGCGGGCACTATTCAGGATCAATGTAAAAATCGTGTCGGCGGTCGTTTCAGTCAGAACACTTGGTGTGTGCATCAGGTGAATACCTCTAGCGGTGAGTTCCGGCACATTGAATTGATCCACCCCGACAGAAATGGTCGATACTGCACGCAGTATCGGAGCAGCTTCAAGATAATCAGCTGTGATGGGGCAACTTGCCCCAATCAAGCCTTCTGCATTTTGCAACGCACCGAAAAAATCAGCGCGGTTGGCATCCGTAATGCCGTCGAAGAAAGCCACATTGAAGTGGCTTTGCAAACGTTCCAATTGATCAGCAGGAATGTTTTTATACAGAACTACATTTGGTTTCATAACTATTCCCTGTTAGGCCGCTTGCGGCAGAGATTGAGCGCTTTCTTTATCGGCATTGGGTTTAACAACGATGGTTAACACGACGGAAACAACCAGAGCACTACCCATGAAGATGTAAGATGCACCTGGGCCACCGGTTGTGCCATTCAGATAACCGACAACCCAGGAGCCGATGAACGAACCCAATGCGCCCATGCTGTTAATCAGCGCCATAGCGCCACCGGAAACATTTTTTGGCAACATTTCAGGAATGATGGCAAAGAATGGACCATAAGGGGCATACATGGCGGCAGCAGCAATGACCAGCAACGTGTAAGACAACCAGAAATTACTTGTACCCAGCAGGAAAGAGCCGAGGAAGCAAATTGCACCGAGTAATAACATTGGCCAGACGAACAGTTTGCGGTTCTGTAGACGATCTGACAGCCAGGAGACGGTGATCATGGCAATCGTGGCTGCCAGATAAGGCACAGAAGACAACCAGCCGGTCTGAACCATACCCATATTGGATGCACCACGGATGATGGATGGCAACCACAATACGAAACCATAGACCCCAATGCTCCAGCAGAAGTATTGTGCACACAGCAGGATCACATTCTTGGATTTGAACGCTTCAGCATAATTACGAACGGGTTTGATGTGCTTCTGTTCATTAGCCAGAATTTCGTTCAGGTCATCTTTTTCCTGCTGAGTCAACCAGTTAACCTGTTGTGGTTTGTCACGCGCAATTTTCCACCAGTAGAAGGCCCACACTACGGCAGGAATCCCTTCCAGAATGAACATTTCGCGCCAGCCCAATGCCTGGATCAGGTAACCGGAAAGCACCGACATCCACAAGACCGTAACGGGATTCCCCAGAATCAGAAACGTATTGGCGCGAGAGCGTTCCGATTTGGTAAACCAGTTACTGATATAAATCAGCATGGCAGGCATGACCGCGGCCTCCACCATACCGAGCGTAAACCGGATGATGATCAGCATCGGGATGTTACTGACCAAGCCAGTTAACGCTGCACAGGCACCCCATAACAACACACACAGAAAAATCAGTTTACGGACACTGCGTTTTTCAGCGTAAATTGCACCAGGGATCTGGAAGAAAAAATAACCCAGGAAAAACAACGAGCCCAGCAGGGATGACATCCCCTTTGTGATGCCCAAATCCTGATTGATCCCGGCCGCTGCTGCAAAGCTGTAATTAGCCCGGTCGAGATAAGCCAGACTGTAGGTAATAAATACAATCGGCATGATATGCCACCATCTGGATGGGGCAGGGAGTTTGGTATTCATATTGGATCCTCATATCGTTGTTATACAGAAACCTTGCAGGTTTCATTTGTCATCGCCATCTCTGCATCAAGAGCAGCTCTTGTCGGAAGACCTTCACTATCACCAATTACCTGAATGGCCCGGGCACCGATAAAGTTACCGCGAGCAACCGCATTTTTTATTGTTTTTCCTTCCAGTAGTGCACTGATAACCCCAACTGCAAAGCCATCACCCGCACCTACGGTATCTACTACGTTTTTCACTAACACAGCCGGAATGACTCCTTTTTCACCCGCTGCGGTTTTTAAAAAGGCACCTTCTTCACCGGTCTTAATGACGACTGTTTTTACTCCACCAGCCAGATAAAAATCGGCGACTGCTTCGGGAGTCGTAAATCCAGTCAGAATGCGACCCTCTTTGATTCCGGGCAGCACCCAGTCAGCCGCAAAGGCCAGTTTGTTCAACTGAGAGATCATTTCCTGTTCTGAACGCCATAAGACCGGACGCAAATTCGGATCAAATGAAACCGTTTTGCCGTGCGCCCGCATCCACTGCGCTGCATAGGCAGAGAGTTCATAAGATGTCGGGGACAATGCAGCCGCAACACCGCTCAGATGCACATGACGTGCACTCCCAAAATAGGCTTCGTTAAAATCAGCCAGAGAGAGGTGACTGGCCGCAGAACCTTTGCGAAAATACTCTACGATGGGATCGGTCCCATTTTCAGCTTTAGATTTGAGCTGAAAACCGGTAGGGTAGGCACGATCAATAGTAACGGCCTGTCGGTCAACATTTTCTTTATCCAGCGTGTCCAGAATAAAACGCCCAAAAGAGTCATTACCCAGTCGGCTGACCCAGCCACATTTCAGACCAAGACGGGCCAGGCCAATGGCGACATTCAGTTCTGCCCCGGCGGCACGACGGACAAACTGTTCCACACGATGCAAATTCCCCGTTTGTGTAGCAACGAACATCATCATGGCCTCACCAAAGGTGACGACGTCCAGTTCTGCACAATTAGTCTGTACTTGAGTTGTCATTGTTCATTACACCTCTTTCAATTTAGCCACGTAATAACGGGTCACCGCTGTCAGATCGTCACCTTGCAGTGGGAACTCAATACCGCGGGGAACATCGGTTGGCAGCATTGCCAACAAGTCTTTCCAGCTACCATCGCTGTTATCCAATGCGACCGCGTTTATTTTGCCTTGCACAACATGGCTGGCTTTGACATGTATATAAGCCACTTGAGATGCAAGTGCTCTGGCTGCAATGAATGCGTCTTCGCCTTGCCAGTTCCAGTTCGCCATATCAAATGTCATGGATACAGGGACATGCTGTGAAAGCACCATGCCGAAAAAAGTGACCATAGGGCTGATTCGACCACCTTCCTGAGTCTGGTCATTTTCAATAACCAATCTGACTTGAGATGACTGCAGTTTTGGAATGACGCTGGTCAGATCGGTTGCATTGGTAATAGAGCCTAAGGGTAATTTCAGGGTGCGAGCCTTCATTCGTTCGGCATTTTTCATGTGAACAGCCAGGCGGTCTAATTCCGGTTGCCCATCATCGTTCAGTAGGGGCTCAGGTACCGAGTACACACAAAACAGCCCGCGTTTCGTTATGTCACTGGCTAATTCGTCAGCATCATCCTCGGCAGATATCAGCTCATGGCGGATCTCAACACCATCGGCGCCACTGGCTTCAATAAGTGGTAGCAACGCACGCTGACCACCCAGTCGTCTGACCATGTCCGCCCCATAGGCTGATGTGACAACAACAATTTTCTTGCTCATATAAATCCTTATTAATCAGATATATGAATCAAATATTTTCTGTAGCTACCGCTATCAGGCGATATTTGAATGAATAAATTCGATTTGGTGAATTTATTATGGGACCGGTCCCATTAAGGATTCCATGATGAGAAGACAAAAACATGAGGCAGGTCACTATTCCCTGGAAAAATGCCGTATTTTTGTGATGCAGATATTAGTTACGGGTAACAAATTTTCTGGTTATTTACCCAAATTTGCTACCAGAAAATCGACCAGCAACCTGACCTTAGGGGATATAGGAATCAAAAATATGTTCAGAACATTTCTATTACTTAGTACTTTCATTTGCAGTTTTCGGTCAGCGCAAAAGAATGGCTGATTGACGTCAGAACGCCTGCTGAATTCGCTATTGAGCATGCCGAAAGAACAACGAACATCGAGTATTAACAAATTGTCGAAGGAGCTCAGCGGAATGGTTATCAGAGAGTAGAAAATCTGGGTTCATTACAAGATGCAAAAAAGTGGACTAAAACCGCTCGATAAGGTTTATGACATGGAGGAGTGGCGTTGTCGCTCCAAATTCATAACACATAGAAAGAAAACCCAGATGAGTTACAAGTCCTAACATATTGCAAAAATCAACACAATATTATCCTAATATCTATTAGATATGTAGTACATAACAATTGTCACCCCTCTAAATGCCTGCTGTACATAGGGTTAACTACAAATTTTTATCAATTTATGTAAGTAACACTTCATGTACCACATCGATTTTCCACAATTTGCACTTTATTAACACCTATCATTACATGTACTTTGAATTGCCTCTGATTTGTTAGACACCTTGCCAGCAGAGGTGATGATAGAAAGTAATTTTCTTAAGAATGCGGTAAATTACATGGGATTTTTCTAATGCAAAAGGTGCGAAAAAAAACTCTTATAGTTTTAGCAAAGTTCTATGCTACCAATTTGGTAGGGTCAAACTTCATGTTGTCTAACAGCAACATGCAAGGAGACTTAAATGATGTCGCTAACGATTTTAGGGTATTGTCCAAACAGAATCATATCTAAAGCAAAACATCTTATTCGATCATTTCAAGATGGGCACACGAGGTACAAAAAACTTTCCGGGTTACGGCAATATTCATCAATCAAGTTAAACAACAATTATCGATTGCTTTTAGCGCCTTCTGGGTCTGTCTTCATCGGTTCTCATGAGGAATACGAGCGTAAAATAAAGCAATTGAAGAAGACAGGTGGCCAATAGTGGAAGCTGTTTATAATTGGCATGTTACGGAGCGATGTCAGTACTCATGCAAATATTGTTTTGCAAAATGGGGGAACACCAAGGAGATTTGGCAAAATGTGAAGCTGACTTCTGCGCTATTAGACCAGATCCGCATTCATGGTCGCGAACCCTTTGGTGAGGGATACAAAACAGCCCCAATCAGATTAAATTTTGCAGGTGGTGAACCGCTATTGCTCAAGCAGCGTCTCATTGATATTGCCAAGGAGTCAAAATCTCTGGGTTTGAAGACATCATTAATCACTAATGGAGAAAGGCTTGGTCAATCACTTGAACTAGTTTCGAAGCTAGACATGATTGGTCTTTCTATTGATTCTTTTGATGAAGCAACTAATCGTGCAATCGGGCGGATAAGATCCTCTGGCAAAGCTTTGTCATTCCAGGATGTTTACGATTTAGTGACAAAAATTCGTACTATCAACCCAGAAATATTGCTCAAGTTCAATGTGGTTGTAAATAAATACAACTATCGTGAGAATCTCATACCAAAGCTTTTGAGTTTGTCCCCACAAAAAATAAAAGTACTTCAAGAATTGTCAGCTGGCGGGAACGTATCTTCAACAAATGATGAGATGTTTAGTCATTTTATATCAAACAATCAATGTGATTGCTCAAATGTTTATATTGAAGACAGAAATTCAATGATCCAATCATATCTGATGATCAATCCTTCGGGTCGATTCTATCAAAACGGGAACCAAAACGATTATTTTTATAGTGCCCCAATTCATGAAGTCGGTTTATTACGCGCAATGAAATCTATCTCATTTAATCAACAACAATTTTCAAATAGATACAACGGAGCTAAAAAATGAAAAATAAGTCAGTAGCTCTAACTGATATGGTGATAAGTCTGGGATATAAAAATAGTAGCCAAATATCAAATAGAATCAGGGATATTTTAAAAGAAAAGGAAGATTTCAAAAAAAGATATGTTGTTGATGAAAAAAAAGGTTCTTATGGTCGTAGTGAAAAATTTTTGGTATCGGAAGATGCTAAAACTCTCGTAGACAATATTGCCATCATTCAACAATATGAATCGTTATTTTCAAGGGCCTCGACTGGTGAAACAAACATGTTGCGTTACTATCGAGAACTAAGAGCTGGTATTGATAAAGAAACTTTCAAGGAAAATGTTTTCACACAAACTACCAAATTTAATCAATATATTAGCCGATCAAAAGAAAGTTTAGAAAACTTGCCAATATTCGCCAAAGTGATACTCGAAACATCCAAACTGGATATCTGTGATACAAGTATTAGAACGCTCATGGAGAATGCTGATTCCCGCAATTTGATTAATTTTGGGAAAACGTATGAATTAGCAGCATGGAATGAATTGATTGAACTACAAAATAAGGTCTCTTTAGGTGAGAATACATCCTTAAACCATCAGTTAATTGGTGATCTCTTCTTATCTATCGGCGATGTAGAGCAGGCTCTGATAGCATTTGAAGAATCCGTAGAATTAGATCCTAAAAATGGGGTTGCCTGGGCGTTAATGGCATTAGCTAATTATAAGAGGCTAACAAAGCAACATAAGGAAGTACATACAGCGCTTGCGCGAACAGATTTTAATGGTTTTATTGAAAATCCAATCGATGCTGAGGAATATTGGATTAATGAGCAGATTGATGAGACGTTAAATGATGTGACTAACTCGGAGAAACGTTTCGTTGATGCAGCTATTCAGGGGCTTCAACATTGGCCTGAATGGGATAATGAGCCAAGAACTCTCAGTGATGGGAGAAAAAAGCCGAATTATTATTATCATTTGAACCAATCTAGAAATACATCCATTGAATTAACAAGAAAAAAACTATTTCTGTTACTGCTTTGCCATATTAAACATGAAAATTTCATTCAACACCGTGATGTATGCGTGGAGATATTACGCTCTTTCCAGCATTGGGATCCCCAAAATAATCCACTTACTAGTATCATGTTGATGCCATTAGATGCGTGTGGCTCGCTACTCCAGCTAATTAGCTGGATTGATAAAGATGAATTCATAATAGCTCTTAGAGAGCTTGCAAAAAATATTGCAAACAATCACTATTCTCCAAGCAAGTCTATTCAATTCCTTAAATCCCCCCAAATTAGTGAAATGTTTTGGAAATACATGGGGCGAGAGAGCTACTTAAATCTATTTGTCTCTTTAGAGAAGAAAGAGCAAAAGAAATTGACAAACTCTCGAATTGAGCTATTAGCTGAGCTACAAATAAAAGATGTGCTTTTATGTTTCACAGATTTATTGATACAACTACAAGAAGAATGGCTTCATAATTGGTTGCCAATGCCTGATGAACCAAAAAATGTAAATAAGCCTGTGTGGAGCCAAAATGCTATGATTCAACTTGAGAATTCATGTCGTTGCAGCTTAGATGTTTTAGATGGTTGGGAAAGCCTTATTAGTGTCGTTACTTCTGATTCAAAGGATTCACCTTCATCAGCGCAAGTACTTATATTTTTATCAGCCTTTGTAGAGATATCCAATCGTCTTCATATCGATTCGAATACAGAAATTTTGATCTTTTTTGCCAGCAACGAATCGAGTTTTTCGACAATCAGACGTCATATAAATAGACATCTGCGATCACTTTTTTTTGAGTCAATATTGCACTCAAAAAATTATGAAGGTACGAGGCTACGGGAGATTGTTCTAAAGCTAGTTGAGTTAGACTATGCTTTAGAATCGGATGAAGATGATTTCTTCGACTGTAATTTATTATAAGAAGTCTTTGTGTTTGTACGTTTTGAAAAACTCAAAATAGGTCAATAATATGCCTTGCACTAAACTTCACATTAGAACACTTAATGAGAATGAGCTAAGTAACTTATCAGAACATCAAATGCATGAACATGGTCGTCATAAATGTTGCCTGTGCGCATACAACCAAGGATATGAACAAGGTTTTCAGCTAAGTGAAAATCCTCGTTTAGTTATAGATGATTTGGGTGATAGCCAGGCTCATCTCGATGGGCGTCATAAAAGTGTCCATCAAGCATTTGCATTGGGTTACAGTCACGGTATTCGTGATTTTATAAATCAATAAATTCATATTTTCATCTGAATTTGGAGAGCTATTTTGAGATTCAAAGATAAATCCCGTTACAGCCTCATGTGATCTCTCGAAGGAGGGATCTTCTATTACTATTCGGGAGAATCATTGTGATCAAATCATCTGCACGAGCTATTCGCCGTCATCATCGATATCGTCTTATGAAAAAACGATCGGATTATTGAGGTAACACCGCGAAATCAGCAGATATAAAGCAAGGGATCTGTATTCATACGCCTTGTTTATGTTTATGTTTTTAGGTAACTACCTTCATCCGGTGAAGGGATTTGCTCTCATCACCCTGATAGAGCAGTCTTGAATAGACTTAAAGCAATGACCTTCAACAGGAGATTGAGCTACCCAGTCATTTCCTAAACACAGGTTGTTATGGAGGCAATAGGTTGTTTACCATTACTAACAACGTTCGCCTTTTACCAAGGAGTTAGGTAAACGCTCTCTTTTTGTACGCTATTAAAGGTTCGGACCGACTCTGAGCATCGAACTTTGCTAAACAAATGGATATTTTCCTATCTACTTTCCTAAGATGTCTCGTAGTTTAGCTTTAACCTGATCCATGACTGTAGGTTGAGAACACTCCAGAGAGTCAAATCCGCATTCGGGGCAAGACTCGAACCAATTATGGTTACGCACCAACACATCATTTTTCGGCATAACAGTCTTGTGCCAATTACATTGAGGACAGCGATAGGATTTTGGATATGGAGGAATAGGCATGTAGTTCCACAGCGAAGAGCGATTCTATTTACCTATTATGATAGACAATCCGCACTCGGTTGGCCTTCATTTTCCAGATGTAAATCATTTTTTTAAATCAGAGGCTTCTCCGTGTCTTCTATGGTGGCTCTCGCCCCCTTATTTTTCAGGAGAGATGATACAAGTCAACTTTGAGGTCGATGATATCAATTAGCAAGTAAGCCATCGGGTCTTTGCTGGGGAGGTGATACTTGATGCTGATGATCATTGTGCAGATAGTTCCCCAATTTGATCAACAAGGCTGATTGGAGGCAAAATAGCATGCGTTCTTGCATAAATGCTAAGGCTGTCAATAGATTAGTCTTGAACAAGGTTATTGCTATGGCTAGCATCTAATGTAGATAGTGTAATTTTTCTCGGTAGCAAGACAAGGATGGAGACAAATGCCTATTAGCAACGAAGATGAGCTGGTTGAAAAGCTAAAAGCCAAAGAAAATTATATCGAAATTGAAGGAGACCTAGCTGCGAAGGTCATTAAGATAAAGGTTGTTGGGCCCGTGGCCTGGGGGGTTGTTTTGGGTTCCGTCGCTGTTGGAGCGGGGGCTGTGTATATGGCTCTTACGCCATCTCCAGATCCTGTAACAAAAGGATTTATGCCAGTGGCAGGCGCTGGGGCTACAGGTACCGTAGCGACTATATTGGGGATAGGTGGGGCTGCAAGTGTGGCTAAAATGGTGAAGTCAGCAGGCAGCATTTCGATTTTAAATGACTTGCGTTCTTATAAAGTAGTTAGCAAAAGTGAAGGAAAGGTTGTGCTCAGTCGTGAGTAATACTACTTTGTGGTCAGTACGAACTTTAGTCGTACCGATAGTACGGAATGGGGCAGTTCTAAGCTAACGCGCCGATGGACAATTTCGTGTTACGAACGACTCTGTCTGTATTCAGATAAGATGAGAAAATCTTATAGTGAATACTCATTTTAACAAGCCAATATTTATGCCGCTCAACAAATAGGGGCGGCACATAAATTGTTTTGCTCAATTTTACTAGAGATAGATCCCAACTATCTAAATATCTTTAACTAAGCATCCCTGCACTTAGTTTATTAGTAGCATTAATTGCTGAGTAAACTTGACCTTTTAGCAAAAAATCCCAAATATCTAGGCATTGGTTTATCACCTCATCTGGCATAGTTGCCGGAAAATCGCTTCATTGGCCACGCTCTCAGCGAAGTTGAAACCATTCACATCACGATAGGCCGGAAACTTAGCGGCTTTTAAGTGATTGGCTACCGAACGAACTTCCCGCTCTGCCAATTCCGCTTTCAGTAAATGGTCTAATACAGTGATGCTGGCCAGAAATGCCGGTGAGTCTTGTTCCGCAAGATCCGCCAGTGCGTGAGCCATGCGATATAACTTCAGTGATTTAAGTACAGGGAGCATGGCATATTAGTGAGGGCGGATTCAATTACGAAGTGCGACAACTTTAAACATAAAAACAGCGAGATGTGATACTCAGGATTTTTACTCCCGCCAAGAAGTGAAAAGCCAATGAAATACACACATCTCACTGAGAATGAAAGATATATGTTGTCAGCCTTGAGAAAGCAAGGACTGACTGTCGCATCCATCGCCAAAGCCTTAGGTCGTCACCGAAGTACGGTCTACCGGGAAGTGGAACGAAACTCCCGATGGTGCAATTATGACCAGCTTTATAGTTACCAACCAGCGCGAGCCCAGCAAAAAGTCAGGGTAAGAACAAAGAAAGCCCGAAGGAACAAACGGTATGATCACATGGACTTTCTGCTGGTTGATGCCTTACTGAAATTGCATTGGAGTCCAGAACAGATCGTTGGCTATTTTCGTTACAAAGGCTATCCGGTGATGAGCCATGAAACGATTTACCAGCATGTCTGGGCTGATAAAAATGAAGGCGGCAATCTTTGGCAATACCTGAGACAGTCGCCGAAAATTAGACGTAAACGCTATCGAAGCAAAGACAGCCGAGGGCGAGTAGCAGCCAAACGGCATATCAGCGAACGCCCTACACTAGTGAACGAACGAGAAGAGTTCGGACACTGGGAAATCGATACAGTCATTGGACACGGCAGTAAACATTGCCTAGTCACGATGGTAGAAAGACAAAGCCGCTATACCCTCATAGGCCAACTGGATGATCGGACAACAGAAAGCCTGAACAGACGAGTCGGTTGGCTGATCAAAGAAACGGGCCTACCATTTAAAACCATCACAGCCGACAACGGCACTGAATTTAACCAATATCAGCAGTTAGAACGTAGCCACGGTTGTGACTTTTACTTTGCGACGCCGTATCATTCGTGGGAGCGAGGAACCAACGAAAACACCAATGGTCTGATCAGACAATACATCCCCAAAAAGCAAAGCATGGCGTTGTTAGGTCAACGGCATTGCAGCGACATAGCCAGAAGATTAAACACGAGACCAAGGAAAGTGCTTGGATTTAAAACCCCGGAGGAATTTATCCGTGAGTATCGTTAAGCTATGTCGCACTTCAAACTTGAAGCTACGGAGCATGGTGATCTCCACGCGATGCGGGTCACGTTAGCCAACGGCTCGATCCTCGAAGCAATTCATTATCATGTATGATGACCGTTTACCGCTGTAATCACTAAACAGCCACTTACACAGAAAATTTTACAAACTCGGTTCTGGACATTCTCTGTTTACAGTAGATGCTCAATAATTTGATCTACACGCTCTTGGTTAAACTCTTCAAAATCAACCATTTCACCCATAGCGACAAGTTGTTCTCTTGTCGGGTAACGTAATGTTCTAAGATCAGTGGCATTGACTTGAGTATGACCATTCATTTGGCGGAAATACTTATCTACTAAGGTGCTGTTCAAGAACACCCATAGACCTTTGGCAAGGCTATCATCTAACGGTTCACCCATTGCGTGAAAGTAGTTCGTTTTGTTCTCAAAACCCACTACTTCTACATCAGCAATATCAGACGTGTAAATTGAAGCAACAATTCTACGCTTTTCTTCTTTGGCGGTAAGTCTGCGAGTTAAGACGTAAGTTCCGTTTTGAACCATAAGATTAGCGGTGCTTTCATTGTTCAATAGTGCGTTTGGTTTTTTCGCATTTTCAACTGGCCATTTAATAGCACATTTTTGTAAATGTTGAGGAAAAATCAAAGGCACTGAACCTTCAACATAGTTTGTGCTTAAATTTTCCCTAGTGCGAAAATCAACGACTTTACCTGTGCTTGCCTGAATACCAAGATCTTCGAGTGAACACGGTAAACCACCGGCTCTAGTCGCTACATTCTGTTCTTCTTCATCGGTGATGATATGAATAAATCGATCTGGATTGCTCTCACTCACGACCCTGTCAAAAGGCACTTCATAGACAAATGGGTTTGGATCTTCTGCACAAGAGCTAGAAGTTACAATAACCGTATCTCTTTGCGGTTCACCTTTCGTTAAGTGGTATACAACGTTTTCTTGCAGCACTTTGTCAGTCTTAAACGCTGAATTACGGCTATTAAAAACGTGAATTTTGTTTATAGAACAAGAATCTAACAGTAGTCTACGAAAATCGTTGAAGTATGGACCGTTACAAAATGAACGTGGAGTGATTGCGACAAGTTCACCACCCTCTTCTAAAAGCTTTATAGCCAAACCTACAAACGCTGAGTAAAGATTACCCGTTTCAAAACTAACCTTTCTAAGAGTATCCCTTTCTGTGCCTTTAGCCGCGATTTTTAAGTAAGGAGGATTAAGGATGGCTTTGTTATATGTAGGTCTGTATGTATCACTTAGAAGTAATTCTACTGAGTGTTGAATAAAATCTTCTTCAATTACGGTTTGTTCCCACTGCACACCACTAACATCACATGTATTTGAACAATGCTTTAATGTGTCAGATAGGTAATATCTCATTACGCTCGATAATTCAAAGCAAGTTGAATCAATGCTTTTTGCATCGTTTTTAACTCGCTCAACAAAAGCAGCCGTTAAAGATCCTACGCCTGCTCCTGCATCTAGTAGGCGCTGTTCACCCTCGACATTTTCAAACATATCAGCAAGAAGCTTAGATACAGCAGAAGATGACATAAACTGGCCTAACTTCCCTCTAAGCTTTTCATCGAGTTTTCCATTTGCCTCTACTCGGTTCACATCTGCAATGTAATTTAAGTTAATGGGTAAATTTTGAGCCAACTCAGCCATATATGTTTATTTACACAGTAATCAATTGAGAGGAAAGTATCACAAAAAACCTGCACAAAGGGAAGAAAAAAACCTGCACATAGATTATATTATTGGACTTGATACTTTAATGACTGAAAATTAAAGAAAATGAGAGAAAAAAAACTAGAGCAAGCAAAGAAAATTCTCAAAGCTTTGGGATTACCTAAGCAACAATACAACGATAGATCGGCATGGGTATTTTTAGCACTTGCTAATATTAAACCAAATGATGATTGGATTGTTGCAACTGCGCCACTACTACCAACCGTTGATATTATGGATTTTATCCGCTCTGAGTATGGTAAGGACTACAAACCAAACTCTCGTGAAACGATTAGAAGACAAACTTTGCACCAATTTGATCAAGCCCAAATCGTTGATAGAAACCGTGATAACCCTTCTAGAGCTACAAATAGCAAGGACAATAACTACTCTTTGAATCAACCAATTATCGAGATTCTACACGCTTACCCTAATGGCAATTGGGAAACATTGGTTGAGAAATTTCTTAATGATGTACCTACTCTTCAAGCAATGTATCAACGAGCTATCAATAAAGAAAAGATTCCTGTTCTCTTACCTGATGGGAATGAAATAAAACTTTCCCCAGGTGCTCACAACCAACTTCACGCTGATATTGTTCACGAATTCTGCCCTCGTTTCGTTGGTGCGGGTGGTAAAGTTCTTTATATCGGTGATACGGCAAGTAGCCGTGATGAAGGTGGTAAACATATGGTTCTAGAAACTGAGTACCTAAAATCGCTGAATGTTCCACCCATGTCGCACGACAAACTACCTGACGTTGTTGTTTATGATGAAAAACGCCAATGGCTGTTTTTGATTGAAGCTGTAACAAGCCACGGACCAGTTAGCCCTAAGCGATGGCTGGAACTTGAAGAAGCTTTGAAAAGTTGTTCTGTTGGTCGTGTTTACGTAACCGCTTTTCCTCATAGAGCTGAATTTAGAAAAAATGCTGCTGATATTGCTTGGGAAACTGAAGTTTGGATTGCTGACAATCCAGACCATATGATTCACTTCAACGGAGATCGATTCCTTGGTCCACATGACAATACAAAGAGTTAAATAATGTCGAGTGAAATAAATCCGCTAGGGTGGATTATTCTTGATGTTCCTGTATCAGCTGAAAATAAAGCTATCAGGCTCAGAAAGAGTCGAGATGAGCAATATGGAAACATCTACACAGAAGAAAAAACTGATAAGCGGTGGGTCGGAGACCTTGGAGAGTTTGTATTCAAATCATTTCTGACTAGCAGAGGAATAAGTAAAAAAGACTATGAGTGGGTTTTATACGATGCTGCTGGTAAAGCCGACTTTATAATGATGGATAGTTCAAAGCTTGATGTAAAAACAGTAAAACGGAAATGGCCTGTCCAACCTAATTACACGGCACAAATTACAGCTCAACATATTAATGAAGATGTACAACATTACTTTTTTATGTCATACCAAATTAATGCGAGAAAAATGACTCTATTAGGTGGTATATCTAAAAGTGAATTTAAAAAGCATGCGGTCTACTATAGGGAAGGAGATGAAGTTCATAGTGACTACATAATTAGAAAAGGGCATGAAATATATAATATTGATGTAACCAAATTAACTCCACCGGATCAATGGTTAGCGCAGTTTATAAACTATCTTACATGAGACCTATTGGACACAAAGTGTACCAGTCAACTAATACCGGATAATAAATTAAGCTGATTTTCTGCTTTCGCTGACGTAACACCTTGAATTTACAGAATCGAAACCTTTACTGGGGCGGGGAGTTATCTCGGCTCATAAAGTTAGAGTGAGGCACGAGGATTTTCGAATTAGAAACAGATAGTAATTGATCCGCAAATTATAATACCAAACAGAGTTGTGATTTCATCTAATTAAGGGTGTGAAACACATGAAAAAAGTTACTGATGCTAGTTTTATTGAAATAACTCACATAGCAGCAATTGCTGGACGAGATGCTGTGGCAAAATCAAAAGCCAGCAAACGAAATAAAACTATCGGCTATTACAATGAAAATGCAGAGACCTTTTATAATTCGACGGTAAACGTTGATATGGCATCTTTATATCAAGAATTTCTACCTTTAGTGAAACCGGCAGGACATATTCTGGATGCAGGCTGCGGCTCTGGACGCGATTCAAAGGCATTCATTGCATATGGTTTTAAAGTCACTGCGATTGATGCAAGTGCTGAGCTCGCAGATTATGCAACACAATTAATCAAGCAGCCTGTTATTGTTACTGACTTCCAATCATTCAAATCTGACGATATGTTCGATGGGATATGGGCATGTGCCTCATTGTTGCATGTACCGATTTTTGACTTAAAAAATACTTTTTTCCATCTTGGAACAAGCTTAAAAACACAGGGGGTTTTTTACTGCTCTTTCAAGTATGGTTCTGATTCGATCGTAAGAAATGGACGTTTTTTCACTGATTTAAACGAAACATATTTAGACGAGTTGTTACTCGATACTGAACTTCAAATTGAGAAGTATTGGATCACATCAGATTTACGGCCTGGTCGTTCCGATGAAAAATGGCTGAATGCAATTCTAAGGAAAATTTAATATGTCGCAGCAATTTACCAATGAAGATTACCTAAAAGGAATCATACTGTTTGGTCTGAATGCTGCGACTTACAAAATGGGACTAGCTAAGGTATTACTTGCCGCAGCAAAAGAACAAAAAAACCAACTTTTTTGGGATGAATTATCTTCAGAATTTTTTTTGCTATACAAAGATCGCATAGCTACGAATCAGATGCCTCAGCAAGGTATTGCACATCGACAGACAGCAATGGAACGAATTGTTCAACAACATAGTTCCGGTAAGTTATCTGCGTCTGATGCAATCGAACAAGTTGGCGTAAAAGGCTTCATTGATGTGATACCACGTTTTCAAACCATCGGCACCAATAAAGAAATTGTTAAAGAATACTTTTACGAATTTGATTATGGAAAGAAGCTAACACTGAAGGATTCGCTGCTGAACTTCACGAAAGGACAATTGGCCGAATTAGAGGCCGAAATTGATGCTAGATGGGGGTTGTTAGAGGGTGCTTTTGCTATCAATCAAAAACAGTTTCAATTAGCAAATGATATCCGAGAGATTTATCTGTATTCAGGTTATGAAAGAAAGCCTCTGACCAACAACATCCCATTCCTTAGCGGTTATCAGGGGAATGTTTGTTTCTATTGTGGCGAGCCACTTGAGGAGGATATTCATGTTGACCATGTGTTGCCGAGACAAGTGCTACATCATGATGAGATCTGGAATCTGGTTCTCAGTCATTCAGACTGCAATTTATTAAAGTCTGACCGTCTTGTTGGTAAACATTTCATAGAAAAACTGATCGCACGCAATGAAAACATTATGGGCAGCAATCATCCCTGGAAAGCAAAAATTGCCGCTGCACTTGGTTCGACACTAAAGCAAAGATCTACCAGCCTATTGAAGCATTATCAGAATGTCTCGACTGTTATAGGAACGAATTATTGGGGTGGAAGTGCTTCTTATAACCCAGCGACAGATCCGTTTTATAAGAAACTCATTACAGCATTAAATAATTGAAGCGGGGAAGGTGATCATAACCCTGCAATCATCTTGTTAATAGCCCTAATTTTACCATTCAATTTATGCATCCGGAGCGTGGCCAATTCTTGTAAATCCTTAATTTGGATTAATTTATGAGGGAATACTTTTCTCATCTCATCGTATGCGTCAAATTCGTAACGAGTAATAGATAACTCTTCTTCAAGCAAAGATTTTTCAGCGTCAAGGTATTCATTTGAATTAACAAAATGCTCACCTTGTATCTGTTTGAGTAGCTTAAGAGAAAAGATATAGTTGCGAGCTTTACTCCCACCCTCGGCATAAACCAAATCATGCTTTTTCAATAAAAAGATACCTCGATTAATCAGTCCAGCTGCTTGCTCAATCGACAAAGAAAATTCAATTTTTGCCATTTTAATCAGATCGTTACGGCCAATATTTGGCTGTTCAATTTTTGATAAAATCCGAATGAATTTATTATTTAATTTCATATTTAATGTTTGATTCATCTGTTTAAGTAACATGAAACTTAGGATTGCTAAGTATACAAAAGTAGAGGAAACTTAGACAATCTAAGCATATGAGAATTTTATGATGAATGACCGTTGCGAAACAATCCGATCCCAGAGCGGCTTAAACAGGCACGACAAAAAGCAGGAATATCCCAAAAGGATCTTGGTGTGAAAGCTGGTATGGATGAAAGTTCAGCTAGCGGTCGAATGAATCACTATGAAAAAGGCCGTCATATTCCCGACATCGATATGCTGCATAAATTGGCAGCTGTACTTGATGTCCCAATCAGTTACTTTTTCTGCGAAGATGAATTGAGTGCAGAACTTGTTTGTCTCTTCGAAAAACTAAATGAGGAAGAGAAAAAGAAACTGATTTATTTAATCAAAACCCAGTATGAAAGCCCATAATATCGATAGACTATTCAATATAGGTAAGATGTTTTTTACTAAATACCACTATCAATGCGAATTATTGATATATTTTCATTTTAGTTTTGCTCTTTATCTTCGCGTTGTCTGAGCTCTCTGATTAGAAAAGGGCTTAAGAATCGTTCAATATTCCTATGAAGCCCTTCACTCTTGATTGCTTGAATAACATCAATGAGCACTGCTGTGTTTTGGTTAACCATATTTTTAGCTTCTTCTACTTGAACCCTCAGTGCTGCATTGGTTTTAATTAATTCAGCTCGGCTTTTAGTCGCTCCAGAACGAGCACTTTCCCCGAATGTTCCTCCAACTTCATCAAGTTGCATTTTTTTATAATGTTCAATAATGTTCTTTCGACTTGTTAGTGTGCTGATAGACCCTGAAACAATCCCTTTTTCTTTTAGCCTGATGTGCAGGTTTTTATTGGTAATAGGCGAGACGTTATAGCCCTCTCGTACCATCGCGCGTAATTCAGCCTCTATAGCTTCGTCAAGCTCTTCACCTGATAGTTTGATCTGCATTACATAATCTCCAATTTCTTATGCTCAATGGCAAAAATCGTAGCTAGTGTTTTGGGTTTCTTTTGTACATCAAATCCAATCAAACTGACTTTTTTCTTCGCAGATTCAATCATGCCGGACTGTTGCTTAAACCACTGTAAATTTTCTTTTCGATAATGAAAATCAACTATAATTTCATCGTATTCATTTTGTGTTAATTCACCTATATGCAAGAGCCGTTTAATTTCTTGTATGTTTTGCTGGAGCATCGATATTCTTTGCTCTAATTTTTGAGTATCGTCTGCTCTTCCAATTATGGTGAAATATGGGCATAACGTACCATCCTGGCATTTCATCGAGTAAGGGCATGACCACGCTTGTAATTTCCTCATGCAACTCCCAAAATCCAGCGGGTGTAGATCTGCATGTCTTTCCAATAATGCATTCCTTTCTGATTCAGACCCTTCCAGAGCACATGCTTCACTGAGACCCGCCATTAAATCAAATGAGCAGCTTCCAAATGCGTCCTCAATAAAGGATATTTTATCTTCCTTAGTCGTAAAAGAATGCGTATTTTGTGTTATTGAATTGCGAAGATTGAGATTGGGATTAATGTATATTTCGGCAGTTTCCTTGATGATATTGAGTGCATTCGATGCAGCAATACCTTTGGGTGCTGGTGCTCGTTCATCAGTAAATAAATCCAACTGATTGCAAGCTGATACAACTTCACTAGCTAATGCTCTTTGTTCTATCGCAAGATGTTGATATGCATCATTTTGAGTAATGTCTACACGCCCCATCATAACAGCCTGCAGGTGATCGGTTATTCCTGCGATGGCAAGAAATGTATTAATAGTATGACGCGGCATATGTGTGGTTAATACTGGAAATTCGCCATTCTCATCAACTAAGTTGTATTTTTTGAATAACGAAACACCATGTCCGCTCTTTGATCCAACGAAAGTCAGCATATTTACCATTGATACTGGTACTGGTAATGGTTTTATCACGGATGCGTGAGCTAAAGAAAATGAACCTTCTGGGGCAATGAAAAGCAAGTCTTCAATTCTGTATGTAATTTGATTTCCTGTACGAGAATCTACAAATCTATATATAAAATCCTGGTTAAGTCCCTTGGTTACAAATATTTTTTCTTTCAAAAATTTTTCAATGCTATCTCTGGAATAATAAAAGTTTTTTTGCCGTCCATTGACTCGCTCTACGCGTGAGGGTTCAACACCAAGTTGTGAAAGTGATTTTTTGGCATAATCTCTTTGTGAAGCAGTCCCTCTCGCTTTAGCAGTTTTTGCGAATGACTCAGAAATATAAAGTACAATTTCGTTTAAAGAGATTTCAGGTTTACCAAGAAGTTCAAGCGGTAACAGCGAAATGAAATTATTCTCTCGACATCGTGCAATATGAGCTCTTACTGACTTAGTGATCTTTATAGTGTCTTCAAATATAGATTCGACTAGATCTATTGCGAGTGGCTCAACCCAATGTGTACGATGACCTGCTTTTTTCTCACCTATGTATACAATGCCAAGATAATAATGTTTCAATCCCTTTTTTTTAAGGATAGCCAACGCGTCAACATCTTCAACTTCTAACTTTTTCAGACAATCTATTTTTAGACGCTCTAATTCTCCGAATCGGAATCCAGTTACCATTAGCAGTAACAACATGTTTAAAAGTAATTTTTCTCCATCAGTTTTCACCATGCTGCGCACAGCCACAATATTTAAAAATGTTTGTATAGTAATAATTTTTTTACTTTCATCTTCATCGGTTTGTTCTGCAAACTCAGAACCATGATATGCTTTTATTTTGGCTTGTTTTGCTGCGCTGGTAGATTTTGAGGAAGGGCATCTTTGGGTTATTTTAAATACGATTGGATTGAATGTAATTCCTATCCTAGTTATATATTCACAGATTCGCTTTACAGCTGTTTGACTATCAGCAATATTGTTGATATTTGACATTACTGAACAATGAGCTCGCATGGCCTGCGATATGATTTCATCGCTAATTGTATAAACATTTGGAGATCGATCTCCATTAATTAGCATGCGGATATAAATCCGCTTTAATAATAAATTGTCACGATGCAAGGCGGATATTGAGATCTTGTGATTATTTAATTTAATTAGAAAGATAATGAAAGACTTCATGAAATTTCGATATTCAATATTAATTTCATGACTTGTATCTATTGGCGTGTCACCATTAAGATAAATCCCTTTTTTTAACTGACTTATTTTCTTGAATTCCAAATGACCTGAAACACGACCAGAAAACACTCCCTTGTGAGAGGTTGCGACCCCCCAGCTATCATCTTCCCAGTTAAAATCTACATCTGATGCAATTTTGGCTTTAAAATAAGCTTTATGCTCTGCAACGAAGAGTTTTAAATTTTCGATCCTATCTCTCATTATTTAAAACCTCCTTCGATGCGATTAATAACCATCTGCACTTCACCTTTTAGATTGGCAAGTATTTCTATAGCTGGATTTCTAACATTGCCTGACATCTCACTTACTTCTAAAGTATCAATCAGCTCCTTATTTACAGCACGAAGAACGGAGTAGTGTTTATTTAGATCAGTAAAGGGCCTAAAGTAGAAGCAACCATAACAGGAACGCACCTTAGCTAGATGACATTGTTCATCAGGTCTTTCACACCCACCGATTTTAATGTGAAGTTCTCCACCTAATGAGCCTGAAACTGTTCTTTTCGACCAAGCAGTATTTTCAACTGAATAACCAGTGAGTAATAAATTTACCATATTTTTCCAAACTGGATTATCTCCAAGAGCTTTGCTTTTGAGCATTGCCAATTCTGGAGTGGCAGAAATATAGTAGGTAGCAGCGATTAATGAACTATGCCCAAGCATATAAGCAATTTCATCGGCGCTAGCGCCAGCAAGCGCTAATGAATGACCAACATTATGGCGAAAATCATAAGTGGTTAGTTTTGGTAAAATTATCTCATCTTTAGCAACTTTCTCTTGCACTTCTTTCGGCTGAATTATAAGTAGCACTCTTTGTAATATATTATTTAAAAAATTAACAAGGTTTTCATCTACCGGTATAAATCTATCTTCCGGTTTTAATTTCCCCCGTTTAATATATTCGTCAACAAGCAATCCAAGTTCAGCTGGCAATGCAACTTTAACTTTATTGTTGGTGATCTTGGTTTGTTTTGCGTATGGCATATTTAGACAGTAACGATAAAGCCCTGACTTATCGTTACTTGTATCTTGTTTAAAATCTCCAGCTGTTATCTTGGCGAACTGAATTGATCGCATTCCTGTGTAGTATGACAAACCAAATAGCGTAAAGTCTGTAATTTCATTACTGGACAATATCATTCTATTTTTGCTGGCAGAAACAATAGAACGAGCAATTAAACATTTAAGAGAGGAGGGCAATGCATTTTCTAAATCTTGATACTTAATGAACGGATTATCTGAATTCGGAGTTGGAATGAGCAAAAAATCATCCAGATTTTCTACAGAAAACCTAGGGAAATTAAGCCTACATAATACCCTTAGCACGCCTTTAACAGCAAAGTACATTTCAGGCTTTCCTAACAACTCGGTCGAACAGAGTGCATCCTTGAACCCTTTATAGGAAAAATCATTAAAACTGAATGCATGTTTTATCAGATTAAAGTTTGTCCCTCTGAGAGCTCGGCCACTATTAATGAGTGAAACGATGCAAAACTTGATTAGTTTTTTCATCGAAAGATCAAAAATATCAGTGAAGTTAAAAACTTCTTTTTCTGCGCCAATAATAAATCGCCACTTATCTTCAGCTGTGTCAGAGATCACTGAATCGAATCTTGAATCAGTTTGGATTATAACATGCTTAGGAAGTTTTAATTCCTCAATAAATACGACTTGTTCATGAGATAATATAGACTCATTAATAACTGATGAATAACTCTCTGTAGACATCATGTGCTCTTAAATATCAGGGAATTCGTTACTATAGAGTATTTCAAATGTGCCGTGTTTAAACATACTCATGTTGACTTCATTAGCATGCTCGGCGATAAATCGCTTGGCATAATTGTTTGGCATCAAGGAGCCATCAGCCCATCCACCTAATTGGCGTAAACTATCCTTTGCTGACTCCATGATGCCTTTCGCATTTGCAGCTCCTGCCTTAACAAATTGTTCTTCAAAGTGGTGATACAAATTTCTTAGTTGTATATAAGCCCATGTGTGTCGAAGCATATGGGGATGAACATTATCCAAATATTCTGCCTTGACGGGGGAAAAGTGCTCTGGAAATTTTTCTTTCATCGCATCACTAGCATCACTAATGATTTTGTAAGCTGCCTTGTAGGATAGGGGATCACAATCACCAATTGATGAAGTGATTAAAAAATTGTGCGACGATCGCAGTTCCACTTGTGACATAAACATTTTTATAATTTTGTAGTCCTGCGATGTGATCTTTAGCTCCCTAATACTTTGTTGAGTTTTTATTTGAGGTTTTTGCTTTCGTGGATCTACGCCATCATTTAGATTAGCAACATACATATAGAATGCATTACCAGACATATTGGATTTGAACGATGTTCCCCGGAGCAGAAGAGCCTCACCGATCCTTAGACCATACTGTGTCAGAAGTTTAATAAGAATGAGGTTTCTGAAACTGACATAGACAGATAGCGCTAGCTTACCATCGTCATCTTTTTCAATCTGCTTTGGCAATGAAAACAGCGATACAAAATCTCTGAGTTGCTCATGAGTCAGACTTTTATAAAAGTTTGTGTTGTGTGATTTATTAGAGCTGTACTTAGAGTATTTTTTTGCTTCGACGTTCAAAAAGGAATGTAACGCTCTTTTATAAGCATCAATATCCTTAATACTCTCAGTTATAAAATGTGGCGTAATATATGAATCGATGAGCCAAGAGATGAAACGGCAGACTGCTTGATATCTTGATGTTTTTGTTTGTATCTTTTGTATTGAATCTTTTTGGGGGTTGAAGGGAAGAGCAGTAACATTATCCACATAGTTCCTTGAATGACCTAAATACAGCCAGAAACAATCCAATTCTGAGATCATTTTTGATATCAGCGAGCCAGAAAACTCGCTTTTATACATTGAATAGTCCAGCGTAAAACCGAATTTGGCTAGCCAATACTCATGGAAATACATAATGTTGGTCAACGTGCTGATCTGGTAGTTAACTGACTTCAGGTGAAGTTGCTCAATGCAAAGCTTCAATGACAAGAATGTTGGTTGCATGGCTTCGCTGTCAAAAAGGCAAGCTCTCTCATCATCAATTTTAATCACCTTATACATGTACGTATTCCATGGTAGATATTATCGGTGATGTACAAATTAAAGTGTAGACATTATGAGAGTCAACCAAAACAAAGCAAATGATGACTACTCGATCAAACTATCTGATCTTATAGGATTTATTGATGATATGACCAACAGACATGTAGTAGATCATATATAGATTGGATTTAACATAATATACATTATGCGAAATACTAGATTATGGTGATTTGTGTCGTCTGGCATGAAATCGTCGGATACTGATGTGTCATCGCTGAGCACGCTGCAACGCCCGCAAAATCTGGAGCTGTAGAACCTGGTCGCAACCCGCGGATATATCCAGTAACGAAATTGGTGTTTTGCCACCGAGCGCCAGAATCGAGCATTTCAGGTGTGGTGGCCGAATTCAGCGTATCAGGTGGTAACCGACTGTTTTTACTCATGAAATCCCATTATGCCGATAAATTGCGTTATCGGCATAAGCGTAAAATACGATTATTTCAGTGACTACAGTGTTACGCATCTATAATTAACTGCAGATATTCCAAATGAATATGTAGGTATATATGCAATTCCGGATACCACTCTATGTGCATATAGCTACGCTATTTTTCTTACTTTTTTTGGTATTGGGGTTTGCGCTGGTTTCGCAGGCATACCGACAAACCCTTTCCGGCAACATAACGCACGAACAACAAAGTTTTAAACAGCAAGGATTTGCTGTTGAACAGTCATTGCAACTAACAATTACCCCTGTCAAAGCATCATTAACATTACTCTCCTATTCGCCAATTACTTCAGCTACGACACTTCCCCAGCGGTTATCCGCGCTACCACAACTGACATCGGTTTTAACATCTCAAAACTCGATTTCTGCAATTTATATAGGCTATGCGAATGGTGATTTTTTTCTGGTGCGTAAATTCACAAATGAGGTTCAAGCAGCGCTTCATAAAAAAGCCCCTGAAAACACCGAATTTCTGGTGCAGAGCATTACCAGCACTGGAAATAAACGAGAAGGAAACTATCTATTTTTTGATGCCAATTTAAAACAGTTAGAGTCTCTATTCATGCCTGATTATCAATATGATCCCCGAACCAGGATCTGGTATCAGGAAGCACAAAGCAGCACTAATGTTGTTATATCTCGTTCCTATATCTTTTTTACGACTCAAGAGCCAGGTTCAACACTTGCTATTAAAACTCCTGCAGGAAACGCTGTTATTGGTGCTGATTTTAGCATGAAGAATCTGTCACAATTCTTGGAAAAAATGCAAAGACCACAAGGAAGTGAGGTCGTTTTATTTGATGATCAAGGGCAATTAATCGCCTCAGCCCGAGAAATGTACACCACTCAAAATACTATGCATACCCTACCCTTATTGAATTCGT
Organism: Tolumonas lignilytica; assembly: GCF_000527035.1. Classification (NCBI taxonomy): domain Bacteria; kingdom Pseudomonadati; phylum Pseudomonadota; class Gammaproteobacteria; order Aeromonadales; family Aeromonadaceae; genus Tolumonas; species Tolumonas lignilytica. The sequence goes on from NZ_AZUK01000001.1 coordinate 106,227, forward strand.
TAAAAATACCCGTGTTGGATATATTGCAAGAAGATATAACCAAACAAGCGATTACTGTGGGTAAACACAAGGAGTTAAATTTAAAAACTGCGAATAATGAATCCTGGGTTGCCTATGTCATCTCCATGTCATCCGGCAGTAAATATCCGCTTTATCTCAGCTTACTATTACCTTTAGATACGCTGTATTTACCTGCCCGCAATAATGCATTAACGGGGGCAATAGTTACGGTTTTTTTCTTGCTGCTCATGCTTCCCTTTGTGTGGTATGTCGCCAAACAGACAGCAAAACCATTATTAACTTTAAAGAAAGATATTGAATCCATCCGTAATTTTGATTTTGAAAAAAAATTCCCCACTCATTCCCATATTTCAGAAATAAAAGAATTAACCGAAGCCATGAACAGCATGCGCTTTACGATTCACAATTTTATTTCTATTGATAACGCACTCACGGCAGAACATAAATTTGACTCTTTGTTGACGCTTATTTTGAACGAAACATTAAAAGCTGTAGCGGCAAATGGCGGCATTATCTATTTACGGCAAGATTCAACCCTTAAAATGGAACCTGTCCGGGCCTTTTGGCAACAACAGGAAGTTAAGGGGCTGACAGGCATTCCTCTCCGAGATAAAAAAGAACATGCTCTTCGATTGGCCATTCATGGGCTGAAAGTGGTTGAAACGCTAGATCCCACGGTCTGGCAACGCGATTTTCAACAATTAGCGCCATTTGATAAAGCCCATTTATTAGTGGCCGAACCTTTAATCAGCCACCGTAAAGAAGTGATTGGCCTGCTCGTCGTCGTGTTGCCGCAGGATCATCATGCCTCTCACGATATCAAAGCCAGGGTCAGTCTGATTGACGCCTTATCCGGCACAGCGGCAGTAGCGATAGAAACACAACGTCTGATTGATGAACAAAAACATCTGCTAGAGTCTTTTATTGAGCTGGTCGCAGGTGCTATTGATGCGAAAAGTGCATATACCGGCGGCCATTGTCAGAGAGTTCCCGTCTTAACGCAGATGCTTACTCAAGCTGCATGCGATCAGAAACAAGGGGTTTTTGCTGATTTCAAATTGGATGATGATCAATGGGAAGCGGTTCATATTGCCAGTTGGTTACACGATTGCGGCAAAGTAACGACGCCGGAATATATTGTCGATAAAGCCACTAAACTGGAGGGGTTATATGATCGTATCCACGAGATACGCATGCGATTTGAGGTCATCAAGCGAGATGTGCACATTGCAACACTGAAATCTTATCTCGATAACGAACAACAAAAAGAAATTGAGAATTCCGTATCGGCATTATGGAAGGTGCTGGATGACGAATTTGCCTTTGTGGCCGAATGCAATCTTGGCTGCGAAAACATGGCAGCCGTACACCAAGAACGACTACAGGAAATAGCAAAACGAACATGGCAAAGAACATTAGATGACAGATTGGGAATATCTCACGATGAGCTTGAGCGTAAATCGCAAAACCCTAAACAAACATTGCCGGTATGGGAACATTTACTGGCCGATAAACCCGAACATTTAATTCCTCGTCCCGATTCAGAACAAATTAAAAATGATAACCCTTGGGGCTTTAAAGTAACTGTACCGGAATATCTTTATAATCGGGGGGAAATGTATAGCCTAACCGTGCCATACGGCACGCTGACAAATGAAGAGCGTTTCAAAATTAATCAACATATTATCCAAACCATTATCATGTTGAATAAATTACCTTTCCCACAGCATTTACAAAATGTGCCAGAAATAGCCGGAGGTCATCATGAAAAAATGGATGGTAGCGGTTATCCAAAAGGTCTTCATCAAAAAGATTTAAGTATCCCAGCTCGAATTATGGCTATTGCTGATATTTTTGAGGCCCTCACCGCCCGAGATCGTCCTTATAAGTCGGGGAAAACCATCACGGAAGCCCTCCAGCTCATGAAAGAAATGACTAAGAAAAACCATATTGATCGAGACTTATATATTCTTTTTGTTACCAGTGAAATATGGCGTGAATATGCAAAGCAATATTTACTCCCCGAGCAACTGACTGAGGTTGATAAAGCTGCTTTGCTGGATGGGCTTGAACGATTAAATTTCCCTCAGTAAAGCCGCATCAATTTATCCCTTTCAGCCGATTAATTTGTTTGGCAGCAGCGGTTTCATGTCGTTCAATTTTCGTGGTATGTAAATACTGTGATGTGGTATCAATACTGTCATGTCCCGCATCAGCCTGCACATGCGATAACGGTCTTCCATTTAAATTAATATCGTGTGTAATCCCCGTATGGCGGATGCTATGAGGAGTCATTTGCCGCATCTCCTGTGCGTCCTGTTCAAACCCATCTTCCTGTGCCAAATCGGCGGCAGTTTGGATCAAGAAGTTGATATCATCGCGTAATTGCCGAACCCCCAGGTTTGCATTGCGTAAACCAGCATCTCGCCCTCTCCCTGCGGCTTTATGTCGCAAAAATAGCGGCGTACTTTCATTCGGTGTCGGTAAAGCTGATAACCCTAGATATTCTCTATAACGTTTCAATGCGACAAGCAACTGATTGGATACTGCGACTGTTCTGCGTTTTCCGCCTTTACTGACCGGAATAAAAAATCCCCAGACACCGCTGTGACTGTCTCGTCGAAATTGCCCCATTACAGGTGAAAAACCAGGCCGGGCAGCCACTTCAGAAATGCGTAAATAACAGCTATACATCAAACTCACCAAAAATAGCGTTCTTTCGTGCAAATCTGGCTGTTTACTGGCCAATGCTTCTGCTGCAGAGATGACATAAGACCACTGTAACTCACTGAATGATTTTATGTTTTCCTCATCATCGAGCATATTACCCCGTAATGGTGATACAGAAAATCGGCTTTGTTTCATCCACATCATGGCCGGATTTCTTTCTGTGTATTCCTCATTAATCAAGTAACCATAATATGCTGATAAAATAGCCATTTTTGTTTTTAATGCTTTATCACTCAGACGGTAGGCTAATGGCTGGTTATTGTCTTTTTTCCCTAGAAATGGCCGCCATAAAGGATTAGGTACCCGCTCCCCCCACTCTTTCACAGTGACAAACTGCGCCACATTTCGATAAGCAATCAGTTCCTTGGGTGGATCCATGCAATAGTTAACATACGCGTTCATCATGCGGCGATTCACTTCCGCCGGAGAGATCCCTTCCACGTCAAAACACCAATGCAAATAAGTCGTGAGCTCACTTCGATATGTTTTGTAGTTATTTTCATTGAAACGATGCTCACTCAACCAATCAACGGCATGTTCATAGACCAGCGCAGCATCATATACATGATGGATCGTGATATCCGCGACATGCTGATTGACGGTCGGATTACCTTCATCCAAATATTGTGGTGAATCAAAAAGCGGAATAACAGGAGGGTTATCTTGCATTGCTTGCTCTTGGCTATTTCACATAATTCCATTATATATCAATAAGCTAATATCACATCGCCGATTTTTATCGACTCGCAATAGTGCTAATCAGATATCTGCAGAGATCCACAAGACAGATGCGGCTGAAAATACAAATATGGTGTTATGATATCAACAACCAGTCATGTATCACTTAGCGGAGCTTTCCCTGCATGTTTCAACACGTAGACATCTACCCAGGAGACCCAATCCTTTCACTGGTAGATACTTTCAAAAAAGACACCCGTTCCCACAAAGTTAATTTAGGTATCGGTATTTATTACGATGAAGCCGGTAATATTCCTGTTTTAGGATCTGTTCAAAAAGCAGAAGCCGCAATCGCGCAAACCATTACTCCACGCTCATATTTACCCATGGAAGGCGCACCTGATTACCGTAAGGCGGTCCAGGAGTTATTGTGGGGCAATGATAATCCAGCGTTAAAATCAGGTCGAATTGCCACGATCCAGACACTGGGTGGCTCTGGCGCTTTAAAAGTAGGTGCGGATTTTTTACATCGTTATTTTCCGCAAAGTGAAGTCTGGGTCAGTGATCCAACCTGGGATAATCACCATGCCATTTTTCAAGGTGCAGGCATCAGCACACATACCTACCCGTATTATGACGAAACAACCGGTGGTGTTCGTTTCACTGAAATGCTGGAAACACTCCGTGCACTGCCACTGAAAAGCATCGTACTTTTGCACCCATGCTGTCACAACCCAACCGGGGTAGATCTTTCCCCAACACAATGGGAAACACTGCTGCCGGTTATTAAAGAACGCGAATTGATCCCCTTCCTGGATATTGCTTATCAAGGATTCGGCGACAGCATTATTGAAGATACCTTTGCCGTCAGGATGCTGACCGATGCCAATATCAGTTTCTTTGTCAGCAATTCATTCTCTAAAAATCTGTCTCTTTACAGCGAACGCTGTGGTGGCCTTTCTGTCATTTGTCCGAATGCAGAAGAAGCTGATCGGGTGTTAGGACAATTAAAACTGACGGTTCGTAAAATTTATTCCAGCCCGCCAAGCCATGGTGCACAGGTCGTTGCTTCTGTACTGACTCAATCTGAGTTGCGAGCCGCATGGGAACAGGAAGTGGCAGAAATGCGTGACCGTATCAAAGCCATGCGCCAAAAACTCTACGACACCTTAACGGCCAAAGTGCCCGGAAAAGATTTCAGCTACATGATCACGCAACGGGGCATGTTCAGCTATACCGGCTTAACGCCCGAACAGGTTGATCGTCTGCGTGAAGAATTTGCGGTGTATCTGGTGAGAACCGGACGTATGTGTGTCGCAGGTTTGAATACACGCAATGTTGAATATGTGGCTAATTCGATTGCAGCAGTATTACAACATTAATATGCAACTCAGAAGGCTGCTGGTGATATAGCAGCCTTTTTCCCGCAAGTTATCACAATCTTATTCCAATGTTATGCACAAAAACTGTGGATAAACTACGGATGCAATGATGTCTGAAATACACTCCCTAATATCCTTCCGCGACAACCTTTCTAAAAAATAGAAAGATAGCACCTATTTTTTGCCATTTTTTCCTTAAAAATAGAATGTATTGTATCTATCAAGGCGATATGCCAACACTGAGGAATAAATAATGAGCAATGTTTTAGTCATTCAATCAAGTATTCTTGGCCCTTATTCTCAATCAACCAAATTGCTGGACAATTTTGCTGTTGAGTGGAAACAAAAACACCCAACCGACAATATTGTTGTTCGTGACCTAGCTGGCGAACCATTGCCTGTGCTGGATGGTGAAATTATTGCCGCCTTAGGTGGAAATGGTGAACTGAATGATCGTCAAAAAGCGGCTGCTGAGCTTTCTATGACGTTGATTGAAGAAGTCAAAACAGCCGACTACGTTGCAATTGCAGTCCCCATGTATAACTTTGGTATCCCGGTACAACTGAAAACCTGGATTGACCTGATTTGCCGTGCCGGTATCACCTTTTCTTACACTGAAACAGGCCCACAAGGCTTACTGACCGGCAAGAAAGTATTGATCGTCACGACCACTGGTGGTGCACATCGTAATACCGCGACTGATCTGGCGCTGGCTCATGCTCAAACAGTATTGAGTTTTGTCGGTCTGAAAGACATCTCTGTTGCGTATGCGGAAGCACTGGCTATGGGCCCAGAATCTCAAGAACGTGGTTTGGCTGAAGCGACTAAAGCAATACAAGCATTTATTGCACAGCATTAATTAATGTTATGCTGAGGGAAGTTATTCTTTCTTCAGCATTTTTATGGACACAAGACCTGTTCCCGCTTTCCGTTCGGAAATCGAAGCCTATATTCAGCAGCACGCACTTCCTGTCGATAAATTCAGTCACCAGCCTCGGCTTTATGCATTAGCTCGTTCTCTGGCTGAATCTGAAAAGATGGTATTTGATGATGACATACTTCATGCAGCAATATGGTTACACGATATTGGTGTCTTTGAAGGTCATCGCCCTTCCAACCCTGAACTGCTGGCAAAATGGGACAATGTCGCCTATGCCTGCAACGCGTTACCTGCTTTATTAGACTGCTGGCAATTTCCGGCAGAGAAAATTCCAGTCGTCATTGATGCCATAAGACAACATGCCGCACCCAACACGCCATCTTCACATGAAGCTATTTTATTGCACGATGCCGATCTGCTTGAGTTGCTTGGTGCCGTTGGCATCATGAGAGCACTCAGTAAAGTAGGACGTGATACCCGTTATCCGACGCATGGTAAAGCCGTAGCTGTACTGGAAACCCTGTTAACACTTCCCCAATTTCTACTGCTTCCCACAGCAAAAAAACTGGCCGAACCGCGAGTCATACTCATGCAACAATTTTTGTCTTCAATTGCGGATGAAACACTCGGCGTTTCATATTGAAGCTTTTATAAGCATCTGCAAAGCCGATCACAAGAGAGGGGGAATTTATTTGACCAATCTCTACCTTTGTAAAATCAATAAATGATTAGATATGTGCGTGTCGATGTAGTTACAAAACTCCAGATACAAGCAGTGGATGTCAGCATAATCAATTACATAAATATACTGTCATTCGTATCATCAACACATTTAGTGGCGAGAAACGTTTTATGCACCCAAGACACTCGGTTATTTTAGAACTGGTAAATAGTGCAGGACGGGTCAGTGTGGTTGATTTATCCACACAACTTGGCGTTTCAGAAGTGACAATCCGTCAAGATTTGACACAACTGGAAAACCAAGGTTTCCTGAAACGAGTACATGGTGCTGCAACCGTGCTCGACAGCGAAGATCCGGAGCATCGCTTATGGGCAAATAGCAAAGTCAAACAAGACATTGCTAACTATGCCTATTCCCTCATTAATCGTGATGATTGCATCTTGATCGAAGGCGGTAGCGTCAACGTTATGTTGGCTAAATTGCTTGCTGAACGAGCTGATATCACCATTATTACTTCCAGTTCTTATATTGCTCACCAGCTTCGTGCGAGCAAGGCAGAAATTATTCTGCTGGGTGGACAATATCAAACCAGTAGTGAAAGTCTTGTCGGACCGTTAACTCGCTTGTGCATCGACCATGTGCATTTCAGTAAAGCATTCATCGGCGTAGACGGTTTTGATGTTCAGACCGGATTTACTAACCGGAATATGATGCGAGCTGATATTGCTAATGCCATTTTGAACAAGCATCAGGAGGTCTTTGTACTGACTGATTCGAGCAAGTTCGGACGAATTCATCCTGCAGCTATCGGGCCTACTTCGCTGATCAAGCATGTAGTAACCGATAAGAATGCGCCGAACAGTTCATTGCAATGGCTGAGTCACCAAGGTGTACAAGTTCATATCATCTGACGTCTAAATGAAAAAAGCCCCTTACGGGGCTTTTGTCTAATCCTGATCTATCCTGCTGGCAACCGCACCCTGCTGACTCTTGTATTTCGCATTGGTACGTTTGTTATATGGCCGCACGGCTGAGCCTGACATCGTTTCGAAGTTCAGTGCGCCAATCACCATACCGGGACGCAATGCCAGTGGCAAACGTCCACCATTATAGAATTCAAGTACGATACGGCCAGACCAACCCGGATCAATACGATGCGCGGTAACGTGCACCATTAACCCTAAACGCGCCAGTGATGAACGACCATCCAGCCAGCCGACGATGTTATCTGGTAACGTAACTGATTCATGAGTCACCGCCAGCGCCAGCTCTCCCGGATGCAGTACAAATACATCTTCATTCTTGATGTAAATTTCGTCGCTCATGACGCGGTCGATAGCTGCCGAAACCTCTTCCTTTGGGCCGCTCAGATCAATGTAAGGTGCAGTATGTGCCTGAAACACACGAAATTCATTACCAAGCAACACATCCACACTGACGCCGCTGATGCGCGAGCTATCAGGACGCGGCTCAATCACGATTTTACCTTCTTCAAGGTGCTGCTCTATGTCGCGATCACAAAGACGCATGTTTTCTCCAGAATAAGTAATCAGCTTAGTAATAAATGACGAATTCGCGATTTCAACATCTCAATCGCGATGCGGTTACGACCGCCACGAGGAATAATAATATCGGCGTATTGCTTGGATGGCTCGATAAATTGCAAAAACATCGGACGCACTGTTTTCTGATATTGTTCCAGCACCGAATCCATGGTTCTGCCACGTTCCTGAACATCTCGAGCTAAACGGCGGACCAGACAGATATCCAGCGGGGTATCCATGAATATGCTGACGTTCAGCAATTTTCGCAATGTAGAATCATTCAGTAACAGAATGCCTTCCAGAATGATAATCCGCTTGGGCGTGAAATGAATGGTCCGTTCCGTCCGGGTATGTTCTGCATAAGAATAAGTAGGGATATCGACTGCCTGCCCTTCTATCAGCTGTTTCAGATGCGTGGCCAGCAGGGCATGATCGAATGCAGCAGGATGATCGTAATTCGTTTTAACTCGTTCCGTCATCGGTAAATGACTTTGATCTTTGTAATAGCAATCTTCCGTGATCACACCGATCTGATCTTCACCTAATTCGGCGGTTAATTCATTGAATATTGTTCTTGCAATCAGACTTTTACCTGACGCTGAGGCTCCTGCAATACCTATAATGACGCAGTCAGGATGTTTATCAGACATGAAGAGATCTCTTTTCGCTATTTCAAGCGGCGCATTATATATAAATCGTCGCCTGAAATAACGTGTCATTCCTTAGCTATTCACAGTAAATATCGTGCTTGGCTCGGTTTTTCCTGAAAAATAGAGTGATGAGGCAATTTTTCGGGCAATTCGTTTGTAAATTGCCGCTAATTTGCCATTAGGATCAGCCACCACTATCGGCGTGCCGTCATCTGATTGTTCACGAATATGAATATGAAGCGGAATTTGCCCTAACAATTCGGTTCCGTATTGCTCAGCAACCTTCACGCCACCGCCCTCCCCAAAGATTTTCTCCTTATGACCACACTTACTGCAAATGTGATAGCTCATGTTTTCAATGACACCTAATACCGGAATATTCACTTTCTCAAACATGGCGATGCCTTTACGTGCATCAATCAACGCCAAGTCTTGCGGTGTGGTGATCACGACAGCCGCCGTCGTCGGCACTTGCTGGGCAATCGTTAACTGAATATCCCCTGTACCTGGCGGCAAATCGACAACCAGATAGTCCAGATCTCCCCAACGGGTATCGTATAAAATTTGTGAAAGTGCCTTACTGGCCATCGGGCCACGCCAGATGGCGGCTTCATGTTCAGGGACTAGAAAACCGATGCTATTACAGACAATAGAATGCGCTTTGACAGGACGCATATGCTTTTCATCAATAATTTCAGGATGAGCATCGGCTTTACCCAGCAATACAGGAATGGAGGGGCCGTATATATCCGCATCCAACAAGCCGACCTTGGCGCCTTCCTGATGTAATGCCAATGCCAGATTAACTGCCGTTGTCGATTTCCCAACCCCGCCTTTACCCGAGCTGACGGCAATGATATTCCGAACACCCGGAATGGACGGCACCGCATTCTTGCGTGCGATTGTTTCTACCTGAATATCAAAATGCCACCAGACACGGCTAATATCGGCGACCTGACGAATTCGTTCATCCAGAACTTCCTGGATCTCGTTTTCCCAAGACAATCCAGCAAACGGCAGTTGAATATAGATATGTAACTTCCGGTCAATCAATTCTGTCTTTTTCAGAAAACCTGCTGCGACCAAATCCTTATCCCACGATGCAGGTTTAAATTCACTTAACAACTGATGTACTGTTTCAATCACAAAGACCCCCTCGAACAGCGCAAATCATCGATTAATACATGAGATAAAAGGCATTGAGCCTAGGCAGTTGGAGCTTAATTCAGGTAACATTGCCATTATTTCCATTCAAAACAAAGTCCGAACACTATGTCTAGCGCATCAAGAAATATTCTGGTTACCTGTGCATTACCTTACGCCAACGGTTCTATTCATCTCGGTCATATGCTGGAACACATCCAGGCAGATATCTGGGTTCGTTTTCAACGCATGCGCGGGCATAACATTCATTTCATCTGCGCTGATGATGCTCACGGCACGCCAATCATGCTTAAAGCGCAACAACTGGGTATCACGCCGGAAGAGATGATCGCTGCAGTATCGCAGGAACATCAAACCGATTTTGCCGGTTTCAAAATCAGTTTCGACAACTATCACTCCACCCATAGCGATGAAAATCGCCAGTTTGCTGAATCTATTTATACGAAGCTAAAAGAAAACGGGTTCATTAAGAGCAAAACTATTTCCCAGCTCTATGATCCTGAAAAAAATATGTTCCTGCCAGACCGCTTCGTGAAAGGGACCTGTCCTAAGTGTAAAGCTCCGGATCAATATGGTGATAACTGTGAAGTCTGTGGCGCAACTTACAGCCCAACAGAACTGATCAACCCTAAATCAGCCGTGTCTGGCGCTACGCCGGTAATGAAAGAAACTGAACATTATTTCTTCGATCTGCCTCAGTTTGCTGACATGCTGAAAGCATGGACAACATCCGGCGCACTGCAAGATGAAATCGCCAACAAACTGAACGAATGGTTTACTTCCGGCTTGCAACAATGGGATATCACCCGTGATGCACCTTATTTCGGTTTTGAAATCCCTGGTGCGCCTGGCAAATATTTCTATGTGTGGCTGGATGCACCTATCGGTTACATGGGGTCATTCAAAAACCTGTGTAACAAACGGGGTGATATCGATTTTGATGCTTTCTGGGGCGAGAACAGTGAAGCTGAACTGTATCACTTCATCGGCAAAGACATCGTTTATTTCCATAGTCTGTTCTGGCCTGCGATGTTGCACGGTTCTGGCTACCGTAAACCAAGCAACGTATTCGTACATGGTTATGTCACAGTAAATGGCGCGAAGATGTCGAAATCCCGCGGTACCTTTATCAAGGCATCAACCTATTTACAGCATCTGGATCCAGAATGTTTGCGTTATTACTACGCAGCTAAACTAAACAACCGCATCGACGATCTGGATCTGAATCTGGACGATTTCGTCGCACGAGTGAACAGTGATGTCGTCAACAAACTGGTTAATCTGGCATCCCGTACCGCCAGCTTTATCTGCAAACGCTTTGACGGCAAACTCGCCGATACACTGTCTGAACCCGTATTGTATAAAACCTTCACCGATGCCAGTGAACGCATTGCCGATGCCTTTGAAAAACGTGAATACAGCCGTGCTATCCGCGACATCATGGCGTTAGCTGATGAAGCCAACCGCTATGTGGATGAGAAAGCTCCATGGGTTATTGCAAAACAAGAAGGTCAGGAGGCTGAACTGTCTGCTGTTTGTTCAACGACAATTAACCTGTTCCGCGTTCTGATGACATACTTAAAGCCAGTGATGCCTGAACTTGCGACCCGTGCTGAAGCCTTCCTGAATGTGACGCTCAACTGGAGTGATATTGAACAGCCATTGCTGGCTCACACTGTTGCACCATTCAAGGCTTTGTTTACCCGTGTTGACCCGGCGAAAGTGAATGCCATGATTGAAGCATCGAAAGAAGAACAGCAAACTGCAGCGCCAAAAGTGACAGGCCCATTGGCTGATGAACCTATTGCTCCAGAAATCACTTATGATGATTTTGCTAAATTAGACTTACGTGTTGCGTTGATAAAAAAAGCTGAAACAGTGCCCGAAGCCGACAAACTGCTTCGTTTACAACTCGATCTCGGTGGCGAAGTACGTCAGGTATTTGCAGGTATCAAGTCTGCCTATTCCCCAGAACAGCTGGAAGGAAAACTGACTGTCATGGTTGCTAATCTGGCACCACGCAAAATGCGTTTTGGTATGTCAGAAGGAATGGTTTTAGCTGCTGGTCCCGGTGGCAAAGATCTGTTTGTTCTCGAACCACATGACGGCGCACAGCCCGGCATGCGAGTGAAATAAAGGACATCACACATGAAATTAAAAACACTGGCTACTGCTCTATTGTGCGGCATGCTCTCTTTTAGCACAGTTGCCGCTGAAATGACCAAAGCCGAAGTTGAAAAAATTGTACGTGAATATTTGGTTTCAAACCCAGAAATTCTGATTGAAATGTCAAATGCGCTACGCGCTAAACAGGAGATGCAGCAGTCTGAAACAGACAAGGCATTACTGAAAAAACATGCCAATCAGCTTTTTCAGCAAGCGGATGACCCGGTAACCGGCAACCCTAAAGGCAGCCTCACGATCGTAGAATTTGTCGACTATAACTGTGGCTATTGCAAACGCTCTGCACCGCTGGTGCAGGAATTACTGAAGAAAGATCAGGATATTCGTTATATTTATAAAGAATTTCCAATCTTGACAGAAACTTCAGTCATTGCTTCAAAAGCAGCCTTGGCCGTGAATGCATTGTTCCCTGCAAAATATGCCGCATTTCACGATGCATTGATGGCGCATGAAGGTGCACTGAAATCAACCGACGATATTGCCTCCATTGCTCAAGGATTAGGGCTGGACTGGAATAAAATCTCAGAAAAAGCCAAAGATCCGGCCATTGAACGAAAAATTGCAATTAATCACGCAATGGCTCAAACGCTGAATATTACGGGCACCCCCGCATTTATTATTGGCGATCAGCTGTTACGTGGTGCACCACAGACATTGGACATGCTGGAGCAAAGCGTCCATCAGGCCCGTGGCAAATAATTGATCTCATCTATGGGCGAGACTCTCTGTCTCGCTCTTCTTTACCCTTAATGCAAGGTGTTCTGTGAATCAGCTTAATATCGATCTAGCCGCATTTATGCGGGAATTTTGGCAAAAGAAACCAACCGTTCTACGCGGTGCATATGCACCTTTTAGTGATCCCATCACACCCGACGAACTGGCCGGATTAGCGACCGAAGAACAGGTCGAAAGTCGTCTGGTCACATTCGTTGATGGCAAATGGAAAGCTGAACATGGGCCGTTTGATGACTATAGTCAATTGGGCGAAAGTCACTGGGCATTATTAGTTCAAGCCACTGACCACTGGATAAAATCTGTCGCGGATTTGATTACCCCATTCCGCGGTTTACCGAATTGGCGCATTGACGATGTCATGATTTCATATTCCGCACCGGGTGGTGGTGTTGGTCCGCATATCGACCAATATGATGTGTTTATCATTCAAGGCGCAGGCCGCCGCCGCTGGCGTGTAGGTGCTAACACCCCCGCAGAGCAATTTGTGGCAACACCTGGGCTATTACATGTTAACCCGTTTGAACCCATCATTGATGCCGAACTTGAGGCCGGGGATATTCTCTATATTCCGCCAGGATTCCCGCATGATGGTTATGCAATCACCGAAGCCATGAGTTATTCCATTGGCTATCGTGCACCCAATCAACAAGATCTATTTTCATCGTTCGCTGATTTCTTATTGCAGGAAGATGCCGGTCAATTGCGTTATGCCGATCCGGATCGTGAACTGACAACTGAACCCGGTTTAGTGCCAGCCAAAGATGTGAATGATATTCGCACGTTGATGCAATCGCTGTTGCAAGATGAGCAACTTTTTTCAGCATGGCTGGGAACACAATTAAGCCAAGCCAAACACGAACTTAATATTCTGACATCCGATGAATGGGATTTGATTCCTGATGAGCTGATCCCTGCGCTCGAAGCGGAAGATGAGCTTTATCGTTTGGGTGGACTGCGTTGTCTCTATTTCCGTGCACTGCCTGATGTTTGTTTCGTCAATGGCGAAAAAATGCAGATCCCAGAGGGCGGGCAAGAATTAGCGCATTTGATGTGTAACAGCACCGTATTGACCTTGGAGAACCTGCAGCCTTATCTGGACAACTCTGTCTTGGTTGAATGGATTTGCCACTGGTTCAATCAAGGCTACTGGTATCTGGCCTCAGACGCTGAAGAGTAAGTATTGTCTCACTCCAGCGTCTAAAGCCTGCAGCACTCAAGATTAATTCAGCAAATAACGAACAGCGGTGCGCATATTTGATGCGCGCCCTTTAATACTACCTAAGCAATCACTCGCCAGAAACTCACCACCGTTAGACTCAATTTTCACTTCGCCCACACGACATGGCCAGCCTTTCGCGTCCTGAATGCGGATCATCCATTGTTGCCCTACACGCTCTTCTGCAAACACGCCTGGGTACACTTCATGTCCTACATAAAAACCATTCACAAAAACACTCATAATGCGCTCCTGCTGACCGATGTCTGTTGATAAAGTTGATGCTTAAATAAGCATTCCTGACGACAGAGATAATTTACTGTATTTATATACAGTATTGCAAGATTATTTTTTGATCTCTTATTCCTGAGTAATGACTGTTTTTTAGCAAATGATAAAACACCGTGTAGTCGCACAGATACTATGCACGGGTCGATTACAACGTTCAGGAATTGAGAACTAGCAACAAGATGCCACACAGCTATATGTGTGGCCCTTTGATTGGGAATAGACTAACTATTTCGCCATTGGCGTGGGCTGATATTAAACCAGCGGCGGAATGCACGAGAAAATGCACTCACTTCGGAATACCCCAGCAATAATGCCATATCGGATATTGATAGCTGATTTTGTTGCATATAACGCGTAGCCATTTCACATCGGAGTTTATCCACCAATGTTGAAAAGCTGATGCCTTCTCTTTTCAAATTGCGCTGTAGAGACCACGGTGATAACCCCATTTTGGCCGCAACCTCATCTAAATTGGGCTCACCGTGCATCATCTGTAAACGTACTTGAGTGCGAGTTTGATCAATGAGATCTTGATTGTCCGACATCCGATTTAACTGTCGAATGGTCTGTCGTAACACCATCAACAATGCAGTATCACTTTCCGGCATTGAGCAGCGCACCAAATCAGCTTTAGGAATAATTAATGAGTTGTAAGGCTGTTCAAACCAAACCGGCGCATCAAAGACTTTACTATGTTCATGCCATTGTTCAGGGCGTGGGTGTTCAAAATGCACAGCACGCGGTGCCCAATTTTTTCCTAAGGCATAACGAATGACGTTTAAGAACATGCCTAGGGTTAATTCTGCATCCTGTCGACGACACAAGATCGCGCCATGACGAACTTGATAATCGAGACGCCAGCAATCACCAATATCGACCATTTGAGTCAATGTATGGTGCTGATGCCATTGGAAGTCGGTAGCCATATTGTGCAGGGCATCAGTTAATGTCGGCGAGCTGAGACCAATATAACCAATCAAACCAAGGGATTGTGGTTTAAATTGTTTACCGTAATAAAGACCAAAGTTATCTACGCCAGAGTAACGAGCCGCCTCCTCCATTACTCGACAGTAATTGACCAAGTCAAGACTCAATGTTGGATTGGCGAGCAATTCTGGGTCAATACCGCTGACACCGAAAATACGATCGACATCACCACCATTGGAGCTGATAAAATCACTTAAACCAGTTGCGGCAGCAGCCAATACACCTCGGTTACTGTCAAATGCGTCTGAGATCATGCCAGTCAGCGCAGATTGACGTGCAGAAATGATCATAATTGCCTCTCTCAACGCATGAACGAAATAATTAGTTAGAGATAAGCAATAAATGATCCAATTATTTAATCAATAAATATCAATTAGTTATAAAAACCATGGTGCCTTCGCGATACAATTTGGTGCGTAATGCCCATATTTGTTTCAACGCATGGATATTGCGTTTATCGCCCATACCCGACCACTTCTGTTTGCCTCTGAAATACATCTAGTTGACTTTAGAGAACAAAAATCACCGTTCTCAAGTCAAGTTTTCTGATTTTGCTGGGCGCAATATCACACTACGCAAAGGGGTATACCTTTTGCTTTAGTGATTACGACTCCCAGCTCTGTCGAAGAAAGACAGATGGATCAATTAAACAGAGGTACACATCTATGCAGAAGGACATTGCTGCTCCGAGCTTAAAACGGACACTGGGCAAATTTCATCTTTGGGGAATTGCCGTTGGTTTGGTTATCTCAGGGGAATACTTTGGTTGGAGCTATGGCTGGGCACAAGCTGGCACATTAGGCTTCATGGTAACGGCGCTGCTAATTGCCGCTATGTATACCGCGTTCATCTTCAGCTTTACTGAATTAACCACGTCGATTCCACATGCCGGCGGTCCATTTGCTTATGCATATCGCGCATTCGGCCCTGTGGGTGGTTATGTTGCCGGCTTTGCCACTTTAGTTGAATTTGTCTTTGCACCGCCAGCCATTGCGATGGCTATTGGTGCCTATCTGAATGTTCAGTTCCCATCTATTGACCCCAAAATGATCGCTGTAGGCTCTTATCTGGTCTTTATGGCGCTCAACGTTGTTGGTGTCAGTATCGCCGCCACATTTGAACTGTGTGTCACCATTCTCGCTATCATTGAATTGTTGGTATTCATGGGTGTGGTATCGCCAGGTTTCTCGGTCGCCAACTTTGTTGCCAATGGTTGGGCGGGTAGTAGCCATTTCTCTGGCTCAGCCATATCCGGTATTTTCGCAGCCATTCCTTTTGCCATCTGGTTCTTTCTGGCTATTGAAGGCGCTGCAATGGCTGCTGAAGAAGCGAAAGATCCGAAGAAAACCATTCCTGTCGCGTTTATCGCTGGCATTCTGACACTGGTAGTCTTGGCTATTGGTGTGATGGTCTTTGCCGGTGGTGCCGGTGACTGGAGCAAACTGGCTAATATCAACGATCCACTGCCTCAGGCTATGAAAATGATCGTGGGTAATTCCAGTGGCTGGTTGCACATGCTGGTATGGTTGGGTTTGTTCGGTCTGATCGCGTCTTTCCATGGCATTATCATGGGTTATTCCCGTCAGATTTTTGCACTGGCTCGTGCAGGCTTTCTACCAAAACCGCTGGCTGCCATTAACAGTCGCTATCAGACACCACACTGGGCAATTCTGGCGGGCGGAATTATCGGGATCGCTGCAATTTTCTCTGACAACCTGATTGTCATTGGTGGTCAGCCTTTAACGGCCAATATCGTGACCATGTCTGTGTTTGGGGCTATCGTGATGTACATCATTTCTATGGCCGCGCTCTTCAAACTGCGTCGTACTGAACCAGGTCTGGAACGTCCATTCTCAGCCCCTATGTATCCCTTTGCACCGGCTTTGGCATTAGGTTTGTCCGTAGTTAGCCTAATTGCGATGGTGTATTACAACTTCTTGTTGGCCGTCATTTTTGCCGGATTGTTCGTCGTCGGTTTCATTTACTTCAAAGCCACGCATAGCACCGACAAAATGCAGGAAGGTAACGAGCTGCTGCAGGCACAAGGTTAACTGAATTTCTTCACTCCACGGATTTTGCCACCGTTCGCGCGGTGGCTTTTTTAAAAACATAAGAAAGGAATCAGTATGTATCGGACGACCATAGGCCAACGCAATTATCAATTCCCGGATCTGAAAAGCCTGATGGCAAAAGCCAGCCCGGCCCGATCTGGGGATTATCTGGCTGGCGTGGCGGCAGCTACAGCTGAAGAGCGCATGGCAGCAAAGATCTGTCTGGCAGATCTCCCTTTAAAAGTCTTTCTGAATCACGCCCTGATCCCCTATGAAAGCGATGAAATAACCCGACTCATTTTTGACGAGCATGATCTGCAGGCATTCGGAATAATCAGCCACCTGACCGTGGGTGATTTCCGAGACTGGCTGCTCAGTGAACAGGCAGATAGCATTACTCTCTCTCGATTAGCGCGTGGCCTGACACCAGAAATGGTCGCGGCCGTGAGTAAATTGATGCGAAATCAGGATCTGATCCTGGTCGCTAAAAAATGTCAGGTTATCACCAAGTTCCGTAATACGATCGGATTACCCGGACACTTAAGTGTTCGCTTACAGCCAAACCACCCGACCGATGCCCTCTCCGGGATCGCGGCGGTGATGTTAGATGGGTTGTTATACGGTAGCGGAGATGCAGTGGTTGGCATTAATCCGGCGACAGACAGTTTACCAGGATTAGCAAAACTGAATCACATGCTGGATGACGTGATTCAACGCTTTGAAATTCCAACCCAATCGTGTGTGCTCACCCACGTCACGAACACCATTGAATTGATCAATCGCGGTGTGCCGGTTGATCTGGTCTTTCAATCTATTGCCGGCACAGAAAAAGCCAACGCGGGATTCGGTGTCACCCTCTCGATTCTGGCGGAAGCCGAAGCGGCTGCACAAAGTCTGAACAGAGGCACCATTGGCAAGAACGTGATGTATTTTGAAACGGGTCAGGGAAGTTGTTTGTCAGCCAATGCGCATTTTGGTGTCGATCAGCAAACCTGTGAAGCCCGAGCTTATGCCGTGGCCAGAAAATTCAAACCGCTGCTGACCA
This sequence comes from Tolumonas lignilytica, assembly GCF_000527035.1. Lineage (NCBI taxonomy): Bacteria > Pseudomonadati > Pseudomonadota > Gammaproteobacteria > Aeromonadales > Aeromonadaceae > Tolumonas > Tolumonas lignilytica. The sequence goes on from NZ_AZUK01000001.1 coordinate 124,467, forward strand.
ACACCGTAGTCGGATTCATTGGACCGGAATATCTCTACGACGGTAAACAGATTATTCGGGCAGGATTGGAAGATCATTTCTGCGGAAAATTACTCGGTGTACCGCTGGGTTGTGATGTCTGCTACACCAATCATGCTGAAGCAGATCAGGATGATATGGATACCCTGCTGACCTTGTTGGCCACAGCAGGGCTGACGTTCCTGATTGGGGTTCCCGGTGCCGATGACATCATGCTGAACTACCAAAGTACCTCATTTCATGACGCACTTTATATCCGTGATTTACTGGGGCTGAAACGTGCGCCGGAGTTCGACCACTGGCTGGAAAAAATGCGCCTGATCGATACACAAGGTCATCTTCTGGATCCGTCCCGACAACATCCGTTGTTGACCCAACTACCCTCTCTGGGGAGTGCTGCATGAACAAACAATTAATCCATCAGAATCCCTGGGATGAACTGAAACAATTTACGGCCGCCAGAATTGCGTTAGGACGGACAGGCAGTAGCTTGCCAACCGAAGAATTGCTGAAATTTGGTCTGGCACATGCACAAGCCCGGGATGCCGTACACCAGCCCTTTGGTATAGACGCATTGGCAGAAGAATTGCATCAACAAGGATTTTCCACACTACAGGCCTATAGTGCGGCCGCTGATCGTGAAACCTATTTGCGTCGTCCCGATTTAGGTCGCGAATTGGCGAATGAATCACGTGAGTGGCTGAAACAACAGGCTGTTGAGCCGATAGAACTGGTGATCGTAGTGGGTGATGGCCTATCTTCTACTGCCATCCATCGCAATACCGTACCTTTTTTATTGGAGTTACGCCCGCGCCTTGAAGCACTCGGCATTGCAATCGGCCCCATTGTTCTAACCCGACAAGCTCGCGTCGCGATTGGCGATGACATTGCTGAGAGCCTGAAAGCAAAGGCAGTAGCGGTACTGATCGGTGAACGCCCGGGTTTATCCTCGCCTGACAGCATGGGAATTTATCTCACCTGGTCACCCCAGGTCGGTTTATTAGATTCCGAACGCAATTGCATATCAAACGTGCGTCCAGAAGGTCTCAACTACCCTGAGGCCGCACATAAACTTAGCTGGCTGCTGGGAGAAGCATTTCGCCGCCAGATTAGCGGTATTAACCTCAAAGATGAAAGTGATAATTTTCCAGATATTTTGTTGCAATATAAAACATCAGCTACACTCATATAAGTCCATCGTCATCCATCATCTGTTGTTTTATATACTCCCCCGTTGTTCGATGTTATTTAAGGAGCCTCTGGCTCCTTTCTTTTTGGGCATTTTAGAACTGAACAACAGATTTGTACGTATATCTTGATATGCATCATAATTTATTGACGATACCGCAAATAATGATGTAATTTTACTACATCTTTTAGGTGGAGACGTACCTATGAAAATCGCATTATTTAGTGCCAAAGCATACGACCGCGACTATTTTGAACAAGCCAATCAGCCATTTGGTTATGAACTGGACTATTTCGATGTTCGCTTAGAACAAAAGACGCTACGTCTGGCTCATGGCTACCCAGTGGTCTGTGCTTTCGTCAATGACGACTTATCACGTCCTGTATTAACTGATTTGGCCAACAATGGAACTCGGTTATTGGCCATGCGTTGCGCCGGATACAACAATGTTGATTTGATTGCAGCCAAAGAACTTGGTATCACCGTGGTACGTGTTCCAGCCTACTCACCAGAAGCGGTTGCAGAGCATAGTGTCGGGCTGATGATGACATTAAATCGCCGTATTCATAAAGCCTACCAGCGGACACGCGATGCCAACTTTGCTCTGGATGGTTTGGTTGGGTTCAATATGTTTGGCAAAACAGCGGGCATCATCGGAACCGGTAAAATTGGTATTGCAACACTCAGAATTTTAAAAGGTTTTGGGATGCGTCTATTGGTGAATGATCCCTATCCGAGTCAGGCTGCGCTCGAACTGGGTGCTGAGTATGTCGATCTGGATACGTTATTCCGAGAATCGGATGTGATCAGCCTGCACTGCCCTCTGTTTAAAGAAAACTACCATCTTCTCAATGCTGAATCATTCGCCAAAATGAAAAAAGGGGTGATGATCATCAATACCAGTCGAGGCGCTTTGTTAAGTGCTCAAGATGCAATCGAAGCATTGAAACAAGGCAAGATTGGCGCTCTTGGTTTAGATGTTTATGAAGAAGAGAGTGAACTGTTCTTTGAAGATAAATCGAATGAAGTGATCACCGATGACACCTTCCGTCGGTTATCCGCCTGTCATAATGTTTTGTTTACCGGACATCAGGCATTTCTGACTCGGGAAGCATTGCTATCGATTGCCAGCACTACATTGAACAATACTAAAATCTTCATTGAAAACGGAAAAAGCGGCAACGAAGTGGAGTAAATTTACAACACATTAATACTTTTATCAGGGGAAGCATTGCTTCCCCTTTGTATATATAGAATTTGTTTATTTACTACATAAAAACTTCTTTGATCTAACTCTCAAATTCACTTGCACACGGCTGATCTGATCTCTAGAATCGCGCGGATTTTTACATAAATCTAACGTTCATCAGGATGATGAACCCTTTGTGTGAGTTATTAACCGGAGAATTTCTTGTGAGCGAAAAATTGGCTAATCCCGCACCATTAGGTCTGATGGGTTTTGGTATGACCACTGTGTTGCTGAACATCCATAATGCAGGCTTCTTCCCTCTCAGTGCGATGATTCTGGCAATGGGTCTGGCATATGGCGGTATGGCTCAAGTGATCGCAGGTATCCTTGAATTTAAAAAGGGCAATACCTTCGGCGTCACAGCATTTACCTCTTACGGTTTCTTTTGGATCAGCCTGGTATTCCTGATCCTGATGCCTAAATGGGGTTGGGCTGATGCAGCAAATGAAACATCGATGGGCTGCTATCTGCTGATGTGGGGTATTTTCACTCTGTTCATGTTCTTCGGTACCCTGAAGGGCCCTAAAGCACTGCAAGTGGTATTTGGTTCTCTGGTCGTATTGTTCTTCTTGCTGGCCGCCAAAGATTTCACTGGTAACGCAGCATTAGGTACATTCGCCGGTTTTGAAGGTATCTTCTGTGGTGCATCTGCCATTTATCTGGCAATGGCGGAAGTGCTGAACGAAAAATTCGGTCGTTCCGTACTGCCTGTTGGCGAAGCGTAATCCGCTAACAATTTAATAATAAAAAAACGCCGCATATTGCGGCGTTTTTTTATTGCTATCAACATGAAATCAATGCAGTTTCAGGCGTGGACGCAGAATTCGGTTTAACTGACCAACCAACATGATCAAACCCGTTTTCACATAACCATAAAGCGCAACCTGGTGCATACGATACAGAGAAATATACATCACTCGAGCGATACGACCTTCGATCATCATCGAACCCCGCATCAGGTTCCCCATCAGGCTACCTACCGTAGAGAAGTTACTCAGGGAAACCAGAGAACCATAATCCACATATTGGTAAGGTTTCAGTTCACCACCGTTGATCTGGGCAAGAATATTTTTCATGCACTGTGTGGCCATCTGGTGAGCAGATTGCGCGCGTGGCGGAACCAATTTCCCGTCTTCCATCGCGCAGGCAGCACAATCACCTATCGCATAGATATGGTCATCCAGTGTTGTTTGCAATGTGCCCTTAACAACCAGTTGGTTACCACGGTTGGTTTCCAAACCACCAATTTCTTTCATGAAATCAGGCGCTTTAACGCCAGCCGCCCAGACCATCAAGTCAGCTTCAATCAGTTCACCATCTTTAGTCATCAACCCTTTATCAGTTGCTTCACTGACGAAGGTAGCAGTACGGATATCGACACCCAACTCGACTAATTCATGATGAGCCGCAGAAGAAATACGCTCTGGCAATGCCGGCAAAATACGTGGCCCAGCTTCAACGACAGTAACCTTGAGGCTACGGCGTGACAGATTTTTATAGCCATAGGCCGTCAATTCTTCTACTGCATTATACAATTCAGCAGACAGTTCAATACCGGTTGCACCGGCACCAACAATCGCGATCTTGATATTGCCATCCTGAGGAATATCTGTGTTGCTGGTGGTGCGGGAACCCGCAAAGCGCAGGAACTTGTCCATCAGAATATTATGGAAACGGAACGCCTGATCCGGGCTATCCAGGAAGATACAATTATCGCGAACACCTGGCGTGTTGAAATCATTAGAAACAGAGCCTAACGCAACGACCAGATAGTCATACTCGATCTCACGTTCGCCTAACACCTCTTCGCCTTTTTCACCGAAGATAGGTGCTAATACAATACGTTTTTCTTCGCGTTTGATGTTGGTCAACGTGCCTAACTGGAATTCAAAAGCATTGTGGCGAGCCTGAGATTGATAGCTCAGCGCATCAACCCCTGCATCCAGTGAACCAGCAGCAACTTCATGCAACAACGGTTTCCATAAATGGGTGCGATTACGATCGACCAGCGTGATCTGCGCTTTACCTTTTTTACCCAATTTACGTCCCAGACGTGTGGCTAATTCCAAGCCACCTGCTCCACCACCAACAATGACAATTTTGGTCATACCAGAAACACCTTTTTCATAACTTATGTTAAGGATGCGTTACACACCCTCAATGACCACTTACATCAACTCGCATTTTTAAATGCTTTAATTCGTTGCAAGTGAGACGACAGATCTTTGAATTTATGGGTTTGTTGCTCATCCCATACAATGTCGTAATAATCTTTCAATGCATCCACTGTTTGGCTATTATCCATGACTTCATCGTTAACAGAAAGGATACAAATACACTTTCCTGCATTTTTTTTACGAAATTCAGTTACACATTTTGATGCGATGTCGGTGTATTCTTCCGGCCGTTCAATTTTTCCCTGCATATTCTCTTCAGGAAAAAGATTAGGATTTATAATTACCTGTCGAATTCCGCATAAAAAGCCAATCCGTTCGCTCCAATATCCACCTAAACCCACACCACAAATCAGCGGATTGGGATCTTCTGTCGCGGTAATTTCACGATGGACTTCTTTTAACAAGTGACTCATATCCTGCCGGGGATGAACAGTGCTGTAGCTAATCATGCGCACATCAGGATCGATAAATCGGAGTTGCATGACCTTTTCATAGTTACCAGGGCTGGTAGCATCAAAACCGTGCAGATAAATAATCATGGTGGATTCCTCAATCAACAACCTTGTCAGAAACCACCATAGCAGGTCTTATACCTTGAGGTCATGGTCAAGCCATGAAAGGCTGCTTAAGATCAAAATATACAGTTAATTAACAAACTCTTCGCTAAATCGACGCACTTTGTCTTGCGTGTTTTTCCAGCGGCTTGTTTCCGTTAAACGCCGCCAATCACCAGCATGATGGCTCAGTAAGGTGTTGGCCCGGCTTTCAGGTGGATTTTTTAAGCCATCCAGAATAGCAATAGCGCCTGCCCTATTGTTACAAGCAAGCAACATATCACAACCTGCCGCCAATGCCGCTTGTGCTCTCTCGGGATACCCGCCGGCAACAGCAGCGCCTTCCATGGTTAAATCATCACTGAAGATCACCCCTTGGAAACCATATTTTTGACGCAATATTTCTTGTAACCAAAACTGGGAAAATCCGGCTGGCTTGTCATCTAATTCGGTATAGATCACATGGGCTGGCATCAGTGCATCTAATTTTCCGGTTGGAATGAGCTTTCGGAATGGCAACAAATCATAGGCTTCTATTTCTTCCCAACTGCGATTATCACGAGGGCTTTCCAGATGAGAATCCGCGCGGACACTGCCATGGCCGGGAAAATGTTTACCTGTCGCCTTCATTCCCGCTTCATGCATACCGTCAATGAATGCTTCTGCCAGTTGAATCACCTGCTCCGGATCACTACTGAAACTTCGGTTGCCGATCACATTGCTGCCTCGATCCAGATCCAAGACAGGTGCAAAACTGAGGTCAATATCCAAAGCCAGCAATTCTGCAGCCATGAGCCATCCACAGTCTTGAGCCAGGTTGGCCACTTGATTACCAGCATGATGCAAAAGGCCCATGGGCGGAATACGGGAAAAGCCATCCCGAAAACGTTGTACCCGCCCACCTTCATGATCAACCGCAATCAACAGTGGTTTAGAGGCGGCCTGTCGGATTGCACTGACTAATGCAGATAATTGTGATCGGTCATGGTAATTGCGCGAGAATAAAATGACACCGCCAACCGTGGGATGAGCCAGGATTTCCCGCTCTTCCGAATCCAGTTCACAGGCTTGAACATCTAACATCAAAGGACCCATACATCCCCGCAAAAAATTAAGAAATGAATTATTGTGACTATTCTATATATAGGCAGACAGGAAGTGTTACCATTTGCTGCATCAGAATGATTTACATCTGGTCATGTTTTCTTTAGTTTTCATATGCGTAATGATTATCGAATTTAATACAAGGAGAGTAAGCCATGGTTACACTGGATGAGATCCGCCAGTCCATTAATGAGATTGACACCCAGTTGCTCACTCTTTTTGCCAAACGCCGTGCAATTAGCATTGAAGTAGCGAAAAACAAACTAAGCAGCCAGCGACCTATCCGTGATCAGCACAGAGAACAGGAATTATTGGCATATCTGACTCAGATCGGACGCCCAATGGGGTTATCCGCCCATTTTATTCAACGCGTATTCCAACTGATAATTGAAGACTCTGTTTTAATTCAACAGGATTTTATTCAACAACAGAAAAACCCTAATATCGCGCAAACTGATAGCAGTGTAGCTTATTTGGGACCGCTGGGTTCCTATTCCAGTCTGGCCGCCCGTAAATTCCTAGGGCGGGAAGTTTCAGAAATTAAGGAAGTGAGCTGTAATAGTTTTAATCAGGTTTTTCAGGAAGTAGAAAGCGGTGCCTGTCATTATGGCGTATTGCCAATTGAAAATATGACATCAGGTTCAATCAATGAAGTCTATGACCTGATGCAACAAACCAGTTTATCCATCGTTGCAGAACTGACTTACCCGATTGACCATTGCCTATTAACGGCAGTTGAAACCGATATTGCCGATATTGAAGTCATTTATGGCCATCCTCAGCCGATTACGCAATCTTCTTACTATCTCGATAAGCACCCGCATATCAAAAAAATATTCTGTGATTCGTCGTCAGCGGCCATGCTGAAAGTGAAAGAGCTGGCATCGCCGAATGCGGCAGCTATTGGCAGTGCGGATGGTGGCGATATTTACGGGTTGATCAAACTGGCAAACGGGTTGGCTAACCAGCCAGATAACTGTACTCGTTTCTGGGTTGTCGCTCGTGAACCCGTGCGCGTGTCTCCGTTAGTACCGGCCAAAACGACATTCATTATGTCGACGACACAAAAAACCGGTTCATTGGTGGAAGCTTTGCTTGTTTTACGGAATCACAACATCAACATGACCAAACTGGAATCACGTCCTATTCCCGGCAACCCATGGGAAGAAATGTTTTATGTGGATGTGGCCGCTAATCTTGAAAGCGATGAAATGCAGACTGCCATTAATGAACTGCAATCTTCCATACGCTATATCAAGATCCTTGGTTGCTATCCCAGTGAAGATGTACATCCTGTGAATAGCCCAACCGCGGAATAGAAAATAAAAAAGCCAGATAGCAAACACTATCTGGCTTTTTTCAGAGACTTATTAAGCTTAAGCGCGACGCGCTTTAACGGCAGCAGCCAATTCTCGTAACAAGTTCGCAGTATCGTCCCAGCCAATACAAGCATCGGTAATACTCTGACCGCAAACCAGTTCCTGACCTTCGACCAAGTCCTGACGACCTTCAACCAGATGGCTTTCGACCATAACACCCATGATGTGGCGATTACCAGAAGCGATCTGACCACAGACATCAGTACAGACTTCCATCTGCTTCTTGAACTGTTTGGAACTGTTAGCATGGCTGAAATCGATCATCATCTTGGTTGGCAAACCAGCCTTTTCCAGATCTTTTACGACAGCAGCAACGTGCTTGGCACTATAGTTCGGCTCTTTACCACCACGCAGAATAATGTGGCAGTCTTTATTGCCTTCAGTAGAAACAATTGCAGAATGACCAAATTTGGTGACAGATAAGAAATTATGCGGCGCACCGGCTGCACTGATCGCATCAATCGCTACTTTTGTGGTTCCGTCAGTACCATTTTTAAAGCCAACCGGGCAAGACAAGCCAGAGGCCAGCTCACGATGCACCTGAGACTCGGTAGTCCGGGCACCGATAGCACCCCAGCTCATCAAATCAGCCATATATTGCGGCGTGATCATATCGAGGAATTCGGTAGCGGTTGGCATACCCATATCGTTCAGATCCAGCAGCAACTTGCGGCCAATACGCAAACCATCATTGATTTTATAGCTGTTATCCAAAAACGGATCGTTGATCAGACCTTTCCAGCCAACCGTCGTACGTGGTTTTTCAAAATACACCCGCATGACAATTTCCAGTTGGTCTTTCAGCTCTTCACGCATAGCCAGCAAGCGCTTGCCATATTCAATCGCAGTTTCTGGGTCATGAATAGAACATGGGCCAATGACGACCAACAAACGCTCATCCTGATCGTTGAGGATCTTATGAATGGCCTGACGACTTTCAAATGCCGTTTGCGTGGCAGTTTCAGTGGCAGGATACCGCTCCAAAAGAGCAATCGGCGGTAATAATTCTTTGATCTCTTTGATCCTTACATCGTCTGTCTGATACATCATGACCTCTACACTATATCTGCTTACAGGCAATTCCTATTTACCTGTTTGTGGCGAATCAATCTAGTTAGATTGCACCGCCCCGTCAATCATATTGTGACTTTGTTCGCCCGGAACCGTTGTACAGGGTATAATACGCCAAGAGCTTGATGCCATAGATAACCAGGAGAGATACATTGCGCTTTGAAGAACTGACCATGCACAAACGATTAAAAGAAGCCATGGCGCACCTTAACTACACCAAAATGACTGAAGTACAGGCACAAACCATTCCTTATGCCTTGCTGGGTCGAGATCTGGCTGTAGCGTCAAAGACCGGATCAGGTAAAACACTGGCCTATCTGCTTCCGTTGATGCATCGGTTATTAACTTCTCGAGCGCTTTCCACTCGTGGTCCGCGGGCATTGATTCTGGCCCCTACCCGCGAATTGGCAAAACAGGTTTATGCCCAGCTTCGCTTTCTGGTTGCAGGCACACAAATACATTGCAGTCTGGTATTAGGCGGTGAAAATTTTAATGACCAGATTAAAGCCCTGCGGAAAACCCCACAGGTATTAGTTGCCACGCCAGGACGTCTGGTAAACCATCTGCAGGCTCGTAGCTTTCTGTTTGACGGTGTCGAAATATTAGTGCTGGATGAAGCAGATCGAATGTTGGATCTCGGTTTTGCTGATGCCTTAAAAGCTATCCATTCCGCAGCGTCTCATCGATTACGTCAGACATGGCTGTTTTCAGCAACATTGCATCATCAGTCGGTTGAAATGCTGTCGGGCTATATTCTGAAAGCACCGCAGACCATTGCTATCGGTGAGATGCATGCAATTCATAGCGATATCAACGAAATCTTTCACCTCTGTGATCATTTGGATCACAAGCAATCTTTGCTACAGCATTTGTTGATGCAACCTGATTATCAACAAGCCATCGTTTTTCTGGCAACACGTGAAGATACAGATCGACTGGCTAATTATTACAACAGCTTAAATATTCCTGCTTTGGCGCTCTCCGGGGATATGAAACAAGCTCAGCGTAATCAGGTGATAGATCAATTTTCCCGAGGTCATGCCAAAGTGCTGTTCACAACAGACGTTGCTGCACGCGGGCTCGATTTACTGCACGTATCGCTTGTCGTAAATTTTGATATGCCGAAACAACCAGAAGAATATATCCATCGTATTGGACGTACTGGCCGCGCGGGTAATCAAGGCACTGCCGTATCCTTAATTAGCCCCAAAGACTGGTCGTCATTCCAGAATCTGCTGGCATTACAACGTCGTGAAGTCACTTTTACTGTTATTGCTGGTCTCGAAGGCAAGTTTAAGGGCGTATTGGCCCCGAAGAATCGGAAATTTTCAGGTAAAGAAATGCACCCGCTGGCAGAAGCAAAAGCAGCTCAGGGTAAGAAAAATCTGAAAAAGAACAGTTCTCGACCAACGGCCAAGAAAACATCGGGACGTGATGGCGGGATTTGGATCCGTGACACGGACGGTTATGCGCCATTGCGGAAAAAAGCACCGACAGAACAACCCTATTCCGAAACGGATACAGGCAACGAAACTGAATGAAAATGAGCCGGCTAAACAGAATCAAGCCGGCTATGCAATGCTTGCCATGATGCCTCAGCGACATTGGTGGTAGCCTGCAACAATACAGCAATGTGTGGTTTTGACTCCCGACATGCAATTTCAAGTTGGCCACACATATCTTGTAAAGCAACAGCGCCCAGAGCACCCGCACTACTTTTCACCGCATGCGCATGTTTTGCTGCACCAGCAAGATCGTCTTTAGCTGTTAATTCAGCTAAGGCATCAAAATGCTCTTTGCTTTCCTGTAGGAAAATAGCGATCAGATGTTTGAATAAATCCGGGCTTGTATCATTGACCAAGGTTTGAATAACACGCTCATCCAGTATCGGTTTTGTTGTTCCAATCATGGCAACTGGTGACTCCACAACTTCTGACACGGTTCCTGTATTATCAGTTAATGTCCATTTTTTCAGCAATGAATATAATTGGTCTCGCTGTAATGGCTTGCTGAGATAATCATTCATCCCTGCTTCCAGACAGGCATCTCGATCATGAGCAAAGGCATGTGCAGTCATAGCAAGAATAGGTAAAGAGGCATAGCGCCTTCCCATGGCACGGATCTGCCGTGTTGCTTCCAATCCATCCATTCCTGGCATAGAAACATCCATGAGAACGATGTCAAACTCACGCTGTTGAACCATCGTAATAGCTTCATAACCATTATTTGCAATAGCTAGCTGGCATCCGGTTTTTTCCAGCATGGCTGTAGCAACCATTTGGTTTGTAACGCTGTCTTCAACTAATAAGATGCTGATTGGCAACGTCACGTGCTCTTCATTCTGGATTTGTTCCGGTACGTTGCCGCTTGTTTTGACAGGTAAGGTAAACCAAAAGGTACTGCCAATACCGGGGACTGAATGGCAACCTATTTTACCACCCATGAGCATGACCAACCGCGCAGCAATGGCCAGCCCCAACCCCGAACCACCAAAGCGTCGATCCAGATTTGTATCTACTTGTGAAAATTCCTGAAATAACCGCTGCTGATCCTGTTCTGAAATACCAATCCCAGTATCGCTGATGTGAAATATCATCATGGGAACAGATTCTGCCTTTTGCTGAGTAGCCGGCAACATTCTCACCGAAATACTGACGCTGCCCTTCTCTGTGAATTTGATAGCGTTCGCCAGTAGGTTTTGCAAAATTTGTCTTAATCGAGAAGAGTCTGCAGTCACTAAATCCGGAACGTCATGATGAATACTTAATCCAAAATGGAGCTTCTTCATTATGGCTTCTTTTTCAAATAAAGATGCCAGTCCATCAAGTAAATCATGCAGTTTGAACGACGTTGCTACCAGCTCCAAACGACCAGCTTCGATTCTTGAAAAATCCAATACATCGTTCACCAACTGTAATAAAGAACGTCCTCCTTCGCAGACCCCCTGAGTCAGCTTACGTTGTCGCTCATCAAGCTGCGTCTCTAGAAGCAATTCTGAAAGATTAATAACAGCATTCAGTGGTGTGCGGATCTCGTGACTCATCGTTGCCAGAAAATGGCTTTTTGCTTTATTGGCGGCCAGCGCTTCATCTCTAGCCTGGATCATGCTTTGCTGTGCAAGTTTAAGACGCTGGTATTGACGGCAACTGATCAATGCCAGCGCCAGTTTATTCACTAGCGGTAAAATTTCCTGCAGCAAGCCATCGCGAAATGGCGCACTGCGGCCAAGAAGTAATGCCCCAAAGTCCTGTATCGGCCAAGCATAGTAATAAAGACCTGCAGACTCAAAATAACAGAGAGGAACTGGCAACGCTTCATGGTGTGTCAGACATTCCAGTGAATGGTTAATAGCTTGATGTAAATACTGATTGCGGACTGCGGCTCTCGGCAAAATGTAGGATGGCGTATAGAAATCGTCTTGTTCGTCACGAAGTAAAACAACAGCCGTAGCGCATCCCAACCCTCTTAAAAATACAGGGATGCATTCAGAGAGCATTTTTTCCAATTCAATGCCCTCGCCAATCGACATAGCGATTTCATGTAATACTTCCTGCTCAATTAATCCTTGGCGTATCACTGGCAAGTAATCCTACAACCGATGTTTTATTATAAAGTTCAAGGTAGTCATAGCCGCTATTCGCTATTTCACCCAAAGTCAGTGCCCCGATTAATGGAATATCAGGCATAGCCACATGCGTTATTTCTCTGGCGAATAATTCCCCCAGAAATAACACTCTTGAAATACAATCCATGAACAACATAACTCGGGGTTTACGACCTTTCAGATTTTCCGCCGCTTTTTGTCGTGCACGACCAGCAGCGGCTGAGACATAATCAGGTTTTCCATGCATTACATGAACATACGAGCCACGTCTTACATCACCCACACAAACAATCCGTTCCCCATTGAGTGCGATGGGATCTCTGATCACTAGTTCATCCGCCAGTTTAGCAATGCCGAATGGATATGCTCTGGCGATTTCAGTAAAAGGTATTTCCGAAAAACAGATACCAGAATGGTCTTCAACAATACTCCGGTATACCTCTATCGCTGGTCGCCAATCAATAGAAATAATTTCATTCCCTTCTACCTCAGTGACCTTGAATGCCCGGGAAATCGATTGCCATCCATGTGCAACGCCAATACCACTCAAAATATCAGCCATCACTAAAACGGCAGCATCGGCTAATATACCCAGCGGAGTGATGACGCACGGCTGATCCAGTTTTTGCAACGAACCACATCCCCCGCCGATATAGTTTATTTCCAGACCATACTGATTAAATAAACCATCAATGAGCCGTTGAACCCCTGAACTCATACCATGTACGAAGGTGAACAACGTGCCTCTTTCTGTATTTTGCCAAGGGAGTTGCTGTTGCAATTCAATTTCGAGCTGAGTGTTCTTACTTATATTCGGAATAACGGCCATATTGAATGGGCAAGAAAGACCAATCAGTACAATCCCAGATGTCAGCAACAATTTATCGTGGATGACATAAGGGAAGATCCCGCCAATCACAGGCTTTGCATTAGCAACCAGCAACTGATTAATATCATCATGCGCTATTTCGGTTTGAGAGGCACATAACATGATGATAAATCGGATATTTGGATCTGCATTCAGGATTGCCAATTCATCCTGAAGTTGAAGCACACCCGCTGATACCAGTACACATTTCATACCGCGTTCCCAATATTGCAGACCATCAGGCCGACTGCCAAGCCAATCGCTTGCGATAAATAGTAGAAGGGCTAAGTTCCAGTAAAGCTGCCGCTTGTGGAATATTTCCGTCACAAGCAGCAATGGCATTCTCAATGGTCTCTTTTTCAACCACCCACATAGGCCGGATTTCTGCAGCACTATTTATTGCAGCTGCGGGTGTTAAAACGGTCTGAATGATAGGGATCGCCATTGATACGGTGTTTAACGGCGGAGGAAACATGGCAGGTAACACTTTTTCACCATCATGCAAAACCACGATATTACGTACTACATTTTGCAGTTGTCTGACATTTCCCGGCCATTCATAGTTCAGCAACATCTGTGCAGATTCAGGGCTGAAATCAATGAATCTCTTATTTTCTTCACTCGCAAATTGACGGAGGAATCGACGGGCAATAGCTAATACATCCTCTCCTCGCTCCCGCAATGGCGGTAATGCCACCGGAATAACGTGCAGACGATAATATAAATCTTCACGAAAACGCCCCGCCTGCACCTCCGCAATCGGATCCCGGTTGGTTGCACAAACGAACCGAACATCCACCGTTTCTAATTTGCTGCCACCTACGCGTTGAAAAGTCCCAGTTTGAATAAATCTCAACAGTTTGGCTTGTAAATCCAATTCCATTTCACAGATTTCATCAAGGAACAACGTACCGCCATCAGCGCGGGCTGCCGCCCCTTCCCGATCAGACTGGGCCCCTGTAAATGCGCCTTTAACATGTCCAAAAATTTCACTTTCGATCAAATCTCGAGGGATAGCAGCACAATTCAATACCACTAATGGTTTTTCTTTGCGAGGGCTGATCTTGTGCAATGTTTCGGCGCACACTTCCTTCCCTGTACCACTTTCGCCGGTAATAAAAACAGTGGCCTTACTGGGGGCTGCACTTTCAAGTATCCGGTACACAGCCTGCATTTGTAATGAGCTGCCGATGAATCCACCGAATCCAGATAAATCATAATTTGCACGATAGGTATCAACCAATGTACTTAATTGTTGATGCTTCGCGGCATTGCGCACCGTCGTGCATAACCGTTTTCCATCAAAAGGTTTGGTCAGAAAATCAAATGCACTGTGCCGCATGGCTTCGACAGCGATATCAACAGAGCCATGTGCCGTAATAACGACCACGCTGGTTGGCAGCCCCTGTTCGCTGACAAAACGCAGTAGCTCCATTCCATCCATGTCGGGTAATTCGAGATCCAGCAACAACACTTGTGGTGGTTGTGCTTTCAATGCCTCTAAGCCATCCTGACCCAGACGAAATGCTTTGATCTCATAGGATTCTGCACGTAAATAATCCTGATAGAGCATGGACAGCATTTCACTGTCTTCTACCAAATAAACCAGTGGACTCATCATTGTGATTCTCTTTGTTTTAATGTGCTCTTATTAACATTAACAGCTTAGCACTCATTCACAACATCTAGTTGTTGTCACTCAGATTTCTGAATCGATAACAACAACCTATATAAATTTAGAATTATTCGTTCCCAACTTCCTAATATGATACGCTTTGCGTACCACCCCTGCTATGCAACATCGTGTTTTCTACCTCATGCCGTCAACATTTCGCCTAAAGACGTTTCCTCTTCAATCGACAGCACAACAAATGTTCGCTGCGATTTCACATTTCCCCTGGGCTGTACTGCTTGAATCGGCAAGCCCAGATCATGTTGACAGCAGATTTGACATATTCTCAGCCGCACCCATTGCAACACTGGAAACCGTTGGGCCAATAACAACCATTACCGAGAAACAGCACACACACCAATCTTCGGCTGCACCACTCGCACTGCTTAAAGATGTTTTGCAACGCCAACTGGGCTCATTACCCACTTATCAGGGGGAATTGCCGTTCATTGGCGGTGCATTGGGGTTGTTAGGATATGATCTTGGCCGGCAAATAGAAAAACTCCCAGCGCACGCAATCAGGGATATCGACTTACCAGATCTCGCTGTAGGTATCTACGATTGGGCCTGGGTTCTTGATCACCAGACACAGGAAGCCCATCTTGTCGTCTGTGGTTCAGACAGTGAATTAGAGAACCGCTGGCAATGGTGGTTGCAACAAGCTCCTCAAGAAGCAAAATCTTTCAGCCTGACGTCCCATTGGCAAGCCAATGTATCGAAAGAGGAATACACCCTTCGCTTTGAGGCGATCCAGCGCTACTTACGTGCCGGAGATTGTTATCAAATCAATCTTACACAACGTTTTAATGCCAGCTATACAGGCGATGAATGGCAAGCATACTGTCAGCTATCGCAAGTAAATCAGGCACCTTTTTCTGCATTTATGCGACTACCCAACGCGGCGATACTCAGCTTGTCTCCTGAACGATTTCTGGCCTTAAATGATCAACAGGTTGAAACAAAGCCGATCAAAGGTACCCGCCCCCGTTATGCTGATCCGCAAGCCGATCAAGCCAGTATGGCTGAATTAAAAAACGCGTCGAAAGATCGGGCAGAAAATCTGATGATCGTTGATCTGTTACGCAATGATATTGGCCGGGTCTGTAAACTGGGGTCGGTACGGGTTCCTAAATTATTCGACATCGAATCATTTAATGCGGTACACCATATGGTTTCAACGGTGACAGGAACGCTGGATACTGAATATACCGCGGCAGAATTATTGCATGCCTGTTTTCCCGGTGGGTCCATTACCGGAGCACCTAAAATCAGAGCCATGCAAATTATCGAGGAACTCGAACCCCATCGACGCTCTGCTTATTGTGGCAGTATGTTTTATATCAGCCGTCATGGCCGCATGGATTCCAGCATTACAATCCGAACATTGATTGCTTGGCACGACAACTTATATGTCTGGGCCGGCGGCGGTATTGTTGCCGACTCAGAAGTGAATGCGGAATATCAGGAAACGTTTGATAAATTGGCAAAAATTTTACCCGTATTGGAAAAAGCGCATGAACCGGGCTGAACATTTTCTGAACCGTTTTATTTTGCAAACAACATCACCGATACCAAAAGAAATTTCCGTCCCCGTCCGTGACGCAGCAGTCATCATTCCATTAATACTACGTGCTGAAGGTTGGGTGGTACTGTTTACTCAGCGTAGCTGGCAGTTACGTCACCATCCGGGGCAGATTTGTTTCCCTGGCGGCAGAAAAGACGCAGAAGATATTTCACTGCAAATGACCGGGTTGAGAGAACTGGAAGAGGAACTGGGAATTTCTCCTCAATACGTCAATATCATTGGAGAAGTCTCTGGTGGTCAAACATTAAGCGGGTATCAGATCCATCCCTATTTAGCCATATTACACCCTACTTTTCATCTGCATCCTGCTAAGGCCGAAGTAGAAGCGGTATTCGAACTCCCTCTTGAGACGCTACTTAATAAAAACAATTACCACTTGCTACAGATCAATCGAAACGGCAAAACACATAAAATAGTGGCGATTACTGTGAACGGTTGGTTTATCTGGGGAGCTACGGCAAGAATGCTGCACCAATTAGCAAAGCATTATGGCTGACAAAAAATTTGGAGGCGCGTCCCGGAGTCGAACCGGGCTAGACGGATTTGCAATCCGCTACATAACCGCTTTGTTAACGCGCCGTTTGGAGCGGGAAACGAGACTCGAACTCGCGACCCTAACCTTGGCAAGGTTATGCTCTACCAACTGAGCTATTCCCGCTTAAAGACGATGTTGCCTGAACAACGGCGCGCATTATACGCAGCAGCGGAGTGAAGGCAAAATACTTTTTTAAAACAACAGGCTGACTGCCTAGTATTTCCGCACTTCACTCACACTAAACGATTATTTACTTTTCCCAGCAGAAATCTGCCAATGACCATTGGTAAAGTAAGCTGCCCAGCCTGTTGCCTTCCCTTCTACTTCAGAAGCAACATACTGTTCCTTGGTTTTACGACTAAAACGAACAACCGTAGGATTGCCCTGTGGATCTGCAACTGGCGCATCAGCAAGATACCGATGTTTCGGAGCTAAACGATCTTTAAACCGAGCCAGTTCAGCAACCAACGGTGCCCGTGTCTCGCGGGATTTAGGGAAAGTGCTGGCCGCAAGAAATAAGCCAGCCGCACCATCGCGTAACACAAAATGCGCATCTGATTTACTGCATTTCAACTCAGGCAATGCTACCGGATCTTCTTTTGGCGGCGCTACATCACCATTTCTCAATATCTTGCGTGTATTTTTACACTCAGCATTAGTACACGCCATAAACTTACCAAAACGCCCAGTTTTTAACTGCATGTCTGAACCGCAGCGGTCACACTCAACAACAGGGCCTTCATAGCCTTTCAGACGAAAATTACCAACTTCGATCTCATAACCATCGCAATCCGGATTGTTACCGCAGATATGAATTTTCCGAGTAGCGTCCAGAACATATGAATCCATCGCTGTGCCGCATTTTTTACAGCGGTGCATTGCGCGCAAGGCATCAACTTCACCATCTTCCGAATCAGCAGCAATGAATTCATCGCCCGGCACCAGATTGATAGTTTGCTTACAACGTTCTTTCGGTGGCAACGCGTAACCAGAGCATCCCAAGAAAACCCCTGTCGATGCAGTGCGTATGCCCATTTTCCGACCACAGGTTGGGCAATCGATATCCGTCAACACCATCTGGTTATTGCGCATACCGCCGGCTTCACCTTCTGCTTTTTGCAGATCCGCTTTGAATTCGGCATAAAACTCATCCAGTTGCTTATGCCAATCCAATCTGCCTTGTGCAATGTTATCCAGTGAATTTTCCATTTGCGCGGTAAAATCATAACTCATCAGATCAGTGAAACTCTCCACTAAGCGATCAGTCACGATCTCACCCATTTTTTCTGCATAAAAACGGCGATTTTCGACTTTTACATAACCACGATCCTGAATAGTCGAAATAATGGACGCATACGTTGATGGCCGACCAATTCCACGTTTTTCTAATTCTTTTACCAGTGCGGCCTCAGTAAAACGAGCAGGTGGTTTTGTAAAGTGTTGCTTAGGGTCAAGTTTAACCAGTCGCAACACATCGCCAGCATGAACCGCAGGCAACTCAATATCATCCCCTTTGCGTCCCATTGGAGGCAATACTTTAGTCCAACCCGCAAAGCGGAGGATACGACCTTTCGCTTTCAGTTCAAAATCAGCCGCAGTGACCGTCAGGGTGCTGGTGTCATATTGTGCAGCAGTCATCTGACATGCAACAAATTGGCGCCAAATCAGGTCATATAAACGGACAGCATCCGATTCCATATCTTTTAATGTGTCAGCTTTCACCTCGACATTAGAAGGACGGATAGCTTCATGTGCTTCCTGAGCATTCGCCTTAGCCCCATAAGCAATAGGTTCTTTAGGCAGGTATTTGTTACCAAATTGCTGGTCAATATACTCACGTACCGCTGCAACCGCTTCCTGACTCAGGTTGGTCGAATCTGTACGCATGTATGTAATGTGCCCCGCTTCATACAAGCGTTGCGCCATCATCATGGTTTTTTTCACACCAAAACCAAGGCGGGTACTGGCAGCTTGCTGTAATGTCGAGGTAATAAAAGGTGCAGATGGTTTACTACTGGTCGGTTTATCTTCGCGATCCCGGACTTGATAAGCAGCATTCGTCAATGCCTGCACGGCAGCCATTGCTTGTTGCTCATTTTTCGGATCAAAAGCCTTCCCCTGCTGACTAGTCACTTGCAAGCGCAAGGCTTCTTTCGATGCAGTCAAAGTATCAGCATGAATATCCCAATATTCTTCAGGAATGAACGCTTTGATTTCACGTTCTTTTTCCACAATCAGCCGGACGGCAACAGATTGCACTCGGCCTGCGGATAAGCCCCGGGCTATTTTTTTCCACAACAATGGGGAAACCATGTAGCCCACGACACGATCAAGAAAACGACGCGCTTGTTGCGCATTAACTCGTTCAATATTCAATAAGCCCGGATGAGAGAAGGCTTCCTGAATGGCGGTTTTGGTAATTTCGTTAAAAACAACGCGCTTGAAGCGGGACTCGTCACCGCCAATCAGTTCACGCAAATGCCAAGCAATGGCTTCCCCTTCTCTATCCAAGTCGGTTGCGAGATAAACAATATCTGCCTGAGCTGCCAGAGTTCGAAGTTCCGCAACCACCTTTTCTTTTCCTGGAAGAACTTCATAGCGCGCCTTCCAGCCGTGTTCCGGGTCTATCCCCATACGGGCAACAAGTGAGGAATACTCTTTTTTAGCTTTGTCTGCAGCAGTCGCTTTGGTGCCTTTTTTCACACCTTCTTTATCTGCAGATGAAGAGGTACTGCCACTTGTTGGCAGGTCTCTGACATGACCAACACTGGATTTGACAATAAAGTCTTTACCCAGATATTTGTTGATTGTTTTGGCTTTAGCCGGGGACTCTACAATGACCAGTGCTTTGCCCATATGACCGACGATTTCCTTATTAGCGCGCAAAATTAAGCATATTTAATAGCTTCGCCTGAATGCAGGCGAAGTCTCTTCTTTTTATAAAATGGTTGGAGCTGCAGTGATAATCAACTTTTATTTACATTAAAGCGGCAAAATTCTCATTTTTAATCATTAAAACGGTATCTTACAGGTCTCAATGACACGATATATTGCTCTTTCAACAGCCAATGACGCAGCATGAGAGAAACGATCGGCCAATCCTTTTTTGCTGTTATATGTCACTTTGATCACTTGTTTATTGTCAAATTGGGACAACAGGTAATCGTCACTGGTGCGTAATTCATCCACTAAACCTAATTTTTTCGCTTCTGCCGCTAACCAGTGTTCGCCTGTAGCAATTTGATCTATATCCATGCGAGGACGATGTTCGCTGACAAATTGCTTGAATTGTTGATGTACCGTTTCCAGCTCAGCTTTAAATTTTTCACGTGCTTTATCGTCATTCTCACCGAATATGGTCAGCGTCCGCTTAAACTGACCGGCAGTATGTAATTCGACATCGACATCGTGCTTTTTCAGTAAGCGATTGAAATTAGGCAGTTGTGCTACCACGCCAATTGAACCAACAATTGCGAATGGTGCCGCAATAATTTTTTGCGCCACACAGGCCATCATATAGCCGCCACTGGCCGCCACTTTATCGATGGAAACGGTGAGGAATAAACCACGATCACGAATGCGCTGTAATTGTGAGGCACCTAAGCCATAACCGTGCACAACCCCACCACCAGACTCAACTCTAACCAGAACCTCATCTTCACTTTTGGCCATCGTTAAAACAGCCGTAATTTCTTCCCGGAGTGCAGACACCTCTTTGGCATCCATACCACCCTTAAAGTCAATGAAGAACAGTCGGGATTTGGATGATTCAACTGTATTTTTTTTCTTCGCTTTAGCTTCTTTTTTCTGCTCTTTTACAAGGGATTTCCGTTGTTCTTTATTTAATAGCGACTCAGTCAGATGTTGTTTATTCCGAAGATATTCAGCCGAAAGATCCGTAATCTCCAGCTCGCCTTTGCGTATTTTATGGCGCGCAATTGCTGATATGATAGCGATCACACCCGCAGCAAACACGACAACAAGTGTGATACTCTTTGCTGCAAATAAACCATAATCATAAATAAATGCCATCATGCTCTCCTGAAAATGCAAAACTGTCGCATTCTACGCGGTTAATGCAGCAGACAAAATCACTAATGCACGATTGGCTCAAACAAGACAAAGATAATAATTGGAGACGGTAGGATGTTTCGTCCAAAAAGCACTCTGGAACAATGGCGTATTTTTCAGGCTGTCGTAGAACATGGTGGTTACGCGCAAGCAGCTGAAAAACTTAACAAGAGTCAATCGTCTCTCAATCACGCTATTGCCAAACTGCAGCAAACTTTGGGCGTTGCATTGCTTGAGGTCCGCGGACGCAAAGCTTATCTCACCGATGCGGGCGACATGTTTTTGCGCCGGGCAAAATCACTTAACCAGCAGATGCAAGAGCTGGAACTGCTGGCTCATAACATTCATCAAGGATGGGAAGCCGAAATTCGTTTTGCCATTGAATTAGCTCATCCTCGACGTCCTTTAAACCGTGCGTTACAAAACTACTACCCTGTTTCCCGCGGAACTCATTTGCAACTATTTGACTCTGTATTATGGGGCACTACTGAAATCATTCTTGAACAAAAAGCCGATATTGTTATTTCAGGCCAAGTACCAAAAGGTTTTCTGGGAGAGCCGCTTGCCGAGGTAACACTGTGGCCCGTATGCCATCCACAGCATCCGCTGGCATTGGAGCAAGGTATTTTAAGCCCTGACGAATTGAGCCAGCAGTTGCAAATTGTTATTCGTGATACCGCAAAAAATCCGAAAGAATTGACCGGTTGGTTAAAAGCAGAACAACGGTGGACGGTAACCAACTTCCATGAAGCAATAGAGATACTACTCACCGGAATGGGGTTTGCGTGGTTGCCTCAGCATTTGGTAGAAGGGTTTATCCAACGGCAGCAATTACACCGAATTTCATTACGCGAAGGCAATGAACGTAAATTCTTTACCCAATTGATTGTGCCTGCGCCTGAACGTTTGGGCCCCAGTGCCAACTGTCTTTTGGAGTGTTTACGTTTGTCTCACCCATTGACTGCCAGCTATTGGCTGAATAATAAGAAAACGACAACCGTTGAATTAAGCCCGCCAACTACAATGAGCTGATCCGCCATAAAGCACATAATGCACATAGAGATAAAACGGCGGATGTCATAAAAACCCCTTGAAATTGAAACCATTCGGCAATTGCCCCAGCCAACATACCGGCAACAATACCACCACAACGGATACTATTACTGAACAGAGTTGACGCCTGACCAGCATAACCCGGCAATAGATCCTGAAAACACGTCATCCCAATACCCGCCAAGATACCGATAAACAGCGCATTTAAAATTTGCGCCAAAAATAAAACTTGCTGCTGATGAAAAAATAACAGAATGGAATAAAAGCCAACCGCAGCGGTAGCCGAAATCAACATCAATTTGCGGTTTCCAACACGAGCACTGTAACGCCCAGCCAGCAGCATCACCGGTATCTCAAGTGCAGCAGCCAATCCCATTAACCACCCTGCTAATCCTTGCGGCCAATGCAAGCTTTTACTGATATATAAAGGCATGGAGATCAAATACATGCTGTTGCAAGTCCACAATAAAAATGAACTGATGAACAGTAATAAGAGACGTTGATTTTGCCATATAGAATCAGATTCTTTAGTGATCGGCGCTTTCTGCCGAGGAATAACCGGTAAGTAACGGATAATGAGCCAGACACATCCCAGATATAACACCGCAACGCCTGAAAACAGGTGCATAAAATCAAAGTGCGCAGCAATAAAAAACGCCAGCGGCGGACCAACCACCCAAGCCAAGGAAAATTGCGCACGCATTACCGTTGTGAAAGTGACCGCCGGTTTGTTTTGTGAATCGGTATACTCGCGAGCGAGTGCATACATTTGTGGTGTCATAGTTCCACACAAACTCATCAATAAAATACCGAGGCTGACTAACACACTAAAATGGCGGTCATAGGCATACAATAAACTACCCGCAATACCAGCTATTCCACAAATTATGATAAGCGGTTTACGATTACTGATATTGTCGGAATATTTAGCGAGGAGTTGCCCAACAACAATCCCCATTACCGCATTTACAGTAAAAAAACTCCCGACCAATAATGGCCTGACTTTGAGTTCTTCGCTTAAAAACAGACTTAACACCGGAACAAGAAAAGCAACTGCAAGACCAGTAAGAAACGCCACTCCCATGAAACTCATTTCTATTTTATTTCGCATAAAAGTTGGCAATAAACGCTTCATTTGTCTCGGTTTCCCCTTGCACCACCCAACATTTCACCCTAGAGTGACCTTTCTTTAAGGTCGCTCACTAAAATTACAGGGATGCAGCATGTTTGATTTCGATAAGCAGATTGATCGCCGCGGTACAAACAGCCTGAAATGGAATAAATATAAAGATCAAGACATTATTCCATTATGGGTAGCTGATACCGATTTTATGGCTCCTCAAGGCGTCATTGAAGCCTTACAGCAACGTGTTGCCCATGGTGTGTTTGGTTATAGTCGTCCATCACCACGTTTGATTGAACTGGTCATTGCGCGGATGCAACAGCGCTACGGATGGAAAATAGAACCCGAATGGCTGTTATTTATGCCTGGCGTGGTCCCCGGATTAAATTTTGGTATCAAAGCATGGTGCCGTCCTGAGCGGCATGTTATCACACCTAAACCGGTATATTATCCATTTTTACATGCACCTGAATACAATGATCGCCCCGTCAGTTATCTGCCGATGCAATTGGTAGATGATCGTTGGTTGCCTGATTTTGCCAAGCTGGAAGACCTGGCTAAAACGGCTGATGTTCTGCTGTTGTGTAATCCTCACAACCCCGGTGGTACTGTTTTTACTCGTGATGAATTAGAGAAGATTGCTGATATCGCTATTCGGCATGATCTGGTTGTGATTTCAGATGAAATTCACTGTGATTTGCTCTTGGAACCAGGCGCACAGCATATTCCTTTTGCATCCATTTCACCTGAAGCTGCAGCACGCACCGCTGTTCTCATGGCACCCAGCAAGACTTTTAACATCGCCGGTTTATGCAGTTCATTTGCTGTTATTCCAGACAACCGTTTACGGCTGAAATTACAGCAAGCCATGCGCGGTCTTATGGCTGATAACAATTTGATTGGCTTGGTTGCTGCCGAGGCGACATATGAACATGGCGAATCTTGGTTACAAGCCCAGATTGAATATCTGCGTGGTAATCGGGATCTGGTTGTACAAACATTAGGTAGCATCCCTGGTATTAAAATTGCCAAATTGGAAGCCACATATCTGGCATGGATCGATGTATCTGGCTTAGGCCTGGACGATCCTATCGCAGCTTTTGAAGCAGGCGGTGTTGGACTCTCTCCCGGCGCGCAATTTGGAGATAAAAACTTCGTGCGGCTCAATTTCGGCTGTAGTCGTACGCTATTGCAGCAAGCCTTGGAACGCATGGTAAAAGTGATTCAAACGACACGGCTAGCCGAACGGAAGTAAAACAGGGATAATCTTGCGCTTTCACATGTTCAACAACTTATAGGAAAGACTATGTCTTGCATGCGTTTTCGTGGCGTATATTTGACAAATGCACTGACATGGATATGTCTCACATTTGGAATCAGTACTGGTGTTTTAGCATCGCCACTGAGTAGTCTGACTATCTCAACTGGTAGTGTATCTGGTATTTACTATCCTGCCGGTGGTGCTATTTGCCGATTGGTAAATAAAAGCCTACGACAACGTATTCCACGTTGCTCCGTTATTACCAGCGAAGGTTCTGTTGCCAACATCGAAAAACTTCGCAACAAACAAGTCCCCCTGGCACTGGTTCAATCTGACGTTCAGCAACATGCCTTTGCTGGTACTCATGAATTTTCCACCAAAGGGAAGATGCCTCAGTTAAGAGCCTTATTTAGCCTTTATTCTGAGGCATTTACCTTGATAGCCCGTGAAGATAGCAAGATCAATCTCATGACTGATTTAATTGGGAAACGAATTGATCTTGGTAATGCTGGCTCGGGCGAACAGGCAACCATGCAGTTACTCATGAATCAGCTGAATTTGAAACCAGCCGATTTTGCTGCTATTTCCAGCCTGAATGCTGATGAACGGGCTCAAGAACTGTGTGATAACCAGACAGATGCATTTATATATGTGGTAGGCCACCCCAATGGTGCTATTCGCGAAGCCACAAATAACTGCGACACTAAGTTGATTTCCATACCACAAGAGCAAATTCAAAGCCTGTTATCTAATTATCCGGAATATCATGCAATGACAATTCCAGGTGGGTTGTATCAAGGTAATGATGCAGATGTTAATACCTTTGGTGTTTCAGCCACCTTATTAACAACCGATGAACTGGATGATGAAACAGCGTATCAGATCGTCAAAGCAACCATGGAAAATCTGACACAGTTAGAACGAAGCCATCCTGCACTGAAAGGATTGAAACCTGAAGATATGGCCAATGTGGGCTTAACCATTCCATTACACCCCGGTGCCATACGCTACTATCAGGAACACCATATTCCATTTAAGAAAATGTGATAGATGGATATGTGAACTAATAAAAAGACCAGCAATTGCTGGTCTTTTTATTTCATTAATCTTGAGCAGGATTAATCGTGATGACGGCGATCACTGGCTTGAGCAAGCAATTGCTTACTCTCTTTCAGGAATTGTTGTGCGTACTCACCAAAGAATGCTGACACTTCCTTAAAGTGAGAGATAAATGCCTGTTTATCGCCTTTTTCCAAACGCTGTATCGCCTCACCCATACGTTGATGGTAACGACGGATGAGCTGTAAATTTTGTTCAGAAGACAAAATGATATCAGCATACAGAGCAGAGTCTTGCGCAAAAAGACGACCCACCATAGCCAATTCAAGCCGGTAAATTGGCGAGCTGAGTGCCAACAAACGTTTCAAATCTGCTTTTTCTTCGAAAAGATGATAACCATAGACATATGTCGTGAAATGACGTAATGCCTGAATGAAGCTCATTGCATCATCGTGTTCTTTCGGAGTGACATACTGTAAGCGAGCCCCCCAAATCTGCATCTGCTCGAGCAACCATTGATACTGATCAGAACCCCGCCCACCACAGCAAACAATCACTTGCTTTGCCAAACTGGCAACATCAGGACCAAACATCGGATGTAATCCAAGTACAGGCCCGGCATGAGCGGCAAGCATATGTTCTACGGGAGCTTGTTTGATACTGGTGACATCCACTAACAGACAATCGGATGGCAGGTTCGTGAAACGATCCAGAATTTGACATGAGATGTCAATCGGAACCGCCACCAATACAACGCTAGCATCCGCTAATAGACTATCGGCATTATCCCAGTCATCTTTTTCCAAAATATCAACTTGATACCCTGAAAGACGAAACATTTGGACAAATAAACGTCCCAATTGCCCGGCACCGCCTACCACGACAATACGGCGAAGATCAGGCTTTACACATTTAAAACCGGAATCGTTTTCGCTGCTATATGATTCGCGCATAACTCGGCGCAGCACATCTTCGATCAAATCAGCAGGGATCCCAGATGCTTCCGCTTCCGCTCGACGACTAGCCAACATGGCGGCTTCACGCTCCGGCGCATAAACCGGAATACCATATCGACTTTTTACCTCTCCCACTCCAGCGACTAATTTCAGACGCTGCGTTAAAAGATCAATAAGTTGCTTATCCACGTGATCAATCTGATCTCGTAACGCATTCAACTCTTTATTCATCCGTCTGCTTCCATTAAACAAACTCCGGCCTAAAGCCGGAGTATATGATGCGGTATTCAGGTTTAGACTCGATTTCTCAACGGTTCTTTCAGTTCTTCGTAACAACCCGCCAACAATTTATCAGTTGCATGCCAATCAATACAGGCATCTGTAATAGAAACACCATATGCCATATCACATTTTGGCTGTTCGCTAGACTGGCTGCCCTCACCGATATTTGACTCCAGCATAATACCGATGATCGATTTATTACCATCCTGAATTTGATGAATTACGTTTTCAGCAACTAAAGGCTGTAAACGATGATTCTTATTTGAATTGCCATGACTGCAATCCACAACCAGGCTCGCTGGCAGTTTCGCTTTTGCTAATTCTTGCTCAGCCAAGGCAACATTAACAGAATCATAATTAGGTTGCTTGCCACCACGTAAAATCACATGGCCATCAGGATTCCCCTGCGTCTGTAATAATGCAACCTGACCCTGCTGGTTAATACCCATGAAAGAGTGTGAAGATGAAGCCGCTTTCAGTGCATTGATAGCCGTATCAAGATTGCCATCTGTACCATTTTTAAAACCTACAGGCATGGATAAGCCAGATGCCATTTCACGGTGTGTCTGCGATTCAGTTGTCCGGGCACCAATAGCAGACCAGCTGAACAAATCAGCCAAATATTGTGGACTGATCGGATCTAATGCTTCGGTAGCCAATGGCAGACGTAATTCGCCTAGCCAGGACAGAAGTTCACGTGCTTTTTGCAAACCCAGCTCAATATCAAACGTACCGTCCAAATTAGGGTCATTGATAAAACCTTTCCAGCCAACGGTTGTTCGCGGCTTTTCAAAATAGACTCGCATGACGATGTACAGAGTGTCAGTATATTTGTCATGCAGCGCTTTCAGACGAGTGGCGTAGTCTTTCGCTGCTTCCATATCATGAATTGAACACGGACCGCAAATTACCAACAAACGGTGATCGTTATGATGAACAATATCTGCAATCTGTCGACGCGCATCGGCAATGAAAGCAAGTGTTTCGTCGGAAACGGGGACTTTAGCTTTCAGCTCTTCCGGGGTTAATAAAACCTTTTCTGATTGGATGTGAACATTATTCAGTGAATCTTTCTGCATGATGGCACCACTCTGTAAACTTAACTTTACACCAACACTGCATCCTGAATTTTAATCTTATATTGACATAATTCTGAATTAGCATTAGCTCCGATGACAAAATACCAGTCTTGGTTATTTTTGCAAGATCTAAAACAGCATATAAAAGAAGAGCAACCCGAAGGTTGCTCTATCAGAATACAAATAAATAGCGCAAGGCTATTCCCTTTCTTTCACATAGGCGGTGCCCAATGCTTTGGGTGCAACCGCTTTCCCGATAAAACCGGCTAATAAGAACACAGTCAGTAAATACGGTAATGCTTCAATGAATTGAACAGGAATAGCATGACCAGCAATTTGAACACCTTGTAGACGAATAGCCAACGCATCCAAGAAACCGAAAAGCAGGCAAGCACTCATTGTTGTCCACGGACGCCATTTACCAAACACTAATGCAGCAAGCGCCATATAGCCTTTGCCAGCACTCATATTTGGAATAAATTGAGCGGTTTGCGCCATCGATAAGTATGTTCCACCCAGCCCTGCAAGCAGCCCACAGATGACGATAGCACTATATCGCAGCCTGATGACTGATATCCCCGCAGTATCAACTGCTGCTGGTGATTCGCCAACCGCCCGCAGGCGTAAACCAAACCGCGTCCGGTATAAAATCCACCAAGAAACCGGCACAGCCAATACTGCAATGTATTCCAGTATCGTATGACCACTCAGAAGTCCGGAGTATAACGGGCCAATAACAGGGATATTCTGTATTGAAGATTCCAATGGCAGATGCAATGGCGCAAAACGGGCATTGCCATCCAGAGCAGGCGTTTGCCCCCCCTGATCAAACCAATACCGCCCTAACGTGACAGTTAAACCAGCCGCTAGAATATTGACCGCCATACCACTGACGACCTGATCGCCACGGTGAGTAATAGTGGCAAAACCATGCAGCAGTGACATAGTAATTGAAACAAATACGCCAGCAATGACACCTTCAAAAGCCGAACCTGTGACTGATGCGGTTGCAGCACCTGCAAATGCCGAAGCCAGTAGATTACCTTCCAGCCCAATATTGACAACCCCGGAACGTTCACAGAAAAGACCGGCCAAGGCGGCGAATATTAACGGTGTAGCCACACGGACGGTGGAGTCCAGCATCAGGATCAGTGTTTCATACATTATGCAGTCTCCTGTCTGCTGGTTATCTTCAGATACAGCGCTTCTAATCTGGGTTTAAACATATGTTCTAATGCTCCAGAGAAAAGGATCACTAATCCCTGCAGTACCACAACAATATTGCGGTCAACACCATAATCAAAACTCAGCTCTGCGCCACCCTGGTAGAGAAAGCCGAATAACAAACTAGCCAGAATGACACCGACCGGGTGATTTCGCCCCATGAGTGCCACTGCTATACCTGTAAAACCGAAGCCTTCAACATAGTTCAGTTTTATTTGGTGTAATTCACCTTGAATGACATTCAGGGCAAAGAAGCCAGCCAACATGCCGGATATGGCCATCGCCATAATGGTAACTTTGGAATAGGAAATGCCTGCGTAACCCGCTGCATGGACGTTAGCTCCGACGGATCGGATTTGATATCCCCACCGGGTATGCCACAAAAAGACCCACACAAATACCGCACATAAAATGGCCCATATCAGACTGATATTCACCGGGCTCTCAGTCATGTTAATGCCGACTAACGCCAAGAGGTTATGAATTTTAGGCAACCAACTGGCTTCAGCAAATACTGCACTTTCCGGAGCCATCGTATTGGCTGGTTTTAGAACATCAACCAAGAGATAAGCCATCAGCGAAGAGGCTATGAAATTAAACATAATAGTTGTGATAACGATATGGCTACCACGTTTAGCTTGTAAATAGGCAGGAATAAAAGCCCAGGCTGCACCAAACAAACCGCCTGCAATTAATGCCAGCGGTAATAATAAATACAGCGGCAACTTATCGCCCAACCACAGACACACCAAACCAACACCTAATCCACCAACATACGCTTGCCCTTCTCCACCGATATTGAACAAGCCTGCATGATAGGCAACAGCAACGGCTAAACCAGTAAAGATAAAACCGGTTGCATAATACAGAGTAAAACCAACACCCTCCGCATTACCAAAAGCCCCTTCCCACATGACTTGAACAGCCTCGAGAGGATTAATATTTATGTAATAGAACAGTAAAGCAGAGACGGTAAAAGCCATTAATAAATTAATGAGTGGCACCAAACCGACATTAATCCAAAGCGGGATCCGCTGTTGACTCATATCTGATCCCCTTGTTTAACCTGTAAATGATCTGGAACGATATTTGCCATCATACAACCCAATGTTTTTTCATCAGCTTGTGCTGCTGACACTTCGCCGACAATTGCACCATCAAACATGACGAGAATACGATCTGACAGTGACATAATTTCATCCAGCTCTACCGACACCAATAGAACCGCTTTCCCCGCATCACGCATCGCCACAATCTGATGATGTATAAATTCGATCGCCCCGATATCCACACCGCGGGTCGGTTGCCCGATTAAGAGTACATCTGGATTTTTTTCGACTTCTCGAGCGATCACTAATTTCTGCTGGTTACCACCAGAAAAATTAGCCGTTTTTAATTGAGGGCTTGCAGGGCGAACATCCCACTTGTCCATTTTTTCCTGGCAGTCGCGTAAGATCGCTTCTTTGTTTTGCAAAAGACCTCGGTTATACATGGGGTCATTGTGATATCCCATGATAAAGGCTTCCTGCGCAGAGAATTTATTGATCAGACCCATTTTATGCCGATCTTCAGGCACATGGCCTAAACCATAAGTTCGCATTAATGCAGAATCAGCTGGTTGTTCAGCCGTTACATGATGTTGACCGACCGAGAATGTCCCGCTATCCGGTTTAATGATGCCACTGATCAATTCCAATAATTCGGATTGACCATTACCGGAGACACCAGCGATCCCGACGATTTCACCAGCACGGACATTAAATGACACCGATTTTACTCGCTCGACGCCATTTCCATCGACATAACGAAGTTTATCCACATCAAGCAGAATCTGACCAGCCTGAGCCTCTTTTTTGTCTACCTTCAGGCGAACTTTACGACCGACCATCAGCTCAGCCAAATCTTCACGTGACGTGTTTTGGGTAGCAACATGGGCCACCATTTCACCTCGCCGCATGACAGAAACCTGATCGGTAATTGCCATAATTTCACGCAACTTATGGGTGATCAAAATGACGGTGGTGCCCTGTTCCTTCAATTTTGCCAAAATGGCAAACAAATGTTCGGCTTCTTGTGGTGTCAGTACACCGGTGGGTTCATCCAGAATCAGTATTTCAGCACCGCGATAAAGTGCTTTAAGAATTTCTACGCGCTGCTGTAAACCTACAGGAAGATCTTCAATATAAGCATCGAGCGGAACATCTAAACCATATTGTTCCGCTAATTCTTTTAGTTTTTTTCTGGCCGCTGTAAGGCTTGGAGCCAGTGTCCACCCCTGCTCAACGCCAAGAATAATATTCTCTAATACTGTGAAGGTATTCACCAACATGAAATGCTGATGGACCATGCCGATACCAGCGGCAATCGCGTCCTGCGATCCCCCAGGCTTATAAGGAGTACCCTTTACTTTCATCTCGCCTTGATCAGCGTGATAAAAGCCATAAATGATACTCATTAATGTCGATTTCCCAGCACCGTTTTCCCCAACGATGCCATGGATCGAGCCTTTCCGAACTTGTAAATCAATAAGTTTATTGGCGTGCACTTCACCAAATCGCTTATCAATACCACGGAGTTCTAACGCATATGAGTCTAATTGCGCCACAGTATTAATTTCCAGGACACGGGTTAATAAATACATGACCCCGGCGTATTAAGCCGGGGTCATGACTTTTTTACAGAAAATTAGTATTTACAGGTGTTATCAGCCATGTAGTCATGAACTTTGATTTTGCCTGAAATAATATCTTTCTTGATGTCATCCATTTTTGTTTTCATTTCAGGGGTGATCAGTTTGGCATTGTTTTCATCCAGCGCCCAATCAACACCACCTTCAGCTAAACCCAATACTTTAACTCCAGGCTTCCATTTGCCTTGAGCAGCTTCGTCCCAGCTTTGGAAGGAAGCCAGACCGACGCTTTTCACCATAGAGGTCAGCATGGTACCCGGATGCAGATGATTCTGATTTGAGTCAACCCCAATGGCCAGTTTACCGGCATCTTTGGCTGCCTGATAAACACCCAGACCAGTACCACCCGCCGCAGCATAAATAACATCTGCGCCTTTAGAGAACTGAGTTTTGGCCAGTTCAGAACCTTTTGCAGGATCAGCAAACGCAGCCGGCGTTGAGCCGGTCATGTTCTGAAATACTTCAGCTTTAGGATTAACGTATTTAACCCCTTGTTCGTAACCGCATTCAAATTTACGAATAAGAGGAATATCCATACCGCCAACAAAACCGACTTTACCGGTTTTAGATGCCTGCGCGGCCAGAGCACCCACTAAAAAAGAGCCTTCGTTTTCTTTGAAAACAACAGATTGAACATTTGGTTTGTTAACAACTGAATCGATGATGGTAAATTGAACTTTTGGAAATTCAGTTGCAACTTTCTCGACAGAAGATGAGAAATTGAACCCAACTGCGACAATGGGGCTAAAACCACGACTAGCCAGACGACGAAGCCCCTGTTCACGTTGAGCTTCATTTTGTGGTTCAAATTCTTTAACTGTGATGTGTTTAACTTTTTTGTATTCTTCCACACCACCACGGAATACCGCTTCATTAAATGACTTGTCAAATTTGCCCGCAGTATCATAAATAACTGCCGGTTCTGCCGCTTTAGCATGAGCACTTAATGCAGTCAGAGTAAACGTCGCTATTGTTGCCATTTTTAGAATATTATTCATCTTCTTATCCTTCCAAGGGTAATCTGGCCTGAGCCCGGTAAAAGGGCACAAGATATAAGTCTATGAAGTGAAGAATTTTGGTCAAGTTTTTTACCTTAAAACTTGCTGTTATAGCGCTTTATTATAGAAAAATGAGCTTATTCGAAGTTAACTGCTAATGTCTTCCCCACAATGGGGCAAACTAAATGGAACCTATCGCCATGAGCTTTCAGCAGATCACGCTTATCGTCTCGCTTTTGCAACAGATGTGCGTCTATGTCGTCATTGTTTATTTGTTAAGCAAAACGCCGCTTTTTCAACCGCTCACGCAGGTTACCATCCGATTACCCAATAAAATTCTTTGTTATTTAATTTTCTCCGCGTTTTGTATTATGGGAACCTACTTTGGACTTCGCATCGACAACTCGATTGCTAATACCCGCGCAACAGGAGCCGTGTTAGGTGGGATCGTCGGAGGCCCGTTAGTGGGTTTTTTAGTCGGCCTGACAGGCGGGATCCACCGTTACAGTTTGGGTGGATTTACTTCTTTCGCCTGCATGATTTCAACCATAGCTGAAGGCGTCTTAGGCGGATTGGTTCATCGTTATTACTTAAAACGTCGCCGCCCGGAGCAGTTATTTAATCCCTGGATTGTTTTTTCGGTTGCTCTGGTCGCTGAGTTTTTGCAGATGGGGATCATTCTCTTATTAGCCCGCCCTTTTGAACAAGCCTGGCATTTAGTACAAAACATCGCCTTGCCCATGATGCTAGCGAACAGTTTTGGCGCTGCGATCCTGATGCAAATGCTCTTGGATCGAAGAGCCATGTATGAAAAATATTCTGTCGCCTTTTCTGCCCGTGCATTGAAAATTGCCGAACGTTCTATGGGTATTCTCAATAAAGGCTTCAATCAGGAAAACTGCATGCAACTTGCCCGCATTTTGCTTGAAGAAACCAATGTCGGTGCTGTCGCCCTGACCGATCGGGAAAAACTGCTGGCATTCATCGGTATCGGCGAAGATCACCATTTGCCCGGTTCACCTATTACCTCTTCACATACCTTACGCGCGATAGCCAACAATGAGGTCGTCTATGCCGATGGAAATCTGATCCGTTATCACTGTACGCTCGACCCACGCTGTAAACTAGGTTCTACACTGGTGATCCCGCTACGGGGGGAAAATGATCAGGTGATTGGTACCATCAAATTATATGAACCTAAGCGTAAACTTTTTTCCTCCTTAAACCGTACGCTCGGTGAAGGTATGGCCCGCTTACTCTCAACTCAGATCCTCTCTGGAAAATATTCAGCACAGAGTGAATTGTTATCACAGTCTGAAATCAAATTACTCCACGCACAGGTCAATCCACACTTTTTGTTTAATGCGCTTAACACGTTAGCATCTGTCATTCGTACCAATCCGGAACATGCTCGACAACTGGTTCAGCATTTATCACTGTTTTTCCGGAAAAATTTACGCCGTGAAGCCGAAGATGTAACACTGAAAGAGGAATTGGAACACGTAAACAGTTATTTACAGATTGAACTGGCCCGATTCCCTGATCGGCTAAAAGTGGTTTTCACTATTGATGACTCATTGTTGAATCAGAAATTGCCAGCCTTCTCACTGCAACCGATCGTAGAAAATGCGATAAAACACGGCATATCTCATTCAATGAGCGGCGGCACAGTGACAATTGCCAGCCGACGGGAACCGGACCACTGGTTGTTGTCTGTCGAAGACGATGCCGGATTATTCAATATGCCCGCACAGCCGGATAAACATGAAAATTGTAATGGCCTAGGTATGAATCTGGTTGATCGCCGTATAAAAGCCCATTATGGCGAACAGTTTGGCATTCAGGTTCAGTGTGAACCCGAGGTGATGACCCGGATCAGTATCAAATTACCGTTTACTAAGGTCGAATAATGTTACGCGTCATAATTGTTGATGATGAACAGCCAGCGAGAGAAGAGTTACGTAGTCTTCTTGCCGCATATGATGAGCTGGAAGTGATTGGTGAATGCAGTAATGCACTGGAAGCCATTCCTGCCATTCATAAACAAAAACCCGATGTGGTTTTTCTGGATATTCAAATGCCTCGGATCAGCGGTCTCGAAATGGTCAATATGCTTGATCCGGAACAGATGCCGGCGATTGTATTTGTCACTGCCTTCGATGAGTTTGCACTGAAAGCATTTGAAGAAAATGCGTTTGATTATCTGTTAAAGCCCATAGAAATATCTCGGCTGGAAAAAACGCTACATCGGCTGCACAAAGAACTCGCACCACAATCTTATCAACCAATAGCCGAGCTGGCGCCTCTTCGCTCAATCCCCTGTTGTGGTCATAACCGGATATTCTTAGTGCCATTATCTGATGTTGAATATATCCACAGTGATCTGGCTGGTATTCATGTCTGCAGCGCAAAACAATCGGGAATGACGCAACTGACCATGCGTACTCTAGAGGAAAAGACCCCGTTCCTGCGTTGTCACCGCCAGTACATGGTTAACCCAGATCAGGTAGCAGAAATACAATTGCTGGAAAATGGCAGTGCGGAAGTGATAACTCGCGCACAACAACGGATCCCGGTCAGTCGTCGTTATCTCAAACCGCTGAAACAAAGTCTGAATATTCCCTGATCGTCATAAACCGCTTCATCACGTTTCAGAACCGCTTAATACGCTATATCACCGCTTACTTGTTTATGAATGTTATTCCTGAAGCAGGTTTTCTAAAGTGAATCTGTACCGCCGGAATTGTTCTGGTGTCAGTTTTCACTTGTTCAGGAGTAACACAAATGACGCATGCAATAACATTTGTCATCAGTGCACTGTGTATTCTTGCTATTTGTTATCGGTTTTACGGTATCTTTTTCGTTCGAAAAGTACTGCAGGCCGATGACCGTCAGGTCACGCCTTCTCATGCGTTAGCTGACGGCAAGAACTATGTGCCAACCAATCGCTGGGTGAATTTTGGTCAACACTTTGCAGCCATCGCTGCGGCTGGTCCGTTAGTTGGCCCTGTATTAGCAGCACAATACGGCTATCTGCCCAGTTTCCTTTGGTTGCTGATCGGTTGTGTTATCGGTGGCGCGGTGCACGACACAGTCGTGCTTTTCGCTTCCATGAAGTATCAGGGCAAATCATTATCCGAAGTAGCTAAAGCTGAACTCGGCCCTGTTGCAGGATGGTGCACAGGGTTGGCAATGCTGTTCATCATTACGATCACCATGGCAGGTTTATCTATGGTGGTCGTACATGCCCTGGAACGCAATTCCTGGGGTACCTTTGCCGTCTTTATGACGATCCCGATCTCTATGGTGGTGGGTTTATATCATAAACACACCGGCGATTTGAAAAACTCGTCCATTGTTGGCTTCATTGCAGTTCTCGCTTGTGTATTCTTTGGACCCTATATTCAAGGTACGTTTCTCGGTGATTGGTTAACTTTGCATGAGACCACCATCAGTCTGGCGTTACCTATTTATGCATTCTTTGCAACCGCTTTGCCAGTTTGGTTATTGCTGACACCTCGCGGTTACATCTCTTCATTCATGAAGATTGGCGTATTCGGCGCACTGATTGTTGGAGTGGTATTTATTAATCCAGAAATTCAGTTCCCTGCCCTGACCCAGTTTATTCATGGTGGTGGCCCGGTTCTTGGTGGTCCAGTATGGCCATTCATTTCAATCACCATTGCCTGTGGCGCAATCTCCGGTTTCCATGCCTTCATCGGCTCTGGCACAACGCCTAAACTGGTTGATAAATGGAGTGACATCTTACCCGTCGCCTTTGGCGCGATGCTGGCAGAATGTGTGGTCGGTGTCATGGCGTTGATTGCGGCAACAGCACTGCATCCGGCTGATTATTTTGCTATCAACTCGGCGCCTGCTGCATTTGCAAACCTGGGAATGAATGTTATCGATCTGCCACAGTTATCCAAAGAAATAGGTTTGGATCTGTATGGCCGTACCGGTGGCGCTGTTACTTTGGCTGTTGGGATGTCTTACATCTTCACCAAAGTAAGCTGGTTCAGCTCTCTGGCATCTTATTTCTTCCAGTTTGTTGTTATGTTTGAAGCGGTATTCATTCTGACAGCAGTGGATTCAGGCACCCGTGTATCACGTTATTTAATTCAAGACTTCTTTGGTGAATTTTATGCACCACTGAAACGGATTGACTGGATGCCAGGTGCCATTGGTGCAAGCGTACTGGCTTGTATGATGTGGGGTTATCTGCTGATGTCTGGTGATATTGGCTCTGTCTGGGCATTGTTCGGGGTTTCTAATCAGTTGATGGCATCGGTTGGCTTGATTATTGGCACAACCATTATCCTGCGTCTGTCTCAGAAACGCCGCTATGCGCTGACTTGTCTGATCCCGCTGGCATATCTTTTTGTGACCGTACAATATGCGGGTTACTGGATGATCTCTCACGTCTACTTCAACCCGGCAGCAAAAGGCTACAACATCTTCAATGGTTGTATCTCCATCATCATGCTGGCACTGGGAATCATTATTCTGATTTCAGCATTACGTAAATGGAAAGAACTGCTGGTTAAGACACCCACTCAACGTCATCAGGCTGCGCTGGAATCAGCAACCGCACCGCAACAAGCAAGTTAAGATAAAACTTTTACAGATAGCAAAACGGCCCATGATGGGCCGTTTTTATTATATAAATAATCTGAAAATTATTTAGCAAACTCAGCAGCACCTTGTGCGATGACCAGCTCTTCGTTAGTCGGAATAACGAATGCTTTAGTGCTGCCAGGTTTAGTAATCAAACCTGAACTGCCAAAACGCGCGGCTGCATTACCAGCTTCATCTTCCACAAAACCGAAGCCTTCCAGCAGTTTCAGAACAGCGCTACGCATTGGCATAGAGTTTTCACCGATACCACCAGTGAAAATCAGTGCATCGACTTTACCGACCGCAACATAGTAAGAAGCGATGTATTTCGCCAGACGATAGCAGTAAATATCAAACGCCTGCTGACAGTTTTCGTCACCTTGCTCAACACCTTCAATAATGCCGCGGAAATCGCTGGTTTTGCCAGACAGACCCAACAGGCCAGATTTCTTGTTCAGCGTATTACGAACGTCTTCAACTGTGTAGCCCAGTGTGTCGATCAGGAAGAACACAACTGACGGGTCGATATCACCACAACGGGTACCCATTACGATACCTTCCAGCGGAGTCAGACCCATAGAGGTATCAACACATTTACCATTTTTGATAGCACTGACAGAACCACCATTACCCAAGTGAGCAGTAATGATATTGGTTTCAGACATGGGTTTTCCGAGCATTTTAGCGGCTTCAGTGGTTACATAGTAATGGCTGGTACCATGTGCACCATAGCGGCGAATAGCATGTTCAGTGTACAGCTCACGAGGAAGCGGATACATGAATGCTTTAGCAGGCATAGTCTGATGGAAAGCGGTATCGAAAATTGCAACGTGAGGTAAATCGGAGAAGAGACGACGGGCGGCGGCAATACCAAGTAAGTGTGCCGGGTTGTGCAGCGGAGCAAGTGGAATACATTGCTCAATGCCTTTCACCACTTCATCAGTGATCAGTGTAGGCTGAGAGAATAGTTCTCCGCCAGATACAACACGGTGACCCACCGCGATGAATGACTTCATCAATTCAGGCTTACCTTCAAGGATATGTTCCTCGAGATAAGTTAACGCCGCAGTGTGATCCGCACCGGCAACTAACGCGTCCTTCTGTTTTTCGTTATCACCAAACCGCCAACTGATATTAGCTTCGGGTAAACCTAAAGCTTCTGCCAGACCGGTCAGATATTGCTCACCTGAAACAGGATCAACGATAGCGAATTTCAGTGATGAACTGCCACAGTTAACAACCAGAACGGTTGGATTGATTGTTACTTCCATTCTTTCCTCGCATTGCTTCAAACACATGGGTGTTAAAGCGGTTCAAGGTCAGGGCGAACGAATTAATTTCGTTCGACGATGGCCTACTCAATAAGTAACGTCTAAAAACCGGCTCAACGACTTATGGTTCATAAGTTTCGGCTTTTAGATGCTGCCTTAGATATATCAGCCTGAACCCGTAGTTTCGACTCAGGCCCCTGAATGTCAATCCATCATAAATTATGCCAATCCGACCAGGTCACTGCGTTTGCTATTCGACACACAGAACGTCCACGGTTATCAAGCTAACAGCCCTTTCCCCCGCCACGGTCTCTTTGCTACAAACCTCACATTTCCTGTCGGATTACACACATTAATTGGTCTTACCAATTAATGTGGGATTCGACTATTTATTCTCCCTTATTCCTACCAATCCGTCACCTGTTTCAATAAGATTTAAATTGGCGTTTATACTGTTAAATGATTTAGATCAGTTTTCTGTGCAAATCCGTCTATTCCTGCCATGTGACGAATTGTTTCAACGCCATACTGGCTTGTGAAGCAGAACAAAAATGGATTGATCTGATACCTAATTGCTCAGCTGTTTGAACATTAGCCAGAGAATCATCAATAAAGACGCACTCAGAATTGGTAAGACCATTTTCATTAAGCAAATATCTATAGATTGCTGGATCAGGTTTAATTAATTTTACTTCTGCTGAAATCACCCGACCTTCAAATTCATCCCAGAAAGGTGCATGTTTTGCCAGATAAGCCGCATTATCATGCCCCATGTTGGATAATGCATAAATGCCATGCCCCGCTTGCTTCAACTGTTTCAGCAAGGTAATGCTTTCATCAATGGGAGTTAATGAGGCCGGAACCGCATGGTAAATAGCAGCAACAATGTCCTCATCAATATCTGTCCGTTCAACCGCCCGCTTAATTATTTCAGGGATCGTCAACGCCCCCCTGTCTATTTCATGCCAGTCTGGATGTGCAAACAAAAGTTCCGCAACTCTGACAGCGCCGGGCGCATTGATCACTGAGCGTACAATATTGACTGGATCCCATCTCACCAGCACGTTTCCGATATCGAAAATTATGTTCATGACCACCCCTTCTTAAATTCATACAAAGATATGCCTTGCGGTATCCACTGTCCAATCAGTAAATACGAACAGACCTTATTTAAGGCATATATTTTGCTAGTTCGATGAGCATCTAATGTATATAGATATATTGCATTAGCCATATAGAAAATTTGTATTACGTTAAGGCAATCTTCCTTGGCGCAGCCTCCCCTTTTTTGTTAATTTACTACGCAATCCAATGACGTTGCGTAAAAGGGAGCGCAGACATGACCAAATATTCTCTCGACAAGGACAAGATCAAAGTATTACTGCTGGAAGGTGTGCATCCAAATTCCGTAGATAACTTCAAATCTGCTGGTTACACCAATGTGGAATATGTAAAAGGCTCACTGGAAGAAGAAGCGCTGATCGAAAAAATCCGCGACGTACATTTCATTGGTATCCGTTCTCGTACTCATCTGACTGAACGCGTTCTTGAAGCCGCTCAGAAACTGGTGGCTATTGGTTGTTTCTGTATTGGAACCAACCAGGTTGATCTGGCTGCAGCCGAAAAGCGCGGTATTCCTGTATTTAACGCTCCATTCTCTAATACCCGTTCTGTTGCAGAATTGGTATTGGGCGAAATTCTGTTACTGCTGCGCGGTATCCCAGCTAAGAATGCGGGAGCTCATCGTGGTGATTGGGATAAGAGCGCCAACAATTCTGTTGAAGCCCGTGGTAAAAAATTAGGTATCGTAGGCTATGGCCACATTGGTAGCCAGCTGAGCGTTATCGCTGAAAGCATCGGCATGAAAGTTTATTACTACGATATTGAAAATAAACTTTCTATGGGTAATGCAATTCAAGTGGCAACGATGGATGAACTGTTAGCACAGTCTGATGTCATCACCCTGCATGTGCCTGAAACACCATCGACCAAAGACATGTTTGGTGCTGAACAGTTTGCCAAGATGAAAGCAAACTCCATCTTTATCAACGCAGCTCGCGGCACTGTAGTCAAAATTGATGACTTAGCGGCAGCGCTGGAAAGTGGTCATATCGCAGGTGCTGCAATTGACGTATTCCCTGTTGAGCCTAAAGCCAATGGTGAGAAATTCGTTTCTCCATTGCAGAAGTTTGACAATGTACTCCTGACTCCACACATTGGTGGTTCTACTCAGGAAGCACAGGAAAACATCGGTATCGAAGTTTCCAGCAAGCTGATCAAGTATTCAGACAACGGTTCAACTCTGTCTGCTGTTAACTTCCCTGAAGTCTCACTGCCAGAACTGAATCGTAAAACCAGCCGTCTGCTGCATATTCATCGCAACCAGCCTGGTGTTCTGAACAAGATCAACCAAGCATTTGCTGATGAAGGCATCAATATTGCCGGTCAGTTCCTGCAAACCAACGCTAACATCGGTTACGTTGTCATCGAAGTAGAAACTGAGCACAGTGATATTGCGCTGGCCCGCCTGAAAGAAATTGATGGTACGCTGAAAGCACGTATCCTGTTTTAATTAATACCGAGTATTAATTAAAAACAGCAAAAAGCCTGACTAGATGTCAGGCTTTTTTATAACCAAATTCAGCAGAATCAAACATAAAAAAGGCGGCCTTAAGCCGCCTTTTTCCATATGGCAGTTCAGCAATCAGTGTTGAGACACAGATGAAAATTTAGTGAAATAATCAGGGAACGTTTTAGAGGTGCATCCCGGATCATTAATCGTTACAGGCGTGTCACTCAATGCCACCAGCGAGAAACACATCGCTATACGATGATCATTGTAGGTATCGATCGCAGCATGTTTTAACTGTGCAGCAGGTGTAATTTCGATGAAATCATGACCCTCA
This sequence comes from Tolumonas lignilytica, assembly GCF_000527035.1. NCBI lineage: Bacteria > Pseudomonadati > Pseudomonadota > Gammaproteobacteria > Aeromonadales > Aeromonadaceae > Tolumonas > Tolumonas lignilytica. The sequence goes on from NZ_AZUK01000001.1 coordinate 166,061, forward strand.
ACAACCTCAGCACCTACTTTCCGCAATTCAGTTGCCATCGCTGTCAGACGATCTGTTTCTTTTACGCGCCAGTTGTAGATATTACGAATAGCGGTTTTACCTTTCGCAAACAATGCAGCTGTCGCGATTGTCATGGCCGCATCTGGGATCTGGTTCAGATCCAAATCAACGGCACGCAATTCACCTACATTTTCTGCTTCGATAAAGTCATCACCCCAGGTAATTTTCGCACCCATTTTCTCCAGCACGTCCGCAAAGCGGATATCACCCTGAATACTGTCTTTGCCAATGCCAGTAACACGGACTTTGCCTTTGATTGCGCCAGCAGCGAGAAAATAAGACGCCGAAGAGGCATCCCCTTCCACTAAAAACTTGCCCGGAGAGACATAGGTTTGATTACCACGCACATAGAACACCTGATAGTTGTCGTGTTCTACCGTCACACCAAACTGTTTCATGATATGCAACGTGATATCAATATAGGGTTTGGAAACCAGCTCACCGCGAATACGGATGCGTACATCACCGGAAGCCAATGGTGCAGCCATCAGGAATGCCGTCAGAAATTGACTCGATACCGAACCATCAATCACAACTTCCCCACCCCACAGGCCTTTGCCTTCGATAGTGAGCGGTGGATAGCCCTCTTTTTTCAGGTAATGAATATGTGCACCGGCCTGACGTAAAGCATCTACCAGATGTGCAATTGGACGTTCTTCCATCCGAGGCTCACCGGTCAGAGTGAATTCGCCACTACTCAGACAAAGTGCCGCACATAAAGGACGCATGGCGGTACCTGCATTACCCAGAAATAAACTGACTGGCTCTGCTGAGGAAAATGCACGGCCTAATCCATGAACCGTACAAGTCGTTTTATCCGCAGAAAGTTCATATTTAACACCCAGTGTTTTCAGGGCGTTCAGCATATGACGGATATCGTCGCTATCGAGCAGATTAGTTAAGCGGGTTGTTCCTCGAGCCAGTGCCGCTAGTAGTAAAGCACGATTGGAAACGCTCTTGGATCCAGGCAAGTTAACTGTCCCTTCTACACGCGCAATAGGTTCCAGAGTCAGGGTTTTCATAGTGTTCCTGTTACAACGAAAAATTCTTATTGTTAGGGAAATGAGACACGCTCATAGATTCCACCATAAAAATAACGCCGGATAATCCGGCGTTATCCTCTACATTTAATATTACACTGCAGCGCAGAGGAACGCCGCTTTAAATCACATCAGCGGTGACTGAATTGACGATTAACTGTGCTTCTTAGCAAAATCATCCATAAAGCTGACTAATGTTTTGATCCCTTCCAGCGGCATCGCATTGTAGATGCTGGCCCGCATACCACCAACAATACGGTGGCCTTTCAGCGCCATCAAACCCGCATCTTTCGCTTCAGCCAGAAAAGCGGCATCCAGTTCAGGATTTGCCAGTTGGAATGGGACATTCATGCGTGAACGGCAATGTGGAGCAACGTTATTGCTATAGAAGCTGCTGTTATCAATGTAGTTATACAGATAATCGGCTTTTTCTTTATTCAGTTTTTCCATGGCTTCTAAACCGCCCAGGTTCTTCAGCCATTTAAACACCAGACCAGCCAGATACCATGAATAGGTCGGCGGGGTGTTAAACATAGAATCGTTTTCAGCCGTCAGTTTATAATCAAAAATAGCAGGAACATCAGCACGGGCCTGATTCAACAAATCATCACGGACAATAGCAATGCACAATCCTGATGGGCCAATGTTTTTCTGTGCGCCGGCATAGATGATTCCAAACTTAGAAACATCAATCGGGCGAGACAGAATAGTAGAAGACAGATCAGCAACCAGAGGAATATCGCCCGTGTCTGGCAGATCGAACATTTCGATCCCTTCGATGGTTTCGTTCGGGCAATAATGAATATAAGCAGCATCAGAACGGAACTGAGGTTTTTCGACCAAGGTAAAATGGCCGTCTGCATCTTTGGTTACACCCTCAACCGCGACCGCATCAGCATATTTGTGCGCTTCAGTCAGTGCAGCCTTAGACCATACGCCAGAGATCAGATAATCCGCTTTCTTGTTTTCGCCACCCAGCAGGTTCATTGGCACTGCCGCAAATTGACCACGACCACCGCCATGCATAAACAATACTTTATAGTTATCCGGTACATTCAGCAGATCACGCAGATCCTGCTCTGCTTCTGCAGCCAATGCCATGTATTCTTTACCACGGTGGGACAGTTCCATCACAGACACGCCTAAACCCGCGAAATCAATAAATTCACGTTGAGCCTGTTGCATCACTTCCACCGGCAACATAGCCGGGCCAGCACAGAAATTGTACACTTTTTTCATATGTCCTTATACCTCAGCGTTTTATAGCTAAATAATAAAGTGGAACCGTCAGCTTTTTGCAATGTGTAGCGGCATACCGGGAAACGAAGGAAAAAGCTAAGCAGATTTGATCTGGATCTCATCATACAACATTGCAGTCGCAGGTACGGAATGGTTTTTTGATTTTCGTTATCAATAAAAAATCCGGAGCGCGAAAAGAGCAAACTCCGGATATGATAAACCCAACTGATACGTCAACTACTAGTTTTTCCCTCTACCGTAACCGTTTCCATTCATCATTCCCCCTTTCCCTGCTCTACCACTACCAATGCCCTGATTATTCATCATTGGTGTATCGGGTAAGGTGACACCTTGCGCTTTGGCACGTTCAAGCATGAGGGTTCTATGTTGAAGACGGATTTTCTGGCGTTCTTCCGCCGTGGTGGCATTTTGCATTTGTGTTCTGAATGTTGTCCGTTCCGCCGGAGTCATCAGTTGATATCCGAAAATAGGCTCTTTATCTGCAACGTATGCTGCCTGAGGGGCTGGTTTTACTGGCGCGGTCTTATCTGCTGCAAAGCCCATGATGGGTACAATGAGTAAACCAATCATTATCGACTTGGTTATTGTAGATGCTGACATCTTTCGTCTCCTCTTTATATCCTGACAAAGGAATCCTCACTATGTAGCTCTACAAGTTTAGTTTACATAGTTTAACTTTTCCTAATTTACATAAACATAAAACCATGCATTTTTTATGGAGTAAGACTATCTATACTTAGATCTGAGCCCTCATGAATGCAGGAGCCACCTGTGTTGACCCGACGGAAAGGATTCTTTGTGTTAATGGTGCTGGTCATGAGCACTGTGAGCATTATTTACTTTCTCGTTCCGCCATCGCTGCGTGTTGCTCATCCGTCCAGAGGACAAGTTATTGAAGCCGTCTATGCGACAGGTGAAATCGAACCCGACCCGTTAATTCGTGTTGCCACTGAACGAGCCGCTCGATTAACCCAATTGTTTGCCGATGAGCGAATGTCTGTAAAAGCCGGACAAGCTCTGGCTCAGTTAGACGATGCCGAACTGAAAACCTCCGTGCAGGAAATGCAGATCCGCCAAAAAAATGCAGAGAATAATCTCTATCGCATCACACACTTGTTTCAGCGAAAAATGGTGAGTGCAGAACAGCTCGAACAAGCCAAGACCGACGCAGATGCGGCTAATGAAGTGACCCAACGAGCCTTGGCACAGCTCAAATCACTTACTTTAGTCAGCCCGGTGGATGGTGAGGTGATCCAACGCGATGGCGAGACCGGTGATTATTTACCGGTAAATCAAATTGTTTTCTATCTCCGCAAGGCCGGAACCTCTTTGCGTTTATCGGCCAGTGTGGATGAGGAAGACATTCCTCGTGTGAAAACAGGCCAGCGCGTACTCATTACGGCCGATGCATTTCCCGGCGAAACCTTTGAAGGCATCATTCGCGAAATAACCCCCAAGGGGGATCCCATCACCCGCAGCTACCGTGTACGGATCGCCTTACCTGAAAACGCTCCCTTCTTCATTGGTATGACGGCGGAATGCAATATTCTTATTGCCCAACGGGATCACGCCTTACTGATCCCCAACACCAGTATTGTTAATCATGGCGTATGGCTGATTAAACACGACGAAACATTCTATCAACCCGTCACTACGGGAGAAAAAAACGCAGACAAAACCGAGATATTGTCCGGAATATCCGATCAGGATGTTGTCATTCTTAACCCACCCGAAAAATTGCAGGCCGGTCAGAAAGTGCGGGCTTATTGGCCAGATAAAACGGACACCCGCTCATGAATCTATCTGCCTCTATCGCACTCAGTCATCTGATGTCACGTCGTCGACAAACGATAGTGTCTGTACTCGGTGTTTCACTGGGTGTGGCTTTTTTTCTGGCAATCTCCGGTCTGATGCGTGGCTCTGAACAAGACTTTATGCAACGTTTGGTTGATAACTCCCCTCATATCACTGTCTATGACGAATACCGATATCCGAAGAAGCAGCCGATTGAACTGGTATATCCGAAAGCGGTTTATACCCTACACGGCGTGAAACCCAAGACAGAAATCAAAGGTATTCGGCAATATAAAGAAAAATTGCTCCAGCTTGGAAAAATAAAAGATTTAGAAATAGCCCCCGTATTGCAAGGACAAGTCATTGTTTCCTATTCCGGTATCACGCGCGGGGTCACATTATCCGGTGTGGTGCCCGATTTAATGAAAAACGTCAGTGCTATTGCGCACTACTTCATTCAGGGCTCACTGGAAAGTTTATCCATCAACCCCAATGGCATCATCATTGGTGCAGGTCTTGCTGAAAAACTGCAGATAACCATCGGCGATCAACTCACCATTACATCACCAACCGGCAGTGTTCGTCTCATGAAAGTGGTCGCACTTTTTCGCACCGGCACCGCCAACAATGATGACCGCCAAATTTATGCCTTATTAAATCGGGTTCAAAATTTTCTGGAAAAGCCAAATGTCGCCAATTTGCTGATTATTAAGATCAAAGATCCTAATCAGGCCACTACGGTAGCACATCAGATTGAACAGGATATCGGCTATAAGACGCAATCCTGGCAGGAAGCCAGTGAAGATCTAATGAATATGGTCTTGATCAGAAATCTCATCATGTACAGTGTCGTCAGTGCCATTCTGGTGGTGGCGTCGTTTGGTATTTACAACGTCATTTCGACGGTCGTCTTGGAGAAAACCAAAGACATTGCCATTTTAAAATCGATCGGCTTTGGCGCAAATGACATCGAAGGCATCTTTTTAATTGAAGGAAGCATACTGGGGTTGTTAGGCAGTGTATTGGGAACGGCACTTGGCCTGTCGTTGATGTATGGGCTGAGCCGAATTTCCTTTAAAAGCCCGTTTTATACGGCTCAGGCGTTCATCCCTATTTATTGGGGCATGGATCAACTGTTGTTTGCCATCGCGTTTGCCATGTTATCGTCATTATGCGCCGCTTGGTTACCAGCAAGAAAAGGCGGTCGGGTTAAACCGGTCGACATTCTGCGAGGTGCCGAATGAGCGGTATTTTGCGAACAGAGAGACTGACTCGGATCTTGCCGGGTGAAGTGCCCGTTACCTTAGTTCAGAACATTGACCTGCAGATAGAACAGAATGAATTTGTTGCCATCATGGGGCCTTCAGGTTCAGGCAAATCATCCTTGTTATATTTACTTGGTCTGCTCGATTCTCCGACTTCAGGAAAACTCTGGCTGGAGGATGCAGAAACCAGTTTATTTACTGACAACCAATTAGCTCAAATACGGTTACAACGTATTGGCTTTGTTTTTCAATTTCATTTTCTGCTTGCTGAATTTTCATCTTTAGAAAATGTCATGCTACCCATGCGGAAACTCGGTGAACTTACCGAGATCCAGGCACGCGAAAAAGCCAATGCCTTATTAGACTCTCTGGATATGCGCGACCATAAACATAAACTGCCCCACCAACTTTCCGGAGGACAACGTCAGCGTGTTGCTGTCGCCCGGGCATTAGCCAATGATCCAGTGTTAATTCTTGCCGATGAACCGACCGGCGCTTTGGATACCAAATCCAGTGCCAATGTCCGGGATATTTTGCATAACCTGACACGTCAGCATAAATGTGCCATTGTCGCAGTCACGCATGATGCGGAATTTGCCAAAGCTGCAGATCGGCAAATTCATTTGGTCGATGGCTGTCTGGTTCAGGCATGAAACCAAGAATGAGAATCTCAGTTCATCAATTTCTGCATAGACTGATGCAATTCCGAAGAAAGAGTATGCAATTGAAGACTGGTGTCCTTCGTGATTTTTGCATTTTCTTCATTTTGTGATGCCGTATTTTTGATATCGATCAGATTGCTGGAAATATCTTCAATCACTGACGTTTGTTCTTCTGCGGCAGTGGCGATCTGATGAGTCATATTCTGAATGTCACCAATTGATTTCGTTATTTGTTCTAACATTATTCCCACTTCTGTTACTTTACTTACACTGTCTCCACTTATTTGATGACTGCTGGCAATAGCTTGAACGGCATCGCTAGTTCCACTTTGAACCGTAGCGATAATCGTATTAATCTCAGCCGTAGAATCTGCAGTACGTTTAGCTAATGTTCTAACTTCATCGGCAACTACTGCAAATCCTCGACCATATTCCCCTGCCCGGGCCGCTTCAATCGCGGCATTTAATGCCAGTAAATTTGTTTGATCTGCAATACTACGAATCACCTCCAACACCGTTGTAATTCGACGGCTATCTATATCTAACTGTTGAATCACATGCGCGGTATTTTCTATTTCATTACTCATCTCAGTGATCATAGAAATGGTAGATTGCATGACTCGTTCACTGTTATTCGCAGCCTGATTAGCCTGATCAGCAGCACTGGCAGCAATCGAGGTACTATTTGCGACATCCTTTGCTGTTGCCGCCATTTCATGAACTGCGGTTGCAACTAAATCAGCTCGGGCTAATTGATCTCGAGTGCCTGATGCCATAACGGTGGATGTGGCTTTTAACTGTGAGCTGGAAAGGTCAAGGTGATCAATACTGCTTTTCAATTGAGTAAAGGTATGGAAGAGAGAATCACGTAATATGCTGGCTGATTTGGCTAATGCACCCAGTTCATCTTCTCGATGGTTTACAAAACGCAGCTCAAAACGACCTTGACTTAATTGTGAAATATACGCAATCACTTCACGAATAGGATTTAGAATCCGGCGGTTAATTAACCAGATACTGGCTAATATGACAAATAGGCTGGAAGTAATAATAATCACGACCCCGATGATGATTGCCTTATTTGAATGCTGAAGAATCAATGCTGATTCATTGTCACTTTGCTCATGCAGTTGCTTAGCCAATACAGACATTTTTTCACTGGTAACACGATCAATTCCCTTTACGGCCTTATCACCCATATAAGGATCTGCATTAGCAGCCAGAAATGCATCTCTTCCTTTCCGATAAGAAATGCCTAATCGGGTATGTTCTTCGATCAATTCTTTTATCTGTAGTACCAACACCGTGTTTTGCTGCCGGGTAGCCAGTGACTGTAAATCGGTCAGTATTGTCCTAACTTTCTTTTCTTGTGTCTCAAATTGCTGCCAATATTTATTCAAATTCTCCGGGTTTTTCCCGCGTAACAATACATCCTTCCATTCCTGTACCTGGATTTTGAATTCCAGATTTGCATTATCTACCAATTGAGATTCTTTCAGCGGGCCCGCAAGAAGATCACCATATGACGTTACCGCCTGTGACAAATAGCGAAAACAAAACAAGGCAATAATAATAAGCAGAATCACCGTGCATCCCTGCAGAATCAATAATTGCGCCCGTAACGATTTATTGATCGACATCTTGTAGCTTCCTGTTGTCTTCATTCTTCTGAGTTAATACTAGACCATAATTTTCCTTCTCTTTTTGACTTTTATCTCAATGAAGGTCAGAAAAATTTTGGTTCAAAAGATCAGATGCTCTAAACAAATAATAGAAATAAATGAGAGCAAACGAGAGAAATGAGAATGGATTAAGAAACGAAAAAGGCCACTTCTGAAAGTGGCCTTTAAATTTGGTTGCGGGAGCAGGATTTGAACCTACGACCTTCGGGTTATGAGCCCGACGAGCTACCAAGCTGCTCCATCCCGCGTCAATGAGAATGATAATAGTTGGAAACAAAACAAATTACAAGCTTTTAATTCCGAAAAATGATTAGATGAAAAACAAATCATCTTTAAACGATTAAAATAATAGCGCAATTATCGAACAATATAGCCAGACGCAATACGCGTATGCTGCAAACCGAAAACAAAAAAGCCGCTTTAAAAGCGGCTTTTAAAATTTGGTTGCGGGGGCAGGATTTGAACCTACGACCTTCGGGTTATGAGCCCGACGAGCTACCAAGCTGCTCCACCCCGCGTCAGAGGCCAGAATAGTAATCAGATAGTTATAAACAAGCAAGCCTTATTTATTATTGCCAATCCTGACTGTTTATTTAATAAACACATCTAACCAGGCAAACAGAATGATTCGGTTCTATGCTCTGAATAACGCATTAATTCTGTTTACACAACCGGCAGACCGATGGGATCATCATGCTTTATCTTCATTATTGGATCATGACACGCTATGAGTTACGAACTGACAGACCTGGAACGCAATGCAGCCCTAAAATTGAATGCTGATTATCGTTATGAATACTTCCTCAGCAAAGTCGCACGTAGCGGTGAATTATGGGCCTTGAAGGATGAAAACGGGTTGCTGTTTCTTAACTCAGATAATGATGAAACATGCCTGCCGGTATGGCCTCATCCTGATTATGCAAAACTATGGGCTGTCGATGACCTGAAAAACTATCAACCGCAATCCATCACCCTGAAAATCTGGTTGGAACGCTGGATTGATGGTCTGACACAGGATGGTATTTCCGTCACGGTATTCCCTCTTCAAGGTGAAGAGAATCTGGTGGAAGAACCCGCAGAACTGGCCGAAGCCTTAAATAAAAAACTGGCGCAATACGCACAGGAATAGTTCAAAAAGGAAGCGCATTCTCAGGCTATATATCCATATTATCCGGAGATAATAAAATGAATTTGCTTGAATTAAATGATTCACTGATGGAAATACGTCAGCAGGAAGAATCGCTGCAATGGCCTGTATTTAATGAAGCATTAGCCTGGGAATTGGGTTGTACACTTCAATTGGCCGCCTCACTCAATCAAGCAGCCGTACACATCGAAATTGAAGCTTTTGGTCGGATGTTGTTTGTCTGTGCCATGCCCGGCAGTGCGCCCAGCAATGCTGATTGGGCTCGCCGGAAACGGAATGTCGTTCAATTACTGCAACGCAGTTCATTGGCGATCGGGCTTGGATTGAAACGCGATGACACGGATCTGCAGCGCAAAATGGGGTTGCCTGATCGCGACTATGCTCCTCACGGTGGCAGCTTCCCGTTACGAATTTTAGGTTCGGGTTGTATTGGTACAATCACCGTGTCGGGGATGCCGGAATTTGATGACCACGAACTGATCGTCACTGTGTTACAAGCCTGGCAGGAAAATGGCTGGCAAAAACCCTCTCTTTTATAGCTCCTGACGGGTTAACGCATCAGATAAAAAAAGGCCGCCCGAAGGCGGCCAATGCATTACACAGGGGTAAATTATTTCTGTTTCAGCCAGAGGAACTGGAAAGGTTCCAAGGCGATCACACCGTTTTCTAGCGAAATATCCTGCTGCTGATATTGGTCATAAACATAATGACCAAAACCAGTTTGCTCCAGAATGGCTTGTGATAACGTTTGCTGTTGGGCAGACATATTCATCAGTACCAGCGTCTTATGCCAGTCACGTTCACGCATAAATGAAAAGACATGTGTATTTTCGTTGTGCACCATCTGATAGTTATTTTCGTTGTAAAACTCAGGGATCGTTTTACGCAAAGCGATCATCCGCTGTAATGCACTGAATACCCGATGTTCAATCGTGCCGACTTCGTTACGTTTCGCCGCTTTCTTCCAGTCGATGATCGGACGGTTCAACCAACGGTTATCATCTTGTTTAGTCGGATCTTCCAGGAAGGAATAGTCGTTCGTACAAGCCAGTTCATCACCGTAATACACCAGTGGTATGCCGCCAAAGGACATAATGCCGCTGTGCATCAGCAACGTTTTCCGGATGGCTTGTTCAATCAGTTCCGCATTCCCCTCTTCCAACCCTTTCTCTAACCCCAGTAACGTGGCGGTTGCCCCGGTGATCCGCGCATCCTGTGTTTTCGGGTTATACATGAAGCGTTGGCCTTTGGCGGGGCTGCCCGCAAACTCCCCGACATAATAGGAAATCATGAACTGCTTGTGATCGAACGGGTTATAACCAGCAGCCAGAATGTCCTGATCGGCATAACCTAAGCCAATATCATCGTGGCAACGGATGTAATTGATCCACGTGGTCCCTTTCGGTAAACGCGGGATGTTCTGCAGACCATGCTCCAGAATACGCTTGTTCTGCGTTGCCATCGCATCCCACAAATACACCATGTAGGAGGCGTTATAAGCAATTTCACATTCGTCAACCGTGCCACCCCCGAGGTATTTCACAATCTCAACGGGCTGCACAATCGCTTCTGCTTTGAAGATCGCGCCGGGCGCGGCAATCTTGGTACACGCCTTAAACAGCTGCAACAGGATATGGGCTTCGTCTAAGTTCTGGCTCTGCGTACCCAGCTTTTTCCACATAAATGCCACAGCATCAAGTCGCAGAACGTCCACTCCCTGATTCGCCAGATTGAGCAGGATCTTGATCATCTCAATAAAGACTTTCGGGTTGGTATAGTTCAGATCCCATTGGTAGGTGTTAAAAACCGTAAACACCCATTTGTTGATGGCTGGCAGATAGGTGAAATTCCCCGGTGCATTTTCCGGGAAAATTTCCGGCAGAGTTTGTTCAAACGCATCAGGCATCGTACGGTCATCATACATGTAATACATGTCCTGATATTCTTTCTCACCCTGCAGCGCTTTTTTCGCCCACTCATGCTCATTAGAGGTATGGTTTAAGACCAGATCCAATTCCAGCAGCATATTCTTGGTGCGGAACGTTTGGGCTATCTTGCGGATATCCGCCATCGAACCAAAACGCTTTTCAACCGTACGATAATCACTGACAGCATAACCGCCGTCATTGGCCTCTTGTGGCATCTTCAGCAATGGCATCAGATGCACATAGTTCACGCCTAACTCTTCCAGATAGTCGATCTTCTGCATAAATCCTTTCAGATTTTTGCTGAACCGATCGACATACAACATAGTCGCGACCCAGTTCGGACTCATGATCCAATCTTTGTTTTCTTCACGCTGCCGATCGAGTTCGCGCAATTCAGGATCTCGCGCCAGATACATATCGGCCAGCGCTAACACCAGTTCAGAAAATCGGTTGGAAAAATCAGCCCGCTCGCCATAGAGACGAGCGAACTTGGCATACACTTCATTGAATTGAGCACCGAGACGAACTAAAAATTCGGATAAATTTTTATCACCGTGTTTTTTGCTCAGCAGGCTGACTACGTCGTGCAGTAGCTTGTCTTTATTCACTGACATTAATGACCTCTCTCAAATCAGGCAGCAGATAAAATCTTGGCAACGATCGGTGCTTTCTGTTGCTGTAACAAACTGCTTGCCGTATCCGTATCAAACAGGTGCACATGTTCAAGCTTGAAGCTTGCCTTAATCGTTTTTCCACGTGGAATGAGATGGCTACCATCAGTGACAACTACGACTTGATCTTCGTCCGCATATTGGGTGTATGCGAATGTCGTCCCGCCCAGTGCTTCAACAACATCGACTTTCAATGCAATATTGACATCACCTTCAACATCAATTTCCAGATGTTCAGGACGAATCCCCATCAACAAGACATCACCGACTGTTACGGCGCGATCTAATGTCATGCTGAATTGTTCCCCACCAGCAAGCTCCAGCGTGGCTTTGTTGTTGTCCACCTGCAGCACTTTGGCGTTCAGGAAATTCATGCGCGGAGAGCCGATAAACCCAGCTACAAATTGATTTACAGGGTTATGATAAAGTTCCAACGGAGCGCCGACCTGCTCAACACGACCATCACGTAATACGACGATCTTGTCAGCCATGGTCATGGCTTCTACCTGATCATGTGTCACATAGACCATGGTGTTGCCCAATTGCTCGTGCAGTTTGGAAATCTCCACGCGCATTTGCACACGCAATTCCGCATCCAGATTCGAGAGTGGTTCGTCAAATAAAAACACCTTCGGATTCCGTACTATGGTACGACCAATCGCGACACGCTGACGCTGACCCCCAGACAGTTGTTTTGGCAAGCGATCCAATAAATGTTCTAGCTTCAGAATGCGCGCGGCTTCGCCTACCCGTTGTTCAATTTCGTCTTTAGGACGCTTCGCCAGACGCAATCCGAAACTCATGTTTTCTTTCACTGTCATATGCGGATAAAGCGCATATGACTGAAACACCATGGCAATTCCGCGATCAGACGGAGACACGTCATTCACTGTCAAACCGTCGATAATCACTTCGCCATCAGAGATGGTTTCCAAACCGGCGATCATGCGCAGTAATGTGGATTTACCACATCCAGACGGGCCAACAAAGACCACAAACTCGCCATGTTTTATATCCAGATCCACCCCATGAATGGTTTGAACTGCACCGAAACGCTTAATGACTTTATTCAGTTTTAAATCAGCCATTCTGGTTATCCTTCTTTCAAATCTTCATATCAATGCGAAATGCCAATCAGCCTTTCACGCCGGCACTCGCCATACTTCTGACAAACTTTTTCTGGAACAACAGGAACACGATCAATACAGGGATCGTCACCATGCTGGCGTAAGCCATGATCTCGCCCCATTCGGTCGTAGTACCAAAGAATTGCTGGATACCAGGTTGCAATGGCCGGGCTGATTCGCCTTGAACCACCATGATTGGCCACAGGTATTGGTTCCACATGTTCAGGAATTGCAGGATAGCTACCGTTGCAAACACAGGGCCTGACATCGGCACGATAACCTTCCAATAGATCTGCCAAGGTGTGGCACCATCAATCGCAGCAGCTTCATCGAAGTCTTTCGGAATATCACGAAAGAACTGATAAAACAGGAAGATAGAAAAGGCATTCGCAACCATGGGTAATATTTGAACATGCAAGGTGTTCAGCCATGAACTTTCCAGAATGAGCTGACCATTTTCCCAGCCGATCCAGGGCAGATGCGCCACCAGCATCAGCAAAGGAACGGAGATCGCTTCAAAAGGAATGATCAAGAGCGCAATGATCGCCGCCAGAACGAAATTCTGACCGGTCCAGCGCAAGCGTGACAAAGAAAACGCGGCAAGACTGTTGACCAATAACCCAAGCAATACGGTGGAACCCGTAATGAACATAGAGTTCACGAACATGGTCTTGATCGCGCTTTTTTCAAAGACAGCAATATAGTTATTCAATGAAATATCACCCACCGGCAATAACGCCCGGATTGAGAACAAATCAGTGAATATTTGCTGCTGTGGTTTAAATGACGACATGATCATGAAAACCAGAGGAAACAAGAAAATATAAGCCAGCAATAACAACGCCGCATAAGTCAGCAAACGTTTGTAGATAAAGCGTGGATCAACCATTTGAGATGAGGAAACCATGATTATTTCTCCCGCTTGTCGAAGTAGTATTTCTGACCCAGTGCAATCGCCAGAATGACAAGGAAATACACCACACTGATCGTGGCACCATAGCCAATATCCTGTTCACGGAAGCCTTTGCGAACAGCGTGATACATGACTGTGGAGGTCGAATCAGACGGCCCGCCACCGGTCATGACATCAACTTGGGTAAACAAGCCAAATGCCGCGATGGTAGTAGAGATAATGACGAAGATGGTGGTGTTGCGCAGACCCGGCAGCGTGACATTACGGAATTTCTGCCAGCTATTGGCGCCATCTAATGATGCAGCTTCATATAAATCTTCCGGGATGTTCTGCAAACCAGCCAGAAAAATTAACATCTGATAACCCGCACCCTGCCAAGCAGACATGATCACGATGGCAGGCATCGACCATTTAGGATCACCCAGCCAATTGATCTTACCGATCATGCCAAATGAGATTTTGTTCAGGAATTCATTCACCAGCCCAATGTCTTTGTGGTAAAGAAATGTCCATACGATCGACACCACCACCATCGAGGTGACGACGGGAGCAAAATAGGCGGTTCGGAAAAAGTTCGTTCCTTTCAACCCCATATTGACCAGCAATGCCAGTAACAAAGCCGCACCACATTGCAGTGGAATGACCATGAAGGCGAATTTGATCGTATTGATAAACGACTTAATAAACAGTGGATCTTTTGCCAATATCACGACGCGCGAATCACTAAAAGTAAACGTCGAGAGTTCGTCATATCCTTTATAAGATTCATTCTGACGCAGGACTTTACGCAAGCGTTCGAATTGCGGTTCCCCTTTTGCGTCGAGCAGCACATGATTCTGCTCATCATGTTGTGCATCCTGCTTTAACCAAGTCACGGCAAGCAGACGATCATAATTACGAAATCCAACCCCTTCGGTAGGATTCGGTGATAACAATCGTTGATTGGTGAAAGACAAAATAATTGCCATCACAAATGGAACAAAGATGAAAAGGATCAATCCCAGAAATGCCGGACTGCCCATGAGCCAGCCGTAAAACCGCTGACGCCGCATCAGGCTGTCATTCTTTTTTGTCCGCGCCATTGGCGGTGGTTGAATAAATGCTGAATCGGTCATCATTTACGCCCTATCTGAACATCAGGAAAGGCCCGCGTTGCACGGGCCCGACTACAGACCTATGGATTATTTTTTAAACCCATATCCATTGTTGTCTTGAATGTTGCGGTCGATGGTTTGTACAGCTTTGTCTAAAGAATCCTGTACATCGTTGCCATCAAGAATGTCATTAACAGCTTTAGCAAAACTGCTGGTGATCACAGGATATGCTGGGGTTTCTGGACGCATTTTGGCGAATTTCTTAGAGAAATCGTAGAATATGCGCCATTTTCCGCCAGCCTTATAATTCTCTGTCATGGCAGCCGCCGCGGCAGTATTCGGAATCAGGCTGGTTGCGTTTGACATCGCTGCAATCTCTTCCGGTGTGATCAGGAATGTCAGCCATTTAGCCGCACCTTCCTTGTTAGGACAGGCTTTGCTAATGCCCCAATGCCATGAACCACCACCAATGACTGGGCCATTACCAAAATCAGGCACCGGTAAAATAGCTAAATCATCACCGTAAGCTTTGGTCATATCACCCACCGCCCACGAGCCGTTATAGTGAATAGCAACCTTGCCTTGCAGGAAGCCTTTATCATCCGTCGGTTTACGATCGATATATTTGTTTTTAACCAATGACTGCAGCCAGTTACCAAATGCAACGGCTTTATCGCCATTCAAGACACCTTCTGATTCCAGATAGGTAGAACGGTTGATTTCATCCCCACCAAAGCTTTGCAGGAAAGGACCAAACCCGTAGGAATACCATTCACCACTCCAGCTGGTGTTGATGTCGAATGGATAACGGAATTCACCAGATTTTTTCAGCTTCGCCAGAATTTCGTTGAATTCGTCTTTGGTCCATGGCTTATCGATAGTTGCTTTGCGAATACCATATTTATTGAGGATGCTCTGACGTGTGAACAATGCCAGTGATACGTCAAATTGACCAACAGAGTAAACTTTGCCTTTGTAAGTACCTTTACCTACGCTGTTTAACTGTTCCAGCAATGGCGCAGGGATCAGACCATTTAATTCCACCAGATTTCCAGCCCAGGCAAAATTAGGAACAACTGGTTGGTCCATATCCAGAGCACAAGGCAATTTCCCCGCTAACGCAGCGGCATTGATAGTTTGTGTATAGGCGCCTTCAGGAATCATCTCCATTACGACTTTGTATTCGTTCTGGCTTTTGTTGAAGCGTTCTACTGCAGCTTTAGAAGCGGCGATCTCTTTTTCATTGGTATCATGACGCCAAACTTTGATTTCGGTTGGCGCTGCCATTGCTTGTGCAGAAGCTGCCGCAACCAATGTAGCAAGAACAGCAAAGCTCACAGTTTTCATGTTCATTTGATCATCCTTTGTTAATTTCCGCTTACTAAGCAGTAAAACACTGCGTTTTACAGCTCCAAAAGCCCTCTTTCTTTGTAACAATGTAACAAGGTTTGCTTTCAGAGGCTTGGTATGGCGCTAAATATGGCGCTAAAACGGTTCAGCCGGTGTGATCGATGTTGTAATTTTGTAAAAGCCGCTGCGATGTAACTGTTACATTTTCATTGTGTGATCATCGTCATACATATATTAGACCTAGCTAACTTTTAGTTTTCCCCTTTGCTGATTCGATACAGCATTGAATTTTGCAATTGCAAAATGCACGGACAGAATTGCGTTTTGCAAGATCACGCCTTTCGCCCCCTCTAATAAGAGATATTGGTAACGATTTTTATTTGGCGCAAAAAATGCTGTATGAAAATTGATCTAGATCATTTCCTTGCGGTCGATCTATCTCGTATCTGTCAATTCCTGATATTTACTCTGGAGAACCAAGTGAAAAATAATCAGCCCGTCACCCAAAAAGAAAGAATGTATTCACCCGAGTTGAATCTCATTTCCACTACGGATTTACAAAGCCATATCACCGATGCCAATGCTCATTTTTGTGACATTGCAGGGTTCACACTTGATGAACTGCGTAATAAGCCTCATCACATTGTGCGTCATCCTGATATGCCCCCTCAGGCATTTGCAGATATGTGGCAACATATTAAACAGGGTCGCAGTTGGATGGGTTTGGTTAAGAATCGTTGCAAGAATGGAGATCATTATTGGGTCAATGCATTTGTAACCCCGATACGAAATGCTCAGGGTAAAATCATGGAATATCAATCCGTACGCGTCGCGCCGGGCGATGAAGAAAAGAAACGTGCAGAAAAAATTTATGCTCAGTTAAGAAACAACCAGACCCCGCTCGCATTACGCCTGCCCAAAATTGCCTCGGCAACTTGGCTGCAAGGTATTCTTATTCTGAATACACTGATTTTAAGCTGGACATTGATGTTTGGTTTTAATACCCCTCTTCTGTCACTCGCTGTTTTTATGATTGTCGTCGCGTTATTGATGAACCATAAACAAGCAAAACGATTACAGAAATTAAGTCAAAAAGCACGTCAACGTTTTGATAACCCGTTAATGCAATTAATTTATACCGGAAAAGTCGATGACTTAGCCGCCATTGAGCTGTCGGCATTAATGAGTGAGGCTGAACTGCGAGCTGTTGTAGCCAGAACCGGGGAAACCAGTCATGGCATTCTCAATGCCGTTGGCAATGACGTGAACAATGTCATGTCAATTACTCGTAATCTGGAACAACAACGTGCCGAAACAGACATGGTGGCCACTGCCGTATCAGAAATGAGCAACTCCATCCGCGAAGTCTCTCAAAGTGCGGCAGATACTTCACTCTCGATTGACCAAGCGACACATCTATCCAGCGAAGGAAGAGAAAGCGTCGAAGGCACAATTGGCGCAGTGGTCGGGATGCACAATGAAATTACCCGCTCCCAGGCGGTAATCAAAGCATTGGCAGGCGATTGCCGGGCTATTGAGCATGTTCTGGATGTTATCAATAACATTGCTAATCAAACGAATCTGTTGGCACTGAATGCCGCTATTGAAGCAGCCAGAGCTGGAGAACATGGTCGAGGCTTTGCGGTGGTTGCAGATGAAATTCGTGCATTAGCCATTAAAACGCAGTCATCGACCAGTGAAATTCAAAACATGATCAGTGAATTACAAAGTAGCGCCAGCAAAGCAGAACAGGCCATGGAATCAGGACAAAAACTGTCGGCCACCTGTCAGGATAAAGCACAAAACACAGGGCTGATCCTTGAAAAAATTGATGCCATGTTGCAACAAATAGCCGCTGCAGGCACCCAAATTGCGCAGGCGGTCGGCCAGCAAGCAAACGTGACAGAAGAACTCAGTCATAATGTATTCAACATCAAAACACTGGCTGAAGAATCGACAACCCGCAGCGATAAAACAACGGCTGGTATCAATGCGCTTGCGGAACGATTGCTGACCTTAGATCGGCTAATCACTCAATTTCAACGGAAAGGAACGCAGGATGCGTTTCAAAGCAATGTACTACTTGAACCCGTTATTGAATCTTTGTAAATACAGCGGAGACCCGCTCTCCGTTGGTATGGAAATGATAAGGCGAATCAGATCATGCACCGACCCGATATCGCCTGTTGTTCCTTATTTCACAGAGACATCAAAGCCAGTGAAGTATTTTTTCGCGAGTTTAGTGACAGTACCGTCATCCTGCACTTTCTTAATCGCTTTGTTCAGATCGTTTGTCAGTTTGCTATCGCCTTTCCGTAAACCGAAACCAATACCACTACCTAAGATTTTGCTGTCTTCTACCGGTTTTCCGATGAAGGCAAAACCCTTTCCTTCCGGCTTATCTAAAAAACCTGCCTGACCCGCTGCGGCCATCACCAAAGTGGCATCTAGGCGCCCTGCAGCCAGATCGTTATACACCAGATTCTGATCTTTATATGACGTCACGGTAACGCCTTTAGGCTCCCAATGGGCTTTAGCAAATACCTCCTGAATTGAGCCTTGCAGCACGCCGATATTTTTCCCTTTTAATGATTCGACGGTTGGTTCAAGCCCTTGACCCGGTTTACCCACCAGTTGCGAAGGAATACGGTAAATGGGATTGGTAAAATCAATCGCCTGTTTCCGTTGCTCGGTGATATTCATGGCTGAATTGATCACATCAAACTTCTTGGCCTGTAAACCAGGGATCAGCGTATCGAAAGAACTTTCCACCCACGAACATTTAAAATGACCTACCTTGCAAATCGCCTTTCCTAATTCAATATCGAAACCTTCCAGTTCACCCGATGCATTCTTACTTTCAAATGGCGGATATTCCGCTTCAAGGCCAAAGCGCAGTTCGGTTTGGGCCAGAGCCGCTGCAGATGATAATAAGCCCAGTGACAATACCAGCTTGTTTAACTTTTTCATTTCAAGATCCTTCTCAGGTGATAAACACGAATGTTAACAAGGTTATAAAACACGGTTTTGTAACGACGGTAAATTCTGACGGATGGTATTCATGCGCTGTAGATCCAGATCCGCAATGACAAAACCATTCCCATCGGCCTTTTCAGCCATAACATTGCCCCATGGGTCAATGATCATGCTGTGCCCGAATGTTCGTTTCCCACTGGGATGCATTCCGGTTTGGGCGGCAGCGATGACATAACACTGATTTTCTATTGCCCGGCAACGTAACAATATTTCCCAGTGCGCAGCGCCGGTGGTGTAGGTAAACGCCGCCGGGGCCGTGATCAGATCGCAGTTCGGCGCCAGACGATATAGTTCTGGAAAACGCAGGTCATAACACACAGAAGCCCGGATCTGACCAATGGGTGTCGTAAACGTGGTCACCGTATTGCCCGGCTTTAATGTGTCTGATTCAGCGTAGCTTTCGGTGCTGTCTTTAAACCCAAAAAGGTGGATTTTGTCATAGCGGCCAACGCAGTGGCCTTCATCGTCAAATAACAGATTACTGTTATAAAGATGCAACGGATCTTCACTCTGAATCGGCACAGTACCGCCAGAAATCCAGATCTGATGATGTCTGGCTAGATTCGACAAAAAGCGCTGAATTGGGCCATTTCCTATATCTTCACTAAATGCCAGGCGATCCTGATCTTCTTTGCCCATGAAGTAGAAATATTCGGGCAACAAAACAAACTGTGCCCCTTCTTCTGCTGCAGCGGCAACCAGTTCGGCGGCCAGATCAAGATTATTCTGTACTTGGTCAAGACTGTTCATCTGAATAGCCGCGACTCGAGATGGAGAGAAACTCACAGACATTTCACTCTCCCTTCTCAGCGTGGTTTGACCTGGCACAGTGCTTTTGCACCGGCACAGATAGTGGCGTCATCTTTTGCAAACGACAATCGAATCAGTTTGTTATCTGTGCCATCGGTATAGAAGGCAGAAAGCGGTATCGTTGCCACCCCATAATCGGTGATCAGTCGTTTCACCATGTCACTGTCATTTTCATCGCTAAAATGAGCATAACTGGCCAGCATGAAAAAAGACCCGGCTGACGGCAGTAATCGGAACGGTGCATCTTTTAGATGCTCGATCATCAAATCTCGTTTTTGCTGATAAAACGAAGACAAATGCAGATAAGTTTGTGGGTCTTGCATGTATTCGGCAAAGGCATACTGCATCGGGGTATCTGCCGAAAACATCATAAATTGATGCACTTTTAAAATTTCACGCATCAGCTCTGTCGGTGCTAAACAGTACCCTACTCGCCAGCCGGTCACATGAAACGTTTTTCCGAAGGAAGAGACGATGACACTGCGCGCCGCTAATTCAGTATGGGTTGCCATCCCGTGATGTTTTTGGCCGTCAAAGACAATATGTTCATACACCTCATCAGACAAAATCACGATGTTGGTATTTCTGGTGATTTTTGCCAGTTGCGCCAAATCAGCTGGGTTCAACACCTGCGCACTGGGATTATGTGGGGTATTGATAATGATCATGCGGGTGCGTGAATTCACCGCCGCCAGCACTTCATCCCAGTCAATTGAAAACTCCGGCACCGATAATTTCAACGCAACAGGGATGCCGCCTTGCAGACGAACGATCGGCGCGTAACTGTCAAAAGAAGGTTCAAAATAAATGACTTCATCACCGGGATGAACCAGTGCAGAAATCGCAGAATACAACCCCTCACTGGCACTTGCGGTAATGGCAATTTCACTGTTGATATCATATTTCTGGCCATAAAGTGTGTGTACTTTAGCCGCCAACATCTCTTTGAGCGAGACCAGCCCCGACATTGGTGCATATTGGTTATCTCCCTGCTGCATAGCCTGCGTGACGTGCTGTATCAATTTAGGATCACAGGGAAAATTGGGGGCTCCCTGAGAAAGATTAATAGCCTGATATTGGCTGGATAACTGACCGATAACAGTGAAGATGGTCGTGCCTACATCCGGTAGTTTTGACTGTAGTTGCACTGGGGTTTCGATCGTCATGGTATCTCCGTTTTTTCCCGTATCGACAGAACTCATTGATACTCATTAAACGTTTCTCACCTTGTTGTCACAATCGAATTGTTGTCATAATAGCCATGAGAAAAATGCATGACTCGAAGGTAGCAATGAATAAACGAATTCCCCCCCTGAATGCCCTGCATGCTTTTGTGGTGACCGCCAGACACCTCAATTTAACGCGGGCGGCAGAAGAGTTATTTGTGACGCAAGGTGCGGTCAGTCGCCAGATTGCTACGCTGGAAGATTACTTTGGATTTGCCTTATTTCATCGTCATGCGCGAGGGCTACGGTTAACCCAACAGGGTTTGAACTTATTGCCGGAACTCAAAGGTGCATTTGAGCAGTTATTTAAAGCGACCGATAAGGCCTGTCGTGAAAATAGCGTGATCCGCCTGAAGGCTCCGACGTGTGCACTGCGATGGTTGCTCCCCTGTTTGGTAAAACTGGAACAGGAAAATCCGGAAATGCATGTTTCCCTGACCACCACGACCGATCATGGCATTGATTTCAAAACGGAAAACTACGATGTAGCCATTATCTTTTCAGAAGACACGACTCCATTTCGGCATGCTTATAAGTTGTTTGATGAGGTCATTTCTCCGGTGATGGCACCGCATTTATGCGACAACGTGGCAAATAATTTCAGTATTGAAAATCTGGCCCGGATGACTTTTCTGCACCCGACACATGATCAGCGGGACTGGAAGTTATGGCTCCAAAGTCAATCGATGGATGAACAAATTATGCGACGCAATCAACAGTTCGACACGATGGATTTAGCGATCAGTGCGGCCATTCAGGGGTTTGGGATCGCCATGGCTGATATCAGCCTGGTGGCAGAAGACATAAAAATGCACCGGCTCGTAATGCCATTTCCAGACACAGTGAAAACCGGTGCCGCCTATTATCTGGTACACCGGCCCAAAGCAGATACGGCGTTATTGTCTGAGTTTACCGACTGGTTTAAACCTAAACCTGAGATGCCAATAGATTAACGCGTGATATTGCGTTTCTTAACGCAGCCAATGTCACTTCAAACGGCATATTTTTCATATCAGCGGTATTGATCGCCGCACTTAATATCAGTTCTAACTCAGACTGACTCAGCTCGGCAATTTCCGTTAAAGAAACGGGCAACAGATGACAATCGAATTATCGTCATAAGAGGCATGAGGAAAAATCATTCCTTCACATATTAAGAAGCATTTAATTTGCCACTTTCTGCTATATTTATATAAGGCTATTCAGGCTGTGCCTCTTTTATCACCTCGAAGCAAAAATGAATTCGTCATAGCTCCTGCAGTCTTCTCATCGAATGACATATTTCACTATCTGACTGTGTCAGGCGTAGGCGGCAACGCTGTCAAATGCCGCAATTAGAAGGAGACATTCCATGAAAATGCTACTTACTGTCGAATTCCCTCTTGAACCGTTCAACTCCCTTGTCATCAATGGCAAGATTGGGGCTGTTATAGGCAGTATTCTCGAAACGATTAAACCAGAAATGACATACTTTACGGAGCAAGACGGAAAACGCGGCGCACTCCTCGTGGTCAATGTAAATCAGCCATCCGATGTGCCATTCTATGCAGAGCCCTTCTTTTTGAAGCTCAATGGGGCATGTAAGTTCCGCATCTTGATGAGCCCTGAAGATTTACAAAATGCGGGGCTGGATGCTATCGATAAACAGTGGTCATAAAGGACATTCTATGTTGTGCAACTAAAAAGCCACCTATACGGTGGCTTTAAACAACCTCGGTATAGTAGGTTTTGAACAGACAATACCGATTTTTCCCTGACTGTTTTGCCAGATACATTGCGTGATCAGCCTGACGTAACAGCTGATCAGCATCTATGGCCACCTCTTGTGGATAGAAGGTAATACCTAGACTGGCTGATACTTGTAGTTGTAACTCACCCACCATCACCGGGTGAGCCGCCGCCTGAACCAGGCGTTCTGCACTCGCTAGAGATGACTCTCTATCAACCAAACCATCCAAGACCACCACAAATTCATCGCCACCAATTCTTGCTAGCGTATCTGATTTACGCAGTGTTTGTTGCATCTGTGCGGCTAACGCAATTAATAACTGATCACCGACCTCATGACCATAAGTGTCATTAACCTGCTTGAAACCATCCAGATCGAGATAACACACCGCAATGGATTTTTTGTAACGCGAGGATTGGGCCATTGCCTGCTGCAGACGATCAGACAAAAGCGAACGATTAGGTAACCCTGTCAGTGGGTCGTAATGTGCCATCGTTTCCAACCGATGTTCATGCGCTTTGGCCTCAGAGATATCAGAAAAAAGTACAACATATTGTTGTGTATTACCCTGTTGATCACGAACGGCACTGATGGTTACCATTTCAGGGAAGAGTGCCCCACTTTTCCGGCAGTTCCACATTTCACCTGCCCAGTAACCATTGCGTTTCAACGCCCGCCACATATGAGCGTAAGAGGTTTTAGCATGTTTGGCCGGATTGAACATTTGAGCACTTTTCCCGATCACATCGTCACGGCTATAGCCCGTGATCTCGCTAAACATGCCATTGACATCCAGAATGGTTCCATCCGCCCCAGTTATAAGAATGCCCTCACGTGCATGAGAAAATACGGTTGCAGCCAAACGCTGCGATGCTTCTGCCTTTTTGATACTGGTAATATCGAAAAATGAGACAACATGCAGTTCATGAAACGAACCATTAAGGGGTTCTGCTGCAACTAATACAGTACGTGTTTCACCATCTTTGCATCGAATATTTGCTTCTATCGGTTCAAATGTCTGTTTTTCGCGTTCAGCCTTCGCCATATGAGCCATCCAGTCAGTCATGATCTGCTGCTGATAGGCTGGGTCAGGATAAGCTTTTGGCCACCAGTCAGCTATCGTAGGAATGTCTTGCAACGTATAGCCAAAAGTCCTGACAAAGGCGGGGTTGAGATAAGTAATATTAAAATGTTCATCGTTTAAGGCATAAGGAATCGGTGATGCCTCGATGATTGCCCGGAAACGCGCTTCACTCTCGCGTAATGCGAGCTCTGATTGTTTTCTATCAGTAATATCATGGTGCAAACAGAATAAATAATATTGATCCGCCCATTCAACGCCGCTGATATTGACTTCAACGTCGTAATAGCGGCCATCTTTTCGCCGATGTTGTGTTTCAATCGAGAGATGACCCAACCCAAGGGTATGGGTGATGTCATCAATCTCCTCATGCTTTAACTTGCTATCCCAATCTTTGACATTAAGATGACCCATCTCCTGCTCGGAATATCCTAACATTTGAGCGAAAGCAGGATTCCACTCAGCCAGACTGCCATCCTGACGGAGCACCGCTACCCCTTCCTGAGATTGCTCCAGAAAAATACGCCGCCGTAGCTCTTCCTGTTCTAATGTTCTTTGAATGTTTAATCGTTCAGTCACATCTTGAACAACACCGAAAATGATTTGTTTTTCTTTGTCAAAGTAAGCAATCGAGTGAATATCTCTCAGCTCTCCCGTATCTAACGTCCGTATTCTGAACTCGACGTTATATGGTATATCATCCTCAATCAGTGCTTTCATCGCAGCATCCAGCATAGTGCGATATTCTGACAATGCTGCTTTTTTGATTTCCGTGAATTCGTACTCTTCTTTATGCAAACCATAAATGCTTTTTGCACCGATGGAAGCAATAACCTTTTGTTCTCTCAGGTGAAATTCCCAGTTCCCTGATTTCGACGCCAATTCAGCGCGTGCAAGCCGGGCCTCACTTTGACGTAGTGCCGCCTCTGACCGAAGACGTTGTTTCACTAACAAATTAAAATTATCAGTCAGTTCCCTAATTTCGTTGTCACCCTTTCGCGGCAGAGCATGCATATTTCCTGCAGCATCCTCCGCCATTAGGCGTATGGTATGCGTCACTTTATCCAGCGGGCGCAGTGCATGTTTTACGAGAAACCATACTCCTCCCGATGATAACAAAGTCAGGAACAACGCGATTTCATAGATAACGGTTTCCATATGGCGGATCGGCATAAAGGCTTCTTCTGCCGGCATAACAATCTGCACAACCCAACCTGTCGTTGGAATTGTTTTGCCTTCACTCAAAACCTTAGTGTCATTGGCATTGTTTCCTACCGAAGCATCGTGATTGATAAGCGGACGGAGAATATCTGCAGTTTTACTTGAGAATACAATCAACTGATGGAGTGGATCACTAATGATAATCGTTGCAGCTTTTTCCACGCCACTTCGATCAACTTGACCAAACAGACTTGTCTCCGAAAGAGATGTAAACCCGGCAAGAACACCGACTTGCTGACCAGATGCATTTAATATCGGGGCCGCAATAGCAACAACGGGGTGGTTCGTAAAACTACTCTTCCGGGGTTTGCCAATTACCGTCTTACCGGTCGTCATTGCCTCCTGAAAATATTCGCGCGTATTAAAGTGAGCGCCTTCCCGCCCGATGCCAGAAGGAAATTCGGCAATACCTAAGCCTTCCTTATCAATGGCAACGATCCCATCCTGAAAAAGCGCCTGTAGACCAATTCGCCCTTTAAGAAATTCACGCGTCTGACCAAGGGAACCAACATACTGAGAAACAAGTTTGGCATTTTGATTGAGCAGAGTGATGCGCTGCGCTACTTCGGAGTCAATATCCGCAGCGATATAAGATGCTGCTGAATTTTGCTGTTCAATCAGCAACTCTTTTATGTCTTGTTTAAGCGATTGGGTAATAGCAAATGTCAACGCCCACAGGCTAAATACAAAAATCAGAATGACTATGCTGATGAGACGAACTTTCAAACTTAGAGGGGAACAATTTATTGTTTTCATTATTTCTCAGTGATGCTCATGTCATACATTTCAATATTTACTGAAATGTATTTTTTTAAATTCTATCAATACTATTGACCACCTCGAAGAAAAAAGGAAAATTTCAATGCCATTAATAACTTCATCTGTGATTTCAACTGAAAATTAAGGCCTATTCCTTTTGAAGGTCATGAGGCCTTATTCCATTATTCCCAGCCAGTCACTTCACGTAAACCCGCTGCAATATCAGCCAGTGAACGCACGGTTTTCACACCGGCTTCTTCCAGTGCCGCAAACTTCTCGGCCGCGGTACCTTTACCACCGGCAATGATCGCCCCGGCATGGCCCATGCGTTTTCCCGCTGGCGCAGTCACACCCGCAATATAGGAAACTACCGGTTTGGTGACATTGGCTTTGATAAAGGCCGCCGCCTCTTCTTCCGCCGTGCCGCCAATCTCACCGATCATCACGATCGCTTCGGTCTGCGGGTCATTCTGGAACAGGGTCAGAATGTCGATGAAGTTAGAGCCTGGGATCGGGTCGCCACCAATACCGACACAGGTCGACTGACCAAACCCGGCATCCGTCGTCTGTTTCACCGCTTCATACGTCAGCGTACCGGAACGGGAAACAATGCCCACTTTGCCCGGCAGATGAATGTGCCCCGGCATGATGCCGATCTTGCATTCACCCGGTGTGATGACACCCGGACAGTTTGGGCCGATCATGCGTACACCGGTTTCTTCCAGACGGCATTTCACCTGCAACATATCCAGGGTCGGAATGCCTTCGGTAATGCAGACAATCAGCTGAATGCCCGCATCAATCGCTTCCAGAATGGCATCTTTGCAAAATGGTGCCGGAACGTAGATGACTGACGCGGTAGCACCGGTTGTTTCAACGGCATCACGCACGGTGTTAAATACCGGCAAGCCTAAATGGGTCGAACCGCCTTTACCCGGTGAGACACCACCGACCATCTGGGTACCGTAGGCAATGGCCTGTTCAGAATGGAAGGTACCTTGTGAACCAGTGAAACCCTGGCAAATGACTTTGGTCTCTTTGTTGATCAAAACGCTCATGCCATGGCCTCCGCTGCTTTAACCACCTGCACTGCCGCATCGGTCAGACTGGTGGCGGCAATAATATTCAATCCGCTGTCGGCCAGACGCTGTGAACCCAGCTCGGCATTGTTCCCTTCCAGACGCACCACCACTGGCACTTTCACACCGACTTCTTCAACAGCACCGATGATGCCGTCAGCGATCAGGTCGCAACGCACGATACCACCGAAGATATTGACCAGCACCGCTTTTACTTTGCTGTCAGAGAGGATCAGTTTAAACGCTTCGGTCACGCGCTCTTTGGTCGCACCACCACCGACATCGAGGAAGTTAGCCGGGAAGCCGCCGTGGTGTTTGATGATGTCCATCGTGCCCATCGCAAGCCCAGCACCATTGACCATACAACCGATGCTGCCATCCAGAGCGACGTAGTTCAGATCCCAGTGGGCCGCTTCCACTTCGCGAGGATCGTCCTGGGTTTCGTCGTTCCAGGCTTTCAGTTTCGGCTGACGATACAAGGCATTGCTGTCGATATTGATTTTACCATCAAGGCACAGCAGGTTGCCCTCACCGGTGATCACCAGCGGATTGATTTCCAGCAGCGACAAATCACACTCGGTGAACATCTTGCCTAAGCCTAAGAAGATATTGGTGAACTGTTTCAGTTGGTCGGCATTCAAACCCAGCTTGAAGCCCAGTTCACGCGCCTGATAGGCTTGCGGGCCAGTCAGCGGATCTAACGTCGCTTTGTGGATCAGTTCCGGCGTGTTGTGGGCCACGGTTTCGATGTCCATGCCACCTTCGGTGGAGGCCATGAACACCACGCGGCGGGTACTGCGATCGACCACGGCACCGAGATAAAGTTCTTTGGCGATGTTACCGCAGGCTTCAACCAGAATGGTGTTGACCGGTTGACCATTGGCATCGGTTTGATAAGTGACCAGACGTTTGCCTAACCAGTGTTCGGCAAACGCACGGACGTCCTGCTCAGAGGAAACGACTTTGACCCCACCGGCCTTACCCCGTCCACCGGCATGAACCTGACATTTGGCAACCCATTTTTCACCGCCTAATGTCTTCGTCGCCGCAACGGCTTCATTCGCTGAGGAACAAGGAACACCGGGAGGCACAGGCAGACCGTAGTCAGCAAATAATTGCTTGGCCTGATATTCATGTAAATTCATTATCTTTATCCATAAAGAGAAGCAGTAGGCACTTGAACCAGCATCAGCCCGGCCCGAAGCCCTGGACGCACACTGGCGTTGGGAAATAAAATCCATTCATCTGGCTGTTGTACCTGATAAGAAATCTCACCATCGCGGGCTAGGATATCGCCGGCTGAGAAACGGGTGAAATTTTTAATAGACTCAGGAAAGTTCAAACAAAATTGATCACTGATCTTTTTCAACTCCTGCGTCACGCGGTAGACCTTCATCGGTTCTGCTGCATCAGGCAATAGATTAATCCCCGAGATCAGCGAAAGCAGCCCCTGACTGATCAACGCAAACTGATTCAGATCATTCTGGCCAAATGGTCGCGCCTTACCCAACTCCAGCGTACAACTGTCAGCCTGGCAGTACTGACTGGTAAAATAGGTAAATGTGCCACTCGGCGCCTGATTAATTACCAACGCTTCAATGCCGGCATGATGCAACCAATCCAGCATAGTTCGGCTATAAATTCCCTTGTCTTTATGCGGCAGCAGTCCAAACCGTTGATGATGCGATTCCCGAATGGCGGTATGCAGATCAAAATGCAGACGGTGATCGGTTTTGCTTTGATTAAAAAATTCCGTTACCAACGCTTCAAGTTGTGCGGCTCGTTCCGTTTCCGGACATTTAGGGAAGTGCTCATAATGGCGGCAGAACAACCGGTTCAGGTCAATCTGGTTGTAGCGTTCGCCATTTATCATCGCAGATGGATTACCGAAAATAACCAGCAGGCGCACTTTTAACCGCCGTTTACCATGCAGTAAATCGCTGACCAGTGCCGCCAGCAATTCAATCGGTGCGGTTTCATTACCATGAATACCCGCCGATAGCACGACGCTCTTCCGGTAACCATGCAATGGCTCTAACTGTAAAACACCTTGCGCCAGCCATCGCCAGCGCAGGTTGAAGTTACTTCCGCTATGCTCCTGCGGCACCCGCCCTGAAAGCGTCATTTGCAGAAAATCAAACATGCTGACCTCTTATTGCTGGAACGGATAAATGCTGCCTAAGCCCATGATCCGCGTCAATTCATCTAACGCCTGACGGTTCTCAATCAAGAGTTGCGGGTCAGCGAGATCCGCTTCAGTTAAGCGATCACGGTAATAACGATCCACCCAGTTGTTAAGGGTGACAAATAAGGCATCGTTCATCAGTACTCCCGGTGCAACCGCCTGTAATTCAGCCTCGGTCAACACCACTCGCAAACGCAGGCAGGCAGGACCACCGCCATTGCGCATACTTTCGCGTAAATCGAAAACTTTCACTTCGTTGATCGGGCCACTGTGGCTGACAAGGCCACTCAAATAATCCCAAACCCGTTGACTCTGGCGCGACTCTTCCGGCACCACGATCATCATTTTGCCATCAGGTTTGCTGAGTAACTGGCTGTTAAACAGATATGTGCTTACCGCATCCGCCACAGAAATCTGCGCTGCTGGCACTTCCACTGAAATGAACTCTGCCCCTAACCCTGACATTTTCTGAGCAATTTCATCCAATGCCTGCGCCTGATTCAAAAACGCCTGCTGGTGGTGGAACAGCACATTCCGGTTACTGACTGCAATAACGTCATTATGGAACACACCTTGGTCGATCACGTCCGGATCTTGCTGCACAAAGACCGTTTTGCCCGCATCCAGCCCGTGCAGACGCATTACGGCTTCACTGGCTTCACGAGTCTGTCGTGCCGGAAAGCGTTGTGGTTCAACTTGTCCGCCAAAGGCTTGCTTGCCATACACAAAGACTTCAACGCCAGCGTCCCCATACTCGCCGCATAACCGGTTATGGTTTGCCGCACCTTCGTCGCCCATCAGTGCCTGCTGCGGCAAAGCCGCATGGTGCGCAAAATGGGTACCGTTTCTGAAAATAGAACGTAATGTCGTGCTGGTGGTATCGGCTTCAATAGCGCGATGGAACTTGTTATTCAAGTTGGCGACCGTGAAATGAACCCGTCCATCGGCTGTATCAGCAGAGGGTGATACGGTTGCGGCATTAGCCGTCCACATTGAGGAAGCAGAACTCACCGCAGACAATAACTGAGGGGACCGTTTGGCCACGGCTGCCAGCACTTGTGCATCAGTCCCCGAGAATCCTAATTGTCGTAACACGGGAATATGTGGCCGTTCCTGCGGCGGTAATACCCCTTGTTTAAACCCCATGTCGCTCAGCGTTTTCATTTTCTGCAAACCTTGCTTGGCCGCCAGTTTCGGGTTTGCAGGTGTATTCTTATTACTGGTCGAGGCAACATTACCGAACGATAAACCGGCATAATGATGTGTCAGGCCAACCAGACCATCAAAATTGACTTCATAGGCACTCATATTCAGACTCCGGTTTTATCAGGCAGATTGATTCATATCGGGAAATGACAAACCCGGTGACAGACTGGCTGGTAACGCAATCTGTTCACTTTCCAGCGATGCCATCGGCCACGCGCAGTAATCGGCGGCGTAATAGGCACTTGGGCGATGATTGCCAGAAGCCCCGATCCCACCAAACGGCGCAGCACTAGAGGCGCCGGTTAACTGTTTGTTCCAGTTCACAATGCCAGCCCGAGCTTCAGTCAAGAGACGATCATACTGCTCACGATGCGGTGAAATCAGACCCAGCGCTAAACCAAAACGGGTGTCATTAGCAATCGAAATGGCTTCATCAAAATCACGGTAACGAATCACCGTCAGCAGTGGGCCAAAATATTCCTCATCCGGACGTTGCAACACATTGGTGACATCAATAATGCCCGGCGACAGTAGCGCGCTCTCTTCCACCAGTTGTGTCATTGGCAGCAATACTTCGCCACCTCGATCCTGCAGCATTTGCTGGGCAGTCAATAATTGGTTGGCTGCGGATACAGAAATCACAGAACCCATAAACGGTGCTGGTTCGGCATTCCATAAACCAACACGGATGGCTTTGGTCACGGCCACCAGACGTTGCAGGAAGCGATCCCCTTCCTCACCGGCTTTAACCAGCAGGCGCCGGGCACACGTACAACGTTGTCCAGCCGAAATAAAGGCTGACTGGATGGTGAGATGCACGGCAGCATCTAAATCAGCGATATCATCGACAATCAGGGCATTGTTACCACCCATTTCCAATGCGAGAATTTTCTCCGGCTGACCGGCCAGCAAGCGATGCAAGTGATAACCGGTGTTCGCACTACCGGTGAATAACAAACCATCAATACCGGAGTGGGATGCCAATGCAACGCCGGTTTCCCGTCCACCCTGTATCAGATTGATCACGCCATAAGGCAAGCCTGCCTGCAGCCAGATCTTCATGGTTTCTTCTGCCGTCCACGGTGTTAATTCACTGGGCTTAAACACCACCGTGTTTCCTGCCAATAACGCCGGAACAATATGCCCGTTTGGCAGATGGCCGGGGAAATTATAGGGCCCGAATACCGCCAGCACACCATGCGGGCGATGACGTAACACCGCCTGACCATCGGCCATTGCGGTTGTTTTTTCACCTGTTCGCTCGTGGAATGACTGCACCGAGATCGCCACTTTATTCACCATGGTTTGCACTTCAGTCAGTGCTTCCCAGCGTGGTTTCCCCGTCTCTTTGGCAATCACGGCGGCGAGTTCTGGTTTTTGTGCTTCCAGCAACTGAGCGAAACGCTGTAATAGCGCGATACGGGTATCAAGTGGTGTTCTCGCCCAGGCCGGAAAGGCGTCTCGGGCTGCGGCCACTGCACGATCCACATCGCTGGAATGTGCTTCGTTAGATTCCCATAGCAACTCATTGGTAGCCGGATTGGTTTTGCTGAAACGGGGGCCAATACCGTAATACCATTTACCATTAATTAATAACGCACGGTGTAACATTAGTGCTTCTCCTCAGCAAACAAGGTAACGGCCCAAATGGTGTCGCCTTCGGTAATGCCTAATGCAGCCGCAACGGAGCCCGGCAGACAGATAGCGGTTTCCGTAAAGGCGACTTGCGCCAGTAATGCGCGGTAATCACGGAATTTATCGTTCGCCAATAAATAGGTGGTGTTATTGGTAGGTTTGGCCTGATCGTCAATCATGACCGGCCAGACTCGACTTTGTTTGACGGCTCTCAGATCGGAAACATAGGCTTCCAGTGTGGGGCCCGCATCAAAAATATCGACGTATCCTTCATACTTCATGCCTTCACTTTCCAGAATGGCACGTGCAGGGGCCGTATGCGGATGAACCTGTCCAATGGCAGCCCGGGCCTCCGGTGAGAGAAAATCTACATACAGAGGGTGTTTCGGCATCAGTTCAGCAATAAATGATTTCTGGCCAATACCGGTTAGATAATCGGCCTCTGAAAAATCAATCGAGAAGAAGTGACGACCCAGACTTTCCCAGAATGGCGAACGCCCGGCCTCATCAGAAAAGCCGCGCATTTCGGCGATGATCTTATCGGCAAAACGCTCCTGAAACGCCGCCATAAACAGAAAACGGGCCTTGGACAATAACTGTCCATTTTTGCTATGACGATAATCGGGATCGAGGAATAAGGTACACAATTCACTGTAACCGGTGTGATCATTACTGAGAAACAAGGTTGGCATCTGGGTATAAACATTTAACTCTTTTGAAGCATGCACCAATGTCCCCACCCGGTAGTTGTACCAAGGCTCCGTACGCCCCACCGCGACTTCAATCGCACTGATACCTACCACTTTTTTCTGTTCTGTATCTTCCAGTATAAACAGATAACCTTGCTCAGCCTGGGTCACTTCGTCGCGCCAGGTCTTTAATACACGTTCGATACGCGCAGCTAATCGCTCGTCATTCGATGGTAACGAGGTGACTCCTACCCCAGTTTTAGCTGCTAATGCTGAGATCGCCGCCAGATCTTCCTGTTGAACCGGACGAATGATCATCATAGTGTTAATCCTTTTGCTGTTTGAAATGATAAGAATGAAATAACGGGCATGAGAAGAGCGGCTAATGTTCAGGTAACGGCAACCAGCGAATACGACTGCCCGCGTCCACCTTTAATGCTTCGGCGTGTTCCGGCTTCAGGCAGAAGGATGACGAGTTCATTGCTGGAATGTGGGTTACGATGGCACGAAAACCGATCAACTGATCATTGATAACCAGCCCTAGCTGATCAGTCATTTCCGGCATACCAATCTCCACAGTGGCAACCTTGCTCTGTTGCCAGCTATACAGCGTATTGCGACGCGCCGTGACAATCGGGCCCGCATCAAAAATTTCGACGAAATTGTCGGCCTCGAATCCGTCGCCAGAGAGTATCTCGAACTGCAATTCCGCATCAGGATGAACCAGCCCCATCACGGCTTGTGCTTCTTCATTCAGCAGCGATACATACAGCGGATGATGTGGCATGAGTTCCGCAATAAACGTTTTATTGCGTGTGCCGTTGTAATACTCAACCTGGTTGTAGTCGATCCCGAAAAATTTACGGCCCACATGCTCCCAAAACGGGCTATGCCCCGCTTTATCAGCAATGCCCGGTAATACCGCGAGCAGTGCCTGAGAAAAACGTTCTGGATGTTGTGCGATAAAAAGTAGCCGCCCCAATGACAGTAGTTGTGGCAAATGGGTATTACGCAGTGCCGGTGTGATAAAGAAAGAACAAAGTTGGGAATGATCACTTAATGCATGCGTCAACGTCAGCGCATGCACTCTGTTATGCACTTTTAAGGCACGGGATGAATGTACAATCACGTCATTGCGATAGGCGTAAAAAGGATCAAGATAACCCGCTTGAGCCACGATAGCTGACGTACCCAAGAGTTGCCCGGTAGCCGTCTCTTCCAGCACAAAAAAATAGCTCTCTTCAGCAGGCATCATGACATCCGACTGCAAAGCCGACAGCGATTGTTCTACTTTATCCAGCAGATTTCTCCGGTGTGCTGGCAGGGTGCACACCATCGGGCCACTGGCTTCGGCTAAACGTTCTATCTGAGCTAAATCGGCCATTGCCGCCGGACGCATGATGATCATAACTATCTACCGCTTGATCACACGGACCAGCGCACGGGCAAAACGGGTTAATCCTTCCTGCACATCCGCTTCTGAGATGATGAGCGAAGGTGCAAACCGAATCACATCCGGCCCGGCAATTAGTGCCAGTACGCCTTCTTCCGCCGCTGCATTGGTGATTGCTTTCGCTTGACCGGCATAGGCTGCAGTTAACTGACACCCCAGTAACAAGCCTGCCCCCCGAATATCACTGAATACGTCATATTGCTGATTGATCGCTGTCAGGCCATCAACAAACCATTGGTGACGTTCTTGTACACCGCTTAAAACTTCCGGGGTATTGATGATGGAAAGCACCTTATCGGCAACCGCGGACGCAAGCGGATTGCCACCATACGTTGTGCCGTGGCTACCGACAGATAATGCTTTAGCAAATTTATCGGTTGTCAGAATCGCTCCTATCGGGAAGCCACCACCTAATGCTTTTGCTGTGGATAACACATCCGGCACCACACCATATTGCATGTAGGAATAGAGCGAACCAGTGCGGCCAACGCCGGTTTGCACCTCATCAAAAATCAGCACCGCATTAAATTGGTCACATAAATCGCGCAAACCTTGCAGGAGCTGCGGATCGGCGGGGATCACCCCCCCTTCACCTTGAATCGGTTCAACAATGACGGCGCAGGTTTTGTCGGAAATGATGGCTTTGGCGGCGGCCAGATCGTTATACGCTACGTGATGAATGCCACCCGGTAACGGAGCAAAATCTTTGGAGTATTTAGGTTGCCCACCGGCTGAAACGGTGAACAGCGTACGACCGTGGAACGCATTCTGGAAAGCAACAATTTCATTTTTATCGGCACCAAACGCATCGTGTGCATATTTGCGAGCTAATTTCAGCGCAGCCTCGTTGGCTTCGGCACCGGAATTACAAAAAAAGACTTTATCGGCAAAAGTGGCATCAACCAGTTTTTTTGCTAACGCCAACACGGGTTCGTTGGTGTAACCGTTGCCAATATGCCAAAGTTTATCCGCTTGCTCGATAAGTGCTGCTTTTACGGCAGGATGAGCATGCCCCAATGCATTGACGGCAATACCGCCTGCAAAATCAATGTAGGATTTTCCTGTTTGATCCCACACCATGGAACCTTCACCTTTTACCGGAATAAACGGTGCCGGAGAGAACATAGGAATAATATATTCATCAAAATCGTGACGCGTTATCTGACCCATAGCCATATCTGCCTCGATATTATTTATTTTTGAACTGAAAGAGATATTAAAGTGTTCACGTTGATTATAGTTATAAAAAAACGACGCTCATTTATATTTAAACCACCGACTCAACTCGCCTTTAATTTATTATTACGTTCATCTCTCGGTGTTAGATTAAAAAAAGATTTATAAGCACTCGAAAAATGAGGGCCACTTGAAAAACCACAACTCAACCCTATTTGAATGATCGACTGACTGCTGGTTAATAAAAGTTGTCTGGCTCTTTTTAGCCTCAACTCTAGATAGTATTTAGCCGGCATATTGCCAACATAGCGCTTAAACAAGCGTTCGAGCTGTCTGCGGGATAAATTCACTAATTCTGCGATTTCTTCTGTCGCCAATGGTTCTTCCATATTTTGTTCCATCAGCTCCATGGCCAGCGTCAGCTTCGGCTGTGTTTCCCCACCCAGATTATGCAGGGGAATACGCTGCCGCTCGTCGGGCAAGCGCATACGGTCAATGCATAAATATTCAGCCACCAGAGCGGACACTTCATTATCTTCATATTTTTCAATTAGATAGAGCATAAAGTCCAGATTAATTG
Organism: Tolumonas lignilytica; assembly: GCF_000527035.1. Lineage (NCBI taxonomy): Bacteria > Pseudomonadati > Pseudomonadota > Gammaproteobacteria > Aeromonadales > Aeromonadaceae > Tolumonas > Tolumonas lignilytica. Next base: position 201,919 of record NZ_AZUK01000001.1, read on the forward strand.
CCTTTCCGGCACAGCTCATTCGTTGTTGTGACGTTTCAAAAAGATGAGGTGTTACGTGAAGATCATGGTAAATGTCACTCAACTGGTCCAACGCCTGCCAATGCACTGTCACTGGCTGATCGCGAATTAAACCTGATTCCGCCAGCCAGAATGCCCCCATATCAACACCGATCAACATTAATTCTGGTTGGCACCCTGCGCGCTGCAGAAATCGTTTTATCCGAATATCTATTTTTTTTGTTGGCTGAATTTCACTGATCACCATTAATATATCTAATGATATTGAATCCTCTATTGAATATTCAGCATTAATATTCACTCCATTTTTCAATTCAATTTGTTTGTCATCTCTGTCTGCAACAAAGACGAACTGATATTTATTTTCTCCAATAACTTTATTAGCCTGAATAAATGGCTCCTGAATGGAGCCCAGCGTAAAAAAAGAACATGGAGAAACAATGAACAGTCCAATTTTAACTATTGGCTGCGTTGTTGAATTATTTGACATGGCAATTTAACCGGCAGGTTAATTATGCATATTGATTTTATTTTAATGCACCAGACAAAAATTGTTTAAGCCGTTCGCTTTTAGGATTGCCAAACAATTCATTCGGATGTCCTTCTTCTTCGATCTTTCCCTGATGCAGAAAAATAACATGATTTGACACATTTCTGGCAAACCCCATCTCATGGGTTACCACAATCATCGTTTTCCCTTCTTCTGCCAACTTCTGCATAATTTTTAAAACTTCACCGACTAGTTCCGGATCAAGTGCCGATGTCGGTTCGTCAAAGAGCAATACTTCCGGCTCCATCGCTAATGCACGGGCAATCGACACGCGCTGCTGTTGCCCACCAGACAGATGGGATGGATATTTCTTTCGTGCCAGCTCATCAATACCTACTTTTTCCAGATATTTAATGGCCCGGTCTTGCGCTTCATCCTTGCTAATGCCTAACACCTGAATGGGTGCCGCCATGACGTTTTCCAAAACAGTCATGTGATTCCACAGGTTGAAGTGCTGAAACACCATCGTGAGTTTGGTACGTAGCAGTTGCAATTGTTTGCTATCCACCACCTTTAACTGGCTATCTAAATCACGCACCATGCGGATCTCTTTACCATTAATGTAAATCGAACCCTCACTGGGTTTTTCCAGAAAGTTCATGCAACGCAAAAAGGTACTTTTGCCTGAGCCAGAGGAGCCAATAATACTGATCACATCTCCCGCTTTAGCCTGTAAGGAAACCCCTTTGATAACCAGATGATCGCCATATTGTTTGTGCAGCTCTTTCACCGCCAGTTTACAGTCCTGCATATAAATTCCTTTTCCTGTCAGTGAGATGAAACAGGTTTAAGATGACGTAGCCAGTGTTTTTCAGCACGTTTAAACAGTGCCACCAGCAAAAATGAAATCATGAGATAAATGACCGCCGCGATACCAAACGCATGGAATGATTTATAGGTGGCAGCATTAACGTCCCGAGCGATCTTCAAGACATCAGGCACCGTCGCCGTAAAGGCCAGTGAAGTTGCATGCAGCATCAGGATCACTTCATTGCTGTATGTTGGTAAGGCTCTGCGTAATGCGGAAGGTATAATGATGGAGGTATAAAGTTTCCAGCCGGAAAAACCATACGCTCTGGCAGCTTCCACTTCACCGTAATTCATTGCCCGAATTGCCCCGGCAAAAATCTCTGTGGTATATGCGCAAGTGTTCAGAATTAGCGCCAGAATGGTACAGTTGTAGCCGCTGCGAAAGAACCAGTTCAAAAACTCGGTATTCCTTACGCCTTCCAGCGTGTACACGCCTGAATAAAACACCAATAACTGCACATAAAGCGGTGTGCCACGGAAGATGTATGAATAAACCCAGACCGGCATCCAGAGCCATTTCTTACTGGAAACACGCGCGACCGCCATCGGGATGGAAAGAAAAAAACCAATTGTTACGGAAATAACCAACAACCACAGGGTTACTGCAATACCTGTAAAATGATAGCCATCCGACCAGAGGAAGGCTTTGCCATAACTGTTTAAAATATCAATCATAGTGCCGCCTTTCGATGTCCCACTTCGTAACGACGCTCTAACCATAAGAGCATCAGATTTGAAAGCGTGGTGAAGAACAAATAAACAACCGCAGCCACAATCGTGAATAAAAAGAAGTGATACGTCCCCTTCCCGGCATTTTGAGTGGCCTTCACCACGTCGGCTAACCCAATGATCGAGACCAGGGCCGTTGCTTTCAACGTCACTTGCCAGTTATTAGCTATTCCTGGTAATGCAAAACGCATCATTTGTGGAAATAAAATAATCCGGAATATTTGCCACGGAGAAAAACCATATGCCACGCCAGCTTCTATCTGTCCTTTGGGAACAACCAGAAATGCACCTCTGAATGTTTCGGTGAAATAAGCACCATAGATAAAGCCGATCGTTAAAACCCCTGCAATAAATGGGTCTATATTAATTTGCGACATACCCACATATTCAGTTAGTGAATTTAAAGTAATTTGCAATCCATAGAAAATTAATAACATCAGCACTAAATCAGGGATACCACGAATTAAAGTGGTATATATATCCGTGATAATAGCAATCCATCTGTTACCAAATAATTTTGCACTGGCGCCGATTAAGCCAAGAAGAATGGAAACTATCACTGATAGAAATGCCAACTCAATGGTAATCAGTGCACCTTGTAATATTATGGGGCCATATCCGTACAGCATAATTACTTTCCTGATATGGGCAGGTGACAAAATCACCTACCCTTTTTCATGCTTATTTACCGTAGATATCAAAATCAAAATATTTTTTCGCGATGGTTGCATAAGTACCATCTTTAATCATGGCGGCCAGGGCTTTATTCAATTTCGCTTTTAATGCGCCATCTTCCTTGCGAAGACCAATACCAGCACCCACACCAAAATATTTCACTTCATTAACTTCAGGACCAGCAAACGCAAAACCTTTACCCTGAGGTTGCTTCAGGAAGCCTTCATTGGCAGCCACCGCATCCTGAAATGCAGCATCCAGACGACCATTCACCAAGTCTGCATAAACCAAATCCTGCGTTTGATACGCAACAACATCGACTCCTTTCTGAGCCCATTGCTCTTTTGCGTAAGTTTCGGCGGTGGTTCCCTGGAATACCCCTACACGTTTACCTTTTAATGATGTCAAAGTAGGTTGCAGTGTTGAACCTGAAGCAGCCACTAAACGAGCCGGTGTTCCATACATTTTATCTGTAAAATCAATCTCTTTCTGGCGTTGTTCGGTAATAGACATAGAAGAAAGAATGGCATCAATTTTTTTAGCTTTTAATGAAGGAATTAAGCCATCAAAATCCCCTTCTACCCAGGTACATTTTACCGCGATGCGCTTGCAAAGCTCATTACCCAAATCAATATCGAAGCCCGCCAATTTGCCGTCCGGTGTTTTTACTTCAAATGGCGCATAACCAGGTTCCACACCCAAACGGATATTTTTAAGATCAGTGGCATAAGCAGAAAACGCAGCGGATGCAGCCAAGACACAAGCAAGTTTAAGCACTTTATTCATAATGGTTCGTCTCTATTAGTTGGTGAGATGTTAATACAATTACCGGTCTCATAACTGCACGATGTATGCCAGTTAATTTGTTATAACTTGATATATTTATATTCTGGATATTTACATCAATAATATGCATGACTAATCAAATTGAAGCATTTTATGTAAACATCTATTCAATAAATACCCGCTCTGATTTTTGCTCCCATCCAAACAGAAAAACGCATATCGATTTATTTTGGTGCAAAAACTAACCCTAATAGGGCAAAAACACAAAATGAAGCAATAAAAAGGAAGATTGTGATTCATATACGAACCGAAAATGAATCATTTTGAAACAAATTCGCACCAATTCCACACTCAAAACACATGAGTGATAACAATAAGATTTGCGACATATATTTACAGATATGCCTCAATTTTTTAAAAAACAGCCCTAGAGAATGATTATTTAAAAACAAAATAATATTAATATGAATAATTATTGACTCAATTGATTTATACAATACTGAGCCAATAATATAATTTCATCTGCTATAAGTTAGACATGTTCATATTTATTGGAAATTACGCAGCGGTAGGTGTATTTCGGCGATCATGCAACGTGCACCACCGCCACCCAATATCTCAATAGTATCCAGTTTGGCAATCACCGGCTTTACATGGGTAGTAAGCAGTGTTTGCTGAGATAGACTTAATGCATCCCAGGCTCTTTGTGACATGGCCATTATTGGTTCGCCCGCCTTATTGTGTAACTCAAGCACATTTCCGGCGAAATGAAGGGTTTGATGTAGCGAGATATCTAAAACACTTTTTCCTGTCTGTTTCAGTAATTTCACCAATGCATTCCGTTCATCTTCATCACGAATCGCTTCCAGACACACCACAGCCAGAGTTCGCCCGATACTCATCATCACATTGGTATGATAAATATCCCGTCCTGCCGCATCCTGAGCCGTAAACCAGAATGCCTGATAGTCGAGCAGCCGGGAGAATTCAGCCATGACGGATGTATGACTCCGGGACGAACGACAGACATATGCAATGCGATGTTCGCGATCCAGCACCAGAGACCCGGTTCCCTCTAAAAACTGATTGTTTGATTCAAATGACGAGAGATCAGTGATCTGCTGAATTTCAAATCTCTCTTTCAGTTTCTGCAAAAGAGAGAGATTGCGTTCTAAACGACGATTAACTGCCTCCATAGGATAAAGTACGACGGCACCATCATCATGAAAGCTCACCCAATTATTCGGAAAGATCGAATCAGGGGTATGATATTCAACAGAATCTTGCTCAACGGTTACATCAATACCCGCATCACGAAGTTGTCTGACATAAGCATCGAATTCTTTCACTGCTGCATCGTGTGATGATGCAGAATGTTCTCCCGGTTGTTGAAACGCATTACTTCCTGTCGTTTCCCGATTACATTCAAACCGGCTAGGACGAACTATCAATATATGTTGGGTTGTTTGCATGACTTATGCTCAAATTAACGAAGTGATGCAGACTATTTTGCAGATTTGCCCTTCGTCATTTCGGTTGTATTCAGCAATATGGACATGCAATTTCAGGCAAAACAGCGGCCCCGACAGCCGATTCCGCTGTTTAGAGCAAATAATCTGAACACCGATTACATATCGGCTTGAGCAAGATACAGGTGAACAAACGTGACAACATCTAACTACAAGTTGGATCGCATTGATCAAAAGATCATTGAAATACTAAAACTTGATGGAAGAATCAGTTATCAACGGCTGGCTGAATTGGTTCATCTCACACCCCGGCCATGTCAGGAACGGGTACGCAAACTGGAACGTGTCGGCGTGATCCGAGGTTATACTGCGTTGATCGACGAACCTGCGCCGCCTCAAAATGGCGTAATTCTGCAATTGCAGATCGCTCTGGCCAGTCAAAGTGGCAGAGCAGCGCAAGCAGCATTCGAGGCTGAAGTCAATCAGCGCGCTGACGTCTTGGCCTGTTGGTTAGTGAGTGGCCCGTTTGACTATATGCTGCGGCTGCGTTGCACCGACATGGACGCCTACCGAACCATCAGTAATACATGGTTGAGTAACACCTCTTTCAAGATCGAAAAAATCATTAGCAGCCCGGAAATGCAAACCGTAAAAGAGTAACCAGCCACATTATTAACACGCAAATAACATGTATTGTTAATAATATCCGACCGGGTCTGCCATACTTGCCAGAACACTTACTATAAGGTATCGAGCTGTATGCTAAAGAATCCTCGTAGTCGTTTTATCGTATTGGCTATATTAGGTTATGTGATCCTCTCGCTAGCTTGGATTTTTCTGTCAGACCGCCTGTTATCTCTCTTTGCCAGTAAAGATGCCTTGTTGTGGTTTTCGACATTAAAGGGTGTCTTTTTTGTCATAACATCAGCCACCGTATTTTTCTTTGTCTTACGTGCTGTTCCCCCGGAAGCACCACCGACCCAACAATCGCGTTTTTTCCTGAGTACACTTTTTGACGGTGTAGCTCATGGCAAACAATCGCAACTCCTCATTTATGGATTCACCCTGCTGATTTCATTTCTCATGCTTGGGCTGCGAGCCGATCTGCCAGTGATGGTCGCGGAGCGTCCGATGATGATCTTTTTTATGTTTCCCATCATTCTGAGCGCATTAATAGGCGGTTTGCTACCCGGGCTACTGGCCACCATTCTGCTCGTGGCTGGTGTCGATATGGCGTCTATTCCTCACCTGCATGAGCTGAGTCATGTACCCTATGTCCAACTGCAATGGGCCTTTTTGGCCATCAACGGCATTGCTGTCAGCGTATTGAGTTATTTGCTGCACAGTGCCATCGCCAAACAAATCTCTGATCGTCATTTACTCTCGGCAGTCGTTTCTGGTACTTCCGACGCCATTTTTGTCAAAGATCTCAATAGCCGTTACATTCTGGCCAACACGGCAGCGGCTGAATTTGTAGGCAGAGCACATGATCAGTTAATCGGATTTGACGATTACGCATTATTTTCTGAAGCAACCGCCCAAGAACTCATCGCCAAAGATCAGGCCGTCATTGCCGCCAAGCAAGTGCAGACAAAAATTGAAAATTTGACAACGCAAAATGGTCAAGCATTCACCTTTCTGATTACGAAAGGGCCGGTGTTTGATACAAACGGAAATATCGCTGGGCTGTTTGGTATTGCACGCAACATCACCGAGCAGAAACAGTTAATTCAGCAAATTAAAATCAGCGAAGAACGTTTCCAACTGGTGGTCGAGGCGATTAGCGATGGCTTCTGGGATTGGGACATCTGCGCTGGTACCGTCTATCGTTCCCCACGCTATCTTGAAATGATCGGCTATTCTCCGGATGAAGATACCCATGATTTTGCTTTCTTTGAAAAATTAATCCATCCGGAAGATCGGGCTTATGTTCTGCAAAATATTGAAGACCATAAGCAAGGTAAAATATTGTCGCTAGAATTCAGTTTTCGACTTATTACGCATTCTGGAATGCTGAAATGGGCCCGCATCAGTGGACGAGCTCTTTTACGCGATCCTCAGGGCAATGCATTGCGAATAATAGGCTCGATTGCCGATATCACCGAACATCAAGAACATGAGGCAGAACTGGATCGTGTCGCACATTATGATCCACTCACTGGGTTACCAAACCGTCGACTCCTTTCTGATCGACTCAACCAGGCCATCATCCGCTCCGCAAGGAAAAACTCCTCCTGTGCTGTCTGCTTATTTGATCTGGATGGTTTCAAAAATATTAATGATCGGTTCGGTCATCTGGTGGGCGATCAATTGCTGATTGCTATCACGCAGAATCTGAAAGGTGTCTTGCGTGCTGATGACACACTGGCTCGATTAGGCGGCGATGAGTTTGTCGTCCTGCTCTCCGAAATCACATCAGCAGAAGATTGCACCCTGATCTTGGACCGGATACTAAAGGTTATCAATCAAGAGAGTCAATGTGGTGATTACATGCTGCAGATTTCCGCCAGTATCGGTGTCAGCCTGTATCCAGAAGATAATGTAGATCCCGATACCCTACTTCGTCATGCCGATCAGGCCATGTATCTCGCCAAGGAATCTGGAAAAAACTGCTATCAACTGTTTGATCCGGTAAGGGATCAAAAGGCACAACAGCATCGGAACCTGATGGAGCAATTGCATCATGGTTTACTGCATGGGGAATTTACTCTTTTTTATCAACCCAAGGTTGACCTGACAGATGGCAGAATTATCGGTGCCGAAGCCCTTATCCGCTGGAATCATCCGGAACGCGGGTTGATGTCTCCCGCTGAATTTCTTCCGTTCATCCATGGCAGCGAATTAGAGATTACCTTTGGCGAATGGGTCATTGATCGGGCCCTTGCGCAAACCGCTATGTGGTCAACGCAAGGAATAACCACTCGGGTCAGTGTCAACGTCAGCGCAAATCACTTACTTAAACCCGGTTTTAGTCAGTATCTTCAAACCGCACTCCATAAATACCCCAGCGTATTGCCGGTGAATTTTGAATTGGAAATTCTCGAAAGTGCGGCGATCGCAGATATGGAGCAAGCCATCGCTATTTTGCATGATTGTCGGAAATTAGGTGTGCATTTCTCACTCGACGATTTCGGTACGGGTTATTCCTCTCTGACTTATTTGCGTCGCTTGCCTGTTGATACGTTGAAAATAGATCAAAGTTTTGTGCGCGACATGCTGGAAGATAACGATGACTTAGGCATCGTCGAAGGTGTGATTCAGCTTGCCTCTGTTTTCAACCGACACGTCATAGCAGAAGGAGTGGAAACACTTGAACAGGGTAAAAAACTGGGACAACTGGGCTGTAACCATGTGCAAGGATATGGCATTGCCAAACCCATGCCAGCAGATCTTTTTCCGCAGTGGTGTGCAGAATGGAAAGACAGCAAGCTTTGGCTCGCAACCCAGCCAGATTAAGAGTAGCTGGCAGCAAAAATAAACCCAGCAACATGGCTGGGTTACGGGTGGCAACGAATCAGAAACTGGATACGACTATTGAGGATGTTTTTTCTCTCGTTTAATGGCCTTTTTTTCCTTGTGCGTCATCATCGGTTTTTTCTTCTGTTCTTTATTGCTTTGCCATATTTTCCCCATGATCTTGCTCCTTATGTGTACTGTTCGATCGCAAGTACACTTTCAGTATAGATCGGGTTTTTCACCTTGAAATGAACTCGGCAAGAAAGCGCAACACATCATCCATTTACCCCCAAAATTATTTTTTCATTGAAGGTAATAACGCCGTGATCACCCCCATCAACGGTAACCACCCACAGAGCTGATAAACATATTCAATGCCATACTGATCGGCTAATTTCCCAATTAGGGCAGCCCCAATACCTGCAACTCCAAATGCAAAGCCAAAAAACAGCCCGGATATTGTGCCTACCCGACCTGGAACCAATTCCTGCGCATAGACAAGAATGGCGGAAAATGCGGATGCCAGAATAAAACCGATGATAAACGACAGAACAGATGTCCAAAACAAATCAACATGCGGTAACGTCAATGTAAACGGCGCAACGCCCAAAATAGAGAACCAAATGACACGTTTACGCCCTACTCTGTCACCAATCGGGCCGCCCAATACGGTGCCTGCTGCCACCGCAAATAGAAAAATAAACAAATGATACTGCGCCGTTTGTGCATTCAGCCCAAAGTGATGCATCAAATAAAACGTATAATAGTTCGTCAAACTCGCCAGATATAAATATTTGGACGTAATCAGTAACAATAATATGCCAATCACAACCGCGATCCGGTTACGAGACAGCGTCATGGGTCGTGTCGTCACTGACTGTTTCTGACGACGATGTTGTACGCGATACCAATTTCCCACCCGCCAGAGAACAAACATCGCAAGCAACGCGGCTAATGAAAACCACGCTAAACTGCCTTGCCCGAAAGGGAAAATGATCAGTGCAGCCAGCAATGGCCCTGTCGCGGTGCCGGCATTTCCTCCTACCTGGAAGATTGATTGCGCCAGACCATGCTGCCCCCCCGAAGCCATTCGTGCAACACGCGATGACTCAGGGTGAAAGATAGAAGAACCAAGCCCCACCATCGCCGCCGCGATCAGCAATAACGGATATGTATTCGCGTGGCTCAATAACAGCAAGCCCGTACAGGTTGACCCCATTCCCAGCACCAGTGAATATGGCTTGGGGTGTTTGTCCGTATAAAAACCCACCATTGGCTGCAAAATGGAAGCTGTCAACTGATAGGTCAGTGTTAAAAATCCAATCTGCGTAAAACTCAGCGCATAGTTACCTTTCAGCAGTGGGTAAATGGCAAATATCAGCGATTGGAGCATGTCATTAAGAAAATGCGAAAAACTGATTGCGCCCAGCACCTGAAAGCGCGTGCTATTCGTCTTGATGTCAGAATGCGTAAGGGATTGAGTCTCGTCCATACCATTATCGATACATATGAATAATCGGAGATCCAGTCTAGCGCTAAATAACAACTAAAGCGCATCTTTGTTTGATTGGATCACGATTAGCTTTCATATCAATGTCTTATGAAAGTGGATAATGCTGGCTGATCAATTCATGAATAAAAGGAGAGGCATCATGAGAGTTATATACCAGATAAACCCGATTTTTTGCCCGGGTTAATGCCACATAGAATAACCGTCGTTCTTCCGCATAAGGGTACTTTTCTTGCTCCGGCAGCAAAAGAGCCAAAACCGGATCTGTCTCCTTCTGACTCGGAAATCCATATTTCCCGTTATTCAAACCTAAAACTATGACGTGATCTGCTTCTTTTCCTTTCGAAGCATGTACTGACATAAACTGAATATCCAACTGCGGATATTGCTTTCCGAGCTGAGCAAACGGGATGTTGTCTAACATAAAATTAAACCGGGCGAGCACGGCTACCGTGATCTTTTTATCTGACGGCGCAAGTTCTTGTTGCACAATAGAAGTTAATGCACGTTCGAGACCCTGTTCCGGCTTTGATGAATCAATTAATGAAATAGTCGGAGAGTTAACTGTTGTCACGGAACGAATCTCTTTCGGAATTTGTTCCGGGTTTTGCCGTATAAATGTAGAAGCAACATCACCAATCTGGTTATTAAAACGAAATGTCAGATCCAGCGTTGTCACTGCGGTGGCACCAAATAAAGCACTGAATCGACGGGTAATATTAATATCACTCCCCGTAAATCGATAAATCGACTGCCAGTCATCACCAACCGCGAACAATACCGCATCTTCCTTCTGCGCCAGCAACGCCTTCAACAAACGAGCCCGATCCTGACTGATATCCTGAAACTCATCCACGAGGATATGCCGATAGGGTGACACGAATCGACCAGACTCCACGTACTTGATCGCCTTCCCGATCATATCGGCAAAATCAATTTCATTGCGTGCGCTTAAATATTGCTCATACCGCATCAGAACCGGTGAAAACAGTGATAAGAACACAGAGGAACGGGCAGCCTCTTTCTGTTTTTTCACTCTCGCGGTCAGTTCACTCAATGTTTGCTGCGACTGCTTGAATAACACCAGAAACTCAAGCATCAACGAGGAAAACTCGCTGGTTTGTTTTAATGCACCCTGGCTATCACAAAATCGATAAACCTGTTGTTGATATGATGGTTCGGCCATCAACTGATCAATGGTCTGATTGATAAATTGTGAAAACGCCGCTCTATTTTCGGCAAAGAGCGTGATCTGTGGCCATGCCCCCTCCACGGTACCGATAATTTCCAGTCCAAGAGCATGAAAGGTTTTAATAACCGGCGTATTTTTTAGTTTTAACGGCTGTAAGCATTGATCCTGACGTAGCTGCATTTCCTCAGCCGCTTTTCTCGCAAACGCCAGCATCAGAATGTGCTCGGGTGCGGCCTGTTCAGATGCAATCAGATATCCTGTCCGTCCAATCAGGGTGCTTGTTTTGCCTGTCCCTGCCCCCGCTAAAACCAGATTATGATCTTCCCCGGTAATACACGCCTGACGTTGCGCCAACGTGAGCGGATTCTTTTCAATGCCGTCAAAGAATGACTGATAGCGCAGTAATTCTTGTTTCATAAATTTTGCATTACATCGTGCGACTTTACCTTCGGCTGCAGAAATAAAGTCCGCGAGATATTTCAGCGTTGGCGCATGCGCAGCAGAGGCAAATTGCTCACGTAAATGTTCTGAAGTTCGAGCAAGTAAATCACGGGCTTGCTTTATTATGTTCTGACTCTGGGAATGACGCCTGAACGTTGAGGCATCCAGAAAATGCCGGATCTCCGCTTTGAGCTGCTTCGCTTCCCGATACTCCAATTTTAATTGCTCTTGAATGTAGGTCGTGAATTGCTCAGAGAACGCTGCAAGAAAGCGTCGCAACTGCGATGAACTGAATCCTTTATACAGATATGTTTTCTTGGCTGTCGAAACGAACAAATGCGACCAAAACACGCGATATCTGATCTGTGGAATGGCATGCAGACGACTGAATGGCAGAATAATTTTCTTTTCACCATCAAAAATCTGTAGCCCTTTACGATGCAGACTCAATATCGCGGGCGGATGTCGTAAAAAGAAATTGGTGAACCCGTTGTTTTTGATTTCGTAACTATTCATTTCATTATTCTGTCATTTCATCATTCTTGTGCTGAAGCTGCGTCCAAGATACCACGACAAAACAGCAACAATTTATCGAGTTGGCCTGTAATCTGCTGTCTATTCCGCAGCAAGCGAAAAAATGCCATATTAGGCGTACATAATTTGTACACAGATAGCTGCTTATTCAATTAAAATACCGAAGCGTTGAAATCATGATATGGATCAACGCCAGTGCCAATCTTTGGCACAATATTCCGAGATTCATACCTCTGCATGGTGATTTTTTCGCTGATCAGTGAATTTACATGCAGAAAAAATGGCAAATTGGACAATTTTTTGCTTAACTCGCACATCAAATTTTTACACCCGCAAATGGAGTGTCGTAAAGAGGATGACAACGCATCATTACCAGCTTGAATTGTGGGATATCACGAAGCAATATCCCGGCTGTCTTGCGAATGACAAGATCAATTTGAAGCTCGAACGTGGTGAAATCCATGCACTATTGGGCGAAAATGGTGCAGGAAAGTCAACCTTGGTCAAAATCATTTATGGTTTGGTGACCCCGGACAGTGGCTCTGTCGTTTGGGATGGTTTGGAGTTACAAATTCGTTCTCCTTCTCATGCCCGCGAATTAGGCATCGGTATGGTGTTTCAACATTTTTCATTGTTTGAAACGCTGACCGTCACGGAAAACATTGATTTGTGTCTAACCCCGTCAATGCGGGAACAAATCGGTGATCTAGCAGGACGCATCCGTGAGCTGTCAGGAAATTACGGACTGAATATAGATCCAGATCGATATGTGTTTAGCTTGTCCATGGGCGAACGCCAACGTGTCGAAATTCTTCGGTGTCTGATACAACAAGTAAAACTACTTATTCTGGATGAACCCACTTCTGTGCTTACCCCGCAGGAAGTGGACAGCCTGTTTACGGTTTTACGTCAATTAGCCGCTGATGGCTGTACGATCCTGTTTATCAGTCATAAGTTGAAAGAAGTTACCGCACTTTGCCACAACGCGACCATCCTGCGTGGTGGGCGTGTGACGGGCACCTGTATTCCATCGAACGAAACGCCGGAAAGTATCGCCCGGATGATGGTAGGCGACAGTGCCATTGCTGAAACGTATGAACGCCGTTCCAGCAAAAAAATTAGTCTGGCCGTTAAAGACCTCTCCTATCCGGCACCGAACCCATTTGCCTGTGCTTTAAAGCAGCTCAATTTCTCATTGCGTGGTGGAGAAATCCTGGGCATTGCCGGTGTTGCCGGTAATGGACAAGAAGAGCTGTTAAGCGTGTTAAGTGGTGAATGGTTAAGCCCGCACAGTGATCAGATCATCATGAATGGCAAACCGGTCGGACGCTTAAAAGTTGGTAATCGCCGTCAACTGGGTATGGCTTATGTTCCCGCCGAACGACTGGGACATGGTGCTGCACCCAAGATGAGTTTACGAGAAAACCTGCTGCTGACAAACGCAACTCTAGGGTTAAAACGTTGGGGTTGGGTGAAATGGAATAAGGTATCTGAGCGCACTCGTGATGTGATTGAACAGCATCAAGTGAAATGTCATAACGAACATGCTCCTGCGCAATCGCTTTCTGGTGGTAACTTGCAAAAATTCATTATTGGTCGCGAGTTAGCACTCGAACCGAATGTATTTGTTTGCGCCCATCCGACTTGGGGTGTGGATATTGGTGCAGCCAATGCCATTTACCGTGAACTGATGGAACTTCGTGATCGAGGTGCGGCTATCGTTGTTATCTCTGAAGATCTTGATGAACTGTTTTTAATCAGTGATCGCATTGCAGCCTTATTCGATGGTTATTTGTCTCCTGTTGTACAAACGCAGGAAACAAGCACGAATCAGATCGGTCAGTGGATGGCCGGACAATTTCTGGAGCAGGAATAAACCACTATGTGGCAATTTCAACCTCGTACCTTTATCCCATGGTATCTGCAACTCATTTCACCGCTCATCGCGGTGTTTTTGACCATCTTGCTGGGCATGGGATTATTCAGTTTCCTGGGTAAAGATCCTTTTCATGCTATGCATGTCTTTTTCCTGAGCCCGCTTTCTGATGGCTATAATATGGGCGAACTGCTGGTTAAAACGGCCCCCATGTTGCTTTGTGCTATCGGGCTAGCTTTATGTTATCAAGCGAACCTGTGGAACATCGGAGCAGAAGGACAACTGCTGATTGGTGCTGTCGTTGGCAGTGCTGTCAGCCTGCAATTTAGCGATAGCGCAATCAGTGTCTGGCTGGCTTTGATCTCAGGGATTCTGGCTGGCATGTGCTGGTCTGGTATCGCCATTGCGTTACGCCAATGGTTCAACAGCAACATCATTCTGTCTACGATCATGTTGAACTATATCGCCCTCTACACACTGCAATGGGCCGTTCACGGACCGTTAAAAGATCCTGCCGGAATGGGTTTCCCTGAATCAGCCATGTTCTCCGACAATCAGCTCTTGCCGATCTTGATTGAGAATACGCGAGTACACTTAGGAGTGCTATTTGCGCTGCTGGCCGCAATTTTATGCTGGGTGTTATTACGTTTTACCTGGTTGGGTTTTCAGATCCGGGTCTTGGGTCATGATGAATCCTCTGCGCACTATGCCGGGTTCTCAATCCGCCGCTTGCGTTGGGGCATTATGTTGTTATCGGGTGCCTTGGCTGGATTAGCGGGTGCCTGCGAAGTCTCTGGCCCTATTGGGCAATTAGTCCCATCGGTTTCTCCTGGCTATGGATATGCGGCTATTATTGTTGCGTGGTTAGGTCGTTTACACCCTATCGGGATGTGCATTTCAGGCTTGTTCCTGGGTCTCATCTATATGGGTGGCGACATGGCACAGATAGACCTCGGTGTTCCAACAGCCATTACAGGCTTATTCCAAGGCTCACTGCTATTCCTGTTATTAGCAAGCGATTTCCTGTTGCGATATCGTCTGGTTAAAGTTAAATCAAAGGAAACTCAGCATGGATAATGAATTGCTTCTGCAAATTCTGACCGCAGCAATTAAGACAGGGACACCATTATTGCTGGTCGCATTAGGTGAAATGGTTTGTGAAAAATCAGGTGTTTTAAACCTCGGACAGGAAGGCATGATGCTGATGGGTGCGGTGTGTGGGTTTATCGCTGCCGCAACCTCTGGTTCTCTTATTTTCGGCGTGCTCATGGCCATGCTTGCTGGCATGCTGATGTCTCTCCTCTTTGGCGTGATCAGTATGCACCTGAAAGCGAATCAGGTAGCCACAGGGTTGGCTTTAACGATTTTTGGTACAGGGCTGAGTGCTTTTATTGGTTCAACCTATGTCGGTCAAACCGTGAAAGGTTTTCACGCTATTGTCGTGCCTGTTTTATCCAATATTCCTTTTTTGGGAAGTATACTCTTTAAACACGATCCGCTTATTTACTTGAGTTGGTTGATCACGATTGCCGTGGGCCTGTTTTGCACCAAAACACGCGGTGGATTGATTCTGCGTGCTGTTGGCGAGAACCCATATAATGCCAACGCCATTGGCCTGCCTGTTATGAAGGTGCGCTACATGGCTATCTTATTTGGCGGTGCCATGGCTGGTTTGGCTGGTTCATATATGTCGCTGGCTTACACACCGATGTGGATGGAAAATATGACTGGTGGTCGTGGCTGGATCGCATTGGCGCTGGTGGTTTTTTCTTCATGGAAAACCAAAAACTTAGTGTTGGGTGCTTATCTGTTTGGTATTGCCAGTATCATGCACTTGGTTTTACAAGGTTTAGGGATGAAGATATCCCCTAACCTGCTGGCGATGCTGCCGTATCTGGCTACACTGATTGTCATGATTTTTATTGGCTCGAATCGAATGAAGGAAAAACTTTCGGCACCCATGTCATTGGGTCAGACATTCGATTCCAGAGTTTAATTTTTCATTGATTACTTTTGCTGTGTGATTGATGAGCCGCAAGCTTTGCTTGTGTATCTTAAAAATAATCGGAGAAATACGAATGAAGACAAGGATATTTCGTTTACTTGCTGTTGCAGCGTTAACTGCGGGCTGTTCTCTGGCCGCTGTTGCTGATGAACCAATGAAAGTAGGTTTTGTTTATGTTGGTCCGGTTGGCGATCATGGCTGGAGCTATGAACACGATCGCGCCCGTAAAGAACTGGAAAAAGCATTGCCTGGTCAAGTTAAAACCACTTTCGTAGAGAATGTGTCAGAAGGTGCTGACGCTGAACGCGTGATCACGCAACTGGCAAAAAGTGGTAATAAAATTATTTTCACTACCTCTTTTGGCTTCATGAATCCAACGCTGAAAGTAGCGAAAAAATTCCCTAATGTCGTATTTGAACATGCTACCGGTTACAAACGTACGGCAAACGTAGGCACTTATATTCAACGTGCTTACGAAGGTCGTTATGTTGCTGGTGTTGCTGCTGGTCTGCTGACCAAATCCAATACGATTGGTTACATCGCCTCTTTCCCAATTCCTGAAGTGTACCGTGATATTGATGCTACTTTCTTAGGTGCCAAATCAGTTAATCCAAATGTAAAAATCAAGATTGTTTGGGTGAACTCTTGGTATGACCCAGGTAAAGAAACCGATGCTGCCAACGCCTTAATCGACCAGGGTGTTGATGTTCTGATGCAGCATACTGACAGCCCTGCACCAATGATGGTGGCTGAAAAACGGGGTATCCGTGCTGTAGGTCAGGCTTCTGATGTAGCAAGCTATGGTCCTAAAGCGCATATTTTCTCTATCCAAGACAATTGGGAACCACATTACCTGAAAACTGTGGAAGCAGTTAAAAACGGTACCTGGAAACCTCAGGATTACTGGGGTGGTTTTGCTGATGACGTAGTACGTCTGGCTTCTATTAACGACAACTTGCCAAAAAATGTTAAAGATGCCATTAACACTACTTATACCAAAATCAAAACTGGTGAGTTCAAACCGTTCACTGGTCCAATCAAAGACAATACAGGCAAAGAAGTGGTACCAGCAGGTCACTCTCTGACTGACGCAGAATTAGCCCAAATCAACTGGTTTGTTGAAGGCATTGATTCGAATATCGCTAAATAATTAGCGTGTAATTATCTATTACACCAAGGGAGCTTCGGCTCCCTTTTTTATTTCCGATCGGGCGTAAAAAAGGCCTCTGTTCAGAGGCCTTATTTTTACCTAATTCGCATTAGATAATTTAAATAACAGCAGCAATACCATCGATCAAGGCATCAATGTTGTTTTTAGTCATACCCGCAACACTGATACGACCAGAACCCACGATATAAATCGCAAATTCATTTTTCAGACGGGCAACCTGCTCTTTATTCAGCCCGGAGAACGAAAACATGCCGTTTTGCTGAGTGATAAAACTGAAGTCTTGTTGGATCCCTTTTGCCTTCAATTTTTGCACGAACAATTCCCGCATCTCCCAGATACGGTCGCGCATCATCTTCACTTCCTCAATCCATTCGGCACGCAAGGTTGTATCTTTCAGAACAGTGGCAACAACGGCGGCACCGTGTGATGGAGGATTGGAATAATTCGCCCGAATCGTTGTTTTTACTTGGCTGAATGAACGCAGGGCAACTTCACTGTCAGTAGTCACCACAGTGATAGCACCTACACGCTCATTATATAAACCAAAGTTTTTAGAGAACGAGCTGGCAACCAAAAGTTCTTTATTATATTTAGCGAACGTACGCAGCCCTGCCGCGTCCTCTTCGACGCCACGGCCAAATCCTTGATAAGCAAAATCAAAGAAAGGAAGCAACTGACGGTCGGCACAGAATTTTGCTAATACTTCCCATTGCTCTAATGACGGATCAACGCCGGTCGGGTTATGGCAGCAACCGTGCAACAGCACCACGTCACCAGCCACTGCCGCAGACAGCGATTCCAACATGCCGTTGAAATCCAGAGCTTTACTTTCTGGAGAATAATAACGGTATTCGGCAGTTTCCATACCAGCAACACCGAATACCTGGAAGTGGTTTACCCAGGTTGGATTAGAGATCCAAACCTTTTTAGAAACGCCCTGACGGAAAAGGAATTCAGCGCCAATACGCAATGCACCAGTCCCGCCCGGTGCTTGTGCCGTTTTCGCTCGTTTACTGGTGACGATTTCGTGATCAGCACCGAACAGCAGCGCCTGTACTAACTGACCATATTCCGCATTACCTTCAATGCTCAGATAGTTTTTGGTGGTCTCTGTTTCCAGCAGAATTTTTTCTGCCTTTTTTACACAATTGAGGATGGGTGTGGCGCCAGCTTCATCTTTATAAATGCCGACACCCAGATTGATTTTGTTACTGCGCGGGTCATTACGGAATTCTTCGGTTAAGCCCAGAATAGGGTCTGCCGGAGCCTGAGTCACCTTCTCAAACATGTTTCGTCCTGTTTTGTTTGGCTAGTTGGGGGATAGGCAATCATTCGCCTAGATTTGGGTATGTTATACCACCCGAAAAAGAGAGCGACCACCGCTTATTATCAATCTATGCTACATGAAGCCAGTTTTTTGCATATACCATCACTTGCTGGGGGAGCTTTTGCTGATTTTCAATTAGAAACTGCAAACTGATTTGTTGTTTACGCGACAACACAGCCAGTGGCCATTTCTCTTCTGTCATCAAAGGGTGCCCTAGCAACCGCAAATAATCTGGCCAATTTGCTGGTAAATACAATGACAATGGACGTTGTAACCGCGCTGCAAATTCTGCCGCCTGCAAAATACCATCGGGTGACAAATCACCTAAATGGCTCCATGGCATATCATGCATCAGAGCAAGCATAAATTGTTCTGCCAGATAAGTCGCTTTTATTGGCGCATGAATAAGTAACGAGTTTGGTGGCAAAGAGAGACTGACAAAAGTGTCTCGATTATCAACGGTAATAATGTGGTGCGGTTGACCATCTTTCCACAATATTTTTTTGATATCAGGAATCACACGCTCTGGAATGGCCACCTCTCCCCAGGCTCGTAATAACGCACTGATATCCAGAAGCTCGCCTGAGCGCATAAAGATACTGCACGGTAAATCACTGCGTAGCAGCAGGTAGCTGTCACGCTGCAATTTGATGTCGTGTTCGTGAATTTGTTCTTCCGAAATCACCCGTTCCTGATTTAACAAGCATGACATGATCCGGCTGTTACAATGTTCTGGTAACTGAATATCCAGTTGCTGAAGTATCAATTCAAGTGACGGAAGAGAATGAGCCATAAGTTGCTGACGGAATGTTTGCTCTCCTGTCTTAGTCAGTTGATATACACCCTCTCCCTGAGCCGTCACCCAGCCGTGTTGCAGCCAGATATTTAACTGAATAATAGCCCAACGTCTGCGTACTCTGACTTGCCGCTTAGTCAGCAAACGCTCAACCAGCGCAGCAGATGCAGTGTTGAGATCCGTCATATCTCTTCGCTTCCTGTATCCAAAAGAAAGGCAGCTTATGCTGCCTTTTTTAGATTATGCCGCTTCAGTATTACCACCAAAGCCACGCAGACCGACCACATGAACATGTTCCTGCTTGCCATGCACCTTGCGGATGAGTTTGTAGGTCGTCCCTTTTTCCGGGCTGATGTTTTCCGGTGCAGCGATCAGTAACTGCATATCCTGTCGCTCACACAATTCAAACAGGGTCGCAATTGACTTGGCATCCAAACGGGCTGCTTCATCAAGGAACAGCAAACGACACGGTTCCAGATCACTGCTGCGCAGACGACGGTTTTCATCTTCCCAGCTTTGCAGCACCATCAGCAGAATAGCTTGACCCGTACCGATCGCTTCACCAGTCGATAAAGCACCGCTTTCTGCCCGCAACCAACCATCCACACCACGCAACACCTCAATTTCCAGCTCAAGGTAATTACGATAATCCAGCAAGGCTTCACCTAATACCTGGAAGCTGCGATCACCCTGATCGATGTGAGGATTCAAGCGTTGGAATAGTTTGGCCATGGCCTCAGAGAATGTCAGTTCATTGCTGGCAAACAGATCTTGGTGTTGCTGAGCATGTTCACCCAATGTTTGCAGCAAACGGGCATATGCCTCCCGCACATTAACATTCAGACGCACACCGCGGACCTGACCAAAAGTAATATTCTGCAGGCCCTGATTCATGACGCGAATACGATTCTGTTCACGACGGATGATATTCGTAATTTTTGCCGCCACCTCATGTGATGACAGAGACAGATGCGTTTCACGTTGCTTCAGTTCATCTGCCAGACGAGCCAGTTCAATTTCCATCTCTTCAATCGCATCAATCGGATCATCAGAACGAATGATGTCGTGTCGGATACGATCTTTAAGGTAACGATAAACCTGAATATAGAACTGAACTTTTTGTTCTGTCTGACGATTTCCTTCGGACAAGCGTAAACTGTCGCGTAATGCCTCATCACCCGCTACCGCGAGTCGTAAAGCCCCCAGCGACTTGTCTGACATGGAGCGCAATTCATCCGCATCCAGATATGCCAATTCACGGCGATTCAACTGCTTCTCAACACTGTTCGTCCGAGCCAGGGTTAACACGCGACTCCAACTCTTTTTATGCTCCAGCAACAAATGTCGAGCGGCGCGATATTCTTTATTTTCAGCATTAAAGCGTTGATTTAAGCTATCTATATCACGACGGCAAATCTGGTATTGCGTTTCAGCTTGAGTCCGACGGCTACGGGTTCGCACCAACTGATCTTCCAGATCACGCTTTTTACCTCTCGCCTGATCTTCCATATCTGCGGCAACTTGTAGCCCCATCTGCTGTAATTCTCGCTCAAACTCCTGCAGAGTCTGAGTCTTGGCTTGCAGGCTGGAATGTAATGCCGTTTGTACCTGTATGGCATCCTGATACCGTTGTACGATTTGTTTCAGCTGTTCCGTCAGTTGGCGACGAAGCTGCTCGGCATCCGCCAGTTTTTGCTTTAGTCGTTCACTAATTTCTGATGTCTGATCTAACAAACTTTCTGCATCGTGATAGGCAAAATATGCCCGACGGGCAAACAGTTCATCCAGTGCAAACGCTTGGCGGCGAACATCAGTAAGCTGTTGTTCCGCAACAAAACCTGCTTGCTGTAATTCATCGTATGCCGCCGGATCTTCCCGTAAGGCATCTAACATTGATTCCAGTTGGCGACATGCTTTTTCGTGTTTATCAAGAAATAACTGAGCTTCATGACAGGCTGCAAACTCCGCTTCTGCTTGTGACAAGCGTTCGTTTAATGTCATATCAAACAGCAGGTTGAACTGCGATTGCAGACGCACAACCAGCTGTTGCTGTTGTTGCAATGCCGTCATCCGTTGACGATATTGATGTTCATTTTGCTGCTGTTGTTGCAGATTATTTTCAGCCTGACGGATTTCAGATTGCAGAGCTGTCAGAGCCGCTTCGGGATCATCTTCAAACGCCACATGCAGATGCTCTGTCATGAACTGACTCAAGTGATGATACAACCGGTTCTGCTTCTGCTGTTCAAACGCAGTTTTGGCATATGTCTCAACAATTTCATCACGTTGGGCGGATAACAGTTCGATACGTTGCTCGCGTGCCGCCCGACCAAAAACCGGAATTTCCGGATAACGTGAATAACGCACTTCACGCTGACTAGCACGAACTAAGACTGCCTTATCGAATTCTGTGGCTTCATGCAGATTTTCGTCGAAGGAGTCCGGATTCCCTTGAATCAGATAAATATCATCAGGTAAATCACTCAACGTATTAAGATGCTTGATGGCACCGTCCAGATCCATCACGACAATCGCACTGCGTGCCGGCCCGAACAACGCAGAATAATAAGGGGCATCATCAAGAGAGATATCGTCATAGACATCTGTCAGTAATACGCCGCCTAATTGCTCGCTGATACGAACTAATTGAGGATCTTCATTACCTGCAAACTGCTGCAGATTACGCAGCTGTTTTTCCAGAGCGTCTTTCTGTTGTTGCAGCTGCTGTTTTTCCTGCTCAAGACGTCGCTCTTCCGTCAGTGTTTTTTGCAGCAACTGACTGATAGCCACTGGAGACTCCAATGTCTCGCCTGTCATTTCCTGCAATTTATCGAGTTTTTCGTGTGCAACTAACCATGCAGGCGCTTTCTTACGCAAGGCTTCAATTTGCTGTCGGGTTGCATCCACCTGATGCAACACCCGAATGCGATCTTGCTGATCACGCTCAAGCCGTTGCTGCAGATCATCCTGTTGAACCACCAGCTCTTCCGCTAGCAGATTTAACTGTTCATTATCTGTTAAATCGTACTTATTGCCCTGCTGTTCAAGTTGCCGCAACAGTTGTTCCTGAATGCCAACTAACGCATTTTGTTGCTCTAAATCACGGCGAATATCTTGTAAGGCGCGTTCAACCTGAGCCCGTCGAGCAAGTGCGGCCCGATAATTTCTGGCCTGTTCAATAATCTCTTGAGCCTTTTCCCAGGCTTGTTCCCGAGCAATCGGGCCGGCAATTTGTTGTAAAGCCGCATAGGCTTTTTCATACTGATCGGCAGCCGCTTTAGCCAAACGAAGACGTTGCTGTAACGACAAAACCTGATCTGTCGCTTGTTGTTCCTGCTCACGCAGTGTTTGCTGGAAATTGACGACGTTATCCGGTGTTAAGTCAGGTAACTCGCACAGCTTTTGGGCCTGCTCCAAGGCATTGACCGCTTGTCGGAACTGAATGGCTCGTGTTTGTTGCACATCCAGTGCCTGCTGATAGTCTGCCAACTGGCTTTTCAGGCTGTCAGCCTCTTCTTCACTTTGCGTTTTTCGCAATTCCAGTTCTGACTTTTCTTCTGCCAATTCGGTGGTAATTGCTGATTGCTCTTCCGCTTTTAACGTCAGTTCTTCAACATCTTCACGATACTGGATGATCTTGTTGGTTAAGCCGGTGGCAGCCATCACTTTGGCCAAGTGTTCAGATGCCAGTTCCAGATCTTCGGTAAGATGCTTTTCTCGCGCGGTCATCTGTTCGGCTTCTTCCGCCAGATAAATCGCGCGCTGTTTTTCCTCTTTGATCAGACGTTGCTTATCCTGCAACTGCTTACGACCATGTAAAGCCAGCTCTGACAGACGATTTTTTTCACTCTGATTGCGCACAAAATCAGCGGCAACATAATTTGTAGTTTCGGTGATCAGATGACGAAATAAATCACGCTGTGATTGGGTTTCTTTAATGGCATCTAGCGTCCGGCGATTTTCATGAATAGCCGCTTCCATATCCTGGAAGGCTTTGCGCACCCCGGAGTTCTCAGGCAGTAAATATTCACGTAATGAACGGCTAATCGAAGATGAGATACCGCCATACAATGATGCTTCGATCAGGCGATAGAATCTGGAGCGATCACGTTGATCACGGAGCTTTTTGGCTGTCACTCCGTATTCAAACATGATGTTATGATAATCGGTCACCGAATTGAACTTAACAAATCGAATCGCCCCTAATTCAGCGGCCTGCTTCCGCAATTCATTGAAGGGCCGGACTTTGGCTTTATCATCATCCAGTTTTTCTAGCAGAAACTCCGTTGGCAGCAGATTTTCCGGAACATCCAGCATACAGAAAGGCGTAATATTGACCTTGTTATCACGATTCGCCACCTGCTCAAGATGCACCCCAAACCATAACCGTTGCCCTTTGGAATTGCGGACATCAATCATGGAATAGCAGTGACCACGCTGTAATTTGCCATACAGACCGCGATCACGACTGGCAGATGAACTTCCGGCTTCGGTGGTATTACGGAAATGCAATAATGTCTGATCAGGGATCAGTGCCGTAATCAACGCAGCCATACTGGTTGACTTACCTGCGCCATTACCACCCGATAGTGTCGTCACCATCTGATCCAACTCGAAGGTACGGGCAAAAAAACCGTTCCAGTTAATCATGGTGAAAGAGAGAAATTTACCACGCGTGATCATATATCCAGCCCCAGTTGCTCTTCGTCTTCTTCTGCTTCATCCAGTGAATCCCATACGGTTTCACGGGTTGGTAATTCATCGTCATGCAAAATTGCTTCGCCTTCACGGATCATGCGTAGCTGTACAGCACGAGGATCTTCATCGGTACGCACATCAGCAGCAAAACGAAACACAGCTTCATTGACCCGAAATTTGTCGCCAACGCCCAATGCCGTCACCATGCCCAAACGACGTAAACGACGCATGGATGTGCGAATGCGTTCCTGCAGTTTCTTCTTATCTAAATCCGTACCACCACTACGTTGATTCACCATCCGCAATAACTGACGTTCATCCGATAAAGAAACGATTTCCTCCTGCAGATCCTGCAGGGAAAAAACACCTTCATTTGCCAACCGTTCAGGGCTCAAATAGAGATAACACAAGACTTTACCGACCAGCATATCCAATTCAGACAGAACAGAAGTGCCAATCTCTGAAGTTGACCGTGGGCGCAGATAGAAAAAACCTTCCGGCGCTTTAATGAGTTCAACCTGGTAACGACTATAAAAACTTTCCAGTTCATCATGGTAATCAAGCAGATAGGAGTGACTATCCAGATCATCTGCACTAATGTGTTTACCACTGCGTAATGCTGTATCCAATTTTGGAAACAAAGGGTTAGCAATCGCCTGCGCCAAACGCAAAGCAATAGGAAGTTCAGTATTGATCAATGACATGTGCCTGCACCTTGGCGCCTGAATTGTTAATAGGTTTCCACTTAGGATGACGAACACCACCTAATTCGGCGGCGGAATAACCAAGCCGGATCGCTTGGTCAACCAGCATTCGGGCTACATCGAAATGCTGATATTCAGGATATTGTTGTAAGTAGTCTTTCAATATATCGGCCATATCAAGCGGTTTACCCTGCATATGGAAATCAGATAAATACACACCGATATGCTCAGATAGTTTTTCATCTAGGGCCTGAATCTCCTGGAATTCAAGAACGGTAGGCAATTCACCGGTAATTTCATCATTATGAAGCACCAGTGTTTCATCCCTTAATTCCAGCAAACGACTTTCCTGCGCAACTAGCATCAACCAGTTGTGTTTATCAAAATCACGAATGGATTCTCGCAGACGCTGACTGAAGACGCGGTTTTTATCCATATCAATCGCATTACGGATAAATTTATGTACGTGACGGTCATAGCGGGCCCACAGTTCAATGCATTGCTGCCCCCAACTCAGGATTGCATCAATTCGCGACTGCAAATCAAATGTTAACTGTTCGACCTGCACCGACATGATGGCTTGTGCTCTGGCTGTTTCCTGAATATTCAACAAACCAGACTGCAGTTTATGCCCGGCAGCATCCAACGTATCCTGTAATTCGCGTAACGTTTGCCCGGTTTCCCGCAACAATTTTTCGCAGTTATGAATAGCCTGAGTCCAGTTCTGATTCAAAAGATCAGCAATATCCGCTTTTACCTGATTTTGTTGATCATCCATCGCCCTTTGAGTCAGATCGATGCGACTTAAAATCTCTTCCACAGAATACTTAAGACGAGGATAGACTTCAGTATCCCAGGCTGATTCATCACTGGCCTGTACTGCCGATGCATAGGCCTTTTCCAGTTCCCCAGCGACTTGTTCCAGCAACAGCGAGAGCTTAACGCTGTTCACCTGCTGCTGATCGAGGTAAAACTCAATGATGCCAACTGCCAGTCGGGTAAGACGATAGACACTCTCACCCGCAACCGGATCGGTGTTAAACCGCGACAGCAACCGCTGCCGGACCAATTCATTCACTGCATTATTAGCTCGCACGGTTAATGTTTCGTCCATCAGACCGTACAACTGACTGACATAACCAAATGCATCATGTAACGCCGCTTCACTTAATTCCTGAGTATGTTCATCGCGTGCCATTGAAGATATCGCGATCAAAAACGCCAAGCGTTCATTACCCAGATGAAGTTCTAGCTGTTCCTGTCTTACCCAGCCAACCAATTCAGGCAGGCTGCGCTCAGGCCTAAGTTGTTCGTTCATATCGTCTCTTATTGATCACGGTTTACTGGCCAACAGGTGCATATAACGTCCAAGGTGAACGAAAGGCTCCTGCTGACAATAACGTAATTCCATCTCCAGCAGATCGGAGAATTTTTTATGCTGATCTTCTTTATGCCGCATGTAATCGTGGATCACCCGCACCCCGCTGCGACATAACAATGGCATATTCCACTCCTCCAGCCATTGATACACATCGGCCGGTTTTTGCGGATTTGTCGGCGTCAGCTTTTGCTGACGTTTTTTTACCAGACCAGCCCGGATATAGTCAAAATTCCCAACCACCAAACTTTGAAACAGCAATGCATCCCGGTTATAGAACAATAAAGAAAATAATCCACCGGGTTTCAGGTAGTTCAGTAGCCCCGCCAGCGTTTGCTTGGGATCCGCCAGCCATTCCACTACGGCATGGCACAGAATTAAATCAAAAGTACCCCCTACATGCTCAGGCAAGCTCTGAATGGAACAATGCACTAGCCGAATTCGTTCTGTCAGCCCTTTTTCCTCGATCTGCTCTTTGGCCAGCTCCAGCATATCAGCAGAAAGATCACATAATGTGACATCGTGCCCTAACGCTGCCAGTTTCTGTGCGAAAAATCCAAATCCACCCCCAGCATCCAGAATCCGTAACGGACGATCACCTAGCCGCGTCAGTCCCATTTCCAAGTCACGCCAGACCACCGCAGTTCTTATTTTACCTTTACTCGTGGCATAAATATTTTGGGCAAATTTCTCTGATAACCCATCAAAAGAGTGATCTGACATAGGTGTGTATTCTGCTGCAACCGATAAAAAAGGCCGCTATTCTGTCATAAGCAGTGAAAACGGGGAATTTTGATTATCAATTCGGGATGAAGATATGATTTTTATGCTTAAAAAATGGCTCGGGTTGCTATTGATGCCATTACCATTTTGCTCTTTATTAACCCTCTGCGGACTCATGCTACTTTGGTGCACTAAATGGCAAAAAATGGGCAAGCACCTGATTTCGATAGCCACGGTTTTATTAATTACCTTATCTGTTCGTCCTGTCAGTCAGATACTGATTCGCCCGCTGGAACAGCAATATCCCCCTTTTCCTGAAAATCAACACGTTGATTTCATTATTGTGCTTGGCCACGGACATATTTCTGACCCCAGTATTCCACTCAGCAGCCAACTCACTGAAGCTGCAGCTGCCCGTATAGCAGAGGCATTGCGCATTAAGCGATTGAATCCTCAGGCACATATGATTTTTTCCGGCAGTATTGCTGGCGATCCGGTGTCTGGAGCCGAGATGTATGCCAGAGTAGCCGCCGCCAATGGCGTATCACGGCAGGATATGTCATTGATCGAAAATGCCAGAGATACGGAAGAAGAAATACAACAAGATAGTCAACTGATTGGGACTCATGTCTCTGCATTGGTCACTTCCGCATCACATATGCCAAGAGCCATGCAGTTATTTAAATCATCACACGCCAACATCATTCCGGCCCCGACCCAATATGTCGGTCGTATCGCTCAGGGAAAGATCCCGCTCTATGGATATTTACCCTCAGGGCGTTGTTTGATGTACTCTGAAATGGCGCTGCATGAATGGATTGGAAGGTTGTGGAATTCTGTTCGTAACTGATTTGTTAATTATTTGGCGATTTTTCACTCTATTTCGTTACTTTCAGGTGAAGTTTCTGCTAACGGCAGGTAAGAAGCAAAAAAAATTACGAGCAGTAACAAAATGGCGTCTATTCGTCAGGCGTCACACCTTCTATAATGCGGTACAACTACTTATAAACATCACAAACCATCCTGAGGATACAGCAAATGAGACAACACCTGATCATGGGTAACTGGAAACTGAACGGTACTAAAGCGTCTGTTGAAGCTCTGGTTGAAGGTCTGAAAGCACCAGTAGCTGCAGCTGCAAACGTTGAAGTTGCTGTTTGTGCACCTGTTATTTTCCTGGGTCAAGTTGAGCAACTGACTGCCGGTTCTGCACTCAAATACGGCTCACAAGATGCTGACGTTCACACCTCTGGTGCGTTCACTGGCGAAAATTCACCAGTTATGCTGAAAGAATTTGGCTGTAAATACGCTCTGGTTGGTCACAGCGAACGCCGTACTCTGCATGCAGAAACTGATGCTGTTGTAGCTGCAAAATATGTTGCTATCCAAGCTGCTGATCTGGTTCCTGTTCTGTGCATCGGTGAAACTCTGGAACAGTTTGAAGCAAACCAGACTAACGCGGTTGTTGAAGCTCAGCTGAAAGCCGTTATCGATGTTGCTGGTATCGAATCATTCGCTAAAGCAGTTATCGCATACGAACCAGTATGGGCAATCGGTACTGGTAAAACCGCTACTCCTGAAATTGCTCAGGCAGTTCACGCACACATCCGTGCTTACCTGGCTGGTTTCAATGCTGATGTTGCAGCGAAAGTACAAGTTCTGTACGGCGGTTCAATGAATGCATCTAACGCTGCTGACCTGCTGGCTCAGGCTGACATCGATGGCGGCCTGATCGGTGGTGCATCTCTGAAAGTGGCTGATTTCTCTGCCATCATCGAAGCTGCAGCTAAGTAATAGCTTTATATAAGGCATCCGTTTTTCGGGTGCCTTTTCTGTATTACACAGTCTGGATATAACCAGGGTGAATATCGAGACAGCTGATATAATCATAAAGACAGGCTATGTGTAGTACGCAATTCAAGAATCTGTTTTTTTCGTATTTCATATGTAGAGGCACACTATGATCAAGAAAATTGGTGTTCTGACCAGTGGCGGTGATGCGCCAGGAATGAACGCAGCGATTCGTGCGGTAATTCGTGCGGCACTGGCTAAAGGTATCGAAGTTTACGGTATTCATGACGGTTATCTGGGTCTGCACCGCGACCGCATTGAAAAACTGGATCGCCGTAGCGTTTCTGACATCATCAACCGTGGTGGCACCATGCTGGGTTCAGCTCGTTTCCCTGCATTTAAAGAAGAAAGTGTTCGTCGCGAAGGCATTGCCAATCTGAATAAACATGGCATCGAAGCGCTGGTTGTCATCGGCGGTGACGGTTCTTATATGGGTGCTAAAAAACTGACCGAAATGGGTTACCCATGTATTGGTCTGCCTGGCACTATCGATAATGACATTGCTGGTACAGATTTCACTATCGGTTTTGATACTGCACTGAACGTGGTCATGGAAGCAATCGACCGTCTGCGTGATACCTCTACTTCTCACAAACGTATCTCTGTAGTTGAAGTAATGGGCCGTCACTGTGGCGACTTAGCAATGGCAGCGGCTGTTGCTGGTGGTGCAGAATTCGTTATCGTTCCAGAAAAAGGCTTCAAGAAAGAAGACTTACTGGCTCAGATCGATGAAGGTATCTCAAGCGGTAAACGTCATGCCATTATCACTATCTGTGAGCATGTCACCGACGTTAATGCGCTGGCCAACCTGATTGAACTGCATACTGGCCTCGAAACCCGTGCAACCATCCTGGGCCACATCCAACGTGGTGGTTCACCAACTGCTCGTGACCGTATTCTGGCAAGCCGTATGGGTGCGTATGCGGTTGATTTGCTGATTGAAGGTCAGGGTGGCCGTTGCGTCGGCCTGCAACAAAATCAACTGGTCCATCATGACATTATCGATTGCATCGAAAACATGAAACGACCATTTAACGAAGAGCTATTCAACCTGACCAAAACATTGTTCTAATCAGGTAACCTTCTTCAAAAAGGCCTTCCGTCGGAAGGCTTTTTTATCCCTGTTGTCTCGCCAGCTCCACTACGCGATCAAACATTTTTTTCAACAGCATCGGCACACTGTCTGCACCTCTTTGCATCGCCTCTTCAATCACGGCTAGGGCCATTCCTGGTTTAGAACGACGCGACACGGCACGTTCAATGATCTTGTTTGCAGGCAAATTGTGTTGCTCACGCAGCATTGCTTCTCTGCGATAGACATCGTCAAAGCCATGAACATATAAAAAATGTTCAATATCCCGATTCGGTAACAGGGTCAGACCACCATCATGGCGGTGTTCGTCACTGAGTAATCGTCTGGCGCCTTGGATATAACGCACTCCCGCTTCGTCACCATCTGCCAACATATGCCAATTAATACCCAAATCGTTCGCTAGTTTAATTAACGGGCTATATCCACATTGTGCATACTCGATGATTCGAACACCCTCGCCGGGTAAATGATAACCACATAGTTGCGCCAGTTCTGACAACAACCAAAGTTCTGTTTCCCCTTCAACCAATAACCAGCAACGAGCAAATAACGACATAGGCCGGTTGATTCTCACGTGAAAGGTTATTTTTCGTAAGTCATCGGCTGAAAATCGATTTTCATCCATCAGATAACTGCGGGTAACGCCATTGCATCGAACCAAGCGACGGATTTGCCCTAACGGTAACGTCGCCAGCAAATCACCAGAATTGGTTGTCAGAATTTTTTGCCCCGGTAATTGCTGAATCAGGCCCCAGGCAATCGACATCATGGTCGGGTGTAAACGACTTTCTGGATCTTCCAGAATGTAGATTGGCCGCGATTCATTTTCTAATTCACGACCCGAATGGGCGGATAATAAGGCATGACCGATACGCGATAGCATCTGCTGCATCGTCTCATTGTCCATATTCCGCAATAAATCATGCCAGTCAGTTAAGCCATGCAGCATGCCCGGCTGATTAATAATATCGCGCTGGCTGTGTTTAACTCGGTGCGGCACGTTGATGAAGTAACGATCCAGCAAATATTCAGCAGCCATCACCCCATCGGTAATATGCTGCTGCCTGTCGGGGGTACAGTCTTGCAAAAGGTCGCTTAAATCCTCCATGAAATTATCCGGCTCTACGCTCGAGTCAGCGACATTGCTGATTGAACGCGAATCGCGCAAACGTAAAACCGGATTCATTGAGCTTAACAAGCGGATCAATTCGTTGCAGTTGCTGTCTTGGACCCGATTCCCGCGAGCGTCCTCAAAGAAATGTTCCGTCGTGACGGTACCATCAACATGTAAACAAGCTTTGGCGATGTAATGGATACGATGAAACATATCCAGATGGTGGTGGGTCCAAACAGCAGATAAACGATTTAAACGATGAGAATGTTGGCTGATCCCTGGCCGATGTTCACGAAAAATCAAACAAATCTGAAGCTCTTGATCTTTCTTATCATCACAGTTTATGTGGAAAAAATCATCACTGACAAATTGATAAGGTAATGCATCGTGCCCTAACAGACTCCATAAGGCACGTAACAGACTGCTCTTACCCCAAGCATTTTCACCAATCAACGCGGTCGTCTGGCCTAGTTTGACTGATAACTTTGATATACCGCGGAATCCAGTTATGTCGACTTGTTCCAAAAACATAAGGCAGTACCAGCGTTTATTTTTAATAATAATCAACTGATAGCAAAGCTGCCTTCTGTTCTGCAACAAGAACCTGAATTATCTTTCGCTGACCTTGACTGGCATCATATTCGGTTGATTTTCGGGCGTTAATTCATGCTGCCACAAGCTGAACCACATATGACGTTGGCGGATTTTTTTGCGACGAAATTTCATTAGCACTCTCCTTTGTTATGCCGTAAGAGTGCCTTCGATAAATGACAGAATGATGACTTTTTCAGCTCATATACTGCTGCCAGAGTAATCTGGCTGACATAATCAATGACATGGTCACCAGTAATGGCCGAATGATTTTGCTGCCCTTTTTGATCACCATCCGCGACCCCAACCGTGCACCGACGAATTGCCCGGCCCCCATGACGATCCCGACCTGCCAGAGTATTTTTCCACCCAGCATGAAAAATATTAATGCCGCAATATTAGAAGTAAAGTTGAGCAATTTACTGTATGCCGTGGCTTTTGAAAGGTTAAACCCAGCCATCGCCACGAACGCGATGGCAAAAAACGAGCCTGTACCCGGGCCAAAAAATCCATCGTAAAAACCGATGCCTCCGCCAAATATCAACGAAAAAAGGAAAAAGTTAATTTGTTGCTGTCGGTCTTCATCACCTATCCGGGGTGAAAAGATGAAATACAAGGCAAAACCGATCAACATAAACGGAATTGCCTGCTTTAACACAGAAGGATCAATTTGCTGTACCGCTAATGTGCCGCAGGCACTACCGATGAATGTAAATATGATGCCATTTCTGATCAGCTTCAGATCGATATATCCGTGCCGAAGAAAATAAAAGGATGCAGAAAAACTACCAAAGCTGCTCTGCAATTTATTGGTTGCCAGTGCATAGGCTGGCGGAATGCCCGCGCTCAACAAGGCCGGGACGGTCAGCAACCCGCCACCACCGGCGATAGAATCAATAAACCCGGCCGCAATACCGCAGACAAAAAACAAAATTAGGGTATAAATCTCGAAATCCATGACAATTATGACTGATGAAGAAAACGATCATCATCACATAATTAAATCGCTATTTCTATTCTCACCTATTTGCTATTTTTAGTTTCATCTCCTACCCTGTCGGTTCATTTTACCGATAACTTTTTCTCACATGACCCAATTCCAATCTAAAGATCCGCTGCATGGTATTACGCTTGAACGGATCGTCACTGAGTTGGTGGAACATTATGGCTGGAACGAACTCGGCCAACGAATTGATATCCGCTGCTTCCAGCATGAGCCTAGTATTAAATCGAGCCTAAAGTTTCTACGACGCACACCGTGGGCTAGAACAAAAGTTGAAGCGCTATATGTGATGACGATCAATTCGCCCTGGGTCAAACAATCAACATCTAATGAGTAATCACCATGTCTGATTTGACGTATCTTCATGGTTACCCAGAACATATTCTGCAACAAGTTAAACAACTGATTCAAAAACAGCAATTAAGTGAGTTGATAAGCAAACGCTATCCAGAACAACACTCTGTTCAGAGTGATACGGCTTTATTTGACTATGTAACTGAATTAAAAAATCGTTATATGCGCAATGTGCCTGCGATCAGCAAAGTTCGCTATGACAGCAAATTATCTGTTGTGCATCATGCTTTAGGATTAAATGTTCGCAAGGTGCAATTGCAAGGCAGTAAAGTTAAACGCAAGCATGACATCATCATTGCCAGTGTTTTTAAAGAAGCGCCTGCTGATTTTTTACGAATGATCACCGTACATGAACTGGCGCACCTGAAAGAAACGCAGCATGATAAAGCGTTCTATCAGCTATGTTCGTATATGGAACCGAGGTATCACCAGTTGGAATTCGATTTCCGGCTATTTATGACACACAGAGAATTGATTAAAAAAAGTCAAAATACCGCAGAGTAAATTTTTCGCTAAAATACATTCAATTGTCTATCTACTGAACTTGGAATCTAAATATGACAGATCACATCGAACAGCATATCCCTGAAAAATTTATCACCGAAGTTAAAGACAGCGGCGTGTTGTGGGGCCTGCAGTTTGAAGATGAATGGGTCGTGTGTGACTCGCAGGATGATGACGCAGTGGATGTTATGCCTTTATGGTCTTCTGAACATGCGGCTAAACTTTTGTGCTGCGATGAATGGAAAGAATATGAACCAGCCGCGATCCCACTCGATGAATTTTATGATGAATGGGTGAATGATCTGCACGCCGATGGCGTCTTGATCGGCGTGCAATGGGACGAGACCCTGAGTGGCGCAGAAGTCGATGCAATGGATTTTGCTCGTACGTTATCGCATTTTGAATAAAAGCTAAAAATACGAGGGGCGCGCCCCTCGTATCTTCATACCGTGTCTGAAATCGCGCGGTCCGCAGTAATTGGTGATTTTTCTGGTAACTGGCTGATCACGACACCGATGAATACAACACCGCACGCCAACCCCTGCCAAAAATTCAACCGCTCTCCCAACAACCAAAAAGCCAATAATAATGTAAATACCGGTATGAGGTTGATATATGCCGTTGCCAAAGAAACGGTTACCTGACTGATTGCCCAGTTATACAACCAATAGGCACCAATGGTTACGACCGTTCCTAAATAGAGCAAGCTCCCCCAATGCAGCAAAGAAGCATGCGTTGGTACGGTATGCTGCATCGCCAATGGGCCGAAAAAAAGAACTCCTACCAAAGCCTGGAAAGCAGTCAGTACCACTGAAGAGTAACGCGACGATAACTTCCGAATCGAGACAGAATAAACAGCCCCGCACAGCATGGCCATGAACTCTAAACAGTTACCTAATACCGGATTACTGGCTTGTTCATCATGTTGCCCGGCAAAACTTAATGCCGAACATCCGACAATAGCAACAATAAACCCCATAATTTGCAGTTTGCCAATACGCTCTTTCAACACCAGAAATGCCGTTACAGAGGCAAGCAGAGGTAAGGTTGCCGTGATCACTCCAGCCTGACCGGCTGTTGTATACTGCAATGCTGACGTCTCAAATAAAAAATAGAGACAAGGCTCTGCAATACCCATGATCAATAACCACCGCCAATCGCCTTTCTGATAACGAAATTGCAGTAATTTCTTGCCAAAGAACAGAAAACAAGCGCTGGCAATCAGCATACGGAAGAACACAATTTGCGTGGGATGAAAGAAATCCAACAGATATTTTAATGAGATAAATGCACTGGACCAAAGCAACATGGCACCAGTAAGTGCCAGTATAGGAAACATGCCCAAAATTAACTCCTGAAAACTGAGCAAAAGAGAGCAAAGTCTAGCCGTTCAACGTATTAATATCCAGAAACCCTTCGGTTTAACGGTTGTTTAGCTTCCTGTATATGAAGATAATAGGCGCGCTTATAAGCTGAGGTCAGTATTATGTCGGAATATCTGTTACTACTAGTCAGTACAGTACTGGTAAATAACTTTGTTTTAGTTAAATTTTTAGGGCTTTGTCCATTCATGGGGGTTTCTAAAAAAATTGAACCTGCCGTGGGTATGGGCATTGCTACAGCATTCGTTTTAACATTGACTTCGGCCTTCTGTTATCTTGTCGACCACTACATTCTGACACCGCTGAATGCCAGTTCATTGAGTACACTGGCTTTTATTCTGGTCATCGCAGTCGTAGTACAATTCACTGAAATGGTGATTCAGAAAAGTGCGCCTGAGTTGTACCGTGTTTTAGGTATCTATCTGCCGTTGATCACCACGAATTGCATTGTTTTGGGGCTGGCGTTACTCAATATCAATCTGCAACATAATTTTATGCAAAGTATTGTGTATGGCTTTGGTGGCGGCGTTGGTTTTACGTTGGTGCTCGTGTTATTTGCCAGTCTGCGCGAGCGTATAGCCGCAGGTGATGTTCCAGTACCATTCCAGGGCGTGGCCATTGGCATGATCACGGCCGGTCTCATGTCTCTGGCTTTCCTTGGGTTTACTGGGTTAATCAAGCTCTAATATCATGAACCAACTTTTACTTATTCTTATTATCCTGACCTTACTGGCATTGCTGTTTGGCATATTGCTGGGTTATGCGGCTATCCGTTTTAAAGTCGACTCCGACCCGATCGTCGATAAGTTGGATGCTATCTTACCGCAAACACAATGTGGTCAATGTGGCTACCCCGGCTGCCGTCCCTATGCACAAGCGATAGCCAATGGTGACAGTATCAATAAATGTGTACCAGGTGGTTCACAGACAATTCAGCGAATAGCTGCCATGATGGGTGTAGAACCTCCGTCCGATGATGACGAACTGCAACTGACACCACCTAAACGGGTCGCATTTATTCACGAAAACCTTTGCATTGGCTGTACTAAATGCATTCAGGCTTGCCCTGTCGATGCAATTATCGGGGCGCCTAAGCTCATGCACACAATCCTGCGTAGTGAATGTACGGGCTGTGATTTGTGTGTTGATCCATGTCCGACTAATTGTATTGAAATGATTGAATTACCCGCCACGCCGGATCGTTGGAAGTGGGATGTAGAAACAATTCCAGTGAGAATGGTGCAATGAGTATTGTCGATATCCTAAGTAAAATTCGCAAAGGGAAAATCTGGGATTTTCACGGCGGTCTGCATCCTGATGAGCACAAACGTGAATCGAGTGAAACGCCATTAGTTGATGCAGGCATTCCTCCTTTCATTGTATTACCGATCAAACAACACAGTGGGCGGGTTGGCCGACTTTTGGTCAAGGTCGGTGATCGCGTTCTGACCGGACAACAACTAACCGCCAGTGATCATCCAATGGAAGTACCGGTTCATGCCAGCACTTCTGGTGTTATCACCTCGATTGAACTGCATACCGTTGCACACCCGTCTGGTCTCAGTGAACCTTGTATTCATATTAAACCCGATGGTCTTGATGAATGGCGTGAACGCAAGCCATGGGCTGATTTTCATCAGTATGATGCAGTTGAGCTTTTCGAGCGGATCCGTCAGTCAGGGATTGCCGGATTAGGCGGCGCAGGCTTTCCTACTTATGCAAAATTAAGTGTGGCCCGTGAAAAAGCAGAAATTGTCATTATCAATGGCGCGGAGTGTGAGCCTTATATCACTGCCGATGATCGATTGATGCGTGAACATGCCCGCGAAATTCTGGAAGGCGTTGAGATCATCAAGCATATCCTGCGTCCTAGCATCACGATTATTGCCATTGAAGATAATAAGCCGGAAGCAATTTCCGCCTTTTTAATGAGACCATTACCAAACGATGTCATCGTGCGGGTAATACCGACGAAATACCCATCTGGAAGTGCTCGTCAGCTCATTGAAATTCTGACTGGGAAACAAGTCCCTGCCCGCGGACGTTCGCTGTCGTTGGGTATTGTGATGGTTAATATCGGAACTACTTTTGCCATCCGACAAGCCATCATTGAAGATGAACCGCTCATCCGTCGTGTTGTCACATTAACCGGCTCTCAATTTAAGACACCGGGTAATGCTTGGGTTCGTCTTGGATCTTCGGTTCGCTGGTTACTGGCTCAATTTGCCTTAACACCGGAGCCTCGCCAGCGCGTCATTATGGGGGGCTCGATGATGGGCTTCACGCTGCCGCATGCAGATGTGCCTGTCGTTAAAATAACCAACTGTTTATTAGCTCCCAGTGCCAGCGAATTACCTCCTCGTGATGATGAGATGAACTGCATTCGGTGCGGTAAATGCGCTGAAGTCTGTCCGGTCAAACTATTACCACAGCAACTTTACTGGTATAGCAAAGCGGGTGACCATGAAAATGCCGAAAAATATAATCTGGCGGATTGTATTGAATGCGGAGCATGTGCATGGGTTTGTCCAAGTAATATTCCTTTGGTGCATTATTACCGTCAGGAAAAGGCAGAAATTCAATTAAATCGTGAAGAAGCTGCACAGGCAGAACGCGCGAAACAACGTTTTGAAGCTAAAAAACAGCGGTTAGAAGAAGAACGTCGCGCACGTGAAGCCCATATTCCCGCTCCTGTTGCGACCCGCACTCATAGCGCCAATGAAACTGATCCAGTCGCAGCGGCCATTCTGCGGATTAAAGCACAACAAGATAAAACTGCCTCGCCCGACGTTGATATCCGTGCCGAACGTGCAGCAAGAAAAGCGCAGGCTATTCAACATCAGCTTGAAAAGAACACGGAGCCATCAACCCCGGTCGCTGAATCACAGGTGTCCTCTGAGGAGGATAAGCGCAAGGCCGCCGTGGCCGCCGCATTGGCCAGAGCAAAAGCACGCCGTGCAGAAATTACAGCATCTGGAGATTCTGCATCTGTAATTCCTGAAACAGCTACAGCAGACGATGCGGAATCCCAGAAAAAGGCTGCGATAGCCGCCGCCATCGCCAGAGCAAAAGCGAAGAAAGCACAAGCTGAACAAGCCCCTGTGCAAACGGACGCTGCTGACGCAACACCTGTGCCGGGATCATCAGCAACTGCGGAAGATCCTGATTCCGCTAGAAAAGCCGCCGTAGCCGCTGCGATTGCTCGCGCAAAAGCCAAGAAAGCACAGGCAGAACAAGCCACCGTGCAAACGGATGCTGCTGACGCAACACCTGTGCCGGGATCATCAGCAACTGCGGATGATCCTGATTCCGCCAGAAAAGCTGCCGTGGCCGCTGCGATTGCACGCGCAAAAGCCAAGAAAGCACAGGCAGAAGCTGAAGCCGCCGCCAATAAAAACGAACAGGTATAAATTCATGTCATTTGCTATCGCTATCTCACCACATGGTCACAGCCAGAAAAGCACATCAAGTGTCATGCGATGGACGCTTGTTGCATTAATTCCGGGCATCGTCGCCCAATATTATATTTTTGGCTGGGGAGTTTTATTCCAGTTACTGCTCACTGTTGGCACGGCATTGTTATCTGAAGCCGCCATCTTACGCTTACGCGGTTTTGCCGTGATGCCCTCTCTGCGAGACAGCAGTGCCATTCTTACTGCCGCACTATTGGCTGTAGCAATCCCGCCCTTATTACCTTGGTGGATGCCCGTCGTCGCAACAGCATTTGCCATCATCATTGCTAAACAGCTTTATGGTGGATTAGGACAAAACCCGTTTAATCCAGCCATGGTGGGTTATGTGTTACTGCTGGTTTCATTCCCCGTTCCGATGACAACATGGTTGGCACCACAAACCATTTCTGCACAACATCTTTCTCTGCAAGACACGGCTGCTGTCATTTTCCATGGCACCACGCCTGGGGGACTAAATAGCTATCAATTAAAAACTCTCGTCGATGGTACGACCATGGCGACCCCGTTAGATCATCTGAAAACCGAGTCTAAACGCGGTTATTCCATTGACGTACTGATCAAATCTCCTGATTTTTCGGCGATTAGTCACGATGGCTGGCGTTTAATTAATCTGAGTTTTCTCGCTGGCGGTATCTTACTGTTTATTTTACGTTTGATCCCATGGCAAACCCCTGTTGCGATGCTCGGTACATTAGCGGCAGCCAGCGCCTTAGGGCATTATTTAGCGCCAGCCCAGTTTGCGATGCCAGAAATTGAATTGCTAAGCGGAGCCAGTATGTTGGGCGCCTTTTTTATAGTGACCGATCCCGTCACCAGTAGCACGACCACTTATGGACGCCTAATTTTTGGTGCCTTAGTGGGTTTACTGGTGTTCATTATTCGTCATTTCGGTGGATATCCGGACGGCGTGGCATTTGCGGTATTACTATGCAATATCCTGGTGCCATTAATAGACAAATATAGTCAATCTCGCGTTTACGGACACTAATCATGCTGAAATCGATGCAAAAAAATGGTCTCCGCCTCGGTTTGTTTGCTTTAGCATGTACAGGGCTGATTGTGCTGACTGATTACAACACTCGCGATGTTATTGGGGCGCAACAACAACTGCTGAAAAAATCAACTTTAGTAAAAATGCTGCCTGCTGACAGTTACGACACCACATTAACCAATGAATGTCATATGCTCAGCAGTCCCTATCTGGGGGATACCAAACCTCACCCGATCTATGTTGCACGGCAAAAACAGCAAGTGAGTGGCTATATTATTGAATCTGTTGCACCTGATGGTTATAGCGGTGCGATCCGTTTGCTTACCGGTGTCAGTAAAAGTGGCGAAGTTCAGCATGTTGAAGTCTTGGAACATCATGAAACGCCGGGGTTGGGCGATAAAATTGATCGGAACAAAGGCAACTGGCTCGATAGTTTTACACATCAGTCTTTGCAGTCAGACAATGATTCTCGCTGGGCGGTAAAAAAAGATGGCGGTCAGTTTGACAGTTTCACGGGTGCCACCATTACTCCGCGAGCCATTGTCAAACAACTGAAAAATGTTTTACTGCTGGTTCGACAACATCCAGAATTGATTGAACAGGCGCCAGCCTGTAAGGCGGAATAATGGATCATTCACCGAAAGGGTGCCATGACCTTGCACCTAAAAGTACAACAAGCCAGAACACCTTCTTTTCTATTATAAAAGAAGGTCTCTGGAAGAATAACCCGACTCTGGTTCAGGTGTTAGGCATGTGCCCTACCATGGCTATCACAACCTCCGCGGCTAATGCGCTGGGAATGGGGATTGCCACCATGATCATCATGGCGATGTCCAACTTCTTTATTTCGCTGTTTCGTCGCTGGATACCTACTGAAATTCGGATTCCTGTGTATGTGTTGCTGATTGCGGCACTCGTCACCTGCTTACAGTTGCTGATGAATGCCTATACTTTCGCGCTTTACCAGTCACTGGGTATTTTTATTGCGCTGATTGTGACTAACTGTCTGGTTGTTGGTCGTGCAGAGGCTTTTGCCAATCAGAATCCGCCTCTCTCTTCTGCTTTTGATGGTTTTATGATGGGAATGGGCTTTACCTTATCACTGACTATTTTAGGTTGTATCCGTGAAATCCTCGGTCAAGGGACTCTATTTGCCGGAGCTGATGTATTGTTCGGCCAGTGGGCTGCTGGCCTGAAAATTGATGTTTACCACAGTGATAACACCTTCCTGCTGGCAATTTTGCCACCGGGTGCATTTCTGGTGTTAGGATTTATGATTGCCCTGAAAAACATCATTAACGCCCATTTTGCCCGGAAAAAATCACCAGTTAAAACACAGATTGAACGTGTTCGAGTGACCACTTTCTAAGGGAAATATGAACAAAGACAAACGCCGCCTGATACTGGAACGATTACGCGATGACAATCCGCATCCAACAACTGAGTTGGCATATACCACTCCGTTTGAATTGCTGATCTCTGTCATTCTTTCTGCTCAGGCTACTGATGTCAGCGTTAATAAAGCGACCGCCAAACTCTACCCGGAAGCAAATACCCCCGCAGCCATACTGGCATTGGGTGTCGATGGATTAAAACAGCATATTAAAACCATTGGTCTTTATAACGCCAAGGCCGAAAACATTATCAAAACCTGTGCAATCCTGCTGGACAAACATCAGGGTGAAGTGCCCGAAGATCGTTCCGCACTCGAAGCGTTGCCCGGTGTTGGCCGTAAAACAGCAAATGTCGTGTTGAATACGGCTTTTGGTTGGCCAACCATTGCGGTCGATACGCATATCTTCCGCGTTGCCAACCGCACTGGCTTTGCGCCAGGTAAAGACGTGAATGAAGTTGAAGATAAGCTACTCAAATATGTTCCAGCTGAATTCAAATTAGATGTGCACCATTGGCTCATTTTACACGGACGTTATACCTGCATTGCTCGTAAACCCCGTTGTGGTTCATGCCTGATTGAAGATCTCTGCGAATACAAGCATAAAACTGAACCTGAGGAGTGATCATGCGCATTCTGCACACCATGTTGCGAGTTGGTAATTTGGAACGTTCAATTAAATTTTATACCGAAGTATTGGGTATGAAGTTATTACGCCAAAGTGACAATCCCGAATATAAATATTCATTGGCTTTCGTGGGTTATGGTGAGGAAACCGATGAAGCCGTGATAGAGCTGACCTATAACTGGGGCGTCGATAGTTATGAATTGGGTACCGCTTATGGTCATGTTGCATTAGAAACAGAAGATATCTACGCCACATGTGAGGCCATTCGTGCCATCGGAGCCAAAGTCACTCGGGAGCCCGGCCCAGTTAAAGGCGGAACCACCGTGATTGCTTTTGTTGAAGATCCTGATGGTTATAAAATTGAACTCATCAATAAAAAAGATGCCGGTAAAGGTTTAGGCAACTAGTCGTTTTTGTTTTCTGTTTTAGTTTTAAACGGCCTCATCTCGAGGCCGTTTTTCCAGCATCGGCTAACGTGGGCGGTGTCCAGCGCTGCATAGAAATAACAACACGACGGTTGGTCTCTCTGCCTCGTTCGGTATCATTAGTTGCAACATGTTGTTTTTCACCATGCCCTTCGGTTTTCACTCGTTTCTCATCAACTCCGAGATCTGTGAAAAACTTTTTCACACTTTTTGCTCTTTTATCCGAGAGAAGCTGATTTGGCCACGAAGGGCCCATGCTGTCGGTATAACCATCCACCAGCACTAAATCTAACTGAGGATCGGCTTTCAGATATGCAGCGATCATAGCTAATCGTCGTTGCGAATACGGTGTCAGATCTTCACTGTTTTTTTCATAATTCAAAATGGTGAATGCAATATCATCAAAACTATAAGGTAGTAACCCTTGCATACAACTTAAGAAATTCTGATATGTCGTCCGAAAGCCAACCGATGAAATAGAGACTGTGACGGGCTGATTCTGATGATACCAGTCACGAAATAAAAAAGAGGGGGTGTATCCGCCCTCCAATTCATCCAGCATGGTCCACGCCGCCTGGCCACTCACATAACCATCAAATTGCTTATAAAAACGCACCTTGGAAATGCCACTTTCAGCAATGCCTGGATGCCAGCTGGGCGGCAAAGAACGTACGCTGACCGTTTGAATCCGTGCCTGCGGACGCAACGGTTTCAATTCGAAACCCATATTGACGTTTTTACCCGCATGGCTGACAAACGCGCCTTTTCCCCAGCCAGGAATAACATGCTCCAGACGACACTCGATTGGCGAGTCGCTGACCAGTTTCCAAACAGATTGGTCGAGAGATGCACCATACTCAAGTACGCCAGCCTGACTGACAGGAAGACAGACTATTCCTGCTATTACAATCAAGTGTTTCACTGCATCACCTCCTTCGCCCTATCCCTCTATCGGCAACGCAATCAAGATCTTTAGGACTTATTATCACCCTGGCGATTTATGCTGTTTTTCATAGGAAAAAAAGCCCTGTTTTGCGATAATGCTCCGATTTTTTGGGTTTTATTATTGCTTCATTAAAAGAAAGGAGGCGTCTGTGCGCAGACAGATCATACAGGTTAATGAACGACCACCATTATTGCAGTCCATTCCATTAAGCCTACAACATTTATTTGCCATGTTCGGCGCATCTGTTTTAGTACCGATGCTATTTAAGATCGATCCTGGCACGGTATTGCTGTTCAATGGTATCGGCACCTTAATCTATCTCGTTTTGTGCCAAGGGAAAGTGCCCGCCTATCTGGGCTCCAGTTTTGCATTTCTGTCGCCAGTTTTTGCTGTCATGAGCTCGTTGAATTATAACGCGGCACTGGGTGGATTTATTGCTTCAGGGCTGGTGTTTATTACAGTCGCCTTGATTATTAAAGCCTTTGGTTATCGCTGGATCGATGTTGTTTTCCCT
Source organism: Tolumonas lignilytica (assembly GCF_000527035.1). Classification (NCBI taxonomy): domain Bacteria; kingdom Pseudomonadati; phylum Pseudomonadota; class Gammaproteobacteria; order Aeromonadales; family Aeromonadaceae; genus Tolumonas; species Tolumonas lignilytica. The sequence continues at coordinate 245,029 of NZ_AZUK01000001.1, forward strand.
CCGGCAGCGATGGGTGCTATTGTCGCCATCATCGGTCTGGAGCTTGCGCCAGTGGCCGCCAATATGGCCGGGCTGACTGCCGCCAAGTTGGATGTTCCGACCATCACAGTATCTCTGTTCACTTTTGGTGTCGTGGTCTTTGGTTCTGTATTATTCCGTGGCTTTTTAGGTGTCATTCCAATTCTGATTGCTATCATCGCTGGTTATCTGCTGGCGCTGGCATTGGGCATGGTAAAATTTGATGCTGTAGCTACCGCATCCGTATTCTCTGTACCTACGTTCTATAAACCCGTATTGAACTGGGGTGCCGTCATTACCGTGCTGCCCGCTGCTTTTGTCGTGATCGCAGAACATATTGGTCATTTTATTGTGACCGAAAAAATCATCGGCAAAGATCTGAAAAAAGACCCCGGCTTACATCGCTCATTAATGGGTGATGGGGTGTCGACAACTCTTTCCGGCTTCTTTGGTTCAGTTCCAACAACAACTTACGGTGAAAATATTGGCGTTATGGCCATTACCCGTGTATACAGCGTCTGGGTTATTGGCGGAGCGGCGATCATTTCTATCCTGATGGCGTTTATGGGTAAATTCACCGCCATCATTGGTAGTATTCCTGTACCAGTCATGGGTGGTGTTTCTCTGTTGCTGTTTGGTGTTATTGCTGCCTCCGGTATCCGTATGCTGGTAGAATCAAAAGTTGATTACAGTAAACCTAAAAACCTGATCCTGACCTCTATTGTACTGATCGTGGGTTTATCCGGTGCGCATGTCGAAGTGGGTACTGTATCGCTGAAAGGTATGGCGCTCGCAACGTTACTTGCAATTGTCGTCAGTCTGCTGTTTGGGCTATTTGAAAAAATGGGGCTGATAAGCACTCAGGAAATCCTTGAGCCTTAAAAACTAATCATTAATTCTGAGTTGGTATCTGTTTATGTGCTTGAAAGAACGCTTTCGTGGTTATTACCCAGTCGTGATCGATGTTGAAACCGCTGGTTTTAATCCGAAAACGGATGCATTGCTGGAAATGGCAGCATCAACATTAAAAATGGATCCAGATGGTTGGTTATCTATCGACCAAACGATCCACTTCCATGTTGAGCCCTTTGAAGGTGCCAATATTGAAAAGGCGGCGATTGATTTTAATGGCATTGATCCATTTAATCCGTTGCGTGGTGCTGTCAGCGAATATGACGCATTACATGAAACCTTCAAAGTCATTCGCAAAGGCATGAAAGCCGAAGGCTGTAACCGGGCCATTGTGGTTGCACATAATGCCGCGTTTGATCATGGCTTTTTAATGGCTGCATCAGAGCGAGTATCGTTGAAACGCAACCCATTTCATCCGTTCGCCACGTTTGATACCGCGACATTGGCGGGTCTTGCTTTAGGTCAGACGGTGCTAGCTAAGGCTTGTCAATCTGCCGCAATCCCGTTTGATAATAGCGAAGCTCACTCTGCATTGTATGATACCGAGCGTACTGCAGAACTGTTTTGTTATATTGTTAATAAGTGGAAGTCGTTGGGTGGTTGGCCACTAACAGACTCAGAATAATATGATTCGAAGCGGGCACTTAAGCCCGCTTTGTTTTATGTGCTACGTGGAGATGTGTCAGGAATGTAGGCGTATCATGCACGGTTCTGATCGACATAAACAAATCCGCCGCTTCGGAATACTGCTGTTTAAGAAACACCAGCCACTGTTTCAAGCGACTGGGTAAATAGTCAGCGCGAGGTTGTTGCAAGGCCGTTTCTGCATACTGCAGTAACAAGGTCATCACCTCGTGCCATGGCATGACCGGCATCTGTCTGGCGATCACCGCCCCCAGATTCGGAAGCTGTAACGCCCCTCGCCCCACCATCAGATCCTTGCATCCTGTGATTTCCCGACAACGGATCGCATCTTCTGCACTCCAAATTTCACCATTCGCAATAAGAGGAATATGAATTTTCGGTCTAACAATATTGATCCATTCCCATTTGATCGCTTCCGCCTTATAACCATCTTCTTTGGTTCTGGCATGTATTGCTAATTCGTTGGCACCACTTTGTAATACTGCGTCGATAATCTCATGGCACTCTTCGGGTGAACTCCACCCTAGGCGCACTTTTGCCGATAATAATTGGTCTTCTGGTAATGCCGCTCGCACTGTTTTTAAGATCTGATAAATAGTCTCCGGTTCTTTTAATAAGGCAGCCCCGCCACAAGACTGATTAACCCGACGGGCAGGACAACCAAAATTGATATCAATACCTGGAGAGCCCATTTCCGTTGCCAGCATTGCATTTTCAGCCAGCCATTGTGGATGTTGCCCTAAGAGTTGCACACGAACCGGTGTACCGCTGCTAGTTTTCCCCCCTTGCAACAATTCAGGACAGAGACGCAACAAGGTTTTCTTGGTCAGTAGCTGATCGACAACGCGCACAAACTCTGTCACGCAGAGGTCATAGTGATTAACAGCGGTGAGAATTTCACGGAGTAAAGGGTCTAACACCCCTTCCATGGGAGCAAGAATAATTCGACCGGTAGCAGGCGGAACAGATGATAATGACATGGCACGACCTATAAATTTCAGGCCGTCATTCTACCCATCTCACTTCGTTTCGCCAATTCAATCCGGGTCATGACGTATGCCGGCAAAATCCCCGCAGACAAACAGACACACAGACCGTGACTGCGTCACATATTGTTGGCAATCAACAGCCGGTAACAACTCACCAAAATCCACAATATCATGCGGCGATGTTTGGGCCGTATCCAGAATACGGTGCCAGCACCCTTCAATATTGTGCGGCGGATACGGCAGCTCAAACGTCAACGGTTCCCAATAGGTATTAAAAATAATATAGATCGCGATGTTAACTTCGAGTGGTATCGCCGAAAAGGCCAGTGCATGAGAATGCGGATTCCAGTCTGGTTCGTAGGGTTTCAGGCCATGCCAGCGGATCTCGGAACGCCGTAGCATATCCGCCAGCGAAAACATGCCGCCATTATCTTTTTCCCGGTTAAAAATATAGCGCCGGTATTTCAGCAACTGCTGCATATAACGGTGCATATCATGATTTTGTTTGGTGGTCGTCCAGTTCATCCAGGTGATATCATTATCCTGACCATAGGCATTGTTGTTTCCGCGCTGGGTTCGCAACAATTCATCGCCCATAGAAAGCATGGGAGTTCCGATAGATAACAGATTACAAGTCAGGAAGTTCTTGGCCTGACGTATTCGTAATGCGTTGATCACCGGATCATCCGTTTCACCTTCTACACCATGATTCCAACTGTGGTTGTCGTTTGAACCATCCCGGTTATCTTCCCCATTTGCTTCATTATGTTTCTGGTTATATGACACCAGATCCCAAAGTGTGAAGCCGTCATGACAGGTGACAAAATTAATGCTTTTCTCCGGATCGGCATAATGATAGTTATAAATATTCGGGCTACCGATAAAACGGTCGGCAAAGAGATTGATGGTTCCCGGATCGCCTTTAATAAAACGACGGATATCATCACGAAATTGCCCGTTCCATTCTCTCCAACGCGATCCAGCCAGCGATCCAACCTGATAAAGCCCCCCTGCATCCCAGGCTTCGGCAATCATTTTACAATTAGCCAGTACCGGATCAGTATCAATCGCCAGTAGCGTTGGCGGATTGACCAGAGGGTTGCCTTCTTCATCGCGAGACAGAATAGACGCGAGATCAAAACGGAAACCGTCGACATGCATGACATCCCGCCAATAATGCAGACTATCGACGATCATGCGCCGGGTCACTGGATGTGATCCATTTACCGTATTGCCACATCCCGAATAATTCAGGTTGTGATGCGTCCGGGGATCCAAAATATAGTAGGCTTCGTGGTCAAATCCCCGCCAGCTAAAGGTAGGTCCGTCGCCATCACCTTCTGAAGTATGGTTATAAACCACATCAAGAATGACCTCGATCCCTTCTCTGTGTAAGGCTTTAACCATATCCCGGAATTCACGTATCGCACCAGTTCTGCTCTGATCACTGGCATATTGCCGATGCAGCGCAAAAAACGACATTGGTGAATAGCCCCAGTAGTTGCTATTACCTGGCGCACACTCCTGTAGATCAAACTGAAACACAGGTAACAATTCGATCGTCGTGATCCCTAATGCTTTAAGGTATGGGATCTTATCGAGCAAGCCCGTGTAGGTACCGCGGAGTTCCGCACTCAGGCCCGCAGAGGGGTGTTTGGTAAAACCACCGACGTGCAACTCATAAATCACTGAACGGGATAGCGGATGATTAGGCGGTTGATCATTTTCCCAATCGTAATGACGGGTATCTACCACCACACTTTTGGCGCAACAATGCAGATTTGAACCTTTTCGGGACGCGGCAAAACGACGGTAATTGGAGGGGAAATCAATCAGTAAACCATATGGATCGATCAGTACCTTCTGGGGATCAAAACGAGTGCCCTCATAAGGTCGCCATGGTCCATTTACTCTGAAGCCATATAATTGACCATCCCCAATACCATCGATCCAGATATGCCAATAATACGCGGTGCGATTGACTTTAGGATTGAGCTGAATGACCATCGGCTCGACATCATCAGCCGATGAAAACAGCAAGAGTTCGACTGAACAGGCCAGACGAGCCCATAACGCGAAATTGACACCACTGCCTTCGATGGTTGCGCCAAGCTGTCGACAATGCCCATTGTTGATCTGCATACACATGCCTCGCATTTTTGTTGAATACTCATCACCAATGCTTGACTAAGTGTAGTCATAAAAAAGGACAGCTTAAAGCTGTCCTCTGATATGTCACCGGCCCAAGAACTAATTAGCCAGTTGCTGACAATCCAGTTTGGCGTCATCCCAGTATAGGGTCGCGATATGTTTACCTTCTACAACCGTCAGATTGTGAGAGTTATATTTCACACCACGGCTTAACGGCCCCATAAACGCATCCCGGTATTGACCATTGTATTTAACAATCACCGCCGGTAATGTGGTGGCATAGAACGTCAGCCAGGCATCGCGTTTATCTGCCCCACACTGATAATGAATCGGCCCTTCTTTAGGCACCAACTCAAACTGAGCCTGTAACTCGGATAGCCGTTCCATGTATGAAAGCTCAAGACACATTTTCAGGTCTTTATTTTTCATACAGTTATCATGTCTATCCAACCAGGCTTGCTGACCTTTCTGCAAGTCATACTGTGGATAATCTGCCTGCTTAGCTGGCAAATCTTTCATCAGCTGGCGGATTTCACCATCCAACTTGGTCAGGATTGGCCGTTCACAGAAGGCATCCAAGAGAGGATCTTTTACTTCGTTGCAATTCGGCTTTTTCTTAAATGTCTGCTCCGTAATTGCATATTTCGCCATCATCTCCGGCGTAACCGCAGAGGGTTTCGCCGGGATAGCGGAATCAGTTGCAGCCATAGCGACAGTTTGAATTCCACTAAACAGTGTCACTGCTAACCAGAATTTCCATGCGTTCATGAACTACATCCTCTCCCTGAACTTATTCAGTTGGCGACACATCAGACAAATCGACATCACCGTCAGACTCATCGCCTTCCGGTTCAGCCACACGTTCTAAACTGACCAGTTTTTCGTCATCACCAGTACGGATCAAACGAACACCAGCAGTATTACGACCGATTAAGCCAACTTCTGCCACGCGGGTACGAACCAGTGTGCCGGCATTGGTGATCAGCATGATTTCATCGGATTCATCAACCTGAATAGCACCAACCACTTTGCCATTACGTTCGGTGACCTGAATCGAAATCACACCCAGTGTTGCACGGCTCTTCACAGGATATTCATCCAATGCGGTACGTTTGCCGTAACCATTTTCTGTTGCCGTCAAAATCGCGCCACCATTTTGCGGAACGATCAGTGATACCACTTTATCGGTCTCACCCAGTTTCATGCCTCGAACCCCTGTTGCGGTTCGACCCATCGCACGAACATCATCCTCATTGAAACGGACCACTTTACCTGCATCAGAGAACAGCATGATTTCATTATTACCATCGGTAATGGCAACACCAATCAGTGCATCCCCTTCATTCAGGTTAATCGCCCGGATCCCGGATGACAGTGGGCGAGAATAAGCAGACAACTCGGTTTTCTTCACGGTACCGTCTGCGGTAGCAAAGAAGACATATTTGTCATCATCGTAAGATTTAACCGGCAATATCGCAGTGATACGCTCGTTTTCATCCAACGGCAGCAGGTTGATGATCGGGCGACCTCGGGCCGTACGGCTAGCTTCCGGTAACTGATACACTTTCAGCCAGTAAACTTTACCCAAGGTGGAGAAGCAGAGGATCGTATCGTGCGTATTGGCAACCAGCAATTGCTCAACGAAATCTTCATCTTTTACTTTCGCCGCCGCTTTACCGCGACCACCACGTCGTTGCGCTTCATAATCCGACAATGGTTGATATTTCACATAGCCTTCGTGAGACAGCGTGACAACCACATCTTCTGGTGTGATCAAATCTTCCATATTGATTTCGACGCTAGCAGCCTGAATTTCAGTCCGACGCGCATCACCAAATTGAGACTTCACATATTCCAGCTCTTCGCGGATCACTTCCATCAAACGCTCAGTGCTTGCCAGAATGTACAGTAATTCGGCAATTTCATTCAGCAGTTCACGGTATTCTTCCAGAATTTTCTCATGTTCCAGACCCGTCAGTTTATGCAGACGCAGATCCAGAATGGCCTGAGCCTGTTGTTCAGTCAGGAAGTAGTGTCCGTCACGGATACCAAATTCAGGTTCCAGCCATTCAGGACGCGCCGCATCGTCACCGGCACGTTCCAGCATTTCTGCTACTGCGCCCAACGCCCAACCGCGAGAGACTAACCCCTGTTTCGCATCAGCAGGGCTTGCTGAGTTTTTGATCAGCTCAATGACCGGATCAATATTGGCCAGCGCAATCGCCAGACCTTCCAGAATATGCGCCCGATCACGCGCTTTACGCAGTTCAAATACGGTACGACGCGTCACCACTTCACGGCGATGGTCGATGAACGCTTCCAGCATCTCTTTCAGTGTCAACGTTTTCGGCTGGCCGTTCACCAGCGCCACCATGTTGATACCGAACACATTCTGCATTTGCGTGTGGGTATAGAGATTGTTCAGAATGACCTCTGAGACTTCACCACGACGCAATTCAATCACAACACGCATACCGTCTTTATCAGACTCATCTCGCAGTGCTGTGATCCCTTCAATTTTCTTGTCTTTGACCAGCTCGGCAATTTTTTCGACCAGACGAGCTTTGTTGACCGTGTAAGGCAACTCGGTAACGATGATCGATTCTTTACCGTTTTTCTCGTCAGTCTCAATCTCTGTACGTGCACGCACATAGATCTTACCGCGACCGGTACGATAGGCATCAATGATACCGGAGCGACCGTTGATGATACCGCCAGTCGGGAAATCTGGCCCCGGAATCAGCGGTAACAGCTCATCGACCGTCAGCGATGGGTTTTCCATCAACGCTAAACAGCCGTCAACAACCTCGGTCAGATTATGTGGAGGAATATTAGTCGCCATACCTACCGCGATACCTGAAGAGCCATTGATCAGCAGGTTAGGGACTTTTGTTGGCAATACCGCAGGGATCTGTTCAGTGCCGTCATAGTTAGGCACCCAATCCACGGTTTCTTTTTCCAGATCCGCCAACAGTTCGTGTGAAATCCGGTCCATACGAATTTCGGTATAACGCATGGCCGCTGCCGAGTCACCATCGACAGAACCGAAGTTCCCCTGACCATCGACCAGTGTATAACGCATGGAAAAATCCTGCGCCATACGAACAATCGTGTCATAAACCGCCGAGTCACCATGCGGATGATATTTACCGATAACGTCACCGACGACACGGGCTGATTTCTTATAAGGTTTATTCCAATCGTTACTCAGCTCATGCATTGCGAACAAGACACGACGGTGAACAGGTTTTAACCCGTCACGCACATCGGGCAATGCACGCCCCACGATAACACTCATCGCGTAATCGAGATAAGAGTTACGCAACTCGTCTTCGATATTTATCGGGATGATCTCTTTGGCCAGATCGCTCATATAATTATGTATTCCTACTTCAAGCTACTTGAAAGCAATGGTCGCGAATTCTATCACAAATGATGGATTTCCCCAATCGCGAACAGATCACCTGTTTTAAGCTAACTCCTTGGATATAATGCGCGGATTCCAACAGCAAACTGTCATGAAGGGCAGCTCACGATGAACGTTGATACACAGGAAATTGCCAAATTTGAAGCTATCGCCAGTAACTGGTGGGATCCGCATGGTGAATTCAAGCCCTTACATCTGATGAATCCGCTGCGTTTACAGTGGATTGCCGATCATTGTGACGGTCTGTTTGGCAAACAAATTCTAGATGTAGGCTGTGGTGGCGGCATTCTGAGTGAGAGCATGGCAAAACAAGGCGCCCACGTTCTTGGCGTGGATATGGGAAATGAACCCTTGCAGGTAGCGCGTTTACACGCGTTAGAACAGGGTGTGAAAATCGACTATCAGCGCATTACCATTGAAGAATTAGCCGAACAACGCCCCGCCTCGTTTGATGTGGTGACCTGTATGGAGATGCTGGAGCATGTGCCTGACCCGGCATCTATCGTACGTGCCTGCGCCAAATTAGCCAAACCGGGTGGAAAATTATTTTTTTCCACGATCAATCGCACCAGACAGTCATGGTTGTTGATGATTCTGGCGGCCGAGCAAATCCTGAAAATCGTTCCGAAGGGAACGCATGATCATAAAAAATTTATTCGTCCGGCAGAATTGATCCGTTGCTGTGACAGCGCTAACCTCTTCACCCGAAAGGTCGCGGGGGTTCGCTATAATCCACTGACCGAGCATTTTAAGTTATCGGGTGACGTTTCCGTGAATTATCAGATTTTCTGTGAAAAACCATTATGATGTGTTCCCGTTTCTCTGCTGTGTTGTTTGATCTGGATGGTACGCTGCTGGATACTGCGCCGGATCTCGGTGCAGCCGCCAATCATGTTCTGACGCAGATTGGCAAAGCGCCTCTGTCGGATCAGGTTATCCGACAAACCGCATCCGATGGCGCTTTAGCATTAATTAAAGCCGGACTTTCTGAAGCAGAGCAGACTGAGCATGACCTGACGGTTTTGCGACAGCAGTTATTAGATCATTACGCCCAACATTTATATGTGGGAACACGCCCTTATGACGGCATGGTCGAACTGATTGGCTGGTTGAATACCCGCGCGATTCCATGGGGGGTGGTTACAAATAAACCGGCCTTTCTGACAGAACCATTGCTGGCTCAGGTCATTGAATTGCCACAATGTGCTGTTACAGTCAGTGCCGATACTCTCCCGGTGCGTAAACCAAATCCGGAACCATTATGGTATGCCTGTCATCAGATTGGTGTATCATCGGCCAATTGCCTGTATGTGGGCGATCATATTCGCGACATTGAAGCTGGCCGAAATGCCGGAATGACGACTGCAGTTGCTAGCTGGGGTTATCTCGCGCAAGACGAAAATGTATCTTGTTGGAATGCCGATATTGTATTAGCAGACCCACATCATCTGCTGGCCTGGCTGGCAAGCTAACCTGCTATTTTTCATCTGATAAGCAGCGTTGAACCGCGCTGTTTATTTTGTAACGTCCTGTGATTTACTGCTAATTTTTTCATCAACCAGTTTTTGTCAAGCTATCACTTTCATTCTTTATGTTGTATTTTATATACATCATAGACACTACATATTGTGTTTTTCATAAACAACTACGGGAGTCACCATGACAGCTAGCCTGATGGTCACGAAACGGGATAATCATACCGAAGCACTGGATCTGGATAAAATTCACCGCGTTGTCACTTGGGCCGCAGAAGGTCTACAAGACGTGTCGGTTTCACAAGTTGAACTGAGCGCGCACATCCAATTCTACGACGGTATTCGCACGTCTGATATCCATGAAACGTTGATTAAATCAGCGGCGGATCTGATTTCCGAGCAGGCTCCCGACTATCAGTACCTGGCTGCACGCCTCGCGATGTTCCATCTGCGTAAAAAAGCCTATGGTGGTTTTACTCCTCCGTCACTGTTTGACCAAGTTAAAACACAGGTGGAAGCTGGTCGTTACGACCAGCAGTTACTGACCGATTACAGCCAAGAAGAGTTCGATCTGCTGGATAGCTATCTGGTGCACGATCGCGACATGCATTTTGCTTACGCCGCAGTTAAACAACTGGAAGGTAAATACCTGCTGCAAAACCGTGTGACCGGCGAAATCTACGAAAGCCCGCAGTTCCTGTATATGCTGGTGGCGGCATGTCTGTTTGCTAAGTACCCAAGAACTACGCGTCTGGATTACATCAAACGTTTTTACGACGCGGTTTCTACCTTCAAAATTTCGCTGCCGACACCAATTATGTCAGGCGTGCGTACCCCTACCCGTCAATTCAGCTCTTGTGTGTTGATTGAATGTGGCGATAGCTTAGATTCCATTAATGCAACTGCCTCTTCTATCGTGCGTTATGTTTCTCAGCGTGCTGGTATTGGTATCAACGCCGGCCGCATTCGTGCGCTGGGGAGTGAAATTCGTGGTGGTGAAGCGTTCCACACCGGTTGTATTCCATTCTATAAATACTTCCAGACTGCAGTGAAATGTTGCTCTCAGGGCGGCGTGCGTGGTGGTGCAGCCACTGTGTTCTACCCACTGTGGCATCTGGAAGTCGAATCACTGCTGGTATTGAAAAATAACCGTGGTGTGGAAGAAAACCGCGTTCGTCACATGGACTACGGTGTGCAGATCAACCGTCTGATGTATCAGCGTCTGATCCAAGGCGGTAACATCACGCTGTTCTCGCCATCCGATGCACCAGGTTTATACGATGCTTTCTTTGCGGATCAGACTGAATTTGAACGTCTGTATCTGCAATATGAACAAGACCCAGCGATCCGTAAACGTCAGATCAAAGCTGTTGAACTGTTTTCATTGCTGATGCAGGAACGTGCCGGTACAGGTCGTATCTACATTCAAAACGTCGATCATTGCAACACACACAGTCCGTTTGACCCAGCGGTTGCGCCGATCCGCCAAAGCAATTTGTGTTTGGAAATCGCGCTGCCAACTAAAGCACTGGATCATTATCTGGATGAAAAAGGCGAAATCGCCTTGTGTACGCTGTCAGCATTTAACTTAGGTGCTATCGAATCACTGGATGAATTGGAACCACTGGCTGAACTGGCAGTGCGTGCACTAGACGCGTTGCTGGATTATCAGGATTACCCAATTCCAGCAGCTAATAATGGTGCAATGTGGCGTCGTCCGTTAGGTATCGGTGTTATCAACTACGCCTACTATCTGGCGAAAAACGGTGTGCGTTACTCCGATGGTTCAGCGCTGGGTCTGACGCATCGTACTTTCGAAGCAATCCAATATTACCTGCTGAAAGCCTCGGTAAAACTGGCCAAAGAATCTGGCGCTTGCCCGCGTTTCAATGAAACCATGTATGCACAGGGTATTCTGCCGATCGATACTTACAAACGAGATCTGGATGACCTGTGCCAAGAGCCATTACATCTGGATTGGGAAACACTGCGCAGCGAAATCAAACAGCACGGTCTGCGTAACTCCACACTGACAGCACTGATGCCATCTGAAACCTCAAGCCAGATCGCTAATGCCACCAACGGCATTGAACCGCCACGTGGCTTGATCAGCGTGAAAGCATCAAAAGACGGCATTTTGCGTCAGGTTGTGCCTGATTACACGGAACTGAAAGATAACTACGAGTTATTGTGGAACCAACCAAACAATGATGGCTACTTGCAATTAGTCGGTGTCATGCAAAAATTCGTCGATCAGGCGATTTCTGCCAACACCAGCTATGACCCAAGCCGGTTTGATGGCCATAAAGTGCCGATGAAGCAATTGCTGAAAGATTTGTTAACTGCCTACAAATATGGTCTGAAAACACTGTATTACCATAACACACGAGACGGTGCTGACGATGCGCAGTTACAAGCTGCGCAAGCTGACGATTGTGCCGGCGGGGCATGTAAGATTTAAGCATATATGGCCTCTCACTGAGAGGCCTTAATACTTATAAGCAGGAATAGAATAATGGCGTACAGCACTTTCTCAAAACAACCGAACGATGCCCGCAAAGAGCCGATGTTTTTTGGCCAGACCGTTAACGTGGCACGTTATGACCAACAAAAATACGAAGTTTTCGAGCGCCTGATCGAAAAACAACTCTCATTTTTCTGGCGCCCGGAAGAAGTAGATGTTTCGCAAGATCGCATCGACTATCAGGCACTGCCACCGCATGAGCAGCATATTTTTATTTCCAACCTGAAATATCAGACTCTGCTGGATTCTATTCAGGGTCGTAGCCCCAATGTGGCATTGTTACCATTAGTTTCCCTGCCAGAGCTGGAAACCTGGATCGAAACATGGGCATTTTCTGAAACCATTCATTCTCGTTCCTACACCCACATCATCCGTAATATCGTGAATGATCCGGCAGTAGTTTTCGATGATATCGTGGTCAACGAACAAATCATCAAACGTGCGGAAGATATCGCCGGTTATTACGATGAACTGATTGAGCTGACTCAATACTGGCAGCTGCTGGGTGAAGGCACGCATCTGGTCAATGGCAAAACCGTGGTGGTTTCACGCCGCGAGCTGAAAAAGAAACTGTATCTGTGTCTGATGAGCGTAAATGCGCTGGAAGCGATCCGTTTCTATGTCAGTTTTGCTTGTTCTTTTGCCTTTGCCGAGCGTGAGCTTATGGAAGGTAATGCCAAGATCATCAAAATGATAGCCCGCGATGAAGCACTGCATTTAACCGGTACACAGCACATGCTGAACATTCTGCGTGAAGGCAGTGATGATCCGGAAATGGCTGAAATTGCCCGTGAATTGCACCACGAGTGTTTTGAATTATTCAAAACAGCAGCGGAACAAGAAAAAGAGTGGGCAGCGTATCTGTTTAAAGATGGCTCTATGCTCGGTTTGAACAAAGATATTCTGTGCCAGTACGTCGAGTTTATTACTAACGTGCGGATGCAAGCGGTTGGTTTGCCGTTGGCCTTTGATGCTGATCGTCAGAATCCACTGCCGTGGATCAACACTTGGCTGAATTCTGATAACGTGCAAGTTGCACCGCAGGAAGTCGAAATCAGCTCTTATCTGGTAGGTCAGATCGATGCTGAAGTAAACCCGGATGATCTTGGTGATTTCCTGCTGTAATCTTGCGTGAATATCACGCGATAGGAAAAAATCTGACACAATGAAACGGGAAAGTGTCGCACGGGGCAAAGTGACCATAATAACCCCGCATACCACGTTTAAGCTTTCCAGCGGCGAAAGTCTGCTGGATGGCTTGTTACGTACCGGCCATCAAATCGAGTATCAATGCCGTAATGGTTATTGTGGTGCTTGCCGCTGTAAGCTGGTGTCTGGAGAAGTGAGTTATCCTACCCTGCCACTGGCTTTTATTCCTGCCGGAGAGGTACTTACATGTTGTGCTAAACCAGAATCAACGCTAGTGCTTGATCTGCCCGCCGCGGAAAACGCGACAACCGCGAAGACGAATGAAATAAAGAAAGAACAGATCCCGCATACTGTTTGATGTTAGCCTAAGCATCTCTGTCATACGGGAGCACTGATATGTTTGGAATTCACGATCTCACGCTATTCATCATCTCTGGTTTTTTACTCAACGTAATGCCTGGCCCAGACTCATTGTTGATCATGTCCAAAAGTGCCTCCCACGGATGGCGCGCAGGTAGTATCGCCTCATTAGGGATTGGCTCTGGTGTGTTCGTGCATGTATTGGCCGCAGCCTTAGGTTTATCTGCAATCTTGGCCAGCTCCTCCACGGCTTTTACCGTTGTAAAATATATCGGTGCCGCCTACCTTGCTTATATCGGCGTTGTAGCCTTGCTTCAGAAATCAAAAACTAACTCAGCTGCAGCATCACAAGAAAAATCATTACTCACGGCCCCTCTTTCCATGCGGGCAGTGTATTGGCAAGGTTTTTTAAGCAATGCGTTAAATCCTAAAGTAGCCCTGTTTTTCCTGGCTTTTGTTCCGCAATTTATCAATCACGATGCCTCCAGCAAAGCGTTGGCATTCATCATTCTTGGTCTGATTTTTAATTTTAACAGTATGTTGTGGTGTCATTTTCTGGCCGTTTCTACCTCTTTGGCCAGTAAACGCCTCAAAGTCAGTCACACCGTTAGTTTTTGGCTGAATAAGATGATTGGCACACTGTTTATTGCGCTCGGCATGAAATTAGCCTTAGCAGCAAAAAACTAGCCTAACGAATATGAGCTTATTTTTGCTATCATTTCTGTGATAGCTTGAAAGTAGTTAACGGGGTTTAGTTGCGGTATTTCATGGATAAATTCAAGTGGTTCGTCATCGCGTTCGTCCTCGGACTGACGCTGTGCACCCATGCGTTTTATCCGGCAAAAATCGACTTGTCGTCATCCGTATCGCCAATCACCCCCCAGCAACAACTGGCTGATAATCTCGGCACATTTAAATTTATTACCAGTAATCAGCAATTACGGTTACGCCTGAGTTCTGTCATCAATGATGATGACGAATCAAAACCGGTACTGTTTGATTTAGTTAAAACCTGGGGCGGCGATGTCATCGCACTGCTGCTGGCCGGGTTAATTCTACTCATCACCCCGCTATTACAAAAATACAATGCCAGTGCGCTAGCCTGTTTTCCGGCTGCTTACTGGAACCTTAAAAATCTCCAGTTCCGCTTTTCTCATTCCAGAAACTAATTTTTTCACTGTACGTCTATAAACGCTCTGTGCCTGATTTCACGTCGGCGTAGCGATTATTTCATCTCAAAATATGAATCAGACTATGATGAAAAAAAATGAAAGTCTCATCAAAAACCGGATGAGCAAATGGCAATATGCCCTTTTAGCGTTGATATTTATCACTTTTAGCTTTTATTCACTGCCCACCTTCTTTGGCGAACGACCAGCCTTGGGCCTGCATTACGAACAGGCATGGGCTGGCAACGATAAAAATATTCTGCAGGAAAATCAGATCTCACCGGAAACGGTGATTCAATCGGCAGATAAAACATTACTGGTTTTTTCGTCACAAGCCGATCAGCAACGAGCCAAACAACTACTAGAACTGAATGGTTATGATAGTAGTCAACTCACTCTCGAATTTTTCTCTGACTCACCGGGTTGGATGCAATCGCTGGGTGCCGCGCCGATCCGGTTAGGACTCGATCTCCGCGGTGGTTCTCAGCTGTTAATGGCAGTGGATACCGACTTTATCGTTAAAAATCACACGCGTAATCTTGCCGATACACTACGCACTGAGTTTAAAAAAGAGAACTTACGCGGCACAACAATCACCGCCAATATCGATGAAGTGCAGATCACGTTACCAACCACACAGGAAATCAGCCCTTGGCTTAAGATTATCCGTCAGGAAACCACAGGCCAGACTAACCCTTGGATTTCACAACGCGAAGATAACCGAATAACGCTGCGGTTGAGCGAAACGGAGCGCAATACTCTGATCAACAATGGCGTGACGCAGAATCTGTCGATCCTGAAAAAGCGCATCCATGAACTTGGGATCGTCGAAGCTTCCGTGCAGCGCCAAGGGCAAAATGGTATCCGGATCGAACTGCCGGGTGTTCACAATCCGAAACAAGCCAAAGATGTGATTGGTGCCACCGCATCATTAGCTTTTTATCAGGTGAGTCATACAGGAAGTTACCAGCTACAGGATAAATCGGCTCGTAACATCAACATGATGCGTGAACCGGTGTTGAGTGGTGAACATATTGTCGATGCGCGCGCCAGTGCCGATGAAATGGGCCGTCCACAAGTGAGCATTGTGCTGGATAAAACCGGTGGCGATAAAATGAATTGGTTCAGCAGAAATAATGTCGGTCAGGCTATGTCGACGGTGTTTACTGAATATAAAAATGCGCCTGATGGTTCATTAAAGGCCAACAGTCAGGTGATTAATGTTGCCACCATTCAAACTACATTGGGTAACCAATTCCGTATTACCGGGCTTGATAGTCTGAGCGAAGCACAGGAGCTGTCGATGTTGTTGCGAGCCGGTGCATTGACTGCGCCACTCAAGATACTCGAAGAACGCTCGATTGGCCCGACGTTAGGTATGGAAAATATTAAAGCCGGATTCAGTGCCTTAGCCTTCGGTATGGTCGGCATGATGCTGTTTATGCTGGTGTGGTATCGCCGCTTTGGCTGGGTCGCCATCGTCGCGCTGATCACGAACTTACTGATGCAAGTTGGCTTGTTAGCCCTCTTACCCGGAGCAGTATTAACGCTGCCCGGCATTGCGGGGTTAGTGCTTACGGTGGGGATGGCCGTTGACACGAATGTGCTGATTTTTGAGCGGATTAAAGATCGTCTGCGCGAAGGTGGCAGTCTGGCGAATGCCATCGATTTTGGTTATCGCTCGGCATTTGTCACCATTTTTGACGCCAATATTACCACGCTGATCAGCGCCATTGTGCTCTACAGCATTGGTTCAGGTCCTCTGCAAGGCTTTGCTATTACGCTGATCCTAGGTCTTATTTCCAGCATGATCACCGGTGTCTGGGGCACCAGAGCGATTATCAATCCTATCTGGGGAAGAAGCTCCCTGAAACTGCTGCGGGTATAACATGATGAATCTATTTCGTACTTTAACGCTAACCCATTACCGTTATGCCGGGCTGATGCTCTCTGTCATTCTAACCCTGCTTTCCGTCATTATTCTTTCTATCTACGAGCTCCACCTTGGTCTTGATTTTACCGGTGGTGTATTGCTGGAACTTAAAATTCAGACCTTAAAAAGTGCCACCGAGCTAAATACCATTCTTAATTCATCATTAGCGAATTTTGTGCAGTTGCAATACAACGGCATTCCTGGTGAGTGGCTGGTGAAATTACCGCCGCAGGAAAATGGCTTTGTTGCCACTGAATTGGTGAAGCAAATCAGTGCTGATTTAAATCTGCCGGTTGAATTAAGTAAAACGACCATTGTCGGGCCTCAGGTCGGCGCTGATCTCTTTGAGCAAGGGTTATTAGCGCTCTTAGCGGCTTCAGTCGCGATCTCGGTTTATCTGGCATTCCGGTTTGAATGGCGACAAGCGATTGGGGTATTACTGTCTGTTTTACATGATGCGGTAATTGCTTTGGGTTTGCTGGCATGGATGCAAATCGAGTTTGATCTGAATGTCATCGCTGGTCTGATGGCCGTCATCGGTTATTCGCTCAATGACAGTATCGTGATCTCAGATCGATTACGCGACTTACTGCGCAGCCCTACGGCGACAGACATTTATCAATGTTCAAACAAGGCAATCAAGGCCACCTTCAGCCGAACTTTGATCACCTCAGGAACCACCTTATTTACCGTCAGTGCATTACTGTTATTTGGTGGCGAAGCGCTGTTTTCTTTTTCTTTTACACTGTTTATCGGGGTATTAGTGGGTACCGTCTCATCGATTACCATCGCATCAACGGTGCAGGAATTGTTGGGGTTAAGCGCCGAAGCATACCAAAAGAAAGAAGTGATTAACGATGACGGAATAACGGAATCACTCTGATTTTGAATCACCATCAGGGTTTATTACTTAATAGACCCTGATGTTTTTCAGCAATAACAGTGCTTAAACGATCTTTTTCTGCCACCAGCTAAAGATAAAAACAACAACCCAGCCAGCAATTTACAACGCTGATTAATTGATAGCGCGTGCAGTGTTAAATTTACTAATGAAATTAACGTCTCCGCATTACCATCAAATGAATGAGCTGCGCTCTAATTCAAAACACATTGAAATGTAACGAATATCTACACAGAACTAGAAACCGCCGCTTCTAGCTCTGTGTAACCCCACGGTTCAATCGTTCTTTACCACCGACAATGACGGTCTTTTTTTGACCGGAGGTTCGACAGAATCGATTGGTTCCTCTTCCCTTACGAAGTAGTGAAACGGTTGCGTATCGACGAGTTCCTTGCCATTCAGGCCATTCAAACTGATCAATTGATCCGTACTGAAGGAAATCTGTGTCACCACATTCTGAATCCTGCATTCAAAACTGATGACGTTCTCGTTATGAATGAAATATTTCATCGCCATCGGCGTCAGCGACAGCGTCACAAACCATAGACTGTCTTCTTTATGTACATGCGGCACTAGTGGTGCCGGGATCCATGGGCTCAGTTTGAATTCACCCTGCTCATCAATACATGATGCCAAAACCACAGCATGAATACTCTTTACCTCATCATTCTGACACATGTCTTCATAGACAATATCGAATACTGCAGAATTGATTTTTGCACATCGCTGAATTTGGTGCTCAATACTAGTCATGATGTCCTCTAATGATGGCTTAATGAATCGACTATCAATTTAAAAATGTAACATTGCCGGTTTCATCCATGAATTCTCTCGGAGTGATTATACTTTCTAGTAGATATGGCCTTGTCGGAGTTTTCCATGATCGAACTTTTACCCAACCTTCCTGACAATATTGTCGGATTCTCTGCTTCAGGGAAAGTCACCGCCGATGATTATGAAACCGTGATTATCCCCGCAATTGAAGCATCCTTCAGCAAATATCAACAAATCCGGGTGATATATCAGCTTGGCTCTGCGTTCACCGGTTTTTCCGCAGGCGCCATGTGGGATGACATGAAAGTAGGATTGTCCCATTTTAAGCAATGGGAAAAAGTAGCGCTCGTGACGGATCATGAATGGATTGCCGGAACCACCCAATTCTTTGGCTTGATTATGCCCTGTCCGGTTCAGGTATTTGCAGAAAAAGAATTGGATCAGGCTCTCCAATGGATCACGAGCTGATGTATTCGTCATCCCGATACAGAACGAGATGACACATGATTATTCTTTTTTATGTCGGGATTTAAGCATCAGATAACGTTCCCGAAATACAGAAAACCAGTCTTGCAGTACAGTTGCAGCAGCAAGATCTCCCTGCTGCTGCAACAGGCAAGCCGCGACTTCTGCAGTGCATAAATGGTTATCATGCGCGGCCACCCGGAGTCGATAAGCCGATAATGTATCCGGCTGAACAGAAATAACCGGAAATCCATCCAGATACGGACTTTTACGAAACATTTTCCGTGCTTCGCTCCAGGTACCATCCAGCAATATATAAAGTGGTCGTTTCGATAAACTGTTTGCCGATATCAGAACCTGCCGCGCCTCATCTTCTCTGACATAACTCTCGGGAAATACAACGACCGGTGAATACAACGGATTACGTAACAACGCCAAAAAATCCGAATCAGGATTAGTGCGAGACCACATAAATGCCGATGTATTTTCAGGAAATACATCGGCGATCAACCGGCCGGTGTTGGATGGTTTCATCGGCTCCGTGTCATACATCAGCAGACAAAAATCAGCCGCAGGTATGGCCGTGGGTTTCAGTGCACAAGCGCAATGAATTTCGGCCAAACCACAGCCTTCACAGCGAATAATGGAACCACCTCTTGCCTGAAACGGGCGGGTAGCGACCGCAATGCGTTGCCGTCTGAGTCGTTGAAATGCATTCATGTCGTAAAACCGAGAAAAATAAAAGGGGTAACCTTTCGGTTACCCCCAAAAACGAGGCACTGACAATATCAGCAAAAAGAAAGCCCTTTCAACTGGTTTTAGTGGGGGTGAATCACCGACAACCACCTGGGGGCAACAACACACAACAACAAAGGAAACACGAAGACAGAGCAGATGCTGAGTCAATATGAGTATATTTGATCCGGATAGAACAAATGTCCAGCAGTTTTTGTAATTTTTTTACGAACAAAAATAATTTTTTGGTTAAATAACCAACTTGATTACCGCGTTTTTTGCTTCAGATCATTTTATGACAGTGATTTATATCGTTTTAATTTCATTTATGTAAGCAAATTACAAAACAACCAATTACAAGTTGAACAGAAGAGATGGGTTTGTTGGCGGGGTTAGGTATAATTACTAATGTCTATTACAAAGGAATTAAATCTAAGTGACAGAACTAGCTGCTGAAGCCCTTCTTCCCGACTTTTCAGATTTGTCGTGTGAAAAACTATCCGCTGTTCAACCAATTAGTTTTGCAGAGACGCAGGAACGCGCCGCTTCGGCCATTTTACGTCTCAATACGGCCAGTCAAAGTTGTCCTGCCTTGTTGTTAAGCGGTTATCCCGGCGTTAACTACGAACAGGTCATTATGGATCTGATTGATGACTGCCCTAGCCCGTATAATCGAAGTTTTGACCTTTGTTATACCGAAAACCTGAAAAACCCGTTTCGGCCGATCTGGTTAAAACTGAAAGCAGGTTCAGGGCTGGAATTCTGTGAATTATTGGACGATTTGTTCAAATTGCTCCGTCTACGTCTCGACGCAGAAGCACTGGTAAACAAGATCCTGCGAAAACAAGACAATGACGAGAAAATAGCAGAATATCTCACCGAACTCTCTGCCCACGTCGCTCAAGATGGTGTCTTTACGCATCCCATCTTAATGAATCTGATGATTCATCAGCTACAACAGCAACCGCCGGTTATCTATGCCCGTGATTTAACCTGGCGCTCTTTATTTGGCGCCATCAATTACGTCACAGAACAAGGTTCCGTATACAGTAACCATCATCTGTTGGAACCTGGACTGTTGCGCGAAGCCAATGGCGGTTATCTGATCATTCCGGTCGACGAATTACTCATGAAACCGCAGCTCTGGTTCAAGCTGCATAATGCCTTGACGACCGGATATCTGGATTGGTCATCCCCCGAAGATACGCCGCCACAAACACCTTTCTTCCAGCCGGAAGTGACGCCGCTGGATATCAAATTAATTCTGGTGGGTGATCGGGTTTCTATTGCAGAATTTAACCTGCTGGATAATGAATTTTCTGAAAAAACCTTTTTACGTACTGATTTGGTTACTGAATTTCCTTATGAAGATGATACAAAGGATCTGTTCATCGGTTTACTCAGTCATATTCGTCATCATTGGAATTTACTGGATTTTGACACTTCAGCGATTAAAGAATTGATGCGGTTCTCATGCCGTCTGTGTGAACATCAACGGATATTGTCGCTGGCAGAAAACCAACTGGTCGCACTGATGCAATTGGCAAATAGCATTGCGACAGAGCAAGGCGCGGAATTGGTTGCCGTGCAGCATATTAAAGCCGCTTTGGCAGAACAGGAATATCGACTCAACTACATCGTTGAACAATCTGACCAAGGCATTGTAGACGAGCAAATCCTGCTGCAAACAGAAGGCGAAGTTGTTGGTCAAATCAACGGGCTCTCGGTTATTCAGATCATGGGGCACCCTTACGACTTTGGTGAACCCGTCCGCTTAACGGCAACGGTACATATGGGCGATGGTGATGTCTCCGATATTGAGCGTAAAGCAGAATTAGCCGGGCATATTCATGCCAAAGCCATGATGATTATTCACGGCTATCTTTCCACACTGTTCGGTGCAGAGAACCCCTCACCGCTTTCCGCCAATCTGGTGTTTGAGCAATCCTATAGCGAAATAGATGGGGATAGTGCCGCATTGACCGGTTTGTGTGCCCTGCTTTCTGCACTGGCTCAACAACCCATCTTCCAACATCTGGCCGTTACCGGCGCCGTGGATCAGTTTGGGAATGTTCAGCCGGTTGGCGGTCTTAACGAAAAAATCGAAGGGTTCTTCCGTGTCTGTTCCATTCAAGGTTTAAATGGTAAGCAAGGCGTTGTTATTCCTGATACCAATCGCCTGCAATTAATCTTGTCTGATGAGGTCATTGATGCGGTCAAAAATGGACAATTCCATATTTACCCGGTCAGCCATGTAGAAGAAGCCGTTGAATTACTAATGGGCTGCCCTGCGGGCTCAATTGATGATGAACAGACACTTTTTGGCCGGATCCGGCAACGATTAGACGATCTGAATGGCTCAGGTCGCAGAAATGGGCTATTCAGCACACTTTTCCGTAGATTACATTCACTGGTTGGACTTGCTTAGTCATCATATGTTGGGTAGATTCTCCAGTTCAAAATTGACTATAAGGATTTGATAAGCGTGTCAGTAGATATGACTAATACAGCAAACGTATCCCTGTGCGATCAGGGCCGTAACAGTTTCACCAAAGAAGACCTGCTGGCGTGTAGCCGTGGTGAGTTATTCGGTGAAGGTAATAGCCAGTTGCCAGCACCGAATATGCTGATGATGGATCGCATTGTAAAAATTACTGACACCGACGGTGCGTTTGAAAAAGGCGAAATCGTTGCTGAGCTGGATATCACACCAGACTTATGGTTCTTTGACTGCCACTTCCCTGGCGACCCTGTCATGCCAGGCTGTTTGGGTCTGGATGCGATGTGGCAATTGGTTGGTTTCTTCCTCGGCTGGAAAGGCGGCCCGGGTAAAGGTCGTGCATTAGGTGTCGGTGAAGTGAAATTCACAGGGCAGATCCTGCCAGGCGCGAAAAAAGTAACCTATAAAATTCAGATGAAACGCGTCATCATGCGTAAACTGATCATGGGTATTGCTGACGGCGTAGTGGAAGTGGATGGTCGTCCAATTTATTCTGCGACTGATCTGAAAGTAGGTTTGTTTAAAGATACTTCTTCGTTCTAATATTCAGTTCGTTCTAATATTCAGTTCGTTCTGATTTTCAGCTACCGCTGAAAGTAAAAAGGCTCACATAGTGAGCCTTTTTACATGAATTTGTGATTAATTAACCATATATCCCTGAGCGCGTTCATCTACCGCGTCTCGCCAGCCACCCAGCCAATAGCCTCTTGCATCTATACATTGATAAGGACAGAGCTCTTTAGAACGCCCAGCTAATCCAGCCTGGTACCCTTTAGTACGCGCTCTTTCTAAACGATCTCTTTTCTGTCTCTTCATACTGATTAATCCTCTTTTCCACAATGAAAAAAGACGACAGATTTGTATTTCTGTCGTCTTAAGTGATATCGGATTAACGCATGGAGATCAATAGAGGATCGCTAGTTTTTTGTGCTGAAACCCAATTTAATCATCTCATCATGACAATCTGATTAAGATTTCTTTACAAAACGGCGGTATTGTCCTACCACTGCCGCACCTGCCATCATCAGCAGACCCCAGATACCAAAACTACCACCACCACTGCTGGCACCGTAGTCAAAAACAGGTAATTGGTTAGTGACAACATAAGACGATGGAACATCACCGCTGCTGAAAGCGTAATTTTTACTCAATTTAACCACCACATTGGTGCCGTTTGTTAAATTTGACCAATCACTATAATTGTCAAACCGGCGAGCAGAAGCCAAGATCGTACCATCATCTAAAATGTCGTTGGCATACTCAATGTAATAGTATTTGCCATTCTGAACACAAGTTTTGGCACTGGCGCTATTCAGACCACAAATCAAATCATTGATGGCATAACGATTGCCTGAAGTAATGTTATACAGGAAGGCCTCTTGCAAACGCGGCACAGAACCATAAACCGGCTGTGTTGTTTCACTGCGTTCATCAGTCCAACCCACCACCTGATCATTATTGTTCAGTGCAGCAGCTTCAGAATCTACCCCATCGGTTGAAACAGGAATGCTTGTGGAGGTAATGGCACCACTCGCATACTTGGCGATGAACATTTGAGTTGGGTAATTACGGCTCACTAATTTGCGATAAACCCGGTTGCCCACAATATAGCCGTTGGTATTGATATCTACCGCCCAGCTGTGGTCAATTGGATTATCTTTATCGTTTGTACCAGGATTATCACCAGAGTTGCTAAAAATAAGGCTTGTTGCCGGTGTGGCAGAAAGCGAACCGGTTCCCAAATTCCAGAAGGTAGCCAGATTCTTCGGTTTAGCACTGTAGCCTTCTGTGGCTGAGTACCCGACCGCAACATATTGGCCATTGACATCAGCCACCTTCATTGCACTGGCAGTGTATGGATAAGAAGTGGAATAAGAGGTGTTATACGATGCAGCAAGCTGGGTTGATGTTACAACGCCAGAAGAGTTCAATAACCAGAAACCGGCTTGCGTCTCATAGCCAGGGCAATACGCTGAGTTCGATGATAGTGACGAGTTGCTGTAACAGTAACTGAACGCACTGTCCTTTTTCGCACCCGCTGTTCCCAGAACCAAGTAGTTAGACCCTACAGGGGTAATATCATAGGCAGAAGCGAAGGCATAATCGGTACCGGAGGTAACATCTACGGATGACCCAGACAGCGTGGCAACCGCCTTTCTCTGATGGCTGGTCAGACTGACATAACCGACAGACTGTGTCGCAGTACTATCCCGACTGTAGCGCGTAACCACACCGACAGATTCAGCATTGGTATCCGTTGTCACTGAACCTGATGCCACACCACTGGCTGTAATGCTATAGGTTTGATCGGCATTATTGCTTAAATCAGCAAACCACTGTGTTGCCGTATTAGTTTTATTTAAATAGGCATCACAAGTTGCACTGGATAATAAATTAGTACATCCATTTTCATAGTTATAGCGATGAGCCAGATCCATTCCAGTCGGGGCCATGTGGAAATAAGAGTACCAGTTACTGGTTACTGCGATCGTGGCGACGTTATTGCCATCACCTGAGATACTCAATGCCCACGGACCAAAATTGGCATTTCCCCGGTTGGCGGCGGTGGCAACTTCAGTAATTGAATAAAACGGAGCTTGATCAGCCAGAGCCGCACCAGCCAGCAGCAAAGGTAGCATTGCTGCAATTCGGGTCATTTTCATTAGCTATTATTCCTCGTTCTTCATCGCTTCCAGCTCTTCCCAACGGGCAAAAGCGTGTTCCAAATTTAATTCAGCTTGTTGCAGTGCATCTAATGTTGCCTTGGTACTCTCAACTGGCAAACTGAAAAAGTCAGGTTGATTGATCTTCGCTTGAATTGAATCTATTTCAGCCTCTAATTGTTCCAGTCTGGCAGGTAATCCGTCCAGCTCTAACTGCAATTTATACGAAAGTTTACGACTTTTTTTATTTGCCGTCTGAATATCTTCTTTCACCACTGCCGGCGAATTTTTTACTGAAGACATACTGGCCGACAGTTGAATTTGCTGTTGTTGTCGTTGGAACATTAAATCGGCGTAACCGCCTACATAAGGGGTGATTTTCCCGTCCCCTTCAAACAACCAGCTATGAGTAACGGTGTTATCGATAAACCGACGATCATGACTGACTAATAACAGTGTGCCCTGATAATCAGCCAGAAGTTCTTCCAGGAGTTCCAGTGTTTCGATATCAAGATCGTTGGTGGGTTCGTCGAGAATCAGCAGATTGCACGGTTTCAGGAATAATTTTGCCAGCAACAAGCGATTCTTCTCACCACCGGACAGCGCCTTCACCGGCGTCATGGCCCGTTTCGGTTCAAACAGAAAATCTTGCAGATACCCCAGCACATGACGACGGCGCCCCGCGAAATCAATCTCCTGACGGCCATCCGCCACGTTATCGATAACAGTTTTTTCCGGATCAAGCTGCTGACGATACTGATCAAAATAAGCCACTTCCAGTTTAGTGCCACAATGCAGGTGGCCACTATCAGGTTGCAAGTCGCCTAACAACAGCTTGATCAGTGTAGTTTTGCCACACCCATTCGGGCCGATCAGCGCGATCTTATCGCCGCGCATCACGCGGAAGTCAAAATTACGGATCAAGGGCTTGTTATCAATACTGTAATTGACACCTTCGCCTTCAAAAATGATCTTGCCGGAACGGACAGCTTCGTCCAGCTGAATTTTGGAGGTCCCTACTTTGTCCCGCCGCTCGCCACGCTCCATGCGTAACGCTTTCAATGCACGAACACGCCCTTCATTACGGGTACGGCGCGCTTTAATGCCTTGACGGATCCAGACCTCTTCCTGCGCGAGCTTTTTGTCAAATTCAGCGTTCTTCAACGCTTCAACCCGCAACCACTCCTCTTTTCCTTCCAGATAAGCATCATAGTTGCCGGGCCAGGAGGTCAGAATACCGCGATCCAGATCGATGATGCGGGTTGCCATGCGTTGAATAAATTCACGGTCATGACTGATAAATACGATCGCGCCGCGGAACTGACGGAGAAAATCTTCCAGCCATGCAATAGATTCGATATCGAGGTGGTTCGTCGGTTCGTCGAGTAACAACAAGTCCGGATCATTGACCAGCGCTCGCGCCAACGCCACTTTACGTAACCAGCCGCCGGAGAGATTTGAAAGCGCGGTATCTGGCGACAAAGAGAGCATACTCAGGATCTGGTTAATTTTGGTCTCATATTGCCAGCCCTGTTGCAGATCGAGCTGTTCCTGTAATTCGCTCATCCGACGCATAATTTTATCGTCGTGCGATTCTGCCAGTAACGCAGACTGGTGATGGTAATCGGAAAGCAATTTACCCAACGACGCCACTCCATCAGCTACATAATCAAAGACAGTGGCTGATTCAGTTTGTGGTGGATCCTGCTCCAGCCTTGCTATTTTCAAATCTTGCAGATGGGTGACAGAACCATCATCTAACTGAATTTCTTTATTAATCACCTTCATCAGCGTGGATTTGCCCGCCCCATTGCGGCCGACGAGACAGAGGCGCTCGCCTTCTTCGATATGCAAATCAACGTGATCTAACAAAGGGGCAGCACTGTATGACAGATAGCCCTGTTGAATAGAAAAAATAGCCATTTCTTATGCTTGCCCGTGGTCAGTGGTTGCGTGACGGATCAGCCAGCAGTTGTGGATCTGCGGGTTACGTGCAAAATCTTTCGGTAAGGTTTTGGCACTGATATTTTCTGCCGCCAACCCGATAGCTTCCAACCCGGCAAAATCCATCTTGAAATGCCGCTTGTTATTCGAGAATACGATAAGCCCGCCTGGATTCAGGATGTTTTTCAGCATCGTCATCACATCGATATGATCCCGTTGGACATCAAAGGTATCGTCCATTCGCTTGGAATTGGAGAAGGTCGGCGGATCGATAAAGATCAGATCGAAGGTCTGTTCACAATGACGTAACCAATCCAGACAATCGGCCTGTTCAAACTTATGTTGCCAGCCAGTCAGACCATTGTGACGCATGTTGTCACGCGCCCAGTTGAGATAGGTGCGGGACATGTCCACGGTGGTAGTCGTGCGCGCACCACCGAGCCCGGCGTGAACAGATGCGGTGCCAGTATAGGAGAACAGATTCAGGAAATCTTTGCCTTTCGCCAGTTGTCCCAGCATACGGCGGGTATAACGGTGATCGAGGAACAAGCCGGTATCGAGATAATCGCGCAGGTTGACCAGAAACTTCGCGTTGTACTCTTTCACTTCGAGTAACTGCCCTTCGGCGTTCAGTTTCTGATATTGCGATTCGCCTTTCTGACGTTCACGTACTTTCAGGATCACGTTCTTACCCGGCACACCGGTGACTTCAATCGTCGCCTGCATCAGATCCAGTAGACGTTGACGTGCTACATGCTCCGGAATGGTTTTCGGCGGTGCGTATTCCTGAATGACCAGATACTCACCATAACGATCGATAGCAACATTATAGTCTGGCAAATCGGCATCATACAGACGGTAGGCGTCGATGCCTTCTTGTTTGGCCCATTTATCTAACGCTTTGATATTTTTCTTCAGTCGATTGGCAAAATCTTCCGCCACCATTTTCTGGGAAGCAACGGAGTTTTCGGCAATCTGGTAGTTACGGAGCTGACATTCCAGCGCACCGTTGAACAGACGGTATTGTTTTTCTGCACGCAGACGCAGACAACTTAGCAGTTCAGGCGATGCAGACAGGATCGTGACTTTCCAACCCTGAAATTGGGTACGCAGGGCATTGCCGAGGCTTTGATAAAGTTTCAGCAGTTCCGGGAATTCGCCCAGACGTTCGCCGTATGGCGGGTTGCTGATCAGGAAGCCTTTGCTGCCCGGCCATGGATTATTCAGTTTCATTACATCCGCCTGTTCAAAGCGGATCAGATCACCGACCCCCGCCCGATTGGCGTTCGTTTTGGCGCGTTGCAGTACACGATTATCCAGATCAAAACCAACAAAACGATCCGGCTGTTGCAGCGCTTCTTTATGCCCGCGTTTGGCACGTACCGAGGCTTCGGCAAACAGCGGTTGCCAGACTTCCGGCTGATGTTGCAACCAGTGTTCAAACCCAAAACGACGACGCAACAATCCTGGAGCCATATCGCAAGCCTGCATGGCCGCTTCGATCAGTAAGGTACCGGAGCCACACATCGGATCTAATAGCGGTTCATTTTGCCAGCCACTCCGGGCCAGCACGGCGGCCGCCAGATTTTCTTTTAATGGCGCTTCACCGGTTTCATCACGATAGCCGCGCTGATGCAGTGCCGGGCCGGATAAATCGAGCGAGACGCTGACGGTTTCTTTCTTCCAGTGCACCAGCACGCGGGCATCAGGAATTTTTTTATCGACCGAAGGACGAACACCCCCGCGTTTCATAAAACGATCGACGATCGCATCTTTTACTTTCAATGCGCCGTACTGGGTATTATTGATGGCTTTGGATGTGCCGGAAAAATCAACCGCAAAGGATTGATCCACCGAGAAATGCGTTTCCCACGGCACATTGAAACAACCAAGGTAGAGATCTAAATCGGTATCGGCCCGAAAGGACGTTAAAGACAGTGCGATACGGGAAGCATAACGACTCCACAAACATGCCCGGTATGCCACCTCCAGCTCACCACTAAACGCGACACCGGCAACGGTTTCTTTTACGTCAGATGCGCCCAGTTGGGATAGTTCAGCAGCCAGTATAGATTCTAACCCTTTCGGGCATGTTGCAAAAAAGTCAGCCATTCGTCTCTAATTCATTGGAACAAATAAACGCGCATTATAGCTGTGAATTGCTAAAACAGATATGAATTGCAAACAAGTTACTGTTTGCTGGAATTTAGAACGAATTGCTAACTTATTGAGCACTTGATAAATAATCGGGAAATAACGCTTGCCATCCGTGACGGGGATCACTACTATGCGCCCCATTGACGCGGGATGGAGCAGCTTGGTAGCTCGTCGGGCTCATAACCCGAAGGTCGTAGGTTCAAATCCTGCTCCCGCAACCAAATTTAAAGGCCACCTAAACAGGTGGCCTTTTTTATTTCCCTCAACGCGCCCTTTAGGGCAACGACATTCCCGGATCGAACCCCTATTTCACATTGTGATCAAGCTGTTCTCCATGCCATAGGCAACGTAAGTGAACACACCAAAGTAGTCATTATGGATATGGCTGTTCAGGATATTGCAATAAACATGGACTTCATTCAGTGTGCCGGAGACTTTTTTGACCAGACAGTATGATTCGGCGTCGTGAAATTCCAGATAACCAATTTTACTTTGTTGTGGTTGTAAAGTTCGTTTTGAATCGATGTCAACGGCACACTGATCTTCTGTTGTGTCACTCCTTTCTCTGCTTCTGAATAGACTCAGCCTCCGGATGGAGGCTTTTTTATGCATATCTACAACGAGGTTAAAGTCAGTTTCTCTTTGAGAAAATCAAGCCAGACGCGCAATCGAGGGTTTCTCTGTGCATCACTGTAAAACACGGCATTGATCGGGCGGCACGCGCCACTGTTCAATTCTGTCAGCAATTCCTGCAATTGACCTGACTGCCGATCTGGCCCAGTCATAAAATCGGAAAGACAAGTAATTCCCTCCCCGGCCAGAGCCAGTTGTCGCAGCGTTTCACCACTACTCGCTTTTAACATCGGTTTGATCTGTAACCAATCACCCTGTTCGTGGTGCAAAGGCCATAAATTCAAATTTTCCGCGCCCGAAAAACCCAGCAAACAGTGCTGAGATAATGCGTCGATAGAATTCGGAAGGCCTTTCCGATTCACATAGTCTGGAGATGCCAGAATGCGTAAGCGAGAACAACCTAACGGTAGCGCACGTAATCCCGAATCAGTCAGTTCACCAATGCGGATAGCAACATCAACCCGTCGTTCCAACAGATTAATAAACCCGTCTGAGCTCTCCAACTGCAGTTCAATTAAAGGATAACGCTGCCGAAACTCACCAATTAACGGCACCAATTGATGCAAAATAAATGGCGAAGCTGCATCAATGCGTAATATCCCTTCAGGTGTTGCTTTGCGGGACAACAATGCAGCTTCTGCATGTGCCATTCTCGCTAAAATCGCAGCCGCCTCTTCATAAAACCACTGACCTTCTTCCGTCAATGTAAATCGCCGGGTAGTTCGGTTTAACAACGTGGTCGCCAGTTTTGCTTCCAGCTTTTTTAACCCGCGACTGACTATCGCATTATCAATACCGAGATTATCAGCCGCCTGCCGAAAACTACCGGCATCGACAATAGCCACAAATAAAGCCAGCTCTTCAGAATTCGCGCTCATTATTGACACCATGACAATTATTTTATGATTTTATAGTCATTTTTATCATCAAAGTGCAAGCACATACTGTTATCCATCGCCGAAATATGGCATTCATGATGAGGAGAACATTATGCCACTTGCACTATTTGCACTGACGATCAGTGCATTCGCTATCGGTGCGACTGAATTCGTGATCGTCGGCTTAATACCGGTCATCGCGCAACAATTGCACATCACCTTACCCTCGGCAGGTTTGCTAGTGAGTTTATATGCAACCGGAGTGGCGATCGGTGCACCAGTGCTCACAGCTTTAACTGGCAAAATACCCCGGAAATGGTTGTTTTGCGGTCTGATGACGCTTTTCATCATCGGTAATTTATTGGCATGGCAGGCCACCAGTTACAACACTCTAGTCATTGCCCGTATTTTAACCGGCTTAGCCCATGGCGTTTTCTTTTCCATTGGTTCAACAATTGCGACCAGTCTGGTACCTAAAGAAAAAGCCGCGAGCGCCATTGCCCTCATGTTCAGCGGGTTAACGGTCGCGTTAGTCACTGGTGTTCCACTCGGCACATGGATTGGACAAACCTTTGGCTGGCAAGAAACTTTTCTGGCTATGTCATTACTGGGTGTCATTGCCTTAGTGAGCAGTTTGCTGTTGATACCAACGCAGATCCATCACACAGCACCCGCGTCTTTTCATCAACAACTGGCCGTCTTAACTCACCCTCGTCTGTTATTAGTCTATGCTAAAACAGCATTAGGTTATGGCGGCACATTTACAGCCTTTACTTTCCTCGCTCCGATCCTGCAAAAGATCAGCGGTTTCTCAGCCGGAAGTGTCAGCCTGATATTGCTGATTTACGGTGTATCTGTCGCGGTGGGTAATATCTGGGGAGGAAAGCTTGCAGACCAGAAAGGCGTTCTACCAGCCTTAAAGATCCTCTTTGCTGGGTTAGCGATCGTGTTGTTCAGTCTGACATTTACTGCGGGAAATCAAATCACCGCCTTACTAACTGTGCTGATCTGGGGGGCATTTTCCTTTGGCAATGTTCCAGGATTGCAGGTTCTAGTGGTTAAGCAGGCCCAGCGGTTTACCCCAAAAGCCGTTGATGTTGCATCAGGCTTAAACATTGCCGCCTTTAATGTTGGGATTGCATTGGGCTCGATTGTCGGTGGCACAGTAGTCCGTCACTTAGCTCTCATCGATACTGCTTGGGTCGGTTGCCTCATTGTATTAACCGCACTGGTGCTCACTTTTATCAGTGAATATCTGGAACGGCGCGATAAAACTCAATATGTACAATCGTAACGAACGTCTTGCCAACCCCGCTTTTGCTCCTGAGAGGGATTAAATCCGCCAAGACTTTCCCCCATCAGAAGGCAGGAACTTTTATGCATCGTTCCTGCCTGTTTCATATTCTCAGATTTAACGGCGGGAACGACGACGCTGGAGTTCTTCCGCCGCATTTTGCCCCCGAACCGTTTCGGCCAATTCCGTAGGCACAATGGTCATTCCGATTGGAGCTAAGGCTATACCCGCTAATTTCAGATGCTGAATTGCAAATGGAATACCGATGATCGTGACAAAACAGGCAACCGCCGAACAAAGATGCCCTATCGCCAACCAGATCCCGGCAAACAGAAACCAGATTATATTGCCGATCAAACCAAATGCCCCCGTACCAATATCTTCTTGTAAGTAAAGATCTTTACGGCTCACCGCTTCTTTTCCAAATGGAAAAAACGAAAACTGACCTATGACAAAACAGGCTTTTGCCCAAGGGATGCCAACAACCGTTACCAATGCCAGTAAACCCGCCAGCCACCAGCCGATGCCCATCAGAACACCACCAAAAACAAACCAGATAAGATTTCCAATCAGACGCATGGTTTTCTCCTCATTGAACTGGACACCGCCACCAATTCGCTTGGTGCTACACGCAATCTAAGACACAGTCTACGCGTCTATTCTGTGGCATAATAACGAGATCAAACAGCGATTTTTTCCCTCATGACGACCTCATATCATATTCCTGCCACAGAAAATCAGTTCGAATTTGAAATCAAACGCAGTCAGTTTATCTGTTACGCCAACCATGCCAGTGATCGGGACACGGCAGAACACTTTATTCGCACCATCCGCGCCCAACACCCACAGGCGCGTCATGTGTGCTGGGCTTATATTGCCGGAGCGCCTGATTCTACCATCATGTCAATGAGCGATGACGGCGAACCCAGTGGCACCGCAGGCCGCCCCATGCTCAAAATATTGCAGCATAGTGGTCTGGGTGAAATTGTGGTGGCCGTAGTCCGATATTATGGCGGGATTAAACTCGGAACGGGGGGTTTACAACGTGCCTATTCAGACGCCGTTACTGGTGCGTTGGAAAACCTATCCCTTAAATTGAAAATTCATCGGGTCAAAGTAGAGCTACGCTATGATTACGCTCAGGAATCCGCCGTACGATATGTGTTAGGTCGTTACGATATAGAAGAGCAACAACCGCATTTTGATACGCAGATCTTAATGACATTACAACTTGCCACCGCACAATGGGATGCGTTTAAAACAGAACTGACAAATTACAGTGCAGGAGCAGTAAAAATTAATTTGATCACTGCCCCATCAATTGCGAATTAGAAAAACTTACTGATATCAATCCCGAACTCTTTCGGATCAACCGCACATTCGATCTCTTCTGTAGGAGAACGAGCCAGATCGATCATCTTAACATCCAGATAATGTTTTCCGACCGTGCTATAGATGATCTTAACGACGGGTTGTAACGGCGCGCTGTCGTTACGTTCAATCACAATCGCTAATTTACCACTCTTGAGTTTCACCAGCGTACCCGTTGGGTGAATCCCCATGCATTTAATAAATTTGCTCACTAGCAATTCATCAAACTGAGTGCCGGAACCCTGCAGCAAAATACGGAACGCTTGTGTAGCCTGCATACCCTTTTTATAACAACGGTCGGCAGTCAGTGCATCATAGACATCGACAATGGTGCTCATGCGAGAGACAAGGCACAATTCCAACCCCTGTAGCCCACGCGGATACCCCAACCCATCCAGACGTTCATGATGATTAGCCAGCACAGTCCGCATCGTCTTGGTGATCCCTTCTGCCTTGTCCAGGATCTGGATGCCATATTCGACATGCGTTTTCATGATATCGAATTCTTCTGGTGTCAATCGTCCCGGTTTGTGCAACACCTCATCGGGAATCATGACCTTGCCGGTATCATGCAGAAGCCCGCCCACCAGCAGTTCTTTAATCATTTGGCGAGATAACTTCAGATAGCGTCCAAAATTGGCCAGTAACATACCCACATTCAGTGAGTGTTCCATCAAATAGGTATCTTTATCACGGATGCGGGACAGATAAATCATGGCATCCGGATTAGTGAAAATAGAATCCACCAACTCATCCGCCATCTCTTCCAATGGGGCGATATCAACCACTTCACCCTTTTTCAATGAAGCCAATAATTTGGTTTGCAGCGTTTTCGCTTCAGCATACAACTTCTGAGTTTGTTTACGTGCTTCCGCTTTTTCAAACGATGACATGATCTCCTGAGACTGCGGCGAAGGCGCTAGATTTGACTCCGGGTTCTCAAGTATCTCTTCCTGTTGATGTTTGCTGCGGGTGAGATCAATTTTGACTTCCAGCACGCCCATTGAACGCAAAGAACGGCACGTTGTAGCACTGGAAACCAACCCTGGTTTAAACTCAATATCACCGGTTTGTCTAGTGACAGAGACAACGAACATCCCCAGTTTGATGTCTTGAATGGAGATATTTTTAAATTTTGCAGTCGATAATTGAGATGTCGACATTGATAACCCTGTCAGCACGAACATATAACTTCAGCACATTAAAATACCCTTCGCACTACAAAAGCAATACACTACACAATAATTAACTGAACGTTTCACAAATTTGGCAAATAATGCGCTTAGACAAACATCTTCATCAATGTATTGGAATTTCTCGCTCTCAGGCCTCGCAACTCATCCGGGCAGGCCGAATTACCATTAACGGAGTGGTTATCAAGAGTGGTGCACAGCATGTATCTGAATTGGATCACATCTTATTAGATGGCGACCCGTTTGATGCGCCAGGAGAGAAACACCATTACTTTATGCTGTATAAGCCACAAGGCTATGTTTGTACCAATGAAGATGCCCATCATCCCAGCATTACCAAGTTATTCGACCTGCCTCATGCGAACAAATTACATAGCGCAGGCCGTCTTGATGTTGATACGACCGGATTAGTCTTAGTCACCAACGATGGTCAATGGTCACATCGCGTCACGGCACCGCGTAAACAATGTGATAAAACCTATCGTGTCTGGCTGGCCGAACCTATCTCTCCAGACACTGAAGAGCACTTTGCTAAGGGGATTTTGCTAAAAAGTGAGTCTCAACCAACTCGTCCGGCTCAATTGGAAATCATTACAGCCACAGAGGCGTTGCTGACCATTCATGAAGGCAAATATCATCAGGTAAAACGCATGTTTGCTGCCGTCGGCAATCACGTGACGCAATTACACCGAGAACGGATTGGCAGCTTAATATTGGATCCCACCCTCACGGAAGGCCAATATCGAGAATTAACACCCGATGAGATCCAACTCTTTTAGTTTAGCGGGCCAGCACCAGCGCCGTTCCACAAACGACTAATATCGCCCCGACCCAAGAACCCGTACTGGGCCTGTGTCGGGTGAAAAACCAAAGCAGTGGCAAGAGCATGACGGGTGATGTCGATGACATGATGGCAACCAGCGTCACATTGCCATGTTTTAATGCAAAAAGGAAAATGGTCATGCCCAATGCCATGGCCAGAAAACCATTCAATGCAATAATGCCCAAAACCCGCATATTCATCGGCGATACCGCTTTACTGAAAGGAAAGCGGGCAAATCTTAATCCCACATGTGCAGACAGTGCGACCACCATTCGGACACACGAAGCCGCAATAGGATCAGCTCCCTCCATCATCACGGGTTTCGCAATGATCGTACCTAATGACTGACACAATGCGGCAATCAGTCCTAGACCCAGACTCAACCACAATGCCCCATGGGTATATTCCAGTTTTTGGGGTTTAGAACCACTGAATGCGACAGCAACCAATACCCCGGAAAAAACAAAAGCAGCCCCCGCCCAACCTTGCAACGAAAGTCGTTCATGGAATAACCAGATACCAAATATTGCAGAAAATGCTGCATGAGTGGCGAAAAGCAAACCGGCTCGACGCGGCCCGATCCGATTCATACACGCATAGAGACAGGTATCGCCAATAAAAATGCCGATCAGACCCGAGCTTGCCATCATGCCCATTTGTGTCAGTGATAGCGAATGAAAACCGCCGCTTACAAGGCTCATCACGCCCAACATCACACTCACACATGCCATACGCCATCGGCTAAATGCAAACGTTCCAAGATGACGAGCCGGTATGACCGATAACAAACTGGCACTCGCCCACAAGAATGCAGACACCAATGCCAGCCATTCCAACGACATAACAACCTCTATAAAATACAGCAGACCGGCAAAAGCCGGTCTGAAAGCAAAACAATGCGCAGAAAATCAGAAAAAATCAGGTTCATCGCGTTTGACGGGATCCAACTCCCAATTCAACGCTTCACCTTTAACTTCCAGAGCGCCTTTTTCATCGTGTAACTTGATCTTCAGTTTCAGGTTGTTAACCGAATCGGCATTACGCAGCGCCTCTTCCTCATTAATGACACCTTCGCAATAAAGCTCAAACAAACACTGGTCAAAGGTTTTCATCCCCAGATTGGTCGATTTCTCCATGATTTCTTTGATATTGGCGAAATCCCCCCGGCGGATCATATCCTGAATGGTTACCGTGCCCAGCATGATTTCTACGGCCGCTCGCCGTTTACCATCGATAGTTTTTACCAAGCGCTGAGAAACAAAAGCCTTCAGATTGTTACCCAAATCGTTCATCAACTGAGGGCGACGCTCTTCTGGAAAAAAGTTAATAATACGGTCTAACGCCTGGTTGGCATTGTTTGCATGCAATGTCGAGATCGCCAAGTGCCCGGTTTCCGCAAAAGCCAGCGCATGTTCCATGGTTTCCCTATCACGAATTTCCCCAATCAAAATAACATCCGGTGCCTGACGCAGTGTATTTTTCAAGGCTGCATGGAAACTGCGGGTATCCACCCCCACTTCACGCTGATTAATGATGCTCTTTTTATGCGGGTGAACATACTCAATGGGGTCTTCAATGGTGATAATATGTCCACTGGTATTTTTATTTCGGTGATCAATCAGCGCTGCCAGTGATGTCGATTTCCCTGAACCGGTTGCGCCCACAAATAAGACCAACCCGCGCTTTTCCATAATGACATCCAGCAACACTGGCGGAAGTTTTAACTCCTCAAATGTTGGAATATCTAATTTGATGTTACGGGCGACGATCGCAATTTCGTTACGCTGGCGGAAAATATTGATACGGAAACGACCTACTTTGGGCAGAGATAATGCCAGATTCATTTCGAGTTCTTTCTCAAAAATGGCTTGTTGTTCTGCATCCATAATATCGTCGGCAATAGCAGCAACCTCACCCGGTTTCATTGGCAATTCTTGAATGGGTGTCAGCACACCATTAAATTTAATACTGGGTACCGCACCTGTTGAAAGATATAAGTCCGAACCATTCTCAAAGGCCAGCTTAATCAACATATCCAGAAATTCCATCGATTCAGGAACAGCCATATAACATCTCCATATCAAGCTATATCTTCTATTCTGGTTTATTTTGCTGGTTTATTTAAGTCATCCGCCAGAAATATATAGATAAATTTGTAAAGGGCGCATCTGTGACCAAAGAGACACTCGTAAATGAATAACCTGCTCTATACTTTGGGTAGCAAAACTGGATCTGGAGGTTGATATGTGGCAATCCATTACAATGCAAATCTCCGAATGTATGGACGCTCCATTTACTATCGAAAAACGGCAGTTATTGCTACATACTCAGGATTCTAATTACTATCGGATCACCGACCTGAAACAAGCGATCTCCTTCATCGTTCGGGTCACACCCAAATCTATGGCCACAAAATTTGACATCGTGACCCGGAATTTGGCATTGATGTCAGATTGGTTGCTTTCACCACCCATCATTCTTTATGGTTCAACAGCAGATCAGTGCTTTTCCGTCTTTAAGCCGTTTGACGTTGACGAATGTTTACCCTTACCCAATGAGTGGTACGAATTAGGTAAACAATTTGCCCGAATGCATCAAAATTGCCAGCAGGGTATGTATGGCTGGGAAGAAGACACCTTCATATTTCAACAGATCCAGCCTAATCGCTGGCAAAAAAACTGGGCCTCTTTTTTCTCTGAACAACGGATCGGTTGGCAATTACAACTACATCAGGAAAAGGGAAAAAACCTCATTAATATTTCTGATCTCACCAGTGTCATCCATCGCCTGTTACATCACCACCACCCAGAACCATGCCTGTTGCATGGTCAGTTAGTGCCGGAAAATATTCTGGTTACCAGTACCGGTTTATTTTTGCCAGACAATGCCTGTTATTGTGGTGACCGCGAGGTAGATCTGGCTTGGCTGATGACATTTAGCACCGGCTATGACGATTTTTTACGCGGATATACCGAAATATGGCCATTACCTCCAGACTATGAAATCCGACAGCAAATATATGCACTCTATCCGTTATTAGTGCAGTTACATTATTCACCGGCACTTGAAGCGAGGGTTCACAACCATATTGCGCTAATTTTAGCCATCTGATAGCGATAAACTGGCGAGTTTGTCGACTTATGGCTATAGTGTCGCGATTTCAACTGACAGGTATTTACCGATGAAACACCTCGCCTACTGCGAAAAAATCAGGGAGGTTTACAGTCAAATCGGGAGTGGTGATCAAGGCTATATGCCTAAAGCAATCAGTGTCGTACTGAAAACGCTTGATGACATCGCTCAAAATCCAGATTTGCCTGAAGACGTCCGCAATAAAGCTGCATTTGCCGCAGCAAATCTACTCATCAGTGATTACTCTGAAGACGCCTGAATATCAGGCGTTTTTATTCTCCATTACACCCAATTACTCCAATGAAAGGTCATGTCGTGATTCATTACCAGTTGGAAATCCGCCGTCTTGTCCGGTTGGCCTTCCCTATTCTTCTTGCGCAAATCGCCCAAACCGCCATGACACTGGTCGACACGATTATGGCTGGTCGATATAGCGCCATTGACTTAGCGGCCATTTCTGTCGCCAGTAGTTTCTGGTTGCCCATCGTCTTGACCAGCCAAGGCATCATCATGGCGTTAACCCCGATTGTTGCTCAACTCAATGGGGCACAAAGAAAGGCGGAAATCCCCAATGCTGTCGTTCAGGGTTTATGGTTAACCGGGTTCGTGTTAATTCCCGCCGCATTGCTTCTTTATTACAGCCCGTTATTGCTTCATTGGATGGATGTATCCAGCGTGATGGCTGATAAAACAACACGCTATTTACACGCCATGCTACTTGGGCTACCGGCCTATTTGTATTATCAGGTATTACGTAATTATGCCGAAGGGCTATCACATACCATTCCCGGTATGTGCATCGGATTTGCAGGTCTCCTACTCAACATTCCATTAAATTATCTCTTTATTTACGGAAAATTGGGCTTCCCTGAATTAGGCGGTGTAGGTTGCGGTTTTGCATCTGCCGGTGCCATGTGGTTTATGGCGATTGCGATGACAGTTTATGTTTTGAAATCAGCCCAATACCAAGAATGCCGATTATTCCAACATATGATTAATGTGCAATGGACGAGCATTATCAGGATATTTAAATTGGGCGCTCCCATCGCCTTGGCGCTATTTTGTGAGGTAACCCTTTTTACTGTAGTAGCCTTATTACTGGCACCACTAGGGCCGGAAATTGTCGCCAGTCATCAGGTCGCGCTCAATTATTCTTCACTGATTTTTATGCTTCCGCTTTCACTGGGATATGCTGTTACTATTCGCGTTGGCCACACCATGGGAGAACAGCAGCCACAGCAAGCTAAAGTAGCTGTATTCAGTGGGCTCATTGTTGGCCTGTGCATCACCACACTGACAGCGTCAGCAACCATCCTGTTGCGACAATGGATTGCAACCCAATATACCGATGACCCATCCGTCATTGCATTAGCAGCTCATCTCATTATTTTTGCCGCTGTCTATCAATTTTCTGACACCGTACAAGCTATCTCATCGGGCGCATTGCGTGGTTTTAAAGATACCCGGATCATTTTCATGATCACCTTACTGGCATATTGGATGATTGGCGTACCAACAGGTATTGTGCTTGGCCTTACCGACTGGTTAGTTCCGCGAATGGGGCCTCAGGGGTTTTGGATCGGTATTATTTTGGGGCTTACAACCGCTGCAACGTTATTAGCCATACGTTTAAGAAAGACCTTACAAAAAACGCTCAGGCCGCTTGCACTTTCACAATAACGCCAAAAACAACGAAACCGGTTATTCACGTGAATACCGGTTTCTTTCTTTAGCGATCCAGCAAGGATCTATCATTAAGCCATTTTAGACAGATATTTAACTGCCGCCTGATATGGCAACAATTTATTATTCATCATTTTGCAGACAGCAGACTGTTTCAATACTTTTTCAGTATCTAATTGAATTGATTGACCAATAACAATACACAAGGATGCTTTGTCGCCTGGAGATATCACCATGACATCGCCATAGGTATGCTCAGTGACAACAGAGAACACTTCACCCAACGCCGGTTCATCAGACAACATATCAACATCCTGATAATACCAACTTTGACTGACCAACGGTTTAGTGTATTTAACCGCAGCAACCGCATTTAAAACAATCTGGACCCGTTCAGGATCCGTAAATGGAAACTCCCCGAGGCATTCCAAAAAATGAAAATAGAGAGAAGAGTCATCTAATGAAAATGATTCAGTAAAAGCACTCTTAAGT
The DNA here is from genome assembly GCF_000527035.1 of Tolumonas lignilytica. NCBI lineage: Bacteria > Pseudomonadati > Pseudomonadota > Gammaproteobacteria > Aeromonadales > Aeromonadaceae > Tolumonas > Tolumonas lignilytica. Next base: position 285,419 of record NZ_AZUK01000001.1, read on the forward strand.
AGCAATTGTTTTGCAGGGATTGCCACTGTGAACTGCATATCATCAGTTAAATCGAGTAAAAGAGTTTGGCGCTGCTCATCAAATATCCAGCGCCAACTCTCATCAGGAACCAATATCATCCGTTTGCTCTCTATCCCATTTTTTTCCTTTATAAAACAAACTGGAATATTTTTCAAACAGACAATGAAAATTTATGCAAATATCAGATGTTATTTACAATGTTTTTTACCAAATCAGGTCCGTGATAAATAAATCCGGAATAAATTTGGACTAATTGGGCACCTGCTTGCATTTTTTCTCTGGCCGCCATTGCAGAGTCAATGCCACCCACACCGATAATCGGAATTTGCCCTTTCAAATATTCATGCAGTGAACGGATAATTTCCGTGCTCTTATTTTGCAAAGGACGACCACTTAAACCGCCTGTTTCTGCCGCATGAGGCATATCGTGGATCAATGTACGATCCAGTGTCGTATTGGTCGCAATCACACCATCGATCTCATACCGCAATAATGATTCTGCAACTTGTTTTAATTCCTCCGACGAGAGGTCTGGGGCAATTTTGACTGCCAGCGGTACATATTTATTATGTTTTTCCGCCAGTTCTTTTTGGCGCTCTTTCAACGCCTTTAATAAATCATCTAATGCTTCACCATACTGCAACTGGCGTAAATTAGGGGTATTAGGTGATGAAATATTTACCGCAATATAACCTGCATAGGCATAGACTTTATCCATACAGATCAAATAATCATCTTTCCCATTTTCTATGGGCGTATCTTTATTTTTACCAATATTAATGCCAAGAATACCTTTATAGTGGCTCTTTTTGACATTTTCGATCAGATTATCAACGCCTTTATTATTAAAACCCATCCGATTAATAATACCTTGCGCAGGAATGACGCGAAAAATACGCGGCTTATCATTTCCCGGCTGTGGACGCGGTGTGACAGTGCCGACTTCGATGAAACCAAATCCCATTGCACCGAATGCGTCGATAGCATCGCCATCTTTATCTAACCCAGCCGCCAACCCAACAGGGTTATCAAACTTAAGCCCCATCACTTCAACAGGGCGTGACGGTAATTTATTCCGGAAAAACAATTCAAAGGGCGTTCCGCCCATCCATGCTAATTGATGGATACTTAATTCATGAGCAACTTCCGGATCAAGTTTGAATAAAAAATGGCGAGCTAACGGGTAATAAAACATCAAAATCCTCTCTCGAATGCGATGGCATCTCAGGCATTTATTCCTTTCCGTGCCATTTTATCCCGAAAAGCAGCCAGATGCATCTTTAGACATTTTGTATGAAAATTGTTAAACAAATGAGGATGATTAACTTATCTGTTCTATTACAGAAATTCGATTGTCTGTATCGATCACCATTCGGAAACGTCCTTTTATTCCAATTTTCGAAATAAATGGCCGTAAATGGTAAAAAGGGAACTGCAGTCGAGCCCCCTGTTCTGAAACGACAGAAATAGCTTCCAAGGTTCCCTGATAGAACTTCAAAACATCATCCGAAGAGATATCAATACGGAATGTATAAATCATAAAAACATTCATTATCAGGCGTGATATACACGCCCGATAATAAGTTTACTCCGCTAATGCCCGGGAAACTTTTTCAAACAAATCACGTGATAAATCAGGTTGTCCCGCCAATTTTTGCAGCTCTTGTTTCATGAGTCCCTGACGGACTGTGTCAAAACGCTTAAATTGCAACAGTGGCGTAATCAGGCGAGACGCAACCTGAGGATTACTCTTGTTCAATTGCGCCAGAATTTCACCCAGGAAAACATAACCTGAACCATCAATAGCATGAAAACGATATGAATTTGCCGCACTGAATGTACCAATCAGTGCACGCAATCGATTGGGGTTTTGCATACTAAAAGATGGATGTGTCAGTAGTGATTTAACCGTACTCAAACAATTAGCCGATGGTGATGTTGCCTGCAAACGGAACCAATTATCCATAACTAAGCCATCTGTTTTCCATTTTGCTTCAAATGCCAGCATCATTTCTGCAAAGATGGATAACTCGCCCTGCTTGGCCGCCTGCATAGCAGCTAACACATCTGTCATGTTATCAGCAGACTGATAATGGGAAAGAATAATATGCTGATCACGCTCATTGCCATGAATGGCCAGATACATCAAACAAACTGAAACAAGATCTCGTTTGGCAATATCGCTCTGGATTAATTGATACGCCCCCGTTTTATTCGACTGATAGGACTCCATAAACAGCTCATGTAATTGCGTCGCGATTGCGTTTTCAATGAAGCACTTAACTGCATGTATCGCATCTATATCGATATCATCAAACAGCTCGGCCATACTGCTTTCGGAAGGAATGCGGAATATTTCAGCGACTAATGATTTATCTAATGTCTGATCTCGTAAAAGCTCTGCAAACACAGAAAATAAACTTGGTGGCAGTATTAATTCTTTATTTTGCTGGAATCGTTCTACATTCAGGCGAATATATTTATTCAACAACGTTTGTGCGGCATCCCACCGGATAAACGCACTCTTTGAGTGTTGAATTAATAGGAATAAATCTTGATCCTCATATGTAAACTCCAAACGAACAGGTGCCGAAAAATCCTGTAACAACGCTACAACCGGTTTGTCAGCCACATCCGAAAACACAAACACTTGCTGCTCTTGGGTGACATTTAACACTTGGTCATATTGTTCGCCGAGATATTCGCCATATTTATTATACAAAGCAACACTTAAGGGAATATGCAATGCCTGCTTATCTGCTTGGCCTTTCGTTGGGGGGGTATGCTGCTTAACAGTTAACTTATATTGTTGATTAACGGCATCAAATTCGTCTGTGATGTTTAAAACCGGGGTTCCCGATTGTGAATACCAGCGCCGGAACAGAGTGAGATCAATGCCGGATGCATCCTGCATAGCCTGCACAAAATCATCACAGGTCACTGCCTGACCATCATGGCGGGACACATAAAGCGCCATACCTTTCTGGAATAAGGTTTCGCCCAATATGGTATGCAGCATGCGGATCACTTCCGAGCCTTTTTCATATACCGTTAATGTATAGAAATTATTCATTTCCATGACAACATCCGGTCGGATCGGATGCGACATCGGACCAGAATCTTCCGCAAATTGAGGGCCACGAATAATTTTTACATTTCGTATGCGATTGATCGTTCTTGAACCTAAATCGGAAGAAAATTCCTGATCCCGGAATACTGTTAACCCTTCTTTTAGACTAAGTTGGAACCAGTCACGACAAGTAATACGATTTCCAGTCCAGTTGTGGAAATATTCATGACCGATCACCCGTTCAATATCAAAATAATCGGTATCGGTGGCTGATTCAGGATTGGCGAGCACAAATTTGGAATTGAAAACATTTAATCCTTTATTTTCCATAGCCCCCATGTTGAAAAAATCAACGGCGACAACCATGTAAATATCAAGGTCATATTCCAGTCCGAACCGTTGTTCGTCCCATGCCATCGATTTTTTCAAACTGTTCATTGCATGCTGACTACGGTTTAGATTGCCTTTATCAACAAACAACTCCAGCGAAACTGTACGTCCGCTTTTCGTGGTGAACGTATCCTTTAATACATCAAAATCACCGGCAACTAGCGCAAACAAATAGCAAGGTTTCGGATACGGATCACTCCACATAACCCAGTGAGAACCATCTAAATTATCGCCAGATGCAACGCGATTACCATTTGATAAGAGAATGGGATATGCCGCTTTATTGGCAGTGATCTTGGTGGTAAACCGGGCCAATACATCTGGCCGGTCCAAGTAATACGTAATACGTCTGAAGCCTTCTGCTTCGCATTGGGTGCAGAAAGCGGCTCCTGACTTATAGAGCCCTTCCAAAGCGCTGTTAGCTGCCGGGTTGATTTCAGTTTCAATTGTTAATTCAAACGAATCAGGCACATTATCAATATGCAGTTGATTATTTTCCAGCCGATATGTGGCTTCTTTTTTATCCACTCGAACTGAAAGCAAAATTAATTCTTCACCATCAAGCACCAGAGAATTCTTATGATTACCTTCTCTGCGAACCTGGCTGACTGCGATCACCTTAGTGTGGTTTTCATCCAGCAATATATCTAAATCAATCTGTGTGATGACAAAATCGGGCGTTTGATAGGCTAAACGATGTTTTTCTTTCGCTATAATGGTCATTGCATCACCTCTGGCAGAAATCTATTCCACGTCATGAAATCATTATTTACTTCAATAGCAAAGCAATTCCTCTTCACTTTTTCACAATCAGCCAGCATACTGAAGACGGCAGGAAGCATGTTTTATATACATATGTAAGTGTGTATCCGATGTTTACTTTTTTGTTAAGCATCCTTCTTAGTCATAAGCGGAGCAACTCGATTGATTAGTGTATTTCTGGTGGATGATCATGAGCTGGTACGCACAGGCATTCGCCGCATACTTGAAGATGTTCGGGGTCTGAAAGTAGTTGGTGAGGCAGTGAGTGGGGAACAAGCAGTTCAATGGTTGAGAGAAAACCGCGCTGATGTTGTCCTGATGGACATGAACATGCCTGGTATTGGTGGCCTAGAAGCAACAAAAAAAATATTACGCTTTAATCCCGACATAAAAATTATTGTATTAACTGTACAAACAGAAACTCCCTTCCCTCTTAAAGTTATGCAAGCGGGTGCCGTTGGTTATTTAACCAAATGTTCAGCACCGGACGAAATGATCCAGGCAATTCGCTCCGTCAATTCGGGACAACGTTACATATCTCCGGAAATTGCACAGCAAATAGCCTTGAGCCAAGTCTGCACACCGACGACGGACAATCCATTTAAAACCCTTTCTGATCGCGAAATGCAAATTACCATGATGATCACCAAGGGGAATAAAGTTCAGGACATTGCAGAACGTCTCAATTTAAGCCCTAAAACAGTCAACAGCTACCGATATCGTCTTTTTGAAAAGCTGAACATTAATGGTGATGTTGAGTTAACCAGAATGGCAATCCGTTATGGAATTTTGGACGCGGAAACCTTGTAAGCATCCAAAGGATCAGCATTGAAAGAGACTATATTATCTGAGTTTGATTATCGTAGATTTCTCAAAGTCGTGACCGAACAGCCTGGTGTCTACCGTATGTTAGACAACACAGGCTGTATTATTTATGTTGGGAAAGCCAAAAATCTTAAGAAGAGACTCTCTTCTTATTTTCGAACCAATGTAGATAGTGCTAAAACCAGAGCGTTAGTCAGCAACATTGCTGATATTCAGGTTACGGTGACGCTGACCGAAACAGAAGCACTCATTCTTGAACACAATCTGATTAAACAGCATCGTCCCAAATACAATATTCTTCTGCGCGACGATAAATCCTACCCATATATATTTTTATCATCACACACACATCCTCGACTCAGTTTGCACCGAGGCACCCGAAAACTTAAAGGTGAATATTTCGGCCCCTATCCCAGTGGTTACGCCGTCAAAGAAAGCCTGCATGCCATACAAAAAATCTTTCCGATCAGACAGTGCGAAGATTCTTTTTATGCAAACCGGTCCCGACCTTGTTTGCTTTATCAATTAAAGCGTTGTAGTGGTCCGTGCGTGCCGGGTTTGGTGAGCGATGAACAATATGCTGAGTACGTCAATCTGGCTCGCATGTTTCTGCAAGGAAAAGACCAACAAGTCATTACCTTGCTCGTGGATAAAATGGAAAAAGCCAGCAATGAACTGCGTTTTGAAGATGCCGCTAAATTACGAGATCAAATCTCAAACATGCGGAAAATTCAGGAGCAGCAGTCAGTCAGTGGCAACATATTTGACGACTTGGATATTATTGGAACTGCGATCAGAAATGGCGTAGCCAGTGTGCATGTTCTGTTTATTCGGCAAGGTAAGGTTTTAGGAAGCCGAAATTACTTTCCATCGATCCCCACCGATAGCGATCTATCTGAATTACTCTATGCTTTTGTACAACAATTCTACTTGGCTGACATCTCAGGAAAACAATTACCCAAAGAGATCATCCTTGATCATAAATTAGATGATGAAGATGGTTTATCTGACATGCTTAGCCAAATTGCGGGCGTTAAGGTAAGAATTACCAGCCGGACAAGAACAGAGCGCGCCAGATACAGCCAATTGGCAACGACCAACGCAGAAACCGCACTAACCAGTAAATTGGCACACAAAACGACGGTTGAACAACGATTCCGACAATTGCAGGAAGTATTAACACTTACTTCGCCGATAAAAAGAATGGAGTGTTTTGATATCTCCCATACGCAAGGCGAAGCCACTGTAGCCTCCTGTGTTGTATTTGATCGCGATGGCCCCAAAAACAGTGACTATAGGATCTTCAATATAGAGGGGATCACGCCAGGTGATGATTATGCCGCGATGAAACAAGCACTGTTCCGCCGATTTAACAAACAACAAGACCAGGAGAAGATCCCGGATATTTTGTTTATTGATGGCGGATTGGGTCAACTAAAACAAGCCGAAGCTGTCATTTCAGAGTTAGCACCCCTATTACAGAAACAACCGCTACTCATTGGTATAGCAAAAGGGGAATCAAGAAAGCCAGGGTTAGAAACACTCATTTTTGGGAAAACACATGCTGAGATACACCTACCGGCAGATATGCCTGCGTTACATCTAATCCAACATATTCGAGATGAATCTCATCGTTTTGCCATTACTGGGCATAGACAACGCCGGAACAAGAAAAGAACAGAAAGCTTACTCGAAACAGTGCCAGGGATCGGAGCTAAACGCCGCCAGACATTATTAAAATTTATGGGCGGATTGCAGGAAGTCATGAAAGCCACTCCCGATGAATTAGCTAAAGTTCCAGGCATAAGCCCTGCCTTAGCACGTGTTATTTATGATACCTTACATTAAAAATCGTCTGGATCGCTGAACATGTTAAACATTCCCAATATATTGACTTTATTCCGACTAGCCCTGATCCCCGTTTTTGTTGTCGTATTTTATTTTCCTGTCGAATGGAGTTACTTTGCCGCCGCTGTTTTTTTCGTGCTGGCGGCAATTACAGACTGGTTTGATGGTTATCTGGCCAGACGCCTGAACCAAAGCACACCGTTCGGTGCATTTTTAGATCCTGTAGCTGATAAAGTCATGGTCGCAACAGCTCTTGTTCTGATTGTCGAGCACTACAGCTCCGTATTTGTCACCATCCCCGCCGTCATTATGATAGGCCGTGAGATTTTGATATCGGCATTGCGTGAATGGATGGCCGAATTAGGAAAAAGAGCCTCGGTTGCGGTAGGTTTAGCAGGCAAATGGAAAACGACAATCCAAATGATGTCACTGACCGGGCTGATCTGGCAATACAACATATGGATGATCTGGGCGGCCTATGTCTTATTGTATATTGCTGTAATTTTGACCTTTTATTCAATGATGCAATATCTAAAAGCAGCAAAACCAGAGCTATTACGAACAATAAAGTAACGTATTGCGTAAAAAAACGCCGAACAATCTCATTAACAAGAAATGATATTGACTCTCCGTCAGATATATATAGAATTCAACGACATTGAAAGCGGGAATAGCTCAGTTGGTAGAGCATAACCTTGCCAAGGTTAGGGTCGCGAGTTCGAGTCTCGTTTCCCGCTCCAATTAGGCGCGTTAACAAAGCGGTTATGTAGCGGATTGCAAATCCGTCTAGCCCGGTTCGACTCCGGGACGCGCCTCCAGATTTGCCGATGTGGTGAAATTGGTAGACACAAGGGATTTAAAATCCCTCGCTGGTTACAGCGTGCCGGTTCGACTCCGGCCATCGGCACCATTATTTTTCAATGACTTACGAAGTTTTCATCCTCCATTTTTTCCTTATTTTCCTTCTTGGGGAACGGCTGGGGAACAAACGTGGGGAACAGAATTTTCCCGACCCCGCTATCTATTCATTATTTCTGAATTTTTATTCTAAAATTTAATACCTAATTCCTCTGTTGATTTGGTCATTTTTTATTTTTATTCTGCTCATACACCCATTCCTGAAGTTCCCAATAATTCTGAAATGTGACATTGCATGTTCAACATCTTGCGACCACTGTTTTGTTTTGATTTGCTCTATCGCATTAAACCGCGCGGGCATGTCTGATTTTTTCTTAATATTACTGTAACTCCTATGTGATAGTTTCTTTGAAAACCGCACTTGATTATGTTCTCTGATTGACTGATCTTAAAATTTGATATTTCTGCGCTAAACCCAGAGGTTCATATGTTTGGTATTCATGATTTAGCTTTATTTATTATTTCCGGCTTTCTTCTAAATTTAACCCCTGGTCCTGACTCCATTCTCATCATGTCGAGAAGTGCCTCTAACGGTTGGCGTGCGGGTTCTGTTGCAGCTTTCGGTGTTTGTACTGGTTGTTACGTACATGTGTTTGCTGCGGCGCTTGGTCTTTCCGCGATTCTGGCCAGTTCAGCAACTGCTTTCGCAATTGTTAAATTAATCGGGGCTGCTTATTTGGTTTACATGGGTTTGTCAGCTTTATTTCCCCGTTCAAAAGCTAAAGCGGAACAATCTTCAAACAAACGCAAAATACAATTGAGTCACAAGTCCATATTCATTCAAGGCTTTCTATCAAACGCCTTAAATCCGAAAGTAGCCTTATTTTTCTTGGCATTTGTTCCTCAGTTTATCGACCATAATGCACCAAACAAAGCGTTTGCATTCCTTGCTCTCGGCTCTATATTCATTTTCAATAGCCTTATTTACTGCAATCTGCTGGCTGTGTTCACTGCTTTTGCAAGTAGCCGTTTAAAAGTCAGCCAATCTATTAGCAATTTACTGAATAAAACTATCGGTGCTTTGTTTGTTTCATTCGGGCTGAAATTGGCTTTTATGACAAGAAGTTAACAAAAACTTAATGTGGGATGGTTTTCAACTGCCCCATAAGTAAAAGTGAAATTCCCTTGGAGAATTTGTGTATAAAAACATAGAAGACGCAATGATCGAGCACGCTCGTTACAGCGCCCAGGGAGATAGTGCATGTGTGGAGTTAGGCTTCTCTCACCATAAGCCTCTCATCGTTTCTAACATGAGTGCCTCATGAGCCTCCTCCCTCTTGACTTGCCGACTGTTATTCTGGTCTACAACACCTCTCTGGTTGCGGGCGCTTCAAGCATGCTTCATATCCGTCGCCAGTCGTGCAGACCACGTGGCTTGGGGTATCTGGCTGCAGCCTACCTGTTGTTGGCGATTGGCTCAGCCGTCGCCTGGGGAGGGGAGCACGCTGTTCTATCCATGTGGTTGTGGACGCACGGCAGTCTGTTGCTGGGTTTGATCGCCTATACGCTATTTTGGGCCGGCGTACGTCAGTTTAGTGGGCGAAGGCAAGTCCCTTGGCGCACCGTTTTACTGCTGCCAGCGAGCGTGGTTCTGCTGGGTGTTGTGACCGGTTTTCCCTTGCAGAACCTCTGGAGAGCGGGCGCTTTTCATGCCGCAGCGACATTGGCACTGGGAGCTTGCGCCTTCGAGATGCTGCGCGATTATCGTCAAGAACGATTGTCGTCACGCACGCTGTTGGCCGCCTTGCTGGCATTGAGCGCGGGGATTTATGCCCTGCGACTGGCCTATATCGTTGCGGGCACGGCGGGACCAACCGGGTTTGCCTGGTCTTTCTATGTGCTGGTTTTTTGTTACTTTGGAATTGCCTTCGCGGTCGCCACCATGTCAAATGAGCGCGCTGAAGTTCGGCTGGAACTCGCAGCGCTGACTGATCCGTTGACAGGCATTGGAAACCGACGTTGGCTGGAGCAGCGTCTGCCCGTTGAGTTGCCCGTCCAGAGCGCCATCGCGCAACTGGACCTTGATCGGTTCAAACACATCAATGATCGATTTGGTCATGCCGCGGGCGATCATGTGTTGGTCGCCTTTGCCCATTGTTTGCAAGAACAGCTACGCGGTTCGGATCTGCTGGCCAGAACCGGCGGAGAAGAGTTTGTGCTCTACCTTCCTGTCGTGACGCAGGCAGATGCACTGGCGATATGTCAACGGTTACGTGAAAAAGTAGCCGCATTGCGCATAGACCATGAGGGCGAGCTTGTTCCGGTGACCGTCAGCATCGGCATTGTCTGGGTAGACAGTGCTGGCACAAAGTCAGAGACGTGGCTCAAGAAAGCCGATGCGGCCATGTACGAAGCCAAACTCGCGGGCCGTAACCGGGTAGTTGTTGCCAGTCAAACAAAACCTCTATGAGCCCTAACCCACTGGTATGGCGGCCTCTGAGCAACTCATCGTTTGGTTCCACTGGTGATGACTCCCACTGCCCGCTCGTTAAATGAAAATATGTGAACAGTCCTCAAATTTCGCTGATTCAATATTGTTGGCAAGTAATTCCGCGCGGTTGTTTAAAGTAGGCGTAGTTGCAACGTTGAAACCCGTTCACTTTGTTCACTGGACGGCACTATGTACCTCCGTTTAGCCGATAGTTATGAGACCGTAAGCATAACCGGCTCGATTTCTGCCATTTCACGCTAAATAATTCACTCTAGCGGCGTTGGCAAGTTGTACATCCTCGACATGCTGAACGAGTAGTTTTATCTAGTCTTCCTCGCTGAATTTTACAGTAAGCATTTTTCAACACACGTCGACATGCAAACCAATCTGTTGGCTTTTCCAAGATCAAGTAGCCGTTGAAACGTTTTACTAATTCTATACGGTATTCATCTATGAATTTCGTGTCATACCCAATCTCAAAATAATCCAGTGCTTGCTCTATTGAAGTGAAGCTAGTTATGGTTTTTTGAATGTCGATCTGGCACATTTCAATTCATTATTTTGAGATAGAGAAACTCAAAAATAACACATGTCTGAGGCCATCAATGTGTTTTGCATCAAGCAAGAGAATGAGTAATGAATAAATCAACTGACTACTGGTTCCCAGCAAAGCGTTATGGATGGGGCTGGGGCATGCCAGTTACCTGGCAAGGTAAAGTAGTCTTTGTCGCGTTTTTTGTATTGCTAGCAATCGGAGCATTTACTCTGTTGCCACGATATGGCCAACTATGTTTTATCATCTACACCGTCTTTCTAACTATTATTTTGATGATAATTTGCTGGCTCAAAGGAGAACCGCCCAAATGGCGGTGGGGTAATAAATGATCTGACCCGACATTACTGGATACCTCATTAAACGAGTAAAATAACTCATAGAGGTGGATCATGACCAAAACTGCAACCGAACAGAAAAAGATCCAGACTCAATATTCTCAGATTTTTATGCTGATTCATAAAAGCAAATTTTACTTATCTGCTATGTGTAGTGTCCGGAATATTTCTCGGAGTGGCTTTTATCATTAGCTGAATGCAAGCAACAAACATTATATGCGGCAACAAGCGCAACAAGGTCTTCATTATAACCGTAAAATGATGTCCACAAGCCAAAATGACAAGGATTACGAGCAAAAGTAGCCCGTAAATTCAAAGCCACCACGTAAAGCAATCACAACTTACCGATTGCTGAAAACCTGTTGAAACAGAACTTTCATACCAGTCAGTCGAATCAAAAATGGGTCGGAGACATTACGTACCTATGGATAGATGCGGGCGGGCTTTATAAGGTTGTTGTTATAATAATGCCTGTTCTGAAAGCTTTCCCCACAGTCTGAAGGTAGAAGCAATCCATGGGGAAGGATTTAAAACCTGAGCACAGATGAGTTTGAACAACAGACGATAGCTTAACCGTGTGTCCAACATTGCCAGGCTAGATCAAAGTCCATATAACCCTTGACCACCCAACAGTACGAAAAGTCGGCGACGCTACCGTGTTTACAAATGACAAGCTCACTGTGGCATGGTCAAACACCCGTGTACTCATGGTTTCGGGCATGAACCAACTGCATCCCACGCAACTCGTCAGTAAGTGAAATGTATTGCCACAACTAGCATCGATTAAAGCACACAACCACCCCAAAAATGATAATAAGAATTATACTTAAATAGCCCACCTCTCCATTAAGGAGAAACACATGTCCGCTATTGCTCATGGTTTACAACAGATTAAAGTGGTTGCATTAGCTGTGTCCGATCTCAGTCGAGCTCAGCAATTCTATGGAGAAATCCTTGGCCTTCCACCTGCATATGAAGGAGATGTTCTTATTGGATATTCCATTGGTGAAACCATTCTCATGTTAAAAGAAAATTGGTACGGAACTCCGACAACAAACCCCAACCCTCGAATCACTCTCGCTACAGCTTACGCGCCTGATACTGCCGCATTTTTAAAAGCACAATGTCACCATCTCCGACCCTGTAGAAGAAGTCGATGAAGGCTATTACGTCGGTAGCTTTTTAGATAGTGAGGGGAATAAACTTTGGTTCTGCTCCCCTACTGAGAAATAAAACCACACCACAACATGGGTACATACGAATCCCAGCCCTCATGTATTCCCATGACGTGGGGATATATATTCCGATCACAGGAGATTTGACTGCAATGGCTAACCGTACACCTATTAATGCAAAACAAATTCCCGAACACTCGGCAAAATCTCTTTACCCAGAACCTTTCGCTTTGATGGTTAAAAATCGTACCAGAAGAAAATTAGGTGACTACTTTGGTCTCACTAATTTTGGCATCAACTTTACGACTCTTGCACCGGGCTCAATATCTGCGCTAAAGCATCATCATTCCAAACAAGATGAATTCATTTATATCATTTCAGGTACACCGGTTTTGGTTTATGGCGATGATGAATTCCTGCTTTCCCCGGGTGATTGTTTCGGTTTCAAAGCAAACAACGGCATTGCTCATCAATTGCTTAACAGATCGTCTACAGAAGTAACATATATCGAAGTTGGTGATAGAACCCCGGCTGACACTGTTGAATATCCTGATGATGACTTGGCTTTAGTTCAAAAAAACGATGGCGCATGGTCTGTGTTACATAAAGACGGTTCACCTTATTAAAACGTTTTCACTGCACTGAAGATTGAGCTTGAAGGATGTATCCCGATCGAAAGAAAGTGGGCAGATGGTGGTATAGACAGCATCAGATATTTATTTAATTTTGTTCTCAAAAATAGTTTAAGAAACTATAAATATATATATAACCTAGAAATTAAAGGCATCTATTATTAGTTTCATAAAACACCAATAAAATTAATGAACGGATAGCTTTTCTGTATTTGCTGTCGTTTGGAGATAACACATGACGTATTTTCCTTGGTTATCCCCTGATGGGGAACGTATGGTATTCGTCTTATTTCTTTCGTTCCTCATTGGCTTGGAACGAGAAGAACGTAAATCTCACGACAGTTATGCCTTCGGAGGCGTTCGTGCTTTTCCGTTAATAGGTCTAATTGGTTATGCCATGGCCGCACTATCTAATGGAGAGTTATTACCTCAGGTTCTGGGTTTTGCGGTAGTCGCCGGATTTCTTGTCATTTCATATTGGCACAAATTATCTAGAACCAGCGCATCGGGCGTGGCTTCAGAGATGTCGGGGTTGGTCACTTATCTCGTCGGTGTCTTGGTTTATCGGGAAATGTTTTGGATTGCGACCACACTGACGGTAGCCAGTCTCTTACTACTGGAACTTAAAGCTCGCCTAGAAGCATTGGCACAACGCATTGAAACCACAGACATTTTAAATTTTGCCAAGTTTCTTTTGTTATCTGCTGTGATTTTACCCTTGTTACCGGATACGCCGTTCAGCAAATTCCAAATAAATCCTTTCAAAATATGGTTAGTCGTCGTCGCTGTAAGTGCCGTGTCCTATGGCAGTTACGTGCTGCAACGCCTGACCAAAGGTCAGGGTGGCATTTTATTGTCAGCACTGCTTGGCGGTGCATACTCCTCCACCGTAACAACGGTCGTTCTTGCTCGCCGAGCCAAACAGGAAGAACAGGCCTATCTGTTTTCAGGCAGTATTCTTATTGCTTCTGGGGTCATGTACTTACGCTTGGCGATCCTACTTGCGCTATTTAATCGAGAATTAATGAGCCTGTTAGCGCCACCATTTATGATTTTGGCGGTGGTTGCAATCGTTACCGGGTGGTTATGGTCAAAGCTCGAAGACAAAACAGCATTGAAAGAACGAGATACTTTTGAAGCGAAGAATCCGTTGGAAATCAGTACAGCACTCTTATTTGCTGCACTTTTTGTCACCATGTTAATTGCAACACATCTGGCGATCACATATCTTGGTGAAAACGGCGTATACACACTGGCTTCGATAATGGGTGTGACAGATGTTGATCCCTTCATTATGGGTATGACGCAAGCAGACCCTTCGTTAACCCCCATACATGTTGCTGCATCCGGGATTTTGGTAGCGGCAGCCAGCAACAACGTTGCAAAAGGTATTTATGCCTATGCTTTATCATCACGCCGCGTTGGTATGCAAAGCCTGTTTTTTCTGCTGGCATTGGCCTTGTGTGGTTTAATACCGATGTTTCTATAAGTGATGTTATTAACCAACCGAGATTTTCGCCCATGCAGGCCGTCCAAATAAATATCTAATTACGACCTTTTTCTTCCCTTTTTTTCTTATCTGTATTTAAATTCCAACTATCTGAAATTTTGGAATATTCCGATGATAGAGTTTATTCGAAAAATTACCCAAAACCGCATAGCATGGGCTATCTTGTTTGGTTCAACCCTCTTTCTTGAAATTTGTGGCATGGTTTTTCAACATGTCATGGGGCTTCAACCCTGCGTCATGTGCATTTATCAACGCATCGCGATTTTGGGTATTATGAGTGGTGCCATAATTGGTTTTCTTAACCCCAAAAATCTGCTTGTTCGCTGGAGTGGCTTATTGATCTGGGCTTACTCATCCGTAGAAGGTTTGCGTCTTGCCTTACGTCATACTGATATCCAGCTTCACCCTTCGCCATTTAATACTTGCGATCTGTATGTTGCCTTTCCACAATGGTTGCCGCTGGATCAATGGATGCCTTGGTTTTTTAAAGCCACAGGTGATTGTTCTGAAATTCAATGGCAATTCTTGACCTGGGTCATGCCACAATGGCTAATTGTTGCTTTCGGGATTTATACAGTCACTAGTTTCATTGTGATTGCCAGTAATCTAATTAAAGGACGGTGCTGTGGATAATATATACAACGAACAACAGCCAACAATAACGGAAAACGCTTGTCTTGCAGGCATAGCAACAGTAAAACAATTTCTAAACCAGCAAATTATTGGTCAGCAACACCTGATCGATGGTTTGTTAATTGCGTTGCTGGCTGATGGACATATTCTTGTTGAAGGCCCCCCAGGATTAGCAAAAACGCGTTCCATCAAAATGCTGGCCAGTTGTGTAGAGAGTCACTTCCACCGAATCCAGTTCACACCTGATTTGCTGCCTGCAGATTTAACTGGGACTGAAATATACCGTCCACAAAACGGCACATTTGTATTTCAACCGGGTCCGCTCTTCAACGAAATAGTACTGGCGGACGAAATTAATCGTGCGGCCGCCAAGGTCCAGAGTGCTTTATTAGAAGCCATGGAAGAAAGACAGGTTACGATCGGCCGAAAAAGCTACCATCTGCCGCCATTGTTTATGGTCATGGCGACACAAAATCCATTAGAGCAAGAAGGCACATATCCTTTACCTGAAGCTCAGTTGGATCGGTTCATGCTGCATCTAGAAATCGACTACCCTACTGCAGCCGATGAGCTGAATATATTACGACTCAATCATGCTGAAAGCCGGGCAGAAGAAACACCTGATGCACCCAAACTCACCCAGCTTCAGATTTTTGCCTCCCGGCAATATGCGTTGCAAGTGATCGCATCAACGCCGATTGAAAACTACATCGTCAATTTGGTGACAGCGACTCGCCATCCACAAGCGTATGATCCAGATCTGGCCCGATGGATAGCTTATGGTGTTAGTCCGCGTTGCAGTATTGCTTTATTGCGATGCGCCCGTGTGCGTGCATGGCTGGCGGGAAGAAACTACGTCACGCCTGATGATATACAATATTGCATCTACCCTGTCATGCGGCATCGACTCATACTTACCGTTGAAGCTGAAGCAGACGGTATTACTACTAAAGATGTCATATCCTTGCTACTTCAAAAGGTTGTTGTGGCATG
Source organism: Tolumonas lignilytica (assembly GCF_000527035.1). Taxonomy (NCBI): domain Bacteria; kingdom Pseudomonadati; phylum Pseudomonadota; class Gammaproteobacteria; order Aeromonadales; family Aeromonadaceae; genus Tolumonas; species Tolumonas lignilytica. Next base: position 301,518 of record NZ_AZUK01000001.1, read on the forward strand.
AAATTAAACGACGGCATTACGCTCACTCTGGACGATTTACTGGCTGTTTCCGTTAATGGGAGTCGTATTGCCGCTCGTCTTTCCGATGGCTGGCGCACGGGTGCACACCTTTCACGTAAAAAAGGACGCGGCATGGAATTCGCCGAGGCGCGTCCTTATATGATTGGTGATGATGTCAGGAATATGGATTGGAAAATAACCGCAAGAACCGGAAAGCCACATACTAAACTGTTTCGGGAAGAGCGCGATCGTTCAGTTTATATCTTATTAGATTTATCCCGAGAAATGTATTTCGGTTCAAAAGGACAACTAAAATCACGATTAGCATCCTTAGTTGCTGCTGCAGTGGCTTGGTATGCCCTAAAAAATGGTGACAAGGTTGGCGGTTTGATATTGAGCGGAGACCGTACGACCATACAATCCCCGATAAGTCATCGCAAAGGAGTTTTGTTATGGTTAAAAAAAATTATCGAAATATACACCGCAGGATTACACCACAAACCATCTCCTAGCGATTTGAATGAATCACTGAATACCCTTGGCAATATGTTACGGCCAGGAGCACGGCTTGTGGTCATTAGTGATTACTATCAATTATCCCCCAAAGCATTTTTAATGATCCGTTATCTCAGAAAGCGTCATGAAGTTAATCTTATCCAAGTTTATGATGCATTAGAGCGACATATAGAAGGCGACGGAATCTTAGGGGTAACCAATAATAAAGAATCAGGTCTCTTACTTGCTGATGATGAGTTCAGAAATGATTTCTCCCGCGTGGCTAGTTTTCGACAATTTGAACTGGAAAGAAAGCTCTGCAGTAATAGCAAGCAGTTACTCGCATTTGATGCATCTAAATCATTAACAGAACAACTATAAATGAAAGCGCCGATTGATAAATTACACGACATTTTACCCGGGCCTGATATTGATGCCTTCAATAAGAACAGCATCATTTTTATTGCTATTTTTATAGCGATAATTTTGATTTTTTTATTATACACCACTTATACAAAAATCCCGCAATACAAATTTCATTTACACGCAAATCGTGAGTTACGATATATCTTCAAAAATAAGCAAGACAAGTACATCCCTTGCATTAATATCTTTCTAAAGAAAAGTGCATCTCATTTTTGGGAACGTGAAAAATTTGCAAAATTACATACCAGAGAGTGGCTCCAATTTCTTGATAATCATTCATCTTGCAATTTTCTTCAATATGCAGAAAGTTGGGAAATTTGGTCGTATTCTGTAATTACGCCTTCAGATAAAGAAAAAAAGGCTATTTACAATGAATGTAAACGATGGATTAAAGCAATAAAAAATAGGAGACCATTGTGATCACTTTTGCTTGGCCATGGTTTGCCTGTATCTTACCTTTACCGCTTTTTGTCTGGTGGTTAATCAAACCGAAACAAAACCAGCATCTGATTATATATGCGCCAACACTCCCCTATTTTTCCAAAAAACTCACAGGAGATACACCCCGTCATTTTTGGACTCGCATATTATTAGTCCTCTGTTGGATATTACTGGTCATTAGTTTATCTCGCCCTCAATTACTAGATAATCCTATTGTACAGACATCTCCTTCTCGTGATTTGTTGTTGGCCATCGACTTATCAAAAAGTATGCAGATCAAAGATATGTCTTTGAATGGCCAGCCAGCTGAACGACTGGAGATGGTTAAATCTTACTTACAATCATTCATTAAACAGCGTCAAGGCGATCGCATCGGAATTATTCTTTTTGCAGATCATGCTTATCTGATGGTGCCATTTACTCAAGACTGGCAAGCGGCAAGGCAATTGCTCAGCGAAGTAAATTATGGCCTTGCAGGTCAATTCACAGCGATTGGGGAAGCGATCACTCTTGCCGTCAAACGCACGCTACACGAACCAATTAAAAACAAAATCTTAATTTTATTGAGTGATGGCCGGGATACAGTCAATACCCTTCAACCTCTTGATGCAGCCGCATTAGCTAAAGCCAGTGGGTTAAAGATCTATACAATAGGAATAGGATCAGACCCTAGCGAAACTCAAACTGAAAGCGATTTAGACGAAACCACTCTAGAATCAATAGCAACTATGACTGGAGGGCAATATTTCAGAGCACGCAGTGAGCAGGATTTATCAGAAATATATCAACAAATAAATCTTATTGAACCGCTATCACTAAAAACAGTAACCTATCAACCATATAAAGAATTACTGGTGTGGCCGCTCTCCTGCCTAGTAGGTCTCATGATGTTATTGCTTTGGATGTTAAAAAATGACTGATATTATTTTTCTGAGACCCTATGCATTTGCATTAACAATTCCATTATTCATATTGTTTTATTTCGTGTCGTCAAGAAAGAAAAAACAGCAAAGTTATATTTCATTGCATTTATTGTCATATCTAACCCAAAGCACACCTCGCGAATCGAAAATAAATATTCCCTTGTTATTATTTGTTTTTTGCATTTTATCAATTATAGCCCTTGCAGGTCCTGCACTACCGCAAAAAACAACATTAGTAAAAAGCAATACCTACAGTATTGTCTTGGTTGGCATGGATAAAACAATGTATGCGGATGATATTAAACCATCCAGACTGATACTAACAAAACAAAAAATAGATCATTTCCTGACAGTAAATCCTTCAACCAATACTGCTTTAATTGCTTTTTCCGGTTCTGCACATATTATTTCACCGTTTACTGATGATCATGGCACTCTTATTCATTTCATTGATGCGTTGAATCCATCAATTATGCCAGAATCCGGCTCGAATATAGTAGAAGCAATAAAACTTGCTGCATCAATGGTTTCCACTCTGAAGCAAAACACCCCCATAAAAATCATTCTCGTTACTGACCAACTGACCAGTTTACAGTCTGAAAAAATAGTCAGTTACATTAAACCTCTCGGTTGGCCAATAGATATCGTATCAGTTGGCACATTGACAGGCTCCGTAGCACTCTTACCCTCTGGTGGTTTATTACGAACCCCTTCAGGTCAACTTATCGTAGCTAAAACACCAATGGCTGTATTAGCTGATACTGCAAATAGGCTTGGTGGAAAATTAATTGACATTAAGAATCTAGATAAAATTGAAATAAATGATAGTTTTAGTGCAAAAAATAACGCGTCTAAAGACATCATTATATATAAAGAAATTAGTTATTATTTTTTGCTTCCACTCATCATATTAGCCCTATGTTTCCGCCAAGGTTATATATTGTGTCTTGTGTGTCTGCTTTATACTCCAAAACAAATTTATGCTAAAGATTTAGCAATGGATTTATATAAGCAAGGCCACTATCAGCAAGCGGGAGATGAGTTTCAAGACTATACATGGAAAGGAAACGCCATGTACCGCTCGGGAAATTTTGAAAAAGCCATTCAATTCTATGAAAAAGTAAATACTGCAACGGCATATTATAATAAAGGGAATGCGCTTGCCCATTTGGAAAAAATAAAAGAAGCCATCACAGCATACAATCATGCTCTCCAACTCAACCCTCAATTACAGGAGGCAAAAGATAATAAAAAGCTTCTTGAAGACTGGTTAAAGAATCAATCATCAGAAAACAAAACGGATGAAGCAATTACAGAGTTAGAGAAAAAAAATGGTAACCTTGAGAAAGCTCTTAATTTTTTAAGAGCACTGCCTGAAGAGCCTGGCAATCTGTTGCAAAAACGATTACAACTACAACAAAAGAACAAATCTAACTAGGTCATAGCCATGAAACTTATTCGTATGAACTTATATGGCTTGGCATTTTTTTGCGGCATTTCATTGTGTTCATCGCAAGTCTTAGCTGTTCAAATATCCAGCAAAATTGACAATCAACAGATCTCCTTAGGTCAAAGTTTCACTTATACTATTACCGCCGATGAAAACCTTAGCAATGACGCGTTAGATATTCGCCCCCTTTTTAAAGACTTTATCATTGGTAATCTGCAAATTACCCATCCCAGCACAACAGAAACTGTCTGGATAATCCCACTACAACCGGTTGCGGCAGGTGATGTCATCATTCCCGCATTACAAATTGCAGATACGCAATCTGAACCGCGTACACTTAATGTAATAGATGGAAACACACAAAGTCCATCTAACAACACTGTATCTACAGCGTCAGAGTCAGAGCTTATACCTCCGCCTCATTTGATAGAATCTCAAATCAGTACAAATACGGCCTATCCAAATGAGATAATTAATTATTCCGTCACACTGGTTAAACGGGCAGATCCTGAAAATAAGCCCCCTATTGTGCCTTCAGTCAAGGAATTAACAATCGTTCCTGTTGGCCAACCAACTGAAGACAAAGAAATATTTGCTGACCATTATCAGGAAACGTTAACCTATCAATATATTTTAATTCCGAAAACGACTGGCACCATAAACGTACCCGGCTTTGCTATTGCCTCTGATAACACACAAAAATCAGCCGATCAGATTATCGAAATCAAACCAATTCCCACATCATTTCAGGGAAAAGATAATGATTGGTTGCCCAGCGAAGGAATTACACTGGAAGAACGTTGGGAGCCACAAACCAGCTATGCAAAAATAGGACAACCCATAACTCGTATTATTACTTTAACAGGCATAAATAATACTCCTGAACAATTGCCCTCATTAGCTTTACCTGAATTGTCGAATGTTCGTGTTTATAGTGATGGGCAGAAAAGTGATCAACAATTACAAAATGGTATGTTAGTCAGTCAAAAAACCTTCAAGCAAGTTTTTGTGCCTGAGAAAAATACCGCATTTGTTGTACCTTCACTCACATTAAATTGGTGGAACACCATTAGTGATCGCGCCCAAGTTGCGACATTGGACGAACGGAAATTTCAGGCGTCAGTGATCAAGGAAACTAAATCAGTTACAGTCACCACCCCTGCAATATCAAAACATATAACAGCCTCTCGCGATTGGCATTTTATAATATCAAAAATACTTATCACACTCGGCTTTTCCATTGCCATGACAACGCCTGTCATTGCTGTCATTTGGTATAATCGGAAGAGAATACGGGCTCGACGTAAGTTGAATCTGTATTGGCAGGATCTGCAGCACGCCTGCATCAATAATGATGCTATGCAGACTTATCAAGCTCTGCTAGCTTGGGCTTCTTGCCGCTGGCAAATGATATTCACTAATGTTGAAATGCTGCCTTTCTACTCAATACTGAAAATAGAATTAGATTCATTGCAGTCAGCCTGTTTCAGCGAGGAAACAACAAGCTGGAATGGAAAAAAATTAGCGCAAGTTTTACGGCGAGTTAAAAAAATACAAATAAAATCAATACCATCAGAAGCCCGCACTGATGAGTTCAGCTATTGATATTTTCATCACCGATCTCGAAGCTCTGTGTATTCGGTGAACAGTCGGAAATAAAAAAGGCCAGTTACACTGGCCTTTTTTTATTCATCGTCAACTTCGTCGTCTTCAACAGGTCTCGCATGCTCAACCCGTGATTTTAACTTTTGACCTGGGCGGAAAGTAACCACCCGTCTGGCTGTGATAGGGATATCCTCACCAGTTTTTGGATTTCGACCCGGCCGTTCATTTTTTGTCCGGAGTTCGAAATTACCAAAGCCAGATATCTTCACCTGCTCGCCATTTTCAAGGGCCAAGCGGATATCTTCAAAAAACGTTTCAACCAATTCTTTGGCGTCACGTTTGCTTATTCCCAACTCAGTAAAGAGATGTTCTGCAATATCGGCTTTGGTCAAGGCCATAGCTAGTCCCTCAAAGTAGCATTGAACTCTACTCGGAGTGCTTCAACAACACGTTCCATTGTTTCGGCAATCTCCTTATCTTCCAGCGTACGTTCTACATTCTGCAGAACCATACTGAAGGCCAGACTTTTTTTCCCATCCGGCACACCAGTACCCTGGTATGTGTCAAATAAGTTTATGCCAACTACATGATTTCCGCCAACTTTTCTTGCAGTTCGAAGAATATCATCTGCAGAAATTGCTTGGTCGACCACAATTGCCAGATCGCGACGGTTACCAGGGAATTTTGATACTTCAGCAAAAACTGGGATATTTCTCTGCAGAATCGCAGCTAATTCCAGTTCAAATACAATGGCTTTGCTCTTCAGTCCCAGTTTTTTCTCCAGTGATGGATGAACCACACCGATGTAACCTACTGATTTACCATTGAATTCTATTGAAGCTGATTGTCCAGGATGCAAAGCTGGATGTTCACAACGCACAAAACGATAAGCCTCAGCATTCGCCGTCAGTTCCAATAATGCCTCGACATCGCCTTTCAGATCGAAGAAATCAACCGCACGGTTAGCAATTGTCCAACTTTCATCTGCCGCATTACCAGTAATAACCCCAGCCAGCATTGCTTCCTGACGAATACCATTTTCTGCACTAGCATCGCGAATAAAACGCAGGCCAGATTCAAACAGACGAACACGACTCTGTTGGCGATTTTGGTTGTAAACCACGGCGCCCAGCAGGCCCGGTAACAAAGACACACGCATCGCCGACATATCCGACGCAATCGGATTTGGCAGAACGATTGGATCCGCAGTTGGTTCTAGCAATGACAGAACTTTAGGATCAACAAAGCTGTAGGTAATGGCTTCTTGGAAACCACGATCAACCAACAGATCACGCAAGCGTTTCAGCGGTTGTTCGGCCTCTTTATGCTCAGACATGGTCAAATGCGCTTCTGGGGCAATATTCGGAATATTGTCATAACCGTAAATACGCGCAATTTCCTCAACCAAGTCTTCTTCAATAGCTATATCAAAGCGCCAGCTTGGAACAGTTGCCTGCCAACCGGTGTCTGTCGCAATGACAGCTAAACCCAGACGAGTCAGAATATCGGTGACTTCCGCATCATCGAACGCCATACCAACCAGACGGGTCAGTTTTTCACGACGCAGTGATACCGTTTTAATTACTGGTAGTGCATCTGTTGTTGTCTGATCAATAACAGGACCACAGCTACCACCACAGATCTCCAGCAACAACGCTGTAGCACGTTCCATGGCTTTATACTGTACCTGTGAGTCGACACCACGCTCAAAACGATGGGATGAATCAGTACGCAGACCATAGGCACGTGCACGGCCTGTGATAGACAACGGTTGGAAGAACGCACATTCCAGCATAATGTCAGTTGTCGTTTCAGCATCAACTCCGGTATCAGCTCCACCGAAAATACCCGCCATCGCGATCGGACCACGATTGTCCGCAATGATCAATGTATCGTCACGCAGAGATACTTCCGTTTGATCCAACAATGTCAGTTTTTCACCAGCGGTCGCACGACGAACCTGAATTGCTCCCTGCAACTTAGCCAGATCGAAGGCATGCATCGGCTGGCCCAGTTCCAACAGGACATAGTTTGTAACGTCAACAATCGGATCGATAGAGCGCAGCCCACAACGACGCAGACGCTCCTGCATCCATAATGGGGTTTCCGCTTTTACATTCAGACCACGCAGAACACGACCTAAATAGCGCGGGCAATCTGCGGTAGCTTGAACATTAATTGGATAGATATCGGTCAGAGTAGCTTCAACAGCTTTAATTTCCGGCTCTTTCAGCTCACACCGGTTTAATACTGCAATTTCCCGAGCCAGACCCAGCATACCCAAACAATCAGCACGGTTAGCCGTCAGGTCGACTTCGATACAAGAATCGTTCAGCGACAAGTATTCACGAACATCAGTACCTATTGGCGCATCAGAAGGCAGCTCAATAATACCGCTGTGATCAGAACCGATGCCTAATTCAGCGAATGAACACAACATACCGTGAGATGGCAAACCACGCAGCTTCGCTTTTTTGATAACAAAATCGCCGGGTAATACCGCACCAACGGTAGCAACCGCAACCCGTAACCCTTGACGGCAATTTGGTGCACCACAAACGATATCCAGCAGTTCGGATTCACCAACGTTGACTTTAGTGACACGAAGTTTGTCTGCATCTGGATGCTGAGCACATTCAACGACTTCGCCGATAACCACACCGTTAAATGTACCGGCTACAGGCTCAATGCTATCGACTTCAAGGCCAGCCATTGTGATCTGTGCGGCTAGCGCTTCTGCAGACAAGGAGGTAGGAACCAGCTCATCAATCCAGGCTTTATTGAATTTCATGTTGATTGATCCTTATTTGAACTGCTTGAGGAAACGAAGGTCATTTTCGAAGAACGCACGCAAATCGTTCACGCCGTAGCGCAACATCGTCAGGCGTTCCACCCCCATTCCGAAGGCAAAACCAGAATATTTTTCAGGATCAATCCCAACTGAACGCAGCACATTCGGATGCACCATGCCACAGCCCAGAACTTCCAGCCAGCGTCCATTTTTACCCATCACATCCACTTCAGCACTTGGTTCTGTGAACGGAAAGTAAGATGGACGGAAGCGGATCTGTAAATCTTCTTCAAAGAAGTTACGCAGGAAATCGTGCAGAATACCTTTCAGATTAGAGAAACTGATATTTTCATCAACCAGCAAACCTTCAACCTGATGGAACATCGGAGTATGTGTCTGATCATAGTCATTACGATACACTCGCCCAGGCGCGATGATTCGGATCGGCGGCTGCTGTTTTTCCATCGTACGGATCTGCACACCAGAGGTATGAGTACGTAACATCAGTGTAGGATTGAAGTAAAAGGTGTCGTGATCAGTACGTGCAGGGTGATGACCAGGAATATTCAATGCGTCAAAATTATGGAAATCATCCTCAATTTCAGGACCATATTCAGCACTGAAACCTAACTCACCGAAGATCCGTTCAATGCGTTCAATGGTGCGGGTAACTGGATGAATACCACCATTTTCAAAGCGACGACCAGGTAAAGAAACGTCTATGGTTTCTGCTGCCAGCTTCTTCGACAACTCAGCGGTTGTTAATGCTTCCCGACGTTCATTTAATGCATTTTGCGCTTTTTCTTTCGCCTGATTGATCAGTTGCCCTGCGGCTGGACGTTCTTCAGGAGATAAACCAGCCAAAGCCTTCATCTGTTCAGTAAAAACACCCTTTTTACCGAAATATTCAACACGTAATGCTTCTAAAGCATTATTGTCTGTTGCTTCGGCAATTTTCGCCAGAGCACTGGCGACCACTTCTTCTAGTTGCTGCATGTTTCCCTCATTACCCTTGTCCGTACAAGGTTTTGTTCTGCAGATTTTTGCTCTGTCGAGCGATAACCAATTATGCGTTGATCATAACCGCCTAGTATAAATCGGGAATTAGGTGATCAAAAGGCTGAATCACAGATTCAGGTGTTATGAAGACGATTAACAGGCAGTTCCTGAGTCAGGAAAAGATAAACAGGGCAAATATCAATAAATTGGCCAGAAATAGAGATAAAAAAAGGGAGGCAAATTGCCTCCCTCTTCGCACTTGTTCAATTAAACCAGAGCGGCTTTCGCTTTCTCTACCAGAGCGGTAAAGGTCGCTTTGTCATGAACTGCGATATCGGAAAGGATCTTACGATCGATTTCGATAGAAGCTTTCTTCAGACCGTTGATGAAACGGCTGTAAGACAGACCGTTTTGACGAGCTGCTGCATTGATACGTGCAATCCACAGTTGACGGAATTGACGTTTCTTCTGACGACGGTCACGGTAAGCATACTGACCAGCTTTAGTAACTGCTTGAACAGCTACGCGGTAAACACGGGAACGAGCACCGTAGTAACCTTTAGCCGCATTCAGAACTTTTTTGTGACGCGCACGAGCAGTCACACCACGTTTAACTCTTGGCATTTGTCAATCCTTCCCTTATGCGTATGGCAGCATTCTTGAAACTTGAGCCAAATCAGCTTTGGCAACCATGCCAGGCGCACGCAGGTGACGCTTACGCTTGGTAGTTTTCTTGGTCAGGATGTGACGTTTGTTGGCGTGTTTGCACTTAAAACCACCGGAACCGGTTTTTTTGAAGCGCTTAGCAGCACCACGGTCAGTTTTCATTTTTGGCATTACGAACTCCGCATTGTGTTTGCCAGTAATGTAATCAGGCGAAAAAAACCATCAGATATAAATCTGATGGCCTTTTTACTTGTTTGGCCTAATTACCGTTTTTTAGGGGCCAGCATCATGACGGCTTGGCGACCTTCCACTTTCGGGAAAGACTCCACTACAGCAAGCTCTTCCAGATCGTTTTTAACACGTTCCAGAACATTCATGCCGAGGTCTTGATGCGCCATTTCACGGCCGCGGAAACGCAGCGTTACTTTGGCTTTATCCCCTTCTTCAAGAAAGCGAATCAGGTTGCGTAGTTTTACCTGATAATCACCTTCATCAGTTCCAGGACGGAATTTAATTTCCTTGATCTGGACCTGTTTTTGCTTTTTCTTCTGTTCTTTAACAGATTTACTCTTTTCGTAGAGGAATTTGCCAAAGTCCATAATACGACAAACTGGTGGTTCAGCGGTAGGGCTGATTTCTACCAGATCGACGCCGGCTTTAATTGCAGCATCCAATGCCTCTTCAATAGAGACAATACCGAGCGCTTCACCATCGAGACCAACTAAGCGAATCTCCTTAACACGGATCTCACCGTTGATACGGGTACGTGGTGCTTGTTTTCCAGTTTTCTTTGCGCCGTTTATAGCTTATTCCTCCACAACATTTAATCCACGAGTGCTGATTTCTTTGCGTAACTTCTCGACTAAATCAGTTACTTTGAATTTACCTAAATCAACACCTTTACGGGTTCTTACTGCGATTTCGCCTGCTTCCATTTCTTTATCACCGCAGACAAGCATGTAAGGAACGCGTTTCAAAGTATGCTCGCGGATTTTAAAGCCAATCTTCTCATTTCTCAAGTCCGCTTTTGCGCGAATACCGGATTCATTCAAAGTATTAACTACTTGTTTCACATAATCAGCCTGATTATCGGTGATATTCATCACGACAGCCTGTAACGGGGCCAGCCACAAAGGGAAATATCCGGCCGATTCCTCTGTCAGAATACCGATGAAGCGTTCAATGGAGCCGAGAATTGCACGGTGGATCATCACCGGTACGTGGCGCTCATTATCTTCACCCACATAGGTTGCACCTAAGCGACCCGGTAATGCGAAGTCCAGCTGGATGGTGCCGCATTGCCATGCACGATCCAAACAGTCATGCAGGGTAAATTCGATCTTCGGACCGTAGAATGCACCCTCACCCGGCTGATATTCAAACTCGATGTCGTTGTGTTTTAATGCTTCGCTCAGGGCTTCTTCGGCGCGATCCCACATATCATCACTGCCGATACGTTTTTCCGGACGAGTAGACAGTTTTACTGCGATGTTCTGGAAACCAAAGGTGCTGTAGGTGTCATACACCATGCGGATACAGGAAGATACTTCATCTTGGATCTGGTTTTCGGCACAGAAAATATGCGCGTCATCCTGTGTAAAGCCACGAACACGCATCAGACCATGCAGAGAACCAGACGGTTCATTACGGTGGCAGCTACCGAACTCAGCCATACGCAGTGGCAGATCGCGGTAAGATTTCAGACCCTGATTAAAGATCTGTACATGACCCGGGCAGTTCATCGGCTTAATCGCATATTCGCGGTTTTCAGACGAAGTGGTAAACATGGCATCGGCATACTTATCCCAATGGCCTGAACGTTCCCACAATACGCGGTCCATCATGAACGGGCCTTTGACCTCTTCATAATCATATTCACGCAGTTTTTGACGGATGAAGGTTTCCAGCTCACGGAAAATAGTCCATCCATCGTTGTGCCAGAACACCATACCTGGTGCTTCTTCCTGCATATGGTACAGATCAAGCTGTTTACCAATTTTACGATGGTCACGTTTAGCCGCTTCTTCCAGACGTTGCAGATACGCGCTCAGCTGCTTCTTGTCAGCCCAGGCGGTACCGTAAATACGCTGCAGCATCTTGTTTTTAGCGTCACCACGCCAGTAGGCACCGGAGGTTTTCTGCAGTTTGAAATGATGGCAGAAACGCATATTAGGTACATGCGGACCACGACACATATCAATGTATTCTTCGTGGTGATATAAACCTGGCTGATCATCACGTGCAATGTTTTCATCCAGAATCGCGATTTTGTAAGTTTCACCGCGAGACTCAAAAACATCGCGAGCTTCCTGCCAGCTCACCTTTTTCTTCACGACATCGTAGTCTTTCTGCGCCAGCTCCAGCATACGGGCTTCCAGCGCCTGAATATCTTCTTCGGTCAGAGTTCGGTCAAGGTCGACGTCATAATAGAAGCCATTGTCGATGACCGGACCGATAGCCATCTTAGTCTCAGGCCATAATTGTTTGATCGCATGACCTAATAAATGCGCACAGGAATGGCGCAGAATCTCCAGACCTTCCTGATCTTTGGCGGTAATAATTGATAAGGTTGAATCTGATTCGATCAGCTCACAGGCATCGACCAGCTCACCATTAACGCGACCAGCGATACAGGCTTTCGCCAGACCAGCACCGATGCTTGCAGCAACGTCATAAACTGAAACGGCATGATCAAATGCGCGTTGACTACCATCGGGAAGTGTAATTACAGGCATGATGTATCCTTACAGTGGTGACACACACCAAGTGTCACTTGTTGATATTGAGGTTATGTTGAAAGGCAATGTCCGCTACATTCGGACATGTCGGGCAAAAGTCTAATGAAATGTGAATGCAGGTGCAAACAGAGATAACGTTTTACCCCTAAAAATAAAGGCAGCCGAAGCTGCCTTTATTTCATTATCCGGGCATTACGCGCGGATGAAGTCCAGATGAACTACTTTTGGCTTAACTGGGTGACGTTGAACTGCAGCTACTTTAGCTTTCACTTCTTTACCGTCAACAACCAGAGTCAACACTTCGCTGTAGAAAGCTTGTTCTTGCTGAGCAACGATCACTTTGTTGTGATCCAGAACCAGAGAAACAGCTTCCTGACCTGCACCGTACAGGATTGCAGGAACTTGTTCTGCACGACGCAGGCGGCGGCTCGCACCTTTCCCCAGGTCTGCACGAACTTCAGTTTGGAATGTAAAAGACATAATTATCTCACTTCTTAAATAATGAATGTATGGCATCAGATGCGACCGTCCGATACCTCTTAATAGCGGCGCGAATACTACCATTCATTCGAGGTAGCAACAAGCAAAACCATTACCACAATCGCAGCCAGTTTTGCCCGATGACGGCACACCAAACGATTGCATTGAGTGTCAGCGTTATAAATACGGCAGCAGAACCCATGTCTTTTGCTCGTCCTGAAAGAGGGTGCATTTCACCACCGAACCGATCTACGACCGCCTCCACCGCAGAATTCAGGATTTCCACAATCACCACCAACCATGCCAGTACTAATAAAAGAAGTTGTTGTGTAAGCCCTGTTCCAACAATAAATGCTGCCGGAGTTAATAACAGCATCAATATCATCTCTTGCCTGAAGGCAGCTTCATGCCTCCACGCAGCTTTGATACCTTGCATGCTGTAAATGCTAGCTTTATAAACACGATAAAAGCCTTTGTTCCCCGGTTTCACTTCAATCCCCTTTTGAATGGGTGGTATGACTAACTTGCCATGGAAGAAATAATGCCTGGCCTTCAGCCTGACAACGAATGGTTTTTAAACAGAAAACGTCCTCAATTAAACGCTCGTTAAATTGATCTACCGTATCAGAAAAAACGAGCTGGCCTTGTTGTAGACACCAAATCACATCACTATGGGCTACCGCCAGATTAAAATCATGAATCGATGTCAGGATTGTGAGCCCCTGACGTTTCAATTCATTTAACAGGGTTAATAAGATGATTTGATGATGCCAGTCTAAACCGGCCAATGGTTCATCCAGTAATAGAAAACTTGCATGTGGATTTAATTCAGGCCAAACCTGAAGTAATGTTTTGGCCAACAACACCCGTTGCTGTTCACCACCCGATAACTGGCTGAAATCACGGTTCAGATAATCGCTTAATTCCAGACGCGAACATACATGTTCAATCGCCGATTGTAACGAAGATTCACGAACGTTCAGAGGCATTGCACCTAAGGCAATTACCTGATTGCAGGTGATCGGCAGTAGCTGTGCTGAACGTTGTGGCAGCATGGCTCTTTTAACGGCGGCATACTGCATCGACCACTGCCGGATATCCTGATGATCCCAAAGTAGTTGCCCTGTGGATCTGACCAACCCTGCCATACCAAGTAATAAACTGGATTTACCACTTCCGTTTGGACCAATGATTGCAATGTGCTGACCAGCAGCAACAGATGCGGTAATTGGCCCAACTCGATTTGGAATACGAAAATCAATCAGCGAAAGCATAACGACGAACTAATAAATAAATAAAGATAGGCGCACCAATCGACGCCGTGACAACACCAACTGGTAATTCACCGGCACTGATAAAAGAACGCGATAATATATCCGCGATTAACAATAACAGACTTCCAGCCAACACAGAGGCAGGGATCGTGAAAGCCGGACCATCTTTCCCGGCTAATCGCACCAAATGAGGGACAACCAGACCAATAAAACCAATCACACCGGCCAGCGCAACACACATACCACTAATAAAACAGACAGCCCAGACTAACCGGCGTTGTGTTTTGCGAAGATCTAACCCCATTAGCTGAGCTTGATATGCTCCCAATTGCAACAGTGCCAGTTTGCGATGCTGACTAATCAGCCAAGCGCACACAATAATGAACGGGAGCCACCAATATGCCGGTTGGATCTGCCCATAGGCCAGACTGCCCATCATCCAGAACATGATTTCCCGTAGTGCCTGGTCATCAGAGAAATAGAGTAACCAGGTTGTCAGTGCATTAGTCGCAATGCCGATAGCAACGCCTAATAACAGTAATCGACTGCTGCCAAGTTGCCCGCGATAAGATAAACGCAGTAATAATAACGTGATCAATAAAGCCCCGATGAATGCGGCAACACTGATTCCCCAAGCAGGAATCGCGATACCAGAATGGTGTCCGATAAAGATGAAGAAAACAGCAAGAAAACTGGCGCCACTAGAAATACCAATCAACCCCGGCTCTGCAACGGGGTTATGCAGTAATATTTGCAAGACGGCACCGCATAATGCTAATCCGCCCCCGACCGCAATAGCGAGCAATGTCCGAGGCAAACGTAATTCGAGAATGACTTGTTGTTGTATCTGAGACAGTCCATGCCACCAGTCAGCAAAACCAATATGATAACTACCCGATGAGAGACTGATCATTGACGTCAGTGAGACACAGAGCAATAAGGTGAGCAGCCAAATTTGACGCCGCCTGCGTTGTTGATGCTGGATAGATTGCAAAGACACAGAGTGGATCCAATTCAACTGTTGTTTATGGCCGGATTGTATCACTCTGCCATCTGATGATTCCAATAAAGCACGACATCAGATAAATATATCAATATGTTCCGGGTGTTTTTCATTCTCTGAGTCAGTCGAAGCAGCCTCGGCAACCTCATTTTCCTCTTCCAATATCCCTTGTTCTTTCGCTTCAAAATGATGAGGTTGTTGCTGCTGAGGATGATGCTGCTCAGTATCAATTTTATCTGCTTTAGATTGCGGCTCTACCTTAGGCACATCATGATGGATGATGTCATTAAGATTCACCGGCGGTGTCGGCCTCGGCAATATAGGGAAGAGCATGTCTTGATTGGGCATATCGGGTCGCCTCGCTTTAGCTCCCTCAGTATTTAATTATCGACCAGCAGGTATAAAAAATAAGCAGAAATAGAAAAAATACCCAGTTCGATCCCTTTTGATTTTCACAAATGAATAATGATGCATTTATTCCATTTTAAAATTCAAAAATGCTTTTCCTGTATTCTGTACTTGCTTTTTTCGTCAGGCACGGTATTTTGTTACCCATTGGGACAATAAAGAAGCAAATTAGCAATCATGACCTTACTGAAGACTGTGCATCACCATCACCGCCATCATCCGGAATAGTCTTTCAGGAGGATTGCTGCTGGAAGACACCGACGTGACTTCCCAGTGGTTCCCAAGCCAATCACTAAACCCTCGGAAGCCACTACTTCCGAGGGTTTTTTCATTTACAAGGATATAACTATGGATAGCAAACGTCTGCGCATCGCGATGCAGAAATCAGGTCGCCTGAGTCAGGATTCACAAGAACTGCTGAAAAGCTGTGGTTTCAAAATCAATCTGCGTGAAGACCGCCTGATTGCGCATGTAGAAAATATGCCAATCGATATTCTGCGCGTTCGTGATGACGACATCCCCGGCTTGGTGATGGACAAGGTAGTCGACCTCGGGATTGTAGGTGAAAACGTTCTGGAAGAAACCATGCTGGAACGCCAATCATTGAATCTGGCAACAGCATTCAAGAAGCTGAAAGATCTGGATTACGGTGGATGCCGCCTGTCACTGGCCATTCCTCGTGAAGAAGAATGGACGGGTGTTGCTGCGCTGCAAGGCAAAAAAATTGCGACGACCTACCCTCACTTGTTAAAACGCTTTCTTGCGGAAAAAGGTGTCACCTTCAAACCGGTATTACTGACTGGTTCAGTTGAAGTTGCTCCGCGTGCTGGTCTGGCTGATGCCATCTGTGATCTGGTCTCTTCAGGTGCAACACTGGAAGCCAACGGCCTGAAAGAAGTTCAGGTTATCTATCGCTCTAAAGCGACCTTAATCCAGGCTGATACCGAACTGTATCCGGAAAAACAGAAGCTGGTTGATCGTCTGCTGCCACGTCTGGAAGGTATGCTGCAGGCTCGCGAAAGCAAATACATCATGTTGCACGCCCCTAAAAATAAACTGGCTGAAATCACGGCGTTGCTGCCAGGCGCTGAGAATCCGACTGTAATGCCGCTGGCCAGCGACAGCACTCACGTTGCAATGCATGTTGTGGCTACCGAAACCCTGTTCTGGGAAACCATGGAAAAACTGAAAGCGCTGGGTGCCAGCTCTATTCTGGTGCTGCCAATCGAAAAAATGATGATGTAACGGGAGCAGAACATGCAGATCGTTCAGTGGGCAAGTCTGAATGCGGAACAGCGTCGTGAAACGCTGACCCGCCCGGCAATGAGTAACTCTGCGGAAATCACCAGTATTGTCAGTAATATCGTGAGCCGCATTCGCAGTGAAGGTGATAATGCGCTGCGTGAATTCACGGCCAAATTCGATAAAGTCAGCGAAGGTAATTTACGTTTATCAGCAGATGCGATCAAAGTAGCCTGTGAACGTACCAGCCCAGAGCTGAAAACCGCTATTCAGCATGCCTATAGCAATGTGGCGACCTTTCATCAGGCACAAAAGCCCGCACCTCTGGCATTAGATACACAGGCTGGTGTGCGTTGCGAACTGCATTACCAACCGATCAACCGCGTTGGTTTGTATGTGCCAGGCGGCAGTGCGCCATTAGTTTCAACCGTGCTGATGCTGGCGATTCCGGCCAAAATTGCCGAATGCCGTAAAGTCATTCTTTGCTCACCACCACCCATCGCTGATGAAATCATCTACGCTGCAACACTGTGCGGTGTCAGTGAAATCTACACCATGGGTGGCGCACAGGCGATTGCAGCGATGGCCTACGGGACTGAGTCAGTATCCAAAGTGGATAAAATCTTCGGCCCTGGCAATGCATGGGTGACCGAAGCCAAACGTCAGGTCAGTATGGATTTTCGCGGTGCGGCGATTGATATGCCAGCCGGCCCCTCTGAAGTGCTGGTCATTGCTGATGAGACTGCCAACGCGGGATTTGTCGCAGCCGATTTGCTGTCTCAGGCAGAGCACGGTCCGGACTCACAAGTTGTATTGGTCACACCTTCTATCAAATTGGCCAACCAGGTCGATGCTGAGCTGGAAAAACAACTGGCAGAACTGAGCCGTGCCGACATTGCCCGCAAAGCTCTGGAAAGTAGCCGCTCTATCATCTGTACCGATTTGGCAGAGGCTTGCGTCATTTCCAATGAATATGCGCCTGAGCACTTGATCGTACAGACCGTTGAGCCACGCGCGTTACTGAACAAGCTGGAAAATGCCGGTTCCATCTTCTTAGGTAACTGGACACCGGAATCCGTCGGTGATTACGCCAGTGGCACCAACCACACGTTGCCAACTTACGGTTATGCCAAAACGGCTTCCAGTCTGGGTCTGGCTGATTACCAGCGCCGTTATACCGTGCAGGAACTGAGCGCTGATGGTCTGAAAGGCTTGGCAACTACCGTGACAACAATGGCAGATGCCGAAGGTCTGACTGCGCACAAACGTGCCGTCACTATTCGTATGGAAAGCATTAACAGCCAGGAGGCGAAATAATGAGTCTGACTAAACTGGCTTGCCAGCGCGTACAGGATTTGACCCCTTATCTTTCTGCTCGTCGTATCGGTGGTAAAGGGCATGTTTTTCTGAATGCAAATGAAGCGCCGAAAAGCGAACAATATACACTGGATTGCAGCCGTCTAAACCGCTATCCGGAATGTCAGCCGCCGGAAGTAATCGAATCTTATGCTGCTTATGCTGGCGTACAACCGGAGCAGGTACTGGTCAGCCGTGGTTCTGACGAAGCGATCGAATTGCTAGTACGCACCTTCTGTGAACCGGGCAAGGAAGAGATCCTGATCTGCCCGCCAACCTACGGCATGTATTCCATCAGCGCAGAAACCTGTGGTGTCGGTATCAGGACCGTTCCACCATTAGCGGATTTCCAACCAAATGTTCCAGCCATTCTGGAGCAACTGGATGGCGTGAAGGTTATTTTCTTCTGCTCACCGAATAACCCGACTGGCACGGTGTTGGATCGGAAAAAACTGATCACCGTACTGAATGCCACACAGAATAAAGCGATTGTCGTGGTGGACGAAGCCTACATCGAATTCTGCCCGCAATTCAGCATGGTTGACCTGATCAGTGATTATCCGAATCTGGTGGTGACCCGTACGTTGTCGAAAGGTTTTGCATTGGCAGGACTGCGCTGTGGCTTCACGATTGCGAACCCGGAAGTGATCAGTCTGCTTTTGAAAGTGATCGCCCCCTACCCGATTGCAGAACCCGTAGCGCAGATTGCCGCACAGGCATTAAGCCCTGCCGGTCTGGAAAAGATGCGCACCCGCATTGCATGGCTGAACAAACTTAAACAGAAATTCAAAGCCGACATTGCCAGTTTGTCATGCGTAAAAGATATTTACGATGATAACGGTAACTTTGTGCTGATCCGCTTTACCGATAGCGCCAAAGTATTTGCTGCTATGGTGGAGCAAGGCATTATTCTGCGTGATTTTGCGAACAAGCCGATGCTGGATAATTCCGTGCGTGTCACGATTGGTGACGAAGCAGAAATGCAGGCAGTGTTAACTGTGCTGCAATCACTGGCCTGACAGGGAGAACGCCGTGAGCCAAAAGCAAAAATTTCTCTTCATTGACCGCGACGGTACTTTGATTGAAGAACCTGTGATTGATAAGCAGGTTGATAGTCTTGATAAACTGCGCTTCGAGCCAATGGTTATTCCGGCGCTGCGTGATCTGCAGGCGGCTGGTTTTGTGCTGGTGATGGTAACCAACCAGGATGGTCTGGGTACCGACAGTCTGCCATTGGAAAACTTCCAACCGCCGCAAGATCTGATGATGCATATCTTTGAATCACAGGGTGTGAACTGGGAAGCAGTGCTGATCTGCCCGCACTTCCCACACGATGATTGCACTTGCCGCAAACCGAAACTCGGTATCGTCAAAGATTATCTGCATTCCGGCCGAATTGACCACGCCAATTCCTATGTGATCGGCGATCGCATCACCGACGTGCAATTAGCTGAAAACATGGGTATTCACGGTATCCGTTACAACCCAGAGACCTGCAACTGGAATCACATCCGTGACATGCTGCTAAATCAGGGCCGGAAAGCTCATGTGATCAGAAACACCAAAGAAACTCAGATCAGTGTGGATGTCGATCTGGATAAATCCGGTGGCAATCAAATCGCGACCGGCATTGGTTTCTTCGACCACATGCTGGATCAAATCGCGACTCATGCCGGTTTCAGCCTACAGCTGACTGTGAAAGGCGATCTGCATATCGATGATCACCACACCGTCGAAGATACAGCACTGGCACTAGGCGAAGCCCTGAAAAAAGCGCTGGGTAACAAACGCGGTATCGGCCGTTTCGGCTTCCTGCTGCCGATGGATGAATGTCTGGCGCAAGTTGCTATCGATTTATCCGGCCGTCCGTTCCTCGTGTTTGATGCCAAATTTGGTCGTGAACAGGTGGGTGAATTCAACACTGAAATGGTCGAACATTTCTTCCGCTCACTGACTGATGCCATGGCGATCACGCTAAATCTGTCTGTGACGGAAGGTAATACGCATCACCAGGTCGAAGCGTTGTTCAAAGGTTTTGGTCGCGCATTACGTCAGGCAATCAATGTAGAAGGCACTGAACTGCCCTCTTCCAAAGGTGTTCTGTAAGGGGTTCAGCATGAAACTGACTATTATTGACACCGGTTGTGCCAACCTGTCTTCGGTCAAAATGGCAATCCAGCGTTTAGGTGTGGAGCCGGTTGTCAGCTGCGAAGCGGCTGACATCAAATCAACAGATAAACTGATCCTGCCGGGTGTGGGTACGGCCAAAGCCGCAATGCGTAATCTGCAGGAACGTAAGCTGGTTGATCTGATCCGTGAAGCCAAACAGCCTCTGCTGGGTTTCTGTCTCGGCATGCAGATGCTGGCGCAAGCCTCCGAAGAGAGCATGGATGGCGAAGCTGATATTCAGTGCCTCGGCATCATTCCCGGTAAAGTAAAACTGATGCAAGTCGGCGATCTGCGTTTGCCACATATGGGCTGGAACCAGATTGAACATGACGGCACCCACCCGCTGTTTAAAGGCATTCCTTCCGGTAGCTATTTCTACTTCGTGCATTCATATGCACTGGAAGTCACCGAAGCGACACTGGCGCGTTGTGATTATGGCCAGCCATTCAGCGCTGTGGTAGGTAAAGACAATTTCTTTGGTGCGCAATTCCACCCGGAACGTTCCGGCAAACTGGGTGCGCAACTGATCCGTAATTTCCTGGAGATGTAATGATTATTCCGGCTATTGATTTAATCGACGGTAAAGTAGTTCGCCTCTATCAGGGAGACTACGGTCAGAAAACCGAATATTCCGCTGATCCGCAAGGTCGTTTCGATGACTACGTGGCGCAAGGTGCTACTCAGTTGCATCTGGTTGATCTGGATGGCGCCAAAGACAGCACCAAACGCCAACTGACAGTGATCCGCAAGCTACTGGCCAATACCAAAGCACCGGTACAGATTGGTGGTGGTGTGCGTACCGAGCAGGATGTTAAAGATCTGCTGGATGCGGGCGCGAACCGTGTCGTTATCGGCTCTACCGCCGTTAAAGATCCGGCAACGGTGGCTGGTTGGGTGGAAAAATACGGTGCCGATAAAATCGTGCTGGCGCTGGATGTGAACATCGATGCTCAAGGTCAACGCAAAATTGCAGTTGCTGGCTGGCAGGAAGACAGTGGTGTCACCATCGAAGCCCTGTTGGCGCATTATCTGCCGGTGGGTCTGAAACATGTGCTGTGCACCGATATTTCCCGCGACGGCACGCTGCAAGGCAGTAACGTTTCTCTGTATCGTGATCTGGCCGCTCAATTCCCGCAAATCAGCTGGCAGGCTTCCGGTGGTATCGGTGGGATTTCCGATATCGAAGCTCTGAAAGGTTCCGGTGTGGGCGGCGTGATCCTCGGTCGTTCACTGCTGGAAGGCAAATTCACCGTGAAGGAGGCTATCGCATGCTGGCTCGACGTATAATCCCTTGTTTAGACGTTAAAGACGGTGTCGTGGTAAAAGGCGTTCAGTTTCGCAATCACGAAGTGATGGGCGACATCGTGCCGCTTGCCAAACGTTATGCCGATGAAGGCGCTGACGAGCTGGTGTTTTATGATATCACCGCGTCCTCTGATGCCCGTGTGGTGGATAAAAGCTGGGTCAGCCGTGTGGCTGAAGTGATTGATATTCCCTTCTGTGTTGCAGGCGGGATCAAATCGGTAGAAGATGCCAAACGTATACTGGAGTTTGGTGCCGATAAAGTTTCTATCAACTCCCCGGCATTGGCAAACCCTGAACTGATCACTGAACTGGCCGATCGTTTTGGTGTGCAATGTATTGTCGTCGGTATCGATTCCTATTTTGATGCCACAACCGGTCAATATCAGGTGAAACAATACACAGGGGATGAAACCCGCACCCGTATCACTCAATGGACAACACCTGACTGGGTGGTGGAAGTACAAAAACGCGGCGCTGGTGAAATCGTACTGAACATGATGAATCAGGATGGCGTACGTCAGGGTTATGACTTAACTCAGCTCAAGTTAATCCGTGACTTATGTAAAGTGCCGTTGATCGCTTCTGGTGGTGCTGGTGAGATGGTGCATTTCCGTGATGCTTTCCAGATCGCCGATGTTGATGGCGCACTGGCTGCTTCCGTATTTCACAAAGGCATCATTCCGATCCCTGAATTAAAAGCTTATCTGCGTAGCGAAGGAGTGCAGATCCGTGACTGAGATGAAAATTGTTGACCCGAATCGTCTGGATTGGGAAAAAACAGAAGGCATGATCCCGGCGATTGTGCAGCATGTTTATACGGGTGAAGTGCTAATGCAAGGCTACATGACCCGCGAAGCACTGGAAAAAACCATTGAGACTGGCCATGTGACTTTCTTCAGCCGCAGCAAAGGCCGCCTCTGGACCAAAGGTGAAACCTCGGGTCATGTGCTGCAGCTGCGAGCTATCACCACTGATTGTGATAATGACAGCCTGTTGGTTGCTGCCGATCCGATTGGCCCTACCTGCCACCGTGGTTGCCCATCCTGCTTTGACGAACACCCTACTCTGCCACTGGCTTTTCTGGCTGAACTGGAGCAAATCCTCGCGGGTCGCAAAAATGCCGATCCGGAATCCAGCTACACAGCCCGTTTGTATGCCAAAGGCACCAAACGTATTGCGCAGAAAGTTGGCGAAGAAGGTGTTGAAGTCGCACTGGCGGCAATGGCCAAAGATCGCAATGAACTGATCAACGAATCAGCCGATCTGCTGTATCACCTGACCGTGTTGCTGCAAAACGAAGGTCTGCAATTGGCTGACGTCGTGAACTGCCTGAAAGAACGTCATAAATAATATTAAAAACGGAACAGACATTCGTGCTGTTCCGTTTCTCTCCAAAATTACCGCAACAAACAGTTAACAAACAAACACTCCGCACAGAATCGGAACTCTGCCATCAACAGTCCCGCCCGCTAGGTTTATACTCAAATCAATCACTGATGCATCCTGACTTTATGTATTGGGTCTATGAATAAAATACTTTTGATTGAAGACAGCCAGATGATATCTCGCGCACTCAGTTCAAATATCAGTAAAGAACTGGATGTGGAAGTAGATAGTGCCTATACCCTGGCAGAAGCTAAAGCTCGCCTTGCAACAACGCATGACTATTTTGCTGCCTTAGTCGACCTGACATTACCTGATGCCCCCGATGGCGAGGCTTTGGATGAAGTATTGCAATGGCATATTCCAGCCATTGTCATGACCGCCAGTTTCAGTGAAGAAAAACGCGACGAATTACTGGAACGAGGGCTGGTTGACTACATCATCAAAGATTCCAAAACATCATTTAACTATGTTGTCAGCCTGCTACGCCGCCTCTATCTGAATCAGTTTATCTCTGTGCTGGTCGTCGAGGATTCATTCACCGGAATGCAATTCGTTACCAAACAATTGAAACGCTGGTTACTGACCGTGCATGAAGCCGCCGATGGCGTAGAAGCACTCACGATACTTAATCAACATCCTGAGATCAAAATGGTGCTGGCGGATTATCACATGCCCGTGATGAATGGCATGGAGCTGGTTAAAGCCTTACGTGAAAAACGCGATAAAGAAGACTTGGCCATCATTGGTATTTCTGCAATCAACGAGAAATCATTATCTGCGCGTTTCATTAAATATGGCGCGAATGATTTTCTGACTAAACCATTCGCTCCGGAAGAATTACAGTGCCGTATCAACCATAATCTGGAAACACTGGAGCTGCTCTCTAAACTGCGCGAAATGACCTATCGCGATTATCTGACTCAACTCTTTAATCGCCGCTATTTGTTTGAAAAGGTGGAAAAACAGTTCCGTTCTGCCAAATCTGCAGGCCAACCGATCTCGCTCTGTGTCATGGATATTGATCACTTCAAACGGATCAATGATTCGTACGGACATCATGCCGGAGACCAGGTTTTGCAAATGGTCTCTGCTCTCTTCATGGAGCATTTTCCAGACTGCATTACCTTCCGTTTAGGCGGGGAAGAATTTGGTTTGATCACGTTTAACATTCCATTTGAAATTGCATTATCCCGCATTGAACAATTCAGAATAGATTTAAAAGATACGCCCATGAATTTAGGGCATCCGGTCTATATTAATGCCAGTTTTGGCGTAACCGATGAGCTAACCGACCGGCTGGATGAAATGCTGCAGGCAGCAGATCGGTTACTTTATCTGGCAAAACAACAAGGCCGGGATCGGATCTGTACTAATACGGAATAAGCATCATCCGGCCTTTCCCTGATTGGCAACAGCGTGTGCTTTCGCGGCTATCTCTTCAGGGTTACCCAAATAGTAATGTCTAATCGGGTTCATGTTGTCATCGAACTCGTAGACGAGCGGTACTCCCGTCGGAATATTCAGTTCTAGAATATCTTTCTCACTAATACCATCGAGGTGTTTGACGAGTGCGCGTAAAGAATTGCCATGAGCCGCAATAATGACGCGCTCACCCGATGCCACCCGGGGCTGAATGACATTCGTCCAGTATGGCAGTACCCGTTCAATGGTGATTGCCAGACTTTCTGTCAGCGGTAATTGCTCTTTGCTTAATTTGCTGTAACGCGGATCGTGCCCGGGAAAACGTTCATCCTGTTCCGTCAATACCGGAGGCGTTACCGCAAAGCCCCGACGCCACAGCAACACCTGTTCATCACCATATTGCTGTGCAGTTTCGGCCTTGTTTAACCCTTGTAACGCTCCGTAATGGCGTTCATTCAGATGCCAATCTTTTTCAACCGGAATCCATTCCAGCCCCATCTCTTCCTGTATATACCAAAGCGTCGCAATAGCCCGTTTAAGTACGGAAGTATAAGCATGGTCGAATGTATAACCTTCGGCCTTGAGCAATTTACCAGCCTGATGGGCCTCTTCGATCCCTTTTGCCGAAAGCTCTACATCAGTCCAGCCCGTAAACCGGTTTTCCTGATTCCAGACACTTTCACCATGACGAATTAACACTAATTTTTTAACCGCCATATCATTGCCTCACTGTATCGCTATTCATTAATGATAATTATTATCACCATGTAATGAGTGACGCAATCTCGTTTGATCTATTAATCCATAAACTGATACCTATGGATGCAAATTAGGCTTCTCCTCATCCGTACGAGCGATGCTGATGAGGAGATTGAACATAATATTTGCGATAAAGAATATTCTTTATGCGTCGGCAATGGCTTTATTTTTTCTCCAGTTTCCGGATTTCGGATAAAACACCAGCACATTGCCGGCCATGACCAGAAACAGACCGAACAAACCACTCGCCGTCCATTGATAACCTTCAAACCAGACCGAGATATTCAGTGCCACAACAGGAAACAGCACGGTGCTGTATGCCGCCTTTTCCGGGCCGATACGCCCAACCAGCATCAGATAGGCTGTAAAACCGATGACGGAACCAAAGAATGCCAGATAAACCAATGCACCCCAGTAACGCATTGAAGGATCAAAATTAAAACTTAATCCAGACACTAAACTCCCCACCAACAATACGGTAGCACCCACCAGCATAGCCCAGCCGTTCGTTTGAATTGGTGTAGCCCCCAGAGCCTGCAAACGAGCCGAGATCATGTTGCCGGAGGAGAAAAACAGCGTACCCAATAAGGCCAAACCCAACCCTTTTAATACCTCGAATGAGGCGGCATGACTGGTAATTTCCGGCCAGAACAGGAAAACAAGCCCGACCAGCCCCATGATGCCACCTTGCCAGACTTTAGGCTGGATTTGACGCCCCATCAAAAAACGTCCACACAAGGCATTCCAAAGTGTGGAGGTAGAAAATATGACCGCAATCAGGCCACTGGGTATCCAATAACTTGCATTATAAAAACAGAGAAAATTACAACAGAACAACAAGACGCCTTGTAACAGGATCAGGTGCAACACCTTTCCTTTGGGAAAGGTCAGTTTGCCCCGTATTGTCTGATACGCCAGCAACAAAAAGGCGGCCAGCAAAAAGCGTCCGGCAATGGAAAATGGGATGGCAGTGACACCCAACTGCCATTTCAATGCGATCCACGTTGTACCCCAGATCAAGACAGTAGAGAGATAAAGCAGGCTATTCATCATAAACTCCTTCAAACAACGAATAGCACCATGATGGCCTGTATCTCATAAAAGCCATTGTCTGTTCTTGCGATTATTTTGACAGGAGCCTTTTGTTTCACCGAATTGACGATACACTGCGATCTCTGACTGAAGGAATGGTGGTATGCCTGATTCACAGTTACACGTTGTTAGTGCGCTGACGGAAGCTAATGCAACTTTAAAATGTCAATCGCTGCTCGGTGATGGCTTCGTCGCGGCATGCTGGCATCGTAAGCAGTTGAACGATACGGCATATTCACATCCAGGACACCATACCCTCTCTTATTATCTCTCCGGTGGAGATCGTGTCCGGCGACGAGATCAACCAAACAACTGGGGGGCGCCGGGAAAGTTATGCCTGTTACCTGCAGAGCATGAATCGTATTGGGAAATTCGTGGAGAAATAAAATTTCTGCATCTTTATATCCCACCAGAACTCTTTTCAAAGCAGATCGTTCAAATATTGGATGCAGAACCCCGCCTGTTTTCGCTGGCCGATCGCACCTATATGGACGATGAAAAACTGGCACGCGCCTGTCAGCAACTGGTTCAGATGGATTGGAACAACCCGCTGCAGCGTTTGTCGGCCAATGCGTTAAGCCATGACATTTTATTCTATCTGCTCAAAACTCAAACTTGTCGTATACCAATGCCCGTCGTTAAGGGCGGATTATCCAACTGGCAACGCCGTTTTATCCGTGATTGGATCGAAATACACCTTGCCGATAACATCTCATTGTCAGATATGGCTGATCAGCTGCATCTTTCGGCTTATCATTTTGCGCACATGTTCCGTATCAGTTTTGGCCTCCCACCCCATCAGTGGATCATGCATCGCCGGTTGCAATATGCACGGGAACAATTACAACACACTGATCATGATTTGATGACCGTATCATTAAATAGCGGTTTTGCGACCAGCAGCCATCTTTCCAAAATCATGAAACAGCAACTATCCATCGCCCCCGGCCAATACAGAAGCTGGTCTAAATCGCTGATTTATAGCGAATTATCCTGTCATTTAACCTCTCGCTCCAAATATTAATTTTTCATGCGCTTGCAAGGTTCAGCATAGAGGCGCATAATTAGTTGCATAGGCAATTAATGCCTCATCAATTAATGAAAGGTAAACTAATGTCTAAGCAAGCATCTCCTAAAATGGAACCTTTAGCAGAAAGCCTGGGTTTCTTGATTGGACACACCAATCTATTAAAAGATCGTTTATTAGATAAACATCTGGAACCGGAAGACATCACCGCCGGACAGGCAAAAGCGTTATTTAACATCTATCGTTTTAATAAAACCCGCCCTTGTGATATCGGAAAATCATTAGGTGTCGATAACAGCGCCATCACCCGCATGCTGGATCGACTCGAAAAGAAAGGGCTAATTCAACGGACGCCAGCACCGGAAGATCGTCGTGCGTTGATCATCGGCTTAACCGATAAAGGATATGAAACCATCGAACGGGCTCTGCCGCTGGCAGGCAATGCCATTGCAGAGTTAGCCCATACGTTGACCGATGAAGAACAGTCTCAACTCAAACATTGTCTGAGAAAAATTTTAGTTGCCTCTGGATGTGCTTTCGCTCAGGAGCATTATTCAGTGCCTGATTCATCCGCTGATCAGCAGGAATAAAAAATGCGCAGATATTTCATCTTATCTTCATTAACCATCGGGGTTTTATTATCCGGTTGCGCAGCGCCAGATAGTATTCATCCTAAAAATACCTTATTTGGTAATAACATTTTGGCTCATAGCCAAAGTCTGAACGCAGATAGCTTGTCTTCCGCCAACTGGCCTCAGGAAGCTTGGTGGCAGCATTTTGGCGATCAGAATCTGAACACCCTGATCAACGAAGCACTGAAAAACAGCCCGGATATGCAACTGGCTACTGCCAGATTGAGTCAGGCCGATGCGCAGGTCGCGGCAGCCGACAGTTTGTTTGATCCGACCCTCAACGCCAATGCGAGTATGAGTCGCTCCCGCCTGTCTCGGATAGAAGATTATTCCGGTCAGGGCAAT
The DNA here is from genome assembly GCF_000527035.1 of Tolumonas lignilytica. Taxonomy (NCBI): domain Bacteria; kingdom Pseudomonadati; phylum Pseudomonadota; class Gammaproteobacteria; order Aeromonadales; family Aeromonadaceae; genus Tolumonas; species Tolumonas lignilytica. Next base: position 329,952 of record NZ_AZUK01000001.1, read on the forward strand.
CGTTTCGGCACCAGCCGTAATCTAGGTTTAAATTTTAACTACAGTTTTGATCTGTGGGGTGGAAAACGTGCGGCCTGGGAAGCCAGTGTCAATAACCTGAAAGCGGCTGAAGTCGATCAACAGGCGGCCCGCATTGCCCTTTCCAGTGGGATCACGCAAACCTATGTTCAATTAGCCAATGCCTATGCGTTAGAAGATCTGGCGAAGAAAGACCTGGATCGTAACCAGCATATGGTTGAAATCACAACCAACCTATATAAAAACGGGCTGACCTCGGAAGATCGTCTGTATGCGGCACAAAGCAGTGCTGCCAGCGCAAAACAAACACTGAAACAACGGACTTTAGCCGTCGCCCAGTTAAAAAATGCCTTAGCCGCGCTGGTGGGAACCGGCCCGGATAAAGCAGCCAGTATTGGCCGACCTAATGTCTCGGTACAGGCTGATTTCCATTTGCCAAGTGACTTACCGGCAGCCTTAATCAGCCACAGACCCGACATCACGGCTGCGCGTTGGCGTGTTGAGGCGGCCAGTAAACAAATTGATGTCGCCAAAACCCGCTTCTATCCCAATTTCAATCTGAGTGCGATGGCAGGTTTCAAATCTGTCTTAGGCGATGCGGTATTTGCAGACGTCAGCCGTTCATGGAATGTGACACCGGCTATTTCCTTGCCGATCTTTACTGCGGATCTGAAAGCGAATCTGCTGTCAAAAACGGCGGATTACGATACGGCAGTAGCACAATACAACCAGACCCTGATCCGTGCGCTGAATGAGGTTAGCGACAATGTGTTGGCGCTGAAATCTGTAGAGCAGCAATTGGTGGATGCCAAGGACAGTATGGATCTGGCCGAGAAAAGTTATCAAATCACGGAGAAACGTTATCAGGCCGGTATGGGCAGCCAACTGGAAGTCTTGATGGCGGAACAACAGGTTCTCCAGGCGGAATCTGTCTTTACTTCGCTGAAAAATCATCAGCAGGAAACACAGGTTCAGCTGATTCAGTCATTGGGGGGCGGATTTTCAATCCCAGCGTCAGCCCCTACTCAACATATCCAGAATAATTAGTTTTTGAGGTTTTCTATGAGCCATACTCAATCTGAAAAAAAGGTCTCAACACATTCCGGCCAGCGTAAAAAAAGCCTGATGATCTTCGCAGCTGCATTAATCGTTGCCGGTGTGGGCTCTGCTTACTGGTATTTCAATTACGGAGTAGGTACTGAGTCTACTGATGATGCCTATGTCAACGGCAATCTGGTTCAAATCACTCCTGAAATTGCTGGCACAGTAACCAGCATCACCGCCGATGACGGCGACTATGTGCAACAAGGCCAGGAATTGGTGCACTTTGACAGCAGCGATGCCGATATCGCGTTCGACAATGCAGAAGCCAATCTGGCGCACGTCGTCCGTCAGGTTCGTACGCTGTTTAATAATGTTGAACAAGCCAAAGCCGTTGTTGCCGAACAGAAAATTGCACTACGTAAGGCAGAGGCGGATCTTGCTCGTCGTAAAAATATGGTAAAAGCCGGCGGCCTGTCTCAGGAAGAATTAAGCCACGCACAAGACATGGCCAATTCTGCCGAGAAATCATTGGCGGTCGCAGAACAGCAGTTGAAATCACAAGAATCACTGATCAACAACACCACCGTCAGCACGCATCCTCTGGTTAAAACGGCCATTGGTCAGTTACGTCAGGCGTATCTGTCCAAACAGCGTACCAGTCTGGTCGCGCCAGTCTCTGGCTACATCGCGCGCCGTAATGTTCAGGTAGGCCAGCGTGTCACCCCGGGTTCTGCACTCATGGCGGTCGTGCCTTTGGATCAAGTATGGGTTGACGCCAATTTCAAAGAAACACAACTGACCACCATGCGCATTGACCAGCCAGCGATCGTGACTGCCGATCTCTATGGCGATAAGGTTAAATATCACGCCAAAGTGGAAAGCTTAGGGATTGGGACTGGCAGTGCGTTCTCATTGTTGCCCGCACAAAATGCAACCGGCAACTGGATCAAGGTTGTGCAGCGTCTCCCTGTCCGCATTCAGTTGGATGCAAATGACCTGAAAGCACACCCGCTTCGTGTCGGTTTGTCGATGGTGGTCGATGTTGATACGCATGATACCAGCGGTCAATTGCTGGCTCAGGCAGCACCGTCTAAACCTCGCTACCAGACGGATGTTTACACCCGTCAGATGGATGGTGCAGACACTATTATCAACCAAATCATTGCAGCTAACGATGTTCCGTCATCCACGCTCTATGTGAAGCAGTAGCAGGTCTTTGGTATGAGTCAACAGCAAGGGTTCCAGCCGGCGAATCTCGGGCTCTGTACGTTTGCAATTGCACTGGGTGTATTCATGCAGGTGCTCGACACCACCATTGCAAACGTATCGTTGCCAACGATTGCCGGCAATATGGGGGTCAGTCTCAACCAAGGCACTTGGGTGATTACCTCTTTTACAGTCAGTAATGCGATCGGCTTACCGGTTACCGCTTGGTTAAGCCGCCGCATCGGTGAAGTACACTTATATGTCGGCGCGTTGATCTTCTTCCTGACGACCTCCTTTCTTTGCGGGATATCTCAGTCGATGGGCGAATTGGTCATCTTCCGGACATTGCAAGGGTTGGCCGCCGCACCGCTTTTCCCGATGAGTCAGGTTTTGCTGATGTCTATCTTCCCGGCAGCCAAACGCAGTATGGCACTGGCTTTGTTAGGCATGGTGGCGGTCGTTGGCCCCATCGTCGGGCCCATCTTGGGTGGCTGGCTGACTTATGACTACAGTTGGCCCTGGATCTTCTTTATCAACATTCCGATTGGTATTTTTGCCGTGATGGTAGTGTTGTCTCAGTTAAAGGATCGGCCACATAAACCAGCAAATGCACCACTGGATTACATTGGTTTTAGCGCACTGATATTAGGTGTCGGCGCTTTGCAAATTGTATTGGATAAAGGTAACGACCTTGATTGGTTCAACGATCCCTGGATCATTGCCGGTACAGCCTTTGCCGCCATCATGCTGGTCTTCCTCGTGATCTGGGAACTGACAGATGATCACCCGATTATCAATCTGCGACTGTTTTCGAATCGTAATTTCCGGATCGGTACCATATTGCTGACATTGGGTTATGCCGGGTTCTTTAGTATTAACCTGATCCTACCGCAGTGGTTACAAAGTCAGATGGGATACACCTCGGTTTGGGCTGGTCTCGCAGCCGCGCCCATGGGTGTCATACCTCTGTTTTTGACCCCGGTTTTAGGCCGTCTGGGCCCCAAACTCGATATGCGGAAATTGGCTGCGCTTTCGTTTCTGGTGATCAGCCTGAGCTGTTTCTTCCGCTCAAACTTTACCACCGATGTTGATTTCCACACGGTTGCACTCATTCAGCTCTTTATGGGAATTGGTATTTCGCTGTTCTTCATGCCAATGACCACGATCCTGCTCTCGGATCTGACAGGTGCAGCCATTGCGGATGCGGCGTCGTTATCGACCTTTATTCGAACTTTAGGTGCCAGTTTTGCCTCTTCCATTACCACTTGGTTCTGGACACACAATGCGAGCCTGCACCATTCGATACTGGCCGAGCCGATTAATTTGTATAACCCGCTGGCGGCGGCGTTCCAGGGTCGTAACTCAGGCACGGCATTGATGAGTATCAACAACACCATCAATCATCAGTCGTATATGCTTTCTACGCTGGATCTGTTTGATATTCTGATGTGGTTGTTTGTGGCACTGATCCCTTTTGTTTTCCTGACTTCACGTCCAAGGGCAACTCAAGGGGGTGGCGGAGCCGCACATTAACATTCAACCTTCTAGGCGGGGTTCTCCCGCCTTTTTTCTGCCTCTTGATCGTCCCTGACTTCCCTCCATCCCTTGCGATTGATAGCCATCGCCTATGACATTAATTATTCCCACCAATGAGAATAAATCTCATTTAAGCGTATACTATTAGTATATCCACGATTGTGACAGGATGTTTCTTATGCTCAGTGCCATGTCAGATGACCGAGTAAGACTTCAGGCGCAGAAGGCGTTTGTTACCCCTAAAAAACAGATCAGCCTGAAGAATATTCTTCCCTTTATTGGCCCAGCCATGATTGCTGCGGTGGCTTATATCGATCCCGGTAATTTTGCGACCAATATTGAAGCGGGTTCCCGCTATGGATATTCCCTGCTGTGGGTGATCTTATTTGCGAACATAATGGCGATGTTGATCCAGACATTGTCTGTCCGGCTAGGATTGGCAACAGGGAAAAATCTGCCGCAGTTGATCCGACAGCACTATTCGCCCAAAGTCGTCTGGTTTTATTGGGTACAGGCTGAAATTGTGGCCATTGCGACCGATCTGGCGGAGTTTCTGGGCGCATCGCTGGCCTTCAATTTGTTGTTCGGCATGTCGTTATTTGAAGGTGCTTTATTAACCGGCGTCATCACTTATGCCGTGCTTTATTTGCAGCGCTATGGTTTCAGAACGCTGGAGCTGGTTATCGCGGCAATGATCATGGCGGTCTCGCTGGGTTTTGCTTTCCAATTAGTCAGCACCCAGCCCGATAGCCACGCCGTGCTGCAAGGTCTGGTGATACCGCAATTTCCTGACTCTTACGCTGTTTATCTGGCGGCAGGCATGTTAGGTGCCACGGTGATGCCGCATGTGATTTATCTGCATTCTGCTTTGGCGCAAAACCGGATCATCACTGGGAACGATGCTCATCGTATCACGGCCATGCGCTATTACCGGTTGGATGTGTTTATTGGCATGAGCTTAGCCGGGCTGATCAATATGGCGATTCTGTTGCTGGCAGCCGCAGTGTTTTTCTCACGGGGAGAACACAACATTGCCTCGATTTCTGATAGCTATAAATTGCTGACGATTGTACCGGGCGAAACATTACCACAAATCATTTTTGGTGTGACGTTACTGATCAGTGGCCTCTCCTCTTCCATTGTCGGCACGCTTTCTGGCCAGGTGATCATGCAGGGGTTTGTGCAGTTTACCATTCCCCTCTGGTTACGCCGGGCAATAACCATGGTGCCTGCACTGGTCATCATCATGCTGGGATTGTCTGAGCAAAAAGTATTGGTCTTCAGCCAGGTAATTTTAAGTTTTGGTATCCCGTTTGCTTTGATCCCTTTGGTCTATTTCACGGCGAAAAAGTCGCTAATGGGGAATCTGGTCAATCAGAAATGGGTCACGTTTTGTGGCGTGTTATCGGCTGTCGTGATCATTATCCTGAATATTTATGTGATCAGTTACAGTCTGCTGGTTTAACACTGACAGAGATACCTCCCGCCGGGGTATCTCTGCTTATTTACTCAGATGACTGTGGTGCTCCGTTTTTTCCGGCAATGCCAACGCTGACAAGCCTTGTACGATCCCGCATTCAGCAATTCCTTGCTGTTGCTGGCAACTCTCCCGCAGTGTTCTTAATTGACCCACTAACAGATTAAGTTCGGCAATACGATCTTCAATATGGTGGATATGCTCATCCAGTATCAGATTGACCGATTCGCAGCTTTCGGCATGAGCATCGACCAATGAGATCAACTGTCGGATCTCATCATGCGACATATCAAATGCCCGGCAATTGCGGATGAAACGTAAACGCTCCAGATGGAGTGCCTGATATTCCCGATAGTTGCTTTCTGTGCGCAGCGCCAACGGCAGCAACCCGATTTTCTCGTAAAACCGAATCGTCTCTACCGAACAATGGGTCAGTTTCGCTAATTCGCCAATTTTCATTATTCTCTCTTTTTGCCGCTTGACTCTATAGTTACTATAGGGTGTTAACTGATAAAAGCTATCATTTATCGGTTTCATCGTGTTGTCGGAGACGTTGGATATGGGACAACCAGAGATTAAGAAAATCAGTAAAATTTCCACCCCGGCGGCGGGTCATCCGTTTACGCCAGGTAAACGCAATGCGGTACGTCGCCCTTCCGTCGAATCTGCTTCAGAACAGGCCTCGCCGGCATTGAATGTCAGCGGCATTAGCTGTGGCTGTGGATCTTGCGATGATGAACCACAAACCAGTGAACCTTCGCCAGTTAAGGTTGAAGCGATAAGTTGCGGTTGCAGCACCTGCGGTGAAACAGAGACGGCCCCTTCAGACACGGAACAGAATTTCATATCAGCCGCTAACCAGAAACTGCTCGTGGCTGGTCTGTTTGCTGTTGCCGCAGAAGCCATCAGTTGGTTTGGCTTTTCCGAATGGCTGGCCGCCCTATTTGCACTGATTGCCGTCGGATTCAGTGGTGCCACCACCTATAAAAAAGGCTGGCAATCGTTACGACGTTTTGACCCCAACATGCATGCCTTGATGAGTATTGCCGTCACCGGCGCTTGCCTGCTGGGCCAATGGCCAGAAGCCGCCATGGTGATGGTGCTGTTTAATATTGCTGAATATCTAGAAGGAAAATCGCTGGCGCGTGCTCGAAATGCCATTCGGGAACTGATGTCACTGACCCCCGGACAGGCCTTGGTACAGCAAGCCGATGGCACCTGGCATGCTCGTGATACGCATACCGTGAAAATTGATGAGATTGTCAGAGTGAAACCCGGTGTCCGAATTCCTTTAGACGGCATCGTTATCCGGGGAAGTTCCAGCATTGATCAAGCCCCTATTACCGGTGAGAGTTTGCCGGTGGAAAAAAAGGAAGGCGATGTCGTCTATGCAGGCACCATCAATCAGCAAGGCTCTTTCGATTACCGGGTCACCACGACAACCCAACACACCCTGCTCGCCCGGATCATCCAATCGGTCGAACAGGCACAAGGCAAACGCGCCCCGATTCAACGCTTGGTTGATCGTTTCGCTCGGATCTACACGCCGATCATACTGGGGATCGCCATTTTAGTGGCGTGCATCCCTCCGTTGTTTTTTGCCGCACCTTGGTTTCCTTGGATCTATAAAGCGCTGGTGCTATTGGTCATCGGTTGCCCTTGTGCATTAGTGTTATCGACGCCTGTGGCGATTGTCACCGCATTATCTGTGGCTGCCCGTAACGGCATTCTGATTAAGGGTGGACACTACCTTGAGCTGGGCCGACGCCTTGAGGTATTGGCACTGGATAAAACGGGAACGCTTACCCGCGGTAAACCCGAACTAACTGATGTGATCCCTCTGGCTGATGAACATCGTGACAACTGCCTGCACTTGGCGGCGGCACTGGCGGCACATTCCGATCACCCGGTGTCTCAGGCCATTGCTAAAGGGGCTGCATCAGCGACAGATTTCCACGTTGAAAATATAACTGCATTAAGTGGTTCAGGCATTCAGGGGATGGTGAATGAACATCACCTGCGTATCATTAACCCCAAAGCACTGGCCGCTACCATCGGACAGCCGCTCGCGTTCTCCGAACAAATCACACAACTGGAACAGCAAGGTAAAACCGTGGTGGTGCTGGTGAAAAATGAGCTGCCACTGGCACTGTTTGCGGTCGCTGATACGCTGAAAACCAGTAGCCAGCAAGCGGTTGAGGAATTGCATCGCCTGCGGATCCAGACCGTGATGCTAACCGGCGATAACGCATATACCGCGGCACAAATAGCATCACAAGCCCATATTGACCAGGTTTTCAGTAACCAGTTACCCGAAGACAAACTGAAGCACATTGCACAACTTAGCCAGCAGAAAACGGTGGGAATGGTTGGCGACGGAATTAATGACGCTCCGGCTCTGGCGCGGGCTCATATCGGGTTCGCAATGGGTGGCATGGGCAGTGACACCGCGATTGAAACGGCTGATATCGCCCTGATGGACGATGACTTGCGTAAAATTCCGCTGTTTGTACGACTCTCACTGGCAACCTGGCGCAATATGCTGCAGAACATCACGGCTGCACTGGGGATCAAAATGCTATTTCTGATAGCCACATTACTGGGTTTGGGTACATTGTGGATGGCTGTTTTTGCCGATGTTGGCACCAGCCTGTTGGTCGTGGCCAATGCCATGCGACTATTGCGCTTTAAGTAGAGGGATTAGAGAACATGACCATTCGTTATGCCGTTAATGAACATATTACGTCAACCCAGTTTATCGATTTACTGAAAGAAACCACCTTGGGTGGACGTCGCCCGGTTGATGATGCCGAACGCATTCAGGGTATGTTGGATCACGCCAATCTCATGGTCACAGCCTGGCAGGATGACAGACTGGTCGGTATTGCCCGCTCAGTCACTGATTTTCATTTTTGCTGTTATCTGTCTGATCTGGCGGTATCGGAAAAAGTACAGGCCACCGGGATCGGCAAGGAACTGATACGCCAGACTTTTCTGCAATTAAAACCCGGCTGTAAACTGAACTTACTGGCTGCACCACAGGCGGTTAATTACTATCCTAAAATCGGTCTGACACGGCATGACAGCGCCTGGATATTGGATGATATCAGCGCACTGAAATAAAAAAACCAGTGATCAACCGATCACTGGCCTTTCTCTATCTACCACAAACAATCACTTCTTGCTGCAAGTGCCACATTGTTGGCTCTGGATCTGCTGGAAGAAATCGTTGCCTTTATCATCGACCAGAATGAATGCCGGGAAGTTTTCCACTTCAATTTTGTAGATCGCTTCCATACCCAATTCAGGGTATTCCACACATTCCAGACTCTTGATGCTCTGTTGCGCCAGCACAGCAGCCGGGCCGCCAATGCTACCCAGATAGAAACCACCGTGTTTATGACAGGCATCGGTTACCTGCTGACTGCGGTTGCCTTTCGCCAACATGATCATGCTGCCGCCATGCGATTGCAGCAGATCAACATAAGAATCCATGCGCCCTGCCGTCGTTGGGCCTAGAGAACCTGAAGCATAACCTTCCGGCGTTTTGGCCGGGCCTGCGTAATAGATCGGGTGATCTTTCACGTATTGCGGTAAACCTTCACCGTTATCGATACGCTCTTTCAGCTTCGCATGAGCAATATCGCGCGCCACGATGATGGTACCTGACAACGACAGACGTGTTGAAACCGGATATTGAGACAACTGCGCCAAAATCTCCTTCATCGGGCGGTTCAGATTCACCTGCACGGCTTCACCTTCCCCCTGTTGACGCAGTTCTTCCGGGATGAACTGACCAGGATTTGTTTCCAGTTTCTCGATCCAGATACCATCGCGGTTAATTTTCGCTTTGATGTTACGATCCGCCGAGCAGGAAACGCCCATCGCCAGCGGGCAGGATGCGCCGTGGCGTGGCAAACGGATCACGCGGATATCATGCGCGAAATATTTACCGCCAAATTGAGCACCCAGCCCCAGATTCTGTGCTTCTTTCAGCAACTCTTGTTCCAACTGAACATCACGGAACGCCTGACCATGTTCATTCCCTTCCGTTGGCAGACCATCATAATAACGGGCAGAAGCCAGTTTCACAGTTTTCAGTGCGTTGTCGGCGGATGTGCCGCCAATAACGAAGGCAATATGATATGGCGGGCACGCAGCGGTACCCAATGAGCGCATCTTGTCCACCAGGAATTTTTTCAGTTTTTCCGGTGTCAGCAGTGCTTTAGTTTCCTGATAGAGATAAGTTTTGTTGGCGGAACCACCCCCTTTGGCAATACACAGGAATTTGTATTCGCCCCCATCCACGCTATACAGGTCGATCTGCGCCGGCAGGTTAGTACCGGTGTTAATTTCCTTATACATATCCAGCGCCACTGTCTGAGAATAGCGCAGATTTTGTTCGGTATAGGTATTGTAAACACCACGCGTCAACGCAGCTTCGTCGCCACCACCGGTCCAGACACGCTGACCTTTTTTCCCCATAATGATAGCCGTGCCGGTGTCCTGACAGGTTGGCAGCACACCTTTGGCGGCGATTTCTGAGTTACGCAGGAATTGCAGTGCTACGTATTTGTCGTTTTCACTGGCTTCCGGATCGTCCAGAATCGCGGCAACTTGCTGCTTATGGGAAGTCCGCAGTAGAAAAGAGGCATCGTAGAAAGCCTGTTGCGCCAGTAGCGTCAAACCTTCCGGCGCGACTTTCAGGATCTCCTGACCTTCAAATTCGCTGACTGAAACGTAATCGCGAGTCAGCAGATAGTATTCGGTATCGTCTTTAGCGAGGGGAAATGGATCTTGATAATGAAAAGGCTTATTCGACATTGCTGTATTCTCTCATCATTTTTATGGCACTTTAGCAAAAATTTTCTTCTCTGCGAGAAGTTGCTGGCGTTAATTGCAAAATGATAGCAGCCGCCTGGAAGGGCGGCTGTTCATAATCAGAACATCATCACCATCCATGGATAGCCGATGACTAACAAGGCTACCAGGAAGATGGCACCAAAAATGGTTCCCAGTCGCCAGTAATCCGCTGTTGGCAGATAACCGCTACCATAGTAAATCGGGCTCGGACCAGTGCCATATGGGGTAATAACACCCATAACCCCCAGAGAGGTGACCATCAACAGACAGAACACCTGCATGTTGATCCCCGGAATGGTCGCACCAATCGTCAGTACCGCAGGCAGCAGCGCCGTGGTGTGTGCGGTGGTGCTGGCAAACAGATAATGCAGCAGGTAGAACGCCAACAACAACACAATAGTAGCCATAGTGGGCGAAATACCATTCATCAATGTACCGCCCTCTTTGCCCAACCAGGCAATGAAACCGGTCGCAGAAAGGCCGTCAGCCAGAGCTACCAGCGTCGCAAACCAGAAAAAGGTGTTCCACGCCGCTTTATTGCCCGTAATATCATTCCATTCCAGCACACCCGTCCATAACATCAGACCGATGATCAGTAATGCGGCCATTGCTGGTTCAATGAAGTTTGCAGCAAAAATCCACATGATCAACGCCGCACACACAAACACCAGCAGCAGCAATTCGTTACGGCTCAACCGACCCAGCTTAGCCAGTTCGGCACTCGCCCAGCGAGGTACTTCATCATTAAATTTCACTTCTGGCGGATAGAAAATATAAGCCAGCAGCGGCATAGTCAGGATCAACAGAATACCCAATGGCAGGAAGGCTACAAACCAGTTTCCCCAGGTAATATTGATGCCCACAGTGCTCTTGACCAGTGCCAGTGCCAGCAGATTCGGCGCCAAAGCAGACAGGAACATCGAACTGGTGATACAGGTTGCCGTAATGGCCACCCACATCAGGTAAGAACCGATCTTGCGGGCACTTGGATCATGAGGTTTTGAGCCATACAACGGTGGCAGGTTGGCAATAATCGGGAAGATCGTGCCACCACTGCGTGCCGTGTTAGAGGGTGTAAACGGAGCCAGCAGCAAATCAGCAAAGGTGATCGCATAACCCAGCGTCAGGCTGCGACGGCCAAGATATTTCACCAGAATCAGCGCCAGACGGCGGCCGAAACGGGTCTTATCATAGCCAGCCGCAAACATGAAGGCGCCAAAAATCAGCCACACGGTTGAATTGCCAAATCCACTGACAGCCCATTTGAATGACTGTGCCGCCAGTTTGAATTTAGGCGCCGCCATTTGTTCAGGGCTGAACAACACCCATTGGCTCGTCAGCGCAATAGCAACAACCCCGGTCAAACCAATCACCGCCCCCGGCAACGGTTCGAAGATCAGGCCAACAATGACGCCGACAAAAATGGCAAAGTAATACCAGGCGTAAGGATGTAACCCTGTTGGCACTGGCACCACCAACAACAGCGCAGTGACCACGAACGGTAACAACAAAAACAGGAGGCGGTTTTTCTTGCCGCCTGCTACCTTGTCGGCCTTATCGCCTGATTTGGCATCAATTGGAACGCTTATTTCTTTCATAGTGTTTATCTACTGTAGTTGAGAATTTCGGTTTTCCGGTATGCCATAGTTGTTACCTTGAAAAACTATGACGTCCTGCAATTAATTCCGCTTAATTTAATTACTTTAGTTTTTTTAATTAATTTAGTTTCAAAAGGGTGACATTTAAAATTTATTGACCTAGACAAATACAGATTAATAAACAAGATCATTTCTCGCTTATATATTCAGTATAATCACTTCAAAAAACACAGACTGTTGATCTTGATCAAAAATAAACAACAATAAATAAAACACAACAATTAAATAAATAATTATGTGAAACAACACCTGATTTTAATTAATAAAAAAGACACCCCATATCATGGGTGTTTCAGCACAAATAATTATTAACTTTGATTTATCACCAGATTACCAGATTTCTAACAAACACAAAAATACAGGCGAGCAACAAGATAAATACCATAAAAATCAATAAAATAAAAACACAACAAAGAAACTTTGTTAAAATTGTTAATAGATTTGTCATTTAATGTTGCCTTTTATTTTTAAACCATCGCATTTAAATAAATATGAATTACCAAACACGAAAAAAAGTTATTTAACTAAAGTAAGCAACTCTCAAATCAAAAAATAAAATACTATAAATCCCATACGTTGACTGAATTCAACCAAGACCAATCAATCTCGATTGGCAACAAAAGTTAACCAGTTTTTAAAATTAGTTTTTATTGCAATAAGAATTACCCCTATACCATTCTGAAATTATAAAAATATTCAACGGGAACCAGTTTCTTAAATCTATCTATTAAGTTTTTTAGTTTGGAGATGATATTTATGTACTCTAAAAACGACATTCTGAGTCCATTCACTCTTCCCAATGGCATTCAACTGAAAAACCGCATTCTGATGGCCCCCATGACCACGTGTACCGGTTATTTCGACGGCAGTGTGACCAACGAGTTGGTTGAATACTACCGCGAACGTGCTGGCAGCATTGGTACGGTGATCGTTGAGTGTGGTTTTGTTGATGACCGAGGGCTCGCATTTCCTGGTGCAATCGGCATCGACGACGACAATAAAATTGAAGGCTTGGCGAAAATTGCCGAAGCGATCCAATCCAAAGGCTCTAAAGCCATTCTGCAAATCTATCACGGCGGCCGCATGGTCGAACCGTCACTGATTGGTGGCCGTACACCAGTTGGTCCGAGTGCCATTGCAGCACCGCGTGATGGCGCGGCCACACCAGAAGCCCTGACAGCCGAAGAAGTGGAAGGCATGGTCACCAAATTTGGTGAAGCCGTCCGACGTGCCATCAAAGCCGGTTTTGACGGTGTCGAAATTCACGGCGCTAACACCTATTTGATCCAGCAATTCTTCTCGCCCAACTCCAATCAACGTGACGACCAATGGGGTGGCAGCCGGGAAAATCGCGCCCGCTTCCCATTAGCGGTGCTGGAAATCACCCGGAAAATGGTGCGCCAATATGCGACACCGGCATTCATCATTGGTTATCGTTTCTCTCCAGAAGAGATGGAAGTGCCTGGTATTCGCTTTGATGACACCCTGTTCCTGCTGGAAAAACTGGCCGAGTTAGGCCTGCATTACCTGCATTTCTCCATGGGCTATACCTTACGTCCGTCCATCGTTGATAAAAATGATGCCACGCCGCTGATTCATAAGTATGTGCAGATGCGTTCTGAGACACTGGCACAAATTCCTGTTATAGGGGTCGGTGGTATTATCAATAAATCAGACGCTGAACTTGCCATCGAAAACGGCTATGACCTTATTGCCGTTGGGAAAGCCTGCATCGCCTACCCTGACTGGACGGATCGCATCGCCCGGGGTGAAACGCTGGAATTATTCATCGACAGCACACAGCGTGAGGAATTAACCATTCCTGAACCGCTCTGGCGTTTCTCACTGGTTGACGCCATGATCCGTGACCTGAGCAGCATGCCGACCGGCAAATTCAAAAGCGGCGTATTTCAGGAAAAAGTTCAGGCTGATGATCATGAACTGATGATTCATGTCAATCTGGAAACAGACCGGATTGCCGATATTCATCTGGAATCTCACGCGGATCTCGACGTTACTTTTGTTTCCAGCTTTGAAACGATCCGTTCCCGCATTCTCGATGCCAACACACCGCTGGTTGACGCCGTTTCTGGTGCCACCACACAGAGTGAAGCGGTGAAAAAAGCGGTGACGAAGGCGATGGCCAAATCCTGCAAAGCCTTGGCACTTGAAGAAGGCGGTAGCCTAGAACCACCTCACTATGATGTGGTTGTACTCGGTAGTGGTGGTGCAGGTCTGGCGGCAGCCATTCAGGCCAGCGACCGCGATGCCAGTGTGCTGATTGTTGAAAAAATGCCGAGCCTTGGCGGCAATACGCTCAAGGCCTCTGTCGGTATGAACGCCGCAGGTACCCGCTTCCAGAAAATGCAAGGGATCAATGACTGTAAAGAAAAGTTCTACCATGAAAGCCTGAAAGGCGGAAAAGGGATGAACAACCCGGCATTACTGCGCAGCTTCGTTGATAATGCAGCCGAAGCCATCGAATGGCTGGCGGATCGTAACATTGTGCTGAACGATATCACCATCACGGGGGGAATGAGTATTGACCGTACTCACCGTCCGGCGGATCGTTCTGCTGTTGGCGGCTTCCTGATCAGTGGGCTGGTGCGCAACATCAACCAACGTGAAATTGATGTCATGCTGGATACGGATGTCATCGAAATTCTGATGGAAAATGGGGCCGTCAGCGGTTTGCAGGTCAAGAATGATGACGGTGAAGTGCTCACCATTCATACGAAAAGCCTTGTCGTGGCCACCGGTGGTTTCAGCGCCAATCATGACATGGTTGTAAAATACCGTCCGGAACTTAAAGGCTTTGTGACAACCAATCACAAAGGGGCTACGGGTTCAGGCATTGCGTTGCTGGAAAAGATCGGAGCCGGTACTGTCGACATGGGTGAAATCCAGATCCACCCAACCGTTGAACAAACCACCTCTTATCTGATCTCGGAAGCGATCCGCGGTGGTGGTGCAATTCTGGTCAATCAGAAAGGCGAACGTTTCTTTAATGAACTGGAAACCCGTGACAAAGTTTCCGCCGCCATCATTGGCTTACCGGAACACTATGCCTATATCGTCTTTGACGAGCAGGTTCGTCTGAATAATAAAGCAGCAGATGAATACATTGGCCGGGGCTTTGTCGTCAGTGCCGACAGTCCACGTCAGTTGGCTGAAAAACTGGGTCTCGACATGCACACCTTCCTGGCCACACTGGAACGTTACAATGTCTTTGTGGAAAAACAGCACGACGAAGATTTTGGCCGTCAGACGGCACTGCGTCATCCAATTCATGAAGGTCCGTTCTACGCAATCCAGATTGCACCGGGTGTCCATCACACCATGGGTGGTGTCACCATCAACACCAACACGGAAGTGTTGGATGTGAATCAGCAGGTGATTCCGGGAATTTTCGCGGCAGGTGAAGTGACCGGCGGTCTCCACGGCGGTAACCGGATTGGCGGGAATGCGGTGGCGGATATCATCATCTTCGGTACGATGGCCGGACGAAACGCCGCCACCTGGGCGCGTAACTAATGACGAAAGCCAGTGGGCGATGCTCACTGGCTTTTAATCATACTGCTGTCGGAGTATCGCTTTGTCATCGGAAAAACACGTTTATTCCTACTCTGTCGTACTAATGGGGTCCCCCATCGTCTTGAAGCTTTTTGAAAATAATCAATCTGCTGCTCAAACCGTGTTCCGCCTGATCAAACAACAGGAAGATTTACTGACGGTCAACCGTGAACATTCTCAGCTTATGGCGGTCAATCATGCTGCTGGACAACATCCCGTTGTGGTCAGTCGTCCGGTTTTTGATCTGATCAGTAAAGCAAAAGAAGTCAGCCTGCTGGAAGGCAGTTGCTTTAATGTCGCCATTGGCCCCTTGGTTAAACGCTGGAAAATCGGATTTCAGGGGGACACGGTGCCATCGCCGGAAGCGCTTCGCGCATTGCTGCCACTGACCGATCCTGCTCACGTTGTGCTCGACGCTCAAGCCTGTTCGGTGTTCCTCACCCAGCTAGGAATGGAACTTGATCTCGGGGCGATCGCCAAAGGATACATTGCGGATCGGGTGCGGGAACAATTACGCCAGATGGGTATTGAACAGGCGCTGATTAATCTGGGCGGCAATGTGCTGACATTGGGTACGCCCGCGTATGACGATCAGCACACCTGGGGGATCGGGTTACAAAAACCGTTCTCGCCCAACGGCACCATGCTTGGCGTGATCGCGGTTACAGGCAAATCGGTAGTCACGTCAGGTATCTATGAACGGTATTTTGAGAAAGACGGCATGCTTTATCACCACATTCTCGACCCTAAAACCGGCTATCCGCTCGATAACGAACTGCTCAGTGTCACGGTGATCTCTGACAATTCAATCGATGGTGATATCTATACAACTCTGCTGTATGGCATGGGGGTAGAAAAAGCCCTGCATCATCTCACCACACAGCCACAACTTGAGGCCATCTTCGTGACGAAAGCCGGTCAGGTTATTTGTTCCTCGCAACGCCACTGCCAATTCACACTGACCGATAACGACTACCATCTGGTTTTGAAATAACCAGAATAGGCATCCTAATTCTGCGCGTACAGCTTCAGTTGTGCGTGCTGCGATGATTGTAAATGGTAACGATACATTGGCCGGCCGGTGACACCATAATGCACACAGGTATGCAAAATATGGCTTTCCTCCAGCCAGACCAGATATTTACGGCAAGATACCCTGGAAATCATGACCGCACTGGCCAGATCATCCGTGGAGAACTCCTGCGCTGAGTGGGCATCTATCCACTGACAAATTGTACGCATTGTTTGTGAAGTTAACCCCTTAGGTAACACGCGTTTAGTATCATTTGCCGGAATGGGAATTAGAGCACTCCCCCCATGAATAATTTGATCTAATTCAGATTGTTGGTAAAACTGCTGGTTATCAAGCAGTTCTCGTTTCCGTTTCCAGTTGGTCAGGGCTTCTTCAAATCGGGAGAACTGAAAGGGTTTGAGCAAAT
This sequence comes from Tolumonas lignilytica, assembly GCF_000527035.1. NCBI lineage: Bacteria > Pseudomonadati > Pseudomonadota > Gammaproteobacteria > Aeromonadales > Aeromonadaceae > Tolumonas > Tolumonas lignilytica. The sequence goes on from NZ_AZUK01000001.1 coordinate 346,766, forward strand.
AATCGACGACACCATAATGCAGCGACTTTTTGATCGTCATCGCATCGGAAGCAGAAGAAATAATAATCACATCAATCGAACGGTGGGAATCATGCAGCACAGGCAGCAGATCCAGACCATTCTCGCGCTGCATGTAGATATCAAGCAGAATCAGATCGATTGGGTAGTCTGGGTTGAGCACAAACTCTTTTGCCTGCGCTAAAGTTAACGCCACACCACAACATTGAAAACCATCAAGTTGTGTCACATACCGATGGTTCAGTTCTGCCACCATTGCGTCATCATCGACGATTAAAACATTGATCACTTGGTCACCCCTTCCCTATTCCCGCAAAGTGTACAAAAAAATAGAGGGGACTGCTCGGGATCTGTTTCAAGGTTAACTTTATTGCTGATTTATCTCAGGAATACAATGAGCTACTTATATGTTTGAATTTATTAAATACAATATTGATAGGCGGTATTCTTGACACGAAAAACCCATTTGGATCTTAATTGTTTTGGCCACAGAAAATATCAGTCAGCACAAGGCTGACCGGATATGTTCGTCAATAAAGATCACTTAGAACGCTCAAAAACTATTGATGGTATCTTATTTTCTTTTCCTTCCTTTTTCATTAACTCAATGTATTTTTTATATTTTGTTCTTGCGCTATCAAAAGACTTAATATCCCAATATGCATCAGCCAAATTTAAATAAGCAACAACCCGCTCAGGGTCTCTGTTTATTATTCCATTCAAAATAATAATTGCAGGAATTGGCTGACCATATTTTTCAGCATAAAAAGCATAGTCATTAAGCATCCCGATATTTTCTTTTTTTATTATTTTTGTAAGCTCATAAGCAAAATCATAAGGTATCAATTTCGGATTTTCTGCATTTTTTGAAAATAAAACATCAAATTGCTTTTTCCTTAAAGCATTTGTTACAAACTTAAAATCTTCATTGATAGCATTCTTAGTGGTAACCTCATCATCAACTTTCATAGAAATCTGTTTATCATTAAAACTAGAGAGATATACACAACAACTATATCTTTTCACTGAAAAATTCATTGGCAAATCATTTGTTGACTTAGTCTCTCTAAACGGTTCTTCCCATGAAGAAACTTTACTTAAAAACCACGATTCTTTATTTTTATCCCAGTAAAAATCTAGTCTATTGATATAAGGGTTTGATGTAGATTCGAAATCAATACTTATCACCAAATGATTAGGTATATAACCGCTACCAACTCCACCACCTTGTAGACTAAATAACCCTGTTGATGTTCTCCCTGATACTCCATCAATTATAGTTATAGAGTCAAGGTCATCTGAGCTTCTTATTATTTTTACTTGTTCATCATTTCCATCACAATTAAAATCATGGTATGAGCATATTTCTGACGCAATGGTTTTTGTTATAAATAAAAAAAACAAGAAATAAATTTTAAATTTCATATTTAAAGTTCCTTTATTCTTTGCTCTGCAAACAATTTTGCTTGTGTGAATGTTTTCCCATAGAATTTTTTGAGTGTTGGAGAATATTCAACATATCCATTATCACATAACTCTATAAACCGTTGATAACCAGCTTTAGCATCGATTAAACTCTTTTCCTTTCCAATTTTATTGCCATGAGGGTCTGACCAAAGTCCCCACCCATAAGCTAGTTTTATTTTATTAAACACTTCACTTTCAGAAAAAACATATTTCCCCTTTTTGTTTTTTATTGCTTCATCCTCAATACCCAAGATTCTTATTGAATTATTCAAAAATCCCAATCGATCATCAAACCCATTAAAGCCACCGTTAACTATTGCTGTGCACATAATAAAATCATCAGCATTAGAATATTGAGTTAAATTTTTAAACTCACACCAAAACCAGCCAGCGGAGTTTATGTAATGAGGATCATTTTCCAGTTTAGCCATATTGCATTCCGAGCCAACAAATATCTCTCCAATAAAATCACCATAAGCTTTATAGTTATCATAATAAGTTACTTGTAAAGCCCCTCTTCCAATATATGGATAGTAATCAGGTATATTAGTGGATTTTATAGATTCTTTCTTACAACGAAATGATGCGCTTTCATGTAACATTTGTGCTAAAATGTGAGCCCTTGATATGGTTTTTTCCAATTTAAATTTTTTAGGTAATTCATTTATTGAACCTATGTATAGGTCACAATTACTTGAGGATATACTAGGAGCTATTAACTTTAACTGCTCTTTGTTTATCCAGTTTTGACAGCAATCTAAACTCTTTAAACTTAATATTGGATGAAAATGCCAAAACTGATGTGTTAATCCCTCAATCTGACTGGCAAACTCGCATTTAAGAAACCGGTCAATTTCAAACTGAATGGCATTTTTATATTCCTCTTCTGTATTTTTCGCTTTGATTTCTTCAAACAATTTTTTGATATTATCTTGCGAGGTGCGATGCCATTCGCTAGGGTGACAAGCGATAATTTTATACAGATCATTACGCAACGCATGATCTTGTTGCAACGTATCTTGTATTTCCTGACCGGTTAATATGCCATCGCCCACCCCTTTATTGTGAATACCATCAACCAGTTTGAAGATCGATTGAAACATTGGTGATGGTATTTTTTCCGGATCAATATAACCATTGGAATGCGTGTCGTTTTCTTCCAGCATGGTAAACCCCAGATCCTTCCAGTCGTATTGTGTGACCAGTTTTACATCGTCTTCCAGTTTGACATACGCTGTGTCGATCGGACCGCTGGCCATTTTGCCAATACGAATGCCTTTTATATTGTAAAACACAGTGCCCGCCTTATCTTTTACCTGCGGACAATTGCTTTCTTCAAATACATAATCCCGTGCTGCATTCAACAATGGATGCGGGTTTACAAATTCGCCATGACCGTCGCCGCTATACAGTTTGCTGCCTTGAGGGACTTTCAGATATTTTTTCCCACCGAGGAGTTTGGCATCATTATTGAGAAATTTATCGAGAGCCGTTTTGTCGTCAACCGTAAACAATTCGACATGCATTTGATATTTGGTTTTTGTGCTATCTGTTCCGACAGCGAGAAACGGGCTTTCCCAGATGCCCATAAAACCGATGGGATCGCCTGCTTTAATGGGAAAATGGCATTTAACAATGTCATCAAATTCTGAGGGTTCGGCGTGTTTCCAGCTCACTTGGCTTTCATCAACAATCATCCAGCCTTCGTGTAAACGGGAGTGATGCGCAAAAGTAGCCGCATCGTCGATTTTGCACAGTGCTATTTTTAACTTCCGCCCATGGATTGTAGCCCACTTAACTTTATCACTGTCAAACGTTACGGTTTGCTGTTCATTGAGTAAAGCATCATGGGGAGTCGTTCTTGTTTTACAGGCATGTTCGGTTCGATACACCTTCATGCGCTCTTTTGATTTACCAACAATGCTGGATTTCCAATAACCGGGGAAAGCCTTTTTTTCTGTACTCGTACTGTCTGCGCTATAGGTGTGATAATCAGCCAGATGCATGTAGAGGCTGTAAAAGGTGAGTTTGTTGGTTTTACCCTTATTCTCACCGTCTATGAGATTGGCAGGGCTTTCATATTCGTGTTTGATCAGACAAAAACCATTACTGAATTTTAAGTCTACTGACGGGCTGGAACTCTTTGCCTGCCATTGTTGGTTCGGATAGTTTTTATTAAGGCGATATGCGATGACAGTGCCATCCATCATGCAGCGGACGGGATGCGTGTTTTTATGATGAGCGAATTTTTCATCGGTGATGTGAATTCCCCCATGCCAGCAGTTATTGTTTCCTAACAGATAATAACCGCCCGATTGCTGACCTAAGGCATCCAGCAATTTTTCTGGATCCGTGAACTCTTTTCCTTCTGCCGTGACAAACGGCATTTTAACGGCAAGTGGAATTTTCGTTGCCGGTGACTGTGTTGCTGTCATTTTCCTGTGCTCTTTATATTTATAAGAATGACCAGTGACTACCGAATACCGAAGTAGTAGATAGCGCAAAATTATAAACTTAAGAGCTGCATATGGATATGAACCATACCCCGTCAGGAATGACGGGACGACGCGGATTACATGGCCATCCGCGTACAAATCCAACATCGATTGATCTTAAAACCCACGCTATTTAGATGACGCCAACGTCTGCTTGAGAAAAGTAATGGTGGTCGCCCATGCATTGCGGGCCGCTTTCAGGTTTGCGCCATTCATCCCATTTTGCTGACGTAAAAAAGCATGACCGGCACCAGGGTATATTTTTACCTCATAGCGTTTTCCCAGCCGGAGCATTTCTTGTTGTGCCGATGGAACGGTGGAGGTCACTCGGGCATCAGCACCACCGTACAGACCCAAAACAGGTGCATGCACAGCTTTCAAAGTTTCTGTCTTGGGAGACACCCCGTAGTACACAACCGCCGCACTCAGCGATGGTTGTTGCGTTGCCCAGTTAAATGCCACACCACCGCCCCAGCAAAAACCAACGACAGCATAGTGTTTGTCTGAGGCTGGTTGCTGTGATGCCCACATGGCGGCACCGTCCAGTCGTCGCTGCAGTTCTGCGACATCAAGCTGACTGATAGCTTTGCGCACATCATCACCGGTAAATGACGCGGTGCCTGCCCCAGCTTTACCTTTTCCACTGAGAAAATCAGGAGCAATCACCAGAAATCCTTCTGCCGCCAATTGGTCTGCGGTGGCTCTGGCCCAATCCGTGAGGCCAAAAATCTCGTGGATCAGGATGACAACCGGCGCCTTATCACTACGCTCAGGATAAACCACCCAGGCATCAACTTTATCACCATCGCCGGCATCATATTTTACCCACTCCCCATGACGAGGAGATGCCGTCAATGAGGCAATGGCACCCGCCTCCATCGGCGGTAATTTTAATGGCTGTGCATTTGCGGAAGCCAACGCCAGTATTAGCATGAGTATCGTGGATAGCAGGAATCGCATAAATACCTCACCAATCCGAAAACTGAAATCTGATTGAGTATGAGTATAGGCAATTTTGGCTATGGTACAGGTCTCGTGACTGCGACCGAGTCAATATACGATTCGCTTAGGAAGGAGTGACCCAACGCAGAGAACCGTCGCTCAAACGTTCTTTTTTCCAAAATGGCGCGCTGGTCTTCAACTCATCAATCAGAAATTCACACGCTGCGAATGCGGCTTTGCGATGTGCACTGGCCACCAGAATCAGCACGATTTGATCATTGATGGTGAGATCCCCCACTCGATGAATCAGCGTGCAGCCTTGGATTGGCCAACGTTCATGGGCCTCTGCCACCAGCTTTTCCAGACTTAGCTGCGTCATGGCCGGATAATGTTCCAGATGTAATCCGGTCACATCGCTGTTTTGGTTAAAATTCCGCACTTTACCAATGAAGCTGACGATGGCGCCGGTTTCCAGGTTATCACTCAGCCGGGCATATTCCGTTGCCACATCAAAATCTTCTTGCTGAACCAGAATTCGATCACTCATATCAGCCTCCGGTTACCGGTGGGAAAAAGGCCACTTCATCATTCGCTGATAAGGGGGTATTCCACGGCACCAGGCATTGATTCACCGCCACCAGCAACGCAGAATCCCGCAATGCCAGTTGCCATTTATCGCCCCGTTCTGCCAGTGCATCCCTGAGTTGTTGTGCCGTCACATCTTGTGCGTCGATGATCAGTTCATCAACGCCCACCAGTTCGCGGGTTTGAGCAAAAAATAATACTTTCATCTGTTCCTCCGACGTCCTTGTAGTAACACTTCCCGGCAAAGCCGGGAGAATACCGGCTGTATCAGGATGATCGGGCGGCTAAACCTGAAAATCGCCGGATTTACCGCCGGTTTTACTCAACAGCCGCACCGACTCAATCACCATGTCTTTTTGCAACGCCTTGCACATATCGTAGATGGTCAGTGCAGCAACTGAGGCAGCTGTCAGCGCTTCCATCTCCACACCGGTTTTGCCGTTGAGTTTGCACAATGTCTCGATACGCACCTGATTGCGCTGCGTGTCTGCGGTCAATTCCACCTCGACCTTGCTCAGGGCCAGTGGATGACACAGCGGGATCAGATCGGAGGTCTTTTTCGCTGCCATGATCCCAGCGATACGGGCGGTCGCAAACACATCGCCCTTATGATGATCGCCCGCCATCACGATGCGCAGCGTTTCGGCTGACATCGACACGATTGCTTCGGCACGTGCAGTGCGCGTGGTGATCTCTTTTTCGCTGACATCCACCATGTGCGCTTCGCCGCTGCTGTTGATATGCGTTAACTGATTTGACTGCATGGAGTTTCCTTAGCGGCGCAGGTGTGGCACGAAGTTACAGGGTTTATGACGGGAATCGAGCTGTGACTGAATGATGTGCTCCCATGCGGTCCGGCAGGCATTGGTTGAGCCTGGCATACAGAAAATCAGTGTCTTGTTGGCCATGCCCGCCAGTGCACGACTCTGAATAGTCGAAGTGCCAATTTCATTAAAGGAAACCTGACGAAACAACTCACCAAAGCCTTCGATGGTTTTATCAAACAACGGGGCTACTGCTTCCGGCGTGGTATCGCGACCGGTAAAACCGGTGCCGCCAGTGACCAGTACCACTTGCACGTTTTTATCGGCGATCCAGCGCGACAGAATGGCGCGGATGTCATATTTGTCATCGATGACAATCTGTTTTTCGACCAGATGATGACCAGCCGATTGCAGATTATCGACCAGTGAACGACCGGAGGTGTCGGTTTCTTCGTTGCGGGTGTCCGATACAGTGAGTACAGCAATATTGAGCGGCACAAAGTCAGTCGCAGCATGAGACATAGTGATATTCCTTAATAAGTTCCGTTTAACAGAAGCTGGCACTGTTGCCACTCTTCCGGGGTATTCGTATTGCTAAAACAGTGGTGATATTTCGGCGATACCGGTAATTCGGTGATATGGGCTCGCCGATAAAACTGAGTGATACTGCGCTGGTTGGCCGGAATTTCCGGCGCTAATAATTCAGCCAGAATTTCACGATTCGTCTCATTATTCAGCAGCAGTAATGGGAATTGTGCATCGGCATAGCTGACACCGTTACCTTCAAATCGAAAATGCATCAGCAGTTGTACCAACTCAATAGTCATATACGGCATATCGACCGGCAGGATCAGTAATCTCTCGGTTTGGCAGGCTTCCAGCCCAGCGGCGATGCCAGAAAGTGGCCCGAGTTGTTCGGTATCAATGACACAACGATAGCCATAATAATTACCGCTGATCAGCACCTGCCGACAACCGGCCAACTCCAGTAATTGCATGGCTCGATTTAACAAGGTTTCACCATTAATCTCGAGTAAGGCTTTGTTGGTCCCCATCCGGCTGGAACGGCCGCCAGCCAGCACTAATCCGGTTGTTTTGTGCATATCAGCCTCCGATTGATGCTAGATGTGGTGTCACGCCACTGTTCCCTTCATGCAAGAAATGGGTTTCCCGTTTCTGGGTTAAGCCTTGCAGAATGCGGCTTTGTAATTCGCTGTTTTGTTCATCGGTTTGCAACAGATCGCGCAGAGGCACGCCTTCTTCACCAAACAGACAAAGATGCAGTTTGCCGATGGATGAAACCCTCAGCCGATTACAGTTCGCACAGAAATCTTTGCTGTAAGGCATGATGAGGCCGATTTGCCCTTGATAATCCGGGTGCGAAAACACCTCCGCCGGGCCATCGGTCAGATCGCGGTTTTGCTGCACCCAACCCTCCCGCAGCAGACGCGCTTTCACCGGCAGACCACTCTGGTGGTGTTTCTGAAAACGGGCATCCATCTCACCAGTTTGCATCAGTTCGATTAAGCGTAGCTGGATCTGCTGGTTTTTCAGCCAGAACAGGAATTGCGAAAACTCGTGGTCGTTGAGGTTTTTCAGCAATACGGTGTTCACTTTGATTTTGCGAAACCCGGCTTGCTGCGCGGCATCCAGCCCGGCCAGGATCTCCGCCAGTTTGTTTTCACCAGTAATGAGTTGAAACTGACGTGGGTCGAGACTGTCGATGCTGACATTGAGGGAGCGTAACCCGGCATCAAACCATTGCTGCGCCCGCTCTTTCAGGCGATAACCGTTGGTGGTCATCGCCACATTTTCGATACCGGTGATGTTGGCCACGGTTTCAATAATCGCTGGCAGATCACGGCGCATAGAGGGTTCACCACCGGTGAGGCGGATCTTCTTCACGCCCAATTCGGCAAAGCTGGTCGCCACCCGTCGAATTTCGTCGACAGTGAGGAAAGATTTGCGTCCGTCGGGGCGATAGCCATCCGGCAGACAATAAGTGCAGCGAAAATTACAGGCTTCTGTCACGGACAGACGCAGGTAATGAAAGCGGCGGGAAAAACCGTCTTCTAATATCATAAACACCTTTCCAAATTCGGGAGGCCAGTGCATTTCTTTACTGACCCTCGCAGTGTTAACTGCTCGGCTGTATGACCTTATCGGAGACTTAGGTAATACAGCTCGGTGTGTGTTTTGTATTCCGGAAGACCCGGCTTCTATTCTGCGACCGACACGCGGTGAATCCATCCTTGGACGCTTGTACGCCGCATCCTTGCGGCGTACAGTCGTCTGCAGAACAAAAGCCGAATCTTCCTCCTCTTTGTTTGTTAACTAACCATATTTTCAGATTGGATGAACTCATACTCTGAAGGCGACTGTGTGCCGCAGGGATGCGGCACTCAAGCCCCCATGGATGGGTTTACGGCGTGTCGATCTCAGAGTATGAGTTCGTCCGAGCATCATCCCCGCATACAACACAACTACTATTTTTCTGTAATTTCATTGCCCGGAATTGCCCGTTTAAGCCATCAATCAACAACAACTGACTGCTTAACGGTGTTCCGGCCTTGGTCAGCAGTTTCAAGGCTTCCACCGCCTGTAAACTGCCGACCACCCCCACTATCGGGGCCAGCACGCCAGCTTCGACGCAGCTTTGGCCCACTTGGTTAGAAGAAAAAAACTGGCTGAAGCAGTGGTAGCAGGGTTCGTCTTGCAGCCAGCGAAAAACGGTAACCTGACCTTCAAAGCGGATCGCCGCACCGGACACCAGTGGGGTTTTCTGCATAAAACAGGTCAGATTTAATAAATTACGGGTATCCAGATTGTCACTGCAGTCGAGCACCAGATCGTGTGCCGCCACTAACGCCAGAGCGGATGACTCATCCAGATAGTGTGGTATAACTTCAAACTGACAATTCGGATTTAAAACTGTTAGGGTTTGACGCGCGGATTCCGCTTTGTTCATGCCTATGCGGGAATCGTGGTGCAGCACTTGCCGTTGCAGATTGCTGACATCAACCGTGTCGCCATCCACCAGCGTAAGTTGCCCGACACCGGCCACCGTCAGATATTGCGCGGCAGCACAGCCAAGACCACCAAGACCGACCACCAGTACACGTGCATTTTTCAGCGCCGTCTGACCATCGAGATCAACACTGCGCAGATTGATCTGACGGTGATAACGCAGCAATTCCTGATCAGTCAGCTCTTTCATTTGCCACCTCAGTTCACGATCTCGTTAAACAATTCCACGGTGACAGATGTGCCGACTGGTACATCGTTTTCCACAATAACGAAACAATTGGCAGCACACAGCGACGTGAACATGCCGGAGCCTTGTGCACCGGTCGAACGCACGGTGATCTGACCTTCGGTATTGACGCTCATGTAGCCACGCTGAAAATCAACACGGTTTTTCGCACTGCGGAAATTGTGTTCCGCAATGGCCGGAATACGTAATGGCGCAACAGAGATTTCACCCGCCAGTTTGCGTAATGCCGGTTGCACTAGCTGATAGAAAGTAACGAATGCAGACACCGGATTTCCTGGCAGACCAAAGAAGTGTTTATCGCGGATCTTGCCAAACGCAAACGGCTTGCCCGGTTTCATCGCCACCGACCAGAAGCCGACTTCGCCCAGCTCCAGCAGCAGATCTTTGGTGTAATCGGCTTCACCCACCGAAACGCCACCGGAAGTGATGATGGCATCGGCCGTTTGCGCGGCCTGAATAAAGGTGTCACGCAGTTGTGCCGGATCATCAGGAATAATGCCGAAATTCAGGCATTCGATGCCCATCCGGTTCAGCATGGCCTCGATGCCGTAACGGTTGGAATCGTAGATTTCACCCTCGTGCAGAGGCGTTCCCGGCAGTTTCAGTTCATCACCCGTGCTGAAAATCGCGACTTTCAGACGACGGTGAACCTTGACCTCTGGCAAGCCTAATGTCGCTAGCAACGGCAAAGCACGGGCATGTAACCGCGTACCCGCAGTCAGCACAACATCACCGATGCGGATCTCTTCGCCCAGATAACGGATATTGGCTTTGGCTTTTGGCTGCTGAGTAAACAACACGCCTTCCGAAGTCTGCGCCGTATGTTCTTGCATGATCACGGTGTCTAACCCCGCAGGCACTTGCGCACCGGTCATGATGCGCAGGCAGGCGCCAACTGGGATCTCACCGCTAAAGGGTTGTCCGGCTAAAGCGGTGCCAGCAACTGGCATGACTATGCCATCACGCCAGTCGGCAAAACGGAAGGCGTAGCCATCCATCGCGGAATTATCAAACGGAGGCATATTCAGCGGAGACAACACATTCTCCGCTAAGATATGCCCCTGTGCGGTTGTCAGTGGCACAGTGATGTGTGCGCTCACTGGCGTGATTTGCGCCAGCATGGTCGTTAACGCGTCCTGAACGCTCATAGCTCCTGCATCGCAACAACTCATAATGATTTCCTTATTCCGCTTTTAACCAGACTTCGTTATCACGCACTTCCACCGGCCAGCTTTTTACGGCGATCCCTGGCGCGTCTAAACAACGACCGTCGCTCAGTGCGAAATGCTGCTTATACAAGGGCGATGCGACACACAGTTCATCCTGAATATCGCCGATAATGCCGCGGGAGAGCACAAAGGCCTCACCCAGCGGATCCCAGTTATCCAGTGCATATACCGATGGAATTTCATTCGGTATATAAAACACCGCAACCTGTTTCCCATTTACTAATGCAGTACGGCCGGAATGTTCAATCAGGTCGTTCAACTCACAAATTTTTTGCCAGCTCATACCAACTCCTTGATTAAAATTAACTCTTCATCCGCCATAGGGATCGCCTGCTCACGCACGATCTGACGTGGTGGCATATATGCCTCATCGCTATTCACGAACGGTGCAAAGCGTTTCAGTTTTTCCTGATCTTCAATGGTGGTTTTCCATTCACACTGATAGGTCGCGATCAGGTGCTGCATCTGCGTATCCAGCTCAGTGGCAATCCCAAGTTTGTCGTCGATGACCACCGATTTCAGGTAATCCAGACCGCCTTCCATGTTTTCCATCCACACGGAGGTACGTTGCAGACGATCACCGGTGCGGATGTAGAACATCATCAGGCGATCGATATATTGGATCAGCAATTCATCGGTGAGATCGGTAGCGAACAGATCGGCATGCCGTGGACGCATCCCGCCGTTGCCACAAATGTAAAGGTTCCAGCCTTTATCGGTCGCGATCACGCCAAAGTCTTTGCTTTGTGCTTCGGCACATTCACGTGTGCAACCGGAAACAGCCATCTTGATCTTGTGCGGTGATCTGACGCCTTTGTAGCGATTTTCCAGCAGTACCGCCATGCCGACTGAATCTTGCACGCCATAACGACACCAGGTCGAACCGACGCAAGATTTCACAGTACGCAGCGATTTGCCATAGGCATGACCGGTTTCAAAACCGGCATCGACCAGTTCTTTCCAGATCGCCGGTAATTGATCCGCTCGCGCACCAAACATGTCGATACGCTGACCACCGGTCACTTTGGTATAAAGGTCATATTTCTTCGCCACCTGCCCCAACACAATCAGCTTGTCGGGAGTAATTTCCCCGCCGGCGATACGCGGTACGACCGAATAGGTACCGTCTTTTTGCAGGTTGCCGAGAAAAGCATCATTAGTGTCCTGCAATGGCTGATGCGGCTTTTCCAGGATGTGATCGTTCCACAGTGATGCCATGATAGAGCCGATCATCGGTTTGCAGATATCACAGCCGCGGCCTTTGCCGTGCTTGCTTAGCACCTGTTCAAACGTTTTCAGTTCGCCAACGCGGATCTGATGAAACAGTTCCTGACGGGTAAACGCAAAGTGTTCACAAACATGGTTGTTTGCTTCCATGCCCATTTCGGTCAGCGTCTGATCAACCACCTGTTTCAACAGGTTCGAGCAACCACCACAACCGGTGCCTGCCTTGGTGCAGGCTTTCACATCGGCAACGGTATGGTTACCCGCTTTCACCGCCGCAACCACATCACCTTTGGTGACGTTATGGCAGGAACAGATGGTGGCGGTATCCGGCAGCGCCAGTGAGGTCGGTTTCGCACTACCGCCTTCCGGCAGCAGCAGTGACAGCGCAGGATCAGGCAGTTCCATCTTGTTCAGATAGAATTGCAGCAGTTGATCGTAATCGCTGTTATCGCCAATCAGGATCGCACCCAGCAGGATTTTACCGGTTTCATCGGTCACCAATTTTTTGTAGATGCCGGACGGACGATCCAGCAGCAGTAATTCCTGCGCACCTTCACTGGCCGCATGGCTGTCACCGATAGCACCGACATCGACACCCATCAGTTTCAGCTTGGTGCTCATGTCGGCACCTTTAAAGCGGGTGTCACCACCCAGTAACGTACTGACTGCAGAGCGCGCCATCTGGTAGCCCGGTGCCACCAGACCAAAAATTTTGCCTGACCACAGTGCACATTCACCGATCGCCAGAATATCCGGATGCGAGGTTACGCACTGTTCATCAATCGTTATGCCGCCCCGTTCGCCCACAGCCAGACCGGCCTGACGCGCGAGACGATCTTCCGGGCGGATACCGGCAGAGAACAGGATCACGTCAGTTTCGAGATGGGTACCATCTTTGAACATCATGCGGTGCAGTGCGCCTTCACCATCGACGATTTTGTCAGTGGCAGTATCGACATGCACTTTCACACCCAGACTCTCAATTTTGTTTTTCAGCATGTCGCCAGCAACCGGGTCGAGCTGAACCGGCATCAGGCGTGGCGCAAACTCGATGACATGCGTTTCCAGACCGAGTAGGCGCAGCGCGTTAGCCGCTTCCAACCCCAGCAAACCGCCACCAACAACCACACCGGTACGGCCACCAGCACAGGCATCGCGGATTTCATCAAGGTCAGCCAGTGTGCGATAGACATAGCAGCCCTTACGCTCATGACCAGGAATAGGTGGAACGAACGGATAAGAACCGGTTGCCAGAACCATTTTGTCGAATGCATAGATATCACCATGTTCAGAAACAATCTGTTTTTTGTCCAGATCCAGCGCTTCGGCTTTACAGCTCAGGATCAGGGACACGCCTTTCGCGGCATACCATTCCGGATCGGCCATCTGCAGCTCTTTCGGCGCCCGTCCGCCAAAGACTTCCGACAGATGTACCCGGTCATAGGCGCTATCAGGCTCGGCACCCAATACCGTGACGTCGAATTGTTCCAGACCACCAGCGTTGACCAGTTGTTCCACGAAGTGATGGCCAACCATGCCGTTTCCGACGACTAACAAACGTTGTTTGCTCATGTTTATGTTCCTTAAACTACGGCACTATTTGCAATTAAATCCGTTTTAGTGGTGTTCGCACCCGTTGGTGTCCGGCTCAAAAAAAAACGCCTCACTGGATAATTCCAGTGAGGCGTCATTGCCTGAGTAACCAAATTCTTCGGTAGCCAGTTGGCTGATCCGTTAACAATTTAGATACATTCAGCTTTCATGCCAATTTTAAAAACCTCTTAAAACATAGCCTTTAGATGCATTTTTAGGTTTTTTGCCGGGTTTCCTGCGCTTTTCATGGTTCACGACGGTGCAACTGCACCAGATCAGTCAACCAGCATGGCGAAGGTTTTGCGATCTAACCCGAGTGAAAAATCCGGTAGAACAGTTGCATCAGATTGCCCAGTAGCAAAATCAAAGCAGTGAATTTCCAGAATAAAAGCGGGTTCTCTTCCAATATGGGTCGATGCTGTAAACCAGCTTCCAGTTCCCGGTTGGGTGCTGAAATATCCGTTAAAAATTCAGAGAACGCCTCATAACGGTTTTCCGGTACCGGCTGCAATGCCTTTTGCAAAGCAGCATCGACCCAGACCGGCAGATCCGGGCGAAAATATTTCGCCGGCGTATAGGTAAGCTCCGCGTAACTTTTCAGTTTCCCAGCACGCGGAGAACGTTCTTTATAGGGCAGCTTTCCGGTCAGCATTTCATAGACAATAACCGCCAGCGAGAACAGGTCGGAACGCATGGTGCCGCTAACCCCCATTAAATATTCCGGCGCAATGTAATTTACACTGCCCTGCGGGATCGATTTATCTAGCGGCGAATTCATCTCCTGACTACCAGCGACCAGCACCGTTCCAAAATCGAGGATTTTGACCTTGCCCTCGGGGGTGAGCATGATGTTTTCCGGTTTCAGATCCTGATGCACCATGTCGTTTCGCTGAAAGGCGCGCAGCCCGGCAATGATTTGCTTGGTGATATCCCGCACCGTCGTTAAATCAGGTGCCGGATGTTCATTCATCCAGGTTCGTAAATCACAGCCAACAATGTATTCCCCCAGATAATACATAAACTGTTTCGGCCGCAGCGGTTTATAGGTCTTCATCACATTGGGATGGTCAATGGTCTGCCCGACCCACTCTTCGCGGATAAAACCATCCAGATAGAGCAGATCTTCGGTGAAATATTCCGAAGGTGCCTTGAGCACAAACAGCGCACCGCTTTCAGTGTCTCTGACTTGATACATATGGCTGCGGGTGCCGTTGAAGATGATATCCAGCACTTCATACCCGTCGATTTTATTGCCGATCAGCAATACGGGCGGGATCGGTAATTGCGTCAGTCGTTGCTGCGTTTCATCCAGTGTCTCATTCGGCAGTGAATCGACCGCGAGTACCAGCACCGTCAGATTATCTTCACTGCCTTGATACAACGCGAGATCAACCAGCGCTTTAGCTTGTGCTTCTGGATCTTGTGCCCGAAAAAGGATTTCCTTCATCGTGGCGGATGTCAGCACACCGTGTACACCATCGGAGGTAAGAATGATGCGGTCGCCTTCATTGAGCACGCGTTTCAGATAATCGACTTCGAGGTGTGAATCCGCCCCCAGCGCACGGGTCAGGTGTGTGCGTTTACCGCTGGTGGCCACATGATCAGTAGTGAGTTTTTCGAGTTGTTGCTGGCTATATAGATAGATCCGGCTGTCACCCACATGAAAAATATGCAGCGTGGCCGATTTCACTACCGCCGCAGAAAAGGTCGTCAGCATGCTGTCTTTGATGCCGTGATTCTGCTGGTTTTTCTGATAGAGCCAACGGTTCAGGCTGGAAATGACCTTGGAGGCACTGGTACTGACACTCCAGCTCGGCGAGGTGCTGAGATAATCATTGATGAAACTGGTGACGGCGGTCTGACTGGCAATGTGTGAATCTTCACAGCTGCTGACACCATCAGCAATGACCGCAACCCCCCCTTTCTGCTCCAGCTCGCAGCCATCCGGGATCTTAACGGCAAAGGCATCCTGATTGATGGACTTTTGCCCGGCGATGGAATAGCCACCAACCCGAACCTTGAGGGATTTTGCCATGTGTTACCCCACAGCATGATTTCTGAAAAGAGAAAAACGGCTATTGAACAATAGCCGTTTGAATTACCTTAAGATTAACCGACTTTGATAAGTTCTACCGTGCCGTCATCGTTGATTTCGGCCATATGGCCGCGCGGTTCGTTCATAAACAGGATGGCGATGATCCCGAGAATCGCGGTGGCCGCAATCACCAGAAAGAAGGTTGAATAATCCACCAGCGACAGCACCGTCAGGAAAAATACCCCGCCGGTATTGCCATACGCCCCAGTCATGCCGGCGATTTGGCCGGTCAAGCGGCGTTTAATCAGCGGCACAACCGCAAACACGGCGCCACACCCCGCCTGCACACAAAAGGAACAGGACATGGCAACCAATACCGCGATCAACAATGGCCAGGCACTGTTGATCATCGACATGGCGCAGTAACCCATCGCCAGCCCGGCGATGACGAACATCAGGGTCTTTTTGCGACCGAAATGATCACTGAGCCAGCCCCCGCAAGGACGCGCCACCAGATTCATAAAGGCAAACATCGAGGCCATCAGACCGGCATAAACCATATCGAGTTTAAACACTTGGGCAAAGAACATCGGCAGCATGGAAACCACCGCCAGCTCAGAACCGAACGTCGTGAAATAGAGAATATTGACCGCAGCGACCTGTTTAAACTGGTAACGCTGAATGGCGGGTACTGGCGTATGGAAGATCTCTTTATTGACCTTATAAACGCAGGAACAGTCGTAAATCAGAATCGCCGCGAGAATGACATACACCACCGAAGCCATGGATTCGGAAATCAGCGCCACCCCGTGCGGCGACAATTTCCAGCCAACCAGCACCAGCGCGATATACATTGGCAGTTTCATCAGCAGCAGGAAGAAAAAATCGCCCTTACTGGTGACTTCCAGCCCGCCCATTTTTTTGGATTTAAAATAGGTGGAACCTTTCGGCGAATCAGAGACGTTGAAATACCAGATCACGCTGAACACCAGACAAATCAGACCAGACAACGCCACCGCATAACGCCAGCCATTGTCGCCCCCAAAGAAGAGCGCCAGCGTCGGCATAGAAATCGCTGCAGCAGCCGAGCCAAAATTGCCCCAGCCACCGTAGATACCTTCAGCGATTCCCAGTTCATTGGCCGGAAACCACTCGCTGACCATGCGGATACCGATGACGAAGCCGGCACCGACAAAACCGAGCAGTAAACGGGCCATTGCCAACTGAGTAAAATCGGTGGCAAACGCAAACCAGAAGCAGGGCAGACTGCCTACAAACAATAAAAACGCATAGGTCAGTCGCGGACCGAACTTATCGGTCAGCATACCGATAATAATGCGGGCCGGAATGGTTAACGCGACATTCAGGATCAGCAGTGTTTTCACCTGTGCCATGCTGATATCCAGTGACTTGGCGATCGCCCCCAGCAGCGGCGCATGGTTAAACCACACCACAAATGAAATGAAAAATGCCATCCAGCTCAGATGCAGGATCTTCATCTTGCCGCTAAAGGACAGCATATTAAATTTATTCTCTTGTCTCATCATGATGTCCTACGCTACCGCACTGCTTTTACTGTGCTTGCTACTTTTCAGCCGTGTTACTTTGCTGTGTTTTTCATACAAGAAACTCAGCACCTGTTGGCGTAAATGGTGGTAATGCGGGTTATCCGCCAGCTCAACCCGATCACGCGGACGCGGCAGATCAATATTCAAAATTTCACCTACCGTAGCCGATGGCCCGTTGGTCATCATCACTATGCGATCTGACAGCAACACGGCTTCATCGACATCATGGGTGATCATGATGACGGTGTTATTCAGTTCAGCTTGGATTTCCATCACCGAGTCTTGCAGATGCGCACGGGTCAGCGCATCGAGTGCGCCAAACGGTTCGTCCATCAGCAGCACCTTGGGTGACAGTGACAGTGCACGTGCGATACCGACACGCTGTTTCATCCCCCCGGAGATCTCATGCGGCTTCTTATCCAGCGCGTGATCCATCTGCACCAGCGACAGGTAATAACGCACTTTCTCGTCAATCTCTTTTTTGCTGGCCTCTTTCATTACCTGCCGGACTGCAATTTCGACGTTTTGGTACACCGTCAGCCAGGGTAATAACGCATGGTTCTGGAACACAACCGAACGTTCCGGGCCGGGGCCATCGACCTCACGACCATCGAGAATGATGCCGCCGGAAGTAGCTTCGGTCAGACCCGCAACCAGATTCAGCACGGTACTTTTGCCGCAACCGGAGTGACCGATCAGGGAGATAAACTCCCCTTTGGAGATCTTCAGATTGACGTCAACCAATGCCTCAAAGAAGCCTTTGTCGGTTTTGAAACGCATGCCTACGGCACTTAAATCGAGATAGGTTTTGCTCATTTTCAATATCCCTATTAATTAGCGCAGTTCACTGCGTTTATCCCAAGAGAACCATTTCTGTAATTGCAACATGCCGCGATCCAGCATGAAACCGATCACACCGATGGTGAACACCGCCACCATGATGCGCGCCAGAGACTGCGAGCTGCCGTTCTGGAACTCATCCCACACGAACTTGCCCAAGCCCGGATTCTGCGCCAGCATTTCAGCGGCAATCAGCACCATCCACGCCACCCCCAGCGACAGGCGCAAGCCGGTAAAGATCATCGGAATGGCCGATGGCAGCACGATTTTGCGAACATGCGTGATGGGGTCGAGTTTCAAGACTCGGCTGACGTTTTTTAAGTCCGGCTCGATGTTGGCGACCCCGACAATGGTATTCAGCAAGGTTGGCCACAGGCTGCACAACGTGACGGTGAAAGCCGAGTTGATGAATGATTTCGCCACCAGTGGGTTATCGGTCGAATACACCGCACTCACCACCATGGTCACCAGCGGCAGCCAGGCCAGTGGCGATACCGGCTTCAGGATCTGAATAACCGGGTTGAGTGCCTGATACATCCAACGGTTCAGCCCCAGAATGATGCCCATTGGAATGGCGATCAGGCTGGCGATGCCGAAACCGGTCGCAACGGTCAGCAGACTGGTTCCAATCTGGTCAAAGAAGGTGGGCCGCCCGGTATAAGGGCGGATCATCACTTTTGCATCCGGATTTTCTTTCAGCTTGTCAGCATTACGCTGCTCCTGACGCTGATAAAAGGCAGTTTTTTTTACCTGTTCGGCTTCATGTTCATGCACCAGCCCCATGAATTGCTGCGCGGTGGCCACCGGGCCCGGTAAAGCGCCCAATGTTGTTTTCACCTGACTGGCCGCGATCTGCCAAAAGAACAGGAATACAAGTAATCCAATCAGCGGGAACGCCATGTTCTTCCACTTAATTTGCTGCAGTAATGCTGACATGGTGGTATCTCCTCTTTACTGAAACTTACAGCTTCTGATCGCCTTTCAAGCCAATCGGGAATTGCTTCAGGTAATCGTTTGGCTTGTGCCCGTCATAGGTGATGCCATCGATGAAGTGGTTGTCCGGCGCTTTGTAGCCAGTTTCTTTGGCAAAATCGGGGAAGTCGCTGGCTTTCATTTTGCCTTCCGCAATCAGCTCTTGTGCCGCTGCACGATAGATGCCCGGTTGATACACTTTTTTCGCGATCTCGGCATACCAGCTATCCGGTTTGCCTTCCGGGATCTGGCCCCAGCGACGCATCTGGGTCAGATACCAAATTGCATCGGAGTAATAGGGATAGGTGGCGTTATGACGGAAGAAAATGTTGAAGTCAGAAGCCGGGCGTTTATCGCCTTTCTCAAACTCAAAGGTGCCGGTCATGGAGTTGGCGATCACTTTGGCATCGGCACCGACATATTCCGGTTTCGCCAGCAGGTTTACAGCTTCCTGACGATTGGCGTTGTTGTTCTGATCCAGCCAGTAAGCGGCACGAATCAGCGCCATGATCAGATGAATGTGCGTGTTCGGGTATTTATCCGCCCAAGCTTTTGAAACACCGAATACCTTTTCCGGGTTGTCATGCCAGACATCATCATCGGTCACCACCGGGACACCGATACCCTTGAATACCGCCGCCTGATTCCACGGCTCACCCACGCAATAGCCGGAGATCGTGCCCGCTTCCAGTGTGGCTGGCATTTGTGGTGGCGGAGTCACTGACAGCAACACATCAGCCTGTAATTGCCCGGCGTTATCGCCTTTCTTCGGCGCATAGTAGCCGGGGTTCAGACCACCCGCGGCTAACCAATAACGTAACTCGTAGTTATGCGTGGAAACCGGGAAGACCATGCCCATATTGAAGGGCTTACCCTGATCTTTGTAAGACTTGATTACCGGCTTCAGCGCATCTGCCTTGATCGGATGAACAATCTTACCGCTCGCATCTTTCGGCAGATTGGCCTTCATGGCATCCCAGACTGAGTTGGAAACAGTAATGGCATTGCCGTTCAGATCCATACTAAAGGCAGTCACCACATCGGCTTTGGTTCCAATGCCGATGGTTGCACCCAATGGCTGCCCTGCCAGCATATGCGCCCCATCCAGCTCACCATCAATGACACGATCCAGTAACACTTTCCAGTTAGCCTGCGCCTCCAACGTGACGTACAGCCCTTCGTCTTCAAAATAACCTTTCTCATAGGCGACGGCCAAAGGGGCCATGTCAGTCAATTTGATAAAGCCGAGTTTCAGTTCTTCCTTCTCTGGCGCCCCTACTTTGGCCTGTGCCGAAGTAGACAACAGCACCGCACTGACCATCCAAGCTACTGCATTGTGTTTTAATTTGATCATTCCATTGCTCCAAAAAAAACGCCTCACTGGTTAATTCCAGTGAGGCGTCATTGCCTGAGTTACCAAATTGTTGGAAAGCCGCCGTTGGCTGATCCGTTAACAAATTTGATACATTCAGCTTTCATGCCAATCTTCAAATTCATTAAAAGATGGCTTTTTTATGCATTTTTAACCAATTTTGTAAAACTTTATGAGTCAAATCGGTGCATTCGCACCGGATCAGTCAACCAGCGTGGCGAGAATTCTGCGTGCCAGATCGGCCATCGACTGGTTGTTTTTCATGGCGGTGGAACGCATGACTTTGTAGGCCGTTTCTTCATCCAGCCCCTGAACCTTCATCAGACGCGCCTTGGCTTGCTGGATCAGCTTATTTTCTTCCAGACGTAACGTCAGATCGTCAACAGCCAATTGCTGTTTCCGCATGACGTCTTGTTGCAGACGGGCCTGTTTCAGCCAGCTTTCTACCGGTTCTTTCTCTTCCACCCGATGTGGCACCAGGGTAACCCCTGCCTCTAACAAGAGTTGTTGTTGATTTTCAGGCAAGTTTTCCATAAACAGCACCACCGGCAGCCCCTGACTGGCCAGTGTGGTCGCAATTAATCGCCATTCTGCGGGT
This sequence comes from Tolumonas lignilytica, assembly GCF_000527035.1. Lineage (NCBI taxonomy): Bacteria > Pseudomonadati > Pseudomonadota > Gammaproteobacteria > Aeromonadales > Aeromonadaceae > Tolumonas > Tolumonas lignilytica. The sequence goes on from NZ_AZUK01000001.1 coordinate 367,745, forward strand.
AAGCGCCGGCAGTCGAGCATCGCGCCATTGATGCCGCCCGGCGGATGCATTGGGTCGATCTGTTTCACCAGAAAAGGCTCATGACCATAGCGACTCAATAACAAACCCAGGCGGTTTGCCTGGGCAATGTCATCGCTATAAATCAGGATCTTCGAATAACTCATCCATGATTCCTAATAGAAGATCTAGGCGACCGATTGCAGCAGTGTTTCGGCCATGTCACCTAACTCGGCACGCAACTGAACGACCTCACCCATGATCATCAAAACCGGCGTTAACCCGGTTAAAGTATGGGCGGTTTGTTCCAGACACGCGAGTGTCGTGACTTCAACCCGTTGCTGACGTGTGGTGCCAGCTACCACCAGCGCCACCGGTAAATTTGCCGGTGCACCTGCCTGTAATAAGCCGCGACGCAATTCCGTTGCCCGCTCAAGCCCCATGTAAAAAACCAGTGTACCACCACTTTTGACCAGACCACTCCAGCCGTGGAACTCGCCACCATCCTGCACATGCCCGGTCACCAGCGTCACCGAACGAGACAGGCCACGGTGCGTCAGTGGAATACCAGTCGCCGCCGAGCAACCAATCGCGGCGGTAATACCCGGCACAACATCAAATGGCACACCATTGGCCACCAGCAGTAAAGCTTCTTCACCGCCGCGGCCAAAGACATACGGATCGCCCCCTTTAAGACGCACAATCCGCTGATATTTCCCGGCCAGCGTCACCAGTAACTCCGAGATGGCTTCCTGTTTCAGGCTAGGCTCGCCACAACGCTTGCCCACATCGTAACGGGCCGCTGAGGCCGGGATCAGCGCCAAAATGTCTTCACTGACCAAGCGGTCATACACCACTACGTCGGCTTGCTGAATACAACGCAATGCCTTGACGGTCAACAAATCCGGATCGCCGGGGCCCGCACCGACTAACGAAACAAATCCACTCATTTGCCACACTCCTCTGCTTCGTTCTTCGTCATTTAAGCGTCGTTACTGCGGGTATGTTTATGAAGTAATTTCTTCAGTTCAACCACACACGTACCGCAATTGGTGCCGCAACGCAGCAAGCTCTGCAAGCCACTCAATTCCCCAATGCCCTGCTCACTGATCGCATCGACAATCTGTTTTTCGCTGACACGGAAGCAGGAGCAGATCATCCTACTCTCGCCAGCCAAAGCCTGTTCTAGCGTGGTCGATAACGCCGTACTGTTCATCGGCAAGCCTAATAAACCAGCCAGTAAATCAATATTGACCTGCTGATGCGTAGTACTGACCATCAACAAACCAATGATGCGCCCCTGATTCAGTTTCACAGCCAGCCAGCCACCTTTCAGTGGTAGACGTAACCAGCGTCCCTGCTGGGCAATCTGGAACCAGACCTCTTCGGCCGTGCGGGTTTCATCGGTCAGACGACGACATTCGCCGGCATCCAGCGGACGACGCGCCCACCAGCTTACGTCCAGTTCCGGATCATGCTGGCCGACCCACAAGCCATGCCATTTAACATTCACCGCCTCCGGCATCACTTCGGTTTGCTTGAACTGTGGCTGCCCCGAAACCGCATCGGTCACCGGCGCCACCAGCCGGTTGACACCGGAGCAGGAGGAAAAATCATCCGACCAGTGCATCGGCATAAACGCTTCGCCATCCCGCAAGCCATCGTCGCGCCCCAACAACGTCATGACGGAACCCTGCAACGAGTTAATGCGGATCAGCGCACCTTCACTGAATCCGCTCGCCAGCAGAGTTTGCTGGTTCACATAGACCTTCGGCAGCGGTTCGGTTTCCATCAGTCGGGGTAAATGACCAGTACGGGTCATGGTATGCCACTGATCACGCAACCGACCGGTATTCAGTAACCAACTCCCCGCCTGCCGTTCTGCCTTGCGTTTCAGCACGGGTTCTTGTGGCACCACGGCCAGCAGATTGGCCTTGCCATTCGGGGTAGAAAAACGGCCATCAGCAAATAAGCGCTGACGGACACCACTTTCACCAGCCGGTAACGGCCATTGCCGTGGCGTGAACTGCTCGTATTCTTCATCGGTCATCGTCGCCAGCGAGGAAATATCAAATTGCCGACTGTAGTTTTCAAAACCGGAAAGTGCCGCATGTTCTCGGAAGATATCGACCGTATCGTGGTAGTTAAATGCCTCGGCGAAGCCCAGACGTTTACCCAGTTCCGCCATTGCCCACCAGTCGGGTTTGGCCTCACCGGGTGCCTGAGTAAATGCACGCTGGCGGGTGATGCAGCGTTCTGAGTTGGTCACCATGCCACCCCGCTCACCCCAACCCGCCGCAGGCAGCAATAGATCGGCAAACTGGGCAGTGTCGGTTTTCGGGGTCATTTCAGAAACCACCAGAAATTCGCATTTTTCCAGCGCTTCGCGCACCATCACCGAATCTGGTAATGAGACTGCCGGGTTGGTCGCTACCACCCACAACGCACGGATCTTGCCATTGCGCACCGCTTCAAACATATCCACCGCTTTTAAGCCCGGTTGACGGGCAATATTCGGCGCACTCCAGAAGCGGGCAACCCGATCGCAGTTTTCGTCGGTAAAGGTCATGTGCGAAGCCAGTTGTGTCGCCAGCCCCCCCACTTCGCGTCCGCCCATCGCATTCGGCTGGCCGGTCATCGAAAACGGAGACGCACCCGGTTTGCCAACCCGTCCGGTCAGCAGATGCGGATTAATTAGCGCATTGCCCTTGTCTGTCCCCTGATTGGACTGGTTGATCCCCTGACAAAACAGCGTCACCGCTTTTTCGTTCTCGCCAAACCAGCGATAGAATGTCTGTAACTCACTGACCGTGAGACCACATTTCTGCGCCACGTTCTCCAGCGTGTAGTCCGGTGTCATCACCAGCGCATGCAGCTCACTGAAGCCGTTGACGTGATCTTCGATATAGGCGTTATCCACCAGATCATGTTCCAGCAGATAGCGGCTTAAGCCGTTAAACAGCCAGACATCGCTGCCGGGGCGAACCGCCAGATGCAGATCGGCCTGCTCCGCCGTCATGGTCTTGCGAGGATCAATCACCACCATTTTCATGTCAGGACGCCGCGCCCGCGCCTGCTGGATCCGGCGGAAGATGACCGGATGCGTCCATGCGGTATTGGCACCGGCAATGACCAGCAGATCGGTGATTTCCAGATCTTCGTAACAGCCGGGCACCACGTCTTCACCGAAAGCGCGACTGTGCGCCATGACAGCAGATGACATACACAGGCGCGAGTTGGTATCGATATTGGCAGCACCAATGAAGCCCTTCATCAGCTTATTGGCAATATAGTAATCTTCGGTGAGCAACTGGCCGGAAACATAAAAGGCCACCGATCCCGGGCCGGTTTCCGCGATGATGCGGCTGAACTGAGCTGCCATTTCATCCAGCGCCTTATCCCAGCTCACCTGTTGCCGGTGCAAACGCGGGTACAGCAGACGATTCGGAAAAGCCAGCGTCTCCATCAAACTGCCGCCTTTGACACATAACGCCCCGCCATTCGCCGGGTGTTCCGTATCACCAGACAAGGTTTTGGCATCCTCTACGGTAATGCCGCAACCGACTCCACAATAAGCGCAACTGGTATGAACGCGACTCATCCTTGCCTCTCAAAAATAAAAAAACGTCCGGCCCCACGAGAGAGCACGGACGTCGATGTCCCAAATCTAATTTAATATTTTTGATACAAGTTTCATGCCCGATTTAAACAATCTGATAACACTCGATTTTTCGGGGAAAAGGCGGAGAAACGCACCATGATTGAACAACAAAAGAAACGAAGCGCACTAATAATGCTCATATTCGTGCACCGATCAACTCTTCACACTCAGCGGACTCCACAACGCCAGCCAGCGTTCTGTTTTTTCTTCAGGGCTTAAACGCTGAGGCGATACCGATACGGCCGGTTGCAGCAAAGCCTTGTCGTCGAGTCGGGTCGCATTGACCGTACCGACGCGCACACTGCCCTTGCTATAGGTCACGCACATGATCGTGGAACAGGTTGAGCAACTCAAAAAAGTCGCCTGATTGGAACCCTGCTGCAACGAATGCAGCGGCACCCGGCTCTTTATTTCAATCACACCCTGCGGGTCAGAGAGATAAGCGGTCTGATGACGGGTACAGAAATCACAATCACAGGCTCTGGGGGCGTAATGACTCAGCTCCATCGGTAAAGAAATTGCCACTTCTGTGGCACCACAGTCACATTTTCCCAAATATGTGTTCATCGAATTCCCACTGAAAGTAGAGGTTCATAACCGAATGCTCCACTATAGAATCAACACTACGATAAAAGAATCAAGAAAAGCATGGCCTCTCTCGAATCACTGCTGACCCGTGTCCGCGCCTGTACCATCTGCTCCGAACAGTTACCGCTTGGCCCGCACCCAGTATTGCAGATCCATGAATCAGCGCAGATCCTGATCGTCGGACAAGCTCCGGGGCGCAAGGTGCACGAAACCGGTATTCCCTTCAATGATGCCAGCGGTGACCGACTGCGCAGTTGGCTCGGCATTTCACGTGATGATTTTTACGATGAACAGAAAGTCGCCATTCTGCCGATGGGTTTCTGTTTTCCCGGAACCGGAAAATCGGGCGATCTGCCACCGCGCCCGGAATGTGCACAGGCCTGGCGCGCGGCTTTGTTGTCCTACCTCAAAAATATCAAGCTGACCCTGATTATTGGCCGCTATGCGATGGCTTATCACCTGCCGGATGAACAGAGCTCAGTGACAGAAGCCGTGCAATCCTGGCAGAAATACTGGCCACAGCAGGTTCCTTTACCGCATCCCAGCCCGCGGAATAATCTCTGGCTTAAACGTAATCCCTGGTTTGAACAAACGTTGCTGCCCAGCCTTCAACAACAGGTGGCGAACATTCTTAACGATAAAGAGGTTTGAAATGAAAGCAGCCGATTATGCACCGGCATGCCTGAGTCATAACTACCAGCAGGAAGAGAATAAATTACCGCAGCCACGCAATCTGACTGCGGTAATTAGCGGTTATCCAATCAGTTCGCTGATTTGATCTCGGCTGGGTCAACGTGCGTCATGACGTTTAATACTGGGTGCTGCGCTAAAACAGCCTTACGGGCCGCAACCGCAATATCGTGCCCTTCTTTGACTGACAATGTGCCATCAATTTCAAGATGCACATCGACAACGATCAGATCGCCCATTTTGCGGGTTTTCAAATCATGAATGCCTGACACCCCAGTCGTGTTCAGCAACGTCGTTTTGATCTTATCTTCAGTCTCGGTATCAGCCGCGCGATCCATCAGATCATGCAGCGAATCCCACATGAAGGAATAACCCATTTTCGCCACCATCAGGCCGACAATCAGTGCCGCCAGCGGGTCAAACAAGCCATAGCCCATCAGGTTACCAACGATACCGATTGCCACCACCAACGAAGATGCGGCATCAGAGCGAGCATGCCAGGCATTTGCCACCAGCATGCTGGAGCGGACACGTTTAGCGACTGCCAGCATGTAGCGGAACAGTAACTCCTTCATCACTAATGCCGTCAGCGCCACCCACAATGCGACAATCTGAACCTTGGCAATGGTTTCCGGATGCTGGATTTTATGAATCGCCGATCCCAGCATCCCCAATCCCACAGCCAGCAATAAGACACCTAATACCAGTGATGCGGCATTTTCATAACGATGATGGCCATAAGGATGATCGTCATCGGCTGCTTTTTTGCTTTTATGGTTTGCCAGCAAGACCACAAAGTCGGCCACCAAATCGGATAACGAGTGGATACCATCTGCAATCAGACCTTGAGAGCCGGAAATAAAACCAACAACGACTTGACCAGCCGTCAGCAGGCAGTTGACGAAAACGCTGACCCAGGTGCTTTTCTTTGCCGCTTGATAACGTTCCGATTGTTTATTGTCATGTTCATCAAACAGGATGTCTTTTTCCATACGAGTGACCCGCAAAAAAGTTGATATGACTAACGCGCATCGTTATTCACTTCGGAATTACTTCAGGATGGTGAGGGTTTAACGCAGAAATTACACCATTAGCCTCGGCCAGCGGTGCACTATCAGGGCAGGATGGCTAAGACTCTGAAGATAATCCAGTTTTAGGACTGGGATTTCTGTCCAAAGTAATAACCAATGATTTACATGACTATTTTCTTTGTTTACTCACCGCCTGTAAACCTTATTTATCATGGCTGAGGAAGTTACGACGGAAATGCCATATGGCCGGCAGCAGTGAAACCACAACGATACCGAACACCAGCAAAGAGAAGTGCGCTTTGATCCAGGCATTATGGCCCAACCAGACTCCAGCCAACAGAAACAAGCTGGTCCACAGCACGCCCCCTATCGCATTAAACAGAAAAAAACGCGAAGGGTTCATGCCGGTCATGCCCGCGACAAAGGGAGTACCAGCACGAACCACTGGAATAAAACGGCAAATGATAATCGCCTGCCCGCCATATTCATCGAAAAAATGATGTACCTTTTGAATATATTCCGGTTTCACCCAGCGGCGGTGTAACAGAAATTGTCCGAATCGCGAACGACCAATCGCGTAGTTCAGATTATCTCCCCCAATCGATGCCAGGGCGATGATAATGACGGGCACCACAGGCGAAATATTGGATAAACCAAGAAACGCCCCCGTCGTGAACAACAGTGAGTCGCCGGGTAAGAGCGGTAAAAACACCAGCCCGGTTTCAAGAAAGACGATCAAGGCGATCAGCAGCACACCCAACAACCAATTTTGCGCCAGAACCGAAGTCATTGCGTGGTCGTTCATGATCCAATAAAACAGCCATGTCGATATCATTCAGATTTCTCAATTAAATTTCTTTTATTAGCATAGGATGCTTTAAGCAAAATAAAGTACATTACCGGTAACATTCAACTCATTGTGATACTCATTGTAGATAAAGAGGTGAACATGCAACCCAATGTCGTGCTTTATCGGAACATCCCTGACGACCTCCTCGCCTTACTGGAACAGCATTGCCGGGTCACTTTTTTTGATGGGATCAATGCTGATAACCGTGCTGCTTTTACGCAGGCATTAGCTGAAGCAGAAGGTGTTATCGGTGTTGGTGTCAAATTTACGGATGAACTGCTTGCCGCAGCCCCCAGACTCAAGGCTGCCTCCACCATTTCGGTCGGTTATGACGATTTTGATGTAGCCGCCCTGACTGCGCGTCACATCGCCCTGATGCACACGCCCGGCGTATTAACCGAAACCACCGCCGATACCATATTTACGTTGGTGTTATGTATCGCCCGCCGCATCACCGAACTCGCCGATAACGTGAAAAAAGGGCAATGGCAGGCCAGTATCGGGCCGGATTGGTATGGTTCTAACGTGCATGGTAAAACCATCGGTATCCTGGGTATGGGGCGCATCGGCTATGCGGTTGCGCGCCGCGCCCGACTTGGCTTTAACATGAACGTGCTCTATTACAACCGCTCGGCTAAACCTGAAGCCGAATTGACTTTGCATGCTCGTCGTTGTGCATTGGATGAGCTGCTCGCTGAGGCCGATTTCGTCTGTAACGTACTGCCGCTGACACCTGAAACACGACACATCATTAACCATGAAACCTTGGCTAAAATGAAACCCTCGGCCTTTCTGGTGAATGGCGGACGTGGGGCCTCGGTTGACGAAGCCGCACTGATTGATGCATTAAAATCCGGTGTCATCAAAGGAGCCGGTTTAGATGTGTTTGAGAAAGAACCCTTACCAGTCACGTCGGAATTGTTGTCTCTGCCGAATGTCATTGCACTGCCCCATATCGGCTCGGCAACACACGAAACTCGTTATGAAATGTCAAAACTGGCGGTACTCAATCTGCTTGCCGCACTGAAGGGCGATGTGAGCAAAAACTGTGTGAACCCGACGGCATTCCGTTAATCTTGCGGGGCCATCAGACTTTACTGAGGCCCCGTCATTCCGCCCCATTCAGTCTCTTCCCCGATTGTTTTTCGCTATCTGGTGCAGCAATGTACTGAAAATTAAGCCTCAAATTTGTTATCAATCGTTTCCCATATGCCATGCTTAAGGAGGATACTTATCTGGCATACGTTTCAATATGGAGCGAGTGATGACAGACCCGGCCTTCTCTTTTGATGTCCATGCGCAACCCGCCGAACAGGTTTTCAATACGGTTGACTCTCAGCCTGATGGGCTTTCTCATGAACAAGTTCAGTTACGCCACCAGCAATATGGCGCAAACCGGCTGACCCCTGCGGTAGGCGAAAGCCCGTGGGTTAAGTTTTTCCGGCAATTTAACAATGTACTGATTTATGTCCTGCTGGTGGCGGCCACCATGAGCTGGCTGCTGGGGCGCTGGACAGACGGTACAGTTATCTTTGCGGTCGTCATCATCAACGGGATCTTTGGTTTTCTTCAGGAAGGCAAAGCCGAACAAGCGCTGGCCTCTATCCGCTCGATGTTACGGGTGCATACGCACGTCTTACGCGATGGTGTTCGTCAGCAGATCGATGCCGAAGAACTGACGCTGGGCGACGTTGTCTTACTGGAGTCAGGCGATCGGGTGCCTGCTGATTTACGTCTGTTTGAAGGGATCAATTTAGCCGTTCAGGAAAGTGCGCTGACGGGCGAATCGTTCAGTGTGCAAAAGCAAACTGATCCTGTCCGTGTCGATGCCCCGCTGGCAGAGCGTTTTTGTATGCTGTATGCCGGTACTTTAGTCACGCAAGGTCGTGCTCGAGGTATTACCGTCAATATTGGGGATAATACGGAAATCGGCAAAATCGGCAGTATGCTGCGCTCTGTTGAACCGCTCACAACTCCGTTGATGAAACAACTGGGCGATCTGGGCACCACCCTGACCAAAGCCATTTTAATACTGACCGGTTTAACCTTTTTCTTTGGTTGGATCTGGCGAGCCTACCCCATCGACGAACTCTTTATGGCCGCAGTCGGGTTAGCCGTCGCCGCCATTCCAGAAGGGCTGCCTGCGGTCATTACCATTACCCTGGCAATCGGTGTTCAGCGAATGGCGAACCATAATGCCATCATCCGCCGTTTACCTGCCGTTGAAACGCTGGGCTCCGTTTCCGTCATCTGTACTGATAAGACCGGCACATTGACCCGCAATGAAATGAGCGCCCAATCGGTACAAATTCATCAGGGTGAATTGGCCGTCAGCGGCGTGGGATATTCACCTCTCGGCGATATCACCTCTGCACAAAAAGCCCTGAATGACACACAACAATTAACCCTACAACGACTCGCCGTCGCCGCTGTTTTATGCAACGATGCCCGTTTCGATCAGAAAACGATCCCCTGGCAACTGCATGGAGACCCGACCGAAGGTGCCTTGCTGATCCTGGCGGCCAAGGCCGGACTAGACCCCGCTGCGATCCAGCAATCGATTCCCCGTTTAGCGGAAATTCCTTTTGAATCAACGCATGGCTATATGGCTACGCTGCATCCTTCGCCGGAAGGCAGCACACAACCGTATCAACTGCTGCTAAAAGGTGCGCCGGAAAAAATCCTGCAGTTCTGTACACAGGTATGGACACCGACCGGCTTTCTTCCCCTTGAACTGACCGAATGGCAGCAGGCGATTGATCATTTTGCAGCCCGAGGGCAACGCGTGCTGGCGCTGGCCGAAGCTGAAACTTCGAATCCTTTCATCTCGACCGCCCATCAGACACAGACGACACCAGATCTGACCTGTTACCCTTTCACGCTATTGGGGCTGGTCGGCATCATGGATCCACCGCGAGAAGAAGCGCACCTCGCCATCATGCAATGTCGTCAGGCAGGTATTCATGTGATTATGGTGACCGGTGATCACGCCAGCACCGCCACGGCCATCGGTTCACAACTCGGATTAAATGAACCGCTAACAGTGATCACCGGCAGTGAGCTGGAACAAATGCCCGCAGAGGAATTACAGGCAAAAGCGGCCCACATCGATATCGTGGCACGAGCAACCCCGACACATAAATTAAAGCTGGTCTCCGCATTGCAGGCCGACCACCATGTGGTCGCCATGACCGGCGATGGCGTCAATGATGCACCCGCCCTGAAGCGTGCGGACATCGGCGTCGCCATGGGCAAAAAAGGAACTGAAGCAGCAAAAGAAGCAGCCGAAATGGTGCTGGCGGATGACAATTTCGCGACCTTGCGAACCGCCGTGCTGGAAGGGCGTACCGTTTATGACAACCTGCGCAAGGCGCTGGTCTTTCTGTTGCCGACCAACGGCGGGCAAGCACTGGTGATGATTGCCGCGATCTTACTCGGCATCACGCTGCCCATCACCCCCGTGCAGATTTTATGGGTCAACATGGTCAGCGCCATCACGCTCTCCTTACCGTTGGTGTTTGATCAGGCCGCCCCGAACCTGATGCAACGTTCCCCTCGGCAAAGCCACGAAGCCTTGCTGGAGCCCGTGTTGTTATTCCGGATCGCGTTTGTCTCAGTATTACTGATGATCGCGACACTGGTGATCTACCATTGGAGCATGCTCCATCACGCTGATCTTGCCCGGGCCAGAACGGTAGCCATCAACTGTCTAGTGGGTGCGGAGATGGTTTATCTGATCAGTTGTCGCTCTTTGTTAAATTCGACCTTCTCTGTACGTGGCTGGCTGGATAATGGTTATGCTCTGCTGGCGATTTTCCTGTTATCCCTTCTGCAACTGGCACTGACTTATCTCCCGTTTATGCATCTGCTTTTTGGTACTGACGGGTTAGACCTGCAAGATTGGATCATGATTGTGAGCAGCTGTTTATTACTTTATTTGCTGATGGAAGTGGAAAAACAGCTTACCCCCCGCTTTCTTTTCCGGAGTAAAAAAGCATGAATTCAGAAACGAAACCTCATTCATGGCGAAACATTCCGACTGCAATCTGGATCTTGGGTTTTGTCAGTATGCTGATGGATATTTCCTCTGAGTTGATCCACAGTCTGTTACCTCTCTTTATGGTAACCACGCTGGGTGCCAGCACACTGATGGTGGGGATTATCGAAGGGATGGCGGAAGCCACCGCCCTGATCGTGAAAGTCTTTTCCGGCGTGATCAGCGACTACATTGGAAAACGGAAATGGCTGGCCGTCACAGGCTACGCACTCGGCGCGTTTACCAAACCGGTCTTTGCCCTTTCCAGCAGTCTAGGGCTGGTTTTGACTGCACGGCTGACCGATCGGGTGGGTAAAGGGTTACGTGGGGCACCAAGAGATGCACTGGTCGCCGATATTACTCCGCCGGAATTACGGGGCGCGGCTTTTGGCCTCCGTCAGTCACTGGATACCGTCGGCGCTTTTCTCGGCCCCCTGCTGGCGGTGGGATTGATGCTGTTGTGGGCCAATAATTTCCGCGCGGTCTTTTGGGTCGCCGTGATCCCGGGGTTTCTGGCCGTGTTATTGCTGGCTGTGGGAATTAAGGAGCCGGAAGTCGCCGCGACGACCCAACGTAAAAATCCGCTGGTCATGTCCAATCTGCGCCGATTAGACCATCGCTATTGGTGGATTGTCGCCATTGGCGGCATTTTTACGCTGGCCCGATTCAGTGAAGCCTTTTTGGTGCTGAGGGCCAAAGACAGCGGTGTACCGCTAGCTTATATTCCACTGGTCATGGTGCTGATGAATGTCATTTATGCTCTGTCGGCATATCCGTTCGGACACCTTTCTGACCATGTCAGCCGTTACAAACTATTAGGCTACGGCCTGCTCATGTTGTTCGCTGCCGATATTGCACTGGCCATCAATGATCACTGGAGCATGCTGTTGCTCGGTATTGTCCTCTGGGGGCTGCATATGGGTTTGACCCAAGGCATTCTGGCAGCATTAGTGGCCGATACCGCCCCTGCTGATTTGCGCGGCACCGCGTTTGGCTTTTTTAATTTAGCCAGCGGGATCGTGATGCTGCTGGCCAGTGTGATTGCGGGCTGGTTATGGGAGCAATTTGGGGCTTCGGCCACTTTTTTCGCTGGCGCCATGTTTTGTGCCACTGCATTAATGGGCCTGTTGATCAAAAACACAGCCGACAGCATCTAGATTCCGGCGCATAGCCGTGTTGTCATCACAGACAATCAAGCCACCACACTGAGCCCAAGCAGCTTCAGTGTGGTCTGCATGGCTTGATCCAATGCACTGCTGTCATGACGCAATTTCGTTAGCAATGAGGCACCGAGCCATAACTCATAGAGTGCCAGTGCACTTTGTTCCGGTATCAACGTCGTTGCTAAAGAACCATCCTGGACCCCTTCAGCAATACACGCGGTTAGTTGTGCCAACAGACCCTCTGTTCCTAGTCGCAGGGCATGGCGCATCATTTCTGAGAGATCAGAAACCTCCGCACTCAGTTTCACGACCAGACATTGACCGTCCGGATCGGTACTTTCCTGTGTCGTCTGCCAGCGTTGCAAGTAAGTCAGCAAACGTTCTGCCGCCGTCTTATTTTTATCTGATAACAAAACTTCCAGACGCTGGTTGTAACCGGCAAAGTAGTCTTCCAGCAACGCCTCACCGAATGCTTCCTTAGATTTGAAATAATGATAAAAGGAGCCTTTGGGTACCTCGGCCAGACTCAGGATCTCTGCCAGTCCCACCGCAGAAAAGCCTTTACCAACGATCACCTTCTTTCCGGTATCGAGGATATGTTTTCGGACATCTTTATGTTCAGTCGCCATGGCTCGTCTTCCCACTAACTAGACCGATCGTCTAATAATCTATGAGGGCATTTTCAACGCCTTTGCACCAAATTGCAAACATCAAACACAAACCACTAGACGACCGGTCTAATTGATGTTAGTTTTTTGTTATTCTCTGGATATGAACAGACTATATATCCACCGAAGATACAGATTTTCCACTTACGCACTTAAGTAAAAAGGAATACCGAATGAACGTACTGATTGTTTTAACCTCTCATGATCAACTGGGGAATACCAGTCACAAAACAGGTTTCTGGCTGGAAGAGTTTGCAGCTCCTTATTATGTATTTAAAGATGCGGGCGCCACGATCACATTAGCCTCCCCCAAAGGCGGCCTGCCACCGCTTGATCCGAAAAGTGATGAACCGGATTTTCAGACCGAAGCGACCAAACGTTTCAAAGCCGATCCTGAAAGTCAAGACTTGCTCGCGAACACCCACAAACTCAGTGATGTTCAAGCTGAAAACTACGATGCAGTGTTCTATCCAGGCGGACACGGCCCGCTATGGGATCTGGCTGAAGACCCAAGATCCATCGCTTTAATCGAAGGCATGCATCAGGCAGGTAAAGTGGTAGGTGCTGTTTGTCATGCCCCCGGAATCTTCCGTCATACCAAAGCAGAAAACGGAGAACCACTGGTCAAAGGCAAGAAAGTCACTGGCTTTACCAATACGGAAGAAGACGCCGTACAACTGACAAATGTAGTGCCATTCCTTGTTGAAGAGATGCTGATCGCCAATGGCGGTCAATACAACAAAGGGCCGGATTGGATGCCTTTTGCCCAGATTGATGGTCACCTGATCACCGGTCAAAATCCAGCCTCGTCAGAACTGGTTGCGCATGAAATGCTAAAAATAATGCAGGCAAAATAAACAGCTTACCATCAGCGACACTCAGCCTGACAGGCGTTGTTTTAAGATAGGTCTGTCAGGCTGCTGTTTATTTAAATAAATAAAAACTCCCTGCATGAGTACAGCATTGGCGTATGATTTATACCCTTCGTACTTGAAGTTGCATCTGCGTTGACTGCGCTCTCTCACTCCAATCACATAGTCTATCTATGCTATGAGGATTCATTCTCGTGTCGCCTGGCTGCAACTCCAATTACTTTGGGTATATGTGAATTTGCCAAGTGGAGTCATCATGTCTGAACAAACAGACAAAACACACCGACTGAAACACGTCATACAGTGGTCTGCGTTAATTATTCTGTCGGCCATGATTGCGTTGACGCTGCAATGGCTTCAATTACCCGGCGCCTTATTACTTGGCCCGATGCTGGCCGGTATTATCTGGAATTTACGCGGAGGCACGTTACAAGTGCCGCGTCCTTTTTTTGTTACCGCACAGGCGATTATCGGCTGTTTAGTAGCCCAATCCATCTCCTCCGGCATGCTCCCCACTTTCGCAAAACATTGGCCATTGTTCATGCTGATTGTGCTATCGACCATCGCCGCAAGCAGCTTCATGGGCTGGGTGATCAGTAAATTAAAAGTGCTGCCCGGCACCACGGCAATTTGGGGTTCATCTCCAGGTGCGGCTGCAGCGATGGTGCTGATGGCTGAGGAATTTGGCGCCGATGCCCGTTTGGTTGCTTTTATGCAATATCTGCGTGTCATTGTCGTCGCCAGTGCGGCATCCATTATTGCGCGACTCTGGGTCGATACATCTGTCGTACCACCGCCCATCATCTGGTTTCCCCCTTTACAGATACATACCGCAGAAACTGTGGAATTGGCTCTCGGCGGAATTTTTCTGGCCCGTATTGCCCGCATCCCTTCCGGTGCCATGCTGGTGCCAATGCTGCTGGGAATGGCCCTGCAAAGCGTTCATCTGCTCACGATTGATTTACCGGAATGGTTACTCAGCATGGCTTATGCGTTAATGGGGTGGCGCATTGGTCTTGGCTTTACGCGTTCTGTTTTACAACATGCCTTCCGGGCCTTGCCCCAGATCATTCTTTCTATTGTGCTGTTGGTCGGCTTTTGTGGTGGATTAGCCTGGTTATTAGTCCGGCAATTTCATCTTGATCCCCTGACGGCCTATCTCGCCACCAGCCCAGGTGGTATGGACTCCATCGCCGTCATTGCTGCTTCCAGCCATCATGTGGATCTTGAATTTGTCATGGCACTGCAGACTGTTCGTCTGTTTCTGGTGATCTTCCTTGGGCCCGCTCTGGCTCGCATCATCGCACGTAAAACGATCGGCAAATCCTCTGCGGTTAATTAGTCGCTGAGGCTGGAGATAGCAGAGCGGTTATGGTAACTTCGCCGGCCGCGATAAACGAGGACGATCTGCTATGTACGCTGGCCTGGACTTTGGAACATCAAACTCAGCATTAGGTATCTGGGAAGACAACCAGCCTAAACTGCTAACACTGGATAACGGCAGCCGTTTTATCTCCTCGACGGTTTATATCGGTAAATCGCAACAGTTCATGCAGCTGCGGCCACATGATCAGACACTGGCCCATGCCATCAGTGGTGACGGTGAAAAAATCTTCGGTAATAGTGCGATAGAAAAATTTCTGGAATCCCCAGAGGATGGTTTTTTCGTCAAATCACCGAAATCGTTTTTAGGCGCCCGGCTAAAACCCCAGCAACTGCTGACCTATGAAAAAATTGTTCATCTGATGATGAGTAATATCAAACGACTGGGGGAAACTCAGACTGTCAGCCCGATTGATTCGGTTGTTATCGGAAAACCAGTTAAATTTCATGGCACTCAGGGTGAAGTTGGTAACCAGCAAGCCATTCAGGTTCTGACTTCGGCAGCCACCGATGCCGGATTCAAACACATTGAATTTCAATTTGAACCGATTGCCGCGGCATTGGATTACGAGCGTTCGCTGAATGAAAACCTGACCGCACTGATCGTCGACATTGGAGGTGGTACGACTGACTGCTCCATGATCAAAGTTGGCCCAGCCTATCGTGAGTTGACCGACCGCAATGAATCGATCTTAGGTTATTCCGGCGATCGGATCGGTGGTTTAGACCTAGATATTAAACTCTCCTTCCGTCAGCTTGCCCCCCTGTTTGGCAAAGATGAATTGTTAAAAACAGGCTTACCAACACCAGCCAACATGTTCTGGAATGCGGTTTGTATCAATAATGTCGATGCACAAACAACCTTCTATTCTGCCGTAAATGGCCGTGAAATTCACAAGCTGTTACGCGATGCTCGCCCCGATACAGTGCTCGATCGTTTGCTGCATATTTATGAAAGCATGCTCAGTTACCACATCAGCCAGAGTGCAGAAGGGGCAAAAATTGCCTTATCATCCACCGAAGTGACTTCCGTTGATATGGCTTATCTCGAAGCAGGTTTACGCACTGACATTAACCGCGAGCAACTACAGACTGCGATCAGTAATGAATTGCATAAATTCATCAGTTTGATGAAGGAAGTTGAGCAGCAAGCCCAGGTTGCACCCGATGTTATCTACGTAACTGGCGGTACTGCGCGTTCACCCATCGTTGATGCCTATATTCGTGCGGCATATCCCGAGGCACGCATTATTTTCGGGGATCTGTTTGGTAGTGTGGCCTCAGGGTTAACGACTTGGGCACACCGCATCTTCAGTTAACAACCGCATCTTCAGTTAACATATGCGGATGATATCGGTCGTAGCGCCGATATCATCGGATAACCGCAATTCCCACCACAATCACTAAACACAACAGCCCGAACGCGAGCGCTCCGATTTTTTTCTGTTCTTCCGGCGTAAACGTCTGTGCCTGTTTCTGTTCTTTCACCCAGTTCAATAATTCATTATTTTGAATGCGTACTTGTTTTTTTATGACCAGATAATAGCCAGAATCTAACGGCGGTTTTTTGATGATGTGATAACGGATCGATTTGATAAACCGGATCGCCTCTTTTTTACTGTTGGTTTCGAAAACCTGATACGCCCCGGTGATCACATGCCGATAAATTACATATTTGCTGTTTGATTGCTGCATGGCTCACTAACTCAGCTAAATACGGCAATCCGCGTGCCGCTCGTTGCATCAGAATGTAATATTTTTACTACACCAATCGCAACCTGGTCTGGCGTTCTTAACTCACCCGATTCCTTCCGATGAATGAAATAATCCACTGCGGGGAAATCATCTTTATGCGAGCTGCGGATCAACGACTGCATGTCGGTATCCATCACGCCGGGGTCAATATTCAGCATCACAAACGGCGATGTCTCACTCTCCTGCTCTACGGCCACTGTACGCACATAACTTTCCAACCCCGCTTTGGCAGAACAATACAGTGACCAGCCGGAATAGGCCTTTAAAGCCGCCCCAGATGAAATACTGGCTAATACTTTCCGACATGGCTGTGACTGGAAATGTTTTATCACTTCACTCATGAACAAAATAGCGCTGGTGAAAT
The DNA here is from genome assembly GCF_000527035.1 of Tolumonas lignilytica. Classification (NCBI taxonomy): domain Bacteria; kingdom Pseudomonadati; phylum Pseudomonadota; class Gammaproteobacteria; order Aeromonadales; family Aeromonadaceae; genus Tolumonas; species Tolumonas lignilytica. Next base: position 384,803 of record NZ_AZUK01000001.1, read on the forward strand.
TGATATTAATATTGGCCAAAACCGCCATCGAATTTTTCTTCGATGTTGGCCCAATCGGGCTCAATGAAGCAGCATTACTGACCACGACAATTTCATCCCATTGTTTTGCTGCCAACGTTTCCAAATTTGCCGACAATGCCGGCAACATAAGATCAGGCGCGGAGAAATCCAGTTTGACGGAGTATGCATGCGGCGCACTCCGTGAAAACTCCACTACCTGATAACCATCCACAATAAGCTTTTCGGCTATCGCATGACCTAGCCCCTTAGACCCGCCACTGATGATGGCTAATTTCATGGTTATTCCTTATGACCTGGGTAATTAATCGCTACCTGACTGGGTAAATTGTATATCACGATATAAAACCAGCCGTAAGAGGTTAGCGGGTAATAAAGAGAAGATAACTTGCTTAGGGGCTGTGGATCTCTGTTGATGTGATTTCATGCAAAATTGAAGAGAACTCCTTGTTTCGACAAACTTATTCCATTACGTTCAATCTGATTTTTACCTACTAAAACCGGAAAACACCAATGACCATCAGACTTATGACTCAACAAGACTTTCCTCAGTGCTGGCTGTAGACACGCTGCAATAACAGAGTCTGATGCCATTCGCACATTAAATATGCATTGGAAATATCTATTTTTAACTGATACAGCGCTCCAGTGAACGGGGTTGTGATATATTTTCAGGGTAAATTCTGATGAGCTAATGAAATGAAATTAACCACGTATACAGATTATGGTTTACGCACCCTGATGTTTATGGCCTGCCTGCCACCCGGTGCACGGAGTAGCGTGGTTGAAATCAGCAACTACTATGACATCTCGCGTAACCATATGGTGAAGGTCGTGGTGCAGTTGGTCAGTCTAGGTTATCTCCATTCGATACGAGGGAAAAACGGCGGTATTACGCTGGCACGATTACCGCGTGATATTCGCATCGGTCAGGTGATCCGGGATTTAGAAAATAATCTAGATGGCGTGGATTGCGGCTCACCCGGCTGCAAATTAGTGCCTGTTTGTCGTCTGACGCGAGCCTTAAAAGTGGGAATGGAAGCTTTTCTGACGGCGATGGATGATTTTACGTTGTCCGATCTGGTGAACAACGCCGATCAGATCATTGCGATATTGCAGATCGACGTTGATGCCATTCCCGTTCCCACGCAAAAAACGGCTTGATGGCTTACCAGTAATTTTCCATGGTGATGTGCCCCGGTTCCCGCCGGAGATTCTTTTTCAGCCCTTTTTGCTCTAAGGCATGAAAGGTATCTTTTACCATCGCCGGATTACCGCACAACATGGTTTGCGTACACGTTGGTGAAATCACCAAACCCGCCGATGCTTCCAGCAAGCCATTATCCAGTAACGCCGGAATGCGCCCTTGCAGAATATCCAGGCACTCTTCCCGGCTCACAATCGGAATATAGCGAAAGCGTGGTGACCATTGTGTCTTAAACGATTGTATTAGAGATTGATAGGTCAGATCTTCCCGCTCACGAACACCATGCACCAACACGACATTCTGAAAACGCTGAAACACCTGTTGTTCAGAAAGAATGGCCAGAAATGGCCCGATCGCTGTGCCAGTTGCCATCATCCAGAGATCACGCCCTTCTGGCACTTCGGCTAACGTCATAAACCCGCTGGCTTCATGCGAAATTTGTAATTCGTCGCCCGGTTGTAAATTAAAGAGATGTGGTGATAGCCGGCCTTCCGGAATTTTGATCAGATAAAACTCGTGATATTCCGCTTGCGGTGGGTTTACAAACGAATAGGCGCGGCCTACCCGTTCGCCATCAATGATCAGTGACAACTTACCAAATTGCCCCGCGACATACGGGGCTAAATCGGCTTTTACCTTGATCGAACAGAGCCGGTCATTCCAGCGAATGACCTCATGTACTCTTCCGTTTACCCAGTTAGTCATATACGCCCCTTACCCTAACGGAAATAAAAAGCATCAGAACTAAAATGCAACTGAATCGAGAACATACCTCATAGCTTAGGCTAATTTTCAGACAACTGCTTTATCAACGCCATACTACGCGTGATATGTTGCCCGCTGGTGACAAAACCAACTAAGGCATCTTGTCGGAATGCCTGCCCAGTCAGACCGCTGTCGTCTTCATCTAACTGCCAAATCAAATCATCGCTGCGTACTTCACCAGCCAGCTGTACCGGATAACTGCTGGTTTTCACATTGACCGGCATCACCGGCCACTGCACCTGCGTCTGTTCGCCAGCCAATGTTTTCGCTAACGCCTGCGCACTCACGGTGATCGGTTGTAAATAAGGTAATAACTGCCCGTCAATTTCGGCACAATCACCCAGCGCATAAATGTGCGCCGCGCTGGTTATCAGTTGCTTATCGACCACGATCCCCCGGTTTACATTCAGCCCGGCAGCTTGCGCCAACGCGATCCGCGGACGCAACCCGGCAGCACACACCACACTATCAATTACAATTGATGAACCATCACTAAATGTTGCCAGCAAACCATCACTTTGCTGATTTAATGATGCGAGGGTTGTATTGAAAGCAAACTCACAGCCAGCCTGAGCCAGCACGTTATGTAACCGCTCACTGACAAATTCGGGCGTTAACGAACACAACAGTCGGTCAGTCGGATCACACAAAGTTACCTGTTTTCCAGCCAGCAGAAAATCATTCGCCAGCTCACTGCCAATCAGACCACTGCCGACGATCAATACCCGTTGGCTGTTCGCCAATTGATTCTGATATTGCTGATAATGCTGCAAACTGTTCAGCGTGATGATCTCATCTATCGCATCGCCACCGATGGGCGGAACCCATGCCTCAGCCCCCACAGCCAACACCAGATCGCGATAAGGTAATTCCCGCTCCGCCAGTTGAATCACTTGTCGTTCAGGGTCAATCGCTTTCACTTGTTGCCCGGTTATCAATAATGCCTTTAATTCCAACGCAACTTCTTTCGCCGATTTTCGGATCAGATCGGTTGCTGACTGACGTTTACTGACTGCATGGCTCAATTGCGGTTTTGGGTAGTCCGCACCGTCATCGGCGCAGACAATAACCAGTGGCGTGGCGGGCGCTTGACGGCGAAATTGTCGCGCCAGTTGCAGACCGGCATAACCACTGCCGACGATCACGACCGGATGATGTGCTGCCATGATGGCCTCCTTTTACGCTGCTTTGGCGACAGATTCAGTTTTCGGGTCAAAATCATCTTTACCCATAAAACAGACCGGACAGAGGAAACTTTCCGGCACATCTTCCCACGCCGTTCCCGGTTCAACGCCCTGATTCACTTCGCCTTCCGCCGGGTCATAAACCCATGAGCAAGTACGACAAACCATAGATGGCAATTCAGTCGTCACCGTTTGTTTCGCTTCACAAGCAGATATGCCACCTAATTGCGCCACCAGATTTTTACCGTAGGCTTCGCATTCTTGCAGCGCTTCTTGTGTTGGACGCCACTCAACTTTGGTGCCTTCCAGTGTATTAAAACCACACTCTTTCAAACGCTGCGTAATACGATTCACCGCACCACCATTCCAGCCATGGCTACCAAATGCAGCAGCAGTTTTGCCGGTGAAACGTAAACCTTGGATCTCTTCCAGCAACGCAGCGACTTGCGGTAACATCACGTTATTGATGGTTGGTGAGCCGATCAAAATCGCTTTCGATTTAAAGATCTGCGTTAACACATCATTCTTGTCGGAATTCGCCAGATTGAATTGTTTAATTGTCACGCTCGGATCGGCTTTACGAATACCAAAGGCAATCGCTTCCGACATTTTGCGGGTACTTTCCCACATGGTGTCATAGACCAGCGTGATCTGATTTTCCTGATAGGAATCAGCCCATTTCAGATATTGCTCAACGATCTGCGCCGGATTATCACGCCAGATAATGCCGTGAGAAGTACAGATCATGTCCAGTGGCAGATTGAATGACAGCACTTCATGAATTTTCTGCGTCACCAGTTTGCTGAACGGGGTCAGGATATTCGCGTAATACTTGATGCATTCATTATGCAGTTCATTCTGATCGACCAGATCGTTATACAGTTGATCACTGGCATAGTGCTGACCGAACGCGTCATTACTGAATAACACCGCATCGTCGGTCATATAGGTCATCATGCTGTCCGGCCAGTGCAGCATCGGCGCTTCGACAAACACCAGCTTTTTACCATTCCCCAGATCAAGAGAATCACCGGTTTTAACAACCTGGAAATTCCAGTCTTGGTGAAAATGCCCTTTCAACGATTTCACACCATTGGCGGTGCAGTAAATCGGGGTATTTGGGATCTTCGCCAGTAACGCAGGCAATGCACCGCTATGATCAATTTCTGCATGGTTGGCAATGATGAAGTCGATTTTCTCCAACGGAATTTCATTCGCCAGATTCGTCACAAACTCATCGGCATATGGGCTCCACACCGTATCAATCAACGCCACCTTCTCTTCTTTGATCAGATAGCTGTTATAGCTGGAGCCTTTATGCGTGGAATATTCGCTGCCATGAAATTCGCGCAGTTCCCAATCTTGTTTGCCAACCCAGTAGATATTGTTCTTAACGTGCAAAGTCATGATTTCGTCCTCAACATAATGTGCATCTCATATGCAGTGTTTGTATCTTAGTTTAATGTTCATTTTAAATGCAAGTTATGTGTGAAGAATTTTTCCTGTTTGTGTAGAGAAAAATAAACAGTCATCCACCCAAACAACCACACCGCTGAAGTCGTTACATAAATGAAGCAAAGGAAGAAAAAGAAGAACAGATAATGCGCGGAAACGAGAAGTTGAGAGAACAGGAAAGATAAGCTCCATGATGAAGCTTATCTGTATTTTTTAACCAATTAATACATTACTGGCAGCGGAAACAATGACACCACCATGATTAGTCACGGAACCTAATACCGCCACTGGTTTACCGTTGATTGTGACTGTACTGCTTCCCGTCACGATGGAGCCACCACACCCGGTTGACGAACCCACTGTCGCCGCGGGCATGCCATTAATGATGACATCTGACGATCCGCTGACAACTGCATTCACTTCATGTCCTCGCTGCGGACAGGCATGTAAATCACCTACTCTGGCAATCGCCGGCATAATTATGCTCTCCCGTATATTTGAATTTATGGAATTCAAATTATATCGGTTATTGCAATAATTAATGGGCTTGCCTGACTGACAGCTTTAGCAGTGATTCAATGTCTTAAGAAAAGCAGCAGACTCTATTTCGTCCACTTTCTTTCGCCTGATATAAGGCTGTATCCGCTTTTTTAATAGCGTCGTCCAATGAGTATTTGGCTGTGGACAATATTTCAGCCAAACCAACACTGATAGTGACAGAGATCATGAGGCCATTAACATAAATAGGCTGTTGAGCAATTTCCTTACATACTCGTTCGGCCCAATTCAATGTATCTTGCTGACTCATCGCAGGTAAAACAACGATAAATTCTTCGCCACCATACCGAGCAAGAATATCGTTATGCCGGATATTTTCACGCAATTTGGCCGCAACCTCTTTGAGAACCAAATCACCGACATGATGCCCATGGTCATCATTCGTTTTTTTGAAATAATCAATATCGATCATAGCCACACAAAAATGACTGAACATTCTTTTTTTTCTGGGATCAAATAATGCGGTTGTTTGTTCATTCAAACCATGGCGATTATAAATCCCCGTCAGCGAATCATAGGCAGCAAACACAGCCAGCTTTTGTTGTAACCACTGTGAAGTAATCAACATGATGCTGAAACTTAAACCCAGGAAAACAATGATGGCATTAAAGATCAGCAAAAGATTGCTTATATTGGTCGTTAGCAGTGAATACGATTCGTCATATCGATAGGTCAGAAAGCGCAAGCACGACCCGATAATGACCAGAATACAGGTCAGACCAAACATCAGCCGCCCAGATTCATACTTTGCCCTATCCCGGAATGCTTCCCTTGCACACAAAATACCTTGCAGGTTAAAAACTACAGAGACCAACTCTGCTCGTTTTATTTCCGTTATCCCCATTTTAAGCATGAATAAGAGCACGACGACGGTCAGGACCGAAATGCCAATAACGCCATAATGGCGCGTTTTAATTCGCTGATTATATTTCAGTAACCCCAGCCATAATAAATTTGCGCCCAAAAAACTGAATAAATTACCGAATAACAGACTAACCCATAGCGGATAAAACGCCCGACCAACCGCGAAGAAAACACCCATCGTCAAAATGCAAAAACCACTGACCCAGTGGTGCATGCCGGGGCAGACATACCGATCCCGAAGCAGTGCAGCCAACCCGCCAGTGATTAATACGCCGATAAACACACACATCAGCATCATGCTCTTGATATCGAGATGAAGAATGTCCATATGAAATTTAAAATACTAAGTATTACAAAAATGTAACCGATATTTAGTTTGCATGTATAACAATTCGGCAATTTCTATGTATTCTTTTGTAACCCTTGCAAAATAAATCCCCAAATGAGACTTGGTTGCTTACTTCGCTGACTAAACATCGATGAGCAGTTGAAGAGTAAGATTCATATAAGCCTCCAAGCTATGACGGGACCGCCTGTCGAAATGCAGCTCTTCCGAAGAAGAGTAGCCATTGAATCCTTTAAAATCATTGCTATATGCTTATTCCTATTCAATAAATAATTTGCGTGATATGCGACAACGCGAATGTTACATTCGGAGAATATACTTGGTTCATACGATAAGCTGTTTCTGTTGATGATAATAACAAGAATCTAAGGAATAGATTTGACGTGGATAAGACAAAAAATAATGTTATCGCACTCATCTGGCAATAGATAAAGGATTCATATTGGACCGATTGAATCATATCTGCCTCAGAGCAACTTATAACGAATGGATGAATGGCAAAATTTATAATGTCTTGCTTTGCGAGTTCCCTTTTGGTGTTTCCCGTGATAACGGAGCCCCTATTGATTCTATTGTAGCCATGTTAAATCATCTCATTATTGTCGATACATTATGGTTGAAACGATTTACTCTACACCCTGCAAATTACTCAGCTCTTGCTCCTATTGTATCCAGCTCTATTCCTGAAGATCTCAATCAAATTGTTTCTGATGATCTGGCTACATTACATCACCACAGAGAGATGTTAGATTCACTCATTTGTGAACTCGTACATTCAATTTCGCGAATAGATCTGGACTATCTTCTTTGCTATAAAAGCAAACGAGGCGCCATCGTCAATGGTAAGTTTTTCAATATCATCATGTATTTTTTTAACTATCAGTCTCATATACGCGAAAAGATCTTAGATTTGATGCGCCAGGCTGATATCGATATAGATGCTACAGAGTTAATTGTCCCTGTGCCAAGTGGAATTGAATTATAAAAAATAACGCGCATATCCGGTTGTGATATGCGCGAAAAATATCTTATTTGATCAGGAAATCATCCAGTGATTGACCTGCTGCAATGCCTTCACGAATAGGCACAGGCTGACGGCCTTGGCCTGTCCATGTTCTGCGTTCGCCATCAGTATCAATATATTCATATTTAGCAGGGCGTGGTTCGCGTTTTGCTTTGCCTTCTGAAGCAACTTCGCCCTGAATTAAATCGTTCAGGTCAATTCCATCTGCACGAAGCTTTTCTTTATATTCGGCAATTTTGCGCAAACGTTCTTCTTGCTGCTTTCTTGATACTTCTTCAGACTCACGACGTTCTTCAACAATAACCTTTAACTTTTCGAAACCTTCGTTCAACTGTTCGAGGGTTAATTCACGAGTTACCGCACGCAAACTACGTGCATTTAAAAAAGTTCTTAAAAAGTCTGACATGATTTTTGCCTTACAAAACGAAGAATGTTAACCGGGAGATTACTTTCAAATATAATTTAGCATATTAAAATTATTTCACAATATATCTGCCATCTAATTTTAAACTTAATTAAAAGATTTTATATAAAAAGTCACAAAACCCAATTTAACCATTAAGTATCTCACCTGTTTTTTCATGAATATCATTCGGTACTATTGTTTTTATGCTGAAACAAGGCTGTCGTTACACCGAATACGCTCAGACACATAATAGCTAATATTTATATCCTTTCTAAACGCCGTGGAATAAAAAATTGGCTATCAAAATGACTGAATCGCAAACTAAAACTGAAATAAGCCTTAACCTTCTGGGAAAAATGTAAGACTCGCTTAATCATCAAAAAATAGATCTATTAATACTACCAATACTGAAAATCTAGTGTTCATCCGTTAATAAGGTCAACACATAAAAATGTCATATAGGCCTGTCACAATTGATGCAAATAATGAGTTATCAGGCACATAGAAACTTTTACTGACGGGCAGTGTTCTTAGCGCCTTGTATTATAAGGCTCTCTCGGATATAGTAACTATCATTATGCTAGTTACTGATTTAAGAAGTCATTATGCGTCGAAAAAATCTCAGTGCTACACAATGCCCTATTGCTCGTAGTCTGGAATCAGTTGGTGAATGGTGGAGTTTATTGATCATTCGGGATGCCTTTCACGGCTTAACACGATTTGATGAATTTCAGAAAAGCCTGGATATTGCCCCCAACATGCTGACACGGCGTTTAATGACTTTAGTGGATGGAGGCTTATTGGAAAAACGTCTCTATTCTGAACGCCCGCCCCGATATGAATATATACTCACTTCTCGGGGATACGATTTAAGCCCTGTACTGACAACATTACTAACTTGGGGAAATAAACACTTTGCGCCGGAAGGTCCCAGCATTCAGTTGGCTGACTTAGAAACAGGCCATATTGCCGAGCCTGTTGTCATCGATAAAGTAACGGGCCATGAAATTTCAGCGCTAACACACAAACTCGTTCCTGGCCCTGCCGCATCAGATGGTATGCGCCAGCGTCTTGAACATCATCAGCGTCAGCACCATAGTCATCTCACTATTACTGAAGTGCATTACCACGAGGAAAATTTATCATGACATTACGTCGGATTGTCGTCACCGGCATGGGAGCCGTAACACCTCTCGGTTGTGGTATCGAAACAGTTTGGCAACGCTTACTGGCCGGACAATCTGGATTACGCCGTCTGGCGGAATCCGTCACCGCAGACCTGCCCGCTAAAGTGGGTGGCGTTGTTCCTTCCCGGGAAGAAGACCCGCTTGCCGGATTCAACCCGGATGACGTGATCCCAGTGAAAGAGCAGAAAAAAATGGATCGCTTTATTATGTTTGCGATCGCCGCAGCAAAAGAAGCGCTAACACAAGCCGGTTGGATAGCCAAAACACCTGAAGAACAAGAGCGTACAGCCACCATTATTGCTTCCGGTATTGGTGGTTTTCCTGCTATTGCTGAAGCGGTTCGCATTACCGATACCAAAGGGCCACGTCGTTTATCACCGTTTACGATCCCTTCGTTTCTGGTCAATATGGCCGCGGGCCATGTGTCCATTAATTTTGGATTTAAAGGCCCATTAGGTGCACCAGTTACCGCTTGCGCAGCAGGTGTTCAGGCTATTGGCGATGCTGCACGCATGATCCGTAACGGGGAAGCTGAGATTGCCGTGTGCGGTGGTACAGAAGCAACGATTGATCGTGTCAGTTTAGGCGGATTTGCCGCTGCCCGTGCATTATCAACTTCGTTCAACGATACGCCAGAGCAGGCATCTCGCCCATTTGACCTCAATCGTGATGGTTTTGTCATGGGAGAAGGCGCCGGGATTCTGGTCATTGAATCGTTGGAACATGCTCTGGCACGTGGCGCTACCCCGATTGTGGAATTGGTGGGTTACGGTACTAGTGCTGATGCCTATCACCTGACTGCCGGGCCAGAGGATGGTGATGGTGCACGACGGGCCATGACGGCCGCAATCCGCCAGGCCGGCATTCAACCATCGCAAATTCAACATCTGAACGCTCATGCCACTTCAACACCGGTCGGGGATAAAGGCGAATTGGCTGCCATCAAAGCCGTATTTGGTACAGAAAATCACCCTGCTGTCACCTCGACCAAATCGGCAATCGGACATTTGCTAGGCGCAGCAGGCGGTATCGAGGCCATTTTTACTGCGCTGGCCATTCGCGATCAGATTGCACCTGCAACCCGAAATCTGGAGCAGATTGACCCATTTGCCGAAGGTGTCGACATCGTTCACGGTACGGCCCGCTCGATGCCCATTGAATATGCTATCTCCAACGGTTTCGGCTTTGGAGGCGTCAATGCCAGCGTATTGTTTAAACGTTGGAATGGTGTTTAATTAAAGCAAGCGGCTGTGTCTTAGCAAGGCCAGCCGCTAATCACGCAAATTATTGAGTTGCTCCTCAAGCCAATTCATAAATACATATACTCGTTTGGGCAAATGATGCCGATTGCCATATAACAATGAAATAGGCATAGGTTGTGCGCGATATTCGGGCAATATTTCCACTAAAGCGCCCCGGTTAATATGCGGCTGCATTCCAATTCGCGGAGCCTGAATAATCCCCAGCCCCGCCAGACAAGCTGCTTCATAGGCATCGGAATTATTCACGGTAACTCTTCCTGCCATTGCCACATGACGAATCGTTTTTGCAGGATATTCCACATACTCAAAACCACTGGGTTTGGTTCCTAATGTGGTTACATAATAAATCAGCTGATGCTTTGCCAAATCGTCCAGACACTGAGGTGTACCGCAGGTTGATAGATAATCAGGACTGGCACAGTTGAGTAATTCAAGTTGGCCAACATTCCGGGCAATCAGCGTTGAATCAGATAAGCTCCCGACTCGCAATACACAATCAAAACCTTCATGCACCACATCGACCAGCCGATCGGTACAACTCACTTCAATATCGATATTCGGATACAGCGCCATAAACTCACTCAAACGCGGCATGATGATAGTGCGGGCAATACCCATTGGCATATCGATACGCAAACGACCTTTTAAATCGGTCGAATCTTGCTGGAACAGGCTTTGTAAATCTTCCATATCCGCCAAGATATCTTTGCAACGCCGATAGAAAACCTGTCCATCCTGCGTCATCTGCACATGTCGAGTTGTGCGGTGTAATAGACGTGCCCCCAGCATATTTTCCAGCCGTTGGACGGCTGTCGATATTGACGATTTTGGTAAATTCAAACTCTGTGCCGCCAGCGTGAAGCTGCTTAGCTCGGCAACACTGACATAAATCTGCATCGCGTCTATCTGATTCATACTTATCTTACTTATTGTTCAACTATTACGAACAGTTTAATCATAAAAAGCATATTTATCCGACAATTAAAGCTTAATAAACTTTTCCCGTCTGTTATTTCCCATCCAATTAAACTTGAGGAATAACGAATACATGAATGACATATCTTGCATACACAGGAGTCGCTATGAGCCGTAAAATTGCATTAATCACTGGTGGTAGTCGCGGACTGGGTCGTAATGCGGCGCTGAAACTGGCCACACACAATGTTGATATTATTCTGACATACAGAAACCACGCCTCAGAAGCATTGGCCGTTGTTGCTGAAATTGAAAAATTAGGTGGTAAAGCGACCGCATTACCGTTGGATGTCGCCGACAGCCATGCATTCCCTGCTTTTGCTGAACAAGTGAAAGAACAGCTAGCTCAAGTCTGGCAAACCACGCAGTTTGATTACCTGTTGAATAATGCGGGTATTGGTATTCACGCCAGTTTTGCTGAAACCACGGAAGCGCAATTTGATCAGTTAATGAATATTCACTTTAAAGGGGTATTTTTCCTGACACAGGCATTGCTACCACTGATTGCTGATGGTGGCTCTATTTTGAATGTATCTTCGGGTTTGGCTCGTTTTGCTCTGCCGGGATATTCCGCCTATGGCGCCATGAAAGGTGCCATCGAGGTCTTAACAAAATATCTGGCGAAGGAACTGGGTTCCCGCAATATCAATGTCAATGTATTGGCCCCAGGTGCTATCGAAACAGATTTTGGTAACGGTCAGGTTCGCGATAATGCTCAATTGAATGCCTTTGTCGCATCCCAAACGGCGCTGGGCCGGGTCGGTTTGCCAGATGATATAGGCAATGTAATCGCCTGCTTGCTCTCAGATAAGACCCACTGGATCAATGCGCAACGTATTGAAGCATCTGGCGGCATGTTCCTGTAAAACCATCACCACCTCCGTCATTCGGAGGTGGTTTTGATTGCTGACTTATTGCATGGAGTGAAGCCCAATCATGTTGCCTTCAGTATCCACCACCAGCGAGATAAACCCATACTCGCCAATCGACGTTTTCTTGCTATGGATCTGCCCACCGAGCGCTTCTACCCGGCCTTCCTCCACGGCACAGTCTTCACAGCTGAAATAAACTAAGGTTCCCCCAGAGCCTGATGACACACCATCCATCTTGGTTAATGCACCTCCCGCTCCCCAGCGATCTATTTCCGCCGGAAAACTCAGCATTTCACATGGCGCGTCTGCCACCGTTAATGTTTCAAGCTGAACCTGAAAGAGCGATTCATAAAATGTTCGGGCCCGACCGAGATCCTGAACATAGATCTCGAACCAGCAGACCGGATTGTTTTTCATTCCTGACCCTCCTTACACAAGGCTGATTGCTGAATAAACATAGTCAGGAATAACTGCTACCGCCATAAAATCCCCCCCCAAAAACGATTATTTTCTAACCCGAGCTATGTCCTGCAACGCGTTGCACATACTCATGGTTCAGGCAATATCCGCCATGAAGCACATCTTTCACCAACATCAAGGGGGAATTACTTCAGGCCCAGGCGCTTCGCCAGTTTATGCAAATTACTCGGATCCAGTTCCAGCCGACGAGCCACTTCCGCCCAATTCCCCTGACACGTATCCAGCATTTGTCGGATCAAGTGTCGCTGATAACTATCGAGCGCCATTTTCAGAGGGATCGGTTGCAGGAGATCTACCGGAATGACTGTCCCCGTCGATTCCTCACGAGGAAGCATTCCAATATCCAGATCAAGATGGATCGGTTCCAGCGTTACGATATCTGTACGTAGTGCTCCATGACTCACCGCTCGCAAGGCGGCCCGACTGATCACATGTTCTAATTCGCGGATATTTCCCGGCCATTGGTAAGTGCGCAAAGCCATTTCGGCCGATGAAGACAATCTCAGGCTCCGAAAACCTAAGCGGGAGCGATTCAATTCAAGAAAATATCCGGCCAGCAGCAAAATATCATCACCACGCTCACGTAAAGGCGGGATCGGCACCGGATACACGGATAAGCGATGATAAAGATCAGCTCGGAATTCACCATTTCGCACCTGTTCAGCCAACTCACGATTGGTTGCCGCAATGATCCGCACATCGACCTTCAGCGGCTTGTCTGAACCCAGCCGTTGGATCTCGCCATTCTGCAACGCACGCAACAATTTGGCCTGTACCACCAGCGGCAATTCACCGACCTCATCAAGAAACAGTACCCCACCATTGGCCGCTTCAAACCGGCCAGCGCGATCAACCACTGCACCGGAAAATGCACCTTTGACGTGCCCGAACAATTCACTTTCCACCAGCGATTCCGGCAACGCGGCACAATTCACATGCACCATCGGTGCATTCCGGCGCGCAGATTTGCGATGAATTCGGCGGGCCATCAGCTCTTTACCAACGCCGGTTTCCCCCATTAACAAAACCGGCAACTCTGAATCAGCAACAATATCCAATTCGTGTAGCAATTTAAGCAATACCGGGCTACGTCCGATGATTTCCTGATTTTCGCCACCTTCATTGGCGGCTTCCGGTTGTTCCAGAATTCGACTGCTGACCCGCAAAGCCCGGATCTCATCCTCCAACCGACACATACGGATCACCGCCTCACAACAACTAGCAATATCTCGTAGTGTGTCTTTGATCCTGCCATCGAAAACTGAGCCCTCTACCGAGTCGAGCGTGAGCGCGCCCCAGCACTGGTCGTCCTGATATAGACTGATCCCCATGCAATCATGTACCGGCAACGGCGCACCCAGTTTCGATGCCAGCAAACCATCGTAGGGATCAGGCAGACGACTGCCCGGTTCAAAATGCACCGCATCCCGTTGCGATAAAATGGCTGATAAGCGCGGATGTTTGACGATCTCAAAACGTCGCCCCAGCGTTTCATGAGCCAGCCCCGCCACCGCTACTGGACAGAGAAAATCGCCATCCAGTCTGAGCAGCCCGACCGCCCCACAACCCAGATATTGCTGGATAGCTGTCACCAGCTTTTCTTGTCGCACCGCACGGGGATGCTCGATGGTGAGATCTTGAATCAGTAAATCAGCCAGCATGGTAAAAATCACCCTAAATGGTTTTATTTACCCTATCACTGAATGGTTGTTTTTACCATCAAATATATATATTTAATATAAATCAATAACTTAAAAGATGGCATACTCCGTGCAAACTTATTGATCGAAATCAAAATTTCTCTACTCGTCTACTTTTTGCTGCGGAGACATATATGAACTATTTAACAACAACCCTGGCTCAACTGGCTTGCGACATTCCTGGCGCTACCCGTGTATTTCATAAATACAAACTGGATTTTTGCTGCGGCGGCAAAAAGAGTCTGGCTGATGCCATTGAAGGACGGAACTTTACAGCGGAACAAATCATTGCAGATTTAGACTCGGTTACTCAGTTGCAAAGCGACACTCAAGACTGGCGCCAGAGTTCCCCCACCGATCTGATCGATCATATTCTGAACCGTTATCACAATGTGCACCGCATCCAACTGCCTGAATTAGTTCGCCTGGCTAAACGTGTTGAGCATGTGCATGGTGAGCGTACCGATTGCCCGAAAGGCTTGGCAGCTCATCTTGAAATGATGCTGGATGAATTAGAAAGCCACATGCAAAAAGAAGAACAGATCCTGTTCCCGTTACTGAAATCAGGTAACTATGAATTTGCCAGAGGTCCAATCATGGTAATGCAACAAGAACATGATGGGCATGGTAACCATCTCGAAACTATATTCCGTCTGACCGATGACATCACACCACCACCGTTTGCCTGCGTGACCTGGCGGGCGCTTTACACTGGGTTGACACAACTAAAAGAAGATCTGATGGCACACATTCATTTAGAAAATAATGTGTTGTTTCCTGCTGCCTTAATTGCGGCCTGAGTCAGACACGGTTATCAGGAAAACAGTGACGAGGAAAAATGATGAACGAACAACAAAAAGCACTGGTTCGAGCTACTGTACCAGTATTACGCAGTAGCGGTGTCGCGCTAACCAGTCATTTTTACAACCGGATGTTTACACATAATCCTGAGCTGAAAAATGTCTTCAATCAGGGGCATCAAAACTCAGGTCGCCAACAAGAAGCATTGGCTGGTGCCGTGCTGGCTTATGCTGAGAATATTGATGATCCGTCGGTCTTACTGCCAGTTGTGGAACGTATTGCGCATAAGCATGTCAGCCTGAATATTCGCGCAGAACATTATGCCATTGTCGGCAAACATCTTCTGGCCTCGATCCAAGAAGTGTTGGGTGATGCAGCAACACCTGAGCTGATTGATGCCTGGAGTGCGGCTTATACATCACTTGCCGATCTGTTTATCAATATAGAGTCGGATCTTTATCAGCAGGCTATTGACACCCAAGGCGGCTGGACAGGCTGGCGTCCGTTCCGTATTTGCCGGAAAGTCAAAGAAAGCAACGAGATCACCTCCTTCTATTTTGAGCCGTTGGATGGCGGTGAGGTGCCGGCATTTCGCCCCGGACAGTACATCAGTGTTCGTCTCTATGTCGCCGAATGGGATCTATTCCAGCCCCGGCAATACAGCCTTTCCGATGCACCAGAAAATAATTATCTGCGGATCTCGGTCAAGCGGGAAAGTGCCAATGATCTGAAGCCTGAAGGTAAAGTATCCAATTTACTGCATGAGCATTACGACGAAGGGCAGATCGTAGAGCTTTCTGCACCGTATGGTGATTTTTATCTGAACGAAACCAGCCAAGCGCCTGTTGTTTTGTTCAGTGGCGGTGTCGGTATCACACCGATGGTATCCATACTGAATCATATGGTGAAAAAACACAGCCAGCGGGAAATCCATTTCGTGCACTCCGCTCGCAGTCAGGAGGCTCATGCTTTCAGAGAACATGCTGAACAACTGGCAAATCAGCATAACGTTCGCGTGCGCTTTTTTTACGATCATCTGGCCGAAACAGCCGCGCACATTGCTCAGGCCCCCTGTGCGCTGGAAACGGTATTACCGCAGAACCCTACCGAAGCCGAATATTACTTGTGTGGCCCCATTTCGTTTATGCGTCATTACATCAGTGAACTGAAACGGTTAGGTGTCAGCGCTGACAATATCTATGCAGAAGCCTTCGGCTCAGGCGGTGTGTAATTTCCAGATGAAGGGTGGCTACATGGATGTAGTCATTCTTCATTGCATTCGCTGATTTGGAAAAATGCTAACATAACCGCCATGAAAAACATGGCTCACATAACGGTTCTAAAAACAAAATGAATCCCAAGCTCATTCCCGCTTCTTTTTTTGGCATGGTTTTAGGTCTGTCCGGTCTAGGACAGGCATGGCGTATTGCAACACATCTCTGGCAAATGCCTCCGCAGATTGGTGAAGGCCTATTAGTTCTGGCAACATTGATTTGGGGAGGATTGTTATTACGTTATATCACGCAAGCCATTCAGCATTTTAATCTGGTAAAAGCTGAATTTTTACATCCCATCCAGGGCAGCACTCCAGCCTTATTGGGAATATCAACATTATTGATCGTACTGGCTATCAACCCGTATTCCCATTTTTTGGCAACCGTGTTAGCCATTGCCGGGATCAGCTGGCATCTTTGCTTTGCCTTGTGGCATACCGGCTCCCTCTGGCAAGGTGGTCGCGATACACTCGATACGGCACCGACCTTATATCTGCCCACTGTCGCCGGTAATTTCACCAGTGCAGCCGCATTAGGCGCGTTGGGTCATGCTGATTGGGGATGGTTATTTTTAGGCGCTGGTGTATTTTCCTGGTTGGCGTTGGAATCGTTGATCATTCAGCGCTTATGGCACCGGCAAAGTATGCCTGTTGCACAACGCCCATTAGTGGGTATTCAATTTGCCCCACCCGTAGTCTGTTCTATGGCAAGTTTAATTCTGATGCCCGGTAGCACCGCCCCCTGGTTACTGATGCTATGGGGATATGGGTTATTTCAATTATTAGTGGGTATTCGCCTGACTCGATGGTTAGGTGCACAGGCTTTTGCCCCCTCTTATTGGGCTTATACTTTCGGCATTGCCGCAACCACGGTCAGCGGCCTTAAATTAGCACTGGCCGGTGTCGATTCAGCACAAAAATTGGCTATCCCTATCTTTATTATCGCAAATCTATTTATTGGCTATCTGACAATCAGAACTGTGATCGGATTCGCACGAAAAACAGGATAAATAAGCCTGTTATTGCCAATAAACAACTATGCTTAGTGAGGTCTTAGTCGTTATTAAACAAACTCTAATATAACATCCCAATGAGGCTTGCTAATGAAGACACTCCTGATCCGCTGGGAGCGGCTGGTAACACCCGATGGTGAAACGTGTGAGCGTTGTAGTAATACATAC
Organism: Tolumonas lignilytica; assembly: GCF_000527035.1. Lineage (NCBI taxonomy): Bacteria > Pseudomonadati > Pseudomonadota > Gammaproteobacteria > Aeromonadales > Aeromonadaceae > Tolumonas > Tolumonas lignilytica. The sequence continues at coordinate 402,361 of NZ_AZUK01000001.1, forward strand.
ATTGAAATATGCCATGCCATTGCACAACTAAAGACGCAACTAAACCCATTAGGCATCCAGCCCATTTTGCAAACCAAAACAATTTCTGAACGTGAGTTTAAAACGAATCCTCAGGGGTCAAATCTGATATGGATTAACGATAAACCCCTCGATGAATGGCTCGAGGCCACAGTCGGACAAAGCCAGTGCTGTGCAGCTTGCGGTGATGCAAACTGCCGGACACTCCAAATCGACACCATCGTTTATGAAAGTATTCCACAAGCGCTCATCATTAAAGCCGGATTAAAAGCGGCACAACAGATGTTAAATGCACCGACACCATTATCAATTAACTGAACAACCTCCATTCCTGCCAGAAGAATGGATTTTAGCCTTTACTCCAGCAACAAGAATCTGGCTTGGATTCAACAAATTGGAGAGCAATCATGGCAACTATCATTGTGATTGGAGCAGGCTTAGGCGGTATGTCAGCCGCATATGAACTAAAAGCCGAACTAAAACAACATGACATCATATTGATTAACAATAAACCTGATTTTGAATTTACCCCTTCCAACCCATGGATTGCTGTTGAATGGCGTCAGCGCCAGCAAGTTTCTCTCCCCATTGAACCCTATGTCAGCAAGAAATCAATTCGCTTTATTGCTTCCGGATTACAACAACTGAATGCTGAACAAAAACAAATTGTTTTGGAAAATGGGCAAACGCTGAATTACGACTTTTTAGTGCTTTGTACTGGTCCGGAGTTAGCCTTTGATGAAATTCCAGGTGCAGGGCCTGAACTCGGTGGTTCATCCAGCGTTTGTACACTGACCCATGCTGAACATTGTCGTAATAGTGTTCATGAGTTGATAAACGAGCCGGGGCCAGTCATCATCGGAGCTATGCCCGGTGCATCTTGTTTTGGCCCGGCGTATGAATATGCGTTTATTCTTGATAAACATCTGCGTGACAATAAAGTCAGAAAATCGATTCCGATGACCTTTGTCACCTGTGAACCTTATATTGGACACCTTGGTCTAAACGGTGTCGGTGATTCAAAAGGTATGCTGGAAAGTGAATTACGCCAACGCGATATTCACTGGATATGCAATGCGAAAACGGTTGGCATCGCAGATGGAAAAATAGAAATTGACGAGCTGGACGAAGAGGGAAATGTCAAAAAGCACCATTCCCTGCCGTATAAACATGCCATGATGCTACCGGCATTCCGAGGCATTGCACCCCTACGTGCAGTCGAAGGATTAGTTAATCCACGAGGATTTGTATTCATTGACGAATACCAGCGTAACCCTAAATATCCCCACATCTATGCGGCGGGTGTATGCGTCGCTATTCCACCCGTCAACAAAACCCCCATTCCAACAGGCGTGCCCAAAACCGGTTACATGATTGAATCCATGGTGCGAGCGATCACCTTTAATATCAAGGCAGAGTTAGCGGGTGAGCTGCCGACAGCCAAAGCAACATGGAATGCCATTTGTTTGGCCGATATGGGAAATACGGGTGCCGCTTTTGTCGCTATGCCTCAAATTCCACCCAGAAATGTTGCTTGGTTTAAAAAAGGGAAATGGGTACATCTGGCCAAAATTGCTTTCGAGAAATATTTCCTTCATAAAATGCAAGTGGGTGAAACTGAACCCGTCTATGAACGATTGCTGCTGAAATATTTAGGAGTAGATAAGCTGGAATAATGGCTTGATGGCAAATATCACTTATAGCCCAGAGTTACTCGACGAGTGTGGGGTATAGCCTTGCCGCAATAATAATGAATGTAATAAATACGATACCTAAAACGGCGAAATTCAAAAACAGTGGGTGAGCCCCTTGGTCACCCCCTAACATTAATGTCCGCAATGCATCCACCAAATATGTCAGCGGATTAACCTTGGCGATAAATTTAAGCCAGTCAGGCATCAGTGATAGCGGATAAATTGCGTTACTGGCAAAAAACAGCGGCATGGTCAGAACTTGTCCAATGCCCATAAATCGTTCTCTGGTTTTTACCACACAGGCAATGATGAGTGAAAACGTAGAAAATACGGCAGAACCCAGCACCACACTCGCTAATACCCCCAATATCGCACCTACATCATAATGAATGTGGATGTTCATAATAAAAGCAAGAAGATAAATAATTCCCGCCTGAACCATGCCCCTAAAACCAGCAGAAATAGCCTTCCCAAGCACTAAGGCGCCACGGGGACTTGGACTAACCAACAATTTATGAACGACACCTAAATCGCGTTCCCAGATAACAGCAATACCATAAAAAATAGCTGCAAACAGTACACTTTGCGCCAGAATACCTGGCGTCATAAATGCGAGATAACTGACATTCCCGATCGGGATCCCGCGTACGCGACTGAAAACCTGCCCAAATACCGCTAGCCACAATGCCGGTTGAACGGCTCGGGAAAACAGTTCTGTCGGATCGCGTAGGAGTTTCCGCAACTCCATTTGCGCAATCATCAAACTGCATGAAACAAAATGAATAAGTGTTTTCATCCTAATCGCTTCGCTGTTATTCGAGTTTGTTTTGCATTCCGATATCCCCCTTCCTCTTCAATGCTTCCCTCACTGAAATGGGCAAATACATCGGTCATTGTTGCATTCTCACTAACTAAGCCTTTTAGCCCCTGCGGGCTATCACATGCCGCCAAACGCCCTTGGTGCAAGATGGCGACACGATCACAAAGCTCATCCACCTCATCCATGAAGTGTGTAGTCATTAAAATTGTCATGCCATATTCTTTATTTAATGCCTGCAGGCGTTCCCAGACATTGATACATGCCATGGGATCTAACCCAATGGTCGGTTCATCAAGGAATAATATTTCCGGCCGATGTAGCATCGCTTGTGCAATCTCCAGCCGCCGGATCATGCCACCTGAATATTTTTTTACTAATTGACCGGCATGTTCTGCCAGCCCCATATAATGCAGCGCTTCATCAACCCGATGGGGAATTTCACGACGGGGAATGCCATATAATCGCGCCGATAACGTTAAATTTTCCACACCATTTAGTGCCCCATCAGCAGAGAGTAACTGAGGAACATAGCCAATCCTTTTTCTGACTTCCTGAGGAAATTTAACGACATCAAATCCCGCCACCCAAGCCCGCCCATCAGAAGGTTTAAGTAGTGTGGTCAGCATTTTAATGAGCGTACTTTTCCCTGCCCCATTCGGCCCAAGCAAACCAAAAATGCCGCCATATGCCACAGCCAAATCAATCTGATCGACTGCAGTAAATGTATTAAATCTGCGCGTTAGTTTTATTGCCTCAATCGCATAACCGCGGGCATCGTCAATGACTGGATTGCTCAGTTCATCCATTTCGTAATTTCCAAGCATTTCGTACATTCATATTAGTTCACACTTCTGAATGAAATATCGAATAGAAAGATAAGGATGTGACAGAGCTGTCAGCTTCAACAAAAAGATAATGCCGTCAGAAAAATATCATTTTAAATTCACTGACATAACAGCATGAAATGTCTATGCTAGATGAAAAGGATGAGTCTGTTAGTTGTGCAGTTCCTGACTCAGGATTAGTTAGAACAGCATTGGTTTTCATTTAAGTCTCTATTGATGAGATTTTTTAATGCAGATCGCTATTTTTGACTAAGTGTGTTGGGATGCGTGGCAAAAACACTACAATCCGTACCGCTTTCTTTTTTCTGTGGATCTGTTGCTATGAAAAATGTGGATTATCTTCGCTTTTATCGGTTCCTGCTCAGCCTGACCATCAAAGAAAAATTCCAGATCATTTTCTGGTTACCTTTATTGATGATCATTGGAATCACCTGGTTTCTAGTCTCACACAGTCATGATTTGACACTTGCAGATCCTTATATTCTAACGATCTTAGTCGTATCGATTACCGTGTTTGCAGTTATCAGTTTTTATCTCAATAGTTTTTTCACTCATTCTATCGACATGCTCCGAAAAGGGATTCGTGCGGTTGCTGACGGTGATTTAACCACTCGGCTGAACATCCCTGTAAACCGCGATGAATTTGGTCAACTGGCCCGTGATGTAGATACGATGACAGATCGCCGACAAAGCGTTCTGAAATTAATTAATGAAAGCGCCGATGGTTTGGAGTTATTTGCGGAAGAATTCCGTTCTGCAGCAGAAGAAGGTGAAGAACTGGCGCGAAATCAACGCCAGTATATTGATTCTCTGGCCACAGCAATGGAAGAGATGACTGCGGCGATTCGTGAGGTTGCACATAACGCAAATGAAACCTCCACTCAGACCCGTCAGACCAGTGAAGAAGCCGCCCATGGTGCAAACCGGGTTCAGCGTACTATCAACTCGATTAATATTCTGACTGACGAAATTAGTCAGGCATCCACCGCTGTCGAACATCTGACTTCCCGTGCTAATAAAATCAGTGAAGTTGTAACCGTAATTAATGCGATTTCCGGACAAACCAACTTGCTGGCATTGAACGCCGCCATTGAAGCTGCACGTGCTGGCGAACAAGGCCGTGGCTTTGCGGTGGTGGCTGATGAAGTTCGTACGCTGGCAGGCCGAACCCAGCAAGCAACTGTTGAAATTCAAAAAATGATTGAAGAACTGCAAACCGGAACAAGTTCACTGAATGACATAATGGAAAAAACAGTTGTTCAGGCAGCCGATAGCCGCGAACTGATTGCTGGTGTCGGTTCCGATATTGACCGTATTGCCACTCACAGCGAATCTATTTTTGAAATGAGTGCCCACATCGCTACCTCTGCGGAACAACAAAGTGCAGTGGCAAGTGAAGTAGCACAAAGTATTGATGAAGTTCGCAATCAATCCGTCAACATCGAAGATAATTCAGCCAATACACTGGCTGGTACAGAAAATCTTCTGGTTACTGCAAAAGAGTTATCTCAGATGATGCAGGGAATGCGCTTTCAATAGTATTCCTGATGTGATCATTGGAGTTTCAAAACAGGGCCAGTTACAATACTGGCCCTGTTTTTTTACCAGAGCCTCCTATGAGCACTACCGTTTTTCTGCAAAAAGATCGGGAAAAATCCCTGCTTAGACGTCATCCCTGGATTTTTTCCAAAGCTATCGACAAAGTAAAAGGCAAACCACATGCAGGTGAGCCAGTAGATATCGTCGATCATCGCGGTAAATGGCTGGCTCGTGGGGCTTGGTCACCCGATTCACAGATCCGTTTGCGTGTCTGGACGTTTAACCAAGATGAGCAAATTGATACCGACTTTTTTGTCCGCCGCCTACAGCAAGCACAGCGTGGACGAGAACTACTGATTTCTCGTTTACAGCTTTCAGCCTATCGCTTAGTTGCGGCGGAATCGGATTTCTTACCAGGCATCACCATCGACCGTTATAACGATTATCTGGTCTGTCAGTTGCTTTCCAGCGGCGCGGAATATCATCGTCACGAATTAATCAGCGCGCTACAGCAACTCTATCCAACTTGTTCAATCTACGAACGCTCCGATGTCGCGGTTCGGAAAAAAGAAGGGTTAAGCGAACGAACCGGTCTACTGTATGGTGAAGTTCCTCCTGATGAAGTGATTATCGAAGAAAACAACGGCATTAAAATTAGTGTCGATATCAAAGGTGGCCACAAAACCGGATTTTATCTGGACCAACGAGATAACCGAGCCATTGCCGGAAAATACGCTCAGGGGCGTCGGGTATTGAACTGCTTCTGCTATACCGGTGGTTTCGGTGTTTATGCCTTACATGGCGGAGCAAAAGAAGTCATCAATGTGGATGTATCCGAGCCCGCCTTGGAATTGGCAAAGCATAATGCAACATTGAATCAACTCGATTTGTCAAAAGCCTGTTTTGAAAAACAGGACGTCTTTAAACTGCTGCGAACCTACCGCGAACGCGGCGAAAAATTCGACATGATTGTATTGGACCCGCCTAAATTTGCAGAAAGCAAAGCGCAACTTGAAGGCGCATGCCGTGGTTATAAAGACATCAATATGCTGGCCTTCCAGTTACTGAATCCCGAAGGTATTCTGTTGACCTTTTCCTGTTCAGGATTAATGACCGCTGATTTATTCCAAAAAATCGTGGCCGATGCCGCACTGGATGCAGGCAGAGAAGCTCAGATTCTTGAACGCATGACTCAGGCCGCCGATCATCCTATTTCGACCCCTTATCCTGAAGGTTTCTACCTGAAAGGATTGGTTGTTCGCGCTATTTAACGACACTAAAACAACGCAGGCGATGGCCTGCGTTGTTTATTCTTCTTCTGAATCAAAGGACAAACATGAGCATTTCTTGGAATATCCAACCTGTTTCCCGTCAGAACAGTGCCGCTATACAACACAAAATCGATATGAAAACTAAGCCGCTCGGCGCTTTAGGTATTCTTGAGCATATTGCCCATCAACTGGCATTGATCCAACAGTGCGATGAACTCGCCATCCAAAATCCTACACTGTTGGTTTTCGCCGGCGATCACGGTGTTGCGGAAGAAAAAATCAGTCTGACCACCAGTGATGTGACCCGACAGATGGTGCTCAACTTTCTGGCTGGCGGTGCCGCCATCAACTGTTTTTGCCGTGCCAACAATATGTCTCTGAAAGTCGTTGATGCGGGAATTAAGACACTGGTTGAAGATGATCGTTTAATTATCCAACGCGTAGGCGCAGGCACACGTAATTTAGCTAAAGAGCCAGCGATGAGTGAAACAGAAGTTCTGCAATCACTGGAATACGGTCGTCAGTTAGCCAAACAACAGGTCTCAGCAGGGTGTAATCTGCTGGCGTTTGGAGAAATGGGGATCGGTAATACCACCCCCGCTGCCGCTATCATGGCAACTTTACTCAACAAATCAGCGATCGACTGTGTCGGTCGAGGAACAGGTATCAATGATGCTCAACTTGAGCATAAAGTGCGTATCGTCACAACTGCGGTCAACCGGATTAGTGATAAAACACACCCTGTAAATATCCTTAGTGAAGTAGGTGGATTCGAAATTGCACAAATTACAGGCGCAATATTAGGTGCAGCAGAAGCCGGGATTTGTGTATTGATTGATGGCTTTATTATTACTGCAGCCGCGCTGCTGGCTACTAAGATTGTACCAGCCTGCCGTGATTATATGTTATTTGCGCATTGCTCAGGTGAACAAGGTCATCAAGCTATGCTTGATGACCTCGATGCGACACCCCTGCTTGAACTGGGCTTACGCTTAGGCGAAGGCACGGGCGCAGCCGTCGCATTACCGTTACTACGCTCTGCCGTTGAGTTCTATAACAACATGGCCAGTTTTGAAAGCGCAGGAGTTACACTGTAATGGCATGGATGAAACAGCAGATCGTCTGCTTTTTGCTGGCGGTCAGCTTTTTCACCCGGATCCCGATCCCAGCCAATACGCCTTTTAGCCCCGCCCTGTTGAACAAATCCAGTCGGTATTTTTCATTGGTCGGTTATTTGGTCGGGAGTATCGGAGCGGCAACATTCGGGACATGTCTTCATGTTTTTCCGATTTCCGTCAGCATTGTAATATCCATGATTGTGACCATCTTGCTAACAAGCGCTTTTCATGAAGATGGGCTCGCTGATACAGCCGACGGTTTAGGTGGCGGGATGACAGTGGAAAAAAAACTGCTGATCATGAAAGACTCTCGCTTAGGAACCTATGGTGCTATCGCGCTATGGGGCGGATTATTATTAAAATTCACAACACTTCAAGAAATTGGCGCTTTGTCTGCACCAACTATGATGTTGGCACTAATTGTATTACACCCCCTGTCCCGCGCGGTTGCTGGCAGCCTTATTTATGACATGAAATATGTCAGAGAACAGGATGCCAAAGCCAAACCAGTGGCGGAGCAACAGCAAACCTCCGATTTGTGTGTATTGTTGTTATTTGGCTTATTACCCTTATTCTGGCTACCTACTAATCTGGCAATACCTTTGTTGTTCATTCAATGCCTCCTGCGCTTTATTGCCAAACAGTATCTAAATAAACGACTAGGTGGGTATACCGGCGACTGTCTCGGTGCCGTACAGCAAGTCAGTGAAATCAGCGGATATTTAGTATTGTTAGCAGCTATGATTCATGGAGGTAGCCTATGGCCGCAGTTTCATTGATTCTCGGCGGAGCCCGTTCAGGTAAGTCTCGGTATGCAGAAAAATTAGCAACCGATAGTCACAAAGAAGTTATCTACGTTGCGACAGCTACAGCTTTTGACGAGGAGATGCAGGCGCGTATTACACACCATCGCCAGCAGCGCAATCCAGAATGGTTTTCAGTTGAAGAACCACTACACTTACCAGAAATCATTCATGAGTATGCCAGTGCATCACGCTGTCTGTTAGTAGATTGCCTCACTCTCTGGATGAATAACATCTTGTTCATGACGCCTGACATGTCTCCGTCACACTATGTTGACCGTTTGGTTCAAACTTGCCGTACTACACCAGGAGAGCTCATTTTCGTTGCCAATGAAGTGGGCTTGGGTGTTATACCTATGGGCAAAATATCCCGCCAATTTGTTGATGAATCTGGACGGTTAAATCAGCGAATGGCCGAAATAGCGGATCATGTAACCTTTATTGCTGCGGGCCTGCCTATGACGTTGAAGAGTAAATAATGAATTCCCCCTATCAAAGTGCAATTATTGATTTATTACGACATGGTTCTGTTGCGGGCGATGCCGGATTATATGGCCACAATGATATTGCGCTGAGTGAAGTGGGTTGGCAGCAAATGCAACAATCCGTAAATGTCGATCTGCAATATCAGCAAATATTCTCTTCACCGCTTCAACGATGTCAGCTCTTTGCTCAAGATTACAGTCAGCGCCATTCGATACACTTAACGATAGCACCCGAACTGAAAGAGATGAATTTTGGCAGTTGGGATGGTTTGTCATTTGAACAATTACAACATTGCTGGGCGGATCTGGAACAATTCTGGAAGAAACCGGCTGAAATTACGCCGCCAAATGGCGAATCATTGATGCATTTCAAAAATCGTATCACGCAACAATGGGAAGCCCTGCTGCAACAGTGTAAAGGGAGTCAGACTCTTGTCGTCACACATGCAGGTGTCATACGAATGATCCTGGCACAGCTTTTATGCGTAGATTGGAAATCGGCTGATTATTATCAGCATATGAGAATTGACTATGGTTCAATCACTCGCATCCAGGTGTTGTACACCGCCGAAGGAATTTACCCACAAATTCGCTTTATTGGTCGCCCATCGCCAACCATCTGACATGGAGTCCTTAAATGGAAGAAAATAACAACCAGCAACGACATCAAGCTCGCCAGCAACGCCTGAAAGAAAAAGTAGATGCCCGTATTGCCGCAGCACAAGATGAACGGGGTTTATTGATTGTTATTACCGGTGATGGAAAAGGTAAAAGTACCTCTGGTTTCGGTACTGTTGCCCGGGCTGTTGGCCATGACTTAACTGCTGGGGTTGCCCAATTCATCAAAGGAACCTGGGAATGTGGTGAACGAGCATTACTACAAAAAGCAGGCGTTGAATTTCACGTCATGGCAACTGGTTTTACCTGGGAAACACAAAACCGTGAACAAGATCAGCAGGCAGCACAGTCAATTTGGCAAGAAGCCAAGCGGATGCTTGCTTCTGAGCAATATGATGTTGTCTTATTAGATGAGCTAACCTATATGGTTGCATACCACTATCTGGATATTGACGAAGTCCTGAGTGCACTCACCCACCGGCCGTTAAAACAACACGTAATCATTACAGGTCGAGGTTGTCATCGCTCCATATTAGAAATTGCTGATACGGTTAGTGAAATCAAAAACGTTAAGCATGCATTTGATCATGGAATAAAAGCGCAAAAAGGAATCGACTGGTAATTCTGGTATTCAGACTCGTCCACCGTTACCATTTCAAAAAACGAATTACAGGATTTGGCCATGCTGCAGTATCAAATTATTCCCGTCACCGCCTTTCAGCAAAATTGCACCCTGCTTTGGTGTGATGAAACACATCAAGCAGCGCTCATTGATCCTGGTGGAGATGTCGAAAAATTGCTGCAGGCTATTGAGAAAAAACAACTCAAACTAACCAAGTTATTATTGACTCACGGCCATCTTGATCATGTAGGCGGTGCCGCAAAATTACGGGATAAAACAGGATGTCCGATCATCGGCCCCCATCAGGCTGATGCTTTTTGGTTAAATGCGTTACCCGCGCAATCAGAGATGTTTGGTTTTGCACATACTGATGTTTTTACACCTGATCAATGGCTAACCGAATCAGACACAGTCTCTGTCGGGAACCTCATTTTGCAAGTGTTGCACTGTCCGGGGCACACACCTGGCCACGTTGTTTTTTATCATGCTGAAAGCAAACTGGCGATTGTCGGCGATGTGTTATTTAACGGTTCAATCGGCCGAACCGATTTTCCGCAAGGCAATCATACTGATCTTATCAGTGCCATTACTCGAAAATTAATTCCGTTGGGCGATGACGTCAAATTCATTCCTGGCCATGGCCCTATGTCCACATTAGGTCATGAACGAGTCAGCAATCCTTATATCTGTCAGCCAGTCTGGTAGTAAATAACCCTCAATACTTATTCTGAGTTTTGAGGGCTATCTCAACTGGTAACATTGATGCGTAACGCGCGACAGTGCTTTTATTTATCTATTTCGTTCAGGTATTTTTCAACTTCTGCATCGGCAGCAGGATCTTTCTTACTAGCAGCTCCCATTCCAGCCGCTTTTTTACCCTGAACCTTTGCTTCCTCATATTGTAAATAGAAGTCGCGCGTAGTCAGATATGGATCGAGTGAATTATCAATGATGGCTTCCTGATCGATCACTTTAGACCGAGCATCCAGACCCGAAATTGCAAATTTAGCCAGCGTTACTGGCATTGACATGTAACTGTACGGCCAGTACAGATTATCAACTACTTTGCCAATACCACCCCGCAATGTCATTGGACCAACGACAGGCAGCATGAAATATGGACCTTGTGTCATTTTAGCTCGCCCTAATACGGTAGACATGCTCATTTCATGCTTATCAATCCCCATGTCTGACGCAATATCAAATAACCCCAACATACCCACGGTACTGTTCAAAGAAAAACGGGCCAAGCTTGCACCAGAGTTCTTCACATTTCCTAATAACAAGTTATTGACTACGTTATTCGGTTCTTCCAGGTTAAAGACAAAATTACTGACGCCAGTACGAAACGGTGCAGGAATCCATTTCACATAACCATGAGCCACCGGCCGAAGAACATTCTTATCAAGAATATCGTAATTCAACCACCACATTGCGCGGTTAAACGTCGGGAAAGAATCCGTAGATCCACCAGGGCCGGAAGGATAATCTTTTGAGATCTGAGGGGCTAAAATATCACTATTCTGAACTGGTACACTGTCTGTCGACATTGCAGCGTAGGCAACATGACTGGAAAGAAAACCACAGAGTAAAAATGATAACAGTTTTCTATTTAGTATCATGATATGTTTCGGACTCCTGTTATGCTGTCAGAAGACAGACCTCAATAGCATATTGATTGCTGAATAAAAAACTCAATCAAAAGCGCTAATTGCCGATATGATGAAGAAGTATGCCAGTACACATCCATTCATTCAAAAGAAATGACATTAAACCAATATGCCGGATGATAAATTCAACAACACAGATCGATTTAATCCAGAATTTCATCCTGCCAATGGAGGTATTGGTGTTTTATCCAATCCCGACATCTCAACAGCACAAATGCGAGATAGTAGCCTTACCGCATTAAGTGACCGTTACAAAGCGACACAAGAATTATTGACCCAAATAAGCCGCCTACAAGGTCGGCTGCCTCCTGAGATCGATCAGAAATTACAGTCTTTGTTACAGCAGTTAACTAAAGAATGGAATACGCTTGGCGAATCGCTATCAGCAAATAATACGCAGCAAGCACCGCAAACAGACACCAGTAGTAACAATGCAGCCTTAACAACCAATCAACAACTCCCTCTGCGTCAATTGGCTTCATTACTGAGTCAGCAATCCTTGACGACGTTACCTGCAGAGTTAAAAACGAATACAATTCAGCAAAGCTCTACTGATGTTCTTTTTACCAACTTAACCAAACTCATTCAGCTACAACCGAGTGAATGGCAGTTAAATAACCCTTTAGGGAAAAGTCTGCTGAACTGGTTATTACAATCACAATTAGCTATAAAATCAGATAATTGGTCAACATTGCCCCAGCAAACCAAGTCCCAGTTGCTTCAATCAGGGATCGTGCCCCCCTTGACTGTTGTTTCCGTATCTCAACGCCAATTTATTCAACAATTAACGTCACAAATCTTTGGGCTGCTGATACAACAAAAAAAACAGCAAGCAGCTATTACATCGTTGAATGCCAAACCGGACAACATACTCACAAACCAACTTCAAGAGGGAAATACCCTCCCGAGTTCACCAGACAGCGGGAAAAACGATATCAGTAACACTGTAAGAGCTTATGTTCAGCAATTATCAGACCTAAACAAAAGCCTGCCACCATCAGTAAAAGACCTCGTCAAACAAATAGCGCAGTCCTTGGATTCTTTACTCAATGAGAATTCAAAATCCACCGATATGCTGAAAACCCTACTGAAAAATCCACTCATTGATGTACTGAATCAACGCAGTACAAAAACAGAATTTATAGACTCCCCCCGTTTACAACAGTTTCTTGATAGTATTCTTTCTCAGACAGCGATAAAACCAACCACCAATGTACAAGCAAAACAAATCATTACCGACATAAATGCACTTCCCATTGCGGGGCAGCCTGTGGGAAGTGAAAACATTATCCCTGAGATGTCATCACTGAAAATTGAAAACACATGGGGACGTTTATTACTGCAACTGATTAGCCCACAAATATTTAAATCACCGGAAATCTCATCATCAATAAAAGATGCATTGGCTCAACAGAGCTGGACACCAAACAACGAAGACGAGCAATCTCAGTTCCAAACTGATATCTCCAAGTTGAAAAACATTACTGCAGATTTCGTTCAAGAGTTAAATACTGCGCTGACAAAATTTTCATCCCTCAATAGCAATACTATTGTTGTCTCAGGAAGCGAAAACATCACGGCCATTCAGGCAATGACTCGAGATAAAGGTTCTGTAAGTACAGAATCGCTACAACTCTTACTAACCACATTACGGCAAGCACAACTAGGTTCTGCTTTAGCAACAGACAACCATCTGCAAACGACGCTGTCACAGCTTATCGCACAATTATCCACTCCATTAACTAAAAGCGAAGATATCCATGCGTGGCTTCAGTTCTTGTTGAAACCTCTCGATAGTGACAGTACTTATACTAAATCACTACAAAAATTCATGTTTCAACTGCTTCAAGCCAGAGAAAATAATGGAGCTAGTACAGAACAAAACACGCTCTCTTCATTCGATATACTTCAATCAAAAGAACAGCTTACAGGGTTAGATAAACTCGTTGATCAAACATTGGGATTGTTCAAATTATCATCGCAACCAATGCCCCAAGATCAAATAGTCCAGACATCCGGTTTGCAGATCCCAATCCCTCCCAGAGCGGAACAAGAAGAGTTTGGTAGTTTAAATTTACAAAGAAATACCAAAGATGATCCTGAAAAAGGCTGGAACATATCTCTGTATCTAGAACCGGCAAAACTAGGTTCAATACGATTTCAAGCCCGTATTGCTTTACCTGAAGTCACATTGTCTATCGTTGCAGAAAAAGCCAGCACAGTTACCCTGATAAAACAAACCTATCCATTATTAGAACAGCGTTTCCAGCAATTAGGGTTGACACCTAAAACACTGCAAATTCGTCAAGGGAAAACACGGCCAGAAACATCCCCCGAATCTTCACTGCCTAATTCAGGCATTTCAATCACGGTTTGAGCAATGAATAAACCAAAAGATATCATCGGCCTAACGTATGATGGACAGACAACACCCTCAGTTAGCCACAAAGCAAGCGGTTCAGTAGCAGAACAAATCTTAAAATTGGCAGAAAAGCAGGGATTATATATTCACCAGGATCCTGAATTATTGGAAAGGTTGTCTGTTTTGCAGGATGGTGACCCAATACCTCCGGCATTATTTGTCATAATTGCGGAGATACTGGCTTATTCATATGTTTTACAAGGGAAAACGCCAGAACATTGGCGCCGTCCAGATGGTAGTACGGGGATAAATGTTCGCAGCTAATTTAAACAGCTCGGTGTTTGTGTAATGAGATAAGAAGCTCTGCTTCTGCTTTAGGCAACTCACATTCCGTCATGATCTCTTCTACACCAGCACCAAGCTCCACCATTTTCACAGCTCGGCTATATAGTTTGTTTTCTGGTGCTTGTATGCTCATTTCTTGTTGGACTTCGTCCAGAGCAACCAATCGCCGCTCCAATTCAATGAGCTTTTGACCAGCCCCAATGGACACGGATTGAAGTTCGCCAAATTTCTTTTTATTACTATCACGCGATTTAATCAGTTCTTTGACAATAAGCTCCATCGCATTTTGTACACGATAAAGCTTACGGATATGAACAGCCGCAATACCTAACGCTATAGCCATGACTAAAGTCACAGCAAGTAAAGAAATAAGCCAAGGTTGTGATAAATAATCCATTTTTAAATACCGTTACTGTTTCACAACCCGCTTTATACACAAAAAAAGTTAAATACTCATCCTAAAGATAGGAATTAAAGCATACTGAGTTCGCCCCACTCTTCATCGGTCAATAATTTATTCAAATCGACCAATATCAGCAGTTCACCATCACGATTGCTTACACCTTGAATAAACTTAGAGCTTTCCTCTGTTCCAACACTCGGTGCAGTATCAATTTCAGAAGAACGCAGATATACCACTTCCGCAACACTATCAACCAAAATACCGATGACTTGTTTTTCTGCCTCAATAATCACAATGCGTGAGTTATCAGTGATTTCAGCAGGCTCCAGACCGAAACGTGAACGGGTATCGATAACGGTAACAACATTGCCACGCAGATTAATAATGCCTAATACAAAGTCAGGAGCTCCTGGCACGGGTGCAATCTCGGTATAACGAAGCACTTCCTGCACCTGCATAACGTTAATACCGTAAGTTTCCCGGTCTAACTGAAAAGTGACCCACTGCAGGACTTCATCTTCGGCAATATTCTGAGCCAAATTTCTCTTTTGATTCATGGTGTTCTTCCTTTCTCGCTAATTCAGCTTACCCATTAAAACTAGCAATAATATGCCAATCTCGCGAGTTACTGGCCATCAATATTCACGCCATGTTGTAATAGTGTGAGCAACTCCTGAACATGCAATAACGCACACATTTTATCTTTTACCATTCCAGCCAGCCAAGGACGCTTACCGGGTTTATCACGCCATTTGATCTGGTCATAGTGTAAAGTCTCGGTACCAATCAGCCGATGACATTCAATGCCCCAACGACTTTCACCTAACATGATCAGATATTGGTAAGCCTCGTTATTCGTTTGTCCTGGCATAAACCACGTCGTACTATCAACCACATTGAGTTGTGACTCCCGATGAGTCATTACCCCAGCAAACCATTCTGGCTTACCAAAAAGCGGAGTTACCTTTTCTAGTTGATGAATCCCGCCTAGATCTGTTAATGGCACTGCAAACGTGATCCCTGAGACGACAAAAAACAGAGCCGGGAATTCTTTCTCGGGTGTAATATTTTTCCATTCTGGAACTGATTGCTCAGCTTTTTCTTCAACTGGGACTTCTACAGCCACAGGCTGCTGAACGGCGACATCAATTGTCTCACTGACTGTAGATAACAATTGATCTAACTGCTGAGTACGCTCTTTCGTTACTACAGCTGACTCAATAACTGGCAATTCCGGCTCAACAACTCTGGCTGGCTGAACCGCTAATGGCATGTCAATATGCTCCGGTTTGATATCCGAAGCACCAACATCATTCAGCAAGGACTGAAAGTAATCATGCATCGCTTTCGCTTGGGAAGCCTGACTCATATTTTGCTTTCTTCCTCACATTTTTTATCCAGTTGCTGAACATAACTCAGCAAACTGGCATAAGACTGAGCTCCACGGCTGTCGGGAGCATATAGAGATAATGGTATATGCTGCAAACTGGCATCGCGGAATTTAGTATCCACAGGAATAACCGCACTCCAGACACTAGTACCATATACTTCCTTGATTGCATCCAAAGTTTGAAGAGACGCCTTCGTCCTGCGATCAAACATTGTCGGAACAATCGTATATCTGAATCCACCCGGACGAGAGCGTTGCATTAATGTGAATGTTTTGATCATCCGCTCAAGGCCTTTTTGTGCCAAAAACTCTGTTTGCACAGGGACAATCACTCGATCACTCGCCGCCATGGCATTCACCATCATGACACCAAGGACTGGGGGACTATCAATTAATACATAATCATATAAATCTTTTACGCTTTGTAGTGCCCGACTCAGCACCAATCCCATTCCTTCTTTATCGCCCAGCGTCCGATCCAACGTCGCCAATGTAATAGAGCCAGGAATCAAAGAAATGTTTTCAAAACTGGTTTTCAACGTCAATCGACTAACGAGCCCTTTGCTTTGTCTGGGTGCTTTAAATAACTCGTACAATGTGCCAAACAACTCGTCTGAATCATAACCCATGTAACTGGTTAGTGAGGCATGCGGGTCTGTATCGATCAATAACACTCGCTTGCCTTGTTGAGACAACCAACCAGCCAGTGTTACCACCGTCGTGGTTTTACCAACCCCACCTTTTTGATTCGCAATTGCCCAAACAATCACAATAAGCCCCTATCGACGTTCAACTCTAAAGCGACCATCCGGCAATTGAATAACCTTCAGTTTATCCGTATCAACCGTTGGAGCCTGTGTAGAATTACCTGTTGTAGCGACAGGAGCAATAACCTCCAATGGCTTCACTTCCCGTACATAACGAGATATCGCAATAGCCACTTTTCGGTTTCGTTGTCGCCCTTCTTCTGTTGAATTAGAAACAAACGGTGAATATTCGCCATACGCTTCGATGGCCATTCGTTCTGGAATGATACCGTCATGCTGTAATGCCACCAAAACAGCCTCTGCCCGCTTGGCCGACAACTCCCAATTGGATGCATAAAGCTCGGGCGTCGTTGGTGTGTTATCAGTATAGCCACGGACTCGAACATAGTTGTTCATCGGTTTAAGAATAGAAGCTATTTTGTTAACAACAGGCAAAGAGCGTTTCAATAAAGTAGCACTCCCAGCAGGAAAAACTAAATCTGAATTCAGCTCTATCGTCAGCCATTCTTCACTTTCCTGAAAACTGACAGAACCTTGTGCTATTTGCTGTTGTAATGCACTACGTAATTCTTGGCGAACTTTATCAAAAGGAGCACCAGAGCTGTTATCGCCGACTTGGGCTGCAATCGATGTTTGTCGAGGATTAGTTGCGCCCGGGCTATTTTGTTCACCTTTCATTTTACTTGAAGGCTGGGGAACAGTAGTTGATGCACCAATATCCATGACGCCACCGCCCCCTTGTGTAGGAGCCTGAACGAGCATAGATGGTTTACTGGCTGGAATTGAGACCTCTTTCGAGGATTCTCCACTACTCATCACATTGGGGCTAGCATTCATCACAGCACTACCCGGGCTGGGAGAAATATATCCCATATCTGTGAATGATTGAATCAACCCCATAACCAATTGTTTAGATTCAGTTTGTTTGGCTGTTGCAAACGCATATAAGACGACAAAAAGCGCAAAAAGAAGCGTCAATAAATCAGCATAAGACACTAACCAACGCTCGTGGTTCTCATGCTCTGCATGCTTCTTCTTTCTGGCCATTAATGATGCGCCTCTGTGTAAACTTCCATTCTGCGTTTCAGTTGCAACGCATTCTCGCCACTAGCAATAGACAAAATACCTTCCAGAATCATATTCTTATAAAAGCCAACATCATGAGCGATACCTTTAAAGCGGTTACCCGTTGGAAGGAAAATGATGTTACAGGCACCTACACCATATACAGTTGCCACAAACGCAACAGCAATTGCCGGACCGAGCTTATCTGGTTGATCCAACAAGCCCATTGCATGGATCAGTCCTAATACCGCACCCAAAATCCCCATTGTAGGTGCATAACCACCTAACGCTTCAAAAACCTTAGCGGATTGTTCAAGTTCATGTTGTTCAAATTCAATCTCGTTTTCGAGAAGATGCACCACTTGTTCTTTATCGACCCCATCAACAACCATTTGAATCCCTTTACTCAAAAAAGGCTCATCTATCTTGCTGATTTCATTTTCCAAAGCTAATAGACCTTGCTGACGAGCTAAGGTCGCCATCCCCTCCAATAAAGCAACCTGAGCAGCAAGATCTTGCATTGGTGGTTTAACCAACCAGCCAAACCGTTTCAGAGCGCCAATAAAAATTTTAAGGGGATACTGAACCATTACACAGCCACAGGTACCAGCAATAACGATTAGAAATGCCGGGCCATTGACGAGAGCAGCGGGATGCCCTCCCTCCCAGATCATTGCGGCAAGAATACAGCCAATGGCCCAAAATATACCCAATAAATTCATGCTATAGCCCTATTTCAATAGAGAGTCGTTGAGCAACACGATCTAGTGGCAAAGATTCTGATGAAATACCGGCTTTTGCTACAGCCTGTGGCATTCCATAAACAACACAACTGGCTTCATCCTGCGCCCAAATAGTTGCGCCTTGATCCTTGAGTAACCGGGCACCATCACGGCCATCAGCCCCCATCCCTGTCAGCACAATAGCTAAAACTTTTTCACCATGAGACTTGGCCAGAGAGGCAAAAGTAATATCAACGCAAGGTTTGTAATTAACCTTATCATTGCCATCAATGATTCGTAATCGAGCTCCAGTTCCTCTGCCTTCAACCAGCATTTGTTTTCCTCCTGGAGCCAGATAAGCACACCCAGGTTTCAGTACGTCGCCATCGGCCGCCTCTTTGACTGAAATCTTGCATAAGCTATTCAATCGTGCAGCAAAAGCAGTGGTAAAGGTCGATGGCATATGCTGAATCAATAGGATGGGATAAGGAAAATGAGCAGGCAACTGTGTCAAAATAGTTTGTAATGCAACCGGCCCTCCTGTAGAAGTACCAATCGCTACCAACTGATATGATTTACCCGATTTTTTGTAATTAACCGGCGCGGCTGACGCTTTTTCTGGCACAACAGGCTGAGGTCGCAAAGAATTGGCACCACTGCCAATATTACGTGTCAGTGTTGTATTGCTTGTTGAAATAGTTGGTGTTCTTGCTGCCGTCATGAATACACGGCGACGAGAAAGAGCTTTGATCCGTTGTTGTAATAAGGTAATGGCTTCTTGCTTATCCCGTGCAATGTCTTCAAATTTTTTCGGTAAAAAATCCAAAGCTCCTGCATCCAGAGCATCTAATGTCGCTTTAGCCCCAGCCTGAGTTAATGACGAAAACATCAGAATAGGTGTAGGACATTTTGCCATTATCTCACGCACAGCAGAAATGCCATCTAATACAGGCATTTCAATATCCATCGTGATCACATCAGGTCGGAGACTTTGCGCTTTCTCAATTGCTTCTTTACCATTAACAGCAGTATCCACTACCTCAAGTAGTGGATCCTGGTTAACGATCTCTGTGACACGGCGCCGAAAGAAGCTGGAGTCGTCCACAACAAGTACTTTTACTGCCATCTTCTATTTATTATCTCTTTGTTATCTACGACGTGCGTAATGCTTGAGCAACCCAGGGATATCGAGTATCAATGCGATACCGCCATCACTTGTGATGGTAGCACCCGCCATGCCAGGTGTTCCGTGTAATAATTTATCCAGTGGTTTGATGACTACCTCTTCTTGTCCGATCAGGTTATCAACAACAAAACCAATTTGCTGAGCCCCGACCTGAACAATCACGACATGACCGCTTTCTGAACGATTGCCTCGACCACCGCGAATGAGCCATTCCTGCAGGAAAAATAAAGGAATTGCCTTATCTCGGACAATAATTGTAAGTTGGCCATCAACAACCTTAGAAGTTGCCAAGTCTAGATAGAAAATTTCATTTACACTGGTCAATGGCAGTGCGAAAGTTTGCTTGCCGACTTCAACCATTAATGTTGGAAGAATAGCTAAGGTTAATGGCACTTTGATTTCAATTCGGGTACCAGAACCTTTTTCAGAGAAAATATTGATAGTGCCATTAAGTTGGGCAATGCTGGTTTTCACCACATCCATACCCACGCCACGACCAGATATATCTGAAATTTGTTGTTTAGTTGAAAAACCTGGAGCAAATATCAAATTAAAGGCTTCGGTATTACTCATCCTAGCTGCTGTGTCAGGGTCAAGAACACCGCGATTAATTGCTATTTCCTTCAGTTTTTCAGGATCCATCCCTGCACCATCATCGCTGATGCTGAGTAGGATATGGTCACCTTCTTGAGAGGCCCGTAATGCAATTGTACCTTTTCTAGGTTTGCCTGCCGCTTCTCGTTTTTCCGGCAATTCAATACCGTGATCACACGAGTTGCGTACCAGATGCACCATCGGATCCGCTAATGCTTCAACGAGGTTTTTATCCAGATCGGTTTCTTCACCTTCCATCACCAGTTCGATTTCTTTTTTCAAGCTACGCGCTAAATCTCGAACAACACGAGGAAAACGACCAAAAACCTTTTTGATTGGCTGCATGCGGGTTTTCATCACCGCGCCCTGCAAATCAGCAGTTACAACATCAAGGTTTGATACTGCTTTACCCAACTCTTCATCGTTACTTGCAACACCAAGGCTAATCAGTCGGTTACGAACCAAGACCAATTCGCCCACCATATTCATGATGACATCCAATGTTTTGGTATCAACACGAACTGTTGTTTCAGCTTGCGCAGCTTGGACAGCAGGTGTCGGAGGAGCCGCAGAGGCTGGTGCAGGCGCTGCAGCAACCGGTTTTGCAACTGCAGCAATGGAGGGATCCTTAGGCTGAACAGGTTCAGATGATGGTGTTCCATCACTTACCAACGAAGGACCTTTACCTTTGCCATGCAGTTGATCAAGTAGTTTTTCAAAATCATCATCCGTGATGACATCATCACTGGCAACTGTATCTGTAGATGCCACTACTTCTGGTTCTTTTGCAGCAGTCGTCTTTTCCGGACGACCACCATGTTTACCCGCACCATGCAGTTGATCTAGCAGAGCCTCAAACTCATCATCGGTAATATCCCCTTCAGCATCTGGTGAAACGGGTATAGAACTAGCGATTGTAGGTGCCTTACCTGGACCATGTAATTCATCCAACAAGCGCTCAAATTCATCATCGGTTATTTCATCAATACTACCTTCCTCTGAAAATATTGAATCAGCGGTTGTCTGTACTGTAGGAATAACCGGTGCAGGGGCTGGCTTGCTTTTTTCAACAGGGACAGCCGCCACAGGGGCGGATTTCATTTCATAAGCTGGGTCAGCTAAATGATGAAGGGCATCCAACAATTCTGGAGAAGCAGCTTCCAATGGTTCACTATTCTGAACATGTCCAAACATTTCATTGACTGTATCTAATGCTTGGAGAATGACATCCATCAGCTCTGCACTGACTTGACGTTTTCCTGTTCGTAAAATATCGAATACGTTTTCAGCACCATGACAGACATCAACTAATTCAGTCAGCGATAAAAAGCCTGCCCCACCTTTTACGGTATGGAATCCACGAAATATGGCATTCAGTAATTCACGATCTTCAGGACGTTTTTCCAGTTCAACCAATTGTTCAGATAACTGCTCAAGAATCTCTGATGCTTCGACCAGAAAGTCTTGTAGGATATCTTCATCAACTTCGAAGCCCATGTCTTACTCCCTTAGAAACCTAAACTTGACAGCAAATCATCAACGTCGTCCTGGTTATTTACCACGTCGGTTCGCAACTCTTTGTTAATAATAGGACCTTCGGCTTCGATATTGCGCGTTTCCTGCTGGTTCTGTGAAGTTGTACCTGTAGTGATGTCTAAATCACCAAACACTGTCAGCATTTCGACCAGTTTACTTTCAACTTCTTGTACCAAGGAAATGACTTTGCGGATCATTTGTCCTGTTAAATCCTGAAAATCCTGAGCCATGAGTATTTCAGTCAGCAAATGACGAAGTTTGTCGGCATCTTGTTCGGATGCTTTGATGAAATCATCAAGCTGATGACACAATACTTTAAACTGCCCGATAGCGATTTTTCGCGTCATCAGTGCAGTCCAGTCTGGAAGTATCCGCTGGATATTGTCATTGAGTTTATCAGACAGAGGCAAACAAGCCTCAACCGCATCCATTGTCTTGTTTGCGGCTTTATCTGTCATCTCAATGACATAGTTGAGCCGATCTCTGGCATCAGGGATTTCTTTTTCAGCTAACGTTGCTAACCGAGGGTCTACCTGAAATTCCTGCAATGATGTATGAAGCTGTCGGGTCAGATGGCCTAATTGCTCAAAAAGTGCATGTGCATTCGGCTGACACACATCTGCCAGCATCAAATTTGCTTCATGCTGTAACCCTTGCTCCAGCAATTCCACCAGCTTTTTAGCCTGATCGAGGGTTATCAAAGGAACTTGCGCCTTCATGGACACCCCTGTATCAGCCAATGCGTTCGAAAATCTTATCCAGTTTTTCTTTCAATGTCGCAGCAGTAAAAGGCTTAACGATATAACCATTTACCCCTGCCTGAGCAGCTTCGATGATCTGTTCACGCTTAGCTTCTGCCGTCACCATCAGCACAGGCAAATGACGAAGTGATTCATCGGCACGTATCGCTTTCAGCAAATCGATACCCTGCATTCCTGGCATATTCCAGTCTGTTACAACAAAATCAAAATCACCATTCTTTAACATTGGCAATGCGGTATTGCCATCATCAGCTTCGTGGGTGTTATTCAGCCCCAAATCGCGGAGCAAATTTTTGATTATCCGGCGCATTGTTGAAAAATCATCAACAATGAGGATTTTCATGTTCTTATCCAAAGTGTCCTCCTAAACAACCACGCAATCAGACTTAAGGAAATAATAATTAACCTGTGATGCGCCGTATTATGCCTTATACGTCTCTTTCAGTGTAGCTAACTAATTGTGCTATCAATACCATTCTTTCATTCTGGCTCTAATTCTGTGAAGAGCTTGGCTATGAATCTGACTCACACGAGACTCACTAACATCCAATATTTGCCCGATCTCTTTTAAATTTAATTCCTCATCATAGTAAAGCGACAATATTAACGCTTCTCTTTCGGGTAAGAGCGAAATACAGTCAGATAATGCTTTTGAAAACTTTTCATTTGCCACGCTATCAAAAGAGCCATTGGTATCGGACAGTACATCCTCTCCACCAAGTACATCTTCTGTGACGCCAAGGTCTTCAATACCGACGATTCTGCCACAAGCCGTATCATTCAGCATGCTATGGTATTCAGAAAGTTCGACATCCAGTTTCGCAGCGACTTCACTATCTCGGGCATCTCGACCCAGCTCTTTTTCTACCTCATGTATCGCATCTGAAATTCGGCGTGTATTACGATGAACAGAACGAGGCACCCAATCACCTTGCCGGATCTCATCGATCATCGCGCCGCGAATACGGATCCCGGCATAGGTTTCAAAACTCGCGCCCTTGGTGCCGTCATAATTTCGTGACGCATCAAGTAAGCCAATCATGCCTGCTTGCAATAAATCATCCAGTTGAACACTACTGGGAAGACGAGCCAGCAAGTGCTGACCAATCCGCTTTACCAGCCCGGCATATCGTTCTACCAGCCGGTGAGGATCTTGTTGGCGATGATAGGCCTGAGCTTTGTTCATCATTGCTTGTCACCTACAACTTTTTTGGTTTGTAACAAGTTCTCAATGAAAAATTCTAAATGACCACCTGGCTGATTAGGTATTGGCCAAGTAGCGACTTTATTTGCTAACGCACGAAACGCCAAGGAGGCAGGCGATTTGGGGAAAGCATCGACAATGACTTTCTGTTTTTTTACAGCCTGTCGGACATTATTGTCATAAGGCACGCACGCAACCAACTCCAATGAGGCATCCAGAAAACGATCGGTTACCCGGGTCAGTTTGGTAAACAGATCTTGTCCTTCCCGTAAACTGCGCACCATATTTGCGACAATTCGGAAACGGAATACACCGTATTCACGGGATAACAGTTTGATAAGCGCATAAGCATCGGTAATTGACGTTGGTTCATCACAGACAACGACCATTACATCCTGAGCTGCACGGGCAAAACTCATCACCATGTCAGATATACCTGCCGCAGTATCGACCAACAGAATATCAATAGGTGTTTGTAATTCGCTGAATGCTCTGATAAGCCCAGCATGCTCAGAGGGAGATAGCTCGACCATGGATTGCGTACCAGATGTCGCAGGTATGATCATGAGCCCGTTGGGGCCTTCGACAATAATCTCATCCAGTGAGCACTGCCCAGACAAGACATGCGACAAGTTCTTATGGACTCGCAGGCCTAACATGACATCAATGTTAGCCAAACCTAAGTCAGCATCCAGTATTAGCACTCGCTTACCTTGTGCAGCCAAACTCATACCGACATTCAGTGTCACATTCGATTTGCCAACACCACCTTTGCCACCCGTTACAGCAACAACCTTAATGCGGTGATTTCGCTGCATATTACGCAGACCACTGGCTTGATTCATAGTTATATCCATTTTATTCATAAAACTCCGCGTGGTTTGGCTCCTGGGGATCACTGTTCCAGTAATAGGGCTGCCCGGATTGTGCATCCAACTGCTGCATGGTCAATGAAACCAATTCCGCCGCATTCGGCAGCTGTATATCCTCAGGCACGCGTTGTCCGTTGGTAACGTAACTGATAGGCAATGTATTTTGAATACAGACGTCGAGAACATCGCCCAGATTGAGACTTTCATCCAATTTGGTCAGAATACAGCCACTGAGTGGGATTCGACGAAAATGCTCGTAAGCCTCTTGTAGCACCCTGCGTTGTGCTGTCGCCGGTAACACCAAATAATGCCGAATTTTGACTTTACTGTTTTTCACCAAGGTATCGAGTTGTTCATTTAATCGAACATCACGCTGCCCCATTCCAGCAGTATCAATCAACACCAACCGACGATTACGTAGTTGATATAAAGCCGCACCAAGCTCTTCTACATTACTAACCGCACGCACCTGACACCCCATGATGCGACCATAGGTTTGCAGCTGATCCTGTGCACCGATTCGATAATGGTCGGTCGTGATCAGGGCAACCTGTTCTGCCCCGTGCTTCAGTGCAAAACGGGCAGCCAATTTGGCAATTGTCGTCGTTTTACCAACACCCGTAGGTCCCAGTAAGGCTACTGCTCCCCCTAATCGCATGATTTCATCATCGCCGGTTTGCAGTTGTTGTACCAAAATACGTTCAATTTTTTGCCAGGCTTCATGCAGTGGAATGTCCTCTGGCACCATCCCCGCCAATTGATCCGCCAATGTTTCAGTGAAACCACCCTTGATCATTTGTTTAATCAAAAGGGCTCGTAATGGTTCTCTGCGTTCAACTTCTTGCCACATCAGCCCGGATAGTTGGTGTTGCAATAATTTACGGATAGATGCCATTTCTGAGCGCATGGCTTCCATTTCTTTGTCCCGATGAACCGATGAGGCGGCAGACTGACGTGAATTGCTCAACGTTCTTGGTCTGACCGGTTCTGAAGACATTTTTGCCTGTTCTTCCAGTGTCGGAGGCAAACCATGGGCTTGCTGTTCACGGGCAAGACGGCTTTGTCTTGCCAATAAAGCACCCAGACTATCCGCAACCTTTTCATTGCTATCATCAAAGGCTGCACTCATTTGTGATTCTCGCAACTGCCCGGAAAATTCGACCCGATCATCTTTTAATGCCCGAGTCGGTGGTAAAGAAGGCGAACCTTGTGCAGCCTGATAATCGACTGCGGCGACGATCTCGATCCCGCCAGTCACTTTTTTATTGGACATGATGACCGCATCAGGCCCCAACAATTCTTTTACTTCCGCCAGGGCTGTTCGCATGTCCTTGGCAAATACGCGCTTAATTTTCACCTAAACCTCCCGGCGCTATTGTTGCCCAACAGAGCTGACAATGCGGATTTGCTTATCTTCCGGTATTTCCTGATAAGAGAGAATTCGCAGGTTCGGGATGGCATTTCTCACGAAGCGAGATAATGTATTGCGCAGTACACCCGATGTCAGCAACACCGGGGTTTGCCCTTCAATTTCCTGACGCTGAGCTGCTTCAGTGAGGGATTTCTGCATTCTTTCTGCCAATCCAGGTTCGATTCCTGCGCCTTCTGCACCACCAGCCTGCAGAGACTGGTGCAAAATTCTTTCTAAATCAGGTGCTAATGTAATAACTGGAATAATATTTTCGCCGCCTACAATACTTTGAACAATGAGTCGGCGCAAAGAAATCCGACATGCGGCGGTTAATACATCAGGATCCTGACTGCGAGGCGCATATTCAACCAATGTTTGCAGCAAAGTGCGCATATCACGAATGGTGACACCTTCCGCAAGCAGATTTTGTAATACCTTGACCAGAGTCCCCATCGCCACGACTCCAGGCACCAGACCTTCAGTAAGTTTAGGCTGATTCTTCCCAACCAGATCCAGTAAATTCTGAACTTCGTCATGACCTAATAACTGCGCTGCCTGTTGTGTCAGTAGCTGGCTGAGATGCGTTGCGATGACTGTCGATGCATCCACAACGGTATAACCTAGACTCTGGGCATAATCGACTTGGTCTTTGGTGATCCAGACTGCGTCTAAACCAAATGCAGGATCACGTCCTTCAATCCCATTCAATGTCCCGAATACTTGTCCTGGATTGATGGCCATCTCTCTATCGTAGTAAACCTCAGATTCACCACAGGTAACGCCCATCAGCGAAATACGGTATTGGTTTGGCTGTAAATCGAGGTTGTCACGAATATGAACTGGTGGCACCAGGAAACCCAGTTCCTGAGACAGCTTTTTACGCACCCCTTTGATTCGGTTCAGTAATTCACCACCTTGGGTGCGGTCAACCAATGGAATTAAACGGTAACCCACTTCCAAGCCGATGACATCAACCGGTGTAACATCATCCCAGCTTAACTCTTTCTGTTCAGGAGTACGCGCCGCATCAGCGCCAGTTGCAGGTCGGGCCGCCAATTCCTGACTCTTTTTCTTAGCACGATTTAGTTGTAACCAGGCACCACCCGCACAAACTGCCCCTAACAGTAAAAAAGCAAAATGCGGCATACCTGGAACAATCCCCATCACCAGTAAGACGCTCGCAGCAATAACTAGTGACTTAGGCTCATTAAACATCTGCCCTAATACTACAGAGCCCATGTCTTGTTCAGAGTTTTGGCGAGTAACAATCACTGCAGCCGCGATGGAAAGCATGAGCGATGGCAGCTGTGCAACCAAACCATCACCGATGGTCAACAGTGTATAAATTGATGTGGCATCAGCAAAACTCAAACCATGCTGCACCATACCGATAATGAAACCGCCGACGATGTTGATGAACAGGATCATAATCCCTGCCACCGCATCGCCCTTTACAAATTTAGAGGCACCGTCCATTGAACCATAAAAATCGGCTTCGGCAGTGACATCCGCGCGACGACGCTTGGCTTCATCTTGATTAATCAAACCTGCATTTAAATCCGCATCGATGGCCATCTGCTTACCAGGCATTGCATCCAGAGTAAAACGCGCACTTACTTCGGCGATACGACCAGCACCTTTGGTGACCACCACAAAGTTAATGATCATCAATATCGCAAAAACAATCAGACCGACGGCGTAGTTACCGCCGATAACGACGGAACCAAACGCTTCAATAACATGACCTGCAGCTGCTGGTCCATTATGGCCTTCAAGTAACACAACACGTGTTGAAGCAATGTTGAGTGCCAGTCTTAACAAGGTCGCGATAAGTAGTACGGTTGGAAATGAAGCGAAATCCAGAGGTCTGCGAGAGTAGATTGCAACCAGTAACACAAGCAACGCTAATGAAATGTTAAAGGTAAACAGGATATCCAGCATGAAAGCAGGCATGGGCAATATCACCATACCCAAGCTGGCAACGATCAAAACAGGCGTCCCGACGCCTTTAGTCAGAAGACTACGGTATGATCCAAATGAAAATAAGGTGGCTTTTAGTTCCATGGTATTTCGTCATCAGACTAATATTTACCAGATTAATGCAAATATCGAGCCATCAAAAAACCATGTTTTTTAATTAATTACCGCCAAATTTTTGTCAGTATCTAAGTTCATCCGGAATAGGCATCTCTTTGGGCAACTCGCGGGGCGGTGCGCCTCGCCCAGCCTTATACGCTTGCAGTTGAAAGACATAGGCCAAAATCAATGCAACGGCCTGGAACAGACCATCAGGAATTTCACGATCCAACTTCGTGGTGTGGTAAATAGCACGGGCTAAAGCAGGAGAAGCCAGAACAGGTACTTTATATTCATTCGCTATTTCACGAATTTTCATAGCAATTTCGTCGGTACCTTTCGCAATCACCATCGGTGCCGCGCCAGGTTTAAAACGATCATATTTTAGTGCAACAGCATAGTGCGTCGGGTTGGTCACGATGACATCGGCTTTAGGCACTTCAGCCATCATGCGGCGATTTGCCATTTCCCGCTGCATTTGGCGTAAACGCCCTTTAACTTCAGGTTTACCTTCTGAATCTTTATATTCGTCTTTAA
This sequence comes from Tolumonas lignilytica, assembly GCF_000527035.1. Classification (NCBI taxonomy): domain Bacteria; kingdom Pseudomonadati; phylum Pseudomonadota; class Gammaproteobacteria; order Aeromonadales; family Aeromonadaceae; genus Tolumonas; species Tolumonas lignilytica. Next base: position 431,095 of record NZ_AZUK01000001.1, read on the forward strand.
TTTCCTGTTTTGTCATTCGTAACTGTTTATGGTGGTTCCACCATTGGAACGGCACATCAATGAGAACAACAGGTAGTAACGCACAGCAAATACCGACTGCGGTATATAAAGAAATACGTAGCGCATCTGCAATAGCATTTGAAAGTTGTTCTGAGCTCAACTGCATCAATGCCGGCCATTGTTTTTTTATTAGCAGATAGCAAATCCAGGCTACAAACCCGACTTTGGCAATTGATTTGATCAGTTCCACCAATGCCATAACACCGATCATGCGTTTGATCCCATTCATCGGGTTCAGTTTGCTAAATTTCGGTGTCATCGCTTCTGTACTGAAATTAAAGCCACCCAGCGCGATATTGCCAATCAAGCTGGCTACCATGACAATGGCAAATAAAGCGATCACAGGCCAAATGACTTCGCCAATCGTGACGCCAACCATCCGATACATACTGGTCGGATCAAAAACCTCATTTCGCTGAAAATTAAAACAGCGAATAAAAACATTAACCACCGCAGAACTAAACGATGTCTGCAACAGAAGCAGCCCACAAATGCCAGCCAAGAGAACAGAAGCTGTGGCGGCTTCTTTTGATCGGGGAACCTGCCCTTTTTCTTTAGCTTGTTGAAGTCGCTTACCTGTGGGCTGTTCCGTACGTTCTTGATCATCATCTGCCATCTGCTTGTCTCCTACGGCTCACGACAAGATAAGGCCAGCACGTCACACATCAGACTTTGTGTGCGTTGCCATTGCATTTCAAAGTGGTCCATAAAACCACTTAATGATGCCCACATGATAAACAAACCGCCAATCATGGTGACAGCAAACCCCATACTGAAAATATTTAATTGAGGAGCGGCACGAGTCATGACGCCAAAAGTAAAATTAATCAGTAAAAGTGCGATAGTGGCAGATAAAGAAAAAGCTACTGCGGTTTGAAATAACACTGACACAAAATCAGCAATAGAACGCATGCTGCTTATGGTGATCCCATCTGCTGACACGGGTAAGGTAATAAAACTTTGGGCAATCATCTGAATCATTGTCAGATGTCCATCCATGGCAAAAAAGATCAAGGTTCCCAACATCAGATAAAACTGGCCAATGACCGGTGTTGATTCACCATTCAGCGGATCAACCATTGACGCAAACCCCAGACTGGTCTGCATCGAGATAATTTGCCCGGCCATGATAAATGCCTGTACCAGCATCTGCGAGATCAGCCCCATCGTGATGCCAATTAGAACCTGCTGTGACGTGATCAAAAAACCAGCCATGGAAAAAAGATCTGTCGTGGGCATTTTAGGCAACACTGGCGCAATCACTGCCGTCAGAGCCATGGCATAAAACATGCGGATCATGATAGGAACAGACTGAGAACCAATCACTATCATGGTCATCAACATAGAGGCCAGCCGCGTAAAAGGCCAAATGTATGCAGCCAGAACCGCCATGAGAAACGTCGTGGTGATGGTCATCCCAGAACCTCGGGGATTTCATGAACCAGCATCGTCATGAAATCCATTAACGTTTGCAGCCCCCAATGCGCACCTAATGAAAGCGCAGCCAACGTGACGAGTAAGCGCGGCAAGAAACTTAACGTTTGTTCGTTAATCGAGGTTGCAGCCTGAAAGATGGAGACTAATAAACCCACGATCAGACTTGGAATGATGGTGGCAGAAACAAGCAGACAGACAATCCCTAGCGCCTGACGGAAGACATCAACGAAGACTTCAGGTGTCATTAACCACCTCCACCGAGCCCGAAACTGTTCGCCAAGGAGCCCATAATCAGCCCCCAGCCATCCACCAACACAAATAACATGAGTTTAAATGGTAATGAGATGATCATTGGCGAAAGCATCATCATCCCCATTGCCATCAATACGCTGGCGATAACCAGATCGATGACCAAAAATGGCAGAAAAAGCATAAACCCGATCTGAAACGCGGTTTTTAATTCACTGGTAATGAAAGAAGGGATCAGCACGCGCATGGGGACGTCGGCGGGCTTATCTGCTTTGACATTCGCTATTTCAGAAAACGTATCCAGATCTTTAATGCGGGTCTGACCCAACATGAATTGTCTTAAGGGTAATTCAGCTTTATCAAGTGCTTCCTTAGCCGTAATTTTCTCATTCATATAAGGTTGCAAGGCGTCATTGTTGATGCGTTCCAACACAGGTGACATCACAAAAAATGACATGAAAAGCGCAATTCCAACCAAGATCTGGTTAGAAGGGCTCTGCTGCAAACCAATCGCCTGACGCAAAATAGATAAAACGACAATAATGCGAGTGAAAGAGGTCATCATGATGACGATCGACGGCAAAAACGTCAGCGCCGTCATCAAAGCCAGAACTTGTAAGGTCAGGCTATAATCTTGCCCCCCTGCTGCATTCGTTGAAACGGTGAGAGCTGGTAAAATCCCTCCCGCTGCGGCGTGAGCAAGCATGGGACAAAATCCTATACCAACGGATAGCCAGATGCGCCAGTTCATCATGACTTGTCATCCTCAACAGTGGAGGATTTATTCATCCAACGAGAAAGGTGATGCGCAAATGCAGAGTTTCCAGTGGAATTCACGCCTAAAGGCGGATCGATTTCGGTCAGGAAGGAAATCTGTTGTGCCGTTACCCCTAACAGTAACTGCTGATCACCCACAGTAACCACGATCAATTTTTCCTTATAACCCACAGGCAAGCTATGTAAGACTTTGAAATCCGGACGTCCAATCTGTGGTACCAGTCGACTTTTTTTCAATCCCCATGCCAGAACAACAATCAATCCTAAGACAAAAAGACTGCTGAGTAGCCACTGCAGCAGTCCTGTGGTTGCATTATTTTCCACCGCAGCGGAAACGGGCAGAGAAAGGAACAAAAGCAATAAATAATAACGTCTCATTTTAATTTCTTGATGCGTTCAGTTTGGCTAATGACATCGGTCAAACGAATACCAAATTTATCGTTAACCACAACAACTTCGCCGTGGGCAATCAATGTACCATTCACTAATACATCCAATGGCTCCCCAGCAACGCGATCCAATTCCACGACTGAACCTTGGTTCAGCTGCAGTAAATTACGAATGCTGATTTGGCTACGACCGACTTCCATTGATATGGTCACGGGAATGTCTAGGATCGTATCCAGTTTGCGACGTTCTTCAGCAGAAATCGGTGCATCAGAGTCAAATTCCTCTAACACAGCAGGCTGAGCCTCTGTTTTTGCTTGCTCTTCCAGTGCGGCAGCCCAGGCATCTGCCATCAAATCTTCTTCACTACTCATCATTCATCCTCAATGATACGTTCTAATTCTTCAAGCTCTGCCATACCGTCAATACGCATACCATGTCGGGTTACATGAGTCATTTCACCTTTCACTGTTTCTGGACGTTTGATTCTTTCGGTAATTTTCAAGGCAACATTATTTTTATTGCTACGCCCCATTTTAGCCCGGAATGAAGGCAATCCCTCAACATAAACCATTAAACTTTCTGGCATTTCGACGGGAATAATATCGCCGGCTTTCAGCTCCATGAGTTGACGCAGAGGCAAATCGATATCTAATAATTTTGCCTTCATACCCACACTGACATCCATAATTTCATCCCGGAGTGCTTTACTCCAGCGTAAGTCAGTATCGCCTTTATCACTCTGAACACCGGCATCCAATAATTCGCGGATTGGTTCCAACATGGAATATGGCATCGCGACATGAAAATCTCCGCCACCACCATCAAGTTCAATATGAAAGGAACTCACCACGATCACTTCCGTAGGGCTGACAATGTTAGCCATTGCCGGGTTTACTTCTGAATCGAGATATTCAAAGCTGACATCCATGACCGGAGCCCAGGCTTCTTTGTAATCCTCAAATACTAATTTAAGCAGCATTTGAATGATCCGGCGCTCTGTCGGCGTAAATTCGCGGCCTTCAATTTTGGCATGATAACGACCATCACCACCAAAAAAGTTCTCTACCAGAATGAAGACTAGTCGGGCTTCCATGGTAATTAATGCCGTTCCCTTCAAAGGACGAAAACGCACCATATTCAGACTGGTCGGCACGAACAGAGAATGAACATATTCGCCAAATTTCAGCATTTGCACCCCGTTAATGGAGACTTCTGCTGTTCGGCGCATCATGTTAAACAAACTGATGCGCATGTGTCGGGCAAAACGTTCATTCACCAATTCCAGTGTAGGCATGCGCCCACGAACGATGCGATCTTGCGATGAGAAATCGAAAGCCATCACCCCTTCTTGGGGGGATGAGGATAAGACCTCCTCTTCAACATCATCTACGCCATGAAGTAGGGCATCAATTTCATCTTGTGATAGTAAATCACTCATACCGCACCTGTGATTATTCCTTTGATTACTGCATTACAAATCCGATAAACAGCACTTGTTCTACAACGGGTTTCCCTATTAAGTCTTTCATTGCCTTAGCAACAGCATCCACCGCATCTTTCTTGAGTTTTGTCTTTCCTTCTACGGTGCTAAGTTGTTCAACCGTCGTTGCACTGAATACTTGTAGTAAAGTCCCTTCAATAAGGGGGGCATGTTGTTTTGCCAATGCCTCGTTTTCCGGCCCGCGAACCAGTAATTTCACTTTAATTTGAACTAATCGATCTCGTACTGTGCCATGTGCATTAAAAATAAAAGCGCGAGGAAACCCGACATAAAAAGCTTCTTTTTCTGCAGCAAGTTGCTCCGGTGTTTTGTCTGTCGCGGCACCGCCTTCTTTTCCATCCTGCTTACTGCCGTGTCCGGAAAAGAAGAAAAACCATGCAGCTCCACCACCACCGCCCAACAACAAAACGGCTGCCACAATGATAATGATAAGTTTCTTTTTGCCACCTTTAGGCTTAATTTCTAATTCCTGTTCATTATCAGCCATTTGACACCTTCAATTTTACACTGCTATACCTGTCATCTTAATTGGCTTCGCGAGAGCTTCAAGCATAGAAATCAATTCCTTCCGCTTGAGATGCCGAAACGGTCACGGTTTGCACAAAATTTTCATCATTATTTGCAAACGCCGAAGATTGCCCTGATGGCTGACCGCTACCTCGTTCGCTCTGTTGGCCCATAAACTGATTGCCTGCCATTTGCTGACTCCATGACTGACTACCATTGTTCATGTTTTGTTGTTGTACTTGTGTCTGTCCCGGCTGTAAGCCGTGTTGTGTGAGCAACTCTCTTAAGCGGGGCATACTTTGTTCAAGCGCCTCTTTCGTTTGAGCATGCTGCACCATAAATTGCACGCTGGCTTGTTGTTCTTGGTCGATGGTCAACTTGATTTGAACTTTGCCCATATTCTGTGGTTCAAGTTGTAATTCCGCCTCTTGCCATTTTTGCCCGACCATCAACATGACGCGGGCTGAGAGTTCATGTTCATCTATCTGGCCATTTTTCGTATACATTGCAGGTAGTTGTTCATGAATGCCATGCAGGCTCTGCCCTGCGTCTGCCAGAGTATTATTCGTTGAGCTTAGCCCATTATTGCCAGTCAAACTAATTTCATGCCCACCATGTGCAGACAATGTGTGTATTGCTGTGTTTTCATTGAGCACTTGAGTGTTGTTCAACGTTTGAATGTCTGATTTACCCGAGGCGTCAGCCAATACATGTGCCGTTGAAGACCCTTTTTCATCTTCACCTTTAACCGTACTACCATCATCCAAATCACCTGTGGCTGTTGGTGTGTTGGTAACATTGTTATCATCAGAATCACCTTGTGGCTTCTGTTGACCTGCCGTTAAAACGGATGATGCCACCGCACTGGAATTTTTGTTGTTTTGAATACCCGCAATTTCTGCGGGCATAGCCGTTTCGTCTGATGGTGATCCACTTTTTTCCCCAGACACATCAACCGGTTTGGCTGCTGCAACATTCTGAGCATTACCTGCGAGCTGAACGCCCATCAGATTCGACATTGCATCTCCCACCGGAGTCTTGTCATTTGATGATGAAAGTGGTTTTGATTTTTTCTCTGTTTTAGATTGTGACGTCTTTTCTGTTTCTACCGAGGCGGCGCCTTTCGTATCTTGCGTAGATGCAACGGTATCCTGCATTTCTTCTGCTGTCTGCGACGCAGTCTGTGCTGTACCGGTAGCAGCTACTTTGCCTTTTGCTGCTGGCAGTGGCTGCTTGTTTTCGGATGATAACGGCGCATTATTCACCGCAGACGATGTTTCAGTTTGCACGTCAGCCTGTTCATCTGTTGTTGCAACTGATTCCACCTTAGCCGTCTCGGTAGTGGCCGATGTGGAAGCAAGTGTCGCCGATGTGGACGTCAAAGATGCAGAAACCCCGTCGGATGACGATGTCTGAGCTGCAAGTGTCTTTTGTTCAGCATTTTGGGTTTGTCCATCCTTGTTCGGCACGGTTGTTTTAGCCGTCGCAGTGCTGAACGAAGCAACGTCTTGCGCCAGGGAGGTTAAACCACTCTGGGTTGCATCCTTCTCGGCTTCACTCGTTGTTTCATTCGTGGTGGTTTCAGAAGCAGTGTCTGAGACGGTAGTCGCTGCAGTTGAATTGTTGACTTGCAATGAGGTATCCAACTGCCGAGAGGCTTGTAACGTGTTCAGCATCGTAGCGGCAGAATCTGTCGCTGCTGCCGATGCATCTGCCGCAGGTGCAGAAGACGTCTTATTATCTGTAGCACTGACTGTTTTTGGGGAACTTGGAGTATTTGTTGCAGCAGTGGGTGTATCGGAAGAATTTGCCGGTTGTTCGACGGCATGCATTACTGTAGAAAATTTATTTGAAGATGAAGGAGTTACACATTCATTATTACCCTTAACAGACGTTAAGACTGCTGCCAGGTGAGTATCGGAACCGGAAAGTGAATGTGTAGCCATGTTATTACTCCTGCCGTAAATTCCTCTGCCGGATGATGGTATATGGCAAAGGCATGACACTTGTCGTGTGTAATAACATTATTAAGCAATTAACAAGCCAGTTTTATCTAACCTGCTGATTCTTGTCGATGAAAAAAGCGAAAGGTAGCAAATTCATCCAGTAATTTTTGCTCTTGCTTCAATTGCTTCAACGCTTCTTTTTGCGCTTTGCGTTCCAACAACATCTCGATGGCTTTACGTCGTTGCTGTAATGCCAACCACTCTTCCCGCTTTTCTTCTGCTTGTTGTCTGGCTCGCTGAAAACCTTGCTGTTGCTGGGTAGAAGCATGGTCCAACTTGCCGATAAAGGAGTGATAATGATTAAAGTGGCTCGCTTCCAGACCCGCAACGCCTTTGTCAGTCATTTGTGTAGAGTAAATCTGCCGGTATTCGTTCAGCGCATCCAGTTGTCGCTTAAAATTAGCCTGCTCCATCTGCGCCTGCGCCAACATTTTGGCGGCTCGATCTTCCGCTTCCTGCAACCGTGAAGTTAATAATTCCAGCGCCTTACTCATACGTCACCCCTTGCCAGTACTGCAATTTGGCTATTAACGGCGTTGACCATTATTAATCAACGTCATAGCAACATTGCGTAGCCCCTCAAGACATTGATCATAGGGAACTACCTCTTTCATTCTCTGTTGCAAGAATTGCTCCAATACAGGACGAATGGCAATCGCCTGATCGATGCGAGGGTCTGCACCTTTCTGATAGGCACCGATGGTGATGAGATCCCGGTTTTGTTGGTATAAGGAATAGTATTGTTTCAGCGTTCGCGCCATCAGCATATGTTCGTCGGAGGTGACCATCGGCATAACACGGCTGATCGATTTCTCGATATCTACGGCTGGATAATGGCCACTGTCTGCGAGCTCACGAGACAACACGATATGACCATCCAGAATGGCTCTGGATGCATCTGCAATCGGGTCTTGCAAATCATCACCTTCTGTCAGAACCGTGAAAAAAGCAGTGATAGAACCTTGCCCTTCTCCACCATTCCCAGCGCGTTCTACCAACGCCGGTAATTTTGCAAAAACAGAGGGTGGATAACCTTTCGTGGCCGGAGGTTCACCAACCGCCAGCGCAATTTCACGTTGCGCCTGCGCATAACGCGTTAATGAATCCATCAGCAACAGGACATTCAGCCCCTGATCCCGGAAATATTCTGCAATGGTCAGTGCGGTTTCACAGCCTTTCAGTCGCATTAAGGGGGATGCATCCGCAGGCGCTGCCACCACCACAGAGCGTGCTCGCCCTTCTTCGCCTAAAATCTCTTCGATAAATTCTTTAACTTCTCGGCCACGCTCGCCAATCAGCCCCACCACGACGACATCCGCCGTGGTACCGCGGGTCATCATGCCCAGCAATACAGACTTCCCGACCCCGGAACCGGCAAATAACCCCATACGCTGACCCTGTCCGACTGTCAGCATGGCATTGATAGCCCGGACGCCCACATCCATCGGTTGCGTAATAGCCCGACGAGCCAGAGGATTTAATCGTTGCGTGGTATATCTTGCCGTATCTGCAGTCAGTATTTCGCCCAGCCCATCCAGGGGAGTTCCCACCCCATCGATCACACGTCCCAATAATGACATGCCCACCGGGATACCGTGTTCTTCACTGAGCGGAGTGACTTTTGCACCGGGAATAACGCCTTTCAGTTGTTCACTCGGCATCAGGTAGAGTTTTTCTCCTGCAAAACCGACAACTTCAGCTTCAAGCACACCATCCAGCGTTTCAATATGACAGAGAGAACCTACCGCAGCACGACAGCCAACGGCTTCTAATGTCAGCCCGACCACACGAGTCAATTTTCCGGCTACCGCAACACGTCCGGTTAAATTATCAGTCCGATATTGCTGCAGACGTTTCAACAACGTCATGACGTTTTATCCAGATTCTGGCGCAAAAACTGACGGAACAATTGTTCAATCCGTTTTTCCAAAAACATATCGATGCTGGAGGTTTGACTAGCGATCACTAAATCGCCTCGTTGCAGGCTAGGTTCAGCATTCAGTTGCCAACCGCGTTTACGGCATTCTTCCTCACCGTAAATTTCTTTTATCATATCCAGATCTTCAGGGTGCAGCTCGATAGAGATCCCTTCTTCGGCCGCCGGTAATTGCTTTACGCCCTCTTTCAGACTGTTGAGGATCAAATCAGGAGCCAGATGCACATCTGTCTTGATCAATGATTTAGCCAGCTGCATAGCTAACCAGACCAGTTGCTGCTCGACCATTTTGTCGACTTGCATCAGTGGGTGGGACAATTTATCCAATAAGTCCTGCCATTGTTGAGCCCGAACCCCAATCCATTCCCGGCCCAATTCCAGACCTTCTTCACGCCCTTTTTCCACGCCGTCGGCATGCCCTGCCAATTCACCTTTGGCCATACCTTCGGCATAGCCTTGCTGAAAGCCAGCTTCCTTACCTTCAGAAAAACCGTCTTCATAAGCAGCCTGACGAATGGCTTCTATTTCTTCCAGTGTCAGTGGTGGTTGCTCTTCCTCAACATCTGACGATTCTGTCGGTAATTCTTCTTCCTGATACCAATTCGGCTCATAACCCAGTGCATTTGAACCCTTCAGCTTTTCATCCGGATCGATCATTTCCGGCAGTTGCCATTTGTCCGCTTCCGGAACTTGTTCTCCAGGGATGATCAGTTTATCCAACGGTTCCATAATGACTCACTATAAGAAATCTTCACCACCGCCCGCGCCCAGCATGATTTCACCGGCATCAGCCAAACGGCGGGCAACAGATAATATCTCTTTTTGTGCGGCTTCTACATCACTGACACGGATCGGACCCATTGATGACAGATCTTCCTGTAGCATTTCTGCTGCACGTTTAGACATATTTTTCAGTATCTTATCTTTAAGTTGATCATCAGCACCCTTCAGTGCTTTCTGCAATTGATCACCCGGTACTTCACGCAGAATAGTCTGGATCGCACGATCATCCACATCAATTAAGTTTTCAAAGACAAACATCAGATCCTGGATCTGTTGACTCATTTCTTCATCGTTTTCACGGATTGCATCCATCAACTGACCTTCAACATTAGTATCGAGGTAGTTCATGATGCTGGCTGCGGCTTTGAGACCACCCATTTTCGCCGCCTGAGCACCCGCAGAACCCGCAAATTGTTTTTCCATGATGTCGTTCAATTCCTGCAAGGCGGCAGGTTGAACTTCTTCCAGATTGGCAATACGCATGATCAAATCAAGTCGTACCGCTTCAGGGAATTGCCCCAGAATTTCAGCCGACTGTTCCGGGTCAAGATAGGAAAGCACAATGGTCTGGATCTGCGGATGTTCGTTCTGAATGATGCTGGCAACCTGACGAGCATCCATCCATTTCAGTGAATCCAGGCCACGAGCACCTGACCCCATGATAATTTGTTCAACCAAATTACCCGCTTTATCTTCACCCAATGCAGCGACCAATGCTTTACGCACAAAGTCTTCGCTACCGATCCCGATATTGGAGAAGGTCTGAATGTCTTCGATAAATTTCCGGTGTACCGCTGTGACGCGTTCCTGACCGAAGTCTTTCATCGATGCCATTGCCATACCCAAACGCTGTACCTGTTTTGGCTCCAGATGACGGAAAATCTGGGCAGCATCTTCCTCACTGAGACTCAGCATCAACACGGCGGCCATATCCATACCGCTCATTTTATCAAGGATCTGTTTCTGTTCCGGTGTTAACTCGGTTGGGTTAGCGGGAACTGCAGGTGTTGGTGGCATAAATTAATCCTTCGTACTAACCCATTCTTTGATGACTTGCGCAGCCAAATCAGGTTCATTAGAAACCAACGCTCGAACTGCACGCAACAAGTCTTCATCACGATGTAAATCAGGCAACACTAACTGGCCATTTCGCATACCGAATACAGGTTCTTCGCTGTCGGCCTGCGAAGCCAACAAGCTTAATTCGTCATTTCCTTCCAGTGCCATTCTCGAATCCAGATCCACATTCAGACTGTCTTCCTGTGGTTCTGCATTCATCAGTTTCTTCATGACCGGACGCACCACAGTTACTAACAAGATTAGGATCAGGATAATCGATGCGCCAATCCGAACTGCAGGCCAGAACCAATCTTTTTCCCAAAGTTTTGTATCTGGTATTGACGCAACATCTGGGCGATGGAAAGGAATACTGACCACTTCAATTTGATCACCACGGCTCACATCAAAACCTAAACCACCTTGCAACAGACGACGAATCGTATCCAATTCCGCCTGAGTGCGCGCTTGACGAGTGACTTTGCCATCTGCGCCGGTCTGCGCTTTATAATCCACCGCAACGGAGACCGTCAGACGACGCAGAGATCCTGTCTGGCGCTGCACATGGCTAATGGTAGTATCTAATTCATAATTGCGGGTCGCTTCTTTCCGACTCCGACCGCTAGTTGCACTGCTGGAGCCTTGAGACGTGCTTTCAGGAATCTGCGCATTCGCTGGCGGTTGATTACTGAGTGCTCCCGGAACCCCAGTGGCACCATTTCCAACATTGTTTTCTTCCATCGTGACTTCAGAACGCACGGCTGGAAGATCAGGATTATACATACGACGCGTCTGTTCTTCCTGAGAAAAATCCAGGGTAGCATCTACTTCGGCGGTATAATTATCTAACCCTAAAACTGGACTCAGAATATCGTCAATTTTTTGTTTATATTCCGCTTCCTGCTTTTGCTGCATTTCAAATTCTTTTCGACTGCGCGCACTCAGTAGATCTTGAGAACCTGAGTTCAGTAAACGTCCATTTTGATCAGTTACTGTCACGCGAGATGGTTCCAGCCCATGTACCGCTGAGGCAACAGTATCCACAATCGAATCCACCGCTTCCTGTTTTAAAGCAGCACTTTTTAATACCAAAACCACGGTGGCACTGGGTTGACGATCATTACGGGCAAATACGTTATCTTTCGGAATTGCCAGCAATACCGTGGCCTTATCGATACCTTGAAATTGTTCAATCGCCCGGGCCAATTGTTGTTCACGACTTAATTTTAAACGCTCACTTTCCATGCGCTGACTGACCCCGAAGCCTGGATCCTTCATCAGCAACGCATCGCCACTGTTTTCATCCGCAGAAGGAGCAAACCCCTGACGCTGCAATTGCAGACGGATAGTACTGTAATCAGTGGCTCTGACCAGAATCGTATTATCCTGGACTTTATAAGGGATTTTTTGTTGATCCATGTAGTCGAGCGTCTTGATCATATCTGCCGTACTATAGTGACCAACAGGTCGCATATCCGGCTCGTTGCCCCACATAAAGATAAACACGGCGATCGCGATACAAATCAACAGCCCCAGAATCAAGGTAACCTGACGCAGCAAATCAAGATTTGAAAGAAATTTGAACGAGGAAGATTTGGGTGCTTGAGAATCCAATGCTTTATCCAAAGGATCACTGTTCACCATCAGATCGGTACGTTTTTCACTTGCTGCTTCGGCCACGATCTACCCCCTGTTACACTGGCATATTCATGATGGTTTTATAGGCATCGACGACTTTATTGCGAACTTGTACTGTCGCTTCAAAGGCGATAGATGCTTTCTGACCAGCAATCATGACATCAGATAAATTGACACTGCGATCCCCTGAATCAAAGCGAGTTTTAAGCTGATCACTTTGTCCTTGTAGATCATTGACATTATTCAGGGCCTGCGACAGCAATTGACTGAAGTCTTGAGTTGCATTTCCTTCACTGACAGGTTTGGCAGAAGCCCCTGAAGCTTCAAAGCGCAATGCTTCCAGTTGTTTCATCAGGGATGTTGCTTGCACGTCCATCACTGTTCCTCACTTCGACAAATAATTGACTCTACTGCGTTATAACCAGATAAAAGCAATTACAGTGCCAAAGTGTAAATAAATGATAAACGAGGAAATTTAATGATATCAGCCACCTAATGGTGGCTGACAAAGATGGATCAGTCTGGAACGTCGATACCCACATCGCGCATACGGGCCAGCTTATAGCGTAATGTCCGTGGGCTGATACCCAGACGCTCAGCTACTGCTTTTCTGCTACCCTCACATGCAATCAGCGTATCAAGGATAATTTGGTGTTCTTGCTGGCGTAATTCATTCCCCAGCTTTTCAATGCCAGGAACCCGATCATTGAATGCATCATCCGGTTCATCGTCCCAACCCAGATCATCATCAATCGCATAGACAGCCTCGGTATCAAACAAGATCTCATCCGCTGTAATTTGCTGATCTTTCGCCAGAATCAACGCCCGCTGCATGACATTTTCCAGTTCACGAACATTACCAGGCCAGGAATATGACAGAAGCTTATGACTCGCAGCCGTGGTTAATTCAGGCACCGCCAGTTTTTGTTCAAGAGCATGCCGACGAAGTAAATGCTCCGCCAACGGCAGAATATCCCCGACACGAGAGCACAACGGCAGCCAACGCAATGGAAATACATTCAGTCGATAAAACAAATCTTCACGGAACTGATGCTCAGTAACGGCTTTGCGCAGATCCCGATTGGTTGTCGCGATCACTCTGACATCCAGGCTGATGGTTTTCCGGCTACCTAATCGCTCTACTTCCCGCTCTTGCAATACACGCAATAATTTAGCCTGCAGTGCTGGATCCATTTCCGTGATCTCATCCAGCAACAACGTTCCGCCTTGTGCCTGTTCAAATTTACCCGGACACCCTTGCACCGCACCGGTAAAAGCCCCTTTTTCATAACCAAATAGGGTCGCTTCCAGCATATTTTCGGGAATTGCCGCACAGTTAATTGCGACAAAAGGCTGCTCCGCGCGAGCAGACTGGTCATGAATATAACGGGCCAGCACCTCTTTCCCGGCACCACTAGGCCCACTGATCATGACCGAGGCATCTGAACGCGCCACTTTCACAGCCAGTTGCAGGAGTTCTGCTGTCTTAGGATCGCCATATATCGGGATCCGTCGCTCTACGATTTGCGCAGGGACATAACGGCTGACCTGATTAAGTAAGACTTCTGGCGCAAAAGGTTTAACCAGATAATCAACAGCCCCATCCCGCATGGCCCGGACTGCGCCTTCAATATTGCCAAAGGCGGTCATCAATAACATCGGGATCTGTGGATACAACGACTGCACATTCTGCAACAGACTTAATCCGTCCATGCCCGGCATTTGCACGTCAGAAATGATCATATCGACTTTTTGACGCTGTAACACCACCAGCGCAGCTTCGCCACAATTGGCTGTCAGGCAGTGATAATCGGATAACTGCAAGGTGTCGACGATCGCTTCTTGTAATCCCGGATCGTCTTCGACTACCAGAAGTGTTCTTCTGCTCATGCCGCCCCCTCGTTAACCTGTCGGAGCTGCACATGTTGATAAGGCAACCGGATGCTAAAACAACTGCCTTCACCCAGCAGCGAAGAAACTTGTATTGAACCCTGATGGGCATGCACCACCGCTTGAACAACCGCCAGCCCCAAACCGGTTCCACGGCTACGCGTGGTATAAAACGGTTCAAAAATCCGAGATATCTGATCAGCAGGAATACCTTTCCCATTATCGACAATGCGGAGCATCACCTGTTCTGATTCAGGCTCAACCGTGAGCAATAATTGGTTAGCCCCCGCTTGTAAGGCGTTTTCACACAGATTCATCAGCGCGCTAATCAGGGCCTCCTGATTTGCCAGCAAGGTGATGGGTTGTTCCGGAATATTAATTGTCAGAGTCGCCGCACCATTACTCATGGCCGCATCGGCCCGTTGCTGCAATTGAGTCAATAATGATTGTAATTCAATCAATTCTACTTTTTGTTGCTCGCCATTGCGTGCAAAAAGCAGCACGTCACTCACTTGGCGTTCCAGCTCTTTCAACCGCGCCATCAACTTTTGTTGAAATTGATGACGGGATTCTACACTCAGCGTCCGATTAGCCAGATTAGCACCGTATAACATGGCTGCCGACAACGGTGTTCGGATCTGATGAGCCAGCGATGCCGCCATTTTACCCAGCGCTGATAATCGCTGCATGTGGCTGACCTGTTCTTGTAAACGACGTGTTTCCGTCAGGTCTGTAATTTGCACCATTTGTCCTGGCTGTTGTTGAAGTGGCAATGTCGACACCTGTACGCGCCGTCCATCGCGCAATGAAACTTCATGCCCATCATCATCTTTAATACAGAATGAACGCTGAATAACGGATAACCAGGCATTACCGACCAGCTGTTGTCCCAGCAAGGCATGTGCAGCCGGATTAGCGCGAAATATCTTCCCTGCGCTATCCACTAAAATTAATCCGGAAGGAATATGATCAAAAATCTCAGCCAACAACAATGAGTCATCAGAGGATGAAGAAGGTTTGGTGAATTTTGCTATCTGGCTCATCTGTCATTTTCCCGTCACTATCTTGACTAATACCCAGATAAGACAAAAATTGTGCCAGTTAATATACACAGCGATATTTTATGAAAAAATTTTTGATAATAAAAAGGCAGCCGCCGCTGCCTTCATATATTTCTGCACCACGCCCTGCTGACTACAAACGGTATGCCGAGACAACCTGTTTCATTTCGTCTGATATTTTAGTCAGCGTATTAGCCAAATCAGCAGTTTCATTTGCGACCTGTGTATTTTCGTCCACCATTTGTGCCACATTTTCTACCTGCTGCGCGATGGAGTTGGTTGCCGCCCCTTGTTCACGAATAGCATGAGAAATATCGGCAACTAACGACACGCTTTCAGACGCTACACGACAAATCTCTTCCATTGTAATATTCGCCTGGCCGGCACCTTCAACCCCTTGTTCTACTTTGGCGGTGGCTTCCTGCATGCGTTTGACTGCAGAGGCGGATACATTCTGAATCGAAGTAATAATATCGCCAATCTCTTTGGTCGATGTCGCTGTTCTTGCTGCCAGACTGCGTACTTCATCCGCCACAACCGCAAATCCACGCCCCTGTTCACCGGCACGAGCCGCTTCAATAGCTGCATTTAACGCCAGCAGGTTGGTTTGATCTGCAACAGCACGAATGATATTGATCACCGATTCAATTTCACGGCCTTTCTCTTCCAGTTGCTTAATATCTTCTGCTGCTTTATTTACGGCTTCGGCAATTGCATGGATATTATCCACCGTATGCGCGATGACGTTCTGCCCGGCAACTGCTTTACTTCCCACTTCATTGGATTGCTCACTGGTGGTTCTGGCCTGATCCGCTACATGGTTAATACTGACGGTCATCTCCTCTACAGAAGCAGCCATATGTGATGTTGACGAATTCTGAGAACCGGAACCTTCCGATACCCGAATTGCGGATTGCTGTAGCTGTGTGGCGCTGACAGAAACCTGTTCAGCCCCTTTAAGTAACTCACGCAGGTTACTCTGCATATGACTGATCAACTGGTTAAACGCCCGCAACATTACACTGATCTCGTCACTACCACTGACCTCAGCTCGCAGAGTAAAATCCAGACTATCTTCAATACGGGAAATGGTTGTCTGCGCGGTGCGCAAACCGCCGCTGATCTGACGATAAATAAACCAGCCGACCAACGCCAGGAAACCGGTTATCGCAACGGTTGATATCATCAGCACCCATTTGGCATTGCTATAGGTTTGCTGATTTTGTCTGTCAGTATCCTGGGCTAACTTTTCGTTGTATTTAAGATCATCTGCAATGGCAGTCGAAACCTCATTAGCTATATCCGCCAATCTAGCCAGTTCTTTGACTGCATTTTCTGTCTGATTTTGCTGAGAATAATTCAGCACAGTTGCTGATTGTTTTTCATATGACTCAGCCGCTGTTTTGGCTTTATAAAACAATTGTCTGTCATTTTCATCGGAGATTAACGGTTCATACGCCTGAAAAGCTTTTTTCATTTGCCCGAGCTTATCTAAAAACTGCTGTTCAATAACTTGCTTCTTTTCTGGCGTAGTTTCCACAACATGCGACCGGATAAGTATTCTAGCCTCAAGAAAACGGATATTCGCTTCATTCAGCTTGTTGAAACTGGGCAACGTATTATCCATGACCTCGCGCATCCCTGCATTGACCGATGAGACACTGGAAAATCCTGCCCAACTGATTAAACCGCAGCCGAAAAAGCCAATAAAAATCAGCAAAATAAGTTTATGTACTATTTTCATTATTATTCACCCCAACATTAAAGGTGCTTGTTGCAAACGTATGGTTGTTTTTTTTAGTTATTCAGCTTAAGAATAGTAGGCTTTTGAAAGAAAACATTTTCGAACAATCAAATATCTTTGACTGTCATACCATATTTCTTCATCTTTTCGACCAACGTTGTCCGGCGCATACCCAACAGCTCAGCAGCTCTGGCTACCACGCCATCCTGCATTTCCAACGCCTGACGAATAAGATCCATCTCCAGTTCGGAGATCATCTCTTTCAAATTGACTCCTTCCTCAGGCAATACCGATGCAAACGGTTCGGCCGTTAATGCGGCTGACTCTTCTGGTGTGTCGATGAAAACAGACGTCAGAGCTTCCCGCTCGGCCCATTCCGTTGCCATTTCATCCAGCGGAGCCGATTCACTCCAATCGCCATACCGGTATTTCGCAGGCAAATCGTGAACATCCACAATCCGGTTGGGATACAGAATGAGCAGACGCTCCACCAGATTCGATAATTCCCGCACATTGCCCGGCCAGTTATGCTGCATCAACGATTCCATGGCGCGCTGGGTAAACCGGACAAACGCATGATGCTGAACCTGATGGCGGTTGACCATTTCCTGCAACAGTAACGGAATATCATCTGTACGCTCACGTAACGGCGGCGTTTCAATAGGAAAAACGTTCAAACGGTAATACAGATCTTCACGGAATTTATTTTCGCTGATCATGCTATCAAGATTGCGATGCGTGGCAGCAATGATACGAACGTTGGCTTCAATCGGTTTTGTTCCGCCCACGCGTTCATAGACCCGCTCTTGCAACACACGCAGTAATTTGACCTGCATCGGCATTGGCATATCGCCAATTTCATCGAGGAACAAGGTACCGCCTTCAGCTAATTCAAAGCGGCCACGCCGTGATGAGATAGCTCCTGTGAAAGCCCCTTTTTCATGACCAAACAGCTCACTTTCCAGCAATTCGCCAGGGATCGCGCCACAGTTTACCGGTACAAACGGGCCGCTGGCTCGCGCTGACATTTCATGAATAGCCCGAGCAACCACCTCTTTGCCGGTTCCAGATTCACCTAAAATCAGAACATTGGCATCTTTACTGGCCACCTGTTCAATCAGTTTGCGTACACTTTGAATAGCACTGCCTTTACCAATCAGCAGTTTCAACAGCGCCGGAGTCTGACGACTGGATTGCAAGGTCGGATGGAGTGAACGAAACGACTGACAAAAATGCAAATGCTGAGTCAGCGATTCATAAGAATAGGGTAAAGATAAACACCCGATGAGGTTACTATTGCTCAGTTCTGATGGTTCACAGCTAATAAAAGGAATGGCTGGATATTGAGCAGAAATCTCGGCCAAAGACATCTTTTTCAGCTCACCGACCACCACGGCAGAGATACCTTCTGCGGCGGACAAATAAGCCAAGCAATCTTCTTCAGCCCCACTCTGCCACTGAATGCCCATAAACGACAACACCGTCTCTAACTGCTGACGACGTTCTTCATTAGCATCAATCAGAAGCAGATTTTCCATTTGCTCCATTACTGCATCCTCAACCACCTGATATAACGCGAATTATATCAGGCGATTCCACGAGATGCAGAAATAAAGTCAATTTTCTGACCCTCAGTCAAAAAATCAACCTTAGTGAAGAACAGATCTTAGCGAGTTCGAGGGCAGATTTCGTTTTCAGTGAAGAAAAATTCAATTTCCCGAGCGGCTGATTCTGGAGAATCAGAGCCGTGAACTGCATTTTGTGTTACCGATATTGCATGATCTGCACGGATAGTGCCTGCCTGCGCTTTCTCCGGATCAGTGCTTCCCAGCAATTCACGATGACGACGGATCGCATCCTGCCCTTCCAGCACTTGTACGACAATCGGGCCTGAAGTCATAAATTTCATCAGATTATCGTAAAACGGTTTTCCTTTATGTTCAGCATAGAATCCGGCCGCTTGTTCCTGGGACAAATGCAGCATTTTCGCAGCAATGATATGCAAGCCTGCGCACTCAAAACGGTGATAGATTTCACCAATAATATTTTTTGCCACTGCATCAGGCTTGATGATTGAGAAAGTGCGTTCGATTGTCATGCTATGTCCTTGTATCATCATACATATTTCTATTCATGTCATACGGTATGACGAAACGAGTTGTGCTGCAATTGAAAAAATTGTGTTAATGAGAAGTTGATTGGATTTTAGAACATTTGTAGTGATTTGAATGAATATTAGACATCCGTGGCGCCGCAATACTGATAATTACGACGCCACAGCAGATCAACGCAGTGAACGTAACCAGCGGGCAATCGTTCTCACGCCATGCCCTTTCCCACCCGGAGCCCATAGATCATTCGCATTTTTCTGAAACGATGCGGACAAATCCATATGCACCCAGCCTTTGATATCTTCACGTACAAATTTTGACAGAAACGCAGCGGCTGTCGTTGCCCCGGCAGTGCCTTCTGCCGAAGAGACGTTACCCATATCCGCATACGAAGAAGTTAATTGTGCGGTATGCCAAGGTTC
Source organism: Tolumonas lignilytica (assembly GCF_000527035.1). NCBI lineage: Bacteria > Pseudomonadati > Pseudomonadota > Gammaproteobacteria > Aeromonadales > Aeromonadaceae > Tolumonas > Tolumonas lignilytica. The sequence continues at coordinate 450,663 of NZ_AZUK01000001.1, forward strand.
TAATGGTAATGGCCAGGCTTTTTCATTTTCAGCTTTGGCACACGCCACCACATCAGATAACTGTTCGTCTTGTAAGCTAAACACGGCATGGTAGTCACGCCCCAACGCTACCTTTGCAGCCCCAGTCAGGGTAGCGGCATCGAGAATATAGGGTGCCCCCGTTGCACTGGCATCCAACAAGCCATCCGCTAATACCAGACGCCCTTCCGCATCCGTATTCAATATTTCAACACTGACGCCGTTACGATACGTCAATATATCGCCAAGCTTAAACGCATTACCACTGACCAGATTTTCCGCACAGCAAAGCATCAGTTGAACACGATGATTCAAGCCCTGCCGGATAGCCAGCGCCAAGGCGCCTGCCAGCATGGCCGCACCGCCCATATCGGATTTCATCGGCAACATCATGTCAGATTCTTTCAGGCTATAGCCACCGGAGTCAAAGGTAATGCCTTTGCCGACCAGACATGCAGTGACTGGGGCATCGAGATCCCCGGTGGGGTTGAAATCCAGTTTCAGAAAAGCGGGTTCATGAGCACTACCGCGACCCACATTATAAATGCCGGTATAGCCCAGCTCTTTTAACGCTTCGCCGGAAAGAATGTGATAATTCACCCGATCCGGTGCCTGTTTCGCTACAAATTTGGCAGCCTCGGTTGCTAATGCCGTGGGATAGAGCACCTCTGGTGTCGCATTGGTAATTTCTCGGATCCAGCGGGTCGTTTCCAGTAGTACGTCCAGCTGTTGCTGTTCGTCCGCCGCTATATCACCAAAATCTATCTGTTGACCGCCTTTGGGATTATAAAAACCCTGACAAAATGCATAACGTCGTTCCAGATCCCATTCATCACCGATCAAAGAGAGTTGCTTAATGCCTTGTCCGTCCAGTCGACGCGCAGCACGCTGAATGAGACGCAACCACTCAGAGGATGCGCCAGTGAGATGAATGAATGCAGAGCCCTGATTAAAACTGATCAGCGCGTTTTCACCCCAGCAGGCATCAGCAGGTGTCTCTACCAGAATCACAGCCATGGATGTTGTCATGATTTTTCCCGATATTCTGAAAATACAAATGGAGCAACAGGTTACCACTTCAGGTGGCTCTGTTGCTCCATTTTCATCTAACAAAATTAGTGTTGTTCTGAAGCCAGATTGATCGTGTACTTCGGAATTTCGATCGTCAAATCTTCATCAGCCACTCGTGCCTGACAACTCAGACGCGATTCAGGTTCAAGCCCCCAGGCTTTATCCAGCATGTCATCTTCCAGCTCATCACTTGGTTCCAGCGAGTCGAACCCTTCACGTACGATGCAATGGCAAGTCGTGCATGCGCAGGATTTCTCACAAGCATGCTCGATGTTAATCCCATTCGCCAGTGCAACATCAAGGATGCTTTCGCCTTCTGCTGCATCGACAACCATGCCATCTGGACACAGTTTTTCATGGGGTAAAAATACGATTTTTGGCATCAATTCACCTCGTCAATCTTATGTCCCTGCAAAGCCAGACGGATAGAAGCATCCATACGTCTGGCTGCAAATTCACTGGTTGCCTCATCAAGTGCCTGGATCGCTGCCTTGATGGTGTCGGCGTTCTCTCCCTGCTGCACAGTGAGTAAATTCAATATGGCTGCATCAATGACTTGTCTTTCTTCCAGCGACAGTAATGCTTCGCCATCTTTGCTTAATGCCTGGCGTAAGCTTTCCAACACCCGATCCGCTTCGACTTTTTGTTCTGCCAGCATGCGCGCCTGAATGTCTTTTTCCGCAAACTCTACCGATTCACGCAACATGCGCAGCATGTCTTCTTCTTGTAATCCGTAGGAAGGTTTCACTTCGATGGCCGACTGTACGCCAGTACTCTTTTCCATCGCACTGACGGATAACAACCCATCGGCATCGACCTGGAAGGTAACCCGAATATGCGCAGCCCCCGCCGCCATCGGTGGAATACCTTTCAGAACAAACCGAGCCAGAGAACGACAATCACTGACCAGCTCACGTTCACCTTGTAGCACATGGATCATCATGGCCGTCTGACCATCTTTAAAGGTCGTAAAATCTTGTGCTCGCGCAGCCGGGATCGTCGTATTGCGCGGAATGATTTTCTCGACCAATCCACCCATAGTTTCCAATCCCAGCGAAAGCGGGATCACATCCAGCAGCAGCATCTCAGATTCTGGTTTGTTGCCGACCAGAATATCCGCCTGGATCGCAGCGCCGATAGCCACTACCTTATCCGGATCGATACTCGTCAGCGGCGTACGGCCAAAGAAATCGCCAACCATTTGACGAACCAGCGGCACACGGGTCGAACCACCCACCATGACCACTTGCAAGACTTCTTCTGTATCGACACCAGCATCTTTAATCGCTCGACGACAAGACATCAGCGTCCGTTTCACCAACGGGGTGATCAGCTCTTCAAATACTGAACGTGAAATGTTTCCTGACCAGCCGGCATAGGAGACGCTGACGGCATCCTGTGAACTGAGCTGTTGCTTGATATCACAGGCCAGATCGAGTAACTGGCGTTGCACCTGTGGCGTAAACGGAGCCACCAGATTGGCTTGTGCCGCGATCCAGTCTGCCAGCAAATGATCAAAATCATCGCCCCCCAGCGCCGAGTCACCACCGGTGGCCATGACCTCAAAGACACCCTGATGTAACCGCAGGATAGAAATATCAAACGTACCGCCGCCCAGGTCATAAACCGCGATAACCCCTTCCTGACCGGAGTCTAAACCATAGGCAACGGCGGCGGCAGTTGGTTCGTTCAGCAGACGCAGAACATGCATTCCCGCCAAGCGGGCTGCATCTTTGGTTGCCTGACGTTGTGCATCATTAAAATAGGCAGGAACGGTGATAACGACGCCATCCACTTCAGAACCCAAGGCATCCGTGGCTCGTTGGGCCAGCGATTTCAGGATCTCAGCAGACACCTGCACCGGATTCACATCCCCCTGACAGGTGGTGATATGCACCAGGCCTTTATCGGCGCCGGTGAATTGATATGGCAGGTTGGCCTGGGTGACATCGGCCAGCGCTTTACCCATAAAACGTTTGACTGATTGAATGGTATTCAGCGGATCTTCTGCAGCCGCCTGTTTAGCCTCAACGCCCACTTGCAGCCCTTCCGGCAGATAGCGCACGACCGAAGGCAGAATATCTCCTCCCTGCGTATCACGCAGTGTTTCAGCAGCACCACTACGAACAACAGCTACCAGGGAGTTCGTGGTTCCCAGATCGATACCTACCGCCCACTTCTGTTGATGCGGGGCTGCACTAAGCCCGGGTTCCGCAATATGCAATAACGCCATAACGTATCTCTAGACCTCATCGGTATGTATCAAACATACCTTGTTCATTATAAATCAAAGAGCGACTCTTCCAGTTTATCCAGTTCATCCTTCATCTTCTGGATAAATTTTAGCTTGCGTAGCGTATCAGCCGCCTCATTGAACTGAGCATCGGCAAGCTGCCGTTCCAGTGACTGAAAATAACGCTGATAATGTTGTTTCACTCGCGACTGAAACTGACTGATGGCTGATTCATCCGGTTTATTCTGCAGATCATCCAGCTCTTCACGCCACTCCAGTTGTTCCATCAGAAAGGCCGTATCTTTTACTGTATGTTGCTCACTGCGCAGATCGATCCCTTGCAACATCAGCAGATATTCAGCGCATGCCAGAGGATTTTTCAGCGTGTTATAGGCATTGTTGATTTCTACCGTTTTCTGCATAGATGCCAGTTTGATGGCATCAGACTGAGCGGCCACGTTGTCTGGATGAAATTGTCGTTGCAGGTCCCGGTAGCGGACAGACAACTCAGCCGTATCAACCGTCAGCGAAACAGGGATCTGAAATAACTCAAAATAATTCACAAGCTATTCCCTCTGGGGACATAAATGAAAAAGGCGCTTAAATGCGCCTTTTATCATGTAACAGTGTCGTAAGCGAGTCGAATTCGCATTACGCCGTTAGCGGATAATTAAACGGTGAAACTTTCACCGCATCCACAGGCGTCTTTTACATTCGGGTTATTAAACTTAAAACCTTCGTTTAAACCTTCTTTGACAAAATCCAGCTCGGTGCCATCCAGATAAGCCAGGCTCTTCGCGTCAATAATGACCTTCACGCCCTTATCATCAAAGACTTGATCTTCTTCGCTTATTTCATCAACAAACTCAAGGACATAGGCCATACCGGAGCAACCAGAAGTTTTCACGCCCAGCCGTAATCCCACACCTTTACCACGATTGGTGAGAAAGCGTTTCACGCGTTCTGCTGCTGAATCCGATAATGTAATAGCCATACGTCCCTACCTTACTAAACTTAATTCAAACCTTTTTTATGCTTATAGTCAGCAATAGCCGCCTTGATAGCATCTTCAGCCAATATAGAACAGTGAATTTTCACCGGTGGCAATGCTAACTCTTCAGCAATATCCGTATTTTTAATGGCAGCCGCTTCATCCAGTGTCTTTCCTTTTACCCATTCGGTCACTAGGGAACTGGACGCAATCGCTGAACCACAACCATATGTTTTGAATTTGGCATCTTCAATCACGCCGTCTTCATTCACTTTCAATTGCAGTTTCATCACGTCACCACAAGCTGGTGCACCGACCATACCTGTTGCAACACTTGGATCATCCTTATCGAAGGAACCAACGTTGCGCGGGTGTTCGTAATGATCAATAACCTTTTCACTGTAAGCCATAATATGTTCCCCTAACTATCAGTGACTAACCCACTCGACCTTGCTGAGGTCAATCCCTTCTTTAAACATATCCCACAATGGCGACAGATCACGCAGTTTCCCAATGGAATTACGGATCAGACCAATTGCGTAATCAATTTCTTCTTCCGTCGTGAAACGACCGACACTGAAACGGATAGAACTGTGTGCCAGTTCGTCATTCAAACCCAATGCTCGCAGCACGTAGGAAGGTTCAAGACTTGCTGACGTACAGGCTGAACCGGAAGAAACCGCTAAATCTTTCAGCGCCATCATCAGTGACTCACCTTCGACATAAGCAAAACTGATATTCAGATTGCCATCCACACGATGCGTCATCGAACCGTTAACAAAAACCTGTTCAATGTCTTTCAGGCCATTGTACAGACGATCACGTAAGGCTTTGACACGCACGGCTTCTTCAGCCATTTCAATTTTAGCGATACGGAAAGCTTCACCCATCCCGACGATCTGATGTGTTGGCAACGTACCGGAACGCATGCCACGTTCATGACCACCGCCATGCATTTGAGCTTCCAGACGTACACGCGGTTTACGACGGACGTACAAGGCACCGATCCCTTTCGGACCATAGACTTTGTGCGCAGACAATGACAGCAGGTCGATTTTCATGGCATCGACATCGATAGCCACTTTGCCTGCACTTTGCGCTGCATCGACATGGAACAGAATTTTACGGGCGCGGCATAACTCGCCAATCGCGGCCAGATCCTGAATCACACCAATTTCATTGTTTACATGCATGATGCTGACCAGAATGGTATCGGGGCGCATTGCTGTTTCGATTTGCTGTAATGTAAACAACCCATCAGACTGCGGCTCGAGATAGGTCACTTCGTAGCCTTCAGACTCCAGATGACGGCACGTATCCAGCACAGCTTTATGCTCGGTTTTGCTGGTAATGATGTGCTTACCCTGTTTCTGATAGAAATGAGCAGCGCCTTTGATAGCCAGATTATTGGATTCAGTCGCACCAGAGGTAAATACGATCTCACGCGGATCGGCGCCAATCAAATCAGCAACATGATTACGCGCTTCATCTACCGCCTCTTCAGCCTGCCAGCCGAAACGGTGCGAACGCGATGCCGGATTGCCAAAATTGCCATCGATGGTTAAACATTGCATCATTTTTTCAGCAACACGCGGATCGACGGGACAAGTTGCTGAATAATCAAGATAAATCGGGAGTTTCATTATTTACTCCATTAAACTTTCGATAATTGAATCTGCATTCATCATTTTACGCGATGACTGAGCAGCATTCTGATGTTTGTTCTGCTGTTCTGCCACACTCTTCACTTCAGCCTGACGCACCAGTTCGCCCAGTGTAATTTCATTCAGGAAATCGCTGATACGTGCGCTCAGGTCACGCCAAAGTGAATGAGTCAGGCATTGAACCCCGCCCTGACAACCACTTTCGCCATGACAGCGGGTAGCATCGACCGATTCGTTCACGGCCGCAATAATTTTTCCGACAGCAATCTTATCGGCATCGTCACCCAGGCGATAACCGCCACCGGGTCCACGTACGCTGGAAACCAGACCTTGCTTACGCAAACGCGCGAAAAGCTGTTCCAGATAGGAAAGAGAAATCCCCTGCCGTTCTGAAATATCCGCCAGAGGAACCGGCCCCAGCTCAGCATGTAAGGCAACATCCAGCATTGCTGTTACCGCATAGCGTCCTTTTGAAGTCAGTCTCATGGCTTGCATACCTGTCTGTTTATGATAGGCTCATGCTGTCATAACCTACTTTTTCAGTCAAGTATTATTCCTACTAAAAGACTCAACTATTCCGCGATGTTTTCTGCACTGACGTTAAAATCCCACGCAAAATATTTAACTCATTATTGTCAGGCCGTAATCGAGTAAACATCCGGCGCAGGCGCATCATGACATGCCCAGGGTGATCCGAGTGTAAAAACTGTGTTTGACGCAGTGTCTCTTCAAGATGGGTATAGAACAGCTCCATAGAGGCTTGAGGCGGATATTCATTTGCATCGTCGTCAGCAGGCAATTCCACCGTCTCCTGTTGCGCCAGCCAAGACATCCGGATTTCATAACACAGTGTTTGTACTGCCATAGCGACATTGAGCGAACTGTATTCAGGATTAGCCGGAATATTGACGTGATAGTGACATTGCTGAAGTTCTTCGTTCGTCAGTCCGGTTCGCTCCCGACCAAAAACCAGCGCCACCGTACCTGAAACTGCACCCGCTGTTAATTTTTGCCCAGCCTGGCGCGGATCCAGCATCGGCCAGCTCAATGTCCGGGATCGGGCACTGGTACCAATCACTAATGCGCAATCGGCTATGGCATCGGCCAGTGTTGGAACAATTCGTAAATTTGCCAGAATATCAACGGCACCCGCAGCCAGCGCCGTCGATTTGCCATCAGGGGCTTGCACAGGATCAACCAATACCAGTTGTGACAATCCCATGGTTTTCATTGCTCTGGCGGCAGAACCAATATTGCCGGTATGAGACGTATTCACCAGAATAATGCGTATATTTTCCAGCATCATGACTACCTGTTATGCGTTATCAGCCCGCATGCTATCACAATCAGCTGGTTGCAGCGCATTCTCGGGTTATTTCTGGTGTTTCAATGCCTTTTTGAACAAACAACGCCAGATCATTCAACGCCAGACGAATAATCTTGGGTAATTCGTCCAGATCCAGACTATCAATCAGATTTTTCACTTCCAGACCTAACTCAGTATCCCCTTCAATGCGCAAGCGACGCTGGAAAAAAAGACTGTCCGGATCTTCTTTCCGCCCTGCAATCAGGATCAAATCATTCAATCCAGCCGCAAAGCTGACATCACAGACATCGCTGTGTTCCTGAACTAACAATTTTCCTTGTTGTAACGAAATAAAGCAGCTCAGTTGCAAATCATCGACTGAAACCTTCAGAAATCGCGATTCCAGAAAATCAAAATCTCCGTCACTGAGGGCTTCTTTGAATATTCGTTGCAGAATAAAAACCAAAGCTGCCTTTTTAATTGAAAATGGGATAAATGAAACCGGTAATCGTAAAAACTGCGGTGCTTGCAGAACCAGCTTGTGGTGTAAATTTTTCAGCAACATAAATGCTCCTTTAATCAATGCACCGGATCTAATCACAGCCCAGATCCCAACATCCTGCCCCATATCAAACTTAAAGCAAATTGTCGGAATTAAGACAGAGTGCATAAGGATCTGGGGTTAAGTCAAAAAGTCATCCCGTCTGAATGTTTACAATAATGCTATTCACATAATAAGAGTAAAGTCATGGAGCTATTGTGTCCGGCGGGAAATCTGCCAGCCCTCAAGACAGCCATCGATAATGGCGCAGATGCGGTTTACATCGGTTTTAAAGATGATACCAATGCCCGTCATTTTGCCGGGCTGAATTTTGATGATAAGAAACTGCAACGCGCTGTCGATTATGTCCACCAGCATCAGCGAAAGCTGCATATTGCCATCAATACCTTCGCACATCCCGGCAGCGCCCAACGCTGGCAATTGGCGGTAGACCGTGCAGTGGATCTTGGTGCTGATGCATTGATCATCGCGGATATTGCTGTGCTCAATTATACGCACCAACACTACCCAGATCAGGAAATTCACCTGTCGGTGCAGGCATCAGCCACCAATAGTGCCGCCGTCCGCTTTTATAAAGAGAATTTCAACATTCAGCGGGTTGTTTTGCCTCGTGTATTATCCATGCATCAGGTTCGCCAGCTTTCCCGAGAGACCGATGTTCCCTTGGAAGTATTTGCTTTCGGTAGCCTCTGTATCATGGCTGAAGGCCGTTGCTACCTTTCATCGTATCTGACGGGAGAAAGCCCAAATACTGTTGGTGCCTGTTCACCAGCAAAATATGTGCGTTGGGAAGAAACAGCCAAAGGACTCGAATCACGCTTAAACGGTGTTCTGATTGACCGCTATCAGCAAGGTGAAAATGCAGGTTACCCCACCCTTTGCAAGGGACGGTATGAAGTGGAAGGCCATACCTACCATACGCTGGAAGAGCCCACGAGTCTGAATACGTTATCACTGCTTCCCGAGTTGTTTGAAACCGGTGTGACTTCAGTAAAAATCGAAGGCCGCCAGCGAAGCCCTGCCTATGTTGAGCAAGTGACGAAAGTCTGGCGCGCAGCCATTGATGCGTATCAGAAAAATCCGGCTCAATATCAGGTCAGCAGCGAATGGGATAAACAGCTTGCTGCGGTTTCTGAAGGTAGCCAGACAACATTGGGTGCCTATCATCGGCAGTGGCAATAAGGAATGAACATGAATTTCTCCCTTGGTCCCTTACTGTATTACTGGACAAAAACGGACGTTGAAAATTTTTATCAGCAGGCAAGCCAAAGTTCCGCGACAGATATTTACCTCGGCGAAACGGTCTGTAGTAAACGCCGGGAAATGAAATTAACCGACTGGCTCGATCTTGCCCGTGAACTGCAAAATAAAGGAAAACGCGTCATTCTCTCAACGCTTGCCTTGATTCAAAGCCCATCAGAGCTAAAGGAAATGCAGCGCTGGATCAATAACGGCAGTTGTATGATTGAAGCCAATGATCTCGGCGCTGTTCAATTAGCTTATGAGCAGAACGTGCCCTTTGTCTGTGGTCCTGCCATCAATTGTTATAACACGGATGTAATTGAGCTACTGGTTGCGAAAGGCATGCAGCGTTGGGTGATGCCTGTCGAACTTTCGCGCGATTGGCTCTCAGAGTTATTGCAGGAATGTACGGAGCGCGGATTACGCGAAAAATTTGAGGTTGAAGTATTTGCGTACGGCCACCTGCCATTGGCCTATTCAGCACGTTGTTTTACTGCCCGAGCCTTAAACAGGGCAAAAGACGATTGTCAGTTGGCGTGTCTACAATATCCGCAAGGATTAGCCGCTGAAAGTCAGGAAGGTGAGCAAGTCTTCACGCTGAATGGTATTCAAACGCAATCTGGTCATTGCTATAATCTAATCAACCAATTATCTGAAATGGAGGAGTTAGTCGATGTAGTACGTCTCAGCCCTGAGCCCAATACACTTGACTGGCTAGATATATTTCAGAAAAAGTCAAAAGATTCAAATCCGGAAAAATTACCAACAAACCACTCAAATGGATATTGGTTAAATATTGCCGGGATGAATTTACTAACGGATAATTAATAAAGAAAAGATGATGAAAGAATACAAGTACAACATTGAATTCATGCGAGCAGTAGCAATACTGCTTGTTGTTTTCACACACATTCCTATGCAAAATTTTTTCACTCAAGTGGATAATAACACCTTTTCGCTACAGCGATTATTTTTTGTTTTATTCCAGAACGGAACAGTCGTTTTTGTCTTTATCTCCGGATATCTATTTAACCTATTAAATAAGAATCTAAAATACAAAGATTATATTTTAAAAAAAATAAAATACGTAATATCCCCCTATATTATCATATTCACTTGTTGTCTTTTTTTAAGATGGCAGATAAATCCCGATAACATCCCTTTATTTTTAAGGCACGCAAACCCAACAACAACCATATTATTAAGCTATGTTTTTAATGGTTGGGTGCTTGTGCCTCTATGGTATATACCAATGATTACTCTTTTTTTTATCGCAGCACCCATCATAAAATGGATAACAAACTCGAGGCATTGCTTGTTATTTGTCTTAATAAGCTTAGCAATAAGCTTTGTAACTTTGCGCCCATGGGAAAATTACAACCCGACCTTATCTTTTATTCATTTTTTTGGGATTTATTTACTTGGCTGCTTTCTAGCCAAAGAAAACTCAAAAATAACATTTACATCAAACAAGACAACACTAACTCTTTTTCTTTTATTTTTTCTATCCATAATAGGATCTTACAGGTCACTTGAAAAAATCAACCTGACATCTTACTTTGAATTGCAAGTTATATACAAAGAAATAGTTATAGACTGGATGACAATTCAAAAAACAATATTATGCCTCATTCTTTACAGTATCTCACAAAAAAAATACACCAAGAGTCATTGGTTAATAAAATTAATAGCAGATTATAGTTTTGGTGTTTTTTTTATTCACGAAATTTTAATCATTCTCCTTTTCAAAGCATGGAAGTTAATGACAGGTGTGTCATCTACTAATAGTATCACATTCATACCAACAGGTTTTTTTGTTTTCACAATAAGTATATTGATGGTTCACATTGCAAAAATGATTCTGAAAGGGAAAAGCAGATATGTCATCGGGTGTTAAACTTTTATTAGTGCTATCGTTATTAATTTGTGGCTGTGATAGTTCCAATAATGATGTTTTGTCTAGCGGTGAAACTAAAACTCTACACTCCATGGTTGATGTACCTATATTGTGTAATGGTAAACCACTAAATAAGGCGGTTGTGATATTTTCTTTTGGTCAATCGATTGCATCTAATTTTAATGAATTCAAGTACCCATCGAATAACCATATATTCACCATTAAAAATGGGGAGTGTGTCGTTGCGCAAGATCCACTGCCCATTGCAGATGGTATCAATGGGAGTATGTGGATGCCGCTGGGTAGAAAAATAATTGAAAATGGACTGTCAAAAAATGTTCTTTTAATATCAATAGGAGTAGGTGGTAGCTCTATAGACAGATGGAAATCCGGAGGAAATTTATCTCAGCATTTGAAAAATAATCTTGAGTTTATAAACAGGTTAAAAATCCCAGTAAGTCTTTTTCTATGGCATCAAGGTTCATCGGATATAGGCACCTCTGGTGATAATTATATAAATAAGTTTATGGATATTACAAAGCTGATTCGATCTCTTGGTTTCAATGCCCCTATTCTGGTTGCTATACATTCTCAATGTTTTAATATATATGATAAAAACATTGAGAATGCGCAAAGAATGTTAGGCATCTTCCACGACAGAGGTCTTTATGAAGGTGCCAATACGAACATTTTAGATAGTTCATTTCGTTTTGATAATTGTCATCTAAACAAAATGGGACAAGAAAAGGCTGCGGATCTATGGCTTAATGCCATTAAAAATCAAGATAAGCTGCTCTCATGGTTAAGTTTAAATCTAAAATAACCATTTTAGAAAGGCATCCGATGGATGCCTTTCTTCATAGTCTAACCAGTCTCATTCAGCTTCAAAATCAACATCGGCCGGATAGCTATTCGGTGCCTGATTAGCCAATTGCAATTCCAACAAGGCATAGCGATGTTCTATAAAGTCGAAAACATTGTTGGAGAGCGATAATTTAAAATACGCCTCCGCAGCACTGTTGTTACCTTGCAGTTGAGATAATTTAGCCAGATAAAAATAAGCCTCACACAGGTGTTCAGCTAACTGACGATTGCTACTTGTACTTTCCGGTATTCTACGAATGAAATCAGCTGCACTCTGCTTCCCAGCATATACTTTAACAATATTCCAGCCCCACTCATCGGTATGATTTTTATCATATTGTTTGATCAGCATCTGCATCGCTTTATTACGATCCAGTTCCACCTCGGTTAGAAATAACCATAACGTCCGATAGGGATCATCCACTTTACGCTGCTGAAATACTTCCATATCTTTCACAGCCAGTTCTGGACGATGAGCATAATACAAAGCGATACCGCGATTAAGATAGGCATAATCATATCCTGGTGCCAGTTCAATCGCAGAATCAAAAGCATCATATGCATTATCAAAGTCTTGCTGCTGAGTCAGATAAACACCAATAAAATTATATGCTTCAGCAAAATCAGGTTTCTCTCGTAATGCTCTGGCAAAGTCGATACGAGCCATCGTCCGTAATCCGACCTTATCAAACATCAGCCCTCGTTCATAAAATAACGCGGCACGTTGTTCACTATTCAGATTATTCGTCGCCAATAACTGCCCTAACCGGGCTAAAGCCAATTCATTTTGATAAGTCACCTGTAAGGGTGTGGCAAGAACAACAGGAGGAGGTTGCATATTTGCATTTGCAGACAAAACATCACTGCGACTGCTGCATCCAGCCAAAGCACATACAATAAAGACACTACTCAAGCGTCCAATTCGATTCCATAATTCCAACGACGACTCCACACCTGCTCGGCTTTATATTTTAATGTTATGCCTGTAACGCTACTTTGTCATGCAATCTTATTGATAACTACTGACTTTCAGAATTCCTCTTCCACTGGGTATCCAGCCTCTAGCCATGCACGAAAACCCCCATCCATGCTGATAACATCACGATATCCCATTTTCTGCAAATTATCGGCAGCCAAAACAGAGCGGAATCCGCCTCCACAATAAAGTACTAACGGAGTATCCAATTCTGGAAATCGGGTTTCGATATCGCGTTCCAATATGCCTCGACCGAGATATTGTGCTGAAGGCAAATGACCTTTATTCCATTCGCTCTCTTCTCTGACATCCAACAAAACAAAAGGTTTGCTTTGCTCCATCCAACGCTGTACCTGATGAATATCGACCTCATTAATCCGTTGCCGAGTTTCACTAACTAATGCTAAAAAGCGAGGATTATGTTGCATATCTGTACCTATCAAGAAAAAAAGAGCGCTTAAGCGCTCTTTACATTAGAAACGATTACGGTTCGTAATGCTCTTCCGTAGTTTCTTTCTCCACCATTTTAGGCATCAAATCTTCGCGGCTCATTTTCAGATACATGGCCCATGCACTCGCCACATAAATGGAAGAATAAGTACCAAAGCCAATACCTATTAACAGTGCCGTCGAAAACCCATGAATCATCGGGCCGCCCTTCCAGAACAGGGCTATAACTGTCACCAATGTACTGCCTGATGTGATCAACGTACGACTCAGCGTTTCAGTCATCGAGATATCAATGATGTGCCGCATGGTGTCATTACGAATGCGACGTGCGTTTTCTCGAACCCGGTCAAATACCACGATGGTATCATTCAACGAATACCCCACCACAGTTAATACGGCAGCCAGCACGGTCAAATCAAACTCCATCTGCGTCCACGAGAAAATACCTAACGTGATCAGCACATCGTGACCCAGAGAAAGTACGGCGCCGGTTGCCATACGCCATTCAAAACGCAATGCGACATAAATCAGGATACAGCCCAGCGCCGACAGAATTGCCAGAAAGCCCTGGCTAGCCAGTTCTGCCCCTACTGTCGGCCCCACGTATTCAATACGCGTCATGCTGACATTGCCATCAAGCTGAAGAGCACCTTTCTGCACATCATCAGAAATCTTCTGCTGCGTAAGGTCACCCTTCGGTGCAATGCGGATCACAATGTCTTTCGTTGAACCATAATACTGAACAACGGCACCTTCCAGACCTTGTTTAGCCAAGGCTGAGCGCACATCATCCAGTACGGTCGGTTTGCTGAATTTGAGTTCAGCGATTGTCCCACCAGTAAAATCCAACCCCCAGTTAAATCCCTTTGTGGCAATGGTAATGGCAGACATAACAATCAACACCAGAGAAAAAATAGTCGCTGGTAACGCTGCGCGCATAAAGGGAATGGTGTGACCCGGTTTTAACAACTGAAACATGGTATCTCCCTTTAAATCGACAAATCTTTGATTTTACGACCGCCCCAGCACAGGTTCACGATCGCCCGGCTGCCGGTAATTGCGGTAAACATAGAACACAGAATACCGATCATCAGCACCAGCGCAAAACCACGGATAGCGCCAGTACCTACCGCAAACAGGATCAATGCCGTGATAAATGTTGTCGTATTCGAGTCAGCAATGGTCGCGAATGCGCGTTCATAACCAAGATGAATCGCCTGCTGTACACCTCGTCCAGCCCGCAATTCCTCACGGATACGTTCGTATATCAACACGTTTGCATCCACTGCCATACCGAGTGTCAGAACGATACCGGCGATACCAGGCAATGTCATTGTGGCGCCTGGAATCATAGACATGACACCGACCAGCAATACGACGTTAAACATCAGGGCGATATCGGCAACCACACCAAACAGTTTGTAGTACACCGCCATGAAGATAACCAGTATAAGTGTGCCTACGCCCAGTGCTTCTAAACCACTATTGATGTTCGCTTGTCCCATGCTCGGGCCAATAGTACGTTCTTCGACAATTTGAATGGGCGCGGTCAACGCGCCAGAGCGTAACAGCAATGACAGGTTATGAGCTTCTTGCGTGGTATCGATTCCGGTAATGCGGAAGTCGCTTCCTAGACGGGATTGAATGGTCGCAACGTTGATAACTTCCGAATGTTTTTCAATTCGACGTTTGCCATCAGGCCCTGGTTCACCAACAGGTTTATATTCGCTCAGCACAGAGGCCATTGCTTTACCGATGCTGTCTTTGGTCGCCGTAGACATACGGTTACCACCCACACCATCCAGCTTGATACTCACCTGTGGTAGACTGTACTCATCGGCACCAGAGGACGAACCTGTTATGTGATCACCCGTCAGAATAACGCGCTTTTGCAAAACAACAGGACGACCATTACGATCGTGAAACAATTCAGAATTTGGCGGAACCTGACCATTTTCAGCCGCCATCGGGTCAGCATTTTCATCCACCAGACGGAATTCTAACGTCGCCGTGGCACCCAAAATTTCTTTGGCGCGGGCAGTATCTTGGATACCTGGTAATTCCACCACAATTCGAGCAGTGCCCTGACGCTGAACTAAAGGTTCTGCGACCCCTAATTCGTTCACACGGTTACGAATGATAGTGATATTTTGCTCTAACGCATCTTCACTGATGGATTTCAGTTTTTTATCAGACATGGATGCTTTAACCATATACTGACCTTTGTCTTCGTAGTCAGTAAATGTTAAATCTGCATGCGTTTTACGCAAATGCGCCAAACCTTTCTGCTGAGCATCGCTGTCACGGAAAGTAACAAGAACGTCCCCACTGGCACGGCGAACACCCGCATAGCGAATGTTGTCTTCGCGTAATGAAGTTCGGAAGTCTTGGACTAATTGTTCCTGCGCTTTATTGATCGCTTCATCCATATCCACTTCCATCAGGAAGTGAACACCACCACGTAAATCCAACCCTAACTTGAGCGGACTAGCACCGATGTCACTCATCCATTTCGGTGTAGAAGGAGCCAGATTCAATGCAGTAACAAACTGGTCGCCCAGAGCCTGACTCACCACTTCTTTTGCATGAAGTTGATCATCAGTATTCTTAAAGCGAACTAGGATCTGGTTATTTTCCAGCACTGCACTTTTAATCGAAATTTTGGCGTTATCCAGAGATTTTTTAACCAAATCCATAGTATCAGCTTTCACGTCATGGCCGCGAATTGCCGAAACCTGTAGCGCTGGATCTTCACCATATATATTAGGCGCGGAATAGAGTGTACCGATGATGACCACAAAGGCCACCATCAGATACTTCCACAAAGGATACCGGTTTAACACGGTTTAACTCCCAGGAAAGTGAATTGAAGACTACAGGGACTGAATAGTGCCTTTAGGCAGAACTGCAGTAATGAAATCTTTCTTGATTGTGATGTTGTTGTTATCGTTCAGAGCCAGAACGACATAGTCACTATCAGCGCTGATCTTTGCAATTTTTCCGACCAAGCCGCCAGTAGTTAACACTTCATCCCCTTTACCCAACGAGTTCATCAGGTTTTTCTGTTCTTTCGCACGTTTTGATTGAGGGCGGAAAATAAAGAAATAGAAAAACAGCAGAAAAATACCGACGATAGCGATCTGTTCAATACCACCAGTCACAGACGCTGCTGCTGCACCACCATCAGCCGCATAGGCTTTAGCCAAAAGACTCATATTTTTTCCTCGTTATTAGTTCAAATCGTACATTAATCAAGCGATGGTACTGATTTTCCCTGTCGCTGATAAAAATCCGCTACAAAGGCATCTAATGTACCTGCATCAATGGCATCCCGCAAACCCTGCATGAGGCGTTGATAATAGCGCAAGTTATGAATCGTATTCAGACGAGCACCTAGCATCTCATTACAACGATCCAAATGATGCAAATATGACTTTGTATAATTTTTGCAGGTATAACAATCACATTCGGCATCTAATGATGTCACATCATCTTTATACTTTGCGTTGCGGATTTTGACGACACCGTCTGTTGTAAACAAGTGACCATTCCGCGCATTGCGGGTTGGCATCACACAATCAAACATATCTATGCCGCGGCGAACACCTTCAACTAAATCTTCCGGCTTACCAACCCCCATCAGATAACGGGGTTTATCTTCAGGAATTTGTGGGCACACATGTTTCAGAATGCGATGCATGTCTTCTTTAGGTTCACCAACAGCCAATCCACCCACGGCATAACCGTCAAAACCAATCTCCAACAGACCGGTTAGCGAAACATCACGCAGATCTTCATATATGCTTCCCTGAATGATCCCGAACAGCGCATTTTTATTTTCCAATTCATTAAAGCGCTGACGGGAACGGGCCGCCCAACGTAATGACATCTCCATCGATTTCTTAGCTACGTCATAAGTTGCCGGATATGGTGTACATTCATCAAAAATCATGACGATGTCTGAACCCAGATCATGCTGAATTTCCATTGATTTTTCTGGTGATAAAAATATTTTTTCACC
Organism: Tolumonas lignilytica; assembly: GCF_000527035.1. Classification (NCBI taxonomy): domain Bacteria; kingdom Pseudomonadati; phylum Pseudomonadota; class Gammaproteobacteria; order Aeromonadales; family Aeromonadaceae; genus Tolumonas; species Tolumonas lignilytica. The sequence continues at coordinate 467,958 of NZ_AZUK01000001.1, forward strand.
GTTGATAGGGTTACGGAAATGAACCCCCTCTTCTTTGATTTTGCGGATATCGCCCAGACTAAATACCTGGAAACCACCCGAGTCCGTCAGGATCGGACCATGCCAGTTCATGAAATCATGCAGGTCACCGTGCTTACGCATGATGTCCTGTCCAGGACGCAGCCATAAATGGAACGTATTCCCCAACAGGATCTGAGCGCCAGTCTCTTTTACTTCTTCCGGAGTCATCCCCTTGACAGTGCCATAGGTACCGACAGGCATAAATGCTGGCGTTTCCACTACACCACGATCAAATACCAGACGCCCACGACGAGCTCGTCCTTCGGTTTTTTTTAATTCAAATTTCATGATTTTCCTTTATTGTCAGAGAAACAGTCTGACTCTTTATGATTAATATCCGCTACAGACGACACAAGTTCCCTTCTGATGACTCGTCGTAAACCCATCCATGGGGACTCCGCTGCGCCATCCGTGGTGCAGAGGGTCATCAGAAGAATCTTGTATAAGCTGTCTGGAATTAATCTGGTTTGATCTAGCGCTGCCGTGTAATAAACATGGCATCGCCATAACTGAAGAAACGATAACCAGATGTTACCGCTTCCTGATAGGCATTCATCACATGCTCATAACCAGCAAACGCCGATACCAGCATGATCAATGTAGAACCAGGCAAATGGAAGTTAGTGATCAATGCATCAACCAACTGATATTGATATCCGGGATAGATGAAGATACTGGTATCACCAAAGAAAGGCGATAAGGGTTCACCCGCCTTCAAGGAAACCTGTGCCGCCGTTTCCAATGAACGGACTGAGGTTGTGCCAACCGCCACAACACGCCCTCCTCGTTCACGGGTAGCATTGATTTTAGCAATGACCTCAGCCGAAACCTCAGCATACTCACTGTGCATCTGATGATCTTCCAGACGTTCAACACGAACTGGCTGAAATGTTCCAGCCCCTACATGCAAGGTCACAAAAGCGAAATCGACCCCTTTCTCTCTTAAAGCGGCTAATAATTTTTCATCAAAATGCAAGCCAGCCGTAGGCGCTGCTACAGCACCCGGCCGTTGGTTGTACACGGTCTGGTAACGCTCTTTATCTGAGTTTTCGTCAGGCCGATCAATGTAGGGCGGCAATGGCATATGCCCGATCTGATTTAATATATCCAACACAGGCACATCACCAGCAAAGTGCAACTCGAACAGTGCATCGTGACGCGCAACCATTTCGGCAGAAAACCCTTTATCGAGTAGGATCAATGTTCCCGGCTTAGGTGCTTTAGAAGCACGTACATGTGCCAGTACCGAATGTTCATCGAGTATGCGTTCAACCAGAATCTCTAACTTGCCACCACTGGCTTTCTGTCCAAACATACGGGCAGGAATAACTCGAGTGTTATTAAACACCAGCAAATCACCGGGTTGTAATAAATCAAGCACATCAATGAAATGCCCATGACGTGTTTCACCCGTATTTCCATTAAGCATCAATAAGCGGCTGGCACTACGTTCCGGCATAGGATAGCGAGCAATAAGTTCGTCTGGTAATTCAAACTGAAAGTCAGATACAAGCATGAAAGAAATCTCTAGAAAAAACGCGGCTAGTCTATTGGTTAGAAAAAAGTGAATCAAGTTGTTCCAACGCGATTACTATTCAGAACAACATTCATTTTCATATATAATCACCCAGCCTTGAATGACGAGAGAGAATAATCAGGATGACCCAGGATGAAATGAAGAAAGCAGTAGGACAAGCTGCTTTAGCTTACGTTCAACCCAATACCATTATTGGCGTAGGTACCGGTTCAACAGTTAACTGCTTTATTGATGCATTAGCCAGCATCAAAGATCAAATCAAAGCAGCCGTATCCAGCTCAGAGGCATCTACGACCCGCTTAAAAGCACTCGGCATCCCGGTAGTTGATCTCAATGAGGTCACTGAGTTTGATATTTATGTCGATGGGGCCGATGAAATTAACGCCCAAATGGAAATGATCAAGGGTGGTGGCGCAGCACTTACCCGTGAAAAAATTGTTGCCGCCGTTGCCAAACGCTTTGTCTGTATTGCAGATTCGACCAAACAAGTGAATGTGCTTGGTAAGTTTCCACTGCCAGTTGAAGTCATACCTTTGGCACGCGAGTATGTTGCTCGTGAACTAAAAAAGCTGGGTGGCAATCCTATCTATCGTGACGGAGTGATTACCGATAATCACTGCCATATTCTCGATGTTCACGGTCTGGCAATTCATGATGCTAAAGCGTTAGAGCAACAAATAAATCAAATCGCGGGTGTGGTAACTGTAGGGCTATTCGCTCATCGTGGCGCAGATGTGGCGCTCATTGGTTCTGCCGATGGAATTATCACTATTAGTAAATGATCTATAAACTGGTAATCCCAATATCCAGATAAAGAAAAGGCGCTTTACAGCGCCTTTTTTGTTTTATACCGGTTCCCCGGGGTCGTTATTCACCGATTCCCCCGCCTTTAATATCCAACACATAATACATAAAGGCGTATAGGCAATAATGATTAATGGAATACCCCAGCGTTCATTATTCATGGCGACATATGCCAGAGGAAACAACCATAGCCAATTGACTAGCCACAGTGTCAATGTCACATAAAAATGGTTTTCCCAACGACGAGCCAAGATCTGATAGGCATGCATACGGTGACTTCGATGCCAGTCATTGCCATGCATGATACGAACGGTTAAAGACCAACCGCTATCAACAATGAACCAGCCCATCATGATCAACCAGCACCACAGATTAACCGAGGTATCTGTTGCTAACAGCAATCCTAACGTGGCAATAAATACGCCGAGGAAACTGCTACCGGCATCACCCATGAAAATTTTGGCAGGAGGCCAATTCCATGCAAGAAAACCCAGCACAGGCGCACACATCAATATCAGTGGCAAACTCCATTGTGACTCATCATTGAAAGCCAACAATACAGAAGATGCAAACATCATGATGAATGCCTGACTACCAGCAAAACCGTCAACACCATCCATGAAATTAAAAATGTTAACGAAGGCCATAATGCCGAAAACGATCACTGGCAACCAGAATCCAGAAAAATAGAGATAATCTTGCCAGAACAGCACCACCAGATCCCGACTATACCAAGTGAGAACTGCAATGGCAGATAACACTTGAATACCTAACCTAACCTTAACTGAAAGTGGAAACAGGTCATGGATCAAGTTACCAATCACCAGAATCAAACCAGAAAAGCAGAGCGCACGCGTTGCAGCCAGATCAATCAATCGATAATGATAGAGCATTAAAAATACGCCTAGCATTGCCAAAAATAATGCGTATCCACCACCTCGAGGAACTGGTAATAAAGGGCCATGTTTGAAATGAGGCATTGCCAGTGCATGACGCCACAAGGCAATACGGCGGACAAACCCGGTCAGCAAAAAGCTACCGACAAAGATGGTAAGGAAATGTGTCATCATAATTGGGTGACCACTACTGCACACTGCTACTGTTTTATGAGAGTCAGATAAAGACTAACCCTGTTCTTGTCCGATTATTATATACATTTCCAGAAAAACAGCCTCTTTAACTCTCTTTCATTATTAAGTTTTTTTAGTTACAGCGTGAAAGTCAACAAAACAGACATTTTTGTCATTTTAATGGTTAAATTTAATACATTCCAAAATGAAAAACCCTGCTCAATATGGCAGGGCTAATTACGTGGTGGTTGTCGACCAGACTACAATGCACCGCGCGTTTCACGCTTTGCTGTTGTAATGCTATTCAATGCATCATTCCAGCTTATCTGATTAAATCCAGACTGAAAATCCTTCAGTGATTCATAAACAGTGACTATTTTTTCTCCTGCTGACTGCCCTTTAAAATCGCTCTTTTCCAACCCGAGGAGATCGCTCAGTTCCGCCCACACGAGGCCTTCAGGTAGTGGAATGATATCTGAGGTGATACCATTAACGGTTACTTTCATTTCTTTTGCTGCGTTGACCACAAAAAATAAAGGAACAATGCCTTCAGCTATATCTTCAGCATAAGCCGTAAAGAAATGTTCCAATTCAGACAACTCATGCACTAACCCACTGACCATCCGGATCTTATTCTCATCAGCCAGCATTACAACTTGTTCAATTACTGCTACTGGTGGCTTACGACGACCCGCAGAATCAGCCACTTCACCTTCTACCAACACGAGTTCACCTCGATAGCCGGAGAAACCAGCAGCATCCTCAATGAAATTCATGTTGAACAAACGTCCATTCTGCTCGTAAGTATTCAATAACATCGGTAGCAACCTCCAAGTCGATTAATAAAGCTCCCGGGTTGTATTCATCAAAATGTGTGCCATAAAAGCAGAAACAAAAAAAGCCCTGGTCAGTAAACTGAGCCAGGGCTTTCTCATGCAATGAAACTGAATTATTTTTTCAGCGGACGCCACCATTTTTCATTGGCTAAATACCATTTGATGGTTTTTGCAATCCCCGTCTGAAATGTTTCTTTCGGTTGATAACCCAGTTCATGCTGAATTTTCTCTGTACCAACGGCATACCGACGATCGTGTCCTGCCCGGTCTGTCACATAACTGATCAATGATTTGGCTGGTTCACCTTTTGCGCAAGGAGAAAGCGGATAGCGAGCGGCTAAAGAATGATCAGCAGCAAACTCTGCGTCAACCAATTCACATATCAGATTGACGATATCAATGTTTTGCCATTCATTAACACCCCCAATATTGTAAGTTTCCCCTACTACGCCTTTATTTAGTACCAGTTCGATACCACGGCAGTGATCCTCAACAAACAGCCAATCACGGATTTGCTTGCCATCGCCATAGATTGGTAATGGCTTATTGTCCAAAATGTTGGTTAAACATAACGGGATCAGTTTTTCCGGAAAGTGATAATAGCCATAATTGTTAGAACAATTACTGGTCGTCACTTGCAGACCATAAGTGTGATGATAAGCACGTACCAGATGATCTGAAGCAGCCTTGGACGCAGAGTACGGTGAATTTGGCGCATACGCAGTTGACTCAGTGAACGCAGGATCAGTCAGCGCCAGCGTACCGTATACCTCATCAGTCGATACATGATGAAAACGATGAGGTAATGGATTGCTTGGATCAGCCAACCATACAGCTCGGGCTGCTTTCAACAAACTATGTGTACCAATAATATTGGTCTCAATAAACGCATCCGGACCGGTAATAGAACGATCAACATGCGATTCAGCAGCAAAATGAACCAGCGTGTCGATCTGTTCATCCCGCAACAGCATTTCAACCAGTTCAGTATTACAAATATTACCCTTCACAAAACGGAAATTCGGATTGTCCATCAACGAATGCAATGTTTCGATATTACCGGCATAGGTCAGCGCATCCAGTACGACTACACGGTCTGAAGGGTGAGTTTTCAGCCAGTAATGAACAAAATTGGCTCCAATAAAACCAGCACCGCCAGTAATCAGTAATTTCTTCATGTAAGAATTTCTCAGCTAATCAAAATAAACGGCATCTTTAAACCATTTGCCTTCAGCATCCTTTGCAGAAAGCAAAGGAGATTTGCCTTCAATTAAAGGCCACTGAATGTTCAAATCCGGGTCATCCCAGCGAATGGATTGCTCAACCGAAGGGTTATAATAATCTGTGCATTTATAAACAAATTCAGCTGTTTCAGAGGTAACATAAAACCCATGAGCAAATCCTTCTGGCACCCACAGCTGGCGTTTATTTTCGGAAGATAACAGTACACCAATCCACTGACCAAAGGTTGGTGATGACCGGCGAATATCGACAGCAACATCAAAGACCTCCCCTGCAATCACTCTTACCAGTTTGCCTTGGGTATTTTCAGTCTGATAATGCAGTCCACGCAAAATGCCTTGACGAGATTTCGAATGATTGTCCTGTACAAAACGATGTTCACCAACCAGCTCGTTGAATTTTTGCTCTTGCCAGGTTTCCATAAAAAAACCACGTGCATCACCAAACACTGTTGGCTCAATAATTTTTACAGCGGGAATGGTTGTATCAATAATTTTCATGAAAAAACCTTATTTAACCCAATTCTCTTCGTCAGCAACGCGCAGCAGGTATGCACCATAGCCACTTTTGACCAGCGGTTTTGCTAATTCGCGTAATTGAGCCGCCGTAATGAAACCCATGCGATATGCAGTCTCTTCTGGGCAAGCGACTTTTTGTCCCTGTCGTTTTTCTAATACTCTCATGAAAACAGCCGCATCAAGCAATGAATCATGCGTGCCGGTATCCAACCAAGCACAGCCCCGGCCCATTCGTTCCACCCGAAGTAGCTGACGCTGCAGATAAATATTGTTCACATCCGTGATTTCCAGCTCTCCACGGGCGGATGGTTTAACATTTTTAGCTATATCCACGACTTGATTGTCATAGAAATAAAGGCCTGTGACAGCATAGTTAGAACGGGGTTTAGTTGGTTTTTCCTCAATAGAAATAGCTTGACCTTCTGCATTAAACTCAACCACACCATAACGTTCAGGATCCTGAACATAATAGCCAAATACGGTTGCCCCATCTTTACAAGCTGCAGCTTGCTGTAATGTTTCAGCCAAACCATGACCGTGGAAAATGTTATCCCCCAAGATCAGACACACCGAATCATCACCAATAAACTCTTCGCCGATAATAAATGCCTGAGCAAGACCGTCAGGGCTTGGCTGAATCGCATATTCAATATGAATGCCCCATTGATGGCCATCACCGAGGAGCCATTGATAACTTTCCTGATCACGAGGGGTACTGATCAACAAAATCTCTTTAATTCCTGCAAGCATCAATGTGCTTAACGGATAATAGATCATTGGCTTATCATAAACGGGTAAGAGTTGTTTATTTAGTGCCAGCGTAGCCGGATGCAAACGAGTGCCACTGCCACCGGCCAGAATAATACCTTTCATGGTTTGATTTCCTTTATCATTTACTGCGGCATATAAGCCGAAATATTATCCAGTGCTTTGAGCCAATCACTCGGCTGGATAGCAAATTCATTGAAAATTTTGCGGCAATCAAGTCGAGAGTTTACTGGTCGTTTTGCGGGCGTTGGGTATTCTTCTGTAGTGAGAGCCTTCAATACAGGTATTTTTGTTAATAATTGTTGTTCAACAGCCTTACTAAAAATAGTTTGTGCAAACTGATACCAGCTGACATGAGGTTCACCAGCAAAATGATATATACCCCATTTGACAGCTTCTTGCCCACTAACAGCTTTTTCAGCAATAATCATCAGAGCAGCAGCAATATCACCCGCATAGGTTGGACCACCAAACTGATCAGCTACGACCCCTAGCTGTTCTCGTTGAGAGCCTAATCGCAGCATGGTCTTAACAAAATTGTTTCCATGTTCACCGAAAACCCAGGCTGTTCTTAGAATAATATGTTTTGAATTAGCAGTAGATACTGCTTGTTCGCCCGCTAGCTTGCTGGCACCGTATACACCTTTTGGTGCGACAGGATCAATTTCGGTATAAACACCTTCTTTATCGCCAGCAAATACATAGTCTGTGGATATATGTAGTATTGGGATACCAATACCTGCAGCAGCTTCAGCCAAGTATCGAGGACCATCGCGGTTAATAGCGTAAGATGCATCAACTTCTATTTCGGCTCTGTCAACTGCCGTATGTGCTGCTGCATTGATAATAACGCTTGGTTGATATTCATTAATCAATGTGTAGATTGCTTGTTGATTCGTAATATCCAATTTATCTCGGTCAATCGCCAATACATCCCAGCCATTTAGTGTAGCTTGTTGTGTCAAGCAAAAGCCGACTTGACCATAGGCACCTGTTATCAATATCTTTTTCAATAGAATCACCTTTCTTTATTTATACCCGTCATCACAGCATTGGATGTCAGGTATATTCTTTGCAGAAAATCAGCATGAGGAAACAGTCGCTTTCCTTCATCCAACCAAAATTGAGCCTGAGTCTTTTCATTTAATTGCTGCAGAGCATAAACCAATTGCCCATATACAACAGCTCGCGGTGTGTTACGCAAAAACTGTTTTGCCCAAGAAACATAGCTCTCCAATCCTGCCTTATCATGCATAGCTGCTGAGAAGGTTAGTTGTACATTACGCATCTCAAATTCGTACGCCATCATCCATGGCAATGGATTAATGATCTGTTCCAGCATTTGCGGGTTTTTATCTTTCATCCGCACATACTTGGTTAATAAATAAGCTTCCTGTAATCCCGTCAACATGAACGGAACCACAACCAGTGGGATTAAAATAGCTATGAAACGGGCAAGAAACCAATAATTGCAGACAACCGTCTTTTGCTGTCCACTCTCAGCATCAGCCAACCAGAGAAAAACGACAAAGAAGAAGAAATGAGCCACCGAATGGTAAAATGGGTATTCAACCATCGAATGAAAAAGTAGCGGTAATACTAAAGCCACTAATGAAATCCGCTTTGCCCACCCAGTGCAATTGACTAATGAACTAATATACCCTATAGCAAAAAGCACCAAGCCTATAACAGCGACGATACCACCTTCATACAGCCAGAATATTATTTCATTATGTGGATGGTCGAGATTTTCTTCCATCAGAACCATGCCTGGCTTTATATTCTCTGGTGCATAAAAACCATGTAAGAAAGTGTATTCAAAACTACCATAACCATAGCCAAACCACGGGTGCTTTAGCCACATTGATAACGAATGAGACCAATAAAGTTTGCGAAAATTAGTTGTCACCATGTAGCTATTTGCATCGCGCATAGGATGATACAGCCCCATACCGAGACCCAATCCTATGAGAAGCAAACAGATTATGCTACCGGAATAACGACGATTAAATGACCACATTATTGGTAGCATAAATATAGTGACCAATACAGCACCATATATACCAGCCCGAGATTGAATTTGGACCAATAATAATGGGACTGAAATAAATATAAAACCCAATAGAATCTTTCGCCAACGAGAAAAAGACAAAGATTCATCCCATCTTGTTTGATAAAAGGCAATTGCCAATCCTACGGCTAGAAAACTGGAAAAAACACTATCTTTTTGAAAAATACCATATGGTCTGTTAATCTTTGTATTGTATCCAATCCAATTCCCATCTTTTAAAACAAAAAACTGAACCAAACCAAGCAAAGACTCAATAGCAACAGCAAGCAACAAAAAATAAAGAATCACATTCCTTTCATTTTTATCAAATTGAAACTGTGAAAAAGATAAAAAAAGGAAAATACCCGCCATCAAACCATAAAACCTAAGCTGTCCAATTTGACTCCAGTCAGCCAAAGGATTTAAAAAAGGGATTAAAAGGACTAAAAAACCAGCTACATAAAATTTAAAACCATGTGAATATGATATTTTCTTTACGGAGGTAATATGCCACACACCAATGGATATCAACACTGAAACAAATGCCCAGCCAACCATATTAAATGGCAAATATAATCCAGCACCACCTTGGTTATGCATGAAAACATGCAAGCCAAAAACCAAGTATAAAAAAAGGAAAGCATAAAACAATCGAACGGTTTTATAAGTATTTGCCATATATATTTTTGTACTCTGTAATATTAGGTATTCTCGCGCCAGACATATCCATAACTACTGAATATGTCTGGGAAAGTATAAGCTTATTTAATAAGCTCCATCACGTTTTAAAACAACATTGATAGTTTTAAACATAATAGCAATGTCATACCACAGCGACCAATTTTTGACATACCATGCGTCAAGATAAACACGAGTAGCATAATCCGTGTCATTACGACCACTAACCTGCCAAAGCCCTGTCATACCAGGATTAGTCATAAGATAATATTCTGCATTTTCTCCATAGCGCTCAAGTTCTTGTTGTACAATAGGCCGAGGACCAACAAGACTCATTTCTCCTTTTAATACATTCCATAATTGTGGTAATTCATCAAGGCTAGTCTTTCGGAGAAAATGTCCTATTGCAGTAATTCTAGGATCATTTTTTAGTTTAAAGTCTTTATCCCATTCAGCTTTTGCTGAAGGATCTGTTTCTAATAATTTTTCTAAAACCTCTTTAGAATTAATGATCATTGAGCGAAATTTAAGACATTTAAATTTTCGTCCTCCGCGCCCTATTCTTTCATGACCATAAATAGGTGAACCACCATCTCTTGATATTTTCCATCCAATATATAATAAAATGGGTGAGAAGACTAAAAGTAACATTGACGAACCAACGACATCGAAAATCCTTTTCAATATCCGGGCAGAGAATCTAGCTAGGTTATTTCTAACTCGCAGCATTAAAACTTCATGACTAAAAAAATGCGATATATCAGTACCATACAAAGGAACACCACGTAATGTAGGAATAACAGATATATTTCTAATCCCCAACTGAGTCAAGCAACGCAACCAATTATCTCTTAAATCTCGCTGTTCATATTCAACCGCAATAAAAATTTTAGCGTTACGAAAACCTGCAGCAAGAGCATTCATGCCATCATGAAATAAAGGTACATTTTTGATTGGACTTTCTAAACAACTTTTATCCGGCGCGATAAATCCAACGATCTGGAAGCCCATTTGCTTTTCACTTTGAAGTGCATAATAGGCTTCTTTAGCATTTTCCCCACAACCAATAATAACACTAGGCCATTGCCAGACACCTATTTTTGCTAAATAACCCTTCATTAAATATCGCATTAGTGGAACAGAGATCAATGATAACGACCAAACCAATACCCAATGTGTACGAGAAAGTTCCCATTTTGATAATGCAACAAGAGCCAAATCAGCGACAGACAACGCCAATATAACAGTTATAATTTCACGTAATTCATTCCAGAATGGTTTACGGTAAGTGTAATGACGAAGATTTGTCCAAAACCAGAATACAGCACCGCAAACCAAAATGCTAAAGCTCCAAATTCCAGCCTTTCCCGACATGCTTTCTGCCCATGCCATAAAATTTGGATTACCGCCTTCTAGAAAATTCAAAAAAATCTGGCTGATGCCAAAAGCTAGCATAAAACCAAATATATCAGCAAAAATTAACCCACATCGATTCATCCAAGCTGAAAATCGAATGACTTGCTGAGCCGGAGCAGCCTGATATGGCATATCCATAAACACCCCTTAGTTCTTAAGCTACTCAGTGATACTAAAGTATTTAGCAGCACCAATGATGTATTTTATGACCGCAGCAAATTCAATATCTCATCAGTTTTTTCATTCATTAACATTGTTTTTCCTCGTGACTCAACATTTAAACGTACTACCGGTTCAGTATTTGAACTCCGTAAATTAAACCGCCAATCCGCAAATTCGATACTAATACCATCCGTTTGATCATAAACTAAAGCATCTTTCTCATAGGCAGCTAAAACACGGGCAATAGCAGCTTCGGGGTTGGTCAACTTACTGTTAATTTCTCCAGATGCAGGATATGCAGCCATACGATCACTGACTAGTTCGCTCAATGTTTTCCCTTTTACACATAGTAATTCGGCAACCAATAACCACGGTATCATCCCTGAATCACAATAGGCAAAGTCACGGAAATAGTGGTGCGCACTCATTTCACCACCATAAATAGCATCTTCCGCACGCATACGCTCTTTGATAAACGCATGGCCAGTTTTCGACATGACTGGAATTCCACCTGCATTATTTACTACATCAATCGTATTCCAAGATAATCTCGGATCATGAATGATTTTCGCGCCCGGCTGCTTTTGAAGAAAGGCTTCAGCCAGCAGGCCTACAATGTAGTAACCTTCAATGAAACCACCCGTTTCATCAAATAGAAAACACCGGTCAAAATCGCCATCAAAAGCAATCCCCATATCAGCACCATGCGCCTTTACTGCATCAGCAGTATCTTGACGACATTCAGGTAATAATGGATTAGGAATACCATTTGGAAAGTTTCCATCAGCCGTATGATGAACCTTGATAAACTCTATCGGCACAGCCAATGTTTTAAAACGATGCTCTATTTCATCAATAACATGACCAGCCGCACCATTGCCGCTATTTACCACTAATTTCAGTGATTTAAAGTTAGCTGGATTAATATAGCCCATCAGATGATCAACATAAGCGTCAATGATTGATACTTTCTGATAATCGCCTCTGCATGTCGAATCAACTTGTGCAAATTGGTTTTCTTCAGCTAAGCGCTGAATATCACGTAAACCGGTATCACCACTGATTGGTTTAGCACCTTCGCGTACCAGTTTCATACCGTTATAGTCCATAGGATTATGACTAGCTGTTACTTCAATTCCGCCATCGACACCAAGATGGAACGTTGCAAAATAGATTTCTTCTGTACCAGATAAGCCAATATCAAGCACATCCGTGCCAGCATCTCGCAGACCGTCACTTAAAGCCAATTTTAAACTTTCACTTGTCAGACGCACATCACCACCGACTACAACCACTTTCGGTTTAGCAAATTCACCGTAAGCTCGGCCAATACGGTAAGCAATATCTTCATTTAATTCATCGCCAAGACGACCGCGGATATCATAAGCTTTAAAACAGGCTAATCGTTTTTCCATGTTTATATTCCGATAATTCTTAATTATTAGACTCTGCCGTATTTATCCTGAAAACGTTGAATATCATCATCATTCAGATAACTTCCTGTTCTGACCTCAATAACTTCAAGCGGTATCTTTCCTGGATTTTCCAACGAATGTTTAATTCCAAGCGGAATGTAAAAAGACTGGTTTTCAGTAAGTAAGCGAGTTTCATCACCACATACAACTTTTGCGGTACCTTGCACAACAATCCAATGTTCAGCTCGATGATGATGCATCTGCAGTGAAAGTTGTTCACCAGGGCGAATGAAAATTCGTTTAACCTGATAACGAGATCCTTGATCAACCGAATCATATTTACCCCAAGGGCGATACACCTCACGGTGCACCTGATGCTCGCTGCGACCAGCAGCCTTGAGCCGCTCAACTATTTTCTTAACATCCTGCACCTGAGCCTGATCAACCACCAGAACCGCATCCTTGGTCTGCACCACTACCAGATTCTGTACCCCGACCAAACTCACAAGCCCATTCTCAGCAAAGACATAGTTATTCTGGCTATTATGTTGCAATACATCACCTTGAAACACATTACCAGACTCATCTTTATCAGAAATCTCCCATAAAGATGACCAAGAACCAACATCCGACCATTCTGCATCCATTGGCACTACGACAGCATCAGTAGTTTTTTCCATCACAGCATAATCAATGGAATCACTCGGACAAGCTAGAAAAGCATCTTTGTTAATCCGAATAAAATCCAAATCGGTATCAATTTCACCGACTGCTCGTTCACAAGCTGCATAAATGTCAGGACGGAATTCTTTCAATGCAGCAAGAAAGCGACTGGCACGGAATAAAAACATGCCACTATTCCAATAATATTCGCCACTTTGCAGATAGCCTTCAGCCGTTTGCATATTTGGTTTTTCAACAAACTGAGCGACAGTATATGCTGCACCTATCTCTGCGCCCCGTCGAATATAACCATACCCCGTTTCGGCATGTGTCGGAACAATCCCAAATGTCACGAATTTGCCAGCTTCAGCATGAGGTATCGCTTGTTTTACCGATGCAGTAAATGCTGCCTCATCGCGGATTACATGATCAGCAGCCAATACAAGTAACAAAGGATCTTCATTTCGCCCAGCAGTCTGTTTCGCGATTAATGCTGCCAACGCAATTGCAGGTGCTGTATTTCGCCCTACCGGCTCAAGAATGATGTTATGTGCTAGCTTATCCAGATAACGCAGCTGTTCAGCTACCAAAAATCGATGTTCTTCGTTACAAATCACTAACGGCTGCGGACAATCAAGCTCGCCAAGGCGTTGCACCGTTGCCTGTAACATGGTGTATTCACCATCGAGTTTTAGAAACTGTTTGGGGTAAATCTCTCGCGAAAGTGGCCACAAACGGCTACCAGAACCTCCGGCCATAATGACAGGTAAAATAACCAATTTTTATCCCTCCTATCAGTCTTGCTGTAACCAATAACTCTTATACATGCTGAAATGTGGCCGCCAAGATTTCGGCAGTTTGTGATAATTTTTACCCAATTTGTAACCCAACAATTTACAGGCTGTTGTCAGCAAGGATCTAGGAATCCAGAGCGGTGCATTTTTCCACAAATAGCACAACTCAGATTTAACAAAACGTAATCCCTCACCTGAAGCACCACCTAATTGTGCCTGAATCCACGGTTCACAAGCATGAAAGACCCCCGTATCAAAATAGCGACGAAACTCTTCCCATGGGGTGTAATTATGGGAATGACGCACTGCCGCTTCGGCACAATATGCCACTTTATAGCCAGCCAGAATCATCTTGCTTGCCATATACATATCTTCAGCCAATATCGTGTTTTCAGGGAAGCCACCTAGTTTTTCAAAAACATCTCGACGATAAGCAGCAAATGAGTTAGACATAAACGCAATTTTTAAGCCCAGCTCAGGAATATCAGCTGCCGACTTTATCCGGCTTTCGTCGGGATAATTAAATAGTCGTGCATGAGTTGATAATGGATTAGCATCATCATGCGGAAGCTGGCGGCCACAAACGGCTGCCACGTCAGGATTAGAAAAGCTAGATAGTAAATTTGACAGTTCTAATGGTGAGTTAAAAATCGCATCTTGAGTCAAAAAAACAAGAATATCGCATTCACATGCCAATGAAGCGGCTAGATTTCTTGTCCCACCATGATTGAATTCAGATTTATCAATGATATGAGCATTGATACCCATACTCATTGCTTCAGATACAGTATTATCTTCAGATGATGAGTCCACCATTACAATGAGCGAAGGTGTAACTGACTGAAATTTTAGTGCATCTAGCCATATTTGCCATTGGGAGCCCGCATTTCTGGTGGGTACTATAAGAGAAAATGTAAACATCAATTATGAATTCCAGTATCGATACAAGGCGTTATATAAATATTTAGGGTCGACGATGATTAGCCTTTTATTTGAGTCAACACCTTCGGCACCAACAGGAGTAGCCATTACGGTTGCACCGGAATCTAACATCTGAATAACTTTAATTTTAACCCCAGCGCCGAATAGTAATGGCGCAATGCATAGTTCAGCCTTCTGAAAAGCTAACGAGGGATCATCAACAGCACCCACCACATGCACATTTGGAATTAATTTAGAAAATAGCCGTAAAGAAAGACGAGGACAAATCCCCATAACCCATAAATGAATACGGCGGTTTTTATAAAATAACCTTAAAAAAACAAATAAAATAAACCACATAATAGACCAGTGATTTTCAGACCGCCGCATATTGCCAAAGAAAATAATATTGGTCTTACCACAAAAATCATTAACTATCGTTTCAACACTCACAGCATCATCAACCACACCAACTTTCTGTGAGCCCAGTATAATAATAGATGTATTACCACAGAATCCCATATCTTTTATTAAATCAAGATCTTTATTTGACAACACAGAAATGTGACTCAATTTTTTAAACAAACTTGCTTCAATTTTACGAACGTAACCACTTATCCATTTTTTAACAACTGATCTTTCCATACGCTGAGCAACTACATCATGCGCACAATATCTGATATCTGGGTGCTCAATTAATGCCGCAAAACCAAGGCTGGAAGGAAAATCCAACCAGATAAAATCATAATGATTGCGTTCAATCATTGCGTTAATATATTGAAGAGCATCCTTTTGAACACGAGTAAAAAACCATGGTGCAACCAACGCCCCCTTGAATAAATTATGGACAACAGATAAGAGCATATTAAAAAAAACAACAGAATAAGTTATATAACTATTGCATTTCCCAACTATAGCTTCATTAGCACGTTGGCGTTTTGGCGATATTACGCAAACATCAACATTATAGCCATTATTTAAAAATGCATCTAGACTTTCACCGCATATTGCCTCGCCTGCGCCTATTTCACCTGCGGCATAAGGATGAAATGAAGATATGAATAAAACTTTCATATTATCTATTCTCTATAAAACAACATTATTGAAAAACACACTGAACAACATCTACACTGAAGAATTACAATTCATCAGTTAGACTCCGATGCTTTCGTGTTCTTATAATTGACCCTATTAAAATTATGCTCGACATATTTTATCCCGCCGATATTTATACCTATAAACAGGAATAACAATTGAGAAACAGGACTTAACTCAAATATATTTGCGGTCATTGCATAAAGTAACATACCGATAGGAAGAATTTTATCACGAGATAGGATGAAAGTTAAAACAACAAAAATGACAAATGGTATCAATGAGAAAAAACCCATACTAGCATACAAGGCAAGAAAGGTATTATCAGCGACAAAACCAGCATCCTGATTTGACAAGACAGCTTGAGCAGTAACTAGTCCAAAACGGCCACCATAAACAAAGTCATCAAATCCAGCACTATCGAAAAAGCTTGTTATTATCGATATTCTACCATTTAATGATTCGAAAACCGCATCTCCTCGCCCACTAAGCTGAGCTGCATATAGGAAAAAAACCGAAATAGATATAATTAATAATGAAAACGATACTATTGATTTTACTAGTACATTGCGGCCAAATAACCGATCAGACACAGTATATGAGTACGCAACGACTAGAGATAATAACCCAATAGTGCTAGTTGATAAAACCAATGAAAGAAGAGATATGAAAAACAGCCACCACTTTTCGCAGTGTTTAAAATAAAAAATTGCCAATAAAGAAAAAAGGCCAGATGTAGCGGGAACGATAAATATTCCAGGGGATCGCATCTCACCAAAAACAGGAAGCCCTACTGCCATGAGATACTGTACAATTTGCAGAGTTAAATGGATAAGGAAAACGATGATGAAAGCCGTGCTTATCCTCTTATAATCAAAATAATAAGAAACAGATATACCAACTAGTAGATAAACCAAACACAAATATGAGCGCAACCCGGAAATCGCACTAAAATAATCCCCGCTTCTGAGCGAAAAAAAGAATGAAAGAATTACAACAAACAAGAAAAAAAGTATTGGAAATACAAATGGAATATTAAATTGATGGCGACAATCTTTATACTTCAAGAAGCCAATAAATAATAATATAAAGAATAAAACAAAAAAGACATCCTTATATAACTTCAAAGATGTAGGTGTTAACTGAATACTCCACCCGCGATAGGGAAGAAGACCATTCATCATTGCCACAACTTCAAATGAATTATTAACAGGCAAAAGAAAAATAAACAACGTTAACAAGACATAAAAAATATGTCCACGGCTATTCAAATCTCACCCCCTACATCGAAGCTAGATTTAATTTTATTCTTTATAACACTCAGCAACGAATATCCAAACTCTGAGTCAGGCTCAAGAACGTTCCCTTCCGCCCACTCGTTCCAAGATTTTATTGCTAAAAAATCAACCTGATAAATAATAGCATGTTGAAAAACATTATCCAGATGACTCGAAAATGTTTCGTTGTTGAAATTTTCTAGATAAGTACCTCTGTTACCATGTCTTGGTGTTGTATCCCAACCAGAAAAAATAGCCGGAGATTCACTGGATTCAAAACTATCTTTTGAGGAAACTAATTTTCTGTAGTCATAACATATCGGCCCCATAAAATTCCAGTTGAACCTCTTTATTAATTGCTCCCGAATAAAAAAAAGAGGGTGCTTCCACTTTCTAACCGAAAAATATTTTGAACTACTAATGACTGCATTAAAGCTATTAGCAAAAACATCTTCATTTGAGCTATTTTCAGCTACCCAGTAAATACCGCTAAATCCATTATTGATCGCAACAAACTCAAATGTCTCAATGAATAACTGAAGATCTGGTACTGCTGAAGGCATGAATATTCCAAAAACAGGAGCATTATTGATTTTTATGTAATTATCTGTAACGAAATGAGATAAGCAGTCCATAGCATATGTATAATAATCTTTCTTCCCAAGATATTGCTGCTCCATCAATAGTATGTTTTTCCCTTTATTATACCAACTATGATTGGCCCAAATTAATGCATACGGGAAATCAATACCATGGTCACGAACATACTCTTTAGGTTTAGAAAGCAATCGCTTCCCATTACCAAACCAATAGTCCCAAACAAAAAATCCATCAATGTGGTGATCTCTAGCAATTTTTGCCTGCCACTCCATAACATCCTTTGATGGCAATTCATATTGGTAATAAGGTGAAATAGGTTTTCTGATATTCTGACTTTTAAAGTAGGATTTAGCACTATTCAATGCAGTCCACTCGGTAAAACCTTCCCCCCACCATTCATTATTTTCTTGAATTTCATGAAACTGAGGAAGGTAATAAGCTAAAATTTTAGGCTTTTTCATTTTTTAACCAAATATTATCAAGGTCTACTATTAACAATTAGAAATCATATAGACAAAATAAGAAAAACAAAACCTGACTATAAATATATATTGTGATAATCCTATTTAGTTTCATAATAGCGAATAACTCTAGCAGGAACTCCTGCAACAATGGTGTATGCAGGAATATCTTTTGTAACAACAGCATTAGCACCTACAATAGCACCATCTCCGATTTTTACATTAGGTAAAACAACAACACCATCGCCAAGCCAAACATTACGGCCAATGACTATTGGGCCTTTAGAGTACAATTTCCGCTCATTTGGTCCTGAAAAAGCATCAATGTGCTCTGTATTTCCATGATAATGATCCGATATATATACCTTACTACCTAACAAGCACCCTGATGAGATAACTATGGAATCTAAAGCACCAATATGCACCCAGTCAGCAATAGTTACATCATCACCAAAAGTGATTGTGGAATTTGAATTCACTGCTTCAAGCCAACATCCCTGACCAGCTTGGAATCTATGGCCAAAGAGGATGTTGCCATGATTGATTAGTTTAATGTTATTCCAATTGAATGAAACATCAGTTTTGTAAATAAAGTTATATGCAAGATTAAATAATTTACTTATAACGCGCCGTTTTAGGTTAAATAAAAATATAACCATTCCTTCTTTTTTAAAATGTATAACCACTGATCGTAACACAAGACAACCTCATTAGATATGATTTTAAAAAAAGAGAATTGACATCAATAAATAATAAATATATAAAACATTAAAATTGAGGCCACACTTAAAAACAAAAAAGATAATTATAGCTCATTATAAATATCAATTAACTCTTGAGAATGTTCATCAACCGTTTTTAACCTTTTAATATTTCCACTTAAATTATATACATCATCGATAGTTATAGAGTTCAGCCAAGAGATCGTATTTTCGATTTCAATTAAAGAATCCGGATGGAATAAATAACCTGTTTTTAAATGCTGAATAAAATCAGGGATACCTCCAACTTGAGTACCAACTACAGGAACGCCATTGTTTAAAAGTTCCATTACAACTTGTGGACCATTGTCTTCCCATATAGGAAGTACAAAACCGAGGTCTATATCGCAAAGAATTTTGCTTAGATTACTGGGAGAATAAGGGCCATTGTTTTTTATGTTATTTACTGCCAATAATGAAGAATAATATTTATCCGCCCGTCCATAAAAACAAAAATTTATTAATTCATTCTTAACCTTAGATGCAATATCAATAAAAAGCTCAGCACCTTTATGTTTATTTAAGGTACCGAGAAATGCAACCTCAATACTCCCCTTCAATGATTTTTCTTTCTTTGCAAAATTATCCGCACTAGCGTTACCTATATTTAAAGTCAAATAATTAGGTGATGGCAAAAAATCAGAAAATATTTTTTCAACACCTTTCGATACGGGTAATATCTTTTTCGATCTTGAAAAAAAATCAGATATGAGATTAGCACGTCTATTTAAATATTGATTCTCCATTTTAGGTGCTTTTATTTTCAATTTTCCTAGTAACTTTCTAATAAAATCAATATTTTCAAAAGAACTTATACATTTTTTACATTTTGTTAAGTCTATCCTTCTACAAGGACTACCATTACAATCCATCATAAATATTCTTGGACACACCAAATAATAGTCATGAAGGCTTATAACATATTTAAACTTAGAATTGATAATAAAATTAATAAACCTTTCAGACACACCATATATTGAATGAAAATGAATCACATCTGGGTTTTCTTGCAATATATAAGCCTCTAAAGCATCATCATCCTTATTCGCCTTACAAAACTTATATGAAAACCGCCTATATTTGTCCACATAAAACTCAAAATCAGGTTTAATGGATGTACTAAAAACACCTTCCATTTGGGCAGAAATTATTTTAGAGTCAATCGATTTATTTATCAAATTTAAATGCAGATCTCTAACGTAATTAGTAATACCACCCGGGTAATTTATATCAAATCCAGACGTGAAATTTATAACTTTCATTTTAACCTCAGTCAATTCAGTTTAATCTAAATGGCTTTATCATGAAATCAACAGAAAACAATCCAATTTTCATATACTATATAAGTCAAAAAATATATTATCGAACTAGGGCATTTAGAATTAATATAGTAAGAAAAATAACTTTCAACTTTTCAACTTTTCAACTTTTCAACTTTTCAACTTTTCAACTTTTCAACTTTTCAACAAAATATAATGCAGATTTAATAACTTGATGCATATCATAATACTTATACTCAGCTAAACGACCACCAAAGAAAATGTTTTTTTCATTCTTTGCCAAGAGGCAGTATTTTTTAAATAATTCCATATTCTTATCGTCATTCACAGGGTAGTAAGGTTCATCGCCTTCTTTCCATTCAGAGGGGTACTCTTTTGTAATAATTGTGTGATCAGTTTCAACTTGGTCGAAATGTTTATGCTCAATAATTCGAGTGAAAGGAATATTTTCTTCAGTATAATTTACTACAGCATTACCTTGATAATTATCAATAGCTAATTCTTCTGTCTCAAATCGTAAAGAGCGGTATTCAAGTTTTCCAAAACAATATTGATAGTACTCATCAATAGGACCAGTATAAATAATTTTATCTGCTAACTTATCTAATTCAGTACGTTTAGCCATGAAATCGATACCCAATTTAACTTCTATACCAGCTAGTATATGTTCAACTAACTTTGTATATCCACCAATAGGAACACCTTGGTATTTATCAGAAAAATAGTTGTTATCATAAGTGAATCTGACCGGCAAGCGCCGAATAATAAAAGCTGGTAATTCAGTTGCCTTTCTTCCCCATTGTTTTTCTGTATAACCTTTAATCAAGGCTTCATAAATATCTCGACCAACTAATGATATTGCTTGTTCCTCTAAATTTTGCGGTTCTTTGCCATCCATTTCTTTTCGCTGTTCAGCAATTTTAGCTGCCGCTTCGCTAGGTGTTTTGGTACCCCATAATTGATAGAATGTATTCATATTGAAAGGCAAATTATATAATCTACCTAAATAATTCGCCAATGGTGAATTTGTAAAACGATTGAACTCAACAAAAGAGTTAACATAGTCCCAAATTTCTTTATCATTAGTATGAAATATGTGAGCGCCATATTTATGAACTTGAATACCATTATAGTTTTCTGTATAAACATTCCCACCAATGTGCTCTCTTTTCTCTATAACAAGAACTTTTTTACCCATCTTATTCAATTCATGAGCACTCACTGCACCAAAAAGACCTGCACCAACAATCAGATAATCATATTTCATGTATTTTCTTCCTAAAAATCGGAATTTTCCGCTTCAAAATTACTATTAACATAACTGCTGTGACAAATATTTCTGTGATAAATATCGTTACAGCTGCTCCATTCTGAGCATAACGATCTGTGAGTGGAAAAATAAAAACAAGACTAACAATTCCTGAAATTATCAATATCCGACTAAAAATGAAATTCAACCCAAGAGTGAGCAAAGTTTGAATTCCGAAAACATTACTTAACCCAATAATAAATGGTAACCAGGCAAGCCATTTCAAAACAATAATAGAGGGAATATAACTCGAATGATAGGCAATCAAGATGATAGGTTTGGCCAACAAGAAAAGACTCAGACTCAATAAAAATGTACCTCCACCTTGAATTATTAATAATTTTCTAATTAAAAAATATGCTTTAATTGGTTCGGAAGCCATTAATGCATTTATTCTTGGATATATTGCTTGGGATATTGGTGTTATTAATCCTTGCGCGGCCTGACGAATTTTATCTGCCGCAACAAAATAACCTACTGCCACTGGGCCTGCGATAACACCTAAAATGACTGTTGTAGTTACTGTATATAAACTAATCGCAGCGGTAGATAAAAAAATATGCCATCCAAGCTTAAATTCTTGCTTTACGCCTAAAAAGGAAGGTTGAACCCATTCAATCCATCCATATTTTTTTATAGCAAGTAATGCTATTACTCCTGAAAGGACAAATGTGCATCCACTAATCAATGCGGCTATATTTGCATCTGTATTACTTTTAACAAGAAAAAAGATGAGAGGGATGGCTAACATTTTAGCTGAAATATTAGCGATTGCTATCATACCCATCTTTTCTTTTCCCTGAAAAAGCCATATGGGAAATAATACATTACCTAACACCATAAAATATGCGTAAAACAAAATATCCCTGTATCCGTTAATTTTATCAAAAACTCCAGAAACGAAAATAAGCAGAAGAAAACCAAAGGCCAACAAAATGCACCGACATGTCATTACATTCCAAAATAGCTTACTAACTTTATATTTTTCATTTTTAATTACTGCTATCTGTTTTGTTGCAGATAAATTAAAACCATAATCAGATAGCAAGACAAAATATTGTATGAATGCTAAAGAAAAACTTAACCCTCCATAACCAACTGGACCTAACACTCTGACTAAATATGGTAATGTCATAAGAGGAATTATATAATTTGCACCTTGAACACTAATCAATGACAAGATATTTTTTATAAGGTTTTTATTCAAAACAAATCTCTTCAGTATAAGTTTTTGTTTATAAAGACTTCAAATATTGTAGACATTCGACATTTAAATCATGCCAACCACTAATCAGTTCAAAACCAGTAAACATTCATTTTATTTTATGAATGTGGTATATAGTTTCTAATTGTTTTTTCAAAATTGTTCATTATGCGCAACCGCATGTAATCTTCGGTCAGCTATAATCTACGCACCACATTTAAATACATGAAAAAACTAAAGTAACTTATCTGGATGATACAGAACGCGTTAAGGCACTTATTGGGTTAAGCAACTATTATTCTCTTTATCTTGTTCACTTTAGACTCAATTTTCACAACCATCATCGAACAAAACCTGCAAAGACTAAATCGGCTTACCGTACCACCGTGTCATTTTATCAGAAAATGGTAGATCTAGTAGATGTTATTTTTTGCCGTTACTACCAATGTCAATCAAGTAAAATCATAAAGCTCCACAGTCTGAAAGAATTTGCAATCGAACTCCATATCCGTCTGTCGATTTTACTTTTTATTACTCCTGCTTCAAAACCTTTCTACGCCGTTAATACGTTCATATCTAGAAGCCTACAT
The DNA here is from genome assembly GCF_000527035.1 of Tolumonas lignilytica. Classification (NCBI taxonomy): domain Bacteria; kingdom Pseudomonadati; phylum Pseudomonadota; class Gammaproteobacteria; order Aeromonadales; family Aeromonadaceae; genus Tolumonas; species Tolumonas lignilytica. The sequence goes on from NZ_AZUK01000001.1 coordinate 491,469, forward strand.
ACAAATGCTAAATTTCCTGCCACTGCATCTTTGGTTATTTGGATTTTATTTTCTCACATCGATTTGACAGCTCAGTAAGTATCATCTAATGGGACGAAGCTTGAGTATTAATATTCATCATTACGAGTTTTCATTGCTTGCATGATTTTATGCTTCAAGCACCAAGTAGTATTGACGAAATGACTAGTTGACGCGATAACTCCGGTGTTGAAATCCCATTTTTTCCTAAGAAGGATCCTAATATCATGAGACTGCAACATTCATAGTGTGCGTTCATGGTAACTTCGCTCTGGGGTTATAAAGCCTAATCTTTTCCTCGGCCGCGAGTTTTATCTTTTGGCTATCGCATCGCAATCCGCCAGTTTTAGCCATGACATACTTCTCTTTTTCGGCAAGTATTATCTGATCAAGCCATTGGTGTTTTCATTGATTCCTCGCTCCCACAAATGATATGGAGTCGCAAAGTAAAACGCCACTCCGAGGCTTGCTCTATGACTTCATATTGGTGAAATTCAGTACCGTTATCTGCGGTGATGGTCTTAAATTCTTTGCCTGAGTACTGTATCAGTTCTATTACGCGTCGATTCAGACTTTCCGTTGTCCGGTCATTCAATTGACCTATCAATGTATAATCAGTGATTCGTTCTACTAGCGTGACGATACAGTGTTTACTGCCACAACCCATGACCGTATCGATTTCCCAATGGCCTATCTCTGTACGGTGTTCCACTTCTGGTGGTCGTTCACTGATACGCCTTTTATTACGCAAACGTCCGCGGCTGTCCTTGCTCCGGTAGCATTTCCGTCTTTGTTTTCTGCATAGCGCAGCTTTTTCCATAGGCCACCACCATTCAATTTATCGGCCCAGATATATTGATAAATCGATTCATGGCTGACGATTTTGTAATGATGTCTCTTGAAAAATCCGACGATTTGTTCTGGACTCCATTCCAGATTGAGCAACATTTCAACGATGATGAAATCTTCAGGTTTAAGCCTTTTATTTCGTCTTAAGTGCCTTCGTCTGGTTTGGTTCTACATTGTGCTTTGCTGGGTCGGTAACAGCCAGCGGTCCCCAGCAGGCATTTCTTCGGGACAGTTCCCGACCGATAGTACTACGGTGACGACCTAACGCTTTGGCTATCTAGGCATTACTCAGCACTTGCTTTCTTTAAGGCTGAAAGCATATATCTTTCAACCTCGGTGAGTTCTTGATATTTCATTGTTCTTCACTTCTTGGTCGGAGCGAAGAAACCATTATCACAGCTAGCCGTTTCTAGCTTCTGCTGTGTTGCATTTAGTATATGAATCCGCCAAAAATAACAAGCATTAATCAGGGACACATTAAATAATTAACACTAATGAAGAATTTACTTGTAACACACTACGTTTCAACAATTTATTGCATTTCCCCAAAACCCTGATTTGTAGCCGTATTTAGTTAGTTAAGTTATATAGGTCATACCGACGACCCAACATCTGTCCTCCATCTCGCGTCAAAGGAACCCACGATACTGTTGTATAATCATTGGTACGGCGTACAGACATGATGTCAAACGGAATTGAAATATAGAAACCTTTTGTGAAGCTACCCTCGCCATATTGTGCTGCACTTACATTCGTTATGGTCATGAAAGCACCAGCAACAATACCACTGTCAAATTTTCGAGATAAATCTATTGTAACACCTTTATCTCCTGCCAAATATTGACCAGCACTGATTCGAGCAAGACCACCCTGAATATAAGGTAGCTCCCAATAAGTAGTCACGTGCCCGGTAAATACATCATAATGAGCTAATTTCATGATGTCATTCCAGTCACGTTGTCTCACATAATTACCATCGACACCAATAGCCCAGGATCTACCATATGGACGATATAGCACTTCTGATCCCACTCCAGCATACATCATTTCAAGATAGCCACCATAAATCTGGCTGTACCAGTCATTTGCCGGATGGTCTAAACGTGTTAATTGCAAATTCGTGACCAGAACATCTGATGAGGTCACATATTCACGGATCCACGTTCTAACTCGCGGCAGTGAACTATCTTGTGGAGGTGTCTTAAAATTAAATTTATTATAATCGTTAATTACATTGAAATTAACCGTACTTCCAGCCAACCAGTTATCAGTAATGTTAATATCAGCATCGGCATTGACACCGAGTTTATACATATAAAATGATTCAGCCCCGCCGAATGACTGATCCAAATGAGGTGACAAACCAAAAGAATATTTTTCAGGAATTGAACAATAAACACATTTTGTTTTTGGCTGTTCTATTTCTGATGGGCCGGCAACATTTTTAGATACTGACTGACCTAGTATTTGCGTATCTTCATTAGTTCTGACAGCATCCAGATCGTATTTCGTTGCGCTAATTGTTAGATTTTTTCGCTGGTCAATAACTTCGACTGATTTAGTATCTTTAGGAAAATGATTAGCAAGAACCACAGATGTTCGATTCTCTATGTCAGATTTTTCCCGATACTTATATTGTTCTGCAACAATCGTTGTCTGATCTTTATCTTTATACACAGAAACGTCTTTATAACCAGCCACATCATCAAGGTCTTTGGCTAACTGAGCTAGATTCTGATTATCCGATTGTGCTTGTGGATGATATATCACAGGTTTGTCATCAAGCGCTGCCAGCGGCTTTTGCTTACTAAAATTAGTTCTTAGTGTGAATCCCCACATCAGCTGATTACCTCGTTCATAAGATAACGAAGTATCAAGATAATCTGTTACTCTGTAGATGAGACCTGCATTAATAGGTGATGATCTAACCACAGATCCAGCAGCTTCATGGCTGTAATCATTAGCATCATATTCAACTTTTATCCGTAATGGATTCCAGGGTGTTTGATACTCTACCCCTCCGAAGAGAGCTGCCGGTCCATGAAAAAAAGCCTGTGTATTAAATTGTCCTGTTGTCGTACTACCAGGTCTGATGCAAAAGCTATTTTTAAGTTTACAGAATGGATTACTGATATTACCGCTTTCGGCCATATTCCCCCAACCGATACCTAGCGAAACATCGAATGGGCCAACATGTTTTGACGATACCAGATATTCACTGTCAAATAATCCTGTTCCAGCAATATCTCTTGCTCCCAAAGAGATTGCTGGTATCCAATAATCTTCATCTATGATATTGGCTTTAAATGCAAATGATTTATCTTTGTAAGTTTGATTTCCACTAAATGCAGGGTCATTACTGTATAGTCTTGTTCTGATATCAGTATATGTGAGTGTTGCTTCAAGCCAAGATAATGCCTGCAGTGATAATGAATAACGACGATAAGGGTTATTATCCCGATAGTTTAAATTAAATTCACCATCTTCAGCCATTCGAGCTGTTGGTGTCTGCAACAAACCAGTTCCGCCAAAATCCGATTGAGAAACTCCTGGAGTATCAAAATATTTATTGCTTAATACATCATTTTCTTGAGCCCGGAGCGAAGAACTCATTGCAAAAAAAATGCTAATAAATAAATAATTAAATTTAATCAGTTTACTATTCATAGTCATTCCTGAACTTTATTAGCAAGTAAAGTGGCTACATCATTGTTTATTGATTCAAAACCAGGCGGTAATATGCTTTTATCAAAACCGACAAAAAGCGTCGAGCCAGGAGCAGGCTCTATATGATGACTATTCCAATATGCCAAAGGCACTTTATTTATTAAGCCATTCCCTTCAATCAAAAAGCCCATATTTTTATCAGCGCCGTCTAGATGGGAGTAATCTTTTACATACTCATCAATTGAGGCTCCTGATTCTATATTAAGAGTGTAAGGCGCATTAATCAGGCCCAGCACGTGCAGTTTATAATCCTTTTTTACTAAATAAAGATTATAGGAGCCATTTAATTTATCATTATTCTCGGGATGAACCATTAGAAAATCAGGATCAAGATGTGCAACTAGCCTGCCTGCGACATTCACACTTGAAATTTCACGCATCAACTCAGATGCAGAGGCGGACAAGTCTAGCTTCTCATCTAGCGACCATTTATCTCGCAATTGTTGCAGTTTATTCAATAAATTATTTTTCTTTTCTTCAATTAATTGGTCAGAACTATTATTACTAATTAAGCTCATGTCCCAGTCGACATCATAACCTATTGGAATACCAACAACGAAATCGCGTAATAATGTCCCGTCTGGTTTATTGATGGTAGCTTTTTGGTCTAAAAATATTACATTAAGTGATGCGGCATAACTCTGTACTGAGCCAAGAACAAAAAACAAAAGGCATAATATTTTCATTCTCAACTCCCTGATGAATATTGCTTTAAGGTTGTTATTTTTAAGACGGGTAATCCGGGTCCCATATACTGTTCAGATTTAACAACCTTATTTGTTATTGGATCTAACCAAAAATGATTCGTATATTTATAATTTAATTCTGCAACTTCACAATGCTCATCATAGCGGATCAATTTCTTTTCTTGATCTAAAATCTTTATCTGCTCAACACCTTCAGGTTCAAATTCTGATGTTATCTTATAACCACTCTTAAACACTTTACTCCAGAATACCGTCGACTCCCATTTGGGATGGGTGTTCAGCATGGTAATACCCTGAGCAAGAGGATCATTGTCTGTATTAGATGTATGAGTGATATCTTCAGAAAACCCAATAGTTTTTATAACACGACCATTTTTTGTAGTGAGCAGATAATGATCTGCTGTCACCCATTTCAGCTCTTTATTATTTTCAACTTCAGCTAATACAGAAAAAACCTTTGCCGCATCATCAACCTGTATATATACAGAAGCATAAGGCAATTTCTTTATGTAATCAGGAGATATATTTGCATCAGGTAGCCCTGTTGTAGCCAATTTTACCGTATCTGCGACATCTCGAGCATAGTTAGAGCAAGCACTTAGCCCTGATGCGATCAGACATAATAAAAGCGCGTTTTTACCCAGGTTCACCATGTAATATAGTCCTTAAATAAGCTGACCTTACGGCCAGCTTTAATTAACTCAACTAAAACAACACCAATTAAGTACGCGTAGTTGTAGAAGTAGAAGTAGAAGTAGAAGGATTACTGTTGCTAGATGAAGAAGCTACAGCTACAGCAGCACCAATTGCAGCTGCAGCCGCAACACCAGCAGCAACCGCACCCGCTGTAATGCCACCAACACCAAGACCGATACCAGCAGCACCAGCTGCACCAGCACCAGCACCAGCACCAACAGCGCCTGCGCCTGCACCAACACCTGCAGTACTTGTAGTACCGCCAGCACCAGCACCAGCACCAGCAACGCCCGCAGCTGCCATTGCATTGGTTGATAACAACAATGCTGCAACTATCGCAATTAAACCATTTTTCATGAGAACAACCTCTCTGTTTATGTTGTAAGTACAACAGGTTGAAACATCGCTTTAAAAACAAGCCATATTTCGCCCTTCATTTTACGCTGCAACGGATTTATTGCGGCGATTTGCAGCATATTTGATTAAGGCAATGATTACGCCAAACATCCCCCCTAATATGCCGCCCAAAATAACAATCAATGCTCGTTTTGGTTTTGTTTTTTCTTCTGCAACAACTGCAGGATCCAACGTTTTGAAAACATACTCTGGATTCACTTCTGACAGCATTAATGTCTTAGTCTGCTCTTCAATTAATTGATAAAACACGGTTTGCATATCAGCTACAGATGTTTTTTCTAATTGTTGCTTTAAATATGCAATATTCCGTTTAGCTTCCACTTGGTCGCGATTTTTCATGTACTGATTGAGATCGGCAATAAACCAATCGGTCCACTGTTTTGCCAATTGTGGAGAATAAAAATCGACAGACACAGTAACAAAACCACTCTTCTTATCTTGAGTAATAGTGATTAATTTATTAATAACTTTGAATAGCTCCCAATCTGTCGGTACAGCAGCTCTCCCTTCACTAACATGCCGCACCCATCTTTGTTGCTGAACATCATAAATCTTACTGTCGATTTTCAATTCGCCTGTTTTTTTGTTGACACCATTTGATGCCATCAATGCCACCTCTAAATGATGCTCATGTACAAAACGAACTCTAAATTGCCGTGAATTAGCAATTTCTATCGCTACAGATGCTTTATCATTCGTCGCCCCGCCACCAATATTGACTCCAGCCAATGAAGCTAATCCACCAAATTGATTAGCTAAGGCCGACAATCCGCTCCCTTTTTGCTCTTCTGAAGGGACTAAGGTTGCTGTAGAGGTATAGACATTAGGCAACCAAAGTGCGATACCGATGGAAACAGCCACACCCAAAGTAAAAACAAATAAAATCAAAAACTTACGAATAAGAAGTGCATTCCATAATTCAAGCAAATCGATTTCATCATCTCCCGACATCGGCGACATATAATAAGCCGGTATAGTGGTCGTAGTCGGTGAAGAATGGTTATTCTGACTCATCTATTCATCCTAGAAGGCCGGAATAACCGGCCCGTTATGGTTACTGAATCGCTTTCCATGCAACACCAATCTGATACATCATTTGTGTTGCCATTGACCATGTTGTCATACTGTCCATGTAATCCGTATCCAATGGCACAACGATTGTATCGCCAGGCTCTAATGTACGACTTTTCCGACTAAACCAGTAACCAGATGACGGCATCATAACCGAGCCATCAGCCTTAATCACATAGGTTCTATCTGTATCAGCCTGCTTTTTGCTTCCACCTGCTCGCTCGATATAATCTTTAATACTAAATGAAGCATCAAATGCTTGTGTTGAAGGATATTGAACCTGTCCAAGAATAGAGATGATATTTTGGAACGATGGGATATAGACTCTATCGCCATTTTCGAGTTGGATATCGGCTTGTTTATTACCCTCTAGTATCGCCGGCATATTAATTGATAAACGACCAATAGCTTGGGTATTTTCAAGTTGATTGACAAGACTCATAGCTTCTGTCGGTGGAACCGTATAAGCAGCAGCGGCAGTTTGGCGTCGGAGAGCAAGCGTCGATATTTCCTGCCGCATTTGGTTGCGTAAAAATTCAAGACGTTGATTTTCTAGATTCCGTAATTCTTCGCGGGCAAATACTGTAGCTTTCGGATTTGCGAATGCCGTTAATCCACCCACTCGATTTATTAACTGAGATAATGATTCACCACGTTTTACGGTATATGTACCAGGATATTTCACTTCGCCATATACTTTTACTGTTGCCTCTTCACGCCATTCGGGCTTCGTTAAGACATTCAAACTATCTTTTGATTTAATCTGAATATCATTGTTAGCTGATATAGCATCATGCACGCTAATTCGAGAATGAATTATATTGATATTTTTTCCTTGTTCATTTATACGCGATAATTCAATCACACCTGCAGGCTCTCTCATTCCTCCAGCTGCAATTAACAGATCTTTCGTCTTCATTCCCGTAGTAATAGGATAGAACCCTGGATATTTTACTTCACCTCTGACTTCAGCTAGCTGCAATGGTTCAGCCTGATTTGCCTGAAATTTTAATTGTTCAATAATTGGAGCAAGGAGGCTTTGTCTGGAAGCCGAAATAGCAACATTTGTATTAGTGATCGAATCACTGGTCTCCAAGCCAAGCGGTTTGGAAGAATCCGTAATGCTTTGCCCTGTATCTTTATTGGCAATAGCTCCATTAGTTGTATTTAATTGAGCCTTGCCTTTAACAATTTGTTTTTCTGCAATGCTTGATTGTATGGTATTTTCAACCGGAGCATTTGTTTCCTCATTAGAAGAAAAAATCAGAATTTGATCTTTAGCTTGTAAAACCAGATCATTTGCACTGCTAGGTTCGGCAATTGCTTTTCCAATACTGAATTGTTCAACATGGATATCGTGATGGTCATTAACTTCCCGAACAAGTAGTGAATAATCAAGATCAGCATTCTCTTGTAAATCTCGGGCTTTGTTTTGAATTAACTGACTAACCCTAATACCTGGACGGTAATTATAAATACCACCATGAATAACAGCACCTTTCACACTAATCGCATTAGGCGTTTCTGTTGATGTCGCTTTAACTGTTACAACATCCCCATCTTGAATTTTAAAATTACGACCATTAGCTGTTGTTGTGTCAAGGTCATATACTTTTTTACCTTGTTGTGTAGGCCTCAACACTGAAACTTCTTTTAATGCAGCCGCCTTTACTCCGCCAGCTAGTGATAATACCTCTGTCAATGGTGTCTGATGTGACAATTCATAAATAGCCGGACGTTTTACTAAGCCAGTAACGGTAACTTCTTTTCCTTTAGGAGCAATAAAAACTGTATCGCCAGCGGTTAGCCGAATGTCCTGACTGCTGTCTCCCGATAACAACATATTGTATAGATCAATATGTTGTACAACTTTATTGCCTCGTTTTACTTGAACATTACGTAATGAACCTACCGTATCGATGCCTCCCGCTATAAGCAGTGCTTGAGTGACAGTCGTTAAAGCATTTACATTATAAGCGCCAGGTTTATATGCATCACCCATAACGAAGATTTGCATAGTACGCAATGAACCAAAACTAATCGATGATTCAACTCCGATGAACTGTTTAGCAATATGTTCTTGTAAATTAGTTTTTACTTCTTGAAAAGTTAATCCAGCAACATTAATTGGCCCTAATTTGGGGAAGTTAATATTACCTTCTCGACCAACCTTTAATGTATAACTTGAATTTTCTTTTCCAAATAATTGAACTTTAAGCTCATCACCTGGCCCAACAATATAATCATCAGGAACAGGAATATCACTTAATGGAGTTTGTGAGGTCGGTTGCCCAGCAAAAATATTATAACCAAACGGTTGTAATTCATTTTTGCCAGCATTCGTCTGGATATTCTGGCGTTGGCTTACTCGCGATGCATCAATTTCTCGAGGTTGAATTGTAGGCACAGCCTCGGAGGCAATTGAGTTTTCATTAGAACTCCCTACAGATAAACTATTCAAATCAATACCATATTGTGCTGCCAATGCTTGCTGTTGGGCTGCAGGCAATTGCTTGAATTTTGCCATCATCTCAGGAGAAACAGTCGCCGCAAATGATGATACTGACATCACACCAGCCAATAATAAGGAAAACGGTAACGATTTGATCTTCATCGGGTACATATCCTGTGAAATCTTTTAATTAAAACGATATTCGTAGTTGATGCCAAAATTATTACGATCTTGACCTATAATGGGTTTATTTAAAAATGATGTATTAAATGTGAGTAATCCAGCAAGTATTGGTTGTTTAAATTGTCCTGTAATTCGATTCACTGACTTATTTTCATCTAATACGGTGTTATGCCAAAATAAAGAAACTTGTTGATCTGTCGATAATTGCCAATAACTTCCTACACTTAACTCATGATCTGCCGGAATACTTATAATCGATGCCCGTCTATGTTCTAACGTTTGCATATAATAGTTATCACTGCTTTCTTTTTGTAGTGCATATTCAATTACCCAACGAACAGACTGATTCGAGATCAACCACTGGGCATCGGTACCGATCATTTTATATTTCAACGTATTCTGACGAGTCTGGCCTTCTTCCGCATAGATGCCCCCTGCGCCCTGTAAGGGTAACGCCGATGACAATCGAGCATCCATTGAATACAATCCATTGCTATTCCCTGCCGTTATCGCCTTTGCCCATTCAGTTGTTTTATTCTCGGATTCATCTCCCCCAAACCAACTCTTATAGGTAGCACCAAGTTGTAAGTGTGAAGTAGGCTTCAATGCCAGACGTGAAGCAGATAAATAACTATCTGCCGCATCATTGTTTTGTTTAGCAATGAGAGTTTCGAGCCATAGAGTGCCAACAACGGGAATTTTAGGTTTCAGATAACTCACAGAAAATGATGGGAGTGGATAAGATTGTTCTGCGATACCACTACTATGAATCCATCCAGGGCCCCACCAGCGAGGCAACCAGCCAAAAGACATACTGAAATCATGAATGGCAACCGCAAAATAACTATTATCAAAATTCCAACGTTCATTTTTGTCATCAGCCTGACGCAGACCTGATGCAATTCTGAATGCAAATTGATCTTCCATGATTTCATGACTGATACTCATGCCCGCTTTGGTTTTCTGGTATCCACCAAAACCGTTATTTCCTGCTTGAGCGTCACTGGCACCGCTTAGTATCAAATGATTACGACCTCGACCTAAACGCTCACTATCCAGCCGATAGTCAACACTGTGATAGGCCAATTCTTCGGCTGGCGACAGATGTTCAATATCCATTCGGCTGAACTGATCATTGAATAAAGACCATCGCACTGGATATGTGTTGGTTGGCATCGACAACAAACCACGGTCAGCCAAAAATTGCACGTCAGAACGCAAAAAGGGATCATCAGCCTCCACCCATGGCGACGCCCAGCTTTGAGTGCATACAACAATGCTAATTAGTAACGAGAACCCTTGTGTTTTCTTCATGATGAAATTCAGGAGTGTAATCATAGTTATTGTTGAGACAGGCTACCGCCCCTGGCTTACCGCTGCCACACTGCGGATGAAATACTAAATTGGATAACGCCGCACCAATATAATGCAACGCTGGATAATTTTGAAATCTAACTAGTTTGTTTGATATCCGTTAGGATTCTTTGATTGCCAGCACCATGTATCTTGCATCATGTCATCTAGCGATCGTTTTGCTTCCCAACCTAAATCTTTCGCTGCGTAAGCAGGATCGGACCAGCATTCAGCAATATCACCGGGGCGACGATCTACAATTTTATATGCAATTTTTATACCAGATGCTTTTTCAAAAGCATGGATCATATCCAGCACTGAATAACCTTTTCCTGTACCCAGGTTATAGGTCAAAACGCCACGCTCGCGTTTTATTCGCTCGATGGCTTTGATATGCCCGACAGCCAAATCAACAACATGGATATAATCACGAACCCCCGTACCATCGGGTGTAGGATAATCATTACCAAATACGGAGAGCTCAGAACGACGGCCAATGGCGACCTGACTAATAAACGGGAGAAGATTATTAGGGATACCATTGGGATCTTCCCCCATTAAACCTGAAGCATGGGCCCCGACCGGATTAAAGTATCGCAGTAATACAATCCCCCAGCGAGGCTCTGCTTTGGCAACATCACGCAAAATTTCTTCAACCATCAATTTAGAACGGCCATAAGGATTAGTTGCCGATAATGGAAACTTTTCGTTGATTGGAACTGATAGAGGATCACCATAGACGGTTGCAGACGAACTGAAGACTAAATCAAATACTTCTGCTTGCTGCATGACATCGCAGAGTGTCAATGTTGCAGCAATATTGTTTTGATAATATTTCAAAGGAAGGCGAGTCGACTCACCAACGGCTTTTAAGCCAGCAAAGTGAATGACCGATTTTATATTATGCTTTTCGAATATATTCTGTAACGCCAGTGCATCACGGATATCAACTTCATAAAACGCAGGTTTCTTGCCTGTTAATTCAGCTATCCGCTCTAGTACTTTCGGATGCGAATTACAGAAGTTATCCGCAATCACGACGTCGTAGCCCGAATTTAATAGCTCAACGACAGTATGACTGCCGATATAACCCGTACCGCCAGTTACAAGAATTGTCATATAGTGTGCTCTTTAGTTAATCCTTAACTATTTTTTTGTGATGTGCTTCAAACCATCTGAACCCATTGTAATCAGATGTATAAACGCAAGCTATTAATTTCGTATTCTTTTGTTTCAGGCTTGGCATATATCATCAAAAATAAATAATCAATTTTCTTCTGAATATGTATACATCTGAACGAATCTAATTTAACACACAATCAACATGCAATTAACAATCGCCACCATATAAATTTTGAAAAATCCCTTTCTTTTCATATGGATTATAACCAAAGAGCCCCAAAGGAGCTCTTTGAATATTTTATCTATCAAGTGAGTCGACGTTTTCAATCTTGGTATGACGAACGTCTTTTCCTTTTACGCAGTAGATAATGTAGTCACTGATGTGTTGGCAACGATCACCGATACGTTCAATTGAACGGGCACACCAGAGCACATCCAATACTTGAGGAATTGTGCGCGGATCTTCCATCATATAAGTCATCAATTCACGAATAATAGACTCATATTGACGATCAATTTTGTCATCGTCATGGTATAAACGAACAGCGGCTTCCACATCCATCCGGGCAAAGGCATCTAATGCATCATGCAACATTTTGATAGCCAAGCGCCCCATGCTATCGAGCGAAACCAATGGCGCCTGGGTACGGCCTGTGCTTTTCAGTACCATGCGCGCCAGTTTATCTGCCACATCACCCATGCGTTCCAAATCAGTCACCGTTTTGGAAATCATCAGAATCAATCGCAGATCACTTGCTGCTGGCTGACGTTTCGCAATGATGCGAGTACACTCTTCATCAATCGCAATCTCCATGGCGTTAACCTTGAGATCGGTTTCGACAATATTACGAGCCAGTTCAACATCTTGTGAATGTATTGCTTCCAGCGCATTACTAAGCTGCTGTTCTACCATACCGCCCATAGCTAAAACACTGCTACGAATGGTTTCCAGTTCGGTATTAAACTGACCGGATATGTGTTTGTTTACTTCCACGTTAACCTCCCGTGTTGTTAACCGTAACGACCCGTAATGTAGTCTTCGGTTTTTTTCATCTTCGGTTTAGTGAAGATGGTGTTGGTGTCAGAATATTCGATCAGCTCACCCATATACATAAAAGCCGTCTGGTCAGAGACACGCGCGGCTTGTTGCATATTGTGTGTTACGATCACCACGGTATATTTGCTTTTCAGCTCATTAATCAATTCTTCAATTGTTAATGTTGATATTGGATCCAACGCTGAGGTCGGTTCATCCAACAGTAAAACTTCGGGTTCTATTGCGATAGCACGCGCAATCACTAAACGTTGTTGCTGCCCTCCTGATAATCCGAAGGCATTTTCATTCAGTCGATCCTTAACTTCATCCCATAACGCCGCGCCGCGTAAACTACGTTCGACAGCGACATCCAGTTCACGACGCATGTTGATCCCCTGCAGACGCAAACCATACACGACATTTTCGTAGATCGATTTGGGAAATGGGTTAGGTCGCTGGAAAACCATGCCAACACGACGACGCAATGCGGCAACATCAACACTGCGATCGTAGATATTTTTTCCATGCAATAAAATTTCACCCTCAACACGGCAGGTTTCAACCAGATCGTTCATCCGGTTAATACAGCGTAACAATGTCGATTTACCACAGCCTGACGGTCCGATAAACGCAGTCACCTGCCCTTTCGGTATTTTCATGCCGATATTGAATAATGCCTGTTTATTGCTGTAATAAAGATTCAGCCCCTTCACTTCTAATGCTGTTCTATCCGCCGCTAAATTCACCAAATCAATGGCTTCACTGCTACTAATAGTCGGAGTTACATTAATCATATTTTCCTCAACTCTGGAAACTTACATTCCGGGGCAATTTATTAGTTATCCAGCGCACGGTATTTTTCACGCAAATGATTACGAATACTGATGGCAGTTAGGTTCAACCCAACAATAACGGTGACCAACAAAAACGAGGTGGCATAAACCAGTGGTCGCGCCGCTTCCACATTCGGACTTTGGAAACCAACATCAAAAATATGGAAACCAAGGTGCATAAATTTTCGTTCCACATGTATATATGGAAAGTTGCCATCAACCGGTAATGTTGGAGCCAATTTCACAGCACCTACCAGCATCAAAGGAGCAACCTCACCAGCCGCACGAGCTATAGCCAGAATAAGCCCAGTCATAATGGCGGGGCTTGCCATTGGCAGCACAATTCGCCATAACGTTTCTGCTTTCGTCGCCCCCAACGCTAATGAACCGTATCGAACCGAACTTGGAATCCGAGACAATCCCTCCTCGGTCGATACGATAACAATGGGCAATGTCAAAATAGCCAGCGTCAAGGCAGACCAAAGAATGCCGGGGGAACCAAACACCGGATTAGGAAAAGATTCCGGATAAAAAACGCGGTCCAATGTACCGCCGACCATATAAACAAAAAATCCCAACCCAAACACACCGTAGACAATTGACGGGACCCCGGCAAGGTTAATCACAGCAATCCGAATCAACTTAGTCATGGCATTTTTCCCTGCGTATTCATGCAGATAAACCGCAGCTATAACCCCCAAAGGCGTCACAATGACAGTCATCAGCAGCACCATAAATACGGTACCAAAAATAGCAGGGAAAACACCGCCTTCTGTGTTAGCTTCGCGCGGTTCGTCACTAACAAATTTACCGATCTGATGAAACCAATGACCTGTTTTCTGTAGCAGATTCATTTGGTTTGGCCAGGTGACATCCAAGACTTGCGTTAACGGTATACTGACATCAATTCCGCGCATATCTTTAATGACTAAGGTGTCATGGCTGGCCTGATCGCGCAGATCAAACAAGCGCTTTTCCAAAACCTGGTATTGCTGACTCAATTGCGAGCGTTGCACCGCAAATTCTTTCTGCGCCGGCTCGTTCCATTCGTTATTCAGCTGTAATTTGCGCTCTTTCAGGCGCAGTTTTTCCAACTGATAGTTAATCGAACCAATCTTACCTTTCTGCAAGTCATTCGCTTCTGTATTTAGTGCACGCACTCGCTTTAAGTGAGCAGGTAAGATCTGATGGATATTCTCAGCTAATGCTTTACCATCCACGACCAGATGTTGGATATAGCCATAGAAATTGCCATTGGTACTTCGTTCCAGTACAGCCAGTTCTTTCGGTTGGGAACGCTTTTTAATATTGGTTTCCAGCAACCAGCGAAAATCGAGAGGCACAAACTCCCGATTCCCGGTTTTTACCAGATAACGCGTCAGCTCTTCGCCTACATTATTGGGTAATGCCACACCAGTTGCGCGAATTCGGGCACTGGGAACAAGCTCTTCATCATAGAGTTCCCCAATAACCACTTCTGATTTGCCGTTTTCCGTCACTTGCCATTCATAAATGGTATGCGGCCAGAAATAAACCAAACCGCGCCAGCCAATCAGCATCAACAAACCAATTACAGCCACCAGACTGAGGCTAACCGCTCCGCCTGTCAGCCAGATCCAAGGCGAGCCTGATTTAAACCACGTTTTCATGCTACTTTCATCCTTTGACCTGACTACATAGAACTGTATTTATCACGCAGACGTTGCCGGATATATTCAGCAATGCTGTTAAAAATAAAGGTAAATACGAATAAAACAAACGCAGCTAAGAAAAGCACACGGTAATGGGAGCTGCCCACTTCAGACTCAGGCATTTCTACCGCAATGTTGGCTGCTAATGTGCGCAGCCCTTCAAAAATACTCATGTTCATGATGGGCGTATTCCCTGTCGCCATCAGAACAATCATGGTCTCTCCCACCGCACGCCCCAGCCCCATCATCACAGCGGAAAAAATACCGGGGCTGGCAGTCAGAATGACGACTCGACTTAACGTTTGCCAAGGTGTAGCACCTAACGCCAAAGAACCTTGCGTCAGATGTGCTGGCACTGAAAACACGGCATCTTCAGCAATGGAGAAAATTGTCGGAATAACTGCAAATCCCATCGCGATGCCGACAACCAGCGCGTTACGCTGATCGAAACGGATACCAATATCATTCGTGATGAAGCTGCGAACATTACCACCGAAGAAATGCATCTCAATGAACGGGCTCAATTCAATGCATCCCCAGCCAATCAACACAATCACAGGGATCAGAATGAGGGCATGCCAGCCATCAGGTAATGCTTCTTTGATGTAACGAGGCAAAGCCCCCCAGCCCAGACCAGCCAATAATACGCCTAATGGCAAGGAGAACAGCATCAATACAATGCCAGGCAGATTGGCTTCTATTGCCGGTGCAAGCCACAATCCGGCAAGAAAACCGAGAATCACCGTCGGCAATGCAGCCATGATTTCCACGGTCGGTTTCACGAATGTGCGCATCCCCGCCGACATGAAATAACCCGCATAAATGGCGCCAGCCAGTGCAATCGGGACAGCAAACAACATGGCATAAAAGGCCGCTTTCATGGTACCAAATGCTAATGGCACCAGGCTGAGTTTGGGTTCAAAATCATCAGAAGCCGACGTGGACTGCCATACATATTGCGGTTCTGGATAACCTTCGTACCAAACCTTTGTCCACAACGAGCTCCAACTCACTTCCGGATGTTCATTCGATACATGATAAAGCTGAAATTTATCGGCCTGTTCTGTCAGCAAAGCAGAGTTACGCGGAGATAATGAAATAGCGTCTAATTTGCCGGGACCCAGATTATCGGCATACAAACGTGCATGGCTGGTTGTATAAAAAAGTTCGATATGATTATTACCCGATAAGGTCGCAAACCCTTTCCGACTATGCTCAGGAGCCAGATCCCGAATCGATTGCTTCGCCTGAAACTCGCGGATCTGCATAAAATTCCGCACACCACTCTTGAGTACCTCAAACCACTGGGATATCACGCCATTGTCATTGGCAACCAACAGTGACGATGCACCACTCAAGAGCGAAATATTGGTTACATTGGCCTGTTGCGCATTGACAGGTAATGAAGCTTTTAGCGTAATATTTTCCGGGGTGGCAATATTATAAATAGACAATAAATTGCCGACGCGGACCAGTAATACGTCCAGATTTGGCGTCAGCAATAGCTGATCAATTTTACCGGTGATTTCAGGTAACCGGTAATGCTGGCTATTCCATTCGACCTCACCGGAAAGAAAGTTCTCTTCCCCGCTTTGTACCAACAGTTGCACACCACTATCGGTAGCAAAAGCAAATATTCGTTTATCTGATTTAGCCTCAAATGCTAACTTGTTAATAGCATGACCTTCGGGATCTAATACAACCGGAGTCTCACCTAACGGATATTTGAGTTCGGCTTGAGTAACCCGGTCTTTACCTTTCGGATAGGTAGCAATGAATTCCGGCTGGATCACCTTTGCCTGACCGTTTGCCAGACCATAAATGACCAGAGTTTTCCCCATTGAGGTGCTAGCAACTGCTGTCACATCTGATGCGATATCCTGATGTAACAACACATTGCCGATGGGATAACCCGATGCTTTATTCAGAGAAAAGAAATCGACCGTACCCTGATGACTGAAACGATAACCAATTTGATTCTGATCATCCGTGCCTAGGATAGCCGTTTCACCCTTAACAGGCACTTGCAATGACGCAACAGGCTGAAGTGATGCACCGACAAAGAGAGGTTTTACGACATACAGCAGATAGAAAAAAATCAGCAGCAAAGCAACCAGTACCAAAATGCCACCGGCTGTAATTCCAATGCTTGCCAGACGATCTTTCACTCGTCGTTTACGGCTGCCTGCCATCGTCAAATTGATTGATTCAGTTGACATTAAAACCTCAACTCCACATAGAGTGGCGTATTTTAGGGATTGAAGATGACACTTTTGTTACATGGCATCTATTTCTGTATCTATCCAGCATTTGCTACAGTCTCTGTCAGGTATAAAGTTCTGATTTACAAGCAGTGACACAAGTTTGTCATATAGTTGACATATACTATAGCTGCAATGCGTTGTGAACTAAGCAACTGCAGCAATAATAAAGTGCGGTGAGGATTGGCATGAGTAGTGACAAATTGTGGATTGAAAAAGAGTTGAGCTGGCTCTCATTTAATGGCCGCGTATTGCAAGAAGCCATGGATAAATCAGTGCCTCTTATTGAACGAGTTCGGTTTCTCGGCATTTTTTCCAACAACCAGGATGAATTTTTCAAAGTTCGCGTTGCTGATGTCAAACGTCGGGTGTTGATTCATAAAGAACACGGCGGAGACCCGAAAGCTGAAGATCTGCTGCATACCATCCAAGACCGTGTTATGGAACTGGGTCAGGTTTTTGATAACACCTACCACGAGCTGATGATGGCATTGGCGCGCCATAATATCTTTCTTATCAATGAAGAACAAACCAGCGCAGAACAAAAAAGCTGGTTACGCACCTACTTTAAAGAAAAGGTTCTGCGTCATATCAGCCCGATTTTATTGACCAGTGATAGTGATCCAGTCAGTTTCCTCAAAGACCAATACACCTATCTTGCCGTCAAGATGAAAAAAGAGGGGTTGCATAGTCAATATGCACTGATTGAAGTACCGACTGAGCATGTTCCGCGTTTTGTTCCTGTTCCCAGCGACGGCAATCGCGGCAAAAAAGTATTAATCATTTTGGATAATGTCATCCGCTTGTGTCTGGACGATATTTTCCGAGGTTTCTTTGAATACGACTCGATCGCTGCCTATTCTGTAAAAATGACCCGAGATGCCGAATTTGATTTGTCATCACAAATGGATCTCACGTTGCTGGAAAAAACCAGTGAAGGGTTAAAGCAGCGTTTGAAAGCCTTACCGGTCCGGTTTGCTTATGACAGAGAAATGCCGCAAGCCATGGTGCAATTTCTCACCAGCAAATTGGAAATGAGCCACTACGACTCCATTATGCCCGGTGGCCGTTATCACAATTTTAAAGACTTCATTGGATTTCCCAATGTAGGTCGCACCTATCTGGAAAACTACAAATTACCGGCATTAGAGTGTCAGGATTTTGAACGGCACCGAACCGTATTTAAAGCCATCACAGAACAAGACATTTTATTGCACTACCCTTATCACAAGTTCGTATACCTGACCGAAATGCTACGTCAGGCATCCTTTGATCCGGCTGTCAGCTCTATCAAGATGAATATCTACCGTGTTGCCAGCCAGTCACGGGTTATTGATTCGCTTATTGATGCTGCTAACAACGGGAAACGGGTGACCGTTGTGGTCGAATTACAGGCGCGCTTCGATGAGGCTGCCAACATCATCTGGGCAAATCGCCTGAAAGATGCCGGTGTTAAAGTACTCTTTGGCCTTGATAGTTTGAAAGTTCATTCCAAACTCTGTCTGATAACTCGTCGCGAAGGGAATGAGCAGGTTCGCTATGCCCACATTGGCACAGGAAACTTCAACGAAAAAACGGCGAAGATCTATACCGATTTCTCACTCTTTACCCGTAATCAGGAAATAGCTGCAGAAGTCGATTCCGTATTTGAGTTCATTGAGCATCCCTACCGCCGTATCAAATTTAATCACCTGCTCGTTTCACCCATCAATTCAAGACGTTATATCTATCGCCTGATTGATAATGAATTAGCGAACGCTAAAAACGGTCTCCCGGCAGAAATCACAATTAAAATAAACAACTTAGTTGATGTCGGAATGGTTCAGCGCTTATATGCAGCCAGCCAGGCCGGCGTGAAGATCAGAATGATCATTCGCGGGATGTGTTCGCTGGTTCCCGGAATTCCAGAGGTGAGTGACAATATTCAAATTATCAGTATTGTCGATCGTTTTCTGGAGCACCCTCGAGTCATGGTGTTCCATAATAATGGCAATTCGAAGGTGTTTATTTCCTCCGCAGATTGGATGACGCGTAATTTGGATCATCGAGTAGAGGTTGGCACCCCCATTTACGATGAGCGCTTAAAACAACGCATCATTGACTTATTGGAAATACAGTTCAATGACACGACGAAAGCGCGCGTAATTGATGCGGATCAACGGAACAACTATGTTCCGCGTGGAAATCGTCGTAAAATCCGTTCTCAAATATCAATTTACGAATATCTGCAACGACTGGAGTTACCGTCTTATGCCGAATAACATGCTTGCCGCGATCGATTTGGGTTCAAACAGTTTTCATATGATGGTAGCCCGGGTCGTTGATGGTCGCTTGCAGGTTGTTGATCGGTTAAAAGAACGTGTTCGTCTGGCGGAAGGCATGGACGAATATAAAAATCTCTCTGAAGAAGCCATGAAGCGAGGCCTCGATTGCCTCGCTTTATTTGCGGAACGAATGCAGAGTATCCATCCTGATGACATTCGGATCACAGGAACTTACACCTTGCGCGTAGCGCACAATGCGCAACATTTTATAGAACGTGCCAAACAACTGCTTGGCCACCCGATTGAGATCATTTCCGGATTAGAAGAGGCTCGCCTGATTTATCAGGGTGTTTCGCACACTCAGCATACGCAAGGCCGGATGCTGGTGATTGATATTGGCGGCGGCAGTACGGAATTAATCATTGGTGAAAAATACCTGCCAATGGCACTAACCAGTCGGAAAATGGGTTGTGTGACGTTTAGCAAGCAGTTTTTCAGCAATGGTAAGGCGTCAGAAAAGAACTTCAATGCCGCTATTTTTGAAGCATTGCATCAGCTCGAACCTATTCTGACCCAGTTCACAACCTTACATTGGCATCAATGTTTAGGCAGCTCAGGGACGATAAAGACCGTAAAAGAATTGCTGTTGGCTGCAGGCGGTGATGGGCAAATTACACTTGCCGGTCTTGAACACCTCAAGCAACAGATCATTCAGCAGAAATATATAACAGAGCTGGATTTACCCGGCCTGACAGACGACCGACGCCCTGTGATCGCTGCCGGAGTGGCTATCATGATTGCATTATTTCAGGGGCTAGGGATTGAACATATGGAATATTCCGACGGCGCATTACGTGAAGGGATCCTTTACGAGTTTGCCTCGCGTCAGGAACAGCATGACATCCGAGAACAAACCGCTAAAGGTTTGGCCGATATGTATCATCTCGATACCCATCAGGCCTCACGGGTAAAAACGACCGCTCTCTCATTGTTTGATTTAGTGGCCACCGATTGGCAATTACCACCGGATCAGATGCGCCCCCTGTTAAGCTGGGCTGCCGCCTTACATGAAGTCGGGCTGGTGATCAATTTTTCAGCAATTCAGCGCCACTCATCTTATATTTTACAAAACTCAGATCTACCCGGTTTTAACCAGGAAGAACAGCAAGCCCTCGCGACATTGGTTCGGTTCCATCGTAAAGCGATTAAGGCCTATGAATTCAGCCCGATCCCTAACTACGACGATCACGCGCTCTGGCGTTGTATCCGTCTGTTGCGTATTGCGGTCGCTTTACACCATCGCCGGATGGATGAGATCCTGCCTCATATCGGGATCCGGGTCATTGGTGATACCATGACATTAGTATTGCCACACCGCTGGACTGAAAATAATAAGTTATTAATGCAAAACCTTGAGCGCGAACAAAAATATATGAAAGCAATGCTATGGGAACTGGTGTTGGAAGTCGTCTGATCAATATCAGTGTCTTTATGTGCAGCGATGTCTATCCCGTTATTCGGGTTTTATAGACATCGCTTTTACTTGTAATTTCAGCGCTTTTTTCTCTGCCCGACGACGGCGGAAAAAATCACTTAACTGCTGACCACAAATGTCGGCACACACACCCGCAGTAACCTCGACCACATGATTATGACGCGGGTCGTTTAATATATTAAACACCGAACCCGCGGCCCCCGTCTTTAAATCACTGGCACCATAAACTAATCGTGCAATACGGCTATGGATCATTGCCCCCGCACACATTACGCAGGGTTCTAGGGTGACATAAAGCGTAGAATTCAATAGTCGGTAATTACCCACTTTTTCCCCTGCCGCACGGATCGCCATAATTTCGGCGTGTGCACAGGGATCATGGGTCGAAATGGATAAATTCCACCCTTCTCCGATGATTTGATTGTCTAACACCAATACTGCACCCACCGGCACCTCCCCGGCTTCTTCTGCACGACGGGCCAGTTGTATTGCGTGGTTGATCCAATAACTATCTTGTTCTGGTTGTGACATGCTGCATCCTCTGAGAGGTGCTCATTATGCCTGATGAGGTAACTGGAAGACAGATAACAAAACGGAGCCCTGAGAGCTCCGTTGACAGTCTGATACGCTGTTATTTATCGAGTGCAGCTAATTGCTTTTCGACAACCTTGGCAGGTAACGGGATATAGCCATCTTTGATGACGATGCTCTGACCTGTTTTCGACAGCACCATTTTCAGGAACTCTTTCTGCATTGGATCCAATGGTTTATTCGGTGCTTTGTTTACATAGATGAACAGGTAACGGGACAACGGATAGGTGCCGGAAACCGCATTCGCTTCGGTGGCTTCGATGAATGTTTTCCCGCCATCTTTTGACAATGGAACAGCTCTGACACCTGAAGTTCTATAACCAATGCCTGAATATCCCAGCCCGTTCAGCGAGGCGGCCACTGATTGGACGACCGAAGCTGACCCCGGTTGTTCATTGACGGTATTTCTGAAATCCCCTTTACACAGGGCGTGTTCTTTGAAATAGCCATAGGTACCAGAAACAGAATTACGACCGAATAGCTGAATATCTTTCGCAGCCCATTCCCCCGTTAACCCCAATTCGCCCCATTTATTGGTGGATTGAGTACCGCCACATTTCAGCGTAGATGAGAAAATATTATCTAACTGCTGCATGGTCAGCCCTTTGATTGGGTTATCTTTATGAGCAAATACGGCTAACGCATCAATCGCAACCGGAACAGGCGTTGGCTTATAGCCATAACGTTTTTCGAACGCCTCGATCTCGCCTTCTTTCATCGTGCGGCTCATAGGACCAAACTGAGAGGTGCCTTCGGTCAATGCCGGTGGTGCTGTCGATGAGCCGGCGGCTTGGATCTGAATATTCACATTCGGATAAACATGTTTGTATTCTTCAGCCCACAACGTCATCAGGTTCGCCAGCGTATCTGAACCGACTGACGACAAATTACCAGAAATGCCACTGACCTTCTGATAATCAGGGATCGCTGCATCGACGCCCGTCGCCCAGCTTTGTGCGGAGATAAAAGCGGCTGCAGCAAAACCCACCGCACTCACTACTTTGTTCAGTTTCATCCATTCTCTCCAGTTGAGAATATTTTCTTTATTAATGCGTCATGCGGACGAGCATCGACAGTCAGTAAGGCTAATCTAATAAGCATAGATGACACTTTTGTGACTGTTATTAATCTGCCTTCGCTTCCAAGGCAACTTCATCTTTAACGACTAAATTCGCCGGAATACGGAAGCTGAAACGACTGCCTTTACCTAATGTACTTTCCACGTTCAACATGCTGTCATGATGACTCAAAGCATGTTTCACAATAGCAAGACCCAAGCCTGAGCCACCGGTTTGCCGTGAACGCGCCTTATCAACCCGATAGAAGCGATCGGTCAACCGCCCCAGGTGTTCCAATGCAATGCCTTCGCCTTCGTCAGTGACAGAAAAGAGAGCGCTTGAACCCTCACGACACCAATCCACCGTAATTTTTCGCCCTGCCGGGGTATATTTGATCGCATTATTGACCAGATTTGTCATCGCGCTACGTAACTGATCTTCATCACCAAACACTTTCAGTTGCGGGTCAATCTGGAAAATAAGCTCATGTCGTAATGAACCACTCAGCGCTTTGGCCTCATGCTGCAACATGAGCAGCATCTTAGGTACATCCACCACTTTTGAGCGATCAATATCCGTGGCAACCTCAATGCGCGACAGCGTCAATAACTGATCGACTAAACTGTCCATCCGCATGGTCTGTTCCAGCATGACCTGTTGCATTTTTTTCCAGCGAACTGGCGGCGGCAACTCATCTTCCAGCATTTCCAGATACCCCTTCAGTACGGTCAAAGGGGTACGCAATTCATGAGAAACGTTGGCAACAAAGTTTTTCCGCATGTTCTCTACGCTTTTTAGATGCGTCACATCACGCACCACCAGCATGAATTGATCATCCGAATAGGGCATAACCCGGGCTTCCAGGATCTTGTCATCATTCACGGGAGATGGCATGACCAAAGGTTCACTGAATTTGCGTTGTTGCAAAAAACTGACAAACGACGGATGACGGATCAAGTTACTGATATTTTGCCCGGAATCTTCTGGCCAGCGAAAACCCAGACACTGCCAGGCCAACTTATTACACCAGATAATTGCGCCATCATTGCGACACACCACGGCAGCATCCGGTAAGGCTTCGGCACCCTCCCGAAAGCGACGGATCACGCTGGCCAGCTCTCTGCGCCGCGCCCGGTGACGTTGTTGTAAACGATAAATACCGTTGAAAATCAACTCCCAGGTGCCGGGCCCCTGAGGTGGAATGAGGCTGCGATCATTCCATAGCCAATCTTGTAACCGCTTTTGGTACCGATAAAACCAGAAGATATGGTAAGTGAGGGCAAGGATCAGACCTAATCGCCAATCCCCCATTAATGCGCCAATGATTATAAGTGGTGTGTATAACACAAACACTTTTTTAATTATCGATGACCAGTAATCAGGTTGTTGCATACAATCCCTTAAATGCGGGAGGAGAAACGATATCCGGATCCACGAACGGTCTGAATCAATACTTCATGGCCTGTCACCGCCATGGCTTTACGTAAACGCCGAATATGCACATCGACGGTACGATCTTCCACGTAAACGTTCGTTCCCCATACGTTATTTAATAGCTGTTCACGGCTATAAACACGCTCTGGATGTGTCATAAAGAAATGCAACAAGCGAAATTCGGTAGGCCCCATGTCCAACGGTAAATCATTGGCGGTGACGCGATGAGAAACAGGGTCGAGACGCAATCCCTGCACATCAATAACCTCTTCCGTTGCCGTAGGCACGGAGCGGCGCATCACGGCTTTAATCCGCGCGGTCAGCTCTTTTGGTGAAAACGGCTTGGTGATGTAATCGTCAGCGCCAACCTCAAGACCCCGGACTTTATCTTCTTCTTCGCCGCGGGCGGTGAGCATGACAATCGGAATATTGCGGGTCAGCTCTTCCTGTTTCATCAGTTTGATAAACTGAATACCACTACCACCAGGGATCATCCAATCCAACAAAATCAATTCAGGATAGGGTTCTTTCACCAGAGAAACCGCTTCTGAAAAATCGGCAGCCTCTATGGGTTCAAACCCTTTCTGTTCCAGCATGAAGCACAACATCTCTCGGATGGGGGCTTCGTCTTCAACGACTAATACGCGCATTGACATAATGCAAACCCTTTTATGACAAATATGATGTCATTATCGGAAGGTTTTGTGACAGTTTTATGATAGGCGTAATTCCTGTCATATCAAGGCAATATGATTCTGCTTTCGCCTCCGCCTAAACTTTGTACTTTAATTTGCACGCCGATGCGCTCCACCAGCGTCTGCACATGGGAAATGACCCCCACCTGCCGCCCGGCGGCCTGTAGTGCATCGAGACTGGCGATGGCCGTATCTAGACTTTCTGGATCTAACGTGCCGAAACCTTCGTCAATGAACAGTGACTCAATTTTGGTGTCATGCGATGACAAAGATGACAACCCTAACGCCAATGCTAAGGAAACCAGAAAACTCTCGCCACCAGACAGAGATTCAACAGCGCGAATATCATCGCCCATATCCCGGTCAATAACCTGCAGGGCTAAATCGGTGCCCGGCACACGCTGTAACTGATAACGCGGAGCCAACTCGGCCAGATGATGATTTGCCAGTCCGAGCAATTGCTCCAGCGTCAGACTTTGGGCAAACGTACGAAACTTGGCCCCATTCGCTGAACCAATCAGATCACTCAATTGCTGCCAGCGATCACTGATCTGTTGTTGGGCCTGATACGCCTGTTGTAACTGGCCTTGCGCGACGGAAGCCTCTTCTGCCTGCATTTGCAGACGTCGGATATCAAATAGCAGTTGTTCCAGATCCTGCGAATAAAGAGCGCATTCCTGCTGCATGGCTGACAGTTGTTCGGCAGATAAGCCTTGCCACTGGGGTTGCGCGGTGTATAAGGCATCACAACGTTTCTGCTGCAATGCCGTCTGTTGCTCTCGTTCCTGCAGACGTGTTTTGGCTTGCGTTAATAATTCGTCTTGATGTGCCAGTTGTTCGCGTTGCAAACGGACCTGCTCAATAGGCACCAATAGCAACTGCCGGATATCATATTCATTAATCCCTAATTTCTGTTGCTGTTGCATGGTGCTGCGTAATAACGTGCGCAGCTGCGTCTGCAACTGTTCCAGATGATGTTGTTGGCTGGTAACCTGTGATTGCAAGGCAATCCGTTGTTCCTGCCAGTGTTGCAGTTTTTGCTGTTGCTGCTCGGCAAACTGACGATTTTGTTGCAAACGCTGTTGCCATTGCTGTTCCAATAATTCGACTGATTGTCCGCCCAGACATTGTTGTCGCTGCTGCAATAGTTGCTGATAATCGCCTTGAATACGGCTATGTTCTTGCTCTCGTAGCAACAATTGTTCACGCAATGTCTGTAACCGGCTGGAATGGGCCGAAACTTCCGTTTGCAGTTGCTGATATTGCTGATCGGTTTGAATCCAGCGCTGATCGGCCAACTGATACTCCCGGCAGCCTTTCTGCCAGCCATGCAGCCAGGCCGCGCCCTGTTCCAGATTCAGATAAGTGCGCCACTCCAGCGGAGCCAACTGTTCATCCAGTGATTGCGCATTCTGCTGCATCCGCTGTAACAAAGAGGCTTGCTGTTGCTGTAACAATTCAAATGCACTCTGCAACTCGCCGCTTTGACTACGCAGTGTCATCAAATCACGTTCATATTCCTGAACTTTGACCATCACCTGTTTCTGTTGTGCCTGCAGGTATTGCTGACGTTCGAATTGCCCCCGACACCGTTCAAATTGCTGATGTAACTCGCCCGCCTGAATTGATTGCTGGTGCTGAACCTGCGTCAACTGAGTCATCACCGGTAACCATTGTGACTCGACTTCCGGCCAAGCTGGGATCAGCAGGGTATATTCCTGGCGGATGTCCTTCCATTGCCCTTCCAGTGCTTGCAGAGAATTGGTCAGATGAGCCAACTGATGTTCCAGCTCAGTGTCTGCTCGCACTGTTTGTTGTTCGGCTTCCTGTAACTGGGCGCTTTCAATCTGGCCACGATCCAGTTGTTGTTGCAGGAACAAATGCTGGCGCTCCAACTGTAACAACACATTGTCGGAAAGCGTTTCATGTTGATAAGGATGATGCTCTGACCCACACAAAGGACAAGGCTGATTTTCCTGCAGATAAACCCGATAGTCGTGTAACTGGCTACGCAACTGTGCTTGTTTCAGTGTTTGATGCACTTGATGATATTGTTCGCGGATCGCGCCCAGTTCCGGCAACAGCACCTGACGACGCAAGGCAATTTGTTGCAAGCTCAGGCGCAACTGATTCTGTCTTTGTAATAATTCGGCTCGCTGACGATGAAACTGTACGGCCTGTTCAGCCACTGCCTTTAAGTGATAACAACGCTCCGCAATTCCCTGCACTTCCTGCCAACGGTTTTGCAATTGCTGCAATGCCTGCCATTCCTGAGATTCACCTTCCTGTTGCAGGCGATCCTTCAGACGCTGTAAGACTTCCTGTTGATCCTGATATTGATGGGTAACCGCAATCTGGGCTCGCTCCAGCTCTTTTAGCTGCTGTTGAAAGGTTGCAATTTGCTGATTTTGTTGCAGCCAGCGTTGTTGCTCGCCTAGGTAATCCTGCATTGCCGCTAATAGCGGCTGTTGTTGCTGCGCTTGTCGCTGCCAGTGCTGGTTTTCTTCCAGCCATTGCTTGAGTTCGGTCCGTTGTTGTTGTAGCTGCAGCAATAGATAGTGCTGTTGTTGCTGTAACTGATGTTGTTGTGCGGTCTCAGTCTGCAATGTCGATAATTGCAGCGTTGATTGTTGCAGTTGTTGCTGGCGCTCTTTTAAGGAATTATCCAGTTCTCTGGCCTGATGCATTTCACGCTGTAACAAGGCGAATGCCGCATCGTCCTGATCCCGTTGTTCTACAGCCTGCTGATATTGTTGATTGAGCGGCTGTTCATGCTCATGATGTTGTGCCAGTTGTGACTGCCGTTGTTGTAATGTCTCGGTGACTTGCTGCAACTCAAGCTGGGTACGATCCAATTGTTCATGTTCTGAACGGGCGACCTGCACTTTTTCCAGCAACGTCAGTCTCTGACGGGCCTGCTCCTGAGCCAACCACGCCGCTGTTGTGACTTGTAACGCCTCTTTCGATTCTGCCGTGGCATTCTGTAACTCATGCAGACGCCGTTGCATCTCCTGCCATTCCTGCAGCAGGCTGAGTTGTTGTGCATTTTGTTTTTGCTGCAAGGACAGGGTCTGTAACTGCCATTGCAGATTGTCACGATCTTCCTGACTAAACTGTGGTTGTTCCGCCAACTTGCTTTCTAACATCGCCAACCGCTGACGTTCTTCTTTGCTGCGCTCGTAAGCGGCAATCGATAGTGCGGAATAATGCTCCGTGCCGGTCATGCGTTCTAATAAAGAGGATCGTTCATCCATACTGGCTTTCAGAAAGGCCGCAAAATCCCCTTGCGGTAAAATCACCGCCCGACGAAACTGCTCCCAATTTAACCCGATTTTGTCATCAATCTGACCTTGTACATCGCGCTGGCTGCCAGCATAGGTGACACCCTCTGCCGAGAGCTGATGCAACGAACGCTCCTGTTTCTGACATTTGCCATCTGGCCGATTACGCGCCCGGCGCACTGACCAGCGGGCGCAATATTTTTCCCCATCACGTGCGGTGAAATCGACTTCGGCATAACCGGACACCGCCCCACGGCTTAAAATCAGTCGAACATCGTTCGCTTTCAAGCGCTCGTTATCATCCGCACGACCAATCTCTGCCATGTTTTTTTTATTGCTGGGGAAGCGGGCGATCTGATCATAAAGAGCCAGACAGATGGCATCCAGGATCGTGCTTTTACCCGCGCCGGTGTTACCAGTGATGGCAAACAAGCCACTATCCCCCAGGCGTCCATTAGTAAAATCAATATCAAAGGCATGTGTCAGACTGGCCAGATTCTCGCCACGAACCGCTAATATTTTCATTTCAAACGTTCTCCAGCGCGGTTTCTAATTCCTGAAAGCAACCGAGTAATTGTTCATCTGGCTTAGCCGCATATTGTCGCTGATAACATAGCTCAAACACTTCTTGCGGCGATAATGAATCTAAAGGAATGCTGGTCATTTGGTCGGCGATACCTAAACCATGACCACTGTATTCGGTGTGTATCCGCGCCAGTCTGACCGGCTTATCAGCCAAGGCCGCCAAGATTCGTTCCCTTAGCCGGGCCTCGGGTTTTTCCAGGCGAACCCGCACCTCCAGAAACGGTTGCTGATGATGCGGCAGATCGGTCAGAGCAAGTGCCGTCAGTGCTTTCAGCACTTCATCAAGTGGTGCCGGTGTTGCCGGGATCCGCAAGATTTCGACGATTTGCGGTATCCGAACTTTATCGCTGACTGTAATTTGATGGTCGGTGATTGTGAGTTCAAGCAACTGGTGTGGATAATGTTGTTCGGCCAGTGAGAGTGGCAACGGAGAGCCCGCATAACAGACCCGCGCACTCAATGACTGGGCCAAATGCAGATGCCCCAAAGCGACATAGTCAGCCCCGTTGAATACCGACAATGGTAAGGCATGCTGGTTACCGCCTAAGATCTTTCTTTCCGATAATTCGGAAAGTTCGCCACTTTGCAGATAAGCGTGCCCCATTGCGATTAACGGTTGATCGGCTGTGCGTTGTGCATTGATATAACTGAAAACCTGCTGATACACCTCGGCTACCCCGATTATCAGTCGATCATCCTGATCATCTTGTCGCTCATCATTAAGACGCAAATCGGCACTACGCAGGAAAGGCACAGCCGCACACCAGGCCTGTATCTGGCCCGTTTTATCTTTTAATGGGATAGCGAGTTTCTGACAGTCCAGCAGACCATTAGAATCACGTTCGATAGCACCAATCAGATGTAAATCAAAGGATTTCAGCAATTCATGCGGCGCATCCAGTTTCGAGGGCGAATCGTGATTACCAGCGATGATGATGACATTCAGGTGTGGACGTTGCTGACGAAGGGTTGCTAAAAACTGGTAAAACAACTGCCAACTGGTTGCCGACGGATTGGCAGTATCAAACACATCGCCCGCCACCAGCAAGCCATCAATATCTCGCGCAGCAATTTCATTCATTAACCAATCGAGAAAGGTACGGTGCTCGAAATAACGCTCATGACCGTGTAAACGATGTCCCAGATGCCAGTCGGCGGTATGCAGTAATTTCACAGTTTTCAACTACAGATCAGGAAGTAATTACCCGTAACATGATGGCAAAGCCATGCTTTTTCAAGCGTCACGACACTCCATCCAATATTCATCCAATTGCCATACCGGATGTTTATGCGCTTCTTTGATCTTAAAACCCTGCTTCTGATAGAACTCAATTTCGTCAACATGGTCTGCACAGGCACGGTGGTATAATATCGGATGGTGCCGCTTGACCAGCCCCAGCAACTCCTCGGCCAATTGCTGCCGTGGGCACGTCGGTTCGACATAAAGCTCCAGCAACTCATCGGCCTTTAATGCGACAAAACCCACCAGATGATCCTCATCATCCGCGACCCAAACTTCGGTTCCGCACTCCAGTTGCTTACGCATCGATTCCTGTCTGTGCCACCAGGTTGCCGCCGGCAAAAACTCATCGGCGTGCAACGACGCCTGCAGCCAGATGGCTGTCAATTGCGGCATATCTTGTGGTTCGCTGCGTCGAATCACCATGGCTTACTCCAAAACAAGCTTATTTTTAGTTTACCCAGCGCAGCAGAATAGGTAGTCAGGTGGTTATCAGGTTGTGAAACAGCTCCGCTTTTTATCTGGGGAATGCCGAAGCGATCACAATGCTGTTAGAATGCGTTTTCTTTGAAACATGCCAGAGGTCGCCATGTGGTTTAAAAACCTGCAACTGTATCGTTTTACTCGTCCGTTTGAACACGATGCTGACAGCTTGGAGAAAATGCTGCAGAGCCATCTGTTTACGCCTTGTGGTAATCAGGATATGAGCAAATTCGGTTGGGTTTCCCCGCTGGGAAGACATGCAGAAGTACTGGTGCACGAAGCGCAGGGACAACTGTTGTTGTGTGCCAGAAAGGAAGAAAAAATGCTGCCAGCATCGGTCATCAAAGACACGCTGCAGGAAAAAATCGATGAAATGGAAGCTGCTCAGGGCCGCGCACTGAAGAAAAAAGAAAAAGAGGCCCTGAAGGAAGAGATCCTGCATACCCTGCTGCCCCGCGCCTTTACCCGCTCCAGCCAGACTTTCCTTTGGATCAATCCGGCTGAAAAATATCTGGTCGTTGATGCCAGTTCCGCCAAAAAAGCCGATGACGTGCTCTCGCTGTTGCGCAAATGCACCGGTAGCTTGCCTGTCGTGCCGTTTGCGTTACAGAATCCACCGGAAATCACCATGACCGAGTGGCTGAATGACGGAGCCGCCCCCGGTGGTTTTGTGTTGGAAGATGAAGCCGAACTGCGTTCAGCATTGGAACACGGTGGCATCATCCGCTGTAAAGAACAGGATCTGGTAACTGAAGAAATCAAAGCGCATCTGCTGGCCGATAAACTGGTGACTAAATTGGCACTGAATTGGTCAGACACCGTCAGTTTTGTATTAGCGGATGATTTATCTATTAAGCGCCTGAAATTCAGTGAAGAACTGCGCGAGCAGAATGATGATGTGCTCTCGGAAGATCACACAGCCCGTCTGGATGCCGACTTCGCCCTGATGACCGGTGAACTGGCGAAATTCGTTCCTGAACTGATTGCCGCACTGGGCGGAGAAAAAGCGGAATAGTCGCATCCGTTCAGAGCCAAACCAGAGAAAAACACTGGATAAAACAGCGGTTATGAGAATTTCATTCCGCTGTTTTTTCAGATATATCCTTCATACTCGTTCCAGAGTACAATCCGCGCGCACAATGCCATTAGGCCGCGTGCACGGTGCCATCAGGTGGCATCTTACTGACCTGTGATCAGACCAAGAGAGAACAATATGTTTAAACCCGAATTACTGTCTCCAGCGGGAACGCTGAAGAACATGCGTTATGCCTATGCTTACGGTGCCGATGCCGTTTATGCCGGTCAGCCTCGTTACAGTCTGCGTGTGCGCAATAACGAATTTGATCACGCCAATCTGCAATTGGGGATCAACGAAGCGCATGACTTAGGTAAAAAGCTGTACGTCGTTGCCAATATTCAGCCACATAACTCCAAGCTGAAGACCTTCGTACGTGACATGAAACCTGTAGTCGATATGGGACCGGACGCCTTAATCATGTCCGATCCGGGCCTGATCATGATGGTGCGTGAACACTTCCCTGAAATGCCGGTACACCTGTCAGTACAAGCCAACGCGGTTAACTGGGCAACCGTCAAATTCTGGGAAAAAATGGGGCTGGAGCGTGTCATTCTGTCTCGTGAACTCTCTATCGAAGAAATTGAAGAGATCCGCCAACAGTGCCCGGATATCGAACTGGAAGTGTTCGTACATGGCGCACTCTGCATGGCCTATTCCGGCCGTTGCCTGCTGTCTGGTTATCTGAACAAGCGCGACCCGAATCAGGGCACCTGTACCAATGCCTGCCGCTGGGAATACAACGTGCATGAAGGCAAGCAGGATGATGTTGGCCAGATCGTGCATAAGCAAGAACCCATCCCAGTGAAAGTCGAGCCGACTTTGGGTGTGGGTGCCCCCAGCGATGCGCTGGTGCTCTTGGAAGAGAAAAATCGTCCGGGTGAGTTCATGACCGCGTTTGAAGATGAACACGGTACTTACATCATGAACTCACGCGATCTGCGCGCCATCCAGCATGTTGAACGACTAAGCAAACTGGGCGTACATTCGCTGAAAATTGAAGGCCGCACAAAATCGTTCTACTACTGTGCCCGTACAGCTCAGGTATATCGTCAGGCGATTGATGATGCGGCTGCTGGTAAGCTATTTAACCCGGATCTGATGAAAACTTTGGAAAATCTGGCTCACCGTGGTTACACCGAAGGTTTCCTGCGTCGCCATGTGCATTCTGATTATCAGAACTATGATTACGGTTATTCCGTTTCTGACAGTCAGCAATTTGTCGGCGAAGTGCTGGAACGTACCGCTAATGGCATGGCGAAGATTGCCGTAAAAAACAAATTCATGCTGGGCAACAGTCTGGAGCTGATGACGCCACAAGGAAATGTGAGCTTTGCGTTGTCACATCTGGAAAACAAAAAAGGTGAACAGATTGAAGTAGCACCCGGTGATGGCCATATCGTGCAGATCCCGGTACCGGACAATATTGACCTGAATTTCGCTATTTTGCTGCGGAATTTGAACGAAACGGAAACCACTCGCCAGCCACACGCGGTGGTTTAATAATGGCTTTATTGATCACCGAGGCTTGCACTAATTGCGATATGTGCGAGCCGGAATGTCCGAATCAGGCCATTACCATGGGCGATCAGGTTTATGAAATTAGCCCTGATCGTTGTACCGAATGTGTGGGTTTCTATGAGGAACCCACCTGTGTGCGGGTGTGTCCGATCAACTGTATTATCAGTGATCCGGCACATCCGGAATCTGAACTGGAATTGTTAAACAAATTTATATCGCTCTACGAAAAAGGAGACTAAATGGAACCAGTAATTATTTATGGCAAACCCGACTGCCCTTACTGTGAAATGGCCGTGAAGTTTTGTGAAGAACGTGACTTTGCGTTTACCTACATTGATCTGTTCGCAACCGGGATGACTGTTGCCGATCTGCAGAAAAAAGTCGGTCAGCCTGTGCGTACCGTACCGCAGATTTTTGTCGGTAAAAAACATGTAGGCGGCTACACCGACTTCTACAAAGCCGTTACCGAAAACCAGATCTAACCTGCTTAAACTCCATCTGGAGCTCAGTGGCACGGATGCCGCTATCAACAATTTTACGTTCCCCGCCAAAAGAACATTGCCTGTTTCCTCCCCTCACCCTATAATCGCGCGGTTTTCTTAACCCCGTTCTTTAACATCCAGTGGTGAATCCATTATGCATCCCATGCTGAATATTGCTGTTCGCGCAGCCCGTAGTGCAGGTCAAGTTATTGTTAAGAATTTTGCTGATCCAAGCAAAGTTGAAACCATGCAAAAGGCTATGAACGATTTAGTGACCAACGTTGATCGTGAAGCGGAAAACGTAATCATTCAGACTATCAAAAAATCCTATCCAGACCACGCCATTGTGGCAGAAGAAAGCGGTCTGACTAACGGCAAAGATGCTGATTACCAATGGATCATCGACCCACTGGATGGCACGACCAATTTTGTAAAAGGCATTCCTCATTTCGCAGTCTCTATTGCACTGCGTATCAAAGGCCGTACCGAAGTGGGTGTCGTCTATGACCCTATCCGTGATGAATTATTTACTGCCTCTCGTGGCGCTGGCGCGCAACTGAACGGCTATCGTATCCGTTGTGCTAATGCCAAAGATCTGGGCGGCTGTGTGTTAGCTACCGCATTCCCACATCGTCACCGTCACCACTACCAATCTTTCCTGACCATGTTCAACAACATTTTCCAGGAATGTGCCGACATCCGTCGTGCAGGCGCAGCCAGTCTGGATCTGGCCTACGTTGCTGCCGGCCGCATGGATGGTTATTGGGAACTGGGCCTGAAACCTTGGGATCTGGCGGCCGGTGAACTGATCGCACGTGAAGCTGGCGCTATTGCCACCGATTTTGCTGGTGGTCATAACTATGACAACAGCGGTAACATCGTGTGCGGTAACCCACGTGTCGTAAAAGCACTGCTGGCTAAAATTCGGGAAGAATTACCTGAGTCACTGGCTAAATAAGTGATGTTGATGTGCTACCACTTCCGGTAGCACATCACGACTAAAACCCCTACCACCAACCCCCAAAACGCTGAACCAATCCCGCACAGAGTTAATCCGCTCGCCGTGACCAGAAAGGTCAGTAACGCAGCTTCGCGTTGGCTTTCATTCTGTAATGCTGCATGCAAACTCGCCCCAATCGTACCGAACAAAGCAATTCCAGCGACGCCCATGACCAATGCCGAGGGCAAAATGGCAAACAGTGTCACGATACTGGCACCAAATATCCCCGCAATCAGATAGCCAACACCTGCAAAGACAGCCGCCTTGTAGCGTTGTTTAGGTTCTTCATGTGCTTCCGGCCCCATGCAAATTGCCGCCGTAATTGCCGCCAAATTAATCGCAAAACACCCCAGTGGTGCCAACACCAGATTGATCACCCCAGTCACCGTCAATGCTGCCGATACCGGCGCCTGATAACCATTTGCGCGCATGACTGCAATACCCGGTAAGTTCTGTGAAGCCATGGTCACAATAAACAATGGCAACCCCACCCCCAGCAGGGTCGCAATATCAAAAGACGGCCATGTCAGCACCGGAGATACAAACGTCAATGACTGAATATTGGTATGTAATAGCCCCTGCTGTCTGGCAACCACACCGCCGATCAGCAAGACCAACAAGATCGCATAACGGGGATAAAACCGCTTCGCCAACAGATACACCAGCAACATGCTTAGAATTAGCATGGGCTGAACGGGCATCTGTTCAAACACTTTCATACCAAAATGCACCAATACCCCTGCCAGCATTGCCGATGCCAATGCAGTCGGGATCTTATGCATCAATCGGGCAAATAGCCCGGTCATACCGCACAGCGTGATCATCAATGCAGAAAACAGAAAAGCACCGGTGGCCAATGCTGGTGAAACGCCCTGCAGGCTCCCAATCAACAAAGCAGCACCTGGTGTTGACCAAGCTGTTAAAACGGGTTGTCGATAATACAAAGAAAGGATCAAGGTACTGACCCCGGAACCAATACAAAGCGCAAACAGCCATGAACTGGTCAACTGTGCAGTGGCGCCCGTCATACTGTTCGCCGCCTGAAAGATCAATGCCACCGAGCTGCTGAAACCGACCAGATTCGCGACGATTCCCGCCACTGGCAAACTCAAAGCAAAGCGCATGCATACTCCCTCAATTTAATGCCCAACATGACAAAATCACCGCGTCCGTCTAGGCTAGATCCTGTTTGTGCGTTATAACGACCAAACTAGCACACCTTTCTCGCGTGCGCTATAACGCACAACAAAAACAAACCGGAACGCATATGCAAGACATTAATCAGCACATCGCCTCAACCCTTCACTTGCTACGTACCCAAAAAGGCTGGAGTCTGGATAAAACGGCAACCTCAACCGGTGTCAGTAAAGCCATGCTGGGTCAAATCGAACGCGGGGAATCCAGCCCGACCATTGCAACGCTCTGGAAAATAGCAACGGGTTTTGAAACCTCATTCTCGACCTTTCTGGAACCGACTACGCCAATACAAGACATCTGGCGTCATGCTGATTCGCCAGAAATTCGACATGATATTGCCGCCAAAGCGATCATTCCGTTTGATCCAACTTTCAGATTTGAGCTGCTGCAAGTCACCTTACCGGCCGGTGTCGAACATCTTTCAGCCGCCCATGCCACTGGGGTGATTGAGCATGTGATCCCATTAGATGGTGATTTAGACATCATGAGCCATGGTCAATGGCACTCACTCTCCGCTGGAGATGCCATGCGTTTTGATGCTGCACAACCGCATGGTTACCGCAATAACAGTCAAAAGCCGGTGAATTTTCATAACCTGATTTGCTATCCCGCCTAGCCGAGATTGATAAATAGGAGGCCGCCTGCAGACAAAAGGCATTTCTGTTTGATAAATAGAGAAAATATGAAATTATCGAAGCTATACTTGAGTTCAATAACGCTGAATATGGCGATCTACCATGGACGATACAACTGACGCAGCAGGTCAACAAAGACAGACGCTCACAAGGAGTTTTAATTGCCTCATTCTGCCTCTGGCTTTGTGATCAAACCGCGAATTTTCACCTTTATTCCGGCATTGGTTCTAATTCTGTGCCTGCTGCTAACCTGGAGTGAGGTCGCGAATCTTCGTCAGCAAGAAACCAATCAAATCCAATCTGAGTTCAATATCCGAGCGAATGAGCTGGCCACCAGTCTGATGCGGCGGGTTGTTTTTCATGCCGATATATTGCGTGGTGTGGCAGGATTATTCTCAAGTAGCAATGACGTATCACGGGACGAGTTTCATCACTACGTTGATGCACTACAGTTGCCTGTCTATCACCACGGTATTCAGGGGATCGGTTATAGCCCTCTGATCCCCAAAGCAGAAATAACACAGCATATTGCGGCAGTGAGAGCTGAAGGTTTTCCAGACTATAGGATAGTTCCTCCTGGCGATCGCCCGATATATTCATCCATTCTGTATATTGAACCGCTAAATTGGCGCAGCCGCCGCGTCATGGGCTTTGATATGTTAGTTGAGCCCATTCGGAGACAGGCCGCAGAACAAGCGAGGGATACAGCTTCTGCAGTAATGACCGATAAAATTCTACTGAAACCGGAAAATAATGAATTACCCCAACCCGGCGTGATCATTTTCCTTCCAGTTTATCATCACAACATGCCGACTTCGACGATACAGCAACGCAGAGGTGCTTTGGTTGGTTGGGTTTATGGTGCTATAGAGCTCAATGAACTACTCAGTCATTTTCTCACCCATGAATATTCTAATTTTTCGCAAAAAATAGCACTCCGGCTCTATTCTGGTAACAAGGCAGATCCTGCTGAACTCATGATTGATACCACCCCGGCTAATTTATCGCTTTCCGGTCAAACTGGAATGACTCGTAACCTGCAAGTTTTAGGTACGAATTGGACATTGCAAGTCACCCCACTCCCTGCTTATTGGGATGTTGTTAGCTCGAGCAGAAGTAGCAATATCGTCATGAGTGCAGGCGTGATCTTGAGTTTACTGAGTGCATTTCTGAGTTATGTCGTCGTCAATGCGCATTTACGGATCACAAAAGCATTGACGAACACGGAACAAGCCAATATCAACCTCGCGGAGCGAGAAGCCTTGCTACGTGCGATATATGATACTTCCAGTGTGGCAGTGCTATTGATTGGAACCGATGGTGAAATCATTTATACCAATCAACGTGTTGCTGAGTTATTTAAGCAGCCTTTCTCCACGTTGCAACACCAGAATTTTTACCAGTTATTAACGATGGAACAAAAAGATGAATTCATTCGGGCTATCGATCAATTATTAACCAATGAACATCCCGCTTTTTCGCTGGAACAACGCTTTAAACTGAACGATCACAACGAGTTCATCGCTCTTTCCAACGGCCAGCCCTTCCGCAACAAAACAGGTCAAATCATTGGGATTGTGATTGTGATCGACGATATAACTGAACAACGAAAAAACGAAGAGGCAATGCAGCTGGCAAGCATCGTTCTGGATGCCAGCCCAGGAGGCATCATGGTGACTGATGCCGATAAACGGATCATTACGGTTAATCCGGCTTTCACACGGATCACCGGTTATTCTCTGGATGAAGTCTTGTATCAAAGCCCTAGCATTCTCTCATCGGGCCAACAGAATAAGGATTTTTACAAAACCATGTGGCACGCGATAGAGCAAAACGGCCATTGGGAAGGTGAAATCGTTAATCGTAAAAAAGATGGACAGCTACTTCCTGAATTACTCTCCATCAGCCGTGTATTAGATCGGAAAGGCAATGTCGTTAACTATGTCGGCCTGTTTCTGGATATATCAGAACGCTGGGAAGCGGAAACACGCATTCAATATCTCGCCCACCATGATTATCTGACAGGGTTACCTAATCGACTGCTATTGGTTGAAAGAGCAACTCAGGCCCTTAATCTCGCTCGTCGCTACAAAAGACGTTTAGCGATTTTGTTCATTGATCTCGACCGGTTTAAACCCATCAATGATGAGTATGGACACAGTATTGGGGACGATATTTTAAAAATCGTGGCACAGCGTTTATTAAAAAATGTGCGGGGATCCGATACGGTTTGCCGCCAAG
This sequence comes from Tolumonas lignilytica, assembly GCF_000527035.1. NCBI lineage: Bacteria > Pseudomonadati > Pseudomonadota > Gammaproteobacteria > Aeromonadales > Aeromonadaceae > Tolumonas > Tolumonas lignilytica. The sequence continues at coordinate 530,162 of NZ_AZUK01000001.1, forward strand.
GCGGTGATGAATTCGTCATCTTGTTACCGGAATTCAATGATGCAGAAAGTTTAGAAAATCTGGCTATCAAACTGCGCGATGAAATTCGACAACCCTGCCAGGTGAATGGCTATCAGCTGACTGTCTCAGCCAGTATCGGCATCGCGAGCTATCCTGACAATGGGGATAGTGTAGATGCCATCATTCAGAGTGCTGACACGGCCATGTATCGGGCAAAAGCAAACTGTGATACCCATATCTGTTTTGCCCGTTATCTGAGTGCTATGCGGCCAACGCAAGAAATCTAGAAAATTTAAAGCACCAACATCGCTCAACCCCGAGCATATTTTGCCGCCAGTTGGAACAACTCATCACTGGGTCGGATCCCGGTGTAGAGCACAAACTGTTCTACCGCTTGAATAGCAAAGACCTCTGCACCGGTTATTACTTTTTTGCCTTGCGACTTGGCATAACGGATCAACGGAGTTTCTGCGGGTAATGCCACTACATCGAAGACAACTTGTGCAGCCTGAATGGTTTCTTCAGAAAAGGACAGTGTTTCCGCATCCACGCTCCCCGCCATGCCGATAGGCGTCACATTAATGATCACGTCAGCTTGTAATCCATTCAGATCAGGATGCCACTCGAAACCATACAATTCAGCCAGATGTTTACCCGCATTCTCGTTACGCGCGACAATATGCCCCTGTGTAAAACCCGCGTCTTTCAAGGCACAGGCTACGGCTTTAGCCATCCCGCCGCTACCACGCAAAATGAATGAAAATCGGTTTGAAACCTGGTGTTCCACCAGCAATTTTGCAATGGCAATGTAATCGGTGTTATAGGCTTTCAAATAGCCGTTGGTATTGACTATGGTGTTGACAGAATCAATGGCTTTGGCGGATGCATCCAGTTCATCCAGCATTGGAATACAGGCTTCTTTGAATGGCATTGAAATAGCACATCCCCGAATACCTAAGGCGCGGACACCGCCAATCGCCGCTGCAAGATCGGTGGTCGTAAATGCTTTGTAGAGGTAATCGAGATCTAATGCATCATAAAGAAAATTGTGGAAACGCGTGCCAAAGTTACTCGGCCGCGCCGCCAACGACATACAAACCGTCGTGTCTTTATTCAGGTGTCGGGTCATGCTGCAGACTCCTCATGAAAATGAAATGAACAAAAGAATGCAGCATTACGTTACCAGTAACTAAACTAATTACCTACCCTGCGCTGGCAACAATCTGTTCAAGATCACGACGGGATGTCTGTTTAGTATCCACTTTCACATACGCGGCCATTTCATCGACCACCAACACCACATCGGCAACGCCGGGTTGTGCTTTGATATTATTGGCGAGTTGATCCGCTTGGGTAATGGCCGTTTTCGACAAGACAATCCGTAAGCTGCTGACATAAGGCGGTTCGCGCATCGTCAAACTCAGACCGAACCAAAGCATTGCAACGCATGCGCCCCCGATAAAGACCATCGAGGTTCCACCCGATTGCAATAACCAGCCACCGAAACTACCACCTACAGCAACGCCAATGAACTGACTGGTGGAATAAATGCCCATTGCAGTTCCTTTATAACCCACTGGTGCTTCTTTGCTGATCAACGAAGGTAATATGGCTTCCATCACATTGAATGCGATAAAGAATAACTGAATACCTGCAAATAAAACCCACAGATGTAATCCGGCTTGCCAAAGCGTTAACTCAGCCGCTAACAGCGTCAGCACACAGCCGACAAACACACGTTTCATTTGTCGTTTTTTTTCTGCGTAAATCACAAATGGAATCACTGCAACAAATGACACCGTCATTGTCACCAGATACACCATCCATTGTTGCTGGCGCAAAAAGCCAGCATGTTCCATTGCGATCGGGAGTGCAACAAAACTGGACATCAGCAGAACGTGTAAGCTCATGATTCCCAAATTCAATTTGAGCAAGCGGCTGTTGCGTAAGACCAGCCAGAAGTGATCTTTCACAATACCCGATTCGCGGTTCATCAGATGATGTGACGGTTTCGGCACTATCGTTAACGTAATGACTATGCCACTCAATGCGAAGATTGCAATTCCCCAAAAGAGTGCTGATAGCCCTAACGCATGTGTAATTATTGGCCCCAGTACCATTGCAACGGCAAATGTGATGCCGAAACTGACACCGATAAATGCCATGGCTTTCGTGCGGTGTTGTTCGCGGGTTAAATCAGACAGCAACGCCATAACTGCCGCCGAGATAGCCCCAGCCCCCTGCAGCCCGCGACCGAAGATAACGCCCCAGATTGAATCACTCAGCGCGGCAACAACACTACCCGCTACAAAAATAAGTAACCCGCCGACAATCAGCGGTGTACGCCCTACTTTGTCGGATAATAATCCAAAGGGGATCTGAAAAATCGCTTGAGCTAACCCATAAATACCGATGGCAAAACCAATCAGGGTTTCATTAGCGCCCTGCAATTGCATACCATAAGTGGTAAGGACAGGTAACACCATAAACATGCCAAGCATACGCAAAGAAAAAACAGCACCGAGCCCCCAAGTGGCCCGGCGTTCTTCAACGGTCATCAGATGGTCATGCATGAACTACTAACCCAGAAACGTCAGAAATTGAGCCGGATTTGGTGTGGTGAAATCAACAGACATCATCACACTCAACAGGGTGATAGCAACTATCGAAAAAATGAACAATTTTTTTGCCCAGATCCGATCATCAACCGCTTTGAAACCAGCAAATGCCATTGCCGTCCAACCAATGCCAATCAACGCTGCCACGATAAAATAGGTATAACCAGCATAACCGCTCAGCGTCAGCATCAAGGTTGCAACAGCAAAAGCCAAAATATAACGCAATATATGATTTTTGGTCACAGAAATACCGTATTTAACCGGCAAAACAGGAATAGATGCCGATTGGTAATCTTTAAACCGAAAGATGGCAATGGCATAAGAATGCGGCATTTGCCAGAGGCTGAATATCAAGAGCAGCAGAAAGGCAGCAATATCAAACCGGTTGCTGACGGCGCAATAACCGATAACTGGGGGAGCCGCACCAGAAAGGCTGCCGATCAAAGTGCCGTAAACCGAGGTGCGCTTTAACCAGAGACTGTATAACCCGACATAAACGACAAACCCCATGAAAGCCAGAGCCGTCGCCAGCGGATTTGTCATCAGCCACAACAATCCAAAACCCGCAATTCCCAGGATGGCGGCATAGATCAAGGTTGTTTTTGGTGAAATGAGCCCTTTAACCAATACCCGGTTTCGGGTTCTTTCCATCAGACCGTCAATATCCTGATCAATGTAGTTATTGAACGCACAGCCAGAAGCAATCACCAGCGAAACGCCGGTGATTGTTGCCAGAAACAGCGGAAAATCCAGGCTTCCTTTGGAAGCCAGGAAAAAACCACCAATCACTGAAACCAAATTACCAAAAATGATCCCAGGTTTGGTTACGAGCAGGTACTGCTTGATCATGTCATCCGCTCTTTATTAACCCATCATATTGGTATTGAGGTGGAACATGATCCATAAGGAACCCACCACAACAATAGCAATGATAAGCACCGTAAATACAAAGGAAATCATATTCCAACCTTCGTCAGATTTAGTATTCATATGCAGGAAATAACCCAGCTGCACCAAAATCTGAACCAGTGCAAAACCGACAATGATCATCAGAATGGTCGGTTTCGGCAAAGATGGAGACATGACTAACCAGAATGGAATCACAGTCAAAATCACTGACAGGATAAAGCCAGTGATATAAGACTTTGTTGTTCCGTGGCTGGCACCGGAATGATTAACTGGATGACTCATTACAGTACCCCCGTCAGATAAACCACAGTAAACACACAGATCCACACGATATCCAGGAAGTGCCAGAACAGACTCAGACACATCAGACGCGTGTTATTGGTGGCAGTCAGTCCATTTTGTGCCACCTGGATCATCAGCACAATCATCCACACCAGACCAGAAAACACGTGCAGACCGTGAGTACCAATCAGCGCAAAGAAACCGGATAAAAATGCACTGCGATCAGGGCCGAAACCCTCTGATATCAAATGATGGAATTCATTGAGTTCCATGCCAATGAAGGCAGCACCAAACAGAAATGTCACCATCAACCATCTGATCACACCTGACTGGTTGCCTTTATTCATCGCCAAAATAGCAAACCCATAGGTCACACTACTGATCAACAGGCAAAAGGTTTCGACCAGCACATAAGGTAATTCAAAAATATCTTTGCCGGTTGGCCCCCCGGCAAAGTTTTTAGATAGCACTGCATAGGTTGCGAAAATACTCGCAAACAAAATGCAGTCACTCATCAGGTAAATCCAGAATCCGAATACTGAATTACCACCTGTATCATGGTGCTCATGCTCGGCGGCATGCGCAGACTGGTGATTTAAAATTTCAGCCGACATGCTTCACCCCTGCCTGTTTAACTTGTTTAAAGTGTTCATTTTCAATTTTTGTGACTACATCAACTGGCACGTAGTAATCCACATCCTTATTGAAGGAATAGATAATCCAGGTTGCAATCACACCCACAAAGCCGAGGATAGCCATCCACCAGATATACCATATCAAGGCAAAGCCCATGACCAGGCTGAACATCCCGATGAAAACACCTGCGCTGGTATTTTTAGGCATGTGAATTTCACTGTACTTTGCTGGTTGCTGATAAGCCGTACCTTGCTCTTTCATATCCCAAAACGCATCGCGATCATGGATATGCGGGATTTGCGCAAAGTTATAAAACGGTGGTGGCGATGAAGTAGCCCATTCCAAGGTACGACCACCCCATGGATCACCTGTTTCATCACGCAATTGGTGACGATCCTTAATACTGACCGCTAATTGCAACAACTGAGTCAGGATACCGCAGAAGATCAATACCGCACCAAATACCGCCACCATCAATAACGGATGATAGGCCGGATCAATGTTGTGGCTCAGACGACGGGTCATCCCCATGAAGCCCAGAATATAAAGCGGTACGAAAGCAAAGAAGAAACCGGTGATCCACAACCAAAATGCGGTCTTACCCAGTTTTTCGTTCAGTTTGAAGCCCATTGCTTTCGGGAACCAGTAGTTAAACCCAGCCAGATAACCGAACACCACACCACCAATAATGGTGTTATGGAAATGTGCAATCAGGAACACACTGTTGTGTAATACGAAATCTGCACCCGGCACGGATAACAAGACACCGGTCATCCCACCGATTGAGAATGTCACCAAAAAGCCCAGCGTCCAGAGAATTGGTGTACTGAACTCAACACGACCTCGGTACATCGTAAACAACCAGTTGAAAATCTTAACCCCGGTCGGGATCGAGATAATCATAGTGGCAATACCGAAGAAGGCGTTGACGTTAGCGCCTGCCCCCATGGTGAAGAAATGGTGCAACCAAACAATGAAGGACAACACGGTAATGGCAGCGGTTGCCCATACTAATGAAGTATACCCAAACAGGCGTTTCTTACAGTAAGTCGCAACGACCTCAGAAAAAATACCAAATGCAGGCAGAACCAGAATATAGACTTCAGGATGTCCCCAAGCCCAGATGAGATTGACATACATCATCTGGTTGCCACCGAAATCGTTAGTGAAGAAATGAGTACCGATATAACGATCCAGCGTCAATAAGGCGATGGTGACGGTCAGAATTGGGAACGCAATGATGATCAGTACGTTAGAGCACAACGCCGTCCAGGTAAACACCGGCATTTTCATCAACGTCATTCCCGGAGCACGCATTTTCAACACGGTGACAAAGAAATTCACCCCAGTCAGCAACGTGCCGATCCCCGAGATTTGCAAGCTCCAGATCCAATAGTCCACCCCGACCCCAGGGCTGTATTGATGCCCGGATAATGGCGGATAAGCCAGCCAACCCGTCTGCGCAAACTCACCCACACCAAGCGAGATATTGATCAACGCCACACCGACCACAAACAACCAGAAGCTCAGGGAGTTCAGGAACGGAAATGCCACGTCACGAGCCCCAATCTGCAAGGGCACCACAATATTCATCAGGCCCACCATGAACGGCATCGCCATGAAGAAAATCATGATCACACCATGTGCAGTGAAGATCTGATCATAATGATGAGAATTCAGAAATCCTTCTGAACCTCCCGACGCCAACGCCATCTGCGCACGCATCATGATGGCATCGGCAAAACCGCGCAGTAACATCAACATTGCAACCGCGATATACATGATGCCAATTTTCTTGTGGTCGACTGATGTCAACCACTCATTCCACAACCAAGCCCATTTTTTGAAATAGGTCATGGCGGCAACCACCAGAATACCGCCCAGAATGATCGCACTCACAGTCACCATAATGATCGGTTCATGGAATGGGATCGCATCAAGAGTTAACTTACCAAACATTGACATTGCTTATTCCCCGGAGCCAGATTGAGATGGCATGTGCATACCTTGCTCCATGTCGTGATTCATTTCTTTCTTCATGGTTTCAGTCGGCATTGCAGCATGCTGCATACCTGACCCCATGAATTGATTAATGATGTCGTCGTATAATCCAGCTTTGACTGATGAATAATATTCAACAGGATTATTCTGAGTTGGCTTAGACAACGCCTTATAATCCGCCCATTGCAGACTCTTTGGCGCTTGCTTCACTTTCGCAACCCAGTCGGTGAACTTATCCTGCGATGTGGCATACGCCATGAATTTCATGCCTGAAAAACCAGCACCGCTGTAGTTGGCGGAAATCCCCTTAAAGGCACCTTCTTCATTCGCAATCAAGTGAACCTGGTTTCTCATTCCAGCCATAGCGTAGATCTGGCTACCCAACTGCGGAATAAAGAACGAATTCATGACCGAGTCAGAGGTGACCTTGAACTGCACAGGGACATTAGCAGGGAAATAGATCTCATTGACGGTTGCAATGCCTTGTTCCGGGTAAATGAATAACCATTTCCAATCCATCGAGACCGCTTCGATAACCAGCGGTTTCTTCTCTGAGTAGATCGGCTCACGGGGATCTAACGCATGGGTTGAACGCCAAGTGATGGTTCCCAGAATCAAAATGATGATGAGGGGAATAGTCCACACGACAAATTCAATTTTATTGGAATGCGACCAGTCAGGCGCATATGTCGCGTTCTTATTGGAAGCCCGATATTTCCAGGCAAACAGAAAGGTCATGATAATTACTGGAACAACGACGATGAGCATCAGCCCAATAGCCGTCAGGATCAATGATTTCTGTTCCATCCCGATTGCCCCTTTCGGATCAAGCAGGGCCATATTACAACCACTTAACAACAAAGGCATTGACGATGGCAACAGCCACCAAAACCTATTTTTTATCATTTAACAGCTCCGTCGAACGGGAATATCACATATCCTATGTGGATCGGTCTATTGTAAAAACCGACCTAAAGCCTGTTAATAAAATGTTGTGTTTTATTTATATTTTTATGATCTAAGTATGAAAAAAATGATCTAAGACAAATTATGGAATCACTTTTACTGCTGATTCCACGAACTTCAGTATAGCCTGCTTTTTTATCTCATGTTCCAACCAGCTCCACACACTGCTCCAATTTTGTCGCTGTTATACGCACGCATTCACACATTAACGTATTTATATTACTGATTGACTCACAAACAGAATATGCGAGATAAACTACGCTGTAGAAAAGAAAGGGGTAAACTGGAGACTGAGCATGCAGCAGCAGACGAATCAAATCATGGACGCACTCCCCATGACCAAGCAGGATTTATCACAACGCCTTGCTAATTTGCATGAGTTGATTCGTGGGCGTTATCACTTTATTGATAGAATCGCTATTGCGATTTATGACCCCCAAACCGATTTACTCAAAACTTTCGTCAGTAGTACCCCACACGGCATACCATTACAACATTACGAAGCCCGTATCTCTGACATTCCCTCTCTTCAGGCATTGATTCATGACCGCAAAAGCCGGATCGTGCATGACATTGATAACTCATTTCACGCAAAGACGACACATACAAACTGGCTGCATCAGCAACGCTATCTCAGTAGCTACACCATCCCGATTTTTCAGGGAAATACGTTTGTCGCCTTCCTGTTTTTCGATTCTTGCCAAGCCAATGCTTTTCAGAAAAATACCGTGCACTTTTTGGACGTCTTTGCCGATCTGGCTGCCCATCTCTATTTGCTGGAACTGGCCGCGGTGAAATCACTCATCAATACCGTTCATCTGGCCACTGATTTTGCGAAGATCAGAGATCTGGAAACTGGAAACCATCTGGACAGAATGGCAAAGTATTCGCGTTTAATCGCCCAAGGTGTGGCTGAAAAATTTAATCTGAGTGATGAATTTATCGAGTACCTGCATCTTTTCGCCCCGTTGCATGACATTGGCAAAGTGGGTATCCCTGATAAAATCCTTCTCAAACCAGGCAGGCTGGATGCTGATGAATGGCAAATCATGCAACAGCATGTACAACTGGGAACAGCGATGATTGATCAGATGGTCGAAGATCTAGGCCTCAATCTGGATAACGCCTCTTCTATCATGCGAAATGTTGTTGCCGGTCATCACGAACGTGGAGATGGCCGGGGTTATCCGTTGGGGTTAACGATGGAGCAGATCCCTGTCGAAGCACGGATTGTGGCTATTGCGGATGTTTATGATGCCCTATCCACGAAACGGCCTTACAAAACAGCCTGGACCGAACAAGATGTCATCGCTGAACTGGAAAAAGAAGTGGCAGCGGGACGCCTGGATGCCGATTGTGTGGCGGCACTTTTAAATGCCAAAGAGGAACGCCTGACAATACAGACTCAGTTTGCAGATCCTCTCTGATCAGGAAACTATGCTGCTCAGGAGACTATGCGCCGGTATCCGGATTATCGTCCAGATTGTCAACATTGATCCGGCTGGCGAGGACTTTATCGATCCTCATTCCGTCCATGTCTACCACTTCCAGTTTCCACGAATCAAGAACCAAGGTATCTCCCGTGGCCGGCACCCGACCAAGCAACAGCATCACCAATCCACTCAAGGTGTGATAGCTATTTCGCTCTTCTTCCGGTAAATGCTCCAATTGCAAAAAATCCTTTAGCTCCATAACCGGAATCAAACCATCGAATAGCCAAGAGCCATCCTCACGTTGTACCGCCCAGGCATCATCAATATCCTCCTGATAAAACTCACCCGTGAGTGACTCCAATACATCCTGTACAGTCACAATGCCCTGTAATTCGCTGTATTCATCTACCACAAACACCATGTGTGAACCGGAAGATCGAAAGTATTCCAGCAGATCCATACCACTCAACGTTTCGGGCACAAAAATACAAGGATGCGACAATGCTGCAAAATCAAGTTTCAGATCATACGCAGTCTGCACCATCACCTGATGCGCCGTGATGACACCGATTAGTTCATTCAAACCGCCGCGACAGACCGGAAAACTCGAATGTTCAGACGTGGTGATCCGTTTTAAATTAACATCAAATGAATCATTCAAATCAATAAATACAATATCGGCTTTAGGCACCATTAAGGACGCCAAGGTCCGATCATCCAGTCGGAATACATTACGTACCATTTCGTGTTCACTGCGTTCAATCACACCCGATTCCGACCCCTCCTCCAGCATGGCATGGATCTCTTCTTCTGTGACATTGGCAGTATGATCCTGCTGAATGCCGCTCCAACGGATCATATGGCGGGTGGATGCCGATAAAAGCAGTACAAACGGATGGGTTATCAATGCCAGAAATTGCATGGGCCGGGCGACCCGGCAGGCAATCCATTCCGCTCGCAACTGCCCCATGCGTTTGGGAACTAATTCGCCAATGACAATAGAGAGATAGGTAACTCCGATGACGACGACAACAATTGAAAACGGATTTGCAGTCGCCGCTGACAGCCCCAGATGTTGCAGCCATTCCGATAATGGCTTAGCTAAAATCGACTCGCCAAAAATCCCATTCAACAGGCCGATGGAGGTCATGCCTATTTGCACGGTCGATAAGAAATTGGTCGGATCTCCCGCCAACTGTAACGCTGCTTTGGCACCTTTATTTCCATCTGCGGCCTGTTTTGCTAACCGGACTTTACGCGCTGTCAGCAAAGCAACCTCTGACATTGCAAAGACACCATTTACCATGATCAAGCCGATAAGAATAAAAATGTCCATAACCGCCAAATCAACGACATATCTAAATTTGATGTTAGTTGATGTTATTCCCTTCCGCTATAAATCAGAAAAAACCTAAAAATCTGACTTTCGTCGAAAATATCAGCAAACGAACCAGAAAATGCGAAAAATTCACGTTCAGATATAGACGCCGCGATCAATTTCATTATAATCCCGCCTCGTTGAATACGTGCCGGCTTAGCTCAGTTGGTAGAGCAACTGACTTGTAATCAGTAGGTCATCAGTTCGATTCCGATAGCCGGCACCATTCAACCAAAGCCCAGATAGCTCAGTCGGTAGAGCAGCGGATTGAAAATCCGCGTGTCCGTGGTTCGATTCCGCGTCTGGGCACCATCATTCTAAAGCCTCGCATTTATGCGGGGCTTTGTTGTTTCTAGCCTTTCCTTTTGCCCTTTGCGTTAGTTTTGACACATTCAATTTAATCATTATACTGCGCAGGTCATTGGGGAGTAGCCGCCTTTTCCCTAAAGGGTTTGCATCAACAAACTTGACCCTCATGGTCATGGTGCAAACAGTGATTCATCATCTGACGATGGATACACCTGGCAAGACCATTGACCATACCCTGTGCAAGGCCGGACAGGTGTGTGGTCATTGGTGAATTTCCGGCCATGGAGTATCAAGTGTCTGCTTTTTTCATTTCAACCGGTATTGTTGCCCTAGCCGAAATCGGTGATAAAACCCAGTTACTCGCTTTTATTCTTGCCGCAAAATTCAAAAAGCCGCTTCCTATTATTCTGGGAATTCTGGTTTCAACCTTAATCAACCATGGTTTTGCCGGTGCCGTAGGCGAATGGTTAAGTCTGATGATTGAACCGAAAACGATGGGGATCGTCCTTGGTATATCATTTATAGCGATGGCCGTGTGGACGCTGATCCCGGATAAATTTGACGAAAAAGATGCCAAGCTGGCGCACTTCGGTGTTTTTACTACCACCATCATTGCTTTCTTTCTGGCTGAAATGGGTGATAAAACCCAAATTGCTACCATTGCGCTGGCGGCAAAATACCATGCGTTGTTGCCTGTAGTAGCAGGAACAACCTGCGGCATGATGCTGGCCAATGTTCCCGCTGTGTTATTAGGCCATAAAATCGCACACAAGATGCCGATTAAATTAGTACATGGTATTGCGGCAGTACTGTTTGCGATCTTGGGATGCATGACGTTGCTGGCGCTGTTAAAACCGGGGCTGTTTTAACTATTCCAGGTCATTTTAATCTGCTGCAACAAGTTGGCAGCCTCATACAAGGTATGTCGTTGCCACTTGTCCAGTGTTTCCTGCCATTCGACGGGTAATGGAATACGCTGATCTGAGGGGGTTGCCAGCAGATAATAATCATGTAACAGCCCCAATCTCTGCTGTAGTTGGATCAACAAGGGTAATCGTCCTGCCTGGTGGGATGTCAGCACAGCAGAGAACCCTTCACACCAGTATCTGAGTTTTTTGACTAACAGACGTAATGCATGCCACTCGTCTATCGGTGAAGTCAGCTGAACGTTTTCTGCTGCCATCGTCAGTTGTCTTTCCAGATTTTTTAATCTTGTTCGTGCAGCCGATTGCAAGATGCATTTTTGTTTATGCCCGATCTGTTTAGTCCACGCCTGAGCGACGTCGGCCAACTGGACCTTTAAATCAACTCGTTGTAATTCACTCTGTAATTTTGTCTGGGACTGCAGTAAATGTTCCGTCAAAAATACAATTTGCTCGGTACCCTTTCCGGTTTCAGCCAATAGTGATTCGGCTAATCTCAAGACCACTTCCAGATCCCGCTCATCCCCGGTTAATTTCGCAATCACTCCAAGCTGTTTTCTATATTTGCTTAATGCTTTATGACAGGCAGAAAGCTGAAGCAAGACACGCATACTCCGTAAACTGACGCGTAAATCATGTAAAGCCTCCGGTTCATCCGGATCAGTCAAATGCATTAATGCCTGTGAAGCCCACTCTGACAGCTCACAGAAGTGATGCGATAACTTCTGAGCGAAAGAATTGATATGTACTTTTTTTTTCTTATTTCGCTTTTTCATTATGATCTGAAGGTAATAAGCATCGTGGTACTTAAAGTATTGTTCAAATCCCCATTCCTAGGGATTAAAAACGCCTTTCTATGGAATGAGAGCTGCATCACAATCCATGCTTTATGTTACAAAAATCCAGTTCATGTGTTTTCTTTCCGATTTTTTACCCGCGCTCATGTTCCGATAATGACTTCGCTTAATGGGGAACAGCAACCACAGAACATGGATGTCTCTGCGTTGCATAATTCAGAAATATTGGCGACGAATAGTCACCAGCAATTATTGGAAATCACTATGATTACTAACCTCATCAATGAAAAACTGATATGCCTCGATTTGCAGGCAACCAGTAAGGACGCCGTATTTCGTGAAATGATCGAATTGTTGGCCGCCCAAGGTAAAGTGCAGGACAAATTGCAATTCCTGCAAGATGTGCAAGCTCGCGAAGCCATTGGTAATACAGGCTTTGAGGAAGGCATCGCCCTGCCTCACGCCAAAAGTTCCGCGGTCATTGAACCTGCTGTTGTAATTGGTATTAGCCGGAAAGGCATCGAATATGGTGCTGAAGATGGTAAGCCATCTAAACTGTTTTTTATGATTGCTTCTCCTGCCGGAGGTGCGGATCATCATATTAATGTGCTCGCCGAACTCTCATCCAAATTAATTGAACCAGGCTTTTTTAATGCCATTATGGCGGCTAAATCCAGCCGTGATGCACTTGCATTATTAACGGCCAAAGCAGCGCCGGTCGCGGTTTCTGCTGAAAATAAAGGCTTCCTCATTGGTGTTACTGGTTGCCCTGCCGGTATCGCGCATACCTATTTGGCGGCTGAAGCATTAGAAAAAGCAGCCAAAGAATTAGGTTACAAAATTAAAGTTGAAACCAATGGTTCCATCGGGGTTAAAAACGCACCTACCGCAGAAGAAATAGCTCAGGCCGATGCGATTATTGTCGGCTGCGATAAACAGGTGGATATGCATCGGTTTGCAGGGAAAAAAGTTGTCAAAACCGGTGTTAAAGCGCCAATCAAAGATGCCAAGGGGTTGATTAAACAAGCCTTAGCGGCCGTTCCCTATAAACCAGAGGGCAATGCCATGTCGGCAGAAGGTTCTAAATCTACTCAAGCGCGTTCCGATCTCTACCGCTTTTTGATGAATGGTGTCTCTCACATGATTCCATTTGTTGTCACTGGTGGTTTGTTAATTGCGCTATCACTCGCAATTGGTGGCAATCCAACATCAGGTGGAATGGTGATCCCGCAAGGTAGTATGTGGAATTCAGTTCTGAATGTCGGTGTCGTCGCGTTCAAACTGATGATCCCAATCCTGGCCGGTTATATCGCCTATGCCATTGGTGATCGTCCGGCACTGGCACCGGGTTTTATCGGTGGCTGGATTGCGAATGATGGTTCGTTCTATGGTGCAACTGCCGGTACGGGGTTCATTGGTGCTATCGTCGCCGGGTTATTGGTCGGTTATGTCGTGCGCTGGATTGCCACCCGTGACTACAACAAGATGATCCGTCCTCTGGTGCCCATTTTAATTGCACCACTGTTTGGTACGTTATTTATCGCGGCCTTGTTTATCTTCATCATCGGCGCCCCCATTGCCAGTCTGATGAGTGGTCTGAACACCATGCTGGTTTCCATGAGTGGCGGCAGTCTGGTTCTGCTCGGCATCGTCATTGGCGGTATGGCTGGCTTTGATATGGGCGGCCCGGTGAACAAAGTGGCGTTCCTGTTCTCTGTCGGCATGATCGCATCAGGTCAGACCCAATTTATGGGAGCAATGGCGTGCGCCATTCCGGTTGCGCCATTGGGAATGGGCTTAGCCACCTTTTTGGGTCGTAACATGGATCTGTTCGATGAAGATGAAATCGAAGCCGGTAAAGCGGCTGGTGCGATGGGTCTTGTCGGTATTTCTGAAGGAGCCATTCCATTTGCAGCGCAAGATCCGTTGGCTGTGATCCCCGCTAACATGCTGGGTAGCATCGTGGCCGCCGTCATGGCCTTTGTATTCGGTGTGACCAACTCTGTTGCCCATGGTGGTCCGATTGTGGCGCTGCTGGGTGCCATGAATAAACCGCTGTTGGCGCTGGCTGCAATGGTTGCCGGTGCTCTCACAACCGCTATCGTGGCAATCACCATGAAAAAAATCAAAGCGGCAAGAGTCGCGATTGCTTAAACATCCTGAAAATTAAGGTATAACTAAATTGGTCTGGCAGCCCCCCTGTCAGGCCAATTTCTTATAGAAGTAGAAGCCAACAACCACACAGTTCATACAATGGTTATTTAATTTCAACCGGTAATCGTCTCGGCCCCCATGTTCCCGGCTGATTTTCAAAGACACCGGGAATTTGAGTGCCACAATGCTGGCAATGGCCGTCATGCAACGCCCATTTACCCAGCCGGTAATAATCCCGTTCTATGAGTAATTTGCCACAGGAAGGACACCAGGTACTGCCATCCGCCACATCGTGAACATTGCCGACATACACATAATTAAGACCATGCGCTTTGGCGATTTTACGCGCCTGCAACAGGGTTGTCAGAGGTGTCGGCGGTTTATCCAGCATGTGAAAATCAGGGTGAAAAGCCGTAAAGTGCAAAGGGACATCCGGCCCGAGTTCATCCGCGATCCACTGACACATGGCTTCTAATTCTGCGACAGAATCATTCTCTCCGGGGATCAGCAACGTGGTGATCTCAAACCAAACCGGTGTTTCGTGTTTGAGATAACGCAACGTATCCAATACCGGTGCTAAATGTCCGCCACAAATTTTGTGATAAAACGACTCACTAAACCCCTTTAAATCTACATTCGCGGCATCCATTGCAGCAAAAAACTCACGCCTTGGTTCCGGATTAATATATCCCGCCGTGACAGCTATCGTTTTGATATCCCGAGCGTGACAGGCCGCTGCGACATCAATGGCATACTCCATAAAAATAACGGGGTCGTTATAGGTAAAGGCAACCGAACGACTGCCTGTTTGCTCGGCCATTTTGGCTAATTGCTCTGGGGAGGCCGAAGCACTCAGCGTTTCCATGTGGCGTGATTTACTGATATCCCAATTCTGACAAAAGGCACAAGTCAGATTGCACCCCGCCGTCCCAAACGACAGTACGGGCGTGCCCGGCAGGAAATGATGTAGCGGTTTTTTTTCTATCGGATCGATACAAAATCCGCTGGAACGACCATAGCTGGTCAACACAATTTCGCCACCTTGCGCCATACGAACATAGCAAACGCCCCGCTTCCCATCGCGTAACTCACACTCTCGCGGACAGAGCGTACAAACCACATGATCATTATCTAAATGGCGCCAGTAGCAGGTCGAAACCGTATTGTCTGAATTATCCATACAACCTCCAGGGTGACACTATAATTGTAGATGACATCTATCACACTGGAGATGGTATGCAGGTTATCCATCAACCCGCCGTTGCAGATATGTTTTATCCCGCAGACCCAGACACGCTTCAAAGCTGGCTGCAACATCATCTGCCGTCGGAACAAAAAAGTAATCGCGCTCCGCGTATGCTGATCCTCCCGCATGCCGGTTATCGCTTTTCTGGCGAGATTGCTGCACAAGGCTACAAGCTGTTGCAGCCGGGAGAATTTAAGCGGGTCGTGATCATGTGTCCGGCACACCGTGTCTATGTTCGTGGAATTGCCGTACCAACCAGATGGGATGCTGAAGCGACCCCGCTCGGCAAAATTCCACTGGATAAAGAAGCCCTGCAGTTACTGCTGACCCAGCCCGGTTTTATCGCAGCCACGGAAGCGCATCAACAGGAACATGCAATTGAGGTGCAGCTCCCGTTTTTACAATATCAGCTTGGTGAGTTTCAGCTCATTCCGCTCGTTGTCGGCGATTGTCCGCCGGAAACTGTCTGCCGCGCATTGGATCTGCTCATGAATGACGACACGCTGGCCATTGTCAGTACAGATCTGAGTCATTACCTCACTCAGGATCTTGCCCGGCAATATGACGATGCCACCATCCAGCAGATCTTGCAGTTCAATGGTTCACTGAGAGGTGATCAGGCCTGCGGCAGTTACGCCCTGAACGGTGCTTTACGCTGGGCACAACAGCAACAGCTGGATATCACACTGCTGGCGAAATGTACCTCGGGGGACACATCATCAGACAAACAACGGGTGGTGGGATATGCCGCTTTTGCCCTCTATTGAATTATCCGAACGCCAAGCCATGTTAAGCCTAGCGCGACAGCATATTTTGTCGCACTGGATACCCAATGCAGATACGCCGGTTACATTACCCAGTGGAAATCTCAAATTGGGTTGTTTTGTCACGCTGCATCGTCATGGCGAGCTAAGGGGGTGTATTGGGACACTGGAGCAGGACATGCCTTTGCAGCAAGCCATCCCCTACTTTGCCAGTGCAGCCGCATTCCAAGACCCCCGATTTTCGCCTTTAACTGCCGAAGAACTACCGAAGTGCACAATTAGTATTTCACTCTTAAGTGAGCGAGAACCGCTTCCGGCCACCAGCAGAGAAGCCTTATTAGCAGCATTGGTGCCGTTTAGTGACGGATTATGGTTAAGCGACGGCTATCATCGCGCCACTTTTTTACCGGCTGTCTGGCGTCAACTGCCTGATAAAGAGGCGTTCCTGCATCATCTGTTGTTAAAGGGCGGATGGTCTGCACAGGGGTGGCCTTCCCATATGCAAGCATGGCGTTATCATAGCCTTGAATTTTCTGAACCTGATGGTGAACTGGTCAGCGAAAGCTGATAAAGATGATTGTTTAGCAAGCACTAAATTTGTAATAATGAAGAATTAGGATCTGTTTTCATCGCTTGCTGTGTATCAAGAAAAGGAGTTTCTTCTGGAGTCTGCAGTTACGCCACTGTTTGTCTTTCGTCTGGATAACCACCTCTATGCATTGCCACTAGCCGATGTTGAGCGAGTTACACGATCTGCAGCCATAACCCCTGTCGCACAATCTTCACCTGTGCTACAGGGTGTTGTTAATGTGCAGGGCGAATTATTGCCAGTTGTGAACACCCGACGCTTATTGTCTTTGCCAGAACGAGATCTGGACATCGACGATATCTTTATTCTGACCAGAAATAACGAACAACGCGTCATCTTGATTGCCGATGCGGTACATCAGGTCATTCAGGCAAATTCAGCAGATATTCTTGTGGCAAGCAGCCTCTTAGGTCGTCATTCTCCCTGGCAAGGGCTTCTGGCGCTGGAAGATGGCATGGTCATGATTCAGGATCTGCCTTCGTGTCTGCGCTATTTTGAGCAACAACCACAGGCTGATTTAACATTAGCAATGGATGGCGCTCAGCATGGATAGCCGGCTTCTGATAGATAGTCTGCTTCTGGATGACATTTACCAAGTCAGGGATTTTATATCTCAGCATTATGGCATTCATCACGGCAGAGACCGACTTCCTGATCTGGATCGGAAATTAAATCAGATCACGCAACAGTTAGGTTACCAACAACGAAGCCTGCTGTGCGGTAATTTGCTCTCCGGTAAGCTTTCTGCCTCTGAGCTACAACTCTTCATTGAAGCATTGACGGTGGGTGAAACCTACTTCTTTCGCGAACCTGATGCGCTTGATGCACTGATTAATACGATTATTCCCGTTATCCGGCAACAACAAGGCCGAAAACTGAAGATCTGGAGCGCAGGGTGTGCCTCTGGTGAAGAACCTTATTCCTTAGCCATGACATTGGATGCACAGTTACCTGATGCCGAGCATTGGGATATCTCTATTCTTGCTACCGACATCAATCAGCAATCATTGCAAAAGGCCATTCAAGGAAATTATAAAACCTGGTCTTTCCGGGCCACCCCCACCCACTATAAACAGCGCTATTTTGATCAGCAAAGCGATGGCTCGTTTCAACTGCATAGCCACATTCGCAATATGGTGCAGTTCAATCCGCTTAATTTGGCACAGCAGGATTATCCGTCACCAAGTAATGGTACTCATCAGGTCGATGTTCTGTTCTGCCGCAATGTGTTGATGTATTTCTCGGCTGAAACGATTCGTGAAATTGTCAGCCGTTTCTCCCGCGCACTAACTCCTGGAGGGTGGTTAGTCGTCAGCCAGACCGAGTGTTCACACTACTTCCAACCGGAATTTGAAACCATTCAATGCGGTAATGCCTTTCTATTTCGCAAAAAAGACGTCAGGCATCCCCGAAAAATGAGCTTGATACCCGATAATCCGGCCTTCACTCCCCCGGCACACTATCTCATTCAACCTCAGGGTCACTCTGATGCGTGGTCTTTTCCGGTAAAACCTGATTTATACCCTGCAATCAATCAGCTGATTCCACAGAAAAAACAGATCTCCAGCGCCGAACATCTGGTGCTCGCCCAAGAGCTGGCTAATCAGGGCCTGCTTGACGAAGCTCATGAACACTGTGTGACTTATCTGTCTCAACATAAGTTGGATACGCAAGCCCATTATCTGCATGCGATGATCCTCCAGGAACTGGACAAACCCAATGAAGCCAGAGAAGCATTGCGCAGAGTGCTATACCTTCAGCCAGATATGATCATGGCGATTTATACTCTGGGCAATCTGGAAAAGCAGCAAGGACACGCACGTGAAGCCTTACGACATTTCGATAATGCACTTCGCTTCCTGACTATGCACGAGAATGATGACCTGTTACCTCATTCCGAAGGACTTTCAGTCGGGCAATTAAGAGAACTCCTGATACAACTACGAATGGAAGCCTAAGCCATGAAACTCTCTGCAGAGCAAAAACAGCAGATTTTATTGGAACGGGCAAAGCAGCTGGCCGTGCGCCCGCCCGCCTCGCAGGATGATATTCGTTGTATCGATATCACCTGTTTCAGATTACAAAATGAGAATTATGCGTTTGAATCACGCTATATTCGCGAAATAGTGCCCGTTAATCATGTGACGCCACTGCCCTGTGTGCCTGATTTTGTCGCTGGCATTATGAATTTGCGTGGCCGCATCCTATCGTTGCTGCATTTGGATAAAATATTAGGCTTAATGTCAGCCACGCCGAACCCTAAACATCAGGTCATTATTCTCAGTAATGGCACGATGGAATTTGGGCTGTTAGTTGAAGAAATTCTGGGTGTTGCAGAGATACCTTTAGACAAAATTCAGGATCAACTGGCAACATTAAGCGAACAGGCTCAACGCTATCTGCGCGGTATTACACCCGACCGCCAAATATTACTTGATGCACATTTACTGCTGTCTGATCCGACATTGTGTGTTAACGAAGACATTCATTAATAGAGAATAAACAATAAAAGAGGTATTGCCCATGAAATGGACTATTGGCAAAAAACTGGCATTACTTGGCTGCCTGATGTTGGCTGCATTCGGGATCATGGGCGTCGTGACTTACAACAATATCGGCCGAGTCATTGAAAACTCAGCAGCCCTGTCTCGAACCTTTAGCGTTATTGATGCAAACAATGCTATTGCCCCGAGCCTCTTCTCTGCGGAATCGGCACAACGCTCTTACTTACTCAGTGGCAGTGCGGCTTACCTGCAGCTTTATCGTGAATCAGTCGAAAAAACCCGCGCCAATTTTAATCATCTGAAAGAGCTGACCACCAATGCCGACTCTGTTCGGTTGGTGAATTCACTGGAAGAGATGCTGAACTCACGTCTGAACAGTCTGGATATGGGTATCAGCATGTATGACCGCCAAATGCTGGATGAATATAACAAACTCATCAAAGATGGTGTCGGCATCGAGTTAATGAAAAAGGTTTCTCAAAATAGAGACGAGCTGGAAGCTTTAGAACGTAAACAGGCACAACAACGTTCAGATGAATTAATGGCCAGTAATCAATATGCCCAGGCATTCATTCTGTGGGGAACCTTACTGACGATTGTCATTATGGCCAGTGCCGCATTCTATCTGGTGCGCAGTATCAGCAATCCATTGCATGAACTGACAAACGTTGCGAATCGGATATCTAAAGGCGATCTGTCTCAGCGCCCAACCATGGCTGCCAGCCGAAGCGATGAGATCGGCATCTTATTTGGCGCTTTTGGTGAGATGAATGATTACCTGCAACGCATGTCCAACGTGGCCCGAGCACTCGCTGAAAACAATCTACGTGTTAATACCACACCGCTTTC
This sequence comes from Tolumonas lignilytica, assembly GCF_000527035.1. Lineage (NCBI taxonomy): Bacteria > Pseudomonadati > Pseudomonadota > Gammaproteobacteria > Aeromonadales > Aeromonadaceae > Tolumonas > Tolumonas lignilytica. Next base: position 550,520 of record NZ_AZUK01000001.1, read on the forward strand.
AGATAACGATGCATTAGGGCTCTCTTTTGCCGCGATGACCTCCAATCTGCGTCGCATGATTGCTGAAGTACAAGACGCCGCCAAACAGATCAGTGGCTCATCATCTCAGATCGCCGCCTTAACTTCGCAACTGGCTGCCAGCTCAACCGAAACTGCCGCCGCCGTAAGCGAAACATCCACTACATTAGAAGAGATTAAGGTTACCGCCAATCAGGTAAATCAAAAATCAGCGTTTGTCTCTGAATCCGCCCGTAGCACCGCCCAAATGACTCAGAACGGGCAGAAAAGTGTCAACGAAACGATCACAGGCATGAACAAAATTCGTGAACAGATGAATTTCATCGCGGAAAGTATCGTCCGCCTCAGCGAACAAAGTATGGCCATCGGCGAAATCATCACGTCGGTAGGCGACTTAGCCAGCCAGTCCAATCTGTTGGCGGTTAATGCCTCCATTGAAGCCGCCAAAGCCGGTGAGCACGGTAAAGGGTTTGCCGTGGTTGCTCAGGAAGTACGTAGTTTGGCTGAACAATCTAAGGAATCAACAGAACAAATCCGCCGGATTCTGAACGATATTCAGAAGGCAATCAGCTCGGCAGTCATGGCCACAGAGCAAGGTGGAAAAACCGTGGAAGTCAGTGTTCTACAATCAGCCGAAACCGATAATGCCATTCAGGTGATCGGACAAGGCGCTGGTGGCACGGTACAAGCAGCCGCCCAGATCTTGGCTTCGACGAATGAACAGGTAGCAGGTCTGAACCAGGTCGCCATTGCGATGGATAACATCCGCAGTGCCAGTGACCAGATCGTCATCAGCATGCGGCAAGCCGAAGATGCCACCAGTTCACTGAATCAGATGAGTGGCAAACTCTGGAGCCTGATCGAACGCTTTAAGGTGAATTGATGGATAGTCTGGATAACGAGCTGAGGATCCGACTACTCGAAACGTTTCTAGTGGAGGCGAGTGAACATGTGGTTGCGATCAACCATGCACTCACCGCCCTGGAACAGGTTCAATCACCGGCAGAACAGCTTGAGATCATCTATCGTTGCGCCCACAGTCTGAAAGGCGGAGCTCGGATCGTCAATTTGCAATTGATTGAATATCTGTGCCAATCGCTGGAAAGCCTGCTTGCCCGCTTGCGGCAAAACCCTGGTACTCTGGATCCGGTTGTATTTCATTTACTACATGAATCAGTTGATACCATTGAGGCCATCCTAAGTAGCGGGACACCAGAGTCGCCACCTATCGCCATCAAGAGCACCACTCTGAAATTGCGTCAGCAACTTGATGCCACCTCCTTGATTGAACAGGCCCCACCCGTCATCGAAGCGATGACACACTCGAGCGGGCACGATGCCACACAGACCAAAGTTTCTACACAGGCCAAAACTGACACAGCCGAACCAGTGCAGAGCCAGACCGTTCATCCAGAACAGGAAACTGTCACCAGCGTAGCCGCAAAGGAAGACCTTGTATCACCTACGTCCGAGAAGCCAAATGTAGCGCCATCCAACAAGAAAATAAAAAAGCAGTATCAACAGGATACGGTCCGCATTCCGGCTTCTCGTCTGGACAATTTATTAGTCCAGTCGGAAGAGATGCTGGCATTAAAACTGGCACTCCGACAACAGATTTTGGGGCTGAAAACCCTTCAGGAAAATCTGAACCAACTTCGCCGGGAACACACCAGCAAAACCGAACTGACTAAGGATCATATCCAACAACTTGATCGCGCGCTGATTGGGTTTGGTAAACAAGTGCAAACCCTGAAACAACACAGTGAAGAAGGGTTCCGCCAAGCTAACGGCATGATTGAACATTTGATCATGGATGCCAAATCATTGCTGATGTTTCCATTTTCTTATGTCACGGAAGGTTTTGCGCGTTCTGTTCGCGACATCGCGCGTGAGCAAAACAAAGAGGTCTCATTCCTGCTGAGTGGTGAGACGTTGGAATTAGATCGCCGGATCTTGCAGGAACTCAAAGACCCGCTTGTTCATTTATTGCGCAACAGTATCGACCACGGCGTAGAAACCGCCATTGAACGCAGCCAACAGGGTAAATCCCCACAGGCCACCATTTCACTGACAGTCGGCTATACCGATAATGGCAAAGCGGAAATCATTCTGTCTGATGATGGTCGCGGCTTGAACTTCCAACAAATTCGGGAAGCGGCACTCGAAAAAGGATTCATCACGCCGGAACAAAATAGCCAAATGGATGACCCGTCATTAGTGCCATTGCTCTTCCGCTCGGGTTTCTCATCACGACGTGAAGTCAGCCATTTGTCTGGGCGCGGCTTAGGGCTTGCTATTGTACAAGAGAAAGTAGAAAAACTCGGCGGCACTATTGATGTTCACTCTCAGCCAGGAAAAAGCACCACCTTCCGACTGATCCTCCCCTTATCACTAGCATCGTTTCGTGGAATACAAATTCGCTTGGGTGAATCTCTTTTTGCGGTTCCCACTCTGAATGTCATCCGGGTATTGCGCATTCCGATACATGAGGTGCATACGGTTGAAGGCCATGAAACACTGCAACTGGACGATCGTATCATTCCGATTGTAGCCATGTCCGGCATCTTAGGAGTATCGTCTGATCCGTACAATATGCACGATTATCGCATGTTGTTGTTGCTGGGTAATGAGCTTGAACAAATCGCGTTTGCAGTAGACGAAATCATTGGTGAAGATGACCTACTCTTAAAACCACTCGGGCCACAGTTAATTCGTGTTCGTAATATTGCCGGCGCGACCCTATTGGGAAATGGTAATGTATTACCTATCCTCAATGTCCGGGACTTGCTGAAATCAGCGCAAGGCGGACATGCGCAACCCATCAAGAGAAATGAGACTCCGCTTGGTAAAACTGAGCCCACTCGTCATCGTATTTTGGTGGTTGATGACTCGATTACCTCGCGTACGTTGCTTAAAAACGTGCTCGAATCTTATGGTTATGAGGTCAAAACTGCCTGCGACGGAACGGATGCGCTGACACTGCTACAAACCGAAAACTTTGATTTAGTGAGTTCCGACGTTGAAATGCCACAAATGGATGGCTTTGAATTAACTGCACACTTACGCGCCGATGAACGTTTCGCTCGTTTACCTATTGTGCTGGTAACCAGTCTGGAATCACAAGATGATCGTCAACGGGGCGTGGAAGTGGGCGCGGATGCTTATATTGTTAAATCCAGTTTCGATCAGAGCAATTTACTGGAAATAATCCGTAAATTCATATAATTACCAATGCGGGAAAGATAGGTATGATACGAGTGCTCATTGTCGACGATTCTGCCACGGCGGCACATCTGTTAACGAGTTTATTCGCAACAGATCCTGATTTCTCCGTTATTGGAATTGCAACTAATGGCCATGAAGCCATACAGATGGCAAGTCATCTGAAGCCAGACATCATTAGCATGGATGTGGCGATGCCCGATATGGATGGGTTTGAAGCGACCCGGCAAATTATGTCTACTCAACCGACACCGATTGTTATTGTCAGTGCAGAACAAAATCCTGGACAAGTCAGCATGTCTTTTCGGGCATTGGAAGCCGGAGCATTGGCCGCCATCTCTAAACCCCGAGTGGCAAGTCAAGATGAGCTGGAACGCCTGCGGACCGAATTGCTGTTTACCTTCCGAGCAATGGCTGAAGTCAAGCTGGTGCGGCGGACGCAGCGTAAAACATCATCGTCATCTCAAGTAGTATCAAGTAGCAGGCTTGCACCATCGTCAGCAAAATTAGTGGTCATTGGTGCGTCAACCGGTGGGCCTCAAGCACTACAACAAATTCTGGCAAAACTGCCCCCCACATTTCCATTACCCATCGTCATTGTTCAACATATTTCTCTTGGTTTTACCGAGGGATTAGTCCGATGGTTGAGTCTCAGTTGTCGTTTACCGATTCATATGGTGACCGATCAGCTGGTGTTGTCTGCCGGGCATGTCTATATTGCGCCGGAAGCAAAACATCTGGAGATCGCCCCAGACAAGCGGCTAAGACTCAGTACCGGAGACAAGGAACACGGTGTTTGCCCTTCTGTCTCTCACTTTTTCCGTTCCGTAGCTCAGACATATCATTCATCTGTCATCGGAATATTGTTAAGTGGGATGGGACGGGATGGCGCCGCCGAATTAAAACTATTACATGATTTAGGCGCGACTACCATCGCACAAGACCAGGAGAGTTCGGTCGTGCATGGCATGCCCGGTGAAGCCATTAGACTCAATGGTGCCAGTTACATACTACCGGCATCTGCGATTGCTTCCATGCTTTGTGAACTTATTACCTTACCCGATACACCAATCGGATGTTAGTTGGACTTTTCCTATGTTAAACAAACACCGGGGCACCTCTATCTTAATTGTTGAAGACAGTGCCACCCAAGCGGATCAGCTAAAATTCTTCCTTGAAAAACAAGGATTTATAGCAACAATAACCAGTAATGGTCAAGAGGCACTCTCGTTTTTAGCCGAGCAATTACCCGCCATGGTGATCAGTGACATCATCATGCCGCAACTGAATGGATATGAGCTGTGTACAGCCATTCGCAGCAACCCCCGAACTGCACATTTACCGGTCGTATTGTTGACGGCTCTTTCCAGCCCTCGGGATATTTTGCTGGCACTGGAATGCAAAGCCGATCATTTCATCACCAAGCCTTATAGCGAAGCCTATCTCCTCTCCCGGATGGATAGCATTCTTGAAATGATCCAACTGCGTAAAAATGGGCAACTCCCGGAAGCTTCTGAATCTGACATTTATTTTCAGGGGGAATGGTTTCATATCTCCACCGATCGACAACGCATCCTCGATTTGTTGATTTCAACTTATGAATCAATGGTATTGCGTAATTTTGAACTATTAACCGCACAAAACGAATTAAGAGAAAGTAATCTGAAACTTGAACTGGCTGTCGATGAAGCAACAACAGCCAAGCAGCAGGCACATTCCATGCTGGAAACGCTTTCTCGACGCGACAGTGAAATTCGCAAAACAAATGAAGAATTACATCTGATACACACCATCGAATCGCTCATCAACCAAAATACCGATTGGTCTTCTTTATTCAGATTAGTCAGCGAAAAATTGTGCAATGCACAGCTTTTTGGTATTCGTGATTTTGTACAAATCCATCTGACTCAGTCCGACTTATCCGGCTTAGCAATCCCCAACTGCCAGCAAAATGATTGTCAGCTACGCCACAGCTGTTGCCAGCATGCCGAATTGCCTTCCGTGGTGACAGAACACCCAGGCCCTGTTCTGATGCAATGCAATCCAGACGCAGCCCCATCGGGACATCTCACCATTCCCCTGTTGGCAAAAAATAAAACGGTCGGTGTACTTTGTTGCCAAACAGAACTCGGTAATCAATTAAGCGGACGTCAAAGAGAATTATTAGGCTCATTGGGGCGGCAACTCGGCATGGCTCTGGAAAATATCCGCTTATATGAAGAAGCCCGGACGTTGTCACTCCATGACCCGTTAACCGGATTGGCTAACCGCCGCTATCTGGACATCAGTTATGACAATTTAGTGGCACGCTCAAAACGGCATTCGCAGCCATTTTCATTGATGTTGTTGGATATCGACCATTTCAAACTGTACAACGATACCCATGGCCACAACCAGGGCGATCGAATTTTGATGCAGGTGGCCGATATTTTGCGTAGCTCAATTCGCTGTACGGATCTGGCCGTCCGTTATGGTGGTGAAGAATTTCTATTACTGATCAGTGATAGTAAAGCTGATGCAACTTATGAGCTGGCACAGCGTATTCGGCAGCAAGTGATCAGAGAAATCGGGATCACTATTAGCATTGGGATCTCTGACTATCATACTGATGATTTGCTGGAAACATTGATCCAAAAAGCAGATACAGCCCTGTACTATGCAAAATCACAGGGCCGAGATCGGGTAGAGATGGCATAGCATAAAAAACGGCGCATTTAGCGCCGTTTAAATTTAAGCCACCGAATTAACAGTAACCATTCGACATTAAGCGCTGGTACCGTTGTCTGAGCAACTCATCGGTATGCAGTGAATGCAGCTCGTTCAGATCGGTCAAAATGCGCTGTTTCAGCAAATAGGCCATTTCATCAAGATTACGATGCGCGCCACCCAGTGGCTCCGGCACTATTCCATCAATCAGCTTCAATTCTTTCAGACGTGCAGCCGTGATCCCCATTGCTTCCGCAGCAACACTCGCTTTGTCAGCGCTCTTCCACAGGATTGATGCACATCCTTCAGGAGATATCACCGAATAGGTAGAATATTGCAGCATGTTGACACGATCGCCAACCCCAATGGCCAAGGCACCACCAGAACCGCCTTCCCCGATCACCGTACAGATCACCGGGACTTTCAAACTAGACATCACCTTCAGGTTACGGGCAATGGCTTCCGACTGACCGCGTTCTTCCGCACCCACGCCAGGATACGCACCTGGTGTATCAATAAAGGTAATAATTGGCATTTTAAACCGTTCAGCCATCTGCATCAGACGCAGCGCCTTACGATAGCCTTCCGGTCTTGGCATACCAAAATTGCGTTTGATTTTTTCCTGAGTGTCCCGCCCTTTCTGATGACCAATCACCATCACTGGCTGTCCATCCAGACGGGCCGTACCACCAATAATCGCTTTGTCATCAGCAAAAGCACGATCACCGGCCATTTCGTCAAATTCCGTGAAGATACGGGAAATGTAATCTGCGGTATAAGGACGTTGCGGATGACGGGCTAATTGCGATATCTGCCAAGCACCCAGATCAGAAAACAGCTTTCTGGTCAGTTCTTCATTTTTCTTTTCCAGATGTTTAATTTCATCGGTCAGATCTACACTGCTACCCACATTCTCACTGACATGTCTCAGCTCTTCAATCTGCGCCAGCAATTCAGCGATAGGTTGTTCAAATTCCAGAAAGTTCATATTCATAGTTGTATCCGAAATCGCTACTCAAATATCAGTTCAACGCCTTGCTTACCCAAATGGGTTCGCAGCTCGTTCAGTAGTTGATCGGTTGGCGTTACTCGCCATTCGGTCCCCAACGTCAGCTGCCCCTGTACACCCGGTCTGCGATAGCAGATATGCACAGGACAAATCCCTGCACGATGAGGCGTTAATATATTGGCTAGATCCTGGATAAAACGATCTGCCATTTCAGATTGCGTGATTTTTACCCGCAATCCCCGTGCGTGACGACCACGCGCATCCTCAATATCTAACACTTCGCGGGCCGACATTTTAATGCCCCCCGCATACTCGTCAAAGCTGATTTGACCCGTAACCACTAAAATACGGTCTTTTTGCAGCAAAGACTCATATTTTTCCAACGCTTCACTAAACAAAGTGATGTCTAAACGACCGGAACGATCATCTAAAGTCAAAATACCCATCTTGGTGCCACGCTTGGTCATCATGACGCGAGCATTCAGTACCAATCCTGCCGCCACTGCCGGTTTATCCCGCTCAGTAGGCTGCAAATCGCATAAACGGCCGGAAGTATAATGCTTTAATTCTGTTAAGTATTGATTTATTGGATGACCAGTTAAATATAACCCGAGTGTTTCACGTTCACCATCCAGCCATTTCTGATCGGACCACTCAGGCACATCAGAGAATGTTGGCGTGGGTAATACGCCATCCGTCGCAAATAGATCACCAAACAGATCATTTTGTCCCAGCGCGGCATCTTTTGCCTTTTGTTCAGCGGCCTTCATGGCTTCTTCCAGCGATGCCATGATGGCAGCCCGGTGCGGCCCAAGTCGATCTAAAGCGCCAGAATAGATGAGCTTCTCCATCACCCGCTTGTTCAGACGTTTGATATCGACCCGATTACAAAAATCAAACAGATCACGGAATGGCCCGCCTTCATTACGGGCTGCAATGATTGCCTCAACCGGGCCTTCACCAACTCCTTTGACGGCACCAATGCCATACACAACTTCACCGCGCTCGTTGACAGTGAAGCGGTATTGCCCCGTATTGACATCGGGCGGGATCAGTTTTAATCCCATGCGCTGACATTCATCCACCAGCGTCACAATCTTATCAGTATTATCCATATCAGCCGTCATGACTGCTGCCATGAACTCTGCCGGGAAATGTGTCTTCAGCCAAAGCGTCTGATAAGAAACCAATGCATAAGCGGCAGAATGCGATTTATTGAATCCATATCCGGCAAATTTCTCTACCAGATCGAAAATATGCATCGCCAGTTCACCATCGACGCCGTTTTTCACGGAGCCCGCTTCAAAACCAGAACGCTGTTTGGCCATTTCTTCCGGTTTTTTCTTACCCATTGCACGACGCAGCATGTCCGCACCGCCCAGTGTATAGCCGGCTAGTGTCTGGGCAATCTGCATGACCTGTTCCTGATACAGGATAATGCCGTAGGTTGGTTCTAAGATTGGTTTCAGAGATTCATGCTGCCACTGTATATCAGGATAAGAAATTGCTTCCCGGCCATGTTTACGGTCGATGAAGTTATCTACCATCCCCGACTGCAACGGCCCCGGACGAAACAAGGCAACTAACGCGATCATGTCTTCAAAACAATCGGGCTGCAGGCGCTTGATCAGATCCTTCATCCCACGCGATTCCAACTGGAATACCGCTGTCGTTTCTGAGTTTTTCAGGATCTTGAACGACTCGGGGTCATCGAGAGGGATCGCCGCAATATCTACCGGAGATTTACCTTCTTTGTGTAAGCGCGGATTGATCATATCCAGCGCCCACTTGATGATGGTCAGTGTACGCAAACCCAGGAAGTCAAACTTCACTAACCCGGCATACTCAACGTCATTTTTATCAAATTGAGTAACCGGTTGTAGCCCCTGATCATCACAATATAAAGGCGCAAAATCCGTGATTTTAGTCGGAGCGATCACCACCCCACCGGCATGTTTACCTGCGTTACGAGTGACCCCTTCCAGCTTACGCGCCATGTCGATCAGCGCTTTGACTTCCTCATCCTGTTCATACAATTCAACCAGCTTCGGCTCGACGTCAAATGCTTTAGCCAGTGTCATACCGGGATCAGGTGGAATTAATTTGGAGATTCGATCCACAAAACCGTACGGATGACCCAATACGCGACCGACATCACGCACGACCGCTTTGGCCGCCATGGTACCGAAGGTAATGATCTGCGATACGGCTTCACGACCATACATCTGGGCGACGTGATCAATCACCTCGTCACGCCGATCCATACAGAAGTCGACATCAAAGTCGGGCATCGATACACGTTCAGGGTTCAGGAAACGTTCGAACAGCAAATCCAGCGCCAACGGATCAAGATCGGTAATTTTTAAGGCATAGGCCACCAAACTACCCGCACCTGAACCACGCCCCGGCCCTACCGGAATATCGTTATCTTTCGACCATTGGATAAACTCCATCACGATCAAAAAGTAACCAGGGAACCCCATCTGGTTGATAACTTTGAGTTCAATTTCCAGCCGGTCATCATACGCGCCCCGCTTTTCTGCACGAACCACCGGATCAGGGAAAAGAAATGCCAGACGCTCTTCCAATCCTTCCTTTGATTTCATGACCAAGAAGTCTTCGGTGCTCATCTCTCCGGTCGGAAATTGTGGGAGAAAATACTCCCCCAGCCGAACTGTCACATTACAGCGTTTCGCGATTTCAACACTGTTAATCAGTGCTTCAGGAATATCCTTGAACAGCTCGCACATCTCATCCTGTGTGCGCATATATTGCTGATTACTGAAACGCTTGGGCCGACGTGCATCATCCAGCGTATAGCCATCGTGAATGGCCACCCGAATTTCGTGCGCGTCAAAATCATCTTTATTCAGAAAAACAACATCATTGGTTGCAACGACAGGTAGCTGCTGCTGGATGGCAAGTTCAACCGCCATATGCAGATAGGTTTCTTCATCCAACCGCCCAGTGCGGATTAATTCCAGATAAAAACGATCGGCAAAGTGTTGCTGGTAAAACGCGGTACAGCGCTCCACCATCGCCTGATTGCCCTTCAGCAGAAATTTTCCTATATCCCCTTCACGCGCACCAGACAGCAGTATGACCCCTTGCGCATGTTCAGCTAACCAGGATTTATCAATGACCGCCCGTCCCTGAACATGTCCGCGCAGATAACCCCGCGAGATCAGCTGAATCAGATTTTGCTGCCCTTGGTTATCCATCGCCAAACCAACCAGACGAAATAATTCATCGCCCAGTTCTTCGCTTTGAACCCAAAAGTCCACACCTATGATTGGTTTTATGCCCTTCCCGTGCGCATCACCATAAAAACGGACCAAGCCGCATTGATTCATCTGATCAGTAATAGCCATTGCCACCATTTTGTCTTCGGCAGCCCGAGCAACCAATGGCTTGATCTTTTGCAGACCATCCACCATCGAAAAATCAGAATGAATATGAAGATGAACAAAACGCGGTTCGGCCATGATGTTTCCTGTGTCTGTTTAAGCGAGGCCCAGAGCCAGTTTTACCGGTTTAAAACTACGGCGATGCATATCCAAGGCGCCATGTGCCGTCAGTGCAGCTAAATGTTGTGCTGTCGGGTAGCCCTTATGCTGCGCAAAGCCATATTGTGGATATTGCAAATCCAGCTCGGCCATTTCCCGATCGCGGGTGACTTTTGCCAGAATTGAGGCCGCGCTGATTTCAGCCACCAGACTATCGCCCTTGACCACCGCCATCGACAGCATCGGTAATGCCGGACAACGATTACCATCAATCAGAACATACTCCGGTTGGATGTTGAGCCCAGCGACTGCCCGTTGCATGGCTTTCATGGTTGCTTGCAAAATGTTGAGTTCATCAATTTCAGCCGCAGAACAACGCCCGATCGCATAGGCCAACGCATTTTCCCGGATGAGGTCAAACAACGCCTCTCGTTTTTTTTCTGAGAGCTTTTTGGAATCATTCAGACCCAGAATAGGCCGATTAGGGTCTAAAATGACGGCAGCCGTAACAACATCACCAACCAGCGGGCCACGCCCAACTTCATCCACACCAGCAATCAACTGATATGGTGGATAGACAAATGAACTCATAGATGGCCTTGTAATACATCAACGACGGCTTGTGCAGCCTGTTTATCTGCATCGCACCGAATCATCAGATGCAGACGAGTAAATTCATCAAGCAACGCCTGATTATCCTGTTGCAGAAATTGACTGACGGCAGCCGCCAGCTTGGATGGTTCACAGTCAGACTGAATCAACTCCGGTACTAACATCTTCCCGGAAAGCAGGTTGGGTAATGAAAAAGTACGGATCTTAACCAGCTTTTGCCCCAACCAGAACGTGAACGGTTTGACTTTGTAAGCAACAACCATGGGCCGTTTAACCAACATAGCCTCAAGCGTCGCTGTGCCCGATGCCAGCAAAATGACATCCGCAGCGGCCATTACTACTCGGGCCTGTCCATCCACTAGCGTCATTGGCAATTCAGGTGCAATTTGCTGTTTTAGTCGTTCAAATTGCTGTCGGCGGCGCAGGTTGACCAAAGGAACCGCAAACTGGATATTCGGGTATTGCTCTTGAAGCAACTGACAGGCCATAAGAAATGGCGGAGTTAGCATTTCTACTTCGGCACTACGACTACCCGGCAATATTGCAACTACGGGGGAATCATTATTCAACCCTAATAAATCTCTGGCCGGTAATGCAGGTGATTCCAACGGAATAGCGTCTGCCATCGTATGACCAATGAAGCGACAAGGAGCATCATGTTGATCATAAAATGCTTTTTCAAACGGTAAAAAAGCCAGCACCATATTGGTAGCAGCCTTAATTTTGTGAATACGACTCTGTCGCCATGCCCAGACTGAGGGGCTGACATAATGAATCGTTTTAATACCGGCTTGTTTGAGCTTCAGTTCGACACCAATATTAAAATCTGGGGCATCGACACCAATAAAGATATCCGGAGGATTTTCTTTAAAATACCGGATCACTTGTTTCCGAATATGCAACAGTCTCGGCAAGCGGCCAAGCACCTCAACCAAGCCCATCACCGATAACTCTTCCATCTCAAACAGGGTCTCTATCCCCTGCTCTTGCATCCGGGGACCAGCAATGCCCACAAATTCACAGTCGGGATAACGTTGTTTGAGATGGAACATCAGACCCGCAGCAAGAATATCGCCGGATACTTCTCCGGCGACAATTCCTATACGCAACGGCCGCTTGGCAGCGGATGAATCAGGGACGAATGATGCCACGCTCATTCTTTTTCAGGAAATCAACAAACAGTGCCACCGCAGTTTCTTCCTGTGCCATTATTTCCAGGACAGGAATGACTTCCTCAATGGTTTTACCACTGCGATAAAGCTCTTTATAGGCCCGTTTAACTGCTGAAATGGCTTCTGCAGAAAAACCGCGACGACGCAAACCTTCGCTGTTGATACCAAAAGGGGTTGCATAATGACCCGCAGCCATCACATACGGAGGTACATCTTTGTTTAGTGCAGCCATACCCGCGATGAAGGCGTGGGAACCGACTCGGCCAAACTGGTGAATAGCAGCCAGACCACCAAAGATAACCCAGTCACCAATATGCACATGACCAGCCAGAGTTGCATTATTAGCAAAGATACAATCATCACCAATGATACAGTCATGTGCCACGTGGACATTAACCATAAACAGATTACGACTGCCCACCTTGGTCAGGCTCTGATCTTGCACAGTACCACGGTGGAATGTGCAATGCTCACGGATCACGTTGGCATCACCGATTTCCAGGAAAGTACGCTCACCCGCATACTTTTTATCCTGGCAATCCTCGCCGATAGATGCGAATTGGAAAATCTTGTTATTACGGCCAATTTTAGTCGGCCCTTTCACGACGACATGAGAACCAACCCATGTGCCATCGCCAATTTCAACTTCATCTTCGATACAGGTAAAGGCGCCAATCTCAACATTGGCACCAATCACAGCGTTTGGATGAATGATGGCTGAAGGATGAATTTTAGCGCTAGGATCGATCACAGGCATTCTCTCAACGTTTAGCGCACATCAATTCAGCAGAGCATACAAGCTCGCCATCAACGGTCGCGACACCAGTAAACTTCGCAATACCACGGCGCTCTTTCAGATATTCAACATCCAGTACCAGTTGATCCCCCGGTACAACAGGACGTTTAAAACGCGCATTATCGATAGAAGCAAAATAATACAGCTCACCTGGATTTGGTTTACCAACCATACGGAATGCCAGGATGCCGGTCGCTTGCGCCATTGCTTCCAGAATTAATACGCCAGGAAATACTGGGCGTTCAGGAAAATGGCCCTGGAAGAACGGCTCATTGAAAGAGACATTCTTTATTGCACGCAGCACCTTTCGCTCTTCTGACATTTCATAATGAACAACACGATCTACCAACAAAAAGGGATAACGGTGAGGCAGCAGCTGTAAAATATCTTGAATATCAAGCTGATTGAGTTCGTTATTCAAACCAGGATCCTTTTACTTTTCTTCTTGCTTATCGAGCAATTTCTCAATATTGGACAGACGCTTATACATGTCATCGATATGTAAGGTACGCGCTGCGGTTTTTCGCCATTCTTTATTGGTTTGTGCCGGAATACCTGAAGAGTATATTCCTGGTTCTGTAATAGAACGCATGACCATAGCCATACCAGTGATCGTCACCTGATCAGCGATTTCGATATGACCATTAAAGACAGAAGCTCCGCCTATGATACAATACTTGCCTATCTTCGTACTACCAGCAAATGTAGTGCAACCGGCAACTGCCGTGCCATAACCAATTTCAACGTTATGCGCAATTTGGGTAAGATTATCGATGATCACATTATCCGCTATACGGGTATCATCAATAGCACCTCGGTCAATGCAGGTATTTGCACCGATCTCGACACGATTTCCGATCACAACACCACCTAGCTGAGGAATTTTTATCCATTCGCCACGTTCGTTTGCATATCCAAAACCATCAGCACCGATCACCGTTCCAGATTGAACCAGACAATCATCACCAATACGCACATTGTGGTAAATTGTCACATTGGCCCAGAGTTTACTTCTGGAACCTAATTTACTGTTTTTACCAACAAAACATCCGGCACCGATAACAGCACCATCCCCCAGAACAACACCAGACTCAATGACAGCATGAGCGCCTATTGCAACACCTTGCCCCAACTGAACATCCGCCGCAATGACTGCCGCAGGATGAATATCGAGTGCAGGTGCGGGTGTCGTATCCAATAGTTGGGCCACACGGGCAAAACCAATGTAGGGATCTTTCACTACCAGAGCATTAGTCTGACACGCAGCTAAATCTGCAGCCCTGAGTAAAACAGCACTTGCGCCTGTTTTTGTCAGATATTGCTGATATTTGCTATCAGATAAAAAACTAATTTCCCCGGCCTGCGCAGTTTCAAGATTTGCTATCCGCTGGATAACCACACTAGCATCGCCGTGCAGCTCAGCATTTAAATGCTGAGCTAGTTGTCCCAGGGTGATGGTCATATTACTTAATTGCCTTTGCTTACTTGTTGGATCACTTTCGCTGAAATATCATTTTTATCATTGGTATACACCACTGCCTGACGATTCAGCACTAAGTCATAACCATCTGCTTTCGCAATGCTATCGACTGTTGTTTGAATTTTTTCAAATACCTTTTGCTGTTCTTCATTGAAACGACGACGTTGATCTTCCTGCAACGCCTGGCCCTTCAGATTGAAATCAGCTTGCAATTCCGCCAATTTACGCTGTGATTTTGTACGTTCATCCGCACTCATGAAAGATTCATCTTTCTTCAATTTAGCGGCCAAAGCCTGACCATCACTTTCCATTTTCTGCATTTCGCGAATACGGGAATCAAACTCGGTCTTTAATTTGCTTTCGATTGCTTTGCGTTGTGGAATTTCGCGTAAAACTTTGCCGATATCGACCACAGCAATATGTGTATCAGCAGCTTGAACAGAAGCTGCAGAGCCTAAAGACAGCATGGCAATAGATAAAGCGGCAGCGCGCATCATGGTTTTCACTTATATAACTCCCTTTTTGACGCGTTAGAAGGTGCGTCCGATATTAAAGTTAAACACTTCCGTTTGATCACCTGGCATTTTCTTCACCGGTTTAGCAAACGAGAACACCAGAGGACCCATAGGGGACAGCCATTGTAACGACATCCCCACTGACATACGAATATTAGATGGGCTCGCATAATCATAATAACGATCGCATGCGTAACCACAGGTGTACAAGTCCTGATTGAAAGTCGTATCCCAGACGGTGCCTACATCGTAGAAGAAGGTAGTGCGCAACTGCCCTCGGTAGGTATCACTAATAAATGGCGTAGGTACCACCAATTCCGCCGAGGCTACCGCCATAGCATTACCGCCCAGAGATTTATTTTCTGGATAGACGGCTGGACCACTGATATCAGAACGATCTAACTGCAATGCTCTCGGGCCGATAGCATTTGAACGGAAACCACGCATCCATTGACTACCACCGGCATAATAGTTCTCGAAGAATGGAAGCGTCTGGTCATAGCCATTTTTCTGCCCATACCCATTGCCATACGCTGTTTTAAAGCGCCCAGATACAACCCAGAGATGATCTCTGTCAAATGGGTAGTAATGATCGTCTTCAAAGCTGACTTTATAGAATTGTAAATCTGAACCCGGTACGGTGATTTTACCGGCCACTTGCTGCCGATTCCCCTGGGTCGGGAATATCCCTTTATTCAGATTATTACGCGTCCAAGTCAAGGAAACATCATAATCGTCGAATACCGCATGGCCATCATCCGTTAAATCAATCGAGTTGATATACCAGAATTTATTGATCTGGGCATAGTTGGTCGTTTTGGACAGTCGGTTGTGTTCATAACCCAACCCGTATTCCAAACTATTCAACTCATCGAGTGGATAGCCTAATGTGGCACGCGTACCAATCGTCTCATTGTCATAGTCGATAAGGTTAGCATCGCCCGCCGTAAATTTGTTGTAGTAAACCTTGCCGCCCAAACTTACACCGTCAACGGTGAAATAAGGGTCAGTAAAACTTAACTCAACGTTTTTGCTGTATTTGTTGGTTTCAAAATTGATAGCCCCTTTATTGCCAGAACCAAAGAAGTTATCTTGTGAAATACCGGCCTGGAAACTTATACCCGATTCCGTACCATAACCAACACCACCGTTGATAGAGCCAACAGAGCGCTCTTTAACATCCACATCCAGATCTGCCTGATCTTCATGTCCCGCAATGCGATGCGGTTGAACGTCAACTTTTTCAAAATATCCCAATTTGTCTAATCGTGATTTTGAATTTTCAATTTTATCGCCTGACAGCCACGTTCCTTCCATCTGACGCATTTCACGGCGCAAGACTTCGTCTTTTGTCACCTGATTACCTGAGATGTTAATACGACGGACATACACACGCGGGCCCGGTTCAACGTTAATCGTTAAATCAACTTGCTTGGTTTCATCATTCATGGATGGATAGGTGGTGACCTTCGGATAGGCATAACCGAAACGTCCCAGATATTTGGATAACACTTCTTCGGTGTGTGTAACATCAGCCGCCGAATACATTGCCCCTTTTTCCAGAGCAATCAGGTTACGCATTTCCGCGCCATGATTTTCCAGGTTACCCTTTAAATCAACATGGTTGATCGTATATTGGTCACCTTCATGGATGTTCAACGTGACGTACAGACCTTTCCGATCGGGTGTCATCGAAACTTGCGTTGAATTCACTTTAAACCGCGCATAGCCGCGGTTCATGTAGTATGAACGCAATGTTTCAATATCAGCTTCCAGTTTTTGTTTCTGATATTTCTGGTCAGCCATGAAATTCCACCACGGAACATCATCGCGCAGTGATAATTGAGCTACCAATTTTTCTTCAGGAAATTTGGTGTTACCCACGATATTGATCTGCTGAATCTTGGCGGATACGCCTTCAATAAATTTGAATTTCAGATCAACGCGATTGCGGGGTAATGGCGTCACAATCGCCTGTACCTTAGCGGAATATTTACCTACACCGTAATAAAAATCTTCCAATGATTTTTCGAGTGTACGCAACATAGTTCGATCCAAGGCTTCACCAACGCGAACCCCACTGGACTCTAACGTCTGTTTTAACTGCTCTTCTTTGATGTCTTTGTTGCCTTCAAATTCGATTTGGCTGATTGTTGGCCGCTCTTTAACTTGCACGACCAGTGCATCACCATCACGCATTAATTTCACATCATCAAAGTTGCCTGATGAATAAAGGCGTTTAACTGCGTTGGCACTCGCATTGCTATCCAGCTTGTCACCAACACGAACAGGGAGATTTAGCAAAGCTGCGCCTAGTGTGACACGTTGCAAACCTTCAATACGAATGTCTTTTACAATGAAAGGCTCTGTCGCTGCCTGAGCTTGTCCAATCAAACTGCACGCCATCAGGCATGATACAGCCAAAACTTTTTTTAACGCCATGTTGTATTGAGATCCTTGTTTATCCGTTAAAAACGGGTGAAATCATTAAACAGCGCAATAGCCATTAGGCACATTAATAGTGCAGCACCAATACGATAAGCAATATCCTGCACTTTAGCGGGAACCGGACGACGTAAAAGTGCTTCAATGCCAAAAAACAATAAATGACCGCCATCCAAGACTGGTAGAGGCAATAGGTTCATAATACCAAGGTTTACACTGATTAGCCCCAGAAACCCCAGGAAATAAACCAAACCAAATCCAGCACTGTCGCCTGCACCTTTCGCAATTGAGATTGGTCCGCTCAAATTGTCGACTGAAATTGTGCCTGTCAGTAATTTCCCAACCACATCTAGTGTTAATTTTGTTACTTCACCAGTGCGTTTTAAAGCATGGAAAACCGATTCAACAGGCCCATAACGCGTTTCTGTCAGGTATTTTGCTGGCAGTGGTTTCACTTTCGGCATCAGCCCGGCAAAACCGATAAACCGATTTTTGGTTTCTTTACGCGCGGGAATCAATGTCACATTGATATTCTGACTGTCTCTCAGAACAACCAACTGCAATGGCACCTCTGGTGACTGTTGTACTATATGTGCGAAACTCTGCCAATCCGTCACAGTCTGTTGATTAACAGAGATAATTTTATCACCAATTTTAAGTCCGGCTTTTTCACCAGCCCCACCCGGAGTCAGTTGCGCCAACTCCAATAATATCTCTGGTGATAATGGGCTAAAACCCAGTTTGCGAAATGGTAATGGTTCTTCGGGACTGATCTGCCAATCCTTCAGTGGCAAATTAATTTGCTGCACACCGTCTGAATCAGATTCAACAGTTAATGCTATTGCTGTCTGCCCTGCTGCACCGACAAATCCATAACTCACCTCTTCCCAGTCCGTCACAGACTGCTGATTGACCTTCACAATTTGCATGCCGCTGCGCAGACCAGCTTGATATGCAATTGAAGAGGGAACTATTTCACCGATGACAGGTTTAACACTTGACACACCAATTAAATACACGGCCCAAAAAGCCACCACAGCAAATACAAAATTTGCCAATGGACCAGCCGCTACGATAGCGGCTCGCTTGATGACGGGTTGAGTATTAAATGCTTGAGATTTTAATGCTGAAGGAACTGGTTCAACCCGCTCATCCAGCATCTTCACATATCCCCCCAAAGGGATGAGTGATAGCGAATATTCCGTTCCATCTTTGCCTGTACGATTCCAGAGAATTTTCCCAAACCCCAAGGAGAATCGTAACACCTTCACGCCACAGCGACGCGCAACCCAAAAGTGTCCCCATTCGTGCACCGCAATTAAGATGATCAGTGCTACCAGAAATGAAGCTAAATTCCATAACCCCGACGTCATGCAGTTAACTCCATAATTTTCTGATGGGCTAAATGTCTGGCCTCAGTATCAATGGCCAAAATCGTTTCTAATTCATTAGCCGGGTCAAGATTCAATGCTGAAAGCACATCAGCGACAACATGGTGTATTTGCGTAAAGCCAATACGTGTATTCAAAAACGCTTCAACTGCAACCTCATTTGCCGCATTTAATGCAGTTGTTGCACTCTGCCCTGCCCAGCAGGCTTCAATTGCCAATTTAAGACACGGATAACGATCAAAATCCACAGGCAAAAAGGAAAGCTCACCGAGACGAGAAAAATCCAGAGGGTTTACCCCTGAAGTTACCCGCTCAGGAAACCCCATGGCATGGGCAATTGGCGTTCTCATGTCAGGTTGTCCCATTTGGGCCAACACAGAGCCATCCCGATACTGCACCATTGAATGAATAACGGATTGTGGATGGATAATCACTTGGATTTGATCTGGTTGGGCATTGAACAACCATTTTGCCTCAATGAACTCCAAACCTTTGTTCATCATGCTGGCTGAATCGACGGAAATTTTTCGTCCCATAGACCAATTAGGATGAGCAACTGCTTGTTCCGGCGTCACGGAGTTCAACTCTGACACAGGAGTATAACGAAATGGTCCGCCCGACCCTGTCAGTAGAATTTTTTCCACACCGACAGAGTGCAGATCGCAAAAACCTAATGTCGCTTGAGCGTCTGCAGGCAAACACTGAAAAATGGCATTATGTTCACTATCAACAGGAAGTATTTTGGCGCCGGATTGTTGTGCAGTTTCAATGAATAGACGCCCAGACATGACCAATGCTTCTTTATTCGCAAGCAGGACTGTTTTGCCTTTTTTTATTGCCGCCAGTGCTGGTAACAAACCCGCAGCACCAACAATAGCCGCCATGACGACATCAACCGAAGGATACGAGGCCACCAGACATAGCGCATCTACGCCAGCAAGAACTTCTGTTTTAAGTTTATGGGAAGCCAGCGCCTCGCGTAAAACCAAAGCAGACTTTTCATCAGCCATAACAGCAAATGATGGTTGAAACTCCAGACAATCAGCAATCATCTGTTCAACATCACTATTGGCAGTCAACGCAGTGACTGTAAATTTATCCCGATGTCTTCGGACAATATCAAGTGTACTGCGACCTATCGACCCAGTAGATCCAAGGATCGTCATATACTGCATGTTATAAACCTTTACTAATTAACTGGTAACTTACAACAAAAATAGGTAAAGCAGCAGTGAGGCTATCAATTCGATCTAATATACCACCATGTCCCGGCAGTAATGAGCCTGAATCTTTAATACCTGCCACTCGCTTAAACAAGCTCTCAGTTAAATCACCCAATACGGAAGCCAGCACAGCCAGAATAGAACTGATAATAATCGCAGCGCTTTGTAACATAGAACTGTGAACCTTGAAGGTCACAATGACCGCTAACAGCGTCGCTGCTCCAACACCACCTAATAGGCCTTCCACCGTTTTATTTGGACTAACCGCAGGTAGCAATTTACGTGACCCGAATGCCCGCCCCGTAAAATAGGCGCCCGTGTCAGCAATCCATACCAGTGACATCACAAACAACAAAGTCCAACTGCCCACTTTCGTATCTTGTTGAAATTGATGACCCCGTAAAATCAGCAATGACCAGAAAAATGGTAACAAGACGCAGAGACCGAAAAACCATTGGACTAATATGCGCTTTTGCCACCATTTTTCACTACCTGGATAACAAATGATCATGCGTAATGCCAAGCACCACCAGCCAACAGCTATCAGTAAAATCCCCCATAACAAAGGTGAGATGTGTCCATTCAGGATTTGGGGCAAAGGAACAAAATAGTAGCTGGCGAACAATATCACTGAATAACTGACAGCAAACAAAGTGGGTAAATGCGGCGCTGAAAAACGCCCCCATTCCCTTCCGGCAAGGAAAAACAACATTGCAGCCAATAAGGCAAAATATTCAACTGAAAGACAAAACACCCAGCCAAGGGCCAGTGGTATCAAAATAGAAGCCGTTATAATTCTTTGTTTCAATGAAAATTATCCCTTTTATTATGTGTTTTTGACTGAAGAAACCAGCCATTCTTTTATTTGATCACCAGTACATCCAAACCGGCGCTCACGGGAAACAAAAGAAGCTATCGCTTCCATAAATTTGTCTTCACCAAAATCAGGCCAAAGCACAGGGGTGAAAAACAGTTCTGCATAGGCGATTTGCCACAGCAAAAAATTACTGACCCGATGGTCGCCGCCCGTTCTAATCAGCAAATCGACCTCGGGAATATCGGCCATCGAGATATGATGCGATAACAGCGATTCATCAATCTGTTCAGGCAATAGATGACCTTGCGCGACCTGTGTTGCAATTTGCTGGCAGGCCTGAACAATGTCCCATCTGCCGCCATAGTTTGCCGCTATATTCAGAATCATGCCGTCGTTATTTGCAGTCAATGCTTCTGCATCATGGATCTTCTTTTGCAAACGGTCACTGAATCCACGAATATCGCCGATCACACGCAGACGGATATTACCATCATGTAATTTTCGAACCTCGCGCCCCAGCACAAACATGAACAATTCCATCAATGCAGATACTTCTGATTCTGGACGTCGCCAATTTTCACTAGAAAACGCAAATAAAGTTAGCGCCTTTATTCCTAAGCGAGAAGCAACGGATACCACCTGACGAACAGAGGTTACACCAGCTTTATGGCCAGCTATGCGGATCTTTCCCCGTTGTTGAGCCCAGCGCCCATTACCATCCATGATAATAGCAACATGCTTTGGCATAGATTGATTGGCAATGTCCGCGATGGCATCAGGTAATGTCATTGATTCCTCCATATAAAAAGGCGCCGTGCAGCATGCCGCACGGCGCCCGTACTATACCTGATTAACAGCTTAGATTTCCATTAGCTCTTTTTCTTTAGCGGCTAACAAGTCATCAACCAGCTTCACAAAACCGTCAGTCAGTTTCTGGATCTCTTCTTGAGCACGACGATCATCGTCTTCTGTAATTTCTTTGTCTTTCAACAAAGCTTTCAGATCCGCATTACAATCACGACGGATATTGCGGACTGAAACACGAGATTGTTCTGCTTCTGCACGTACCAGTTTAATCAAATCTTTACGACGTTCTTCGGTCAATGGTGGCAATGGCACACGAATAGTCGTACCTGCAGATGAAGGATTTAATCCTAAATCTGAAGTCATAATTGCTTTCTCAACAGCCTGAATCATACTGCGATCAAACACGGTAACGGCCAGCGTACGGGCATCTTCGGCAACAACGTTGGCAACCTGACGCAGCGGAGTCGCAGAACCGTAATATTCAACACTGATTCCATCCAGTAATGCAGGTTGAGCACGACCAGTACGGATCTTAGACATCTGAGATTTTAGTGAGTCAACACTTTTGGTCATGCGATCTTTTGCATCAGTTTTAATTTCATTGATCACAATCTGTATCCTTATTTCGCTAGATTTGGCAGACGCTTCATATTAAAGACTTTATATAGCCAAAACGAAAGTCTGATTATTTATTTTTGTGATAAATCAAAGTGCCTTCGCGCTCACCCATGATCACACGACGTAATGATCCTGGTTTATTCATATTGAAGACACGAATAGGCAAGTTATGGTCGCGGGCCAGCGTAAACGCAGCCAAATCCATAACTTTTAATTCTTTGTCCAGAACTTCACTGTAGTCGAGTTCTGAATACAACTCAGCATCAGGATATTTCACTGGATCTGCCGAGAAAACCCCGTCAACTTTTGTTGCCTTTAAGACAACTTCCGCTTCAATCTCAATCCCGCGCAGACAAGCCGCAGAATCTGTAGTAAAAAACGGATTACCTGTACCTGCAGCAAAAATAACTACACGACCGTTGCGCAGCAGGCTAATCGCTTCTGCCCAGTTGTAGTCATTACAGATACCTTGCAAATTAATAGCTGACATCAGACGGGCATTTACATAGGCGCGGTGCAGAGCATCACGCATAGCCAGACCATTCATCACGGTCGCCAGCATACCCATGTGATCACCTACTACACGGTTCATGCCAGCTTTTGCCAGACCAGCGCCACGGAACAGGTTGCCGCCACCAATAACAAGACCAACTTCAACGCCCAATTCGATCAATTCCTTGATCTCTTGCGCCATACGATCCAATACAGTAGGGTCGATACCAAAACCTTCGGCACCCTGCAGGGCTTCGCCACTCAGTTTCAGCAGAACACGTTTATATGCAGTTTTCGGATGAGTGCTCATTGCTCTATTTCCCGCTCATAGAAAGACCGCGACATATGTCGCGGTCTGTATTTAGCCGATGGTTTGATTAACCTTTCATGGCAGCAATTTGTGCCTGAACTTCAGCAGCGAAATCAGTTTCCTGTTTTTCGATACCTTCGCCTACTTCGAAACGGATGAAGTCCTGAACATCAGCACCTTTCTGTTTCAGCAGGTCAGCAACGATTACTGAAGGATCTTTAACGAATGGCTGACCAGTCAGAGAAATTTCACCAGTGAATTTCTTCATGCGGCCTTCAACCATTTTCTCTGCAATTTCTTTTGGCTTGCCAGAGTTAACAGCGATTTCAACCTGAATTTCGCGTTCTTTAGCTACAACTTCTGCAGAAACGTCTTCAGGTTTAACGAATTGTGGGCTGTTTGCCGCAACGTGCATTGCCAGATCTTTAGCCAGATCAGCATCGCCACCAACCAGTTTGGTCACAACACCGATGCGTGAACCGTGGATATAAGTACCCAGGTTGTCACCTTCAACGATGATGATACGACGCAGGTTCATGTTTTCACCGATCTTAGCGATCAGGTTGTTCAGAGTAACCTGAACGCTTTCGCCGTTACCGAAGTCTGCATTTTTCAGCACTTCCAGATCAGCGATTTTGCCAGCCAGTGCGATTTCAGCTACTTTGTCACCGAATGCACGGAAGCTAACGTCTTTAGCAACGAAGTCAGTTTCACAGTTCAGTTCGATCATGACAGCAGTGTTGCCAGAAGAACGAGCAACAATCACACCTTCCGCTGCGATACGGCCTGCTTTTTTAGCCGCTTTAGCCTGACCTGATTTACGCATGTTTTCGATGGCTAATTCGATGTCGCCATTTGCTTCGGTCAGTGCTTTTTTACAATCCATCATGCCTGCGCCAGTACGTTCGCGCAGTTCTTTTACCATTGCAGCAGTAATATCTGCCATGTCATCCATCCTCAAATTAGGTAAATGCCAGTTACAGCAAAAAGGGGCCACAGGGGCCCCTTCAAACCTGTACGATTCGTGTCAGGGCCTAACTACAAATTAGTTAGCTTCAACAAAACCGTCTTGTTCAGCTTGAACAACGATATCCAGCTCGCGAGCAGTTTTGATTGCATCAGCAGCAGCATTCAGATACAGCTGTACAGCACGGATCGCGTCATCGTTACCTGGGATGATGTAATCCACGCCGTCTGGGTTTGAGTTGGTATCAACGATAGATACAACTGGAATACCCAGGTTGTTAGCTTCTTTGATAGCGATATGTTCGTGATCAGCATCGATTACGAACAGAACATCAGGCAGGCCGCCCATGTCTTTGATACCGCCCAGGCTCTTCTCCAGCTTTTCCATTTCACGAGTACGCATCAGCGCTTCTTTCTTGGTCAGCTTTTCGAAAGTGCCGTCTTGTGACTGAGTTTCCAGATCTTTCAGACGTTTGATTGACTGACGAACAGTTTTCCAGTTAGTCAGCATACCGCCCAACCAGCGATGGTTCACATAGAACTGGTCGCAGTTAGCCGCTGCGTCTTTAACAGCTTCTGTTGCAGCACGTTTAGTACCAACAAACAGAATTTTACCTTTTTTGGAAGCAACGCTAGACAGGTAGTTCAGCGCGTCATCAAACATTGGAACTGTTTTTTCCAGGTTGATGATATGTACATTGTTGCGGGCACCGAAGATGTACTGCTTCATTTTTGGGTTCCAGAAACGAGTCTGGTGACCGAAGTGAACACCTGCCTGCAGCATGTCGCGCATAGAAACTTTAGCCATTTTATTCCTCTTTGGGGTTGGGCCTCCACACATCCCTCACTCCGACCATGTTAGGCACCCCGGAGCGGGTTATAGATGTGTGTGTGGTTTAAGATTTAAGTGATGAAATCGGAGAGCTCTCCGTTCGGGCGGCTTTATACCATAAAGACGCTCTGAGCGCCACTTTAAATAGGTTAATGCCGAGTCTTTTAATATGAAGAATAGCTGGCATTACTGTTGTTGAGACTAGCACTCATTTTCTATTGTCTATAAAATCAATGAAACGTTATACCTGCCGTAAGGTTGCAGGTTTCAGCTCAGAGAAATCATATGTCCATCATTATTAAAACCGCTGAAGAAATTGAAAAGATGCGCGTGGCTGGTCGTCTGGCTGCTGAAGTGCTTGAGATGATCGCACCGTATATGAAAGCGGGTATTACGACTGAGGAACTGGATAACATCTGTCACGATTATATCGTCAATGAACAGAAAGCCATTCCCGCCCCGTTGAACTATCACGGTTTCCCGAAATCAACCTGTATTTCGATTAATCATGTTGTTTGCCATGGCATTCCCTCTGCAGATAAGAAGCTGAAAGACGGCGACATTGTGAATATGGACATCACTGTGATCAAGGATGGCTATCATGGCGATACATCGCAGATGTTTATTATCGGAAAAGGCAGCATCATGGCAGAACGCTTATGTCGTGTTGCGCAGGAATCGCTTTATCTGGCTATCAAAATGGTAAAACCCGGTGCCCGTTTGGGTGATTTGGGTGCGGCCATTCAAAAACATGCGGAAGGTCATGGCTATTCCGTAGTACGCGAATATTGTGGCCACGGTATCGGTAAGGGTTTTCATGAAGAACCCCAGGTTTTACATTATGGTAAAGCCGGTACAGGCGAAATCCTGCGGCCGGGCATGTGTTTTACCATTGAACCCATGATCAACGCAGGAAAACCACAATGTAGCGTGTTAAAAGATGACTGGACGGTGGTGACCAAAGATCGCAGTTTATCAGCTCAATGGGAACACACTTTGCTTGTTACGGAAGATGGATGTGAAGTCCTGACCTTACGTAAAGATGAAACATTGGATCGTATTTTTCATCATAGCTGATTTATCCCGGCTCCACAGTGACGTGGAGCCTAACCCATGGAATTGCTTATGCTTCCGGAACAACTGAACCCGGGTGCCATACCCGATGATCGACTGACTATCCCGCACTGCAAAGAACTACTATCACAACTTCAAACCTGGCTACAGGCGCAATTTGAAGCACAAGAAGATGTTTTACCGCTGGTCATGGCGCGTTCAGAATTCACCGACCAGTTATTAACCCGTTTATGGCTGAAATTTGGCTTAGACAAACATCCTTCTTTGGCATTAATTGCCGTAGGTGGTTACGGACGTAGCGAACTCCACCCCTACTCTGACATTGATATTCTGGTCTTGAGTCAGAAAAATATCACGCCACAACAAGGTGAAACCATCAGTCAGTTTCTGACACTATTATGGGATTTGCGTCTGGATATCGGGCATGCGGTGCGTTCGCTAAAAGAATGTGTTCAGCAGGGAAAAGACGATATTACCGTCGCGACCAATCTTTTAGAAAGTCGTCTGATTTGCGGTTCAGTTCAAACGTTTGATGCACTTCAGGAAGCGATCCAGCCCCCTAAATTCTGGCCAAGTGATGCCTTTTTCCGCGCAAAACGCGAAGAGCAGATGCTCCGCCATCAGCAGTATCAGGACACTGCTTTTTTACTGGAGCCGGATGTTAAAAGTAACCCGGGGGGACTGCGGGATCTGCAGATTATTACCTGGATTGCCCGTCGTCAGTATGGCGCCATGTCATTACAGGAAATGACCAGTTTCGGATTTCTGAATAAAGCTGAATATCTGGAGTTGCAGGATTGTCAGAATTTCCTGTGGCGGGTACGTTTTGCCTTGCATCTGGCCATTCAGAAAAATGATAACCGTCTGCTGTTTGACCGTCAGCGCATAGTTGCCAAAATGCTTGGCTACCCCGGCGAAGGTAATGCACCGGTTGAGCAAATGATGAAGCGTTTCTTTCAAACAGTACGTCGTATCACTGAACTGAATGAAATGCTGTTGCAACTTTTTGATGAAGCCATTCTGGGTAACGAATCGACCAAAACCAAACTGGTCAACGAAAATTTCATTGTCCGTGGCACATTGATTGATGTTTTAGAGCCATCCATCTTTGAAAATGCGCCACACACCATGCTGGATTTGTTTTATCAGATCGCAGAAAACCCGGAAATTACCGGAATTTACTCCTCCTGTCTGCGCGCATTACGTGATGCACGACGCGGTCTGGTAATCGCGTTACAGGAGTTGCCGGAATGTCGCGAACGTTTTATGGCGATCCTTCGTCATCCGCGTGGCATTTCACTGCCCTTCACGCTGATGCATGAGCATGGCATTCTGGCCGCCTATTTACCGCAATGGAGCCAGATTGTCGGTCAGATGCAATTTGATATGTTCCATGCCTACACGGTTGATGAGCATACCCATCGCTTGCTGAAAAATATTTATCGGTTCCAGCAGGCTGAACGGGCCAAATTACACCCGCTGTTTTTTGAAACATACAACCGGCTGAAAAAGCCTGAACTGTTATTCATTGCCGCCCTTTTCCACGATATCGCTAAAGGTCGGGGTGGTGACCATTCCGATTTGGGGGCCAATGACGCGCTCTACTTCTGCGAATTACATGGTTTAGATCGTTATGAAGGCCGCCTCGTTGCCTGGCTGGTCAAGAACCACCTGCTGTTTTCGGTCACGGCACAACGTCGTGATATTTATGATCCTGACATCATTACGGAGTTTGCGCGTGCAGTTCGAGATGAGGAACATCTGGGCTACCTGTATTGCCTGACCGTCGCTGATATTTGTGCCACCAATGATTCGCTATGGAATGACTGGAAAGGTACCTTATTGAAAGAACTGTTCTTTGCTACACAGCGTGCTTTACGTCAGGGATTGGAAAATCCGCCGGATATGCGTTTGCGTATTCGTGAAAATCAACGTCAAGCCATGTTGATCCTGAAAATACAAGGCTACGACGAATCCAAGATTAATCAGCTTTGGCAACAGTTTAAAGCCGATTATTTCCTGCGACATGGATCTGAACAGATAGCCTGGCATAGTCGTCATATCATTGATCACGCGGACCAAAGCAAACCACTGGTCGTCTTTGGTAATCACAAAACGCGTGGGGGCAGTGAAATTTTCCTCTACAGCCCGGATATGCCGAATCTTTTCGCTACGGTAGCAGCCATTCTGGATCACAAAAACCTCGATATTCATGACGCCCAGATCATGAACTCGAAAGACGGTTACGTCATGGATACCTTTGTGGTCATGGAACCCAATGGTGAACCAGTCGTGGTGGATCGCGTCCCCATGATCATTCAATCATTGGAGCAGGCACTAACCCGCCCCGGTTATACTTTGCCACCGTCACGGCCACTGTCTCGTCGGCATCGGCAGTTCAATGTACCAACCACGATCACGTTCTTGCCTGTAAAAGGTGATCATAAACATAGCTTGATTGAATTGGTCGCGCTAGATAGCCCAGGGGTTCTGGCACGGATCGGTTCAGTCTTCCAAGAGTGTGAACTGGAAGTTCATGCCGCCAAAATCACCACCATTGGTGAAAGAGTAGAAGACTTTTTCAGTTTGTCACGTCATGACGGGTTCCCGTTAACGGATGAAGATAAGCAAAAGCTGGAAGAAAAACTGATAGAAAAGCTAAATCCATCCGACGAAATGTGATAAAAAGAACCGTTTTTTTAGGGAGAGAAACATGTCTGATTTACAACGCATCATTGATGACGCATTTGAGCGTCGCGATACCATTACGCCAACTAGCGTCGATCCGATTGTTCGTGAAGCGGTGCTGCAAACTATTGACATGCTGGATGCAGGTCAAATCCGTGTCGCTGAAAAAATCGCCGGAGAATGGGTGGTGCATCAATGGGTGAAGAAGGCAGTTCTGCTGTACTTCCGCATCAATGATAACGCGGCGCTGCAAGGTGCCGGCACTCAGTATTACGACAAAGTGCCATTGAAATTTGCTGATTACACACCTGAGCAGTTCAAACAGGAAGCCATTCGTGTTGTACCGCCAGCAACCGTACGTAAAGGTTCATTCATCGCCCGTAATGCCGTCCTGATGCCTTCTTATGTGAACATCGGTGCTTATGTTGGCGAAGGCACCATGGTTGATACCTGGGCGACCGTTGGTTCTTGTGCTCAGATCGGCGCAAATGTGCATCTGTCTGGTGGCGTGGGTATCGGTGGTGTTCTGGAGCCGCTGCAGGCTGGCCCAACCATCATCGAAGACAACTGCTTCATCGGTGCTCGTTCAGAAGTCGTTGAAGGTGTGATTGTGGGTGAAGGCTCTGTGATTTCCATGGGCGTATTCATCGGCCAGTCTACCCGTATTTATGATCGTGAAACCGGCGAAATCCACTACGGTAAAGTTCCTCCGGGATCGGTGGTGGTTTCAGGTTCTCTGCCATCCAAATGTGGCAAATACAGCCTGTATGCAGCCGTGATCGTAAAGAAAGTAGATGCTAAAACCCGTTCTAAAGTAGGCATCAACGGCCTGCTGCGCAGCATCGACGAATAATCAGTTTATTCTGATAGCATCTCTAACGCCCCTTTCTTGGGGCGTTATTTTTTGCCAACGCTCACACCGTTAATCAGAGAGCTGGATCAACTGCGCTGACTTTCTGGAAATGCATATATTTATGCCATACAGTAATAAGCCTGTTTTTATCCTCTTTATGCTGTAGAGAATTATGTCACTGAAAGCTATTGCTCAGGAATTAGGGATTTCGATCACCACCGTCAGTCGTGGTCTTAACGGTTATAGTGATGTAGCCGAACACACCCGAAAACTGATCATGGCTGCCGCAGAAGCTCGCGGTTATTTACCTAATGCGTCTGCCCGTCGTTTAAAGACCGGTCGTACGGATGCGATTGGGCTAGTCTATCCGATGACTACCGCCGCATTATATGACCCCAATCTGCTGGATATAGTTGCTCATATCACCAGTGCTTTAGCCGATTTTAATATCGATATCCTGATGGTGTCCGATCAGGAACATGATGGCACCTCCCCCTACATTCGCCTGATTGAAAGCGGTCGGGTAGATGCTTTGATCGTGATGGACGTGCTGGATGAAGATCCGCGCGTCAATTATCTGTTAGCCAGAGGCCATAAATTTCTTTCGTTTGGCCGTTGTAATGCAACACAACCCTACGCATGGTTTGACTTTGACTGTGAAGCTGGCAGCCGCTTAGCCGTGCAGCATCTCATTGAAAAAGGTCATACACGCATTGCTTATCTCGGCGGCAGTGACCATCGGGCTTTCGTGAATCAGCGAAAAGATGGCTATATTAAACAGATGAATGAGGCCAGGTTGGAAATTCCAGATGGTTTTGTGGTGGAAACAATTCGTAATCGTCGCAATGGCGTCACTGCCATGAAGCAGTTACTGCAGCTAGAGGTATTACCAACTGCGGTATTGATTGATAACAGCATGATGGCTGACGGCGCGATCATGGAAACCCTATCTGCCAATCTCAGACCGGGCGAAGATATCTCTTTTATCATTTACGACGGTTTACCCCCCGACTCCTTGTTAAATTACAACGCAACTTCAGTGCAACTTTCCACTTCCGCACAAAAAAGCAAGCAAATCGCAGATATGGTTCTGGCCCTGATCAATGGCGCCAATCCAGACAATCTCCATGTGTTATGGACCCCCGAAATTGTTTCCGGTGACACGGTGAAAGATTTGCGCTCTTAGCGTTGTTTTCTCCCTCAATGTAACAAAACGTTACGCAGCTCTCATTTAATTTCTCTTTTTTGTTCTCATTTTGCGTCTAATCACAAATCCAAAACGTTTCGGTATTGATCCGAAACGTTTTGGAATACCTTCCCGTCATCAGAATTAGCTTTTCAACTTATTTCCTGGCGGAGTATTAAAACAATGAAGGAAGACATCGTTCATCTGCATGGCAATACGTCTGACCTGATCATTCAGACCCATCCTGTCGTTGAGATTTTGTATTGGGGCGACAACATCTCTGGCGTTGAAACAAACGCAATTCAAGCCATCAAACGCGCCATTCCAAATGGTCGTCTGGATGTTGATACACCGATGACCATAAGCCCGGAACAGGGCCGTGGTGTGTTCAGCAGCCCCGGGATGGAAGGTCATCGCCAAGGTTTAGACTGGTCACCGGTCTTTGAATTCAAAACAATTCAGCAAAATGGCAATAATCTGCTGATCACCACTGAAGATCAGAACGCAGGTTTGCGACTGGTTTGCGAACTGAACTTAGACCCCAAAACGGATGTATTGCAGCTTCGTCATACACTGACCAACCTGAAATCTGAAACTTATCAGGTTGATCGTCTGGCTGTGACCCTCCCCTTGCCGGAACGCGCGGAAGAATTAATGGCGTTTCATGGCCGCTGGGTTCGCGAATTCCAACCACACCGACTGAAAGTGAAACACGGAGGTTATCAGCAGGAAAATCGCCGTGGTCGTACCTCACATGAATATTTTCCAGGCTTTATGCAGGGAACTTCAGGTTTCAGCGAACAACAAGGCGAGGTCTGGGGTTTCCATCTGGCCTGGAGTGGTAACCACCGTTTGCGCACTGATGTAAAAACAGATGGTCGCCGTTTTGTGCAGGCTGAAGCACTCTATTTCTCCGGCGAAATGACACTGGCAGAAGGCGAAAGCCTCAGTACACCGTGGGTTTACGCCGCCTACAGTGCACATGGCCTGAATGGTATGAGTCATGCGTTCCACCAGTTTATCCGTCAGCAGATTGTGCACTTTCCTGACAATAAACCTCGTCCAGTACACCTGAACACTTGGGAGGGGATCTATTTTGATCATAACCCTGAATACATTATGCAGATGGCCAGTCGTGCCGCGGAACTAGGAGTCGAACGCTTCATCATTGATGATGGCTGGTTTAAAGGCCGTAACAATGATCTGGCTGCGCTGGGTGACTGGTATCTGGATACGAAAAAATACCCGAATGGTCTGGAACCTGTCGTGGCACATGTGCGCAATCTCGGTATGGAGTTTGGCATCTGGGTTGAACCGGAAATGATCAACCCGGACTCCGACCTGTTCCGCGCTCATCCTGATTGGTTGCTGGCTGTTGAGGGTTATCAACAACCGACCGGACGCTATCAATACGTGCTGGATCTGCAGAAACCACAGGTGTTTGATTATCTGCTGAAACGTTTAGATAGTCTGCTCAGCAGTTACGACGTCGCTTATGTTAAATGGGACATGAACCGTGAGATCGTTCAGCCCGGACACGATGGTTATGCGGCACTGGATGGACAAACTAAAGCGTTGTATGACCTGTTGGATGAGTTGCGGTCTCGTCATCCCAAAGTGGAATTTGAATCTTGTGCGTCTGGCGGCGGGCGAATTGATTTCGAAATACTGAAACGTACTCACCGCTTCTGGACTTCCGATAACAACGATGCGCTCGAACGCCAGCACATCCAGCGCGGAATGAGCTATTTTTTCCCACCCGAAGTCATGGGCGCTCATATCGGCGGACGCCACTGCCATTGTACCCGTCGTTCTCACAGCATCGGTTTCCGCGGCCTGACGGCATTGTTTGGCCATATGGGAGTAGAGCTCGACCCAGTGAAAGAGAGTGCCGAAGAACGTGCCGGTTTTACGCGCTACATTGCGCTGCATAAACAGCTACGCTCATTACTGCACAGTGGCAAGGTAGTGCGTATCGACCATCATGATCCCGCTTTGCAAATCAATGGCGTCATTGCACAGGATCAATCCAGCGCGGTGTTCCTGTTAAGCCAACTGGCCATGCCAACCTATACACTTTCTGGTTGTGCCCGTTTTGCCGGGCTTGATCCGAATAAAAACTATCGTCTCAAAGTCTTGGATCACCCCGCCAGCCTGCGAACCGGCGGCGTAATGAAAAAGCTACCGCAATGGCTGGAGGAAGAGCTGACGCTCAGTGGCGCATGGCTAGCAAAAGCCGGGATCGCCTTACCCGTCATGGACCCAGAAAGTGCATTGTTAATCAGATTGGACGCCGTGTAAGCACACCTGTGCTTACTTAAATCATCAAGACCTGTATACGGAGTAACGGCTGTACCGTAGCGGCTTCAGGTTAATAAGAGAGAAATCTCGCTAAGCATACCCAACGTCAAGAACGAAGGGGATAAAAACAAGGATAAGCGAATGAAACAACACACATTCAAAATCAGCTTATTATCACTTTGCATTGCCAGTGTGGTTAGCATTGTTCCACACGCGTTTGCTGCTGAAGCTGAACCGTCCGCATTACCGAAAGCACAACCCTTTCCTGGCCAGGGAAAGGCGATGTTATTGTCTCAAAAAGATCTGTTGGAATATAAGGCGCTACCTTCCTATTCAGAACCAGCCTGGGTTCACAAACTGGTTGAAGAAGGCAAATTACCCCCGGTTAAAGATCGTCTGCCAAAAGAACCAATGGTGTTTATGAGCAAAGGGATGCCAGATGGTCCAGGTGTTTACGGCGGCGCATTCCGTATGGTCAGCGGCGGACGCCCTGAAGGGTGGAACTATGACGCAGGGAAAAATTCAGGCTGGGGTGGCA
Organism: Tolumonas lignilytica; assembly: GCF_000527035.1. NCBI lineage: Bacteria > Pseudomonadati > Pseudomonadota > Gammaproteobacteria > Aeromonadales > Aeromonadaceae > Tolumonas > Tolumonas lignilytica. The sequence goes on from NZ_AZUK01000001.1 coordinate 584,097, forward strand.
CTGAATATACCGTTGCGGAATGTCTGACCCGTACCGGACCACTCACGACAATAAAGAAAGAAGAACAAACTCCGCTGCCTAACCTGGCCAAAAGCTGGGAATGGTCGCCGGATGGCAAGCAACTGACCATGCATCTGATCGAAGATGCAAAATGGTCGGATGGCAAGCCCTTCTCGTCTGATGATGTGATGTTCCTGTGGAATGACAACATTCTGGATCCGCATGTGACAGCATGGGCGAATGCTGATACTTACGGCAACGGCACCACCCTTGAGGCACTGGACAAAAACACCATTCGCTGGACCTTCAAAGAAGCACGTCCAACCCAATATCTCTACAGCATGGCCTTCTTCCGGATGTGCCCTGGCCCTGCTCATGTGTTGAAGCAGTTCCATCCTAAATACAACAAAAACGCCACTTACAGCAGTTATGCCAATGCACTGCCGCCGGACAAAATGCCGGTTGTCACTATGGGTGCCTGGGTACCGGTTTATCATAAAGCGGATCAGATGATTGTGCTGCGTCGTAATCCGTACTACTGGAAAGTTGACGAAAAAGGTCAGCAATTGCCTTACATGGATGAGTTGCGCTTCAAATTATCGACCTGGACCGATCGCGAAGTGCAAACCGTGGCGGGTAATGCTGATTACGCGAACATGGAAAACCCGACCAACTACGTTGAATCAATCAAAAAATCGAAACAAGCAAACTCACCGGCACGACTGGATTTCAGCCCTCGTTTCTTAGGCTGGTCCTTATTTATGAATCTGTCTGAAGACGTCGGGGCAACAGATGAACGAGAAAAAGCCATCCGTCTGCTGAATCGTCAACTGAAATTCCGTCAGGCCATCAGTCATGCCATTGATCGCAATGCACTGGGTCAAGCGATGGTTCGTGGGCCGTTTGCGCGTCCTTATGCCGGGGGCCTCTATCCGGAAGGCGTCGTCAATGATGGCTCGGTGGTTTATTACGGTTACAACCCGAAACTGGCGAAAGAATTATTGGCCGATGTGGGCTTAAAAGACACCGATGGTAATGGCATCCTGAACTGGACCTCAGGCCCAATGAAAGGCAAGGATGTCGAAATCACCATGACCACGCCAGACGGTCCCGGTGAAACATCACTGTCTGAAGGCTTAGTCTCCATGTTGCGTGAAGTCGGAATAAAGCTGATCCCCCGCCCGATGCAGGGAGCACAGGTTGATGCGGCTTTAGGTGCCAGCACATACGACTTCTTCATTCGTCGTAATGACAACGAGTATATCCAGCCGATCCAACTGGCAGAAGCATTAGCCCCAGTGCATGACCAGACCCCTTACTGGCATAAGGGCACCAAAGCGAAACCCCAAAATCTGCTGCCGTTTGAAAAAGATCTGGTGAGCTTGATTGACCAATTCCAACACGAATCGGATTTGAGCAAACAACTGGAAACTCTCAATCAGTACAACAAGGTGTTCACTCAGAATGTCTATAACGTCGGTCTGGTATCTGTTCCGGGTGCCTTGATCCTGAATAAACGCCTGAAAAACGTGCCGCCAGGAACCCCGATTATGAGTTTCCAATGGGCGGAAGACTCCATCATGCGTGAACGGATCTGGATCGATCCTAAATCAGCGCCAGTTGAAGAACTGATGCCAGGTAAACTGCCTGACTATCAGTGAATCAGTAGATTGTAGTTATCAAACTGGTCACCGCATAAGTGGTGACCGGTCTTCAACAAGGAATGCATTATGTTCGGTTTTATTATCAAGCGTTTACTGGCTGCAATCCCACTATTGCTCATCCTCAGTATGATCTCGTTTTTCCTGATCCAGGTTCCGCCGGGAGATTATGCCGATCGATTGAAAAGTCAGGCAATCACGATGTCAGGGATGAGCGAACAGGATGCGCAGAAAATGGCAGATAGCTACCGCGCAGAACATGGCATGAACGCTCCGTTGCCTGTGCAGTATGTTCACTGGATTGGCAAAATTGTGACCAAGGGCGATTTTGGCGATTCATACATCTATAACAAACCGATCAGCCAGTTGATTATGGATCGGTTGCCCATGACCTTGCTGATAGCCCTGATGTGTCATTTTGGCTCGACCGTGGTGGGAACCTTGCTCGGCATTTATGTCGCTACCCGCCAATACAGCATTGCCGACACCATAGTGACGATTTTTGCGTTCATCGGCATGACAACCCCCCGCTTTGTTCTGGCCTTAATCATGCTCTATCTACTGGTGTTCCATTTTGGCTCGACGAATGTCGCGGCATTATTTTCCCCGGAATACACCATGGCACCGTGGAGTCTGGCGAAATTCGGCAACCTGCTGGTGCATATCTGGCCGGTCTTACTGGTCGCTATTTTTGGTGGTATGGCGCAAAACCTGCGTGTGATGCGTTCGAATATGCTGGATGTCATGCAAGCGCAATATGTTGAAACTGCCCGCGCCAAAGGGTTGTCACCGATGCGAGTTTTGTTTCGCCATATCGTACCGAATGCGCTGCATCCGATGATCATGTTCCAGGGGGTGGCCCTGCCCTACATGATCGCCGGTGAGCTGGAAATTGCGATTGTCTTTGCCCTGCCAACTGTTGGCCCCTTGATTGTGCAGGCTATGCACGACCAAGACGTTTTTGTCGTGGCCTCGTTTATGTTGATCCTCGCGGCAACCTTGGTGATCGGCAACCTGATTGCAGACGTGGTGCTGGCATTACTGGACCCTCGTGTCCGTCTGTCCTGATAAGAGGATTTCATCATGGAGAATACTATGCAGTCTGAAATCATTCTGGAACAAGATCCCCGGGAACGTCCTAAAAGCGTCGATGAGCGTTATCTCGCCTTGGTCTGGCGTCGCTTTAAACGCAACAAGCTGGCCCTCGTTTCGATGTGGATGATTGTGGCAATGTTAATGCTGGCCGTTTTCGCTTCGTTCTTTGCACCACAAGATCCGGCGGAACGCAGCAATGAAAATGTCTATCTGCCACCGCAATCGATTCATTTTTTCAGTGATGAAGGGTTTTCGATCCGCCCATTTGTCTATCCGTATGAAACCACATACGACCCGGAAACCTTTGAAGCCAAATACACGCAGAACACCGATAAAAAAGTGTATCTGCAATTTTTCAGCGACGGTTGGGAATATAATTTTCTGGGTATGACGTTTAAAACCCATCTGTTTTCAGCGCAGGATAATCAACACGTTTATCTGCTGGGCACCGATGGTATGGGGCGCGATGAACTGAGCCGTATCTTCCACGGCATGGGCGTGACGTTGCTGATGGCCGGCCTGATCACCACCATCTGTGTAGTCATTGGTAGTCTGGTCGGGATCACCTCCGGCTATCTGGGCGGGAAAGCGGATTTGTGGATCCAACGTCTGGTTGAACTGATGCTGGCCTTCCCCGAATTGCCGCTTTATCTGTCTGTAATTGCCATTTTGCCCAAAACCGTCTCCCCCAAAACCACCTTTATCCTGTTTGTATTGCTACTGGGCTGTCTGAAATGGGCGCAGCTGGCGCGGGAAGTGCGCGGCAAAGCCCTGGTGTTACGTGAAATGGACTATGTGAAATCCGCCATTGCCGCGGGGGCATCGGATGGCCGTATCGTCGTGCACCATATTCTGCCGAACGTGTTGTCACATGTCATTGTGGTTGCCACCGGCATGATCCCCACCTTTATTCTCACTGAAAGTTTCCTGAGTTTCCTAGGGGTCGGCGTGCAGCCACCGATGATCAGTCTGGGTCTGTTACTCAATGCAGCCCGCGATTATCAGGTGTTAGGTTCTTACCCTTGGTTGCTGGCACCGGTCGGTTTCATTCTGGTTTCAGTATTAGTGTTCAACGCTGCCGGTGACGGTCTGCGTGATGCGGTTGATCCGTACTCAGGTCGTTAAGCGAGGATTTTAAGATGAATGAACAAACCCTGTTAGTAAATGCAGAAAACATTCAGGTCGATTTCAAAACCGAAGGCGGTATTGCTCAGGCCGTACGTGATGTTTCCTTCAAAATCTACAAAGGCCAGACCGTCGCATTGGTCGGTGAATCCGGCTCCGGCAAATCAATCTCAGCCCGTGTGCTGATGAAACTGCTCCCCAAAAGTGCCATCGTCGGGAAAGACACCCGGATCACCCTGCATGGTGAAGACATGAGCGCCTATAACGAACAGGACATGCGTAAAATCCGCGGGAAAAAAATCGGCATGATCTTTCAGGAGCCCATGACTTCGCTGAACCCGATCTATACCGTGGGCGATCAGATCGGTGAAATTATCCGTGAACACAATCGCGCCATCACCAAACAAGAACTCCGCGAACAGGTACTCTCCTTACTTAAAGAAATGCAACTGCCGGATCCGGAAAAACGCATTGATCAATATCCGCATCAGATGTCCGGTGGCCAGCGTCAACGTGTCATGATCGCCATGGCGCTGGCGAATAAACCCGACCTGTTGATTGCCGATGAACCCACCACGGCGCTGGATGTCACCGTGCAGGCAGAAATTCTTAATCTGCTGAAACGGCTGCAGGAAAAATTCCACATGGGTGTGCTGTTAATCACTCACGATCTGACCATTGTGCGCAAATATGCCGACTGGGTCTATGTGATGCAGCATGGTCAAGTGGTTGAAAATAACGAAACCGAAAGTTTGTTTACCAACCCGACGCACGGTTACACGCAACATCTGCTGAACTCTGAACCCAAAGGCACCGCACCTGCCGTTCCCACTGATAATCCTATTATTCTGGAAGGCAAAAATGTACAGGTCTCCTTTGTCACTGAGCCTGGCAACTGGTGGTTACGCCGTCCAGAAAAACGATTCGCGGCAGTGAAAGGGCTAGATCTGACGCTCCGCCGAGGTGAAACACTGGGGATCGTTGGCGAATCGGGCTCTGGCAAAACCACACTGGGTCACGCCATTTTGCGGCTGTTAGAGTCAGAGGGAGAGCTTATTTACGATGGCATGACACTGCATGATCGCGATCGCAAGGCGATGCGACCACTGCGTAAACGCATGCAGATCGTATTTCAAGACCCCTTCTCTTCACTGAACCCTCGTATGACCGTGCGCCAGATCATTCAGGAAGGGATGATAATCAACAACATTGGCACCGATGCCGAGGATCGTGAACAACGTGCCATTCAGGCCTTACAGGAATCTGGGTTGGCCCCGTTTGCATTAGACCGCTTCCCGCATGAATTCTCTGGCGGACAACGTCAGCGCATTGCCATTGCGAAAGCCATTGCGATGGAACCTGAATTCATTTTGCTGGATGAGCCGACCTCCGCGCTCGATTTGTCAGTGCAGAACCAGATCATCCAACTGTTACGACAATTACAGCAAAAACATCATCTTTCTTATCTGTTTATCAGCCATGATTTACGGGTAGTCAGAGCGTTATGCCACCGGATCATGGTGATGCGACACGGAGATTTAGTCGAAATGGGCGATACCGTCACGGTGATGGATGACCCAAAAGAGGAATATACCCGACGACTGATCCGAGCCGCATTTGAGGTGGCCGCCTGATCGAATAATCAAGCAGTAAATACCGGAGGAAAGTATGTCGGATTATTTGCCGAACGAAGATCGTTATAGCCAGATGCATTATCGTCGTAGCGGCCAAAGTGGATTGAAGCTACCACGCGTCAGTCTTGGTCTTTGGCACAACTTTGGCGATACCGCCATTCAGGATTCTGCCCGCAACTTGATTCGACATGCCTTTAACTGCGGTATTACGCATTTCGATCTGGCGAATAACTACGGCCCCCCACCCGGCTCAGCGGAAGAGAATTTTGGCAAGATCTTAAAACAGGATTTTCGTTCCTTGCGGGATGAATTGATTATCTCAACCAAGGCTGGTTATCCGATGTGGAACGGCCCGTACGGGGATGGTGGCAGTAAAAAATATCTGGTGTCCAGTCTGGATCAAAGCCTGCAACGCATGGGATTGGACTATGTCGATATTTTCTACCACCATCGCCCAGATCCGAACACCCCACTGGAAGAAACCATGGCGGCGCTAGATCTGATCGTGCGTCAGGGTAAAGCCTTGTACGTTGGTCTTTCCAATTATCCGGCTGAATTGACCAAACGCGCCGCACAGATCCTGAAGTCACTGGGCACGCCTTGCATCATCCACCAGCCCAAATATTCAATGTTTGAGCGCTGGGTAGAAAGCGGGTTGCTGGATGTGTTATCGGAAGAACAGATCGGCGGTATTGCGTTCTCGCCACTGGCTGGTGGCCTGCTGACCGACCGTTATCTGAATGGCATACCGGAAGATTCTCGCGCCGTTAAAGATGGTCGTTATCTGAAACCGACCGATATCACTGAGGCTCGGATAAAGGTTATCGCAGAACTCAACCACATCGCTTACCTGCGTGGACAAAAACTGTCGCAGATGGCGTTGCAATGGGTGTTGCGTCAACCGGCAATCACGTCAGTATTAATCGGTGCCAGTAAAACCAGCCAGATTGATGATGCCGTAGCCGCCTTACACTGTGTCGAATTGAGTGCCAAAGAACTATCACGAATCGACGAAATACTCGCTGAACCGCATTAATCAACACTAATGCCTCGGCCTTGCAGGAGAGAATAGTGACTGACCCAACTGAAATCAGCCCGTTGACCTGGCAAAAAGCCGATGAAATATTGAGTGTTGTCTTCCGTCAGCCCGGCGATATGCCGGGCTATCACTGGCACCGCCAAATAGAGGTCAATATTCCATTTGGCGGCCCGGTCCGTTATCTGATCAATGACCATCAGATCCAGCTTCCGGAAGGCCATATCGGCGTATTCTGGGGCGTGATCCCGCATCGGTTGATTGAGTGTGAAAACTGCACCCAGATGGGTGTCATCAACATTCCGCTTTCTCACTTTCTGGCTTTACCGGTGGATGATTTACTGCTGAATAAGATTTTACATGGCAGTGTCGTCATCTCTACGACCAAAGGGCTTTTCGGACACCATGAGGTGCTGCGTTGGCATAATGACAGTAAAAGCGGCTCCCACGGTCTATACCAATTAATGCAGGAAGAAATAGTATTGATGATGAAGCGTGTTGCAGTGTCAGGCTGGCAGGAGTTATTGCATACCGAACCGGGTAAATTGCACAGCCTGCGGATGAATGAGCGCAAAATCCGCTATATCCAGGCAATGCTAAGTTTCATATCCAAACATTATCATGAAGCCATCCGGGTCAACGATGTTGCGGAACAAATTCAGCTGCATCCGAATTATGCGATGAATCTGTTTAAACAAGTCATGGGGTATTCAATCAAAGATCATATTACCATGATGAAGGTTAACCATGCCCGCGCCTTGCTGGCTGAAACCAATCGTTCGATGCTGGATATTTCATTGACGACCGGGTTTAGCGCCATGAGCCGGTTTTACGAAGCATTTCAAAAACTGGTTGGCGTCACGCCCAATCAATATCGTATACATACCCGCAACAATACCGAGCAGCTATCACATCCTGTTGGAACTGAAACCACTTAGTATGCTCTCATAAACCTAGATCTGTGCAGATGTATCATCCAAATTACAACGCATTCGCAATCCATGCCGGTCTAAACCATAGTAATCAGCCAGCGTTGCAGAAATATGCATTCCCATTTGTGAATATAAGCGTTTAGCTGCATCATTTTCACAATCTACTGACAAATACAGTGCCCGCAGATGCCACTGTCGGGCTAATGCCTGCGACAAATGCATGAGCCAGCGCCCCACGCCTTTTTGCCGATATGACCAATGCACCGCCAGCACCCGGATCTCCAGCCCCTGCCAGCCACGATGTGGCAATAAACAAAGATAGGCGACGAGAATTTCTTTCTCAAAGATCAGAATAGTTGAACAAGATGATGTATCGATCAGGTATTTCCACCGACGACGGCCAAATGCTAGATAGGGGTTAAAACAATAACGTTCCAGATGTAACAATGCAGGAATATCTGACGCGGCTGCAATTTTACATTCCAGTTCAGTGACAGAGTTTATAGGGTGCTTTAAAAAATACGCCAGCACATCTTGTTCGCGCTGGCGTTTATCGGTGGGCTGCATCATAACAGTCCGACATCATTAAGAGAGATGATTATTTATGCAGAGGCTCTGGCAATGGCTCACCGGTGATTGGATGACGCGCCTCAAGAATATCTTTACGTTCCATCAGTTTAGAGATCAATTTGTTATCTGATTTCTTAATGGAATCTTCGGCAGCAGGTTCAGAATGCACTTCAATGGGGGCCTTCTTCAGCACTGGCTTTTCCAGTTTCAGCTCTTCTGATTTTGGCGCAACAGAAGCAGAACCACTGCCATCCTGAATGATGCAGATACGTTCATGGTATTCTTCATCAATACAGTTTTCTAAAAGACTGTCAGCATCGACACCATCAGCAATAACCGTCAGGCTGGCATCCGGCGTTTTTTCGATATGACGGCCCAGCAACCATGCCAGATACATTTCAGCCTGATGACTGCTGTTACCTTTGAAAGTCAGCAATTCAACCGGCAAACCACACTGACTCTGGATCCGCAGTAACTCTTTCACTAATTCGATCGGCAGAGTTTTCTGGGTGGCACTGACCACAATTTCAATCTGGTTAAATTTGGTCAGATCCAGATCCAGACATTTATTCACCGCATGTTCAAGAACAATCAATATATTTCGTTGCATACCCGCTATCCTTTATTATTCATACGAAATGGAGACGACATTACCCTCTGCCAAGAGGGCCAGAGTATCGGGCCTAAATAATTAGTTCAATGCTCCACACAGAACCTTTGCAAGATAATTACAATTCTTGTGATCTATGCTGAAGCTTAATTTATATTTTAGTTCAAAAAACAAGCAGGGCCCGCAAAGGGCCCTTGAAATAGTAAATAAAAGATACGTTATTGCGCATCATAACCCAGATTCGGGGCCAACCAGCGCTCAGCTTCTGCCAAGGTCATTTGTTTACGCGCTGCATAATCTTCAACCTGGTCTTTCTGAATGCCGGCAACTGCAAAATACTTGCACTGTGGATGACTGAAATAGAAACCAGACACGGCTGCAGCAGGCAGCATGGCGAAAGAATCCGTCAGCTTCATGCCAATGGCCTGTTCAACGTTCAGTAATTGCCATAACGTCCCTTTCTCTGTGTGCTCTGGGCACGCCGGATAGCCTGGGGCAGGACGGATCCCCTGATAATTCTCACGGATCAGCTCTTCATTAGTCAGATTTTCATCTGCCGCATAACCCCAGTACGTTTTCCGTACCTGTTCATGCAAATATTCAGCAAATGCTTCTGCCAGACGATCACAAACAGCCTGAATCAAAATGGCGTTATAATCATCCCCTGCCGCTTTGTAATGTTCGGCCAGCTCGGCTTCACCAATCCCGCCCGTGACAGCGAACCCACCAAAATAATCAGCGACACCACTGTCTTTCGGTGCAATGAAATCGGCCAAACAGTAATTCGGGAATACTTCTCCATTCCGGGCCTGACTGACTTTGTCTGTCTGCTGACGCAGGAAACGGAACGTTTGCAATACCTGACTGCGTGATTCATCGGTATAAACCACGATATCATCGCCAGTCCGGTTGGCAGCAAACAGGCCGATAATACCGCGGACATTCACCTCACCTGAATCCTGCAAACGGTCTAACATCGCCAGTGCATCGTGATACAGGCGGGTTGCCTCTTCTCCCACCACTTCATCTTCCAGAATACGAGGGAATTTACCGGCCAGTTCCCAGCTCAGAAAGAACGGCGTCCAGTCGATATATTCACGCAGCATTGCAATCGACACGTTGTCGATCACTTGAATACCCAGTTGCTTCGGTTTCGGTGGTTGATAATTCTGCCAGTCCAGTTTCAGGGCATTGGCACGGGCAGCAGCCAGCGATATTGGCGGCGTACGCGGTTGTTTACGAGCATGTTGTTCACGTACTACCTTATATTCTTCACGTAAACGTTCCACAAAGGGCGCTTTCAGGTCAGCACTTAACAGACTTTGCGCTACCCCTACCGCCCGCGAGGCATTGGAAACATAAACCACCGGTTCACTGTAGTTTTGCTCAATCTTCACGGCCGTGTGTGCCTTCGAGGTGGTCGCGCCACCAATCAGCAATGGGATCTTAAAGCCCTGGCGTTCCATCTCTTTGGCAACATGTACCATTTCATCCAAAGACGGCGTGATCAATCCTGACAATCCGATCATATCGGCATTTTCTTCACGCGCAGTTTGCAAAATCTTCTCACAAGACACCATTACGCCCAGATCGATGATTTCATAGTTATTACATTGCAACACCACACCGACAATGTTTTTACCGATATCGTGCACGTCACCTTTCACGGTCGCCATGACAATTTTACCGTTTGCCTGACCCACATTTTTTTCCAGCTCAATATAAGGCTGTAAATAGGCGACTGCACGTTTCATGACACGTGCCGATTTAACCACCTGAGGCAGAAACATCTTACCCGCCCCAAACAGATCACCCACGACATTCATGCCTTCCATCAGTGGCCCTTCAATCACTTCGATTGGACGGGTAGCCTGCTGACGCGCTTCTTCTGTATCTTCATCAATAAAATCGGTGATCCCTTTCACCAATGCATGTTCCAGCCGTTTATTCACCGGCCAGCTTCGCCATTCCTGCTCACGCGGATCGGCCGCCTGTTGCGCCGCGCCACCCCGGTATTTCTCAGCAATCGCCAACAACTCTTCGGTTGCGCCCGGATGGGTATTTAACACCACCGCTTCTACTTTTTCTTTCAACTCAGCGGGGATATCTTCATAAATAGCTAATTGTCCGGCGTTGACGATCCCCATATCCATCCCATTTTGGATGGTGTAATACAGGAACACGGAGTGGATCGCCTCACGCACCGGGTCGTTGCCACGAAACGAGAATGACACGTTGGACACACCACCGGAAATCATGGCATAGGGCAGATTTTCTTTGATGTCTTTCACCGCTTCGATGAAATCCACCGCATAGTTGTTGTGCTCGTCGATCCCGGTCGCAACAGCAAAAATATTCGGGTCAAAAATGATATCTTCAGGTGGGAAACCCACCTCTTCTGTCAGGATCTTGTACGCCCGTTGGCAGATCTCAAATTTGCGGGCGCGTGTATCAGCCTGCCCCATCTCATCAAAAGCCATGACAATCACCGCCGCACCATAACGACGGATCAGTTTTGCCTGAGCAATGAATTTGTCGACCCCTTCCTTCATCGAGATCGAGTTGACGATGCCTTTCCCCTGAATGCATTTCAAACCCGCTTCAATGACTTCCCATTTAGAGGAGTCAATCATGATCGGTACGCGGGAAATATCCGGTTCAGACGCAATCAGATTCAGAAAGCGCACCATGCAGGCTTCGGCATCCAACATGCCTTCATCCATGTTGATGTCTATGATCTGCGCACCGTTTTCAACCTGCTGACGCGCGATATCCAGCGCCTCATCATATTGTTCTTCTTTGATCAACCGTTTGAACTTGGCTGAACCGGTCACATTGGTACGTTCCCCCACGTTCACAAACATGGAGTTTTTATCAATCAGCAAAGGCTCTAAACCTGCCAGACGGCATGCCACAGGCAGCTCCGGCAAGACACGCGGTTTGATGCCGTCGACAGCTCGCGCCATCGCACGAATATGGTCAGGCGTCGTACCGCAGCAGCCCCCCACCATATTCAGGAAACCCGATTCCGCCCATTCCCGGATGTGCTCGGCCATTTCATTGGCTTCCAGATCATAGCCACCGAACGCATTGGGCAAACCGGCATTCGGATGCACGGAGACATAGGTTTCACTGATACGGGCCAGTTCCTGCACATATTGGCGTAACTCTTTGGGCCCCAACGCGCAGTTCAGACCAAAGGAGAGCGGTTTGGCATGGCGTAACGAGTTATAGAAGGCTTCGGTTGTCTGCCCTGATAGCGTTCGGCCGGAAGCATCGGTGATCGTACCGGAAATCATAACCGGTAATTTAACGCCCAGTTTTTCAAACACCGAATCAACAGCAAAGAATGCCGCCTTGGCATTCAACGTGTCGAAGATGGTCTCAATCATGATGATATCGACACCACCTTCCATCAGTGCCTCGGTAGATTCTTTATAAGCCTCTACCAACTGATCAAATGTCACATTGCGCTTGCCCGGATCATTCACATCTGGAGAGATAGATGCAGTACGGTTTGTCGGGCCCAAAACGCCGGCCACAAAACGCGGTTTTTCAGGTGTTTTTTCGTTCCACGCATCCGCTACGCGGCGAGCCAGACGCGCCGCTTCACGATTGATCTCAGCGGATAACTCTTCCATATGATAATCCGCCATCGCAATACGGGTGGCGTTGAAGCTGTTGGTTTCAAGAATATCTGCGCCGGCAGCCAGATAAGCATCGTGGATAGCCGCAATCACTTCTGGTTTGGTCAACACCAGCAAGTCGTTATTACCTTTCAGGTCTGACGGCCAATCGGCAAATCGCTCGCCCCGAAAATCGTGCTCCTGCAGTTGATAGCTTTGGATCATGGTTCCCATGCCGCCATCAATAAGCAGAATACGTTCCTGTAATGACTGATGCAGTGCTGATGTATTTACCTTTACGACCACGGGTGGCTTCCTCAATCTCGGTGATGCAGATAATGCTGAAACTAAACTGTCCGACATCCGTGCCGGACAGTTTCGTCATACGACGGTACTGGAAAAATCGACTCAGATTTCCCAGTTTGGCTCATTTCGCTCCTGAACCAGTGTATTTAAATCATAGGGGGTCAACTGATAAACGTAATAGTTGAGCCAGTTAGAGAATAACAGATGTCCGTGGCTACGCCAGCTATGGTATGGCGGATTAGCCGGATCATTATTGGGATAATAATTGGCCGGAATGTTCGGGTCGAGCCCCGCCGTCAGATCTCGGTGATATTCGTTATGCAATGTTTCCGCATCGTATTCCGGATGCCCGGTGACAAACACCTGCCGGCAGTCTTCGCTCGCAGCCAGATACACTCCTGCAACATCGGATTCAGCAAAAATTCGCAAATCTGTATTAGCGCGGATGAAATCGCCATCAAAAGAAGCGTAACGGGAATGTGGGGCCAGAAAAACATCATCAAACCCACGCACCAGCGGATCTTGTTGTTCCAGCTTCCGATGATAATAAACACCGGATAATTTTACATCGCGGGTTTGTTTTTCCAATCCATACAACACCTTGAGCGCAGCTTGTGCCGCCCAACAAAGAAACAGTGTGGAGGTTACATTCTTCTTAGACCACTCAATGATCTTGATCAGCGTATCCCAATACACCACATCCTTGAACTGTACCAACCCTAATGGGGCCCCTGTAATGATCAATCCATCATATTTATTGTCTTTAATCTGATCAAAATCCTGATAGAAAGTTTCAACATGGATCCGCGGGGTATTCTTTGATTCCCGGTCATCAATACGTAATAAATCAACAATCACCTGCAATGGTGAATTGGAAAGCATGCGCATCAATTGAATTTCCGTTTCAATTTTTTTTGGCATCAGGTTCAACAACAGCACTTTCAGTGGTCGGATATCCTGATGCGCTGCACGACTGTCGGTCATGACGAAAATATTTTCTTCTGTCAGAACACCGGCGGCAGGTAATTGGTCGGGAATTTTGATTGGCATGACTTGCTCCCACATCTATCAGTAAAAACGTCTGGACATCCAGAAATCTACACCATCCAGAAAGACCTGTCACCAAGAACCCCTTCTGATCGCTCTACTGAGAATTACGTTGGTTAAAATAACAACGATCATAGGTTGAAAATATTCTGAAGGAATCACAGGAACTGATTTTAGTGAAACAGGAACTAACAAATGCTTTTTATAGCTGCTACCATTCAGTAACCTAGGTTAAGTTTTATGTGTTATATGACGTTATGGCAGAATTACGTATATCCGTCGATCGTTTACAAATCGGAAACTATATTAAGCTGCCTTTAAGTTGGCGTGATCACCCGTTCCTGCTTTCCAGCTTCCTGTTGAAAAAAGAAGAGCAAATTCAATTAATCCGCCAACTCGGTTTAAAATTTGTTTTTATTATTCCTGAAAAATCAGAAGCCCCGCCGAAACCTGCAGAAATTCTTGAATTACCGCAAAGTGATATCGACTTAAATGATGAAATCTCTTCGCTGCAAGAAAAAATGCAGAGCGAAAAAGCAGAGCGAATTGAGAAACTCAAAGAATATCGCCGTAGTCTGCAGCGCACAGAACAATCGTTTAATCGTTCGCTGGCACAAATGCGCGCATTGATCAACAAGCTGCAAACCCGCCCGCTCAATGCTATTCGTGAAGCACATGAGCTGGTAGATGACATCACAAAACAAATGATGCAGGCCGATCAGATGGTACTGCACCTCATGTCTGATTCCCCGGAAGGTGAAAGCCTTTATTACCATTCGCTCAACGTCGCCATGTTGTCGATGTTATTGGCCAAGCAGTGTGGTAAATCGGAAGAAGAGATAAAACTACTGGGAATGGCTGCGATTTTCCATGATATTGGTAAGATCAAGATACCGTCTCAGATCTTGCGAAAAACCGAACCGCTAACCAAGCCAGAAGAAAACCTGTATAAACTGCATCCGCGTTATAGTCTGGCGTTGTTAGATCTGGCACAGGAATTCCCGACGCAGGCCAAAGGCATGATTCTAAAGCATCATGAACGACTTGACGGTTCCGGTTATCCTGAAGGGTTGAAAGCCTCCCAGTTAGATGACCTGACGCAACTGATGTCGGTCATTGATGAATATGACTCCTTGTGTCATCCACAAATGGGCGGCAAAGCGGCAGCAACACCTCATACGGTGTTGTCATTTATGTTCAAACATAAAACCAAACAATTGAATAAAGATTACATTGGCTTGCTGATAAAACACTTGGGGATCTACCCGCCCGGTAGCGTGGTCGAGTTATCCAATGGACAGGTTGGATTAGTCATGTCAGTCAACAGTCAACGTCTGCTCTACCCCGCCGTGCAGGTCTATGATCCTGCAGTTCCGCGTAATGAAGCGGCAATAATTGATTTGGAAAATATGAATCTAAGCATCAAGCGAGTATTATTACCCTCTCGATTGCCGCAGGAAATCTTTGATTATCTCAGTCCGCGAACTCGTATCAGTTACTTCTTCGACTCTTCAAATGGGGCCAATGGTAGCTGATTTTTAGCAGAATATGCTTAATCAAACTAATTGGTACCCAAATGATTATTGAAATAATTACGACCGGAGATGAAGTTTTAACTGGTTTTACTGTTGATACCAACGCCTCATGGTTAAGCCTGCAGCTATTAGAACATGGCTGGCAGGTTCGCCGTCGTCAAACCGTCGGCGACCGGATGGATGACTTAACTCAAGTATTGCATGAGCGCAGTCTCATTGCCGATGTCATTATCTTTAATGGTGGCTTAGGCCCAACCTCCGATGATAAAACAACGGATGCGGTTGCTCAGGTCGCAGCAGTTCCTCTGGAGCTGAACAATGACTGGCTAGCCAATATGGAACAAAAATTCTCCCACCGTGGCCGGGCAATGCCTGCCAGCAATCGGAAACAAGCGATGTTACCGCAGGGGGCAACGGTTGTAGATAATCCGATAGGTACCGCTTGCGGCTTTAAGCTCAAAATCAATAATGCACTTTGCTATTTCACCCCTGGTGTCCCGAACGAGTTCAAAAAAATGGTGAATGAGCAAATCATCCCTGATTTGCACACGCTATACCCTGTCGGTTCAGCGGTGGTTCGCCGTTACTTTACCTTTGGTATTTCTGAGTCATCTCTCAGTGATATGCTTGATCCTCTAACCTGGCCAGCACATATCGAGCTGGGTTATCGCTCTTCTATGCCCATCATTGAAATGAAACTGATCAGTCAACATGCTGATGCTGATTTTGACCTGGCGGAAAAACAGTTACTTTCAGTGATCTCGCCTTATATGGTGGCCTCAGACTATCTGGACATGCCGCAACGTCTGGCTGATTTATTAGACTCGTCACCACTGGAGATTTTAGAGGGGAGCACTTGCGGCGAATTGCTGACGGAATTAGCACCGGTAATTCCGCAATTATGTGCTGATTACCATTCCCATCTGCCGGAACATGCTGATGAGTTATTGCAGCATATTCAACACCACTCCCGGCTCACACTCGCTATTGGTACCGCGAAAGAGCAACGCTATCCGATTGCATTATGGGATGGTTTACACGGTTGGGCGCAAACCTTGTATGTGCGCACGCTGGATGTCACATTACAGCGCCGGATCATTGCCTTTGCTGCACAGGATATGTTGCGGCGCTATCTGCTGAAGTTGCCGGTTTTAGGCGATTATCAGACGTTACAACAAGCGGAATCTTCGTTCCGTCCTTGACGATGATTGTGCTGCTCCGAAGCAAACGGAGCAGCACGTCAGTATTCAGACCCCAAGTAAACTGCGGAAGTCATCACTCACCATAGTGGGCATAAACTCTGTAATTTCATAATCAGCCAGTTTGTGCAAATGAAACGGATCTGCGGCCAAAATAGGTTCCAGTGTTTCCAAACTTTCAGAACGTGCCAAAATAATCCCCCCTGTTCGCGGTACCTTGCGTCCAGAGGCGATGAAATGACCTGCATCATACTGAGCCTGCAGATAGGCTTTGTGTGCATCCATATATTCTTCAATCTTGGCGATCTCGACTTTATAGGTCAGGGAAATAATAAACATAGTGCACCTCCGATCCTGAATACGGGTTATTATTCCTTCTCTGTCAGTATCAATCAGTTATGTCAATGATGCCACCGTTATCCACTCCCCGGCTCGATTTGCATCCGATTGTGTTGCAAGACATGAGCTGGATCAGTGCCATTATCAGTCACCCCTTATTTGCCAACGCCAGCCTTAGCTGTCAGATGCCGAGCTCTGAAACACAACTATTGCGCTGGATACTCACACAACAAAAACAACATCACTCTGGTCAGGGCTGTTGTTATGCGCTGCGTGACAGACAAACTGAAAAACCGATAGGAATGATCACCTTACAACCTCAAAAAAACAATGAGTGTGAACTGAGCTATTGGCTGCACCCGGATCACTGGCGACAAGGGATCATGACAGAAGCGCTCATTAAAGTGCTCAAGCATTGGCAAATACAGCACCCACAGCAACCGATCAGGGCCCGTGTTCATCCGGCGAATATCGCCTCTATTTCATTATTGGTGCGGGTTGGGATGAAGAAGGTTGAAACAGAGATAACAACGGCAATGCAACTGCATTTATATGAGTACATGCTGATGCCACACTAGCGGTGGCATCAGCATCAGTTATTATTTTTTAGCTTCTGCTGGCGCGGCTTCTGCGGCTGGCTTCGCTTTATCTTTCACGATATCCAGTAATTCCACTTCAAAAACCAGAACAGAATTTGGCGGAATAGAACCTGCACCTTGTTCACCGTAAGCCAGTGAAGGTGGCAGAGTAAATTTGAATTTAGAACCAACAGGCATTAATTGAACACCTTCAGTCCAACCTGGAATAACTCGATCCAGAGGGAATTCAGCAGGCTCTTTACGATCATAAGAGCTATCGAATTTGGTGCCGTTAATCAGAGTACCAACATAGTGAACACGAACTTCATCTGTTGCTTTTGGTTTTTCACCAGTACCCATTTTCAGGACTTCATATTGCAGACCTGATTTGGTCACAGTCACGCCTGGTTTTTTAGCGTTTTCTTCCAAATATTTCTTGCCATTTTCTAAGCTGGATTTCGCATCAGCTTCTGCTTTTTTGGTAGCAGCTTCGTTAATTTTCTGGTCATAAGTTTTCAGTGCTTTTTCAATGTCTGCATCGCTCATTTGCGCTTTTTTAGCCAGACCATCTTTCACACCGTTCATGATCATTTCATTATCCAGCTTGATACCCAGATCTTGCTGACGAGAAAGTGTCGAATTGATGTAACGACCCATAGACAGACCAATCGCATAAGCTGATTGCTGTTCAAAAGTTTTCAGCTCAACTTTATCGGCGACAGGTGCTTTGGGTTCATCTTTCTGACATGCAGTCAGAGACACTGTCACTGCAACCGCCAACAAAGACATCTTGATCATTTTTTTCATTATTTTCTCCAAGAGAACAAATCCGGCTCTCAGTTCTAATTAACGAGAGGCTATCTAGGCAAGCGCCTTATACTACCGCCAGTTTTAATTGAACAACAGGCAAATAAAGGGAATTGTGAGAAAAATGATAAGGCCTATAATGCGTCAGACAACCGAAGATGAGTGAAACAATGTTACAGCAGATAAACGAACTAAATGCCCGTATCGAACAACTGGAAAGTCGTCAGGCATTTCAAGATGATACTATCGAACAATTGAATCAGGCGCTGGCTTTGCAGCAGCAGGATCTGGATAAATTACGTCATCAAATGGGTTTAATCATTAACCGCATGAAAGAAATGGTGGTGAGCCAGATTGCAAGTCAGAGCGAAGAAACCCCGCCCCCTCATTACTAATGCTCCATAAAAAAACCGCCCTCAGTTCAGGCGGTTTTTTATTGGTGACCGGGTGTGGTTTAACCCACCCAGGTATCACGTAAGGCAACAGTCAGATTGAACACCAGCTTGTCTGATGAAGACAATTTGCTGTCAGCACAGAAATAACCTTCTCGTTCAAACTGATAGGCAAATTCCGGTTGTGCATTTTGCAACGATGGTTCCAGCTTCGCATGTTCCACAATACGCAGTGATTGCGGATTGATAGTGCTGAGGAAGTCTTCAGCGGCACCCGGATTGGCAACCGCAAAGAGACGGTCATACATCCGAACTTCCGCATCCAGTGCATGTGCTGCTGAAACCCAGTGAATCACGCCTTTGACCTTGCGACCATCCGCGGGGTCTTTACCGAGCGTATCGCAGTCAACAGAACAATACAGCGTGATAATGTTGCCTTCGGCATCTTTTTCCACACGCTCCGCCTTGATGATATAGGCATGGCGCAGACGCACCTCTTTGCCCATCACCAGACGTTTATATTGCTTGTTGGCCTCTTCACGAAAATCAGCACGATCGATGAAAATTTCACGGCTGAACGGTACCAGACGTGAACCCATTTCTGGTTTGTTCGGATGATTGATAATGGAAATTTCTTCGAAATGACCTTCCGGCATATTTTCCAGCACCACACGCAGCGGATCTAATACCGCCATAGCACGTGGGGCACGTTCATTCAGATCTTCACGAATACAAGATTCCAGCGCACTCATCTCCACCGTGTTGTCTTGCTTGGTCACACCGATACGATGGCAGAATTCGCGAATGGCTTCTGGCGTATAACCGCGGCGACGCAAACCAGAAACGGTCGGCATACGAGGGTCATCCCATCCCTCAACGATGCCTTCTGTCACCAGCAAATTCAGCTTACGCTTGGACATGATGGCATATTCAAGATTCAGACGGCTAAATTCGTATTGACGCGGGTGGCAAGGGATCGTGATGTTATCCAGTACCCAGTCATACAAGCGGCGGTTATCCTGGAATTCCAGCGTACAGATAGAATGCGTAATACCTTCTAATGCGTCAGAGATGCAATGGGTAAAGTCATACATCGGATAGATGCACCACTTGTTACCAGTCTGATGATGTTCTGCAAACTTGATACGATAAATAACCGGATCTCGCATCACCATGAAAGAAGAAGCCATGTCGATTTTTGCACGCAGACAGGCTTCACCTTCTTTGAAGCCACCGTTTTTCATTTTTTCAAACAGTGTCAGGTTCTCTTCCACTGAACGATCACGGAATGGGCTGTTTTTGCCTGGCTGGGTTAATGTGCCACGGTATTCACGGATCTGCTCCGGGCTCAGTTCATCCACATAAGCCAGACCTTTATTGATCAATTCAACGGCGTATGCGTGCAATTGGTCAAAATAATCCGAGGAGTAACGAACTTCACCATTCCATTGAAAACCTAACCATTGCACATCGCGTTGGATAGATTCGACATATTCCACTTCTTCCTTTGCCGGGTTGGTGTCGTCAAAACGCAGGTTACAGGTTCCCTGATAGTCGTTTGCAATACCAAAGTTCAGGCAGATAGATTTTGCGTGACCAATATGTAAATAACCATTGGGTTCAGGCGGAAAACGAGTGGCAATAGACGTATGTTTACCACTGGCCAGATCTTCATCAATGATCTGACGGATAAAATTGGTTGGTCGATGCTCCATTTGAGTCATCATTCACCTCGGATAGTGATTATCTTTTGTATGCGTTAACCGAGTATCATCCATATTTATGACACTACGCTCAATAGGTATTTGCCAAATCAGCACCTTAAGCTCAAAAAGCTGATTCACATCGTTTAAGTATTATGCAAAAACTCAAATTTCAGCCATAAAAAAACCACTGCCGGTATCTTGGCAGTGGTTGGATAATGCGTGTTTAACTTAGCCGGCAATGGCCGCTTTCATCGCGCCGGCAACAATTTCGGCTTGCGGACCAAGCACTACCTGCAGGTTAGTAGCATTTAATTTCACGACGCCACTGGCACCCAAAGCTTTTAATGCCTTGTCATCAACCTGTTTCATATCCCGTACTGACAAGCGTAGACGTGTGATACAAGCATCAATTTGGGTCAGATTTTCTTCACCACCCAGAGCCACCAGATAGTTGTTGGCTAACGCCTGCATATCTTTAGAGGCACCTCTAACGATTTGAACATCATCATTATCGGTTTCACGACCAGGGGTTTTCAGGTCGAACCATTTAATAGCGGTATAAAACACGGTGAAGTAAATACCACCAAACACTAAACCAATCACCAGTAATAAAGCCGGTTTAGTTGCCAGCCCCCAGTTGATCACAAAGTCAAACAAACCCGCCGAGAAACCAAAACCATCGAGTACGCCCAGATAGTTAGTCACCACCAGTGATAAGCCGGTCAATACAGCGTGTGCTGCATACAGTACCGGAGCCAGGAACATGAACATGAATTCCAGCGGTTCAGTTACCCCGGTCAGGAACGCGGTTAATGCCACAGATAATAGCAAACCACCAACCTGAGCACGGCGATTTTTCGGCGCAGCCAGATACATAGCCAGCGCAGCAGCAGGCAAACCGAACATCATGATTGGGAAGAAACCAGTCATGAATACACCCGCTGTATGATCCCCCGCAAAGAAGCGATTCAGGTCACCACGAGCAGCCTGCGCGGCAATTTCTTTGATAACACCGCCATCGACACCAGGAACAACACCGCCAACCGACAAGGTTTTGACAACATCGGGTGCCAGACAAATATTGTGTAATGCACCAGCAACGTCATACGTGACCTTGGTGCATTCACCCAGACCAAACCAGAAGATCGAATTCACGACATGATGCAACCCGACCGGAATCAGGGCTCGGTTCAGTAAACCGTAGGTAAACTCACCCAATGCGCCTGAATTTGCAACAGCATGACCAAAAGCATCGATACCATGCTGAATGACCGGCCAGACCACGCCACTCACCCCTGCCAGAATCAGACAGATCAATCCAGTCATGATAGGAACCAGTCGTTTACCACCAAAGAATGCCAGATATGCAGGTAAGTTGGTTGCATGGAAACGGTTATAGACATGCCCGGCTACAATCCCCGCCACGATGCCACCGAAAAACGACATGTTAATGTCTGCGTTGATTGTCTTGGCTGCTTCAGTCAGCACCAGATAACCCGCAGCCCCGGCTAAACCCGCCGCGCCCGCATCATCTTTTGATAAACCGATTGCGATACCGATACCAAATAATAACGGTAATTGACCAAAAATTGCGCCCCCAGCCTGAGCCATAAAAGAGATATTCAGCATATCCGCCTGACCGAGACGCAGCAGAATTGCTGCAACCGGCAGAATGGCTATCGGCAGCATAATTGCTTTACCGAGTTTTTGCGTATAACCCAAAATGTTCATGTATTCCTCTCCATAAGTGCATTTGTGCAGCCCCACAATCATCTTAGTTCATCCTATAAACTAAGTTCTGTGATTTATGCCACACAAAGCTCATATTTGCAAAAAAAATATACAACTCAATTGCAATAAACCGGATGTTTATTCACAATTAAAAATAAGTAATGAGACGTCAATGGAGAAACACACAATGCGTATGCTGCCGTTAAAAGATAAAACCCAAGTTGGATTATGGTCTGCCCGTTATATTGTTGAACGCATCAAGCAATTTGCGCCAACAAGTGATCGTCCTTTCGTGTTAGGTTTGCCAACCGGTGGAACACCGCTTGAAACTTACAAGCAGTTAATCAAGCTATACCAGCAAGGTGAAGTTAGCTTTGCCAATGTGATCACGTTCAATATGGATGAATATGTTGGCTTGCATGCCGAACATCCGCAAAGCTATCACCGTTTCATGTTTGATAACTTCTTTAATCATGTCGATATACCGAAAGAAAACATCAACATTCTGGATGGTACCGCCACCGATCTGCTGGCAGAATGTGCGGCCTATGAAGCCAAGATCAAGGCAACAGGCGGTATCAAACTGTTTTTCGGGGGGGTTGGCAGTGATGGACATATCGCTTTTAATGAGCCCGCCTCATCATTAAGCTCTCGCACCCGGATCAAGACGCTGACGCAAGAAACATTGATGGATAATGCCCGCTTCTTTGAAGATGACATAAATCAAGTGCCTAAGATGGCGCTGACCGTTGGTGTCGGTACATTGCTGGATGCGGAAGAAGTGCTGATCCTCGCGACTGGCCACAATAAGGCATTAGCTGTGCAAGCCGGCGTTGAAGGGAGTGTGAATCATTTATGGACCATCTCAGCCCTGCAGTTGCATCCCCGCAGTATTATTGTCTGCGATGAACCCGCAACCATGGAGCTGAAAGTCAAAACACTGCGTTACTTCCAGCAGTTAGAAGCACCTGAATTATCAAAGTTTTAAGGAGATAAGCATGTACGCGCTTTGTAACAGTGTACTCCTGACTGGTTATCAACGGCTCACGGATACGGCCGTTGTCGTGGCCGAAGGAAAAGTGGTCGCGCTGTTACCACAGACAGAACTTCCGGCTGAGCTGCCACGACAGGATATGCAAGGGCATATCCTCTGCCCTGGTTTCATTGATTTGCAACTGAACGGTTGTGGTGGTGTGATGTTTAATGACACCCCGGACGTCGCCACGTTGACACACATGCAGCGCACCAATCTGCGCTCAGGCACAACCAGTTTTCTGCCTACCTTGATCAGCGACAGTGATCAAACCATTGAACAGGCATTAACCGCGACGCAAGCGTTTATGCAACAACACCAATACCAAGTATTGGGTATGCATCTGGAAGGGCCATATACCAACCCCAAACGCCGTGGTATTCATCCCAAAGAGCAGTTGCGTCAGCCTTCTGAGGCGATGATCCATTATTTATGTTCTCAATCGCCTTGGCTGAAAAAAATCACCCTAGCTCCAGAACTCAATCAGGCCGAGCATATACGCCAATTGGCTGATGCGGGTATCACCGTCAGTATCGGTCACTCGGCTGCCACCTATGAGCAGGCAATGGCAGGATTTGATGCCGGCATTCGCTTTGCTACGCATCTCTACAATGCCATGACCGCCACAGAAAATGGCCGGATACCAGGCATCGTCGGGGCCATTTATGATCGGCAAGACGTCTATACCGGTCTTGTGGCTGATGGTTTTCATGTGCACTGGGCCAATGTCCGTCTGGCTAAAAAAGTCATGGGCGAACGGCTCTGTCTGGTCACCGATGCCACTGCGGCCGCAATGCCTCCTGCCGGTTTTGACAAATTTGATTTCTGCGGTGCCGAGATTTTTCTTCGCAATGGGCGTTGTGAAGATGCCAACGGAACTCTGGGCGGATCAGCGCTGACCATGATCGAAGGCATTCAGCTATTGGTTGAACATGCCGGAATATCGTTAGATGAAGCGGTCAGAATGGCAACGCTCTACCCTGCCCGCGCAATCGGAGTGGATGATAAATTAGGGGCAATACAACCAGGATTGATTGCAAATCTGGCCCGATTTGATAAAAACTATCAAATTGTTGATACCATGGTTGGTGGTCACTGGACAAAGGATGTCATATGAGCACACGCGGAGAACGGGTTGCGAATCATGAACTGCTGAAGCAGGTAAATGCAGCATTAGTGTATCGGTTGATCGATACCCAAGGCCCGATCTCCCGTGTCGATATCGCCCAAATCAGCGCACTGGCACCCGCCAGTGTGACAAATATTACCCGTCAGTTACTGGAAAACGGCCTGATCAAAGAGGTGGCACAACAAGCCTCTACCGGCGGGCGTCCGGCGATCTCGCTGACGACCGAACAAAGTTCCTTTTTATTCATCTCGTGTCGGCTGGGTCGGGAAGAATTGCAATGCAGCGTGATGGATCTTTCCGGCACCATGCATCAGCATATTGTCAGCCCGCTGATCCAACATGATGCTGAAGGTATTATCGCTTCACTCACACAAGCTATTCAGCAAAAGTTGAAATCGGTTAAGCCCGGACAACGATTTATTGCGGTTGCCATTACAATGGCTGGACTGGTCGATCCCCAAACTGGCACTGTGTTGTATTCGCCTAATCATCAGATCGAAAATCTGGAGCTGGCGCGGCACTTACAGTCTGTCACTGATTTACCCATCTACATTGGCAACGATACTCGGGCGTTAGCATTGGCTGAGTATTATCTGGGTAATGCGCAGGGCTGTCAGGATTTCATTCTGGTGAGTATTCATCATGGTGCCGGGGCTGGCATCATCAGTAATGGTCAACTTCTGCTTGGTAAAAACCGTAACGTCGGGGAAATCGGCCACATTCAAATTGATCCGTTTGGCGATCAATGTCATTGCGGAAACTTTGGCTGCCTGGAAACTCTGGTCTCCAACAAGTCTATTGTTGCTCAAACCAAAGCCCTGTTAACCCGCGGACATCCAAGCGGACTGACCAGCGACAATTTATCGATTGATATTATCTGCAAAGCCGCGCAGGAAGGTGATCCGGTCGCTGTACAAATCATACGTCAAACCGGTAATCATCTGGGACGCGTGCTGGCAATGCTGGTCAATCTGTTTAACCCTGAAAAAATTCTGTTGGCAGGTGAAGTTGTTCAAAGTGCCAGTGTGCTATTTCCTGCTTTGCAACAACAAATTCAGCGTCAGTCATTACCAAATTTTAATCATGAGCTACGCTTGGAAAAAGCCCGTTTTCAAGGGCAAGGTACCATGGGGGGATACGCTTTAGTCAAACGGGCACTGCATGAAAGCGATCTATTACAGCGCATTATGTTACCGGCATCCGATAATTCTTAACTATCAATTAGTACAAGAAAAATACACTTCTGTAGTACTAAATCGATTGATAAAAAAAATTTATCTTTAAGAAAAAAAACTCGATTTTTAAGTATGCGCGATGCTGAACATACTTCCCCGCAATGGAATAACAGAGGTACTCATACGCCATGAGCTTTGAATCAGAAAAACGTTTTAATGATCTGCAGCACTTTCCTCGCGGTATCCGCCGCAGCGGTAACTTTACCGTGGGTGAAAGCGATCTGCTGGAACGCCATGGACATGCCATGATGGAACTGTACCAAGGCAAAAGAGAGCCAAAAGATGATGTGGAAGTCGCTTTTGTGGAACGCGTAAAAGCAGGTGATGCTGCCGGTAACCCGTTTGCTAAAGTATGGCTGAAATATATCAAAGTGATCGGCCCTCGCCGTGTACACCGTCTGTGCACTTCAACCGGAGACGAAGGCAGCTTCGAGTCGGTAGAAGAGCCACTGGAGTAATGGACACGGATCTGCTGCGCACCTTTATTGAGGTCAGCAAAACCCGTCACTTCGGACGCGCCGCCGAGAATCTGTATCTCACACAATCGGCGGTGAGTTTTCGGATCCGCCAGCTGGAACAACAGCTGGGGGTCAGTCTTTTTGCCCGTCATCGCAATAATATTCAGCTAACCCAGTCAGGTGAGCATCTTTTACCCTATGCAGAGACCATCCTGCAAACGTTAGGTCGCGCTAAACAAGCACTCATTGGTGACGATGCTATGCCGCATCAGTTGGCCGTGGGCGCGCCACAGGCCTGCTGGGAAATGGGTCTGCAATGCTGGCTGGATGATTGGTTCAGCGAACAGCCACAGGGAGCGATGCGATTAGAAACCGGCAATCGTGAACAGCTTTGCCGTCAGCTATTGGAACGTTCGCTCGATTTGGCCGTACTGACTGAACCCAGCAAAATTGATGAAATCACGGTGAGTCAGGTCAGTGAAATTCACTTAAATCTGGTCAGCCGAACGCCGGGTCTGACAGCGGATGTGTTGGCTAATCAGCCCTGGCTTGATTGGAGTAGCAACACAGTCCCATCCCTGATCCCCGTTGAATTGCAGAACAGAATACCCGCCTTGCAAACAGGTTCCATCCAGCAGGCACTGCAACATCTGCTCAAACACGGTGGTGTCACCTACCTGCCCCAGCTCCTGATCTCGCAGTATCTGGAAAACGAAAAATTACACCTTGTAGCAGAGGTTCCGGCGTTAGTACGCCCGATTTATCTCGCTTACCGTACCGATAACGAACAGCAGCCCCATGTCGCATCACTGCTGAAACGTCCGTTACGTTTAGATGCCTTCCCTGTTTAGAAACGACGCATATTTACTTTGACTGAACTATTGCGCAACACCAGTCGCGGAGACAATGTCAGGTGACGGGTATCTCGCTCTTTATCTGAAATCAGACGGATCATTTCCTGACAACCCAATCGCCCGATTTCACGCATGGGCTGTGCCACACTACTGATATTCATGACTTGCGCCAACAAGGTATTATCAAATCCGACAACCTGAACCTGCTCCGGGATCTTATAACCACGCTGATACAACACCTCAATCACTTGCTGAGCGGCCACATCATTGAAAGCAAAAATCGCAGAGAAAGGTAGTGACGGATGAGCGTCGAGATATTCTTTAAAGCGTTCGGCGATTTCACCTGCTGTCAATGCGGGGGTCTGGATGATGTTCTCTGTAGCTAGCGGCACCCCCAAGGTCATCAACGTATCTCTAAACCCGAGAAACTTCTGCTCAGTTTCATCGGTAGCCCCAATATAGCCGATGGCCGTGTGCCCCATACTCACCAGATGTTCGGCAACCTGCGCCCCCCCTTCGATGTGATCAACCGCGACACTGGTCATTTCTGACACCAGTTTGGTTAAGACAACGACCGGAAAGGGCTGGCGCTCGGTACTGGTCAGATGTGCGGTGTTGCGCGAGCAAGGAACGATAAACAACCCATCAATTTTGTACTGCTTGCAGGCATTGAGTAATGCCAGTTCGCGTTGTGCATCACCTCTGGAATTAAAGACCAGTAACGCCCGGCCAAGGAATTGCGCCTCTTGTTCCACAATATCCAGTAATTCGGAAAAATAAGGGTTGGCCAGTGTCGGCAAAATGATAGCAAAAAGCTGTTGGCGATCAGCTGCGGATCGCCGAGTACTCAAAGGCGGGCTATAAACGTAACCCAGCTCGTTGATCACGGCACGGACATGTTTCGCCGTATCCGGTGACACCTTGTCAGAATTATTCAATACGCGGGAAATGGTAGCAATGGACACCCCGGCTAATTGAGCAACATCTCTTATTGTGGTCATCTCTTTTCCATTTTCTCTAAAACAATGCAGTCGGTTTCAGTCATGTTGCTCGGGCTGGTGCAACTCATGCCATTCAGCATTCGCCACCATCGAACCGGCTGTCATATGCAGACTCAATGTTTGCTCAGGGCCCTGCTCCGGGAAAGCCAGATTTGTCACGGAATAGAGGCCATGATCGAGTAACAGCTCCACGGAGCAACGGTCTAATAACAGATCCAGATCAATCGAACGATTGGCACCTAAAGCCAGCGAATAATCATGTGGAAAATGCTGGTCATAAGCCTCGTCGCCACTTGCCCCCTGGCGTAAACAACGTAACTTAAGCTCATCATTCAACGCCGATAGTTCAAATCGCACACCCTGTAACGGTGTCAGGACCACGGTAGAATCAGCCGCTAAGGTCATATTGAGTTTTAAACGAAGGGCGTGAGTCCATTCAATCTCAAATAAGGCGGTTTCTGCCGTGGATTGTGCCGTGGCTTCTGCCATATAGTGCCGATCTGAGAATTGATGGCTGTTGCTATAAGTAGTTTGGAGTTCCCGAATAAAAGCATGATGCAAACGCAAACCATCCGCGGTCTGTTTCAGCACTAATTCATGCGGCATGCTCATCGTAGAACGCCAGCTTTGTGTTGGAATATGGTTCGCATAAGGCCAACAACTCATCCAGCTCAGGGCAATACGACGTCCATCTGCCTGTGGAATATCAGCCCAGGTTTGGGTGGCATAGAAATCCCGACCGTAATCCAGCCAGAGAACCGTTTCCGGGCTGTTTTCATTTACAAAATGCTTACCATCGAACTGACCGACGAAATATTGTGTCCCCGAACCACCCGCATAGGCCTGACGCTGCACACCAACGATCAAGATCCAGCGGCTTTCGGACTGCCCATCTATCTTGATCTCAAACAGATCAGGACATTCCCAGGCGCGCTCGTCATGGGCACCCTGTTCGTATCCGAATGAGGAACTGAATTGCCACTGTTTCGCATCTGTCGAGCGATAGATACCGACCTGCTGGCCCAGCGTGACAACCATGATCCAGCGTTGTGTCGGTTCATGCCAGAACACTTTGGGATCACGAAAATCCTGTAACCCAGGATTCGGCAATACCGGATTACCTCGGTATTTCGTCCAGTGACGCCCGTTGTCGGAACTATATGCCAAGCCCTGACTTTGTGGGAAATCGATATCCTCCGGCATTTTTTCAGCGGCAATGGTGTAATACGCCAGCAGACCATCTTTACCGCCAAACAAACCTGATTTATCACCGCGATCAACCGCTGCGGTACCGGAAAAACACATCCCTAATTCGTCGGGTGCCAACGCGATCGGCAGATGTGTCCATGACAATAAATTATGGCTGACCGCATGCCCCCAGTGCATCGGCCCCCAAACGCTATCGCAGGGGTAATACTGATAAAAAAGATGATATTCGCCGTCTTTGTAAACCAGTCCATTCGGGTCATTAAGCCAGCCAAATACCGGAGTAAAATGTAACAATGGACGATAATATTCTTCGGCTAACATGACAGCTCCACGCAATGTAACAAATAAAGTTACATTTATTTAAAATAAGTTTTTTAATTCTCCTTAAATAATGGACGAAAAAAAGTGATTTACATTACAAAAACCATGTAAACAGATATGTAACTAAATCACAATGTTTCATAGAAACTCAGAAACACTCTCAGCGATAGTTATATATTGAGAGGAAAATGCTGTCTGGCCAGGATTTGTTGCGTATCCAAACCCATAATGGTTAATTCATGCTGCCGATACACCGCATAACTGGCTTCAGCACCATTACGCGGGAAGGTGATAGAACCGGGGTTTATGTGATAAATGCCGCTCGCATCGTGTTCGATCCCAGCAAGGTGTGTATGTCCGCTCAACAAAATATCACCCGTCGCCAACGGTAATGTATTCGTTTCATAGACATGACCATGTGTCATGAACCAGCGGCGATCATCCAGCAATAATTGGTTATGAGGTGCCAGACAAGGAAACTGCAATAACATCTGGTCGACTTCACAGTCGCAGTTCCCTCTTACTGCAATTATCTTTTCACGAACGGAATTCAATAATTCAGCCACTTGCGGTGGTGCATACCCTTGCGGCACAGGATTACGGGGCCCATGGTTCAGAATATCACCCAATAGCAGATAATAATCCGGAGAAAATGATGCTGTCTGCGAGAGCACTTTTTCTAATGCGGGAGCACAACCGTGAATATCGGAAATAATAACGAGGGATAACATCGATGACACCTCATGGCTGGATCAGAAACAACATTATAGGCGTCTCAAAGCAATGCGCCCAGCACTACTGCCGGGCGTATGGATGTATCAATTCTTCTGAATAAAACCGATTAACCCTTCCGGTTGCCATTCATAGAAGATTTCACTCCGCTGCCCACAACAAGAGCCTTTACAACCCGCAGCAGTTATTTTACGAACCCGCCCTTTGCGCATCCAAACCCCAATCATGGCGTCCATAGCATCTTCAGAAGTATGAAACTGACGGGCGAGTTCACGCCCGGTCATACGTTGTTTTTGCTGCAAACAGGCGGCAATTTCACGCAGGATCATATCAATACCCTCTTATTCAGCAGAATATCGCCCCGACGTCGTAAGCCGAACGTCAGTAGCAGGAAACCACCGATGTAGAACGCAACCCAGAACAAGCTGGTGGTCGGGTGATTGCTAAACGTCGCTATCTGAAAATAGAGCGTGGAAACAGCAAAGGCCAACAGGTTGCACCACATCGCAACAAAGAGAGCCCAGTTACGTCCTGATTCACGGACTAACGCGCCCATTGCCGCAGAACAAGGCATATACAGCAAGATGAATAACAGATAGGCAAAGGCACCCGCCATACCGGCGAAATGTTGCTGCATATTGGCATAAGTCGAGACATCCACCGATTGCGTCGCCGCTTCTGCCTGCTGATCTTTCACATCGCCGATATCCAGACCCACCGGATCTTTCACATTGATGTTGGCCAGATTTGCCGGAATGGTTGCTGCTGCTTCAGAGAACTTAGCCCATAAATTAAAGCTGCCAGACAGTGTGTTTCCAGCCGTCTGCGCCTGATAAAGCGTATTCAATGTACCAACGACGGCTTCTTTGGCAAAAATCCCGGTGATGATCCCGACTGTTGCCTGCCAGTTGTCTTGCTGAATACCAAGTGGTGACAAGATCGGGGTGACCTTTTGTGCAGCCACCGCCAACAGTGATTTGCCATTATTTTGATTGCCGAATGAACCATCAATACCCATAGAGTTAAAGACACTCAGTACCGCAACCAGCAACACGATGACCTTTCCAGCCCCGAGAATGAAAATCTTCAGTTTTTGCCAGGTTTTCAGAAAGATATAGTTCAGACGCGGTAATTCATAGTCTGGCATTTCCATGATCGTTGATTCACTTTTTCCCGGCAGAATGGTGTTTCGCAACAACAACCCGGTCAATATCGCCGCCAGAATGCCGAACAGATAGAGTGCGAAAACGATGTTCTGACCTGAATCAGGGAAGAATGCGACCGCAAATAAGGCATATACCGGTAAACGGGCACCACAAGACATAAACGGCGCCATGGCATTCGTCAGCATGCGTTCACGTTCGGTATTCAGGGTGCGTGTTGCCATGAATGCCGGTACGGAACAGCCAAACCCCATCAACATCGGTACAAACGCTTTACCGGGCAACCCGAGATAGCGCATTAACCGATCGACCACAAACGCCGCCCGAGCCAGATAACCGGAGGCTTCCAGCGCCGCCAGAAACATATAAAGGAAGCCGATGACAGGAATAAACGTGGCGACGGTACGGATACCATTGCCAAACCCGTCAGATAGCAAGGCGATCAGCCATTCGGGTAAGCCGATATGTTCAAACAAGACCCGCGAGCCTTCAACAAAGATACCGCCAACGAGAATGTCAAAGAAATCAATGAACGCACTGCCGAGATTGATGGCAAACAGAAACATCAGATACATCATGCCCAGGAAAAACGGCAAACCTAACCAACGATTCAGCAGCAGATTATCCAGTTGTTCACTGCGTTTTTGGCTCAATTTTCCATGCTGATGTAATGCCGGGCGACACTCATGGTACACATAACTGAAACGGGTATCGGCGAGCGCCAGATCCAGATCCTGCATATGCTGTAATTGCATGATTTGCTGTGATGTCTTGTCAGAAAGTTGCGCTGACATCGACTCTGTCACCACCGGATCCTGCTCCAGCAGGCGCAAGGCACAGCCCCGTGCCGACAAATGTGTATGCGCAAGCTGCCCAGCAATGTGACCGACCAACGAATCAATCTCATCGTTATATGTCAGTGTCAGTGGTTGCGTCGCTTGAGCCTTTGCCATCAATGCTGGTAACGAGGCCTTAAACGAGAGCACTTCTTTGCGGTTATACGCCGATAATGCGACTACCGGACACCGCAGTTTTTCGCTCAATGTGGCGGTATCGATCGACTGGTTACGACGTTTCAGCACATCATATTTGTTCAACACCACCAGCACCGGTAACCCTAACTCGCGCAATTGCAACGTCAGCAATAACGAACGTTCCAGACTGCTGGCATCAACCACGTTGATCACCAAATCCGGTTTATTGTTCATCACATAGCGAAAGGCAATCTGTTCATCTATCGAACTATCGCGGCTTTCCAATGCATAGATACCCGGCAGATCGACCAGTTCATAGGCATCGTCTTTAAACTGGAATTGGCCGGTCTTTTTATCGACGGTCACTCCACTCCAGTTACCGACTTGCTGATTGGCCCCGGTGAGCGCATTAAACAGGGATGTTTTCCCGCTATTGGGATTACCAACAGTGACAACATGATGACTCATACGGCATGCACCTCTATCAAGCGGGCTAAGGCTGTCTGAATCGAAAGCGTGATGCTGGATGTGGCAATTTGTAACGGATCACCCATCGGTGCCTGACGGATAAATCGAATTTCCGACGAAGGTAACACCCCCATCGCCATCAATTTCCGCCTTACAGCAGGTTCCAGTTGCGCCAGACTCACTATGCGGGCTGTTTGTCCCGGTGTTAATTCAGACAGTAACATACCTAACCACCAGTTATTGAGAATCATTATTACTAAGATTCAGTGTAATGATTATCCTCGCAAAATAAAGTGTTTTTGTGAGGTAAACGCACTTTATCGGTGAATAAGGTTCATCAAAAAATATGCCATTACAGAATAGAAACAGTGCAATAACAATAAACCTACAAATGAAACTTTTTCAGAACAGAGAAAGTTGAGTGTCAACAATTTGATCGAACTGCAGGTTGATATGCGGCAGGATGGCCTCGGCCACCGGCTTGAGTTGTTTTTCAATATAATGTTGATAATCGAGCGGATGTTGCCGATACGCCACCGGTTCCGGGCCTTGGGTCGTGATGACATACTCAATCCAGCCCCGATGCTGATAACGCGGCGGCAACCCACGTTGCTGCCGAATTTGATCCGCGAGACGGGCTGCTCTGACATGCGGTGGTTGTGTTTTGTCGTAATCGTCGAGTTTGCGACGTAACCGTTTGCGGTAAACCAGACATTCGTCCAGTTCGCCCCGTTGTGTTTTCTCGATGGTTTCCCGAATAAATGCGCGCGGATCCTGCTCCATGAATATGCGCTCGTATAATCCCGTCTGGAAGGTTTTGGCCAGTTCCGTCCAATCAGAGCGCACTGTCTCCATTCCCTTGAAGATCAGTTTGTCTTCACCGTTTTCATGACAAAGTCCGGCATAACGTTTTTTACTTCCCAGCTCAGTGCCCCGCAAAGTCGGCATCAGGAAACGGTGATAATGGCGTTCAAACTGCAATTCCAGACAAGAGTCGATCTGTAATTCCTGCTTTAGGCGCATCTTCCACCATTGATTGATCTGTTCAACCAGTTGCTTGCCTATCTGTTGTGCCTGCTCCGGGGTCACATGATTTTTCAGCCAGACAAAGGTGGAATCGGTGTCGCCATAAATCACGGTATAGCCATGCGATTCAATAAACTGCCGGGTCTCCTGCATGATCCAATGGCCACGCATCGTAATACCCGATGCCAATCGGGGATCAAAAAAACGACATCCAACCGACCCCATCACCCCATAAAAGGCATTCATCAGAATTTTAATGGCCTGTGATCTGGCCTGATCGCGTTCGTTTTTGGCCTGTTCCCGAGCTTGCCATAGATGGTCAATCAAACCAGGCAGGATGTGATGCCGTCGGGAAAAACGCCCACCGATATAACCGGGGATCGTCTCTGCTTCCGGCTCTTGCAACCCGGTTACCAATGCCAGCGGATCAACATGGAATGTCCGAATAATGCTGGGATACAGACTTTTAAAATCAAGCACCAGCACATCGTGATAAAAACCCGGCAGGGAATTCATGACATAACCGCCAGGTGACGTCGCTATTGCGCCGTGCGGCAGATTCGGAGCGATATAGCCAGCCTGATGCAAACGAGGTAGATAAAGATGGGTAAATGCGGCCACGGAACCGCCGTATCGATCTAACTCCAACCCGGTCAACTGGCTGCGTAAGCACAAAAAAGGAATCAGGTGGCATTTATCAAAAATCTCCAGCACCAGCCGACAATCTTCAAGGTTGTAATGGGCCAGTGCCAGTTTGTCATGGTGAAACAGCCGGGTAATTTCCGCAACCCGATCGTCGGGATCATGGATCGCCTTGCCCCGCCCCAACAGCGCTTGCGCAACCGATTCCAAGCCATAGCGATCAAAACGGAACGTGGCTGATTTCAACGCGTCTATGCCATCCAGCACCATGCGACCGGGCAACAGGAGCTGCCCCTGTTGATCGTCGATCCGAGATGGCCGCCAGCGCATCAGACTTTGGCCGCGTCCCCAGCGCAGTGGATGTTTGTGAAATTCAGCACGACGCAACAGCAAACGAAAATCGAAATTGACGACATTCCAGCCGATGATCAGATCGGGATCATGCCGCAAAAACCAGCGCTCCAGTGCCAACAATAGCGCAAACTCATCCTGTACCCATTCGATATTCATGTCGGAAGGTTGCGAGGCGCCGACCATGATCACCTGAGAGAGCTCTCGCCCATCCGGTTCCCGCAGCAACAAGGCGACCGAATAGAGTTCACCACTCATGGCACATTCCAGATCCAGCGATAACACCCGAAAGGCAGGTACAATTTCCGCAGGCTCCAGCGCGGTCACCTTCACTTCACGATAACCGGCTCGTTGCCGGTATTGCCCACTGAAACGCATCCCCGCGGTGATAAAGCGATTCATCAGGCAGACATCGGCAAAGCGCAAATCACTTTCGTAAATTTCAATCTGATGCAGGTGTAATAATTCAATGGCGCGATGATAAACAGCCAGGGTAGCAAAGCAGCAATTCAGGAGCTTATCCTGATGGAAGGTTTGTAATGACGTGGTACGTAGTCGCCCATGCAACTGATGTTGTCGAAATAGTGTTAACGCTCGTTCTTTATCTTTCAGCAACAAGTAAAAACTGGGAGGCTCATCTTCCAACAACAATCGAACCGGCCCCTCGGCGGTAGCCAGCCAGTATTCCACCTGAACCTGAGCACCGACATCACGACTTTGTCGGGTCAGTAAAAAACCGGTCTGATGAGCTACATAGGTCAAATATTATTTTTTCCCATAACCTGATTGCTTCAAGGTAAAACCTGAATCATTGCTCCAGGCATCCAGACCACTCCGGTTATTTCCAGCCACCAGACTGGCCGCCAAACTCGGGCTGTTAAACAGATAGTCATCAGTAAAAAGATAGTTGTCTTTGGTGCGCACCAACACCCCTTTCACCAATAAATTATTCCGCAGATCAATCACCGCCTGACGTAAAGAACCGGCCTGTTCCAGTGTGGCTGTCGAGCCCTGCGTGATCATAAAACCCGGTTTATAACGCTGCCCCACCGGATAGCCGCTCGCCTCGGCATCTTTAACCAGAAAACGATAAAGCTCCCGTTCCCCCGGCTTACTGCTCATTAAGGCTTTTTGTAATGTCATTAAATCATCAAAGATATCGATCGGTACCACGGCCGCAACACGATTGCCCTGATTATCGACGATAAAATTGACCTGTTTATTTAACATCCCTGACTCCC
Organism: Tolumonas lignilytica; assembly: GCF_000527035.1. NCBI lineage: Bacteria > Pseudomonadati > Pseudomonadota > Gammaproteobacteria > Aeromonadales > Aeromonadaceae > Tolumonas > Tolumonas lignilytica. The sequence goes on from NZ_AZUK01000001.1 coordinate 619,863, forward strand.
CCAGTTTTCTTGGTTATGGTATGAATTTAATACTCGTTTTTTAGCAGGGTTTACAACATTTTAATGAAATATTTGGGTGATTCTGCAAATCCTTCACGCACATAAAAGCGATGCGCATCAACCCGACGCTGATGACAATGCACCTCCATGCGATCACAGCCTAATTCGCGAGCATATAATTCCGCATGTCCAAGTAATGTTTTCCCCACACCACGACCTCTGGCTATTTCATCAATGCAGAAATAACTGATACGGGCAAAATCGCCCGGCAAGGCGATTTGCGGAAGGATATGCAACGATAAGAAACCGAGCACCCGCTCGTCATACCCTGCAACCCAGCATCTGGCCGCAGGATCAGTACCGATGGCTGCGAGTTTAGCGGTTATAAAGGGTGCAGTATCCGGATAGCCCAACTGCACCAGCAAGCCGGATAATACCGCTGCATCATTGATTGTCGCGGGACGACACCAGTTTTCCGACATATTCCCCCACCTCTGGTAACGAATGAAAAAGCAGGCTGTAACCGCTATCGGCTGGCAGGGTGGTATGTTCCGTCGTCACCGCCAGTACTGTCAGCCCGGCATCGTGCGCACTCTGAATGCCGGTTGCTGAATCTTCCAGCGCAAAACACGCCGCTGCTGCCACATTCAGACGCGCAAGCGCCGTCAAATAAGGTTCGGGATGCGGTTTGGCGTGCTGTACATCATCGCGGGTAATGATGGTAGAGAAATAGCCTTGCCAGCCCAGATTTTCCAGCACCGGCATGATTTCCCGCCGATAAGAACCTGTTACCAGTGCCACTGCCAGTTCTGTTTGTTGTATATCCTTTAACAAAGCCTCGGCACCGGGCATGGGCACAGGCAACTCGGTTTGCAACAACGTGAGAAAACGTGCCGTTTTCTGCTTCATGAGTTGCTCGGTCGCGATGGGTAACTGGTAGTCGCGGATCAATATTTCCGCCGTAGCAAAGGTAGAAACACCGGAAAACGTGGCCATATAGTGTTTTTTCGTCAGAGAGCATCCGAATGGCTGTAATTCTGCCTGCCATGCGGCATAATGCAGATGTTCTGAATCCACCAGCGTTCCGTCAAAATCGAAACAGATTGCCCTTACCATTCCATTGTTCCCCCCGTTTTATTTTTCACCATCGGAAAATACATAAAAAATCAAAAAAACTGCTTATTTATACTTGATGCAAATGGGCTTTTTCACCATCATAGCGCTACTTTTGATGTTAGGACATGACCGACCATGGTACGTGAAAGAGATGCAATGCTGGTGCATGCGTTCCGTCATTCAACACCGTATGTAAACCACCACCGTGGTTCTACATTCGTGATCATGCTGAGTGGTGAAACAGTTGCTGATGAAAACTTTTCCTCGCTGATTGCAGATATCGCCCTGCTGCATAGTCTAGGGATCAGGCTGGTATTGGTTTTCGGTGCCCGCCCGCAAATAGATGCGGCACTGATTCAGGATAATATTCCTCTGCGCTTTCATAAGCATGTCCGCGTCACCGATGATGAAACGTTTAGTGTGATCAAGCAAGTCTGCGGCGGTATGCAGATGGACATCATGGCGAAAATGTCGATGGGCCTGATCAATACTCCGATGGCTGGCGCACACCTGAACGTGGTAAGCGGTAACTTCGTGACGTCACAACCGTTGGGTGTCGATGAAGGCGTCGATTATTTCCACGGTGGTCGCGTGCGTCGTGTGGATGCAGATGGCATCAAACGTCAGCTTGATCAGCAAAACATTGTCTTGATCTCCCCACTGGGTTTCTCCGTAACAGGTGAAAGCTTCAGCGTCAGTTCAGAAGAAGTGGCTGCGAAAGTCGCTATCGCGCTGAATGCCAACAAACTGATCTCCTTCTGTTCTCATCAGGGGGTTATCAACGATAAGGGCGAAGTCGTTCCTGAACTGTTCCCTGAACAGGCTGAGGAATATTTAACACGACTGGAAGAAGCCGGCGATGACAGCTCAGGGACTGCACGTTATTTCCGCTCTGCCATTGCTGCCTGCCGCGGCGGTGTACCACGTAGCCACCTGGTCAGTTACCGTGAAGACGGTGCACTGGTACAGGAACTGTTTACCCGTGACGGGATCGGTACCCAGATAGTGCGTCATAGCGCTGAACAGGCCCGCTCTGCCACCATCGATGATATCGGTGGCATCATGGATCTGATCCGCCCGCTGGAAGCAGAAGGCATTCTGGTAAAGCGTTCCCGCGAGCAACTGGAAATGCAGATCGATAATTTCTTCATCATCGAACGAGACGGCATGATCATCGCCTGTGCGGCGTTGTATCCCTTCAAGGAAGAACGCATGGCTGAAATGGCCTGTGTTGCAGTGCATCCGGAATATCGCAGCTCTAACCGCGGCGACCGTCTGGTCTCGCAGATTGAAGATCTGGCGCGCTCAAAGAACATGCAGAAGCTGTTTGTGTTGACGACCCGTTCCATCCACTGGTTCCGTGAACGCGGCTTTGAACCGGTAGAAGTCAGTGCGTTACCAATGGAAAAACAGCGTCTGTATAACTACCAGCGCCGCTCTAAAATTCTGATGAAGGATTTATAAGAGAACAAAAGAAGCAAAAAAAGACGGGGCCGTAAAATTGTCCGGCCCCGGTTTGGCAATGGAGATTTCTGGTTTCCACGGAGCGCAATCTATCAATTTGCCCTATTGTGGTTCGTGTCAGTCATCACACTTTGTTGCATCCGTTACGGGTCATTAACATAAAATTAAACATCCATCACACTTCCCCCGAATAAAAAGCACTGAAATCATTCAATATTTAGTTTTGTTGACTCTTGATCGCGTGGTAACTATTCCCCTTTTTGGTGATCGCCTGTTACAATGGGCGGGCAAATGACTAAGTTTGCACCCCATCAAACACAGCACAGATACGCATAGATTTGCTATCCGCTGATGAATTAAATGGGGCCAGAAGAGGAGCGTTACCCAGGTCGCTGACAACAGGTGCCAGAACCGTTGAAGGTCAGTCAGGGGGTGTAACGCCGAGATGAATGCGATCTTTGGCGATCAAGTTTGTCGGCTGCGAGGGCTGAATCCCTCGGGCTGTCACCTGAGGGTGGAGCGCTTCTGGCTGGAAAGAATATCCCTTCCTGCCGCACAAGTTGCACCTTCGTTGTATCAGTTTGTTATACCTGCTTATTCAAGGAGAGCCCGTGAGCAAGGTTACTGTTGCTAAATTTGGTGGCACAAGTGTCGCCGATGCCGAAGCCATGCGCCGTTGCGCAGCCATCGTTACTCAGACTGCTAATACCCGTGTTGTGGTGTTAAGTGCCAGTTCTGGGGTTACCAACCTGCTGGTTGATCTGGCACGCGGCACATTGTCGGCGGCCGAGCAGGAAATTCACCTCCAAAAATTGAAAACCATTCAGGACAACATCCTGAAAGGATTAGGCAACCCCTCGCCGCTGCGCGAAACCATTGATGGCGTTCTGAAAGAGATCGCTGATATGGCGCGTCAGGCGACACAAAACAGCGATGCCGCACTGGAAGACCGTCTGGTGGCACAAGGCGAACTGATGTCGACTCGTCTGTTCACCGAAATGATGAACCAGTTGGGTCATAAGGCTGTGTGGTTTGATGTGCGTAAAATCATGCGTACCGACAGCCGTTTTGGCCGTGCAACCCCCGCCATTGAAGCCATTCACAATCTGGCACAGCAAGAGATGGCAGCATTACTGAAAGATCATATCGTGATCACTCAGGGTTTCATCGGTGCCAATGCCGATGGACAAACCACAACACTGGGACGCGGTGGCAGTGATTTTAGTGCCGCCCTACTGGCAGAAGCGCTGAGTGTTGATGAGCTGGAAATCTGGACTGACGTGCCGGGGATCTACACCACCGATCCACGCATGGTGAAAGAAGCACACCCTATTCCGGAAATCACCTTCGCCGAAGCAGCTGAAATGGCCACTTTCGGTGCTAAAGTATTGCATCCGGCCACGCTGCAACCTGCGGTACGTAAAGGTATTCCGGTATTTGTCGGTTCCAGCAAAGATCCGTCAGCCGGTGGAACCTGGGTGCGTGATACCACTGAATCCAGCCCGCTGTTCCGTGCCGTTGCATTACGTCGTAACCAGATCCTGCTGACATTGCACAGCCCGAACATGCTGCATGCCTGTGGTTTTCTGGCGCAGGTATTCACCATTCTGGCTAAACACGGGATCTCGGTCGATCTGATCACGACTTCTGAAATCAGTGTGGCTATCACGCTGGATCAAACCGGCAGCCAGTCAAATGGCCGTTCCGTGTTGCACGATGGCGTATTAGACGAGCTGAATGCGTTCTGCAAAGTGAAAGTAGAAAGTGATTTAGCACTGGTCGCGCTGATCGGTAATCGCATGAGTGAAGTGAACGGCGTGGGTACGCAAGTTTTCGATGCGGTCAGCGAACACAATGTACGCATGATCTGCTACGGTGCCAGCACGCATAACCTCTGCTTCCTGGTGCCAGAAGCTGATGCTTCACTGGTTGTGCAGAAACTGCACCAGCGTCTGTTGACCAAGTAAGTCTAGAAGGGCGTCACGATGACGCCCTTTTTCTTTCACTGAAACTGTAGCTCAGCAGTTGTCCGAACCCGGCTGATCCTTGGAAAAATCTGCTCAACAGCAAATTGATGCATTGCCTCATCAACGCTGCTGCAAAGGTCTTCCGCGATCACCACCTCATAACCATGTTCCCAGGCATTTCTGGCCGTTGATTCGACGCCAAAATTGGTGACGATACCGCCCAACACGATAGTTTTGATGCCACGGCGACGTAACTGCAAATCCAGGTCGGTGCCGTAGAATGCCCCCCACTGCCGTTTTACTACCATTAAATCACCCGGTTGCTGTAAATGATCGGCCAGCGTATCCCAGTTTGCCGGTAACTCATTGCGATGCATCGGTTTATCAACCGCGATACGCAAGACATCCTGCAGATCGGCCTGCCAGGTAACTTTGACCAATACCACGGTGACCCCGGCGTCTCGGCATTGAGCCGAAAAGTGCAGCGCATTCTCTGTAATTTCCGTCGCTGAGTATGGTGTCAGGGGTAATTCAAGAATTCCTTTTTGCAGATCAATTAAGACCAGTGCCGTTGTTTTCGGATCTAAATTCAGCATAACAACCCTCTCATACAGTCAAAGCATTACAACCACCAGCGCATCAATCCAAACGCCAGCAGGCCGCAGCCAATCACCACCAATTGTCGATTACATTTCAGCGCGACTACAAAAGCCACGATGGCAGCGATCAAATGGGCATTGTTCCAGTTGAACTGAACAGCGCCATTATGAATCAGCGTAGTTTGAGCAATGATTGCACTCAATACTGCGATCGGAACATAGTTGAAAGCACGTTCCAGCCATTCGGGAAACACCATCTTTCCTGCCAGTAGCAGCGGCAGATAACGGGGTAAAAAAGTGGCGAGCATCATGCCAGTGATCAACAGCCAGTGGTTCATTTTTTCGCTCCCTTTTCCAAGACCATTCCTGTCACGACAGCCAGTAGGGAGGCGATCATCAGCCCACTCTGGTTCGGCCAATCCCGCATGAGAATACTGCACACGACAGCAACCGCGGCACAGGCCCATTGCGGGAACCGTTTCAGTGCGGGTACAACAATGCTGATAAACGCGACGACCATGGCGACATCGAGCCCCCAGGCGGTCATATTGGGTAACTGCCTCCCGACGGTAACTCCCACCAAGGTACACAGTGCCCAGTTGGAATACATAAACAAAGCGGAACCCAAGTAATACCAGACCAGCTCACCGCGTTGTACCTCGGTCTGCAAACGCTGGCTGACGACTGCAAAAGTTTCATCGGTGAGCCAGAAGGCCATTAGCGTGCGTCGTGGCAGCGAAATTTCCCGCACATGAGGCATCAGTGTCGCCGCATACAACATATGCCGCAGATTCACGATAAACACGGTCAGGCAGATCACAGGGAGCGCAGTGGCCGAAGCCAACAGTGTGACGGCGATAAATTGCGATGCGCCTGCGTAAACCAGCAATGACATGCCCAATACAGACCAGAGACTCAAACCATTCTCGATCGCCAGCGCACCATACAACACACCAAATGGCGCAGCCGCCACCACCAATGGCAGCGTATCAATCCAGCCTTTGCGAAATAAATTCCATTTTGAATAAGACATTACGTTTTTACTGACGCGAAATAAGAATGCACTTATGCTATCACTCATCGTAATTCCGGCATAACCTACTTCATATGCAAATCATCTCATGTAGTTATGAGCGGCACGCCGCCGCAATTCTCGCCATCTTTAATGATGCTATTTTGCACTCCACCGCCCTGTATGATTATCAGGCTCGCACCATGGAAAACATGGTGTCATGGTTTAAAAATAAAGAACTCGGCAATTATCCGGTCATTGGTCTCGAGAATGAGTCAGGTGAACTGATGGGATTTGCCAGCTATGGCAGCTTCCGGGCCTATCCGGCCAACAAATACACGCTGGAACATTCCGTTTATGTTGCCAAGGCATATCGCGGTCAGGGGATTGCACAAACGTTGATGCAGCACTTAATCGCGCTCGCACAGGAGCAAAATTATCACACCCTGATCGGCAGCATCGATGCCAGCAATCTAGGCAGTATCGCGTTGCATGAAAAACTGGGGTTTGTGCATGCCGGAACCATCCGACATGCCGGATTTAAATTTGGCGACTGGTTGGATCTGGCCTTTTACCAGCTACTGCTACCCACACCACGGCAGCCGATTGACGGCTGATCTCACAGCGGGCTGGCACTCTTGCGATATTCGCTGGGGCTGACCCCGACCCGCTTTTTGAATACCCGTGAAAAATAGAGTTGATCGTCATAACCCACCTGTTGCCCAATCACGGCCACCGGCATGGGGGTGGTCTGCAACAGGAGCTTGGCGCGGATGATCCGCTGATCTTCACGCCAGCGCACAATGCTGACACCGACTTGTTCTCGGAACAGGTGCGCCAGCCGGGATGGTGACAGAAAAACCTGTTCCGCCAACGCTTCGATCGTGATCTCGGCCGACAGTGAGGTACTGAGGATCTGACAGGCTTCGAGGATACGGTGATCCATCGGGGCATGGTCGGCCAATGACGAAATTTCGTAGCAACGGATCAGCAGACGTTCCAGTAGATTCATAGCCAGCTGCTCTGACATTGGCCGGATCTCTTTGTGCGTCTCTTCGATCTCCAGAAACAGACTGTCAAATTCGTTCGCCAAATGAGGATCAGGCAAGGTGATGTAGCCTACTTTTTCCACCTCATGTGGCCATTTCAGCCAATCAGCCCAATAGGCGCGAGGACGGAAATAAACCCAACGGTGATACCACTCTTCGCTGTCATCTGCTCGTCCGTAGTAATGCACGGCATCAGGCGGAAACAAGAGTAAATCGCCGGGTTTGACAATGAATTCATTCGCACCGGAAAAGATTTTCCCCTTCCCTTTGACCGTCAGGTTGATGATATATCCCTTCATGCCATTCGGACGATCAATGATGAAATCCAGCACGCCACCTTTTTCAATCGGTGTCATACCGGAGACCAGAAATACATCAAATGCATACCCAGGCAGCAATGGATTAAGCTGTTTAGGTTTGTCTTTTTGCATGGTGGACATAGCGGAAAAGAGCTTCTCTGTAAAAAAATCAGCTTTATGCATTGTAGTCAGCCACCATTAATCTGTTATATCCGACATGGATAATTCCGCTGAGTAATTGAATTCGATCACAATTGTCAGTCTCTTGAATGTAAACGTTATCACCTTTATCTCGGCTCATGCTCACAAGCGATAAGAATGCAAAACATCATTCATGCCGTGTGCAATCCCCGTCAGTTCATTGGCCAGCTTCTGACAGGCAGCCGCTGAACTGTTGTTCTCATTCGCCTGTTGAGCGACGGTTTCGACCTGTTGGGCAATCACATCCGTTGCCTGTCCCTGTTCTCGAATGGCATGGGAAATGTCTTGCACTAGCGCTTCGCTATCACCAGCAACATGACAAATTTCATTCATCTTCAGGCTGGCTTCTTGCGCACTGCTAACCCCTGCATCCACCTTTTCGACCGCTTCCTGCATTCGCAGCACGGCACTGGCAGAGAGATTTTGTACTTTATTGATAATACTGCTGATTTCCTGAGTGGCTGATGCAGTTCGGGCTGCCAGATTACGAACTTCGTCGGCAACGACGGCAAAACCCCGCCCCATTTCCCCGGCCCGAGCGGCTTCGATGGCGGCATTGAGAGCCAATAAGTTGGTTTGTGCTGCGACGTCACTGATCACATTGATAACCGAAGCAATGGTCCGGTTTTGCCCTTCGAGATTATGTAATTCCTGTGCGGCGTCATTCACAGCCGTTGCGATGGTATGAATATCGGTCACGGTGTTGGCAATCACGGTAAGGCCTTCTGTAGCCTGATGCCCGGCTTCGTGCGAACGTTCACTCGCGCCTTGTGCCTGATCGGCGACATGATTGATACTGACCGTCATCTCCTCCACCGCAGCCGCCATCTGCGAGGAAGAAGTCTGTTGCACATTGGCGGTTTCAGCCACGTTGCTGGCCGCATTTAACAGTTGGTCGGAAATGACAGTTACTTGTGTAATGCCTTGCTGGAACTGCCCGAAGTTTTCCTGTAGCCGTGCAATTAATGCATTAAATGTCTGTAACAAATGGGCAATTTCATCATTGCTGGTGATCTCGGCCCGTAAGGTGAAATCCCGGGTTTGTTCGATACGGCTGATGGTGACAACGGCGGCTTTAATTCCCCCTCGGATCTGCCAGAACAACCATCCCCCCAGTAGCACTAATCCGACCAACACGGCGGAAATAGCTAAAATCAGTTGACCCAAGGCTCGTTGGTAAACCTGGGTAGTTCGCTGGTGACTCTGCAAAACTTGCTGATGGTTGTCAGCCGCCGCCTTATCCAGTAAGGCCGTGATATGATCACCTTGTTCCGTTAAAGCAACCATTTGCTCTTGCGCTTTGCTGTTCTGGTATTTACGGGAAAGCACCAGCACGTCATCTGCCGCCGTCAGATAGGTGAGTAATAATTTTTCCGTTTCAGAAAAGACACGATTGTTCGATGACGCTTGCAAGGCTTTATAACGTTGCAGACTTTGGCTCAATTGCTGTTGTTTCGCTTTGATATGTTCATCCAGCGCTTTTTTCTCATCCCCATCAAATGACAGAGCATGACGAGTGACTAATAAACGTAAATCCAGAAAGGCCGTATTTATATTTTTTAATTGTTCGATTTCAGGAATGGTCTTATCACTGAGTGTGAGCATTTCGGTATTCAATGTCGAAATCTGCCTCAGTGCGACACCGCCAACGACCAGACATCCGATAAAAGCAAGACTGATAAGCAGAATCAATTTGGCGGATATTTTCATGTATGCCTCTCGTTACTCATTTTTTGTAAAACAACAAGTTGCTGAGAAAAAAAGCCAGCGTTGCCGCTGGCCTGAAAAACGTGTTATGGGATGAACTAAACACGTGCTTTGCGAACTTGTTTGTAACGGTCGAACAATACGGCAGCCAGCAGGATCAAGCCACGTACCACATATTGCGCAAACGGTGAGATATTCAGCAGGTTCATCGCATTTTCCATCAGACCCAGAATCAACACCCCGGCAATCACATAAGAAATTTTGCCGATCCCGCCTTTCATGGAAACACCGCCCAATACGCAGGAAGAGATCACAACCAGTTCAAAACCGATGGAGGTCATGGGTTGACCAGAGGTCATACGGGAAGCCAGGATAATGCCCGCCAGTGCAGAGATAAGCCCAGTCATCGTGAAGATGATGATTTTGGTGCGCACCACATTGACGCCCGCCAGCCGAGATGCTTCTTCATTACCGCCCATGGAGAGTGTATTGCGGCCAAAAATGGTTTTATTCAGTAACAGACCAAACAAGACAAAGCAGACAGCCGTGATCCAAACTGGCGTTGGAATGCCCAGCATGGCTGAGTTGCCGATATCAAAGAAACGTTCTTCAACGATCCCGACCGCTTTACCATCGGAGATGATGTAACCCATACCACGGGCCATTTGCATGGTAGCCAGCGTCGTGATCAGGGCATTGATCTTGAATTTGGCTACAACGATCCCATTAATCAGACCAAACAGCAGCCCGACGCCTAACCCGGCCAGCACGCCCATCGTGATGCTTTCCGTGGCATTAATGGTCACGGCGCAGGTCACGCCGGAACACGCCACTACAGACCCGACTGACATATCAAATTCACCAGAGGCCAGGCAGAACAGCATGCCGCAGGCCACCATCCCTGACATCGAAACCGCCAAACCTAACCCTTTCATGTTGATTAAGCTGGCAAAGTTCGGGATCAGCATACTGGCCAGCAGGAACAGGATGGCAAAAATCACCAACATGCCATATTGATCCCAGATGCGAGACAGATTGACACCTGCCGAGGTTGACTCTTTCTTTGCCGTTGCTTGTGCAGCAGCCGTGGTTGTTGCCATGATAGTTCTCCTCAATTTCTCAAATCCAAAATCGGTTATTGTCTGGCAGGCATAGCCAGATGCAGGGCTTTCACTTCGTTAGCCTCAGTGTGTAATAGCTCGCCGGAAATCCGCCCTTCACGCATCACCATGATGCGGTCAGACACACCCAGCACTTCCGGCAACTCACTGGAAACCACCACCACGGCGATCCCGGATTTGGCCAGATCGTAAATCACGTTATAGATTTCATTTTTGGCACCCACGTCGATACCGCGGGTCGGTTCATCCAGCAGGATCACTTTCATGTCTTCGGATAGCCAGCGACCCAAAATGGCTTTCTGCTGGTTACCACCGGACAGATTGGCAATTGCCTGATGAGGAGATGGCGTTTTCACGCGCATATCGCGGATACGCAGTTTGGCGTTCTCATCTTCCCACTTCTGGTTGATGATGAAGCCACCCAATGCTTTATGGCGACGAGCACTGATGTTGATGTTTTCCTGCACGGAATGGATCGGAATGATCCCCAGTGCTTTACGGTCTTCGGTACAGAGCATGATGCCGCTGTGAATGGCATCAATCGGATTACGAATCGGTACCGGCTTGCCAAATACACATATGTCGCCGGACGCCATTTTTTCCGCGCCAAAGATCAGTTTCAGCATTTCACTGCGGCCCGCACCGACCAGCCCGAAAATCCCGAGGATCTCGCCTCGTTTAACATGAAAAGACACCGGTGCTTTCAGGCCAGGCCCCATCAGGTCGCTGACCTGCAACCCCATTCCGCCATGTGGACGTGGTTCATAACCGTAGATATCCGTCAAATCACGACCCACCATGGTTTTCACCAACAGGTCACGATCTACTTCATCCATAGATTCAAAGGTGCGGACAAATTGTCCATCCTTGAACACCGTGATCGCATCACAAAGTTCAAAGATTTCATCCATACGATGCGAGACATATAGAATGACTTTGCCTTCATCGCGCAGCTGATTAATAACGCGGAACAACTGCTCGATTTCGCGGGAGGAAAGACTACTGGTCGGTTCATCGAAGGCAATTACCCGCGCGTCACGTGTCAGCGCTTTGGCAATTTCGACCATTTGCCACTGCCCTAAAGAGAGATATTTCAGCGGTGTTTCCGGTGAAACATCCATACCCAGACGCGCCAGTTGCCGGGCCGCATCCTGATACAATTTTTCTTTATCAATAAAGCCATGCTTGGTGGGAAGCTGGCCAAGATAGATGTTTTCTGCGATCGTCATTTCCGGAACCAGATGCAGTTCCTGATAAATAATCGCAATACCATTTTCCAGTGCGTCCACCGTATTCTGGAACGCCATTTCTCTGCCACCCAGCTTGATGACACCTTCACTTGGTGTCTGAAATCCGCTGAGAATTTTCAGTAGTGTGGATTTACCAGCGCCATTTTCACCCATCAGTGCATGCACGGTTCCTTCACGGCAGGAGAAGGACACATTCTGCAATGCTTTCACGCCGGGGAATTCTTTGCTGATGCCGCAAAATTCCAGATAAGGGACTGACTGATTCATTTTTTCACTCCGCGCCCGGCATGGACTTTCCTCCATGCCGGAGCTTGTTGATTCCGATTACAGACCTTTTTTCTTCAGCTCGACTTTGAAGTTGTCACGAGTGATCAGCACTACGTCAGTCACTTCTGTGAATTTGGCAGGTTCAACCCCTTTCGCTACCCAGTCGTGCAGCATCTGAATACTCTTGTAACCGTGAATATCCGGGCTTGGCAGCAGAGAACCATAGAAGCCGGTCGCTTTGGATTTAGACAGCTCGTTTACCGCGTCCACACCGTTGATACCAATACCGATCACGTTTTCAGCTTTGAAACCCTGACCTTCAGTCGCACGTACACCACCTAATACGGTGTTGTCATTCATGCCCACAATCAGCCAGTTTTTCACATTAGGATGTTGTACCAGCATGGAGTTTGCGGCATCCAATGCACCTGGAATATCGTTGGTTTTAGTTGGTACGCTGTAGATCTGAGCGTCTGGGAATCCGGCTGCTTTCAGGGCACTGAGAGAGCCTTCAACACGACGACGAGCGGTGTCCAGCTCATTGGCGGTGATGGCTAACACACCAGAATCTTTGAGATCCCAATGACGATTAGTCATCTCTTTATAGAGTTCCTGACCCTGACGTTCACCGATTTTGGTTGCAGCCATCATGACCAATGGTACATCAGTCATTGGCTTGCCTTTGGCATTCACAAACTGGTCATCAACTGTGATCACTTTCAGATCCAGACTTTTTGCCTTCGCCATGATGGCTGGGCCTAGTTTTGGATCTGGTGTGCAAATGACAAAGCCTTTCGCACCATTGGCAGCGAGACTATCAATCGCATTCAGTGTTTTTTCACCGTCCGGTACGGCGATTTTGATCACATCAAAATTCATATCCTTACCGGCTTTATCTGCAAATGCCCATTCAGTCTGAAACCAAGGTTCTTCGGGTTGCTTGACCAGATATCCCAGTTTCAACTTCTCTGCTGCAAAAGCAGAATTTGCTATACCAAGCGCCAAACCTGCAGCGATTAGATTTTTAACCATTTTATTCATGGTGTTGTCTCCAGCTGTTGTGTCTATTAGTTCAATTATTTGATGCTTCATTTGAGTTTGTTTGCATCAACCTGAAAAACAGCAAGCTAAAACAGTTGTTTATCGACTTCGTTGATTGAACGCTATTAGTTGTAATCGTTTTCCCTGAGAAATTTAGAGACCTGGATCACGCAGAAAAATTGTAGCCATTTCGTCTATATCTTTAGCAATTCTGCTACATATCGAAATTTGAACTGACCGACACAACCACATTAGATAGCCAATATATCCATATTTACAGCAGCCAATTACTAACCAACTGGTGCTTTATTCTCCTATGGTTCCAGCACAGAGATTTCCCTAATTACTATTTCAGGAGAACACCATGTCAGAGCACATCGTCATCGGTCTGGACTTCGGCAGCGACTCCGTACGGGCATTAGCCGTGCGTTGCCGAGACGGTGCCGAGCTCGCCACCCACGTGGTTTATTACCCACGCTGGAGCGAAGGCAAATATTGCGACGCGATCCGCAATCAGTTCCGTCATCACCCGCTTGACTATATCGAGTCGATGGAGCAAGCCGTCAAACAAGTGGTTGCCTTGCTGGAACCAGCACAACGCGCGGCAATTCGTGGCATCGGTGTCGACACGACTGGCTCCACCCCTGCCCCGATCGATGCTGACGGCAACGTGCTGGCACTGCGCGAAGAATTTGCCAGCAACCCGAATGCGATGTTTGTGCTCTGGAAAGATCACACCGCCATCAGTGAAGCCGAAACCATTACCGAGCTTTGCCACAGCGGAAAATTTGCTGATTACAGCCGATATATTGGTGGGATTTACTCTTCTGAATGGTTTTGGGCCAAGATCCTGCACGTTTCCCGTGCCGATGCAGCCGTACGTGAAGCCGCCTGTAACTGGATCGAACTCTGCGACTGGGTTCCTGCTCTGCTGAGTGGCACTCAGGCGCCGAAAGATATCAAACGCGGTCGCTGCTCAGCCGGTCACAAATCGTTGTGGCATCCGGAATGGGGTGGTCTGCCACCAGCAGATTTCCTCAATGCGTTAGATCCACTGCTGACCAAAGATCTGGATTATCCACTGTTCACCGACACTTATACCGCCGACATCCCGGTTGGCAAAATTACCCCGGAATGGGCGGCGCGACTGGATCTGCCTGAAACCGTGATGATTGCCGGTGGTGCTTTTGACTGCCATATGGGCGCGGTCGGTGCCGGTGCCAGCCTGAATACGCTGGTCAAAGTCATCGGCACTTCCACCTGCGACATTCTGATTGCGGATTACAAAACCATCGGCAATCGTGCAATTGCCGGGATCTGCGGACAGGTCGATGGCAGTGTTGTGCCCGGCATGATCGGTCTGGAAGCCGGACAATCTGCCTTCGGGGATATCTACGCCTGGTATCAGCGCCTGTTGAGCTGGCCGCTGGATCAACTGGTCAAAACCTACCCGGAACTGCGCACCGCACTGGAAAACTACAAACAGCAGATGCTGCCATCGCTGACTCAAGCCTGGGATAAACAGATCGATCTAACCCATCTGCCAGTGGTGCTCGACTGGTTCAATGGCCGCCGCACCCCTTACGCCAACCAACGCCTGAAAGGCACGATCACCGGCCTGAATCTGGGTTCGGATGCACCAGATATGTTCGGTTCGCTGATCGCCTCCACCGCCTTCGGTGCCCGCAGCATCATGGAATGCATGACCAGTCAGGATGTGCCGGTGGAGCAAGTCACCGCACTGGGCGGTATTGCCCGCAAATCTACCACCGTGATGCAGGTGTGCGCTGATGTGATGAACCGTCCGATTCAGGTGGTTGCCTCTGATCAGTGCTGCGCCTTAGGCGCCGCGATTTTTGCGGCTGTGGCTGCCGATATCTACCCATCTATCAATGCAGCACAAGAAACAATGGCCAGTGCCATTGAACGCACCTATCAGCCGCAACCGGAAAAGGTCACTGAATACGAAGCGCTCTACCAGCGTTATCTGAAATGGAGCGAAGCCGCTGAACCACTCTACAACGAGGGGAAATCAGAATGAGCCTGCAACAACTGAAACAACAAGTGCTGGAGGCAAATCTCGATTTGCCTCGTTACAACCTGGTGACGTTCACCTGGGGTAATGTCAGCGCTATCGACCGCGAACGCGGGCTGGTGGTGATCAAACCCAGCGGCGTCAGCTACGAAACGATGAAAGTCAATGACATGGTGGTATTGGATCTGCAAGGAAACCGTGTCGAGGGAACGCTGCGTCCTTCTTCCGATACCCCAACCCATCTGGTGATGTACCGCCGCTATCCAGAACTGGGTGGCATGGTGCATACCCACTCTACCCATGCGACCGCATGGGCGCAGGCGCGCCGTGAAATCCCAATTCAGGGAACGACACAGGCCGACTATTTCCACGGCAATGTTCCCTGCACCCGGCTGTTATCAGAATCAGAAGTTCACGAAGACTACGAAGGTCTGACGGGGCATCTGATTGTTGAAACACTGCAGGAAACACCACCGCTGACCATGCCCGGCATTCTGGTGGCCAATCACGGCCCCTTCAGTTGGGGCAAGGATGCACATGATGCCGTGCACAACGCTGTCGTGCTGGAAGAAGTCGCACGGATGGCATGGATCACTCATCAATTGAACCCACAGGCTGCTGCACTACCTGATTACATGCTGGAAAAACACTACCAGCGCAAACATGGAAAAAATGCTTATTACGGTCAATCAACCGCAAAATAATAGACGAGGAATGAATCATGGAATTTTTAAAACAATTAGAAGTCTGGTTTGTAGTCGGTAGCCAACATTTATACGGCCCGGAAACGCTGAAACAAGTGGCTGATCATGCACAAACCATCACGAATCAGTTAAACGAAGCCGCAGGTTTGCCGTTGAAGATTGTGCTGAAACCAACCGGCACAACACTTGATGAAATATCTGCCATTGCCCGCGATGCCAACCACAGCCAGCAATGCGTTGGTGTCATGGTGTGGATGCACACCTTCTCGCCTGCCAAAATGTGGATCCCTGCACTGACGCAGTTGAACAAACCGCTGCTGCAATTCCATACCCAATTCAATAAAGATCTGCCATGGGGCGAGATCGACATGGATTTCATGAACCTGAACCAGACCGCTCACGGTGGTCGTGAATTCGGGTTTATGGGTGCCCGTTTACGCCTGCCTCGCACTGTGGTGGTAGGTTATTGGGAAGATAAAGCCGCTCACGCCAAAATCGCCCGCTGGATGCGTATTGCAGCCGCTGTCTATGACAGCAAGAACATGAAAGTGGCACGTTTCGGCGATAACATGCGTAATGTGGCGGTGACTGAAGGCGATAAAGTCGAAGCACAGATCCAGTTTGGCTATCAGGTGAACTACCATCCAGTTGGTGATCTGGTCAACGTGATCAATGCAGTTTCCGCTGGCGACATCAACGCGCTGCTGGATGAATATGAAACCGC
Source organism: Tolumonas lignilytica (assembly GCF_000527035.1). Lineage (NCBI taxonomy): Bacteria > Pseudomonadati > Pseudomonadota > Gammaproteobacteria > Aeromonadales > Aeromonadaceae > Tolumonas > Tolumonas lignilytica. Next base: position 636,419 of record NZ_AZUK01000001.1, read on the forward strand.
TTATACGCTGACTGACGCCGTGAAAGTCGGTAGCACATACCGGGAATCACTGTATGAAGCTGCCCGTCAGGAATTGGGGATGAAAAAATTCCTGCAAAACGGCGGTTTCGGTGCCTTTACCACCACCTTTGAAGATCTGTACGGCATCCATCAGTTACCGGGGTTGGCCTGTCAGCGTCTGATGCAACAGGGCTATGGCTTTGGCGCGGAAGGTGACTGGAAAACAGCGGCACTGCTTAGAACATTAAAAGTGATGGGACATGGTCTGCCAGGCGGCACCTCGTTCATGGAAGATTATACCTATCATCTGGAGGAAGGTAACAACCTGGTACTGGGTGCACATATGCTGGAAGTCTGCCCATCGATTGCTGGCAAAAAACCAGTGCTGGACGTTCAACACTTAGGCATTGGTAAAAAAGCACCGCCAGCGCGCCTGCTGTTCTCTGCGCCAGCAGGAAAAGCCGTAAATGCCAGCCTGATTGACATGGGCAACCGTTTCCGTCTGGTCGTCAACAATCTGGATGTGGTCGATCTGCCACAGTCTCTGCCAAAACTGCCTGTCGCCTGTGCGTTGTGGGAACCAAAACCAAATCTGGAAGTCGGTGCAGAAGCCTGGATCCTGGCTGGTGCGGCGCACCATTCCGTATTCAGTCAGGCGCTCGATGCCGAATATCTGCGGATCTACGCTGAAATGACCGGCATTGAATTCCTGCTCATTGATGAGAACACCACGATTCCAGAGTTGAAGAAGGAAATTCTCTGGAATGAGGTTTATCACAAATTTTGTAAATAAATTTAACACCTCCGTTACCAGACGGGGGTATAACATCTGTATAAATTAATTAGAGCCATTCAGAGTGACAAGGAGTCATCGTGAGCAGTTTGTTACAACAATTACGTGCCGTCACCACTGTGGTTGCCGACACTGGCGAACTTCCCGCCATTAAGATGTATTCTCCCGAAGATGCAACCACTAACCCATCATTGATTCTCAAAGCCGTCTCCAGCCCGGAATATGCCCCGTTGCTGGAAACTGTGATTACTCAAGCCAAACAGCTTTCCGGCGACGTGGCGACTCAAATTGAAGAAGCGGCTGATCGTCTGATCGTCGCCATCGGCTGTGAAGTGTTAAAACATGTACCGGGCCGCATCTCGACCGAAGTCGATGCCCGTCTGTCGTTTGATACCCAAGCCACCATCGAAAAAGCCCGCAAACTGATTGGTCTGTATGAATATCAGGGAATTCCACGTTCACGTGTGCTGATAAAGATCGCCTCCACATGGGAAGGTATTCGCGCTGCCGAACAGCTCGAAAAAGAAGGCATTAACTGCAACCTGACGTTGCTGTTCAGCTTCGCGCAAGCGCGCGCCTGTGCTGAAGCCGGAGCCTATCTGATTTCCCCATTCGTTGGTCGAATTCTGGATTGGTACAAAGCGAAAACAGGTCAAACCTACACCGCCGAAACAGATCCTGGCGTGTTATCCGTCAAAGCCATTTACCAATATTACAAACAACACGGCTGTGCCACTGTGGTAATGGGCGCGAGCTTCCGTAATCTGGATGAAGTGCTGGCACTGGCGGGTTGTGATCGCCTGACTATCAGCCCCAATCTGCTAAAAGAATTAGAGGAAACCTCTGGCGAATTGGTTCGTGCATTGTCCGATGACGGCTCTCGTGTCGCGCGTCCTGCCGCCATGACTGAAGCCGAATTCCGCTGGCAACACAACGAAGATGCCATGGCAACCGAGAAACTGGCGGAAGGCATTCGTAACTTTGCCATTGACCAGGTGAAACTGGAGCAGTTGTTGGCGACACGGTTGGCGTAGTTGGTTTGGGCGTAGTGGATGGGGCGTTTGATTCAAGGTCAGTGGCTCGGAACCATATCCCTGTCTCCTGACACGTCATAAACCCATCCATGGGAACTCCGCCGCGCCATCCGTGGCGCGGAGGGTCATCCGACAGGGATATCATTCCTCGTTTCCCATTTGTGTTGTTTCCGCCCCATCAACGCCAGTCTTATCAAGATTCCTATTTATTTAATTGAACTAATTCCTTAGCTTGAAACTGGAGTTTTCTAAATGAGTTTAGATGCTAAAACCCTTGCCAATGCCGTGCGCATGCTCAGTGTCGATGCAGTACAACAGGCCAACTCCGGCCACCCTGGTGCTCCAATGGGCATGGCCGATATCGCCGAAGTGCTGTGGCGTCATCATTTAAAACATAACCCAGCCGACCCACAATGGCTGAACCGCGACCGCTTTGTGTTATCCAACGGTCACGGCTCGATGCTGCTCTATTCCCTGTTACACCTGACCGGTTATGAACTTTCTATTGACGATTTAAAACAATTCCGCCAACTGCATTCCAAAACACCGGGGCACCCGGAACATGGTTATGCGCCTGGTATTGAAACCACCACTGGCCCGCTCGGTCAGGGTATCGCCAATGCCGTCGGTATGGCGCTGTCTGAAAAAATTCTGGCGGCACAATTCAATAAACCCGGACACAACATCATTGACCATTACACCTATGCGTTTATGGGTGATGGCTGTCTGATGGAAGGCATTTCGCATGAAGTCTGCTCTTTGGCCGGAACATTAGGCCTTGGTAAATTGATAGCCTTCTGGGATGACAACGGTATCTCAATTGATGGTCATGTGGATGGTTGGTTCACTGATGATACTCCCGCTCGTTTCCGCGCTTACGGCTGGCAGGTTCTGGATTCTGTCGACGGACACAATCCGCAGGAAATTGAACAAGCTATTCAGGAAGCCCAAGCCGATACACAACGCCCAACCCTGATCTGCTGCAAAACCATTATCGGTTACGGTTCACCGAATAAATCCGGCAGTCATGATTGCCACGGTGCACCCTTGGGTAAAGACGAAATCGCCCATGTACGAGAATTCCTGAAATGGCCTCACGCTCCTTTTGAAATTCCGCAGAATATCTATCAGGCGTGGAATGCCAAAGAACAGGGGCAACATTATCAGGCCAACTGGCAACAACATTTCAGCGCCTATCGCGCCGAATACCCAGAGTTAGCAGCCGAACTCCTTCGTCGATGCTCAGGCCAGTTGCCAACAAACTGGGCCGAACAAGCCAACGCCTATATCGCCGACTTGCAGGCTAATCCGGCCAACATAGCCAGTCGTCAGGCCAGCCAGAAAGCACTGAATCAATACGCCAAGATACTGCCTGAACTATTGGGTGGCTCTGCGGATCTAGCCCCATCAAACCTCACCCGCCACACATCAGCTCTTGATGTGAGTGTCGATGTTCCGCAAGGGAACTACATGCACTATGGCGTCCGTGAGTTTGGCATGTCTGCCATCATGAATGGCATGGCGCTGCATGGTGGGTTTATCCCTTACGGCGGCACCTTCCTGATGTTTATGGAATATGCCCGCAACGCCGTACGTATGGCTGCACTGATGAAGCAACGTTCTATTTTCGTCTATACCCATGATTCGATTGGTCTGGGGGAAGACGGCCCGACACACCAACCAGTAGAGCAACTGGCCAGCCTGCGCTTAACACCGAATATGGAAACCTGGCGCCCATGCGATCAGGTAGAAAGTGCTGTTGCGTGGAAAGCCGCGATTGAGCGGGCAAACGGCCCAAGCGCGCTGATCTTCAGCCGTCAGGCACTGACGCAACAGGCAAGAACAGGCCAACAGCTCAGTGACATCGAACGCGGTGGCTACATCCTCAAAGATTGTGACGGCACGCCGGAGCTCATCATCATGGCGACAGGTTCTGAGGTCAGCCTTGCCATCAATGCCGCCAACACACTCCAGGCAGAAGGTAAGAAAGTCAGAGTCGTTTCGTTACCCTGTACCGAGCGTTTTGACAAACAATCGGCAGAGTACAAAGAACAGGTTCTGCCTAAAGCCGTCCGAGCACGCCTCGCGATTGAAGCCGGTATTGCCGGTTACTGGGAGCGCTACACCGGGTTGGATGGTGACGTGATTGGCATGACCAGCTTTGGTGAATCTGCACCGGCAGACCAGTTGTTCAAACTGTTTGGGTTTAGCGATGAGAATGTTTTAGCGAAAGCGCGCGCATTATTGTCTTAATGCCTCGCCCATACGACAAAGCCACCGATCTCGGTGGCTTTGTTATTTTCAGCGAACGTCTAACCGCCGCTCCACAACAAGATAATCAACAGTTGCGGTGAAATAATGCGTAAAAACATCACCATCGGATAAACCGTCGCATACGATAAGGAAGCCGCATCACAGGTTGGATGGATCGCATTGGCAAAAGCCAATGCTGGGGGATCTGTCATCGACCCGGCCATCAAGCCGCACAACGACAAGTAATTTATCCGCCCGAAGATTCTGGCCAGCACACCCACGATCAGTAATGGGAGTAAAGTGATTGCCGCACCACATGCCATCCAGAGTAACCCGTCACCATGAATCAAAGTCGCAATAAATCCGCCCCCTGATTTCAGACCGACCACCGATAAAAACAAAACGATCCCGATTTCACGTAACGCCAAATTCGCGCTCGGCGGCATAAACCAATACAAAGAACCGACATTACCAATACGGGATAGTATTAACGCCACAATCAGCGGTCCACCCGCCAGCCCCAGTGATAACGCCGCCGAAAATCCCGGTACATAAAAGGGAATCGATCCGACCAATACCCCCAATCCAATACCGATAAATACAGGTAACATCTGCACCTGTTGCAATTTGTTCTGCGCATTCCCCACCACCCCAGCAACGGCATCAATCGCTTCAGGCCGCCCCACCAGATTCAGAATGTCGCCGAATTGCAATCCTGAGCCACTGGTTGGCACCAATTCGATACCCGCCCGGTTTAAACGTGAAACCACCACATCGTATTTATTTTTAAATTGCAGCTCGCCCAGATTTTTACCCAATACTTTCTCATTCGTCACCACCACCCGTTCCACCCGCATGTCTGTGCCCTGGGTTGACAGCGAGGCAGCCACTTCATCACCAATAACCAGTCTGACCTTACGCAGCGCTTTCTTATCACCAACCAGATGCAACAGATCCCCCAACTGAATCACAGTATCTGATTTAGGAACCAGCAATTCGTTATTTCGTTTCAGGCGGGAACAGACCACCTCACCTTCCTCTAAATCCGGAATTTCCTGTAAGGTCAGTCCATTAAGATTCGTATTTTTAACTTCCACATTCATCGTCTGCAATCCGGCATGTCCCAAGCCAGATTGTTGCTGATATAACCGGGCCTCACTGTCTACATTGATCCTGAAAACCAATCTGACCAGCCACATAGAAAGCAGGATGCCGCAAATACCGAATGGATAGGCTACGGCATAACTCAGTGCCATCACATTGGAATCTGCCCCCAGCGAGCTCAACATTAATTGCCCCGCTCCCAATGAAGGCGTATTGGTCACCGAGCCGGAATAAATGCCCAAAATTACAGGTAATGGAATATTTAAGACTTTATGAATAATCACCGCGATCACGGCGCCCAGCACCACCAATAACGCAGCGAACGCATTCAACTTTAATCCCGATGAACGTAACGAAGCAAAAAAGCCCGGGCCGACCTGGATCCCGATGGTATACACAAATAAGATAAGACCAAATTCCCGGATAAAATCGAGTGTATGAAAATCAATAACCAGCCCATATAACTTCGCAAAATGACCAACAGCTATCCCGCCAAATAACACGCCGCCGATGCCTAACCCCACGCCATAAACCCGCAAGTTTCCAAGCCACAATCCCACTATGGCTACCAGAGATAACACACTCACTGCCAACGCAATTTCATTCATGCTAAAGGTCTCCTGACATATTCCAGTATCCCTCAAGCCCGGAACATCTGATCCAAGCCAGAACTTTCCCACATCATTATCAATACGTTAATGTTAGAGAGGATCCTGTGTGCCATTTGGCAAAATCAGTAAATTTCCTTAGAAATGAGAGGGACATCGCCAAAAGAGTTCTAAAATTAATGTGAATGAAGGCACCGCCATCACTACATGAGGGATAACATGATGAAGTCTCAAACATGGATCCTATTCAGCACATTACTCATCACTTCTGCCGCACAGGCTAACGACAGCTTTAATGCTGAACTCAGCCATTTTATCGGCAATACGGCCATCGCAAGTGGAACCACTGTGCTCACCGACAAATATTGGCCGGAAAATAAACACCCCGCCATGACCGGTTTTGTCGTCAGTACATCAGAAGCTTTTTTAGGTGAGGCAGGTGATTATGCCTTGGGTGGGCATTTTTCAGTGCTTGATGTCGTCGTTGGTACTTTTGGCGCCGCAGTTGGTTCTTATGCCACAGATAAGTTGTACATCGCCCCGAAAATAAGTCATCAAGATGGTGACGCAACTTATGGTATGATGATGATCTATCGTTTCTGATCAATACGTGGTGGCGCGGCAACATGGGTGAAGCAAACCATCAGGAACAACTGGAACTCTTTCCTATTCCCAGTCCTTGCATCGGATATTGCCAGACAGATAACAAAGGTTACTGTCTGGGCTGTTTCCGTTCTCGTGAAGAGCGTTTCAACTGGCTGAAATATACGCCGCCACAGCAACGCGAAATTATCCGTCTTTGTAAGCAACGCAAATACCGCCGATTACTCGCGGCACAACAAAAACAGGCAACGCCGGAAGACGAAGCCTCAACCACGTTGCCACTATTTGGTGATGATTACGAAGCCTGAGTAATCTGCTGTAAACGACCGCAAATATCCGCAAATGAAGGGCGATATGCCATTTGAGGTTGTAAACAAGCCGCGATCAATTGCTGCAGCGCTTCCTGAACGGAAACGCTTAAATCATCACAACGCGCCGTCAGTTCCTCTAATAAACAACCAAACGCCCTCACCTCCAGACGCTGGAATTGCTCAGAACGATGCAGCTCTGCCGGGTCAAAAAATGATGCTGCACCAAAATCACTGAGTAAGGCATCACCTGTGTTTGTCCATAAAATATTATGCGCATAAAGGTCACCATGCATGACCCCTTGCTGATGCAGATGACAAGCAGCTCCTGCGATCTGAGCGGCTATTCGCAACAAGACAGATTGAGAACAGCGTAGTTCTGCCGGATAAACATCGCGGGTACATGACTCAAGACTCGGTGGCCCGGCCAGATTGCCAAACTCATTCGGGATCAATGCCATGACCAAACCGTCGACGCCGTCCGGATGATTCTGAATCTGGCCCACCGTTTGTGTCAGACCGGTATGCCGACCGGTTTTCATCGTGGCGGCCATTTCGCACAACGGCAGACCATCACTGGTCATCGCTCCTTTAAACAGTTTCACGGCCACCGGTTGCAAATAATCGTTTTGCCGGAGCGTTGCCCGGTAAATCAGGCCCGACGCGCCCTCACCCAGCAGTTCAGCGATATCTAACCGATGCCAGTCAATTTTTCTTTGCTCAGCGCGCAAAGCCTGTTGTTCCAACTGATGCGAAAATGGATTACCTGCATACGCCAGCCACGTTAAGCGCGGCAATGACAACAACCAGTCAGGAAATACAGCCAAGCGGTTGGCCGCAATCCGGATCAATTCCAAAGCCTGACAGTTAGCCAGTGAGACCGGTAGTTCAGAGAGCTGATTTCCGGCCAGCATGAGCTTTTGTAACGCAGTACAATCGCCGATATTATCAGGCAGGCTTTTCACTCGATTGTCCGTCAGGATCAGCCAACGTAATTGTGAAGGCAACGATTCTGCCGGCACATCCTCAATCTGATTGGATTTAAATCCAACCATACTAAGTGACGGACATTGCCCCAACACAGCGGGTAACTGGGTAAACTGATTCTGTGAACAAAAAATCACTTTCAGCCGGGAAAGCCGAGCGAGGTCATCGGGCAACGATGAGAGATGATTACCCGAAAGATCAAGAATCTCCAGCGAGTCTGCCAGTGAGAAAATCTCTCGGGGGAACTCCGTTAAACCGCAACAGAGCGTTAACCGGCGGATCCCTTTTAATTTCCCCGCCCGCAGTTGTTCAAGTGTGTGCATCATCATCCCTATCAAAAAGAAACCCGCAGATAGCGGGTCTCTTATACAACCTTTGAAAACGACTGGATTATATCAAATACATAAACCACACGGGGGTGCTTTTATTTCTCGATGGTTTTGATTCTCACCACCAGCGCGCTGCCACAGGTAAAAAGTAACATGATCCACGTCATCGTCCATGGAGTCTGATTACCAAAAAAAGCCAGTAATAACGATGAAATAATACCGCTGCCATATTGCAAAGAACCGATCAATGCTGACGCAGAACCGGCTATTTCCGGCACTTCATCTAAAGCAGCCGCTGTTGCTGACGCCGCAATAACTCCATTCATTGAGAAAAAAATGAAGATCAGCCCCAGCATAAGATATAACCCACCGACATCCATTCTGACCGCAATCCCCATCGCCAGCATGGCCAGCGCAGAGATCAGGCTGGAAACCCGTAACAGGCGCTGTAATGAAAATCGCCGAACCAACGTACGATTGACAAAACTGATAGCAACAACGCCCAAAATATTGACCGCAAATAACCAGCCGTAATACTGAGCCTCCACGCCGAAATAAGAAATATAAACGGCCGGAGACCCCGTGATAAACGCATACGCAGCGACATAATATAAGGTCACGCATAAGGTATATTTCATGAAAGCGACGTTTTTCAGTAACCGCGTGTAATTAGTAAACACCGACTGAAACGACGCTTTGGTGCGTTTTTCCGGTGCCAACGTTTCCGATAACCAGGCCAAAGAGATAAACATCAGCGAGCCGATGATCGCCAGTAACCAGAAAATGCTATGCCAATCGGAAAAACGGATGATCTGCCCACCCAACAGCGGTCCGGCAATTGGCGCGATCGCCATGATGATCACCAACGTAGAAAGCATCCGGGCGCCTTCTGTACGAGAAAACAGATCCCGTATCATGGCTCTCGCCAGCATCGGGCCGGTACAAGCGCCAAGTGCCTGGAAGACACGCCAAAAGACAATGCCCGTCATACTGTGCGATGACGCACAACCTATCGAACCAATGACAAACAACACCATGCCAATAAACAAGGGAATGCGACGACCAACATGATCGCTGATTGGCCCCCAGATCAACTGGGCAATCATGAAACCGATGAGAAAGCCTGTTACCGTGAGTTCAACATTCCCATGAAGCTCGCGGGCCATTCCCGGCATCGCAGGCAGATAAATATCCGTCGATAGCGAAGTAAAGGCCATTAAAGCACCCAGAATCGACATCAGCCAGATACTGGTTTTTGCTGTTACCGACTCATCCGGCAGGCTCACGACTTGTTCTGCGGTATTACTCATCAACATCTTCCTCGAAAAACATCAATGACTCTGGATATTCAGAGGCATTCATTTCCAAGAAAGATAATAACAGCGATCGGTTTGCGCATAATCAGTGAAAACCGCAATGCCGTTATGAGTGATATTCATGAATCAATGAAAGGAAAGAAAAATGACTGAAAGCGAGCAAATTAGAGTTAACAAAAACCCCGAATAATCGGGGCTTTTGTTTGAACACAGATGGGAGATTATTCCCACTCGATTGTTGCTGGCGGCTTACCAGAGATATCGTAAACTACACGGCTTATACCATTGATTTCATTGATTATTCTGTTAGAAACATGACCTAAGAAATCATATGGCAGGTGTGCCCAATGAGCAGTCATAAAATCGATCGTTTCTACCGCACGCAGTGAAACAACCCAGTCATATTTACGACCATCGCCCATTACACCCACAGAGCGTACTGGCAGGAATACGGTAAATGCCTGGCTCACTTTGTGATACAGATCCGCCTTGTGCAGTTCTTCGATGAAGATCGCATCAGCGCGACGCAGTAAGTCGCAATACTCTTTCTTCACTTCACCCAGCACACGAACACCTAAGCCTGGGCCTGGGAACGGATGACGGTAAAGCATGTTGTATGGCAGACCCAGCTCCAGACCAACACGGCGAACTTCATCTTTAAACAGTTCACGCAGTGGTTCAACCAAGCCCATTTTCATATCGTCAGGCAGACCGCCAACGTTATGATGCGACTTGATCACATGGGCTTTACCAGTCTTAGACGCAGCAGACTCAATGACGTCAGGGTAAATGGTGCCCTGAGCCAGCCACTTCGCGTTAGTCAGTTTCTTCGATTCATCATCGAATACTTCGACAAACACACGGCCGATTGCTTTACGTTTCAACTCAGGGTCAGCAATGCCTTTCAGCGCAGACAGGAAACGCTCTTCCGCATCCACTTTAATGATGTTCAGACCGAAATGATCGCCGAACATTTCCATGACTTGATGGCCTTCATTCAGACGCAGCAAGCCGTTATCAACGAATACACAAGTTAATTTCTTGCCGATAGCACGGTGGATCAACATAGCAACAACTGATGAATCCACACCACCAGACAGGCCCAGAATCACTTCATCGTCACCTACCTGCTCTTTGATGCGTTTCACGGCATCTTCGATGATGGTGGCTGGCGTCCACAACGCGTCGCATTGACAGATGTCTTTTACAAAACGCTCCAGCATACGGGCGCCTTGTTTGGTGTGAGTTACTTCAGGGTGGAACTGCACGCCATAGAAACGTTTAGCTTCATTCGCCATCGCCGCATGCGGGCAAGTTGGTGTCGCCGCAATAGTCACAAAGTCAGCTGGAATAGTCGCCACTTTATCGCCGTGACTCATCCAAACATCCAGTTCAGGACGACCGTTGTCAGCCAATGAATCTTCAATGCTATGGAACAATTCGCTGTCTTTTACCAGCTGCACTTTCGCGTAACCAAACTCACGTTTGTCTGAGCTTTCTACACTGCCGCCCAGCTGTTCAGACATGGTCTGCATGCCATAACACACACCCAGAACAGGTACACCAGCATTAAACACATACTCTGGCGCACGCGGGCTACCCGCTTCCGTCACAGACTCAGGGCCGCCAGACAGAATGATCCCGTTTGGATTAAACTCGCGGATCTGCTCTTCAGTTACGTCCCACGCCCACAGCTCGCAGTAGACGCCAATTTCACGCACACGACGTGCAATCAGCTGGGTATATTGCGAACCGAAGTCCAGGATCAGAATACGGTGATCGTGAATATTTTTACTCATGGTCGTCCTAATCATCATTAAGGAGTGGCCAATACGACAACATCCGTTGTCGTATGAAATAAATCAGGGCGCTGTGCGCCCTGACTGTTGGTCAATTTAGCCCATGCGATAGTTCGGGGCTTCTTTCGTGATCGTCACATCGTGTACGTGTGACTCCTGAATACCTGAGCCGGTGATCTTCACGAATTCTGCCTTAGTACGCAAGTCCTCTATTGTAGCAGAACCAGTGAGGCCCATGGCAGAGCGTAAACCACCCATTTGCTGATGAATGATCTCTTTTAACCAGCCTTTGTAAGCTACACGGCCTTCAATACCTTCCGGAACCAGCTTGTCAGCCGCGTTATCAGACTGGAAGTAACGGTCAGAAGAGCCTTTCGACATCGCACCTAATGAACCCATACCACGGTAAGATTTGTAAGAGCGACCCTGATACAGCTCGATTTCACCTGGAGATTCTTCAGTACCAGCAAACATGGAACCCACCATCACCAGACTTGCACCAGCAGCAATAGCTTTGGAAATGTCACCAGAGAAGCGGATACCGCCATCAGCGATGACTGGAATACCAGTGCCTTTCGCTGCTTCAGCAGCGTCAGAGATTGCAGTGATCTGTGGCACACCACAACCAGTAACGATACGGGTTGTACAAATAGAACCTGGGCCGATACCCACTTTCACCGCACTCACACCCGCTTCGATCAGTGCTTCAGCACCTTTCGCGGTCGCAATATTACCGCCAACGATAGGCAGATTCGGGAACTGCTGACGAGTTTCACGGATACGATCCAGAACACCCTGAGAGTGACCATGAGAAGAGTCGATCAATAACACGTCAACACCGGCAGCAACCAGTGCAGCAACACGTTCTTCGTTACCCGCACCGGCACCGACAGCAGCACCAACACGCAGACGACCCATCGCGTCTTTACACGCGTTAGGCTTGCGTTCTGCTTTCTGGAAATCTTTTACGGTGATCATCCCTGACAGTTTAAAATCGTCATTTACGATCAGCACTTTCTCGATACGGTGTTTTTGCATCAAAGATTGTACTGATTCACGAGATGCATTTTCATGCACCGTCACCAGACGTGACTTCGGTGTCATCACTTCATGCACTTTCATGCTCAGATCCGTCACGAAACGGACGTCACGACCCGTAATGATCCCCACCAGCGAACCATCGGTATCAACAACAGGAAAACCACCGAAACCACTGCGGAAGGTCAGCTCCTTGATCTGAGCAATGGTCATATCCGGGAACACAGTCACCGGGTCAGTCACGATACCACTTTCGAATTTCTTAACACGGCGAACTTTGTCAGCCTGTTGTTCGATAGACATGTTTTTATGGATGAAACCTAAGCCACCTTCCTGAGCCAGTGCAATGGCCAGACGCGCACCGGTCACGGTATCCATCGCAGCAGAAACCATAGGAATGTTCAGCACGATATCTTTTGTCAGATGAGTGCGCAGATCGGCGGTATTAGGAAGAACAATGGAGTGTGCAGGGACCAACAGAACGTCGTCAAAGGTCAATGCTTCTTTAGCTATGCGTAACATGGCAACATCTCACCGTTAATGTATGAAAGGGGGTGGGTAAAATATTGCAGCGAGATTTTAGGCACTTCATGGGTCGAGGTAAAGCAATTTTGCGTTTTAAATCACAAAATTTTTTACCTCTGTCTCAGGTCATTGTTATTATTAGACTCTATTCCGGCTAATCGAAGAGTGTAACAGTGGCGATTTCTCAACCTGTAATTTATACCGTCAGTCGACTAAACACTGTTGTTCGTCTCCTTTTGGAACAGGAAATGGGCTTGGTCTGGTTGACCGCTGAAATCTCTAATCTGGTACAACACAGTTCCGGTCACTGGTATTTCACGCTGAAAGATCAACAGGCACAAATTAAAGCCGCTATGTTCAAAGGGCAAAACCGTCGTGTCAGTTTCCGCCCACAAAATGGCCAGCAAATACTGGTTCAAGGGCAGTTATCGTTGTATGAGGCGCGGGGCGATTATCAATTGATCGTCGAAAAAATGCAGCCTGCTGGCGATGGTCTATTGCAAATGAAACTGGAAGCCCTGAAAACTAAACTGTCAGCCGAAGGGGTATTCGATTCACAACGAAAGCGTGCTTTACCAACACAACCGAAGCAAGTCGGTATTATCACCTCCCCAACAGGCGCAGCCGTGCACGATATGCTGACGATTCTGGCCCGGCGAGATCCAGCATTACCCGTGATCCTCTATCCCAGTGCCGTACAAGGTGAAAGTGCTGCTCCTGCGCTAATAAAAGCGTTAGAAACCGCCTGGCAACGCAACGAATGTGATGTGTTGATTATCGGCCGAGGTGGCGGTTCTTTAGAGGACCTCTGGTGCTTCAATGACGAAAGCGTCGTAAGGGCCATAGCTGCCAGCCCAATCCCGATTATCAGTGCTGTGGGCCATGAAACAGATGTAACACTCTCTGATTTCGCCGCCGATTTACGTGCTCCCACGCCATCAGCGGCGGCTGAATTAGTCAGTCGGGATCAGCAACAACAATTGCACAAAGTAGCGCAATATCAACATCGTCTGCAGCAGGCAATCCAGCTTCGGTTACAACAGTATCACCTCAGCTGGCAGCAAAAATTTACTCAACTCAATATTCAGAATCCTGAATTTCAGCTCCGGCAAAAAATACAAAAACAAGACGAACTGCAATCTCGTCTGGAAAGAGCTATGGTGCAAAAAATGCGGCAGAGCAGACAACAATGGGAAAGAGAGCACCAGCGATTACAACACCAGTCCCCTCAACAACGTCTACCGCTTCTGACAAAGCAGCATTCTCATCTGCTCCAGCGACTGTTAGCCGCTATACAGAATAAGCAACACACTAGTGAACAAACGCTATCCCGTTTAAGTAGTCAACTCAATGCATTAAGCCCACTGCAGGTTCTTGCCCGAGGTTACTCGGTAACCACAAATGCCAACGGTGAATTGATCCATAACAGTCATCAGGTAACGGAAGGCGAAAAACTCAGTATCCGATTACATGAAGGAACTTTGCTGGTAACAACAGAAAAGGTTCAACCCGGAAGTTAAACCTTAGGAACAACTCTGGACTGCCCTGCATCATCAATGGCGACATAGGTAAACACACCCTCAGTGACACAATAACGCTCGAAACTATCTGATCGAAGCAAGGGCTTTATCCAGACCTCAAGATGAATCGTCATGGATGTATTGCCAATACGAATACATTCACCATGTACGCATACCGCATCACCAACTTTAACCGGTTTGTGAAATGTCATTCCCTCAACGGCAACAGTAGCAATACGGCCACGGGCAATTTCTGTTGCCAGCATCCCACCCGCCAAGTCCATCTGCGACATGATCCACCCACCGAAAATATCCCCATTCTGGTTCGTATCAGCCGGCATGGTCTGGGTACGAATAATCAATTCACCACGGGGATAACGGATTACATCACTCATCGACAACTCTATTATGTAATGAAAGTGTTAAATATACGCCTGAAGTTCATCAACGGCCAGATTCAACAAATACTTAACAGATGATTCATACTATCGATTCAGCATGTACATATATTCATTACGCCAATACGGGAAACATATGTTTAATACCCGCCACCATAATTTCAATCCCAAGGGACATCATAATCAGCCCCATGATACGGGTAACCACGTTGATGCCGGTACGTCCCATCAAGCGAAACAATAAAGGGGCAGCACGAAAAATCAGCCAAGATAAAAAACAAAAAACCACCACAACCAAGCTCATGCCAAGTAACTGTTTTGCTGAGTTAAATTGAGAAGAATAAACAATGGTTGAACTGATCGCACCTGGTCCGGCCATTAAGGGTAATGCCAATGGTACAACCGCTATCGACTCCTTCGCCAAGGTATCACCTTTTTCCTCTTTGTTATGGCGAACCTCACCCAACTTGCCCTGTAGCATTGACCAGGCAATCAACACGATCAATGACCCTCCTGCTATACGGAAAGAGGCAATCGAAATATCGAACGCATCCAGAATTATTTGCCCAAAAAACATAGAGACCCACAAGATCACCATGACTGCAAAATTAGCCGTAGTATTCGTTCGCAAGCGTTCCTGGGGTGTTTGCTGACTAGTCAGACTAACGAAGACTGGTAGCAACCCCAACGGATTAATAATCGCGGTCAGACCAATAAAAAATTTCAGATAAACCGAAAAAGAGAGAGGATCCATAGTACGGCAAGCGGCCTCGTGCAGTAGAAAATAACAGTGAAGGAAACAACAGCAGAGTAACTAAAACAAATCTTTTTCACCAGCAAGATTAATTTATGAGCATAAAGTTTCGGATTAGTTTTTTTTATCCAAATTAGGTAAGTTGTCGTAATTCATACACAGAGTGTCATTGCCAACAAAATACTGGTCAGTCCATCAATATGCGTATGTTTTAGACAAAATTAAATTCTTCAGCAGGTATTGCCTATATTTCTGTCTAAGAAAAGTACAATCCGTCAATAAATCACTCACCGCCTTATCTGGTGCGGCAATTGTGATTTTTTAGTTACAGAAATGTCAAAAAACATCAAATCCTAATCCGTGTTTTTAATATGGTTTTGCCAATGACAATACTTACGTAACTAAAAGAAGGAATTAAGACATTAATTATATCGCTTGCTTACAACTGTTGATTCAGATCAAATTTTTACGCATTACCTACTTCTATAATCGACTACGAAAATTGTTTACTAAGTCACACTATAAAAACAGCTGCTATAGTGATGTACGTGCCTTAATAAACCGTTTTTCAAACTCACTAGGAGAAATGTATGCCAGTAACCAACGTTGCTGAATTGGATGAGCTGATTGCCCGCGTTAAAAAAGCACAACGCGAGTTTGCAACTTTCAGCCAAGAACAGGTAGACAAAATCTTCCGCGCTGCTGCTCTGGCAGCAAACAATGCCCGTATTCCTCTGGCTCAAATGGCCGCTGCTGAATCAGGCATGGGTATCGTTGAAGATAAAGTGACTAAAAACCACTTCGCGTCCGAGTACATCTATAACAAATACAAAGACGAAAAAACCTGTGGCATTCTGGAAGAAGACAAAAACTTCGGTACCATCACCATTGCAGAGCCAATCGGTATCATCTGTGGTATCGTTCCAACTACCAACCCAACTTCTACTGCGATCTTCAAATCTCTGATTGCACTGAAAACTCGTAACGGTATCGTTTTCTCTCCGCACCCACGTGCTAAGAACTCTACTGCAGCCGCTGCACGTATCGTTCTGGAAGCTGCTGTTGCTGCTGGTGCACCTGCTGACATCGTTGGCTGGATCGACGCGCCAACTGTAGAAATGTCAAACTACCTGATGAAGCACAACGACATTAACCTGATCCTGGCTACTGGTGGCCCTGCAATGGTTAAAGCTGCTTACTCTTCTGGTAAACCAGCAATCGGTGTGGGTGCTGGTAACACTCCAGTTGTTATCGATGAAACTGCAGACATCAAACGTGCTGTTGCTTCTATCCTGTTATCAAAAACTTTCGACAACGGCGTAGTTTGTGCTTCTGAACAGGCCGTTATCGTAGTTGATTCAGTTTATGACGCAGTGAAAGAGCGTTTCGCTTCTCACGGCGGCTACATCCTGAACAAAGACGAAGCTGATAAAGTTCGTAAAGTTCTGCTGATCAATGGCGCTCTGAACGCAGCCATCGTAGGTCAGCCAGCGACTAAAATCGCTGAACTGGCTGGCATCAAAGTGCCTGCTGACACCAAGATCCTGATCGGTGAAGGTGCTAAGATCTGCCACGAAGAAGAATTCGCTCACGAAAAACTGTCTCCATCTCTGGGTATGTTCCGTGCGAAAGATTTTACTGAAGCTGTTGATTTCGCTTGCCAGATGGTTGATCTGGGCGGTATCGGTCATACTTCAGCTCTGTACACCGACCAAGACAAAAACGACGATCGCGTTCGTTACTTCGGTGACAAGATGAAGACTGCTCGTATCCTGATCAACACCCCAACTTCTCACGGTGGTATCGGTGACCTGTACAACTTCAACCTGGCTCCATCACTGACTCTGGGTTGTGGTTCATGGGGTGGTAACTCCATCTCTGAAAACGTAGGTCCAAAACACCTGATCAACAAGAAGACAGTAGCTAAGCGAGCAGAAAATATGCTGTGGCACAAACTTCCAAAATCAATCTACTTCCGTCGTGGTTCTCTGCCTGTAGCACTGACTGACCTGGAAGGCAAAAAACGCGCAATGGTTGTTACCGACAGCTTCCTGTTCAACAACGGTTATGCTGACGAACTGGTTCAAATCCTGAAAGACAAAGGCATGGAAGTAGAAGTATTCTACGAAGTGGCTGCTGACCCAACTCTGACCATCGTTAAGAAAGGTGCAGAGATGATGAAGACTTTCAAACCAGACGTAATCCTGGCTCTGGGCGGTGGTTCACCAATGGACGCTGCGAAGATCATGTGGGTTATGTACGAACACCCAGAAACTCACTTCGAAGAACTGGCAATGCGTTTCATGGACATCCGTAAACGTATTTACAAGTTCCCTAAAATGGGCGTGAAAGCTGATCTGGTATGTATCACTACTACTTCAGGTACCGGTTCTGAAGTTACTCCATTCGCAGTTGTAACTGACGACCTGAACGGCGGTGTTAAATACCCACTGGCTGACTACGAGCTGACTCCAACCATGGCAATCGTTGATGCGAACCTGGTTATGAACATGCCTAAGTCTCTGTGTGCGTTCGGTGGTATCGACGCTGTTACCCACGCTACCGAAGCTTATGTTTCTGTACTGGCTAACGAATACTCTGACGGTCAAGCTCTGCAGTCTCTGAAACTGTTGAAAGAATACCTGCCAAGCAGCTATGCGAACGGTTCTAAGGATCCAATCGCTCGTGAGAAAGTACACAACGCTGCAACCATCGCTGGTATTGCATTCGCTAACTCCTTCCTGGGTGTTTGCCACTCAATGGCTCACAAACTGGGTGCTGAGTTCCACATTCCTCACGGTCTGGCGAACGCACTGTTGATCGCTAACGTTATTCGTTACAACGCGAACGACAACCCAACTAAACAAACTGCGTTCTCTCAATACGACCGTCCACAAGCTCGTCGTCGTTATGCAGAAATCGCTGAACACTTGGGTCTGACTGCTGCTGGCGACCGTACTGGTGCGAAAGTTGAGAAACTGTTGACTTGGTTGGAAGGTCTGAAAGCTGAGCTGGATATCCCTGCATCTATCCGTGAAGCGGGTGTGAACGAAGCAGCATTCCTGGCAAAAGTTGACCAACTGGCTGTTGAAGCGTTCGATGACCAATGTACTGGTGCTAACCCACGTTTCCCACTGATCTCTGAACTGAAACAGATCCTGTTGGATTCTTACTACGGTCGTCCTTATGTTGAAGCAACTGCTGTTGCTGTAGCAGAAGAAGCAAAAGAAGCGAAAAAAGACGAAGGCAAAAAGAAAAAATAATTTCTGATGCTGAATATCCCGCCGTAAAATTGGCGGGATATTAAAATTAATGCTTCATAAAAAGCCTTCATGAATTTGAAGGCTTTTTTTTATATATGCGTTTTGGCTTTACCAGTGCTTCATTTTTTGCAATAACCCTGTTGTTGTAAATAATCGAGCATAAACGGTCTGGCTTCTTTACTCAGAATGCCCTTGATCTGGCTTGTCCAGCTATGTTCTTTATTGTTGCTTGAACGAGAAGCATAATAATTTTGTATTTCCTGATCATATTGCTCAAGCACCGCTCTATTGACAGGCTGATAGTGATTTTCATGCAACATCAACGCTTTGGGTAACCGGGGTTTAATCTGCGGATCTTGAGCTGGATGGCCAAGACATAATCCAAATAATGGGATCACCAATTCTGGTAAACCCAGCAATTTGCTGATTTCAGCAGGATGATTACGTACAGCGCCAATAAAAACGCCGCCTAACCCCAACGATTCCGCTGCTACTAACATATTTTGCCCCATCATTGCAGCATCAATGGCGCCAATTAATAGTTGTTCGACGAAACCTGTTTTTGCTTCCGGTGCAATTTGCACGTGTCGATTGAAATCAGCACAATATAATAAAAACTCTGCAGCCTCTGAAATATAAGGTTGTTCTGCAGCAAGATGCATGATTTGTTGACGTATTTGTTTATCGGTAATACGAATAATCGAGACAGCCTGAAGAAAGCTTGAGCTGGGTGCTTGCTGCGCTGCAGCCAGAATAATGTCCAACTGCTCAGATGAAATCGGCTCCCCCGTATAAGCACGGATGGAACGGTGTGCTCTCATCAATTTAATCGTTTCATTCATAATGATTGCTCTTCATTAATTAAATACTGCAATATGGTTATGCCGTACAGATCACGAATCCATGTAAATTAGCCATTTTAGGGGTTCAATAGATGCAGAATAAAGTAACTGTACTGGGTCAATAACGATAGTATGAATCAGGGATAGAAAAATATTCGGTAGCAAAATCTATGATTAAAACTTACACATTAGAAATCGAAAATCATAGCCATTTGTCTTCTGACTTTCAGAATTTTTGTGAGCAGCACCCTCTCTCAGATTGCTCATCAGTGCTGATACAAGTCTTTACTTGCCTGACTCAGATAGAAGAGATCGCCGCGCTCATCCAGACTATCACCTCTTATTTACCCAAAGCCAAAATCTTGGGTACATCCACAGGTGCCTGGATCGCAGGTCAACGTTATCATGATCAACACACGCTCCTTCAAATATGTTCGTTCGAATTCAGCACGCTAAAAACACTGCTAATCCCTAAAATTGAACTCGATATTCCTGATTTAGCGCAGACAATAAATCAGCACTTATTTGATGAACACACACAATTAATGCTGCTGTTTGCCAGCCCTCGGATTCCAAATGCCGGTTTACTACTGGATAGATTGTGCCAGTTAATGCCGGATATTACGTTGGCCGGTGGTTTTTCATCTCAAAGCACGACACAGCATTCGTCGCTACAGTTCACAGAACAGGGGATCACAGAGCAAGGTCTTGCCTTTGTATCCATATCCTCACCGAAGTTATACCTCCTCAATCGGTATGCTTTTGGCTGGAAAGGTGTCGGTAAACAGCTCACGCTCACGTCCGTTGAATACAATCGGGTATTCACCATCGACCATCAACCAGCACAAGATATCTATATGAAATACCTGGGGGCAGAAGTTGGTGCTTGCTTGGCCACGACCATGTCTGATTTCCCGCTATTTCAAGTACAAAATGGAGTAACGTTATCGCGAAGCCCCCGAATATTTCATGAGGACGGTTCAATAACTTTTGATGGAAAACTATTGGAAAACAGTAAAGTGCAATTCGCTTTTGCTGATCTACCCAATATTTCCAAAGAATCACGTTATTTGCTTTCACAGCTCCCATTAGAGCAAGCCGAGGCCACCTTTATCTACTCCTGTGCCGGTCGACTCGATTATTTAAAAGAGAGTATTCAGTCAGAACTCGAAATATTCAGTGACTATCCTTGTGCTGCCGGGTTCTTTTCCTATGGTGAATTCTTCCACCATAACCAAAGCACACATATTCTGGGACATACGCTCACCTGTTTGCTGATGTCAGAATCAACACCGTTAACGACACATGAAGCAGTAGACAAATGGAAACCAAAGACCAATCTGCAGCAATCAGGGCTATATCATTTATTACGCACCACGAGCGAAGAGCTTGATCAGCTCAATAGTTCATTACAGGTAGAAATAAAACGGCAAACACAAACGATCTATGACCAGCTCTACTATCACAAATTAACTAAACTGCCCAATCGTCATCGTTTGCTTCAGGATTTGCGCTATAACCATGATTTCTTTCCTCGTCATTTAGCCATATTAGATATCTTATCTTTTAGTGCTGTTAATGATTTCTATGGTATTGATACGGGAGATCAGGTATTGATTCATGTTGCTGAACGGCTACAACACCTGATTCCTGAGCCTAATAATGACTACCGGATTTATCATCTTACCGGTGGACAATACGCGGTCGCCGCCAATAACAATATTATCGAAGCTGCTTTTACCGATCTTATTACGTTGATACAGGACAATTTCAAACACGCAGATGTACAAATTGGTCAAAACCGATTCAGCATTCAATATTGTACCGGTATCAGCTCTCGCCCATCAAAATGGCACGAAAATGCCACGTCACTATTAACCCGAGCGGATAAAGCACTGAAACAGGCCAGAAAAGACCATACTAACATCGTGTTTTATCATAAGGATTTACCCATACTGCAAGAAATTGAACGTAATCAGATCATGACCCAAACGGTAAAACGAGCCATTCAACATGATCAGCTTTGGGTTCAGTTTCAACCGATTTACAGTGCCAAGGATAATTCCATCTGTCATTTTGAATGTCTGATACGTTTATTCGATGAAAATAAAAAAGTTATCTCGCCGAATGATTTTATCCATGTTGCCAAGAAGGCTAATCTCTATCCGGATATTACCCAAAAAGTACTGACGGAAGCCGTCAGGATGATCCAAAAAACGTCCTATACGTTTTCTGTCAATATTTGTGCTTTTGATTTTGTCGATCCCAATACCGTTAGTCTCATTGACCAAATACTGCAAGATCGCTTTGTTTCTGAACGACTGATATTTGAAGTGGTTGAAACAGAGAGCATGGGTGACTATGAATTGGTTCGTTCCTTTCAAAAACGAATCACTCAAGCAGGCGCTTGCCTGGCTGTCGATGATTTTGGTTCCGGTTACTCAAACTATGCTCATTTAGCCCATTTAGGGGCCCAGCAGCTAAAAATTGACGGTTCGTTGATTAAAGTCTGTCATTACGATCCGTTGATGCTGAATATTGTTCAGTCGATAGTGACATTCGCCAAACATATTGGGGTGAAAACTGTGGCGGAATTTGTCTGCTGTGCTGAGTTAGTGAAAATTTGCCAGCAATTACAGATCGATTACCTACAAGGGTTTTATCTATCCCCTCCTGTGACAGAAAATGAATTGCTACAACTACTTTCTCAGCAAGCACAGCAATTTTGAGTAGTAGTACAGAGTTTCGATAGTAATTAGTGTGAATATATCATTAATACATCATTCTCATTTTATACTCAGGTAAAAGACCAATTTGAGAAATCAGATGCCACTTAATGTATTAATTTGTGATGACTCAGCCTTCGCACGTAAACAGCTTGCCAGAGCTTTACCAACAGATTGGAATGTAAACGTCCATTTTGCGGGTGATGGTCAGGAAGGGCTAGAGCAGATTTTATCTGGTCATGGCGATTTGGTTTTCCTCGACCTGACCATGCCCGTCATGGATGGCTACCAAGTATTACAAGCGCTTCTACATGAATCGTTGAAGACCAAAGTTATCGTTGTTTCAGGTGATATTCAACCAGCAGCCCATGCGCAAGTGACCGCCATGGGCGCATTGGCATTCATTAAAAAACCTTGTTCAAGCGAAGAAATTGTCGCCTTACTGACAGAACTTAATCTTTATCAGCCAGGTGGCGAACCATCCGAGGTTGCAGAACAAACGCTCAATTTGAGTGTAGAAGTACGCGACGTATACCAAGAAATAGCAAACGTCGCCATGGGACAGGCCGCCGATCTATTAGCCCGTATGCTAGGGCAATTTGTGATCCTACCAATTCCAAACGTCAATGTTTTGGAGGTTGGCGAACTGCATATGGCACTCAATTCAGCTTCCGGCGAAAGCACATTATCTGCAGTATGCCAGGGGTTTATCGGAGCCGGTATTGCAGGCGAAGCCTTAGTATTATTTCATGATTCAAGTTTTGCTGATCTGGCCAAGTTGATGAAATATCAAGGCATTATGGATAGGAATGCTGAGCTCGAATTATTGATGGATATGTCCAATGTATTGATTGGCGCCTTCCTGCGTGGTTTTGCCATGCAATTAGATGTTCCATTTAATCAAGGTCACCCCGTCGTATTGGGACAACATCGTCCGGTAGAGGACTTAATCAAAGCCAATCAGCACCGTTGGCGTCGAACATTAGCCATAGAAATTAACTATAAAATCCGAGATCACCAAGTCCAATGCGATCTGCTGCTACTATTTACAGAGGATTCACTGCAGTACATGAACCATAAAATCATGCATCTGCTCTAGGAGGCACCATGGATATCCGTGAATTTCATTGGCTTGCCAATATTATCCAGACTCTGGATGTCGGTTTAGTGGTTATCGATCTGGAAGGCCGTATTCAAATCTGGAATGGCTTTATGGAAAGTCACAGCGGAAAGTTAAGTGGTGAAGTCAAAGATCGTGATCTGTTTGAAGTTTACCCTGAGTTAGACCGCCCTTGGTTAGAAAGAAAGCTCGCCATGGTTCAAACATTAAATACCCGCGCTTTTATTTCATGGGAGCAAAAACCTTTTCTGTTTCGCTTTTCAAATTACCGTCCCATTACTGGTAGTGCTGAATTTATGTACCAGAATGTGACCATCATTCCCCTTCCTGATTTTACGGGGGAAGTTCAGCATATTGGCTTATTAATTTACGATGTCACTGATGAAGCGTTAGGTCGTCAGTTACAAAAAGAATACCCTGTCTCCTGAAATAACTATACCTCGGTTAAACCGAACAATCTCTTCACTTTTCTCTGCTAATAGCTATAAGGTCAGACTGCTAAACTCTCCGGCAGTCTGATTCTTTAAATACGTTGTTGGATAACATGATGCTTGAATGGATTGTCGAACCGTCTGCGTGGGTCGCATTGGCGACGCTGACACTGCTGGAGATTGTCTTAGGTATAGATAACATCATTTTTATCTCCATTTTAGTGGGTAAATTACCGCCCGAAAAACGCCAGAAAGCCCGGATATTAGGATTGGCTGGCGCGATGGTGACCCGGATCATGCTCCTGCTTTCTCTGGCTTGGGTCATGCGCTTAACAGCCCCTTTATTTACGATAATGAATGAAGCCATTTCAGGGCGTGATCTCATTTTAATCATCGGTGGTTTATTTCTGATCTGGAAAAGTACACATGAAATTCATTCCAGCCTGGAAGGGAGTGTCGAAGAGCATCATGATAATAAAAAACAGGTCGGTTTTATCTCAACACTATTTCAAATTGCCATTCTCGACATTGTATTTAGCCTTGACTCGGTGATTACCGCTGTCGGTATGGCGGATCATGTGCCGGTCATGGTGTTAGCTATCATGATTGCTGTAGGGATTATGATGTTTGCCGCGAAACCGATTGGTGATTTTGTCGATGCAAACCCAACCTTAAAAATCTTGGCATTGGCGTTCTTAATTATGGTTGGTATGGCATTGATTGCCGAAGGTTTCGATCTGCATATTTCGAAAGCCTATATTTATACCGCAATGGCATTCTCGTTAATTGTCGAAATGCTGAACATCAAAATGCGTAAAGGTATGGAGAAAACAATCCATCTGCATAAAACGTTTGAAGAAGAGAATCAATAACCGGCCCCAAGATAATAATGAGTCTGTGCAGGCCGATACAGACGTCGCGATAAAAAATAAAGACCGCCTTGGCGGTCTTTATTTATCCCAAAAACTTTTCTATTTCAGTTTTGGCGTAGTCGTGACCACGTCGTAATTTTGAGCACGATGACGTAACAGATGATCCATCAACACCAGAGCCAGCATAGCTTCTGCGATCGGTACGGCACGAATACCCACACAAGGGTCATGACGGCCACGGGTCACCATCTCCATCGGATTTCCCTGTTTATCAATGGTTTCGCCAGGCACCATAATACTGGAGGTCGGTTTTAGTGCCAGACCGACAACGATCTCCTGCCCACTGGAAATACCGCCAAGGATACCGCCGGCATGGTTACTCTGAAACCCTTCTGGCCGCATCGGGTCTCGATGTTCAGACCCATGCTGTTCCACCACAGCAAAACCATCACCAATTTCAACACCTTTTACCGCATTGATCCCCATCATGGCATGGGCAATATCCGCATCCAGACGATCAAAAACCGGCTCACCCAAACCGACAGGCACGCCAGTGGCGACTACTTTCAGTTTGGCGCCAATAGAATCGCCCTGTTTTTTCAAGTCGCGCATGAATGCATCTAAATCATCCAACTTATCCGGATCAGCAAAGAAGAAAGGGTTAGTTTCTATTATTGATTTATCAAAACGTTCCGCTTTGATTGTGCCAAGCTGTTCCAGAAAGCCAAAAATTTCGATACCGCAGTGTTCTTTCAGATACTTTTTGGCAATCGCCCCTGCAGCAACGCGCATTGCCGTTTCTCGCGCAGAAGAACGTCCACCACCACGGTAATCACGAATACCATATTTCTGATGATAGGTATAATCAGCGTGTCCAGGGCGGAACAGATCTTTAATGTCTGAATAATCTTTAGAACGTTGATCCGTATTTTCAATCAGCAAACCGATCGACGTACCCGTTGTTTTGCCTTCGAATACGCCAGATAGAATTTTTACTTCATCATCTTCGCGACGCTGTGTCGTAAAGCGTGAAGTGCCTGGTTTGCGACGATCCAGATCACCTTGCAGATCGGTTTCTGCCAATGCCATACCTGGAGGGCAGCCATCCACAATCGCACCTAAAGCCAACCCATGGCTTTCACCGAAGGTGGTGACCCGAAATAATTGTCCGAAAGTATTACCTGCCATAATGTCCCTAACTTAATGCTTGTGTGAACAAAGTCTGATACTGATCGAGCTGAGCTTTTGTCAGTACAAACACCCCGTCACCACCATGTTCAAATTTAATCCATTCAAATTCGACTTCAGGGAACAGTGCCGCCAGATGAACCCAGCTGTTCCCTACTTCTACAATCAGCACACCATTATCTTTCAACAACGCGCCTGCTTCAGCCAGGATCCTGCGAACCAGATCCAAACCATCATGACCTGCGGCAAGTGCCATTTCAGGTTCATGGTGAAATTCTTCCGGTAGATCATTCATATCTTCCGCATCTACATACGGAGGATTAGAGACGATCAGATCATATTTATCGCCTACAGGTAGTGCATCAAACAGATCTGAGCAAATCGGGATCACTTGTCCCAACATGCCATGCATCTCTATATTCATTTCACAGACCGCCAATGCATCCGGCGACAAGTCTAAGGCATCAACCTCCGCCGCAGGGAATGCATGCGCCATCGCAATGGCGATACAGCCAGACCCCGTACACAGATCCATAATGCGGGTCGGTTCATGTTGCAGCCACGGAGCAAATTGTTTCTGAATCAGTTCTCCGATGGGTGAACGTGGGATCAATACACGCTCATCAACATAGAACTCATACCCAGCAAACCAAGCCTTGTTGGTGAGATAAGGTGCAGGTACACGTTGTTCAATGCGTTGTTGAATCAGATGGACTAAATTTTCACGTTCCGTACGAGTTAAGCGCGCCAGACGCAGATCAGAATCAACGACTGGTGGTAAATCTAATGCGGGTAATAACAATTGAATTGCTTCATCCCAACTATTATCAGTACCATGACCATAAAATAAACCCGCAGCATTAAACTGACTGACAGCCCAACGCAGCATGTCATTGAGGGTTCTGAATTCGTCGATGACTTCATCAACATTGCGATTATCCAAATGCGCCTCCGGTTGATCCGGTTGTCGCAGTAAACCGCACATGGCTGTTTAGAATTATAGGCACGACAAACCGAATTATGAGCAAAAAAACGATACTGGATGACCAAGAACTAGACCTCTTTCGAGAGGCTATAAAAGGAGTCCGGCCAATAAAGCAGGATACCATACGTTTGCATGTTCCGGCGATCAAGCAGAAAGCACAAATCCGTGAAATTCGAGAAACGCAGCAGGCATTACACTACTTTTCGGATGAATATGAACCCCTGTTAAGCCAGGAAGGGCCTGTTCGATATCACCGCGCTGATGTTTCCGCTTATGAAGTGAAAAAGCTGCGTCGTGGCGATTACATACCGGACATGATGTTGGATCTGCATGGATTAACCCAGCAACAGGCAAAATCAGAACTCGGTGCATTAATTGAAGCCTGTCGACGACAGCATGTCCGCTGTGCCTGCGTCATGCATGGTCATGGGAAGAATATTTTGAAACAACGCATTCCGTTATGGCTAGCACAACATCCTGATGTGATGGCATTTCACCAAGCGCCCAAACTTTGGGGTGGTGATGCTGCCATACTGGTTCTTATTGAACAACCGATATAAATAATCTTGCGGTAACAGCACCATTACATGGTTTATGCCGCTTTTCTGGTTATTTCTGCAATTTTGCTGTTTAGTTCTTGAACTGTCGCCCGATGAACCGGATCGGCTTCGGGTGGCATCACTACTTTGCCATTTTCAAACTCATAACCACCCCGGCCATGAATATAAAGACGCCCTCGGAAAAAGGTTCTTACATATTTGGCAATTAATGCCGGAAAGTATTTTTTGAAAATGCGCACAGTCCACCCCCGTATCGCAACTTACCCTTATATTGAGTATAGTCGGGGCAGAAAAACCCCTTTTCAATGCGGGAAATTAAGCGAAATGCGAAAGTTAGAGACTGTGCACAATTCGGAAATTATTATCGAAGCGTATGCGGTCCTTCCAACCAATCCAGATGACCTTTACCTTCCTGTAAGGTTACCTTTGCCATACCAGAGGTCACAAACATAGGAGGAACCGCATTGGCACATAAGTCGTTCACGATGTAACCGACCAAAGGCAAGTGACTGATAATCAAAATATAGTCATCATTCAGAGCCCGTAAATAATCCGTCACTGTTTCAGCACGACCATAGGGCACCAGATCATGAATTTCTTCCACCAGCGCCGGCTCTGGTAAACAAGAGCGGATTGCTTCCCACGTCTGTTGCGCCCGTAAAAATGGGCTTACCAATACGCGATCAAGACGAGGCAGCTCAGTAGAAACCCATTCAGCCATCTTAATGGACTGCTTGCGACCCTTATCAGTCAATGGTCGTAAATCATCACGACCAGCTTCATGAGCCGCTTCACCATGACGCATCACAATAATTTTCATTAAGTCAGCCTTTAATGTCCTTATTCAGGTAAATACTACTGCCTTCAGATCAGGGAAACAATCAACAAGTTATGAAACGGTTTGCACCTTATTAAAATAACGGTCGATAATATAAGAATAATTATCCTTACGGCAGATCCTATGCAGATATTTCAAGCTCCCGAAGACAGATGTGAATACCGCTATCGCGTATTGGCAAACGGATTGCGTGTTTTGTTAATTCATGATCCTGTGGCTGAACGATCTGCTGCATCAATGGCGGTTGCATGTGGTCATTTTTCTGATCCGCCAGAACGGATGGGGATGGCGCATTTTTTAGAGCATATGCTTTTTCTCGGTACGGCTTCCTATCCGCATCCCGGTGAATATCAGGCCTTTATTGCACAACATGGTGGCAATCATAATGCCTGGACCGGGACTGAACATTCGAACTATTTCTTTGACATTGCCACCGAATTTTTTGATGAGGCATTGCATCGATTTTCACAATTTTTCATCTGTCCGAGCTTTAATGCCGATTTAGTCGAACGTGAACGCCATGCCATCGATTCCGAATATCGCTTGAAGATCAGTGATGATGTCCGCCGCTGCTATCAAGTTCACAAAGAGACCGTCAACCCGGCGCATCCATTCAGTAAGTTTTCTGTCGGAAATTTGGATACTCTGCATGAAAACAACGGCGAATCATTGCGGGAAGAGGTCAAAGCATTTTTTGAACGCCATTACAGTTCAGATTGCATGACGTTGGTCGTTCAGTCGCAACGCTCTCTGGATGAACAGGAAAGCACCATTACGCCTTTGTTTTCTGCGATAGCCCGTCGCCCCCCCTCAAATTCAGATGAGATCACCGAACCACTCTATCGGGAGCAAGATCTCCGACTAAGAATTCAAATTAAACCCCTCAAAGAGCTCCGTCGTTTATCTGTGAGCTTCGCTTTGCCTAATGTTGATGCGGATTATCAAACCAAACCGCTGACATACATCAGCCATCTGTTGGGCGATGAAGGTAAAGGCAGTCTATTTGCCTACATGAAACGCAAAGGCTGGATCAGTGCACTTTCTGCCGGTGGCGGTGTTGGTGGTTCCAATTTCCGGGACTTTCAGGTTAATTTTTCCCTCACCCCTAAAGGGCTGAAATATGAAACTTCGATCATCGAACACCTATTTTGTTTTCTACGATTGATTGCAGAACAGGGCATCAATGATTGGCGTTATGGCGAGAAAGCCTCGTTATTGCAAATCATGTATCAGGTTCAAGAGCATCTCAGACCATTAGACAACGTTTCTCATCTGTCGATGAACCTGTTTCACTATGCGCCTGCTGATGTGATCCAGGGAGACTATCTGATGACAGCACTGGATGCAGAAAGAGTCCGTGAGATGTTGGCACTGATATCACCCGATAACATGCGGATCACACTGATAGCGCCTGATGTGACCACCACTAAGACGGCAAAGTGGTATGACACGCCTTATCATGTTGAACCCATTGAAACCGCCTGGTTGAATATCTGGCGTAATGCCGCGTTACCCGATCCTAAACGCTACCGATTGCCAGAACCCAACCCCTTTTTACCAGACCGGTTCACCACACGACCTGATACTGTACACGCACAGATACCTCGCCGTTTGATTCATCGGGCCGGTTTGCGAGTCTGGCATCAACAAGACGCCAGTTTTGCGACACCGAAAGCCAATGTGTTTATTGCGGTAGACAGTGAGCATGCCGTGCTCTCCCCCTATCACATTGCCATGACCAGGTTAATGGTTGATCTGCTGCTCGATCATCTGAATGAGTTTACCTACCCGGCGGAACTTGCAGGGCTCAATTACAATATCTATGCACATCAGGGTGGTTTTACCATTCAACTGAGTGGTTTTAGCTGCCGCTTATATCATCTGCTGGAACTGTTACTGAAGAATCGTACGGCGGGTCATTATGAGCCAGAGCGCTTCTATGCGATAAAAGAACAGCTATTACGCAATTGGCGAAATCAAAATATAGGTCGCCCAATAGCCCACTTATTTAGTCAATTGACCAGTTTGTTACAACCCAATAATCCGCCGGTTGAATCGCTGATTGCACATTTGGAAAGTGTCGAACCATCTGAGTTACCTGAATTCATGCGACGTCTATTTCAGGCCGTTCATCTGGAGGTCTTGGCCCATGGTGACATACAGGCGGATGAGGTCAGACAAATAGCCGGATTGTTAGAACGACAAATCACCCCCAATAGCTTACCGAGCCGGGAAACTCGACGCCGTTTGGTTGATATCCGCAAGGCCGGTACATTACTGTATGAATGCCCATGTCCGCATAATGACTCGGCATTGCTGCTGTACTATCAATCAGCAGAAAAGGATGCCAACAGTATTGCGTGCTACACATTAGCCAACCACATCATGTCATCGCCCTTCTTTCATGATTTGCGTACTCAACAACAACTGGGCTATGTAGTTGGTACAGGCAATCTGCCACTGAACCGGCATCCGGGGTTGGTCTTTTATGTCCAATCGCCAGTGATGGCTCCCGATGGTCTGCTGGCTGCTATCGAGCTATTCATTGATGCATTCCATATGCAGTTGCTGGAGATGAATGAACAAACCTGGTTGAGCAACAAACAGGGATTGATCAGCCAATTGACGGAAGCTGATGCCAATTTACGGGCACGTAGCCAACGGTTATGGGGCAGCATTGGTAGCCGGGATTTCTCTTTCCGTCAGCGGGAATTGGTTGTCACAAAATTAGGCCAACTTTCACGAGCTGATTTCATTCGTTTCATTCGCTCATTACGCTCATCACAAGCTGACCGCGTCGTGTTGTACAGCCAGGGCGATGCACATCAGGAAACAGCAAGCACAATAGAAGGCATGCATATTGATTACTTGGCTGAATTTCAACAGACATCAGCACAGTTCCAATCCATTTGAACTGTGCTGAAAAAATGAATTAACGTTGCGCTGCAGTAAACAGGCGGAAAAAGTTTTCGCTGGTTTGCTCGGCCAATAACTCTGGTGATACGCCACGAAGTTCAGCAACAAATCTGGCAACATCAGCTACATAAGCAGGCTCGTTCTGGTGTCCACGGTGTGGCACTGGAGCCAGATAAGGAGAGTCGGTTTCAATCAGTAAACGATCAGCCGGGATCTGGCGAGTCACCTCCCTCAGCGCATCCGCATTGCGGAAGGTCACGATGCC
This sequence comes from Tolumonas lignilytica, assembly GCF_000527035.1. Lineage (NCBI taxonomy): Bacteria > Pseudomonadati > Pseudomonadota > Gammaproteobacteria > Aeromonadales > Aeromonadaceae > Tolumonas > Tolumonas lignilytica. The sequence continues at coordinate 667,794 of NZ_AZUK01000001.1, forward strand.
GGAGATAGAAATGTACATGCCCAGCTCCAAGGCTGCCTTAGCCATGTTCCAATCTTCGGTGAAACAATGCAACACACCGCCCACATCACCAGCCCTTTCTTCCTTCAAAATGGCCAATGTGTCAGCTTTAGCATCACGGGTATGTACAATCACCGGTTTTTTCAATTCACGGGAAACCCGGATATGCTCACGAAATGCCTGCTGCTGTTCCGCTTTGTTTTCAGTGCTGTAGTAATAATCCAGACCTGTCTCACCAATTGCGATAACGCGAGGATTTACAGCCAGTTCTCTTAATTGCTCACCACTCCACGGTGACGACAGATCTAACGGATGCACACCACAAGAAGCAAATACATGAGGGAATGGCAATACCGATGCCAGCATCGCAGGAAAAGCCTCTAGCGTAACCGAGACTGACAAGAAATGAGTAACACCCTGTTGCTGTGCTTTTTGCAGCACATCAGCCACATCGTGGTGTTTTTTTTCATAATCAAGACGATCTAGATGGCAATGGGAATCAACTAACACGTATTTATTCCTTGGAAAACAGTTGAGTGAGCCAGTCGGCAAATAGGATTGAAGGCACGCCAGAGGGCATCTCCGCCAATGATTGCTTAAGTTGCAATAATTGCTGCATGCTGTCTAATAAACATTCTGATGATCGTTGTGCCAAATAAGATAACAACTCGGGATGGTCGGCGGATGCTAACTGTTGCATTACAACGCCTTGTTGAAGTTTCAATGCGTCCAGTAATAATCGACTCAGCCATTCAAATGTTGCTGGCATCGCTGCCACCCAACATTTGGTCAAACCCGATATCGTCCATGGTTGTTGGCGATAAACATCCAGAGCCTGAATAACCATTTGCCGCTGCTGTTCTCCCCCTTCATTCAGATACGCCAATGTTCGCAATGGCGCCCCCTGATTAAGGTGTAATACAGCCGAAGAAAACGCTCGGCCCGGAAGTTGTTGTTGCAGCCAGGTCAATGCTTGTTGTTCGTCAGCCTGCACCGTCCACACCTGACAACGACTCACAATGGTCGGTAACAGTTTCATCGCCGACTCACTCTGTAATATGAGCAAACTATTACCCGGCGGTTCTTCCAACGTTTTTAATAATGCATTTTCTGCGGCTTCAGTCATACGTTCAGCGTGAAGAATGACTGCCACTTTGCCCCGACCAAGCTGGGCACTATTCATGAGTTGCGCCGAAAGTTGACGGATGGTATCTACACTGATCGATTTGGCATCATCCGCACCATAAACATGCCAATCCGGATGCACCTGCTGGCGACTCAACTGACAGGCGTGACATTGACCACACGGGCTATTGTCCTGAGGGTGCTCACATAAAAACAGCGATGCCCACTGCATTGCTAATGCGGATTTGCCAATACCATCCGGACCAACCAGTAAAAAAGCATGCGGCAGGCGTTTATTGGCAAACACCTGTTGAAAACGCAACCAATATGGCATTAGCCACGGATACATAATGCCTGCTCCAGTGCTGCATTAATGGCTGCTTGTACTTGTTCTGGAGTCTGACTGGCATCGATAATCTGTATTTTGGCATCTTGTCTGGCCAACTCAAGATATCGAGCTCGAGTGCGTTGGAAAAAGGCCAACGCCTCTTGTTCAATCCGGTCTAACTCTCCTCTCTGCCGAGCGCGATACAGACCAACCGCCGGATCAATATCCAGATATAGCGTCAGATCAGGAGCAAAATCACCTAAAACAGCCTGCTTGATTTGGGTGATTAATTGAGGATCAATGCCACGACCACCGCCTTGATAGGCTTGAGATGACAGATCATGTCGATCGCCAACAACCCAGCAGCCCCGTTCCAATGCAGGTTTAATTCGATTTTCCACCAATTGTACACGAGCGGCATACATCAATAATAACTCGGCTTGAATGGTCAATGGCTCTTCATGTACTTCTTTGACAATACTACGCATTTTTTCAGCCAGCGGAGTCCCCCCTGGCTCTCGGGTTGTTTCAAGCTGGCTAATGCCATGCTCACGCAACCACGATAGAACATAATTGACCGCGGTACTTTTGCCCGCACCTTCCAACCCTTCTATTACAATAAACTTGCCGCTCATTTACTGCTCCAGCACATAGCGTTTTACCGCCTGATTGTGTTCAGCCAATGACGTGGAGAATTGGTGCGCCCCGCCTCCCTTGGCAACAAAATAAAGATAATTAGTCTTATCCGGATGTAATGCTGCTTGAATTGCTGCTTTACTTGGCATCGCTATCGGTGTCGGCGGTAAACCATCGATGATATAGGTATTATATGGATTAACATCCTCCAGATCGCGGCGATGAATACTACCGTCATACCGATCTTTGATGCCATATATTACGGTTGGATCAGTTTGTAGTTTCATTTTTCTATTTAAGCGATTAATAAAAACAGAAGCAATTCTTGGACGTTCATCCTCTTTTCCTGTTTCCTTTTCGATAATAGAAGCCATGATCAATGCAGCATAATCAGAAGCATAAGGAACAGATTTATCTCTGTTTGCCCAGCTTTGTGCCAAATATTTCAGCATGTCATGATGCGCACGACGCAGAATATCCTGGCACGTTGTACCCACGGTATAAGAATACGTTTCAGGCAAAAACCAGCCATCAATATTTTCTTGTTGAATCCCTAATTCATGGCGCAATCGACCGAGATCATGAACAGTAAGCGGTTGTGTCAAATAGGGCGCTTTGCTCAGTGTAATCAACCAATCATCTATACGTTGGCCTTCCACTAAGGTCACAGAAAACACAGCTTCCTTACCGCTCGCGAAAACCAACATGGCCTGTTTGACCAACCATCCTTTTTCAATCTTATATGTTCCCGCTTTAATCTGGCTAAATTCCGGATGCAGTTTCAACCAAACGACCGACCAGAATGGCGAAACAGGTTCTGCCGCCAGATCCATGAGGACAGCTTTAGCTTTAGCGCCTTTAGCTACCGTAAATAAACGTGAATCACCTTTCAATTGCACTGAGTCAAGCTGCTGCCAGGACCATGTTCCCCATAAAGTGACCACTAGCGCTATTACGGCAATTACCGCAGTACCCAGACGAACGATTTTAGGCCAGCGTAGCCAGCGCGCTTTGCAGGCGCTTAGCAAAGCGATGATCTTCATATTTGACCTCTTTTATTCCTATCACCGGTACAACACCCATCAACGCATTCGTTATCCATATCTCATCGGCATTCAGCAAAGAATCCAGCCCTACAGATACGAGTTCAGCTGGATATTGCCAATCCATCAGTTGCTGCATCACAAAGGCGCGCATCACACCACACACCCCCGTTTGTTGCAAGTCAGGTGTATATACCTTCTCTTCTTTACGCCAGAATAAATTTGCCGTAACAGCTTCAACGACATTTCCTTGCCAATCGAGAACCACAGCTTCCGCCAGCCCTTTATGATCCAATTCATCTTTCAATAAAATTTGCTCTAGGCGGTTTAACGTTTTCAAACCAGCCAGAATTGGTTGCCAACCCACCCGTTGTTCAGCCACATCCAAAATGATGCCCTGCCGTTGCCATTCAAGATAATGAATCGGATAAGGATGCGCTGAGACAATAATACTGGGGGAATGACATCCTTGAGGGCTATAACCTCGCCCGCCAACACCACGAGTCATTATTATTTTGCCGCAAGCATACTCGGTATCAACTGACGCAGCGAGTTGGCAGCATTGTTCATATAATGTATCAAAATCAGGTGGTAATAACTTCAACCGGGCACAAGCCTGTTGTATGCGTTGAATATGTAAATGCCATAACTGGGGTCGCTGCTGTTTCAACAATAAGGTGGTGAAGTGACCGTCACCTAACGTTAGCCCCCTATCCTGAACCGATATCGTGGAGCTAGTAGAACCATTAACCAGAATCATAAGATTCCACAAATAAAAAGGCCTGATAACAGTGTATCAGGCCCTTTAAAACAATATCGAGTGTTAAACGCGTTTAAAAATCAGTGAACCGTTAGTGCCACCGAAACCAAACGAATTTGATAAAGCACACACAAAATTACCTGGTTTAGCTACATGAGGAACCAGATCTAAATCGCACTCTTCATCCGGATTATCCAGATTAATCGTTGGTGGAGCGACTTGATCACGCAGAGCCAGAATAGTAATGATGGCTTCAATTGCACCGGCTGCACCCAACAGATGGCCAGTCATTGATTTGGTTGAACTTACCATTACCTTGTTGGCATGTGCACCAAATGTGCTTTTCACTGCACGCAGTTCCGCTTTATCCCCCAATGGGGTAGACGTACCGTGAGCATTGATATAGCCAATAGCTTCCGGAGCAATACCTGCATCACGAATCGCATTCTGCATCGCCAGCGCAGCACCGCTGCCATCATCAGGCGGAGCAGTCATATGGTGAGCGTCACCACTCATACCAAAACCGATCAGTTCTGCATAAATCTTGGCACCACGCGCTTTTGCGTGTTCGTACTCTTCGAGAACCACCACACCGGCACCATCCCCCAGCACAAAACCATCACGGTCTTTGTCCCAAGGACGACTAGCTTTTTGTGGTTCATCATTACGAGCAGACAACGCTTTTGCCGCCGCAAAGCCGCCCATCCCCATTGGGGTCGACGCTTTTTCAGTACCACCTGCTACCATGGCATCAGCATCACCATAAGCAATCATGCGAGCGGCAAAGCCAATAGCATGTGTACCCGAGGTACATGCAGTGGTGACAGCAATGTTAGGACCACGCAATCCTTTCATGATAGACAGATGTCCTGCCGCCATATTGATAATGGTAGAAGGGACAAAAAATGGACTCAGTTTACGTGGACCACCATTCAGCAGGCTGGTGTGATTTGATTCAATCAAACCCAGACCGCCGATACCAGAACCGATAGTGACACCAACACGATGAGCATTAGCTTCAGTGATTTCAAGACCTGAGTCATTGAAAGCCTGAATACCAGCAGCCACACCGTATTGAATGAATAAATCCATTTTACGGGCGTCTTTTTTGCTGATGCCGTGTTCTTCGGGATCAAAATTCTTCACCAGACCTGCAAATTTGGTTGGGAAGTCAGTCGTATCGAAATGATCGATGGAGGTGATACCACTTTGGCCTTTTAACAAGGTCTGCCAAGATTCTTCAGCAGTGTTACCTACGGGAGACAACATCCCCAGGCCGGTCACCACTACTCTGCGCTTTGACACAGGAAAGCCTCCGGGAGGAAAAAACGGATGTTAAAACAAGAAACAGGAGCGTTAGAACCACGCTCCTGCTGTCAGGCGATTATTCCTGATGAGAAAGGATGTAATCGATAGCAGCTTGAACAGTAGTGATCTTTTCTGCTTCTTCATCAGGGATCTCAGTATCGAACTCTTCTTCCAGCGCCATTACCAGCTCAACGGTATCCAGAGAGTCAGCGCCTAAATCGTCAACAAAAGATGCTGCTGATTTAACGTCTTCTTCTTTAACACCCAGTTGTTCGATGATAATTTTTTTTACGCGTTCTTCGATAGTACTCATGACCTGATTTTTCCTTTAGAAATACGCAAATGCGTGTGTTGTCGTAGTGTATTCAATTGTTCATAGTTTGCAAGACTCTTCGAGGCTGTCCATTCAGGATTTTAGAGATATTCCTCTATTTTCCACCATAAACAGCCCCAAAAGAACCCTAAACCATGTACATACCACCGTTCACATGTAATGTTTCACCGGTGATATAAGCAGCCTCATCAGAGGCTAAAAATGCCACTGCAGAAGCAATTTCCTGAGCTGAACCTAAACGTCCTGCTGGAACCTGGCTCAGAATAGCATTGCGCTGTTCATCATTCAGAACATGCGTCATATCGGTTTCGATAAAACCAGGAGCAACTGCATTCACAGTGATACCTCGTGAGCCAACTTCACGAGCTAATGATTTAGTGAACCCTAACAAACCGGCTTTTGCTGCTGCATAGTTGGTTTGTCCCGCATTTCCCATAGTACCAACAACAGAACCGATACTGATGATACGTCCGTAACGTTTTTTCATCATGGTACGTAATACTGCCTTCGATAGACGATAGATTGATGACAGGTTGGTCTGAATGATATCGTCCCATTCATCATCTTTCATACGCATCAGCAAGTTGTCACGCGTGATACCCGCGTTATTCACCAGAATATCAACTTCGCCATATTTTGCTTTGATTGCATCAAATAAGGCATCAATTGATGATTGCTCAGTAACATTTAATACTAATCCTGTGCCGGCTGCGCCCAGATATTCACCGATCGCTGCAGCGCCTGACTCGCTGGTAGCAGTGCCCACCACGGTCGCACCACGTGCAACAAATGTCTGAGCAATTGCTTTACCGATACCGCGGCTAGCGCCAGTAACCAGTACTACTTTACCTTGGAAACTCATTGTAATTCCTCTTACTGAACTTTGCTCAACGCGTCTTGCAAACCAGCGACATCATTGATTGCACAACCATCAACACGCTTATCAATACGTTTGACCAAACCGGTCAGAACTTTGCCAGGTCCCATCTCGATTTCGAAAGTTACATCTTCGTTCGCCATGCGTTCCACTGTTTCCGTCCAACGAACTGGGCTGTATAACTGACGAATCAATGCATCTTTGATTGCAGCAGGATCGGTTACGGTTGCCACGTCTGCATTATTGATAACAGGGATAGTCGGCGCTTTTACTTCCAGTTTATCCAATGCAATCGCCAATTCTTCCGCTGCAGGTTTCATCAACGCACAGTGAGACGGCACACTAACTGGTAATGGTAATGCACGCTTGGCGCCAGACTCTTTCATCAATACATTGGCGCGCTCAACAGCCTCTTTATGACCAGCAATAACCACTTGACCAGGAGAGTTAAAATTCACCGGAGAAACAACTTGATCCTGCGCTGCTTTTTCACAGTTAGCTGCAATTGAATCATTATCCAAGCCAATGATCGCAGCCATCGCCCCAACCCCTTCAGGGACAGCGCGTTGCATAGCCTGACCACGCAGTTCCACCAATTTAACGGCATCCGCGAAATTCAATGCGCCAGCACATACCAGCGCAGAGTACTCACCTAAACTGTGACCCGCCATAACTGCTGGCATCGCACCACCCTGAGCTTGCCATAAACGCCATAATGCAACAGAGCTGGTTAATAATGCAGGTTGTGTTTTCCACGTTTTATTCAGCTCTTCTGCAGGCCCTTGCATGACCAGTTCAAACAAGTCATAACCTAATACCGCACTGGCTTCTGCGAAGGTGTCTTTAATAATGGAATGGGTTTCCGCCAATTCAGCCAGCATGCCAACACTCTGAGAACCTTGTCCCGGAAAGGCAATTGCAAACTTACTCATTTTTATTTCCTTTATTATCAATAACGAATCAGAGCCGAACCCCAGGTGAAACCACCACCGAAGGCTTCCAGCAACAATAATTGACCACGTTTTATCCGGCCATCACGAACACCTTCATCTAATGCAATTGGCACGGATGCTGCCGAAGTGTTGCCATGACGATCCAATGTCAAGATCACCTGATCCATCGACATACCCAGCTTTTTAGCTGTAGCACTAATGATGCGCCAGTTGGCCTGGTGAGGCACCAACCAATCCAGTTCCGATTTATCAACGTTATTGGCCTCAAGAGTCTGAGTAACCAATTCGCTCAACCGGGTAACTGCCACTTTAAAGACATCATTACCCTTCATATACATATAAGCACTGTCTGCATCATCAGCGCCGCGTTGAACCTGTGGTAATTTTAATAAATCACCATAACGGCCATCAGCAAACAAATGCGTGGAAATAATACCCTGCTGTTCAGTCGCACCTAATACAACAGCGCCTGCACCATCGCCAAATAAAATGATCGTACCTCGATCATTTGGTTCACAGGCTCGGGATAACGTGTCAGCACCAACAACCAGTATGTGTTTGGCATTACCAGCCCGAATAAATTGATCAGCCACACTGAGTGCATAGGTAAATCCAGCACAAGCTGCTGCTAAATCAAAGGCTGGAATACCTGGACGATCAAGCATGGCTTGTAATTCACAGGCTGCTGCAGGAAAAGCATTTTCAGCACTGGTAGTGGCAACGATAATCATATCCAGCTCAGCAGCCGAAATACCTGCCGCAGACAGAGCCAATTGTGCTGCCTGAAAAGATAACGAGGCTACCGTTTCATTTTCATCCGCGATACGACGTTCCCGGATACCGGTTCTTTCCACGATCCATTCATCACTGGTTTCGACCATACGCTCAAGATCTGCGTTCGTACGAACCTTTGCGGGTACATAGCTACCCGTACCAAGAATTTTACTGAACATAAAGTGAATTAGCGCTCGTATGTGTGTTCTGCAGTAAAGCGCTCTGAGATCCGGCGGGGCAATTTCTGTTCGATCTCAGCCACTGCATGCAGAATGGCATTAGATAAAGCCCGCCGTTTGGCGCGCCCATGACTTTTTATTACGATTCCATTTAGCCCCAAAAGACTGGCGCCATTATAATGGTCAGGATGCATCACTGACAAAGAGGTTTGCATTTCTGCAGCTGAATTTGTTTTTTTATTCGTCATCAGGGTCTCATTAAAACCCCTCATTTGATGGTAAAAAAACCGGGCAATCCCTTCCGCTGTCTTAAGTGCAATGTTTCCAGCAAATCCATCACACACGATGACATCAGCAAGACCGGAAATTAGCTGGTCTCCCTCAAGAAATCCAATGTAGTTAAATTGAGTGTCAGATGCTAGTAATTTAGCTGTTTCCTGAACCAATTTACTACCTTTAATTACTTCCGCCCCTACATTGAGCAATGCAATTCTGGGAGACGAAATAGCATGAACATGTTTGGAAACCAAATCGCCCATACATGCAAACTGAAATAACATTTCAGGTGAGCAATTTACATTACAACCTAAATCAAGCATGACTGTATGTTGACCATGCAAATTAGGTAGGGAAGAACATAAAGCAGGTCGTTTTAAATGAGGCAGCATGGTTAATACACGCATTGCCATGACCATCAATGCACCTGTATTTCCACTACTCACGCAGGCCTGAGCTTGTTCTGAACACACTAACTCCAACATCACTCGCATTGATGAATCAGTTTTAGTTCTTAAAGCAATGACAGGACGATCGCTCATCAGTACTGATTGCGAAGCATGAATTAATTGCAGACGAGGATGTTCAGAAAGCGAGTACTGTTCTAGCAGTGGAAGTAGCTGTTCCTGCTCACCAACTAGAAGAATTTTCAGATTTGGCAAAAGCGACAGTGCCTGCGCAGCGGCAGGCACTGTTTCGGTGGGACCGAAATCCCCCCCCATAGCATCTAACGCGACCGTTAGAATAGACAAAAGGTAGATCCGCGTTACAGAACTTAGATTACCTTTTTACCACGGTAGTAACCATCAGCAGTCACATGGTGACGACGATGAGTTTCACCGCTGGTTGCATCAACGCTCAATTGTGCAGCAGTCAATGCATCGTGTGAACGACGCATGCCACGGCGTGAACGGGTTTTACGGTTCTGTTGTACGGCCATTGACCTTACTCCTAATTAACTTTACTTGCGTTTCAAACTAGTTAGAACAGCAAACGGATTCGGACGTTCATCAGCGGGGTCGATCTCACCCCACGTCATTTGTGCGCCCGCCATTGGACATTCGTCCTCTGGGTGCATAGCCACGATCGGCAAACTGAGAATTAACTCATCCTCAATCAGCTCGTGAAGATCAAATTCGCCGTTTTCATCAAGCTCAAGAAGCTCATAAGACTCCGGGATTTCATCCTCTATGGTATTCCTCAAATGAGGAGTATACGTGAAGTCGGCCTTGCAGAGATATTCAAAAACACCAGAGCAACGTTGACACTCAAGATTCAATGTTACCTCTGCAGTTCCCTGCAGAACAATTAAACCTTGCGCATCAGTGAAGAAACTCAGTGTAGCTTCAATATCACTGACAATTCCGTTAGAGGAATCAGCCAGTCGAGGCATGCACTTGGCTTCAACGATTCCTTGATAATCAAGGCGTTTCGCCGTGCAACGGACTGGATCGATCTTTATGGGTAGTTTCACCTTTTGCATAAGGCGGGCATGATATAGATACAACACCCGATAGTCAAAGGAAAAACGAATCAGACGCTGTCTATTAGCTGAAGATTAGGTGCGGTAATTTCTGATAAGTAGCATAGTATGTTAACTCTATTTTCTTGGATATCTGATAGATATATGACAACTCCTGATTTAGTACTGGCCTCTACTTCTGTTTATCGTCGGGCATTATTAGAGAAACTTGCGATTCCCTTCCGTTGTGTGGCACCACATATCGATGAGACACCGCAATATAATGAAAAAGCACATCAGCTTGTTCAGCGGTTGGCACTGGAAAAAGCACAAGCTGTCGCAAAAAATAACCCCCTGAGTTGGATTATAGGCAGTGATCAGGTCTGTACTATTAATGGGAATATAGTGGGTAAACCGGGTTCGGCATCAGCGGCTATTGCGCAATTACAGGCTGCTTCAGGACAGAAGATCAGTTTTTATACAGGATTATGTTTGTATGATGCAGCACAAGATCGCTTTCAACTGTTGGCCGAACCCTTTCATGTTCATTTTCGCGTTTTGTCATTGCCCCAAATTGAATGCTATATAAAAGCAGAAACGCCGTTTGATTGCGCCGGCAGTTTTAAATCTGAGGGACTCGGCATCAGCCTGTTTCAGCAATTAGAAGGGCGTGATCCAAATACATTAATCGGTTTACCGCTGATAGCTTTAGTTGATATGTTGGCTGCTTGGGGATTGGAATTACCACTGTAAGCTAAGATCAGCCCGAGCAGCGAACCTCGGGCCATTCTATGTCATTAATTAAACAGGGTACTGGATAGCTGTTGGTACAATTCAGCAACAGAATCAACTATGGCAATAGGCTGGTGACTTTCTAGCATAGTTTTATTATGTACCCCCCAACTTACCCCAATACTGTCCATTCCAATAGCTTGAGCCATCGCCAAATCATGCACCGAATCGCCCACCATTACAGCTGAATGCACCGGTATGCTTAACTCATGCAGAATCTGTTGCAACATGAGTGGATCAGGTTTTGATTTTGCTTCATCTGCACCGCGACGGGCACAAAACAGGGCAGCCATATCAGTTTCAGCCAATACACGCTCCAAACCATTTCGTGACTTCCCTGTTGCAACAGCAAGCAATTTGCCGTTTGCATATAATTGTTGAACCATGCGTTCAATATCAGGAAACAACGGAGTGGGCGTATCATCAAGATGTTTATAGTAATGGCTATAATGTTGAATTAGCGTCTTATGTTCTTCTTCCGATGTACCAGGAAACAGACGTTGCATCGACACCTGTAAGCTAAGCCCGATAATGTCTTTGACCGAGTTTTTTGACGGCACAGCTAAATTACTGGCTAGTGCCGCTTTTTGCATAGAAGAAACGATCCGCCCGACCGAATCCATCAGCGTACCATCCCAGTCAAAAATGATGAGTTGATACTCTTTCATATTATTTTTCCAATTTATCCAACACTGATTGCAACTCTTTATCCAGCGGTGCCTCAACAGACATTTCCTTCCCAGTAACAGGATGAATAAAGGTCAAACGATAAGCATGCAAAAATAAACGTTGTAAACCTGCCTGTTTTACCTGTTCATCAAATTCACGTTCACCGTATTTATCATCACAAGCAATAGGATGACCGGCATGTAAGGTATGTACACGTATTTGATGTGTTCGTCCGGTAATCGGACTGGCCATCACCAAAGTCGCATGCGCAAATTTCTGCATGATCTGAAAGCGAGTTTCTGAAGGTTTGCCTTCACTATTTACTCGCACAATGCGCTCACCCGATTGCAGGATATTTTTAAGTAATGGCGCACTCACTGTTTTTACATGTGGTTGCCATTGACCCCGCACCAAAGCCAAATATTGTTTACGCATTGTTTTAACGCGTAACTGTTCATGCAAATGCTTCAACGCACTGCGCTTTTTAGCAACTAACAATAAGCCAGAGGTATCACGATCCAACCGGTGCACCAATTCCAGAAAACGACTTTCTGGTCTTAGTGCCCGCAAACCTTCAATGACACCAAAACTAAGCCCGCTACCGCCGTGTACGGCTAAGCCCGATGGTTTATTTAAAACAATAATGGCATCGTCTTCATAGACAATACGATCAGCCAATGCTTGAACTGAACTTAATTTTGAGGAAGGTAATGCATTTTCTTCTGCCACACGCACTGGCGGAACACGGATCTCATCGCCAACACATAGTTTATACTCAGGTTTAATGCGTTTTTTATTAACTCGCACCTCTCCTTTGCGCAAAATACGGTAAATGAGGCTCTTAGGAACCCCTTTTAGCTGAGTTTTCAAAAAGTTATCTATGCGTTGTCCATCTTGCTCAGCATCAATTGTGATGAACTGTACGCCTTGATTTGTATTATTCATGTAGCAATTCTAACTCAGCCATTGATGATTGTCGCAAACTCATTACACCATGCCTTGCACTGATTCAATGTAAAATGGAATAATGGAGCGATTTTCTATATAAAGCGCAAATTTATTCGTTACCTGCGTCTGGAAAATCATCGATTCTTCACCCGCCCCCTTGTCGCAAGGGAGGAAACATGAATGCGCCTACCTATAAAGTGCGCCTCACGCATGTTCCAACCGAGAGGTTGCCAATCACATGCCATCAAGACCCGAGGCCGGTAGTGTCTGTTTCACGCAATGGTGAAGTAAACAATTAAAACAATTTACAAAAACAGAGATTTGAATGAAAAGAATGTTAATTAACGCGACTCAAGAAGAAGAGTTGCGCGTTGCCCTCGTTGATGGACAGCGTATTTATGACCTGGATATTGAAAGTCCAGGGCACGAACAGAAAAAAGCGAACATTTACAAAGGCAAAATCACACGTATTGAGCCAAGTTTGGAAGCAGCCTTCGTTGATTATGGTGCTGAACGCCATGGCTTCCTGCCGCTTAAAGAAATTGCTCGTGAATATTTCCCTGACAATTACACCTTCCATGGTCGTCCTAACATTAAGGAAGTCATCAAGGAAGGTCTGGAAGTTATTGTTCAGATCGATAAAGAAGAACGAGGCAATAAAGGCGCAGCATTAACTACATTTATTAGTCTAGCTGGTAGTTATCTGGTACTGATGCCAAATAATCCACGCGCTGGCGGTATTTCGCGTCGGATCGAAGGTGATGAACGGACTGAACTGAAAGAAGCCATGAATGGTTTGGAAGTCCCGACCGGCATGGGGCTGATTGTCCGTACTGCAGGGGTTGGCAAATCACAGGAAGAGTTAGAGTGGGACCTCAATATTCTGCTCAAACACTGGAACGCTATTAAAACTGCTTCCAGTAACCGTCCTGCGCCATTCCTGATCCATCAGGAAAGTAATGTTATCGTTCGTGCGATCCGCGATTATTTACGTCGTGATATCGGCGAAATTCTGATTGATAGCGAAACTATTTTTGAGCGTGCCAAACAGCACATCGAACTGGTACGCCCAGATTTCATCAACCGCGTCAAACTGTATAAAAGTGAAATCCCGCTGTTCACTCACTTCCAGATCGAAAGTCAGATTGAATCAGCTTTTCAACGTGAGGTTCGCCTGCCTTCAGGTGGTTCCATCGTCATAGATCCGACAGAAGCGTTAACGTCGATAGACATTAACTCTTCCCGCGCAACCAAAGGCGGTGATATAGAAGAAACCGCACTGCAAACCAACCTTGAAGCCGCTGATGAAATCGCTCGTCAATTACGTCTGCGTGACTTGGGTGGTCTGATTGTTATCGACTTTATCGATATGACACCAGTGCGTCACCAACGCGAAGTAGAAAATCGTTTACGTGATGCAGTTCGCCAAGATCGAGCTAGAATCCAATTAGGTCGTATCTCTCGTTTCGGTTTGCTGGAATTATCCCGCCAACGGTTGCGTCCTTCGCTGAACGAATCCAGTACTCATGTATGCCCTCGTTGTAGTGGCCAAGGCTTCATTCGTGACAATGAATCGTTAGCCCTGAGCATTCTCCGTCTAATTGAAGAAGAAGCGCTGAAAGATAACACTGAACAGGTGATTGCACAGGTGCCTGTTGATGTGGCTGCTTATTTGCTGAATGAAAAACGTCAGGCAGTACTGAAACTGGAGCAGCGTCATCAGGTTCAGTTGTTAATTATTCCTAACAGCCGTCTGGAAACCCCTCATTTTGAAGTGTCTCGTTTCCGTTCTGGCGAAGAAACTGATGCTCTCAGCTATGAATTAAAAACTGATGCGCCAGTTGAAGAGTATCAACCTAAACCACAACTGATCAGTGCGCCATCGGAACAGCCTGCACTGCAAGGTTTCGTAGCACCAAGTACCCCTGCTCCAACACCTGTAGCAACGCCAGCGGTAGACAAAGCCGCCACAGACGGCATGTTGTCGCGCTTATTCAAGTTTATCGGCTCCTTATTTAAAGGTTCTTCGGAAGCACCAGCGGAAGAACCACAACCACAGGCTAAAGAGCGTCAACAAACTCGCCGCCGGGATAATCGCAGCAACAACCGCAAACGCAATACCACCTATTCTTCACGTAATCGAGAAGACGAAGGGGCCAACGCTAATGCTACAGAGGAAAAAAATCAGACGGCTCCAGCTCGTCAACCTCGTAGAACCAAAACAGAACGCCCAGAACGACCTGCTCGTGAGAATAATTCTGAAAGAGAATTGCAAACCAAGCAGTCAGAAAGAGCGCCTAAAGAGCGGAAACCGCGCAACGACGCTTCAACCGTGATCGCTGACGAACAGCAAGACATTGCTCGTAAAGAACAGCGAGTTGAAGAACGTCGCGAACGCCGCAATATGCGTAAAAAAGTGCGGATTAGTGATGGTTCGGTTCCAAACGAAGGTGTGGCAGTAACAAGTACCGTTGTGAAATCAGAAAATGATGTCGCAGGAGAAAATCAGCCCCGCACTCGCCGTCGTCGCACCAATGCAGACCGCAGTGTCGAAGACAAATCACAACAAGCCGGTGAAGCTATCGTCACCGAAGCAGGCCCTGTTACTCAGGAAAGCACGCCAATATCGGTAATTGAACCAATTGCTACTGAAACCGTTCAACAGCCCGTTACGGTTGAAAGTGAAAACATTGAATTAAAACCCACTGCACCAGCCGAGACGACAGACAATACAGAAGCTGCGACAGCTCAATTGCCTGTAGACGCGCTAGCTCAGGAAGAAGCAGTAACCGAATTGGCTGACGCTGTTAGCACCGATTCTGTTGTTGCAGAAGAGACGATTGAAAATGCAATACAACCAGCATCAATCACCTCATCTGTAATTATTTCTGCAGAGCCGTCAGTCGAAGCAGCCGTAGTACCTGTAGTCTCAGCTGTTGCAGCAGAACTCATCACTACTCATAAACCGAAAGCATTCGGTTTGATTGAGCGAGTTCGTTTCGCGTATGCAGAAATGACTCGACCAGCTGAAATGCCGTTACCTCCAGCCCAACCGAAAGGCGACTCAGTGCCTTATCAACGTAAACCGGTTAATGGTAGTGGCCGCGCAGCAGGTACATCTTGCTTAAAACAGAAAGCATCTGCACCAGCAGGCCGTCCTGAAGCTTTATAAATAATCCATCCTGCCGCTGAGTATTCTGCGGCAGGATGTTTTCCTCAGTAATATCATTTCCGCAATTAAATCCGCATTATTATTGCTACCCAAAGCACCCCAATTAATGATATATTTTTGACTAATATCAAATTTCAAATAGCGTCAAGATGATCCAGGACAAAGCAAAAGCAAAAAGACCTCCATCATGTGGCGGCGCCATCCATTGTCATGATTGCAGTATCAGTCAACTCTGCATCCCTTTTTCGCTTAACAATTCTGAATTAGACCTTCTTGACTCCATTATCGAGCGAAAAAAACCCATTCAAAAAGGCGAAACGCTGTTCAAAGCCGGAGATGAGCTAAAGTCCTTATTTGCTATCCGTTCTGGAACTGTTAAGTCATACACCATTACTGAACAAGGTGATGAACAAATTACGGGATTTCACCTTGCAGGAGATCTGGTGGGGTTTGATGCAGTAACCAGGCAACACCACCCTTCTTTTGCTCAGGCTTTAGAAACTTCGATGGTCTGTGAAATTCCTTACGAAATTTTAGATGACCTTTCCGGCAAAATGCCGAAGTTGCGTCAGCAAATCATGCGTCTGATGAGTAGTGAAATCATCGGTGATCAAGAAATGATTTTATTGCTCTCTAAGAAAAATGCAGAAGAGCGTCTAGCCGCCTTTCTAAACAGCCTATCCAATCGTTTTTCACAGCGTGGTTTTTCTCCTCGCGAATTTCGGCTCGCAATGACACGTGGCGATATCGGTAATTATCTGGGGCTTACAGTTGAAACTATCAGCCGCCTGCTAGGTCGCTTCCAGAAAATCGGCTTAATAAAGGTCAAAGGTAAATACGTAACCATTCTTGACCCCATGATGCTGTCTCAAATTGCAGGTTCAGCCGGAAATCAAACAAGCGAATAGTTGCTGGGAATAAATAACTTACGGAGTATGCTTGATCTAACGTTTATCTCGCTATAAATCGACTACGCTGAATGTAGTAATCATAGCAATATCGTTACCCCAAGGAGGCTCCTATGATTAAATATCGGAATATCCTGGTCGTAATCGATCCCACCATGCCTGAACAACCTGCATTATTGCGCGCGGTGGAACTGGCCAGGTTAGAAGATACAGCCCGCATAAAAGTGTTTCTTGCGATTTATGATTTTTCGTATGAAATAACATCCATCCTATCTAATGAAGAACGCGAAGAAATGCGGCAAGGCGTGGTAAGCCATCGCCTGGGCTGGCTTTCTGGAATGATCAAGCCTTATCAAACCGAAGGTTTTGAAATTGAACCTAAGGTGATCTGGCATAGTCGGCCTTTTGAATGTGTACTTCAGGAGGTTAAGGATAACGATCACGATTTGGTGATCACCAGTGCTCACCACCATTCTTTGCTGAAATCCTTCATCTTCACCCCTAGTGATTGGCATCTATTACGCAAGTGCCCTTGCCCGGTACTGGTTACCAAACAACACGGCTGGCCAACTGGCGGTAATATTCTGGCTGCAATCAATATCAGTGATGAACCAGAACAAATGGCACTGAATGAACGCATCATCCATGAGGCCAAAGTCATTGCGCAGTTAGTTAAAGCCAACCTCCATTTGGTTAATGCGTTTCCTGCTCCTATTGTGAATATTGCATTAGAGTTACCCGGTTTCAGCCCCGAGTTATATAGCGATGCGATGCAGCAACATCACCAAACAGAAATGGAAGAATACGCAAGGAAGTTCGACATACCACCTGACTGTATCCACATCGTTGAGGGTATGCCAGAGGATGTATTACCCGAATTAGCTCAATCGTTGGATGCTGAACTCACCATTCTGGGTAGTGTAGGACGTACGGGCTGGTCTGCCGCGTTTATCGGCAATACTGCTGAGCGTGTAGTGGACAGTATTCAGGGAGATTTACTGGTCGTGAAAGCGTACGAATAATATTACTTTACTTGCTCCAAAAATGACGGCCGCTATAATTGCGGCCTGTCTTTTTGGGAATTCCGCAACGATGCAAGATCTTTCTGCCAAGCAACAATACAACAATAACAAACTACAAAAACGTCTTCGCCGTCATATCGGTCAGGCTATTGCCGATTACAATATGATCGAAGATGGTGATCGCGTAATGGTTTGTTTATCCGGTGGGAAAGACAGCTTCGCTATGCTGGATATCTTGCGCAATCTTCAAGCCAGTGCGCCTATTCATTTTGAGATTATTGCGGTCAATCTGGATCAGAAGCAGCCTGGATTCCCACCAGAAGTATTACCCAATTATCTCGATAGTATTGGTGTCGAATACAAGATTGTAGAAGAAGATACCTACTCTATCGTGAAGGAAAAAATTCCAGAAGGTAAAACAACGTGCTCTCTATGCTCTCGGTTACGTCGAGGCATCTTGTATCGTACGGCCAATGAACTGGGTGCAACCAAAATTGCGCTAGGCCACCATCGCGATGACATTCTGGAGACATTAATGCTCAACATGTTTTATGGCGGCAAGTTGAAGGCTATGCCTCCGAAATTGGTCAGTGATGACGGGAAACATGTTGTCATTCGACCATTAGCTTATTGCCGTGAAAAAGATTTGATCCGGTATGCCGAATGGAAGGCTTTTCCAATCATTCCGTGCAACTTGTGCGGTTCACAAGAGAATTTGCAGCGCAAAGCCATGAAAGAGATGCTGAATGACTGGGATCGTCGTTTCCCAGGACGTGTCGAAACAATGTTCAATGCAATTCAGAACATTACGCCCAGTCATTTGATGGATCATAACCTGTTTGATTTCAAAGCAATAAATCGTCACAGCGGTGTGATTGATGGAGGCGATATTGCATTTGATAAACAAGATATCCCAGCCGTCCCCCAATCATTAGCAATTGAATCGGATGATCAGGTGGAAATTATCGAGTTGAGCTAAACTCTTTCGCTAGCCATAAAAAAAGCGCCAAATCTTTTGGCGCTTTTTTTATGATACACAGATTAATCATAACGACGAATGTTAGAACGTGTTCCTGTTACTGACCAATATTGTTTATTGGCCCGAATCATCCCTTGGATACGCTTAACATAACCATCGCCCAGTGTAGAATAACTTCTCAGACCTTTCGCCAATACAACGGCATCCATCGGCTGTTCGTTCGCTCTCATATCGGCTCTAAGCTCTCGAACTTTGCTATAGGCGGGATGCGAATTCAGATTCTGCATATATGCCCGAACAGCCATTTCCGGTGAGCTGAAACGTTCAGCTCTTACCACATTGGAACGATAAGGCGTTACACCACAACTAGCACTTTGACAAAAATGGCCAAAGTAATTGTTAGATTTTCTAGCCAGACGAGATGTTCCCCAGCCTGACTCTGCTGCCGCCTGACTTAAAACTAATTCCGGCGGTAATATATCAACACGAACCAGCAAGCGATCAATGTCATCGCTTGGGTTATCAGTCAGCTCCTGACGGTATTGGTTAGCCACATCCTGTAACCAGGAGAGCTGACCATCAGATAACAATATTCCATCATTCAACTGCTGCTGCAATTTTTCCAACTGTTTGCGTTGAGTCAGGATGTCTGATGAGACCTGTTGATAGGACGGCAGTAGATAGGCGACAAAAGCACGCTTACGTTGTTCAGCGTCTTTGATCGCATCAAAATCAGGAACGCTTTGCTCCTGTTCTGCCATGAGTGACGTAGATTTTACAGACTCTAAGTTGTCTGCACTATTTACTGTCAGGGGTAGCAGAGCACTTAATACTCCACACACCAGAAATAGCCTGGCAAATAACTTCATGCAACGATGCTCCCAGAGTTTTTCAGCTACCGAAAATGGCGCTGATTCACCTGATTGAAATAAACCGCTCCTTTGCGGCACTACGCTCCTTCGTAGTTTTTATCAGTTAATTTGAACAAGTAATGCTCACTATAGCATCGCTTTAATAAAAATCGCAAATTTTTTGGTTTTACCGAGAAAATAGGCACGTTTAATGCGTGTATGAAAACGTATCCATATTGCACAATAAACGATCACGCATCTGTATAAAAAATCATGTTATTCAGGGCGATACGAACGTTCACTGCCATCAGGCATTGAACGAAAATATTTCAAAAACCACATGTATTGTGCTGGATGATTTTTGAGCAGCATTTCAATCTCGGCGTTCATATAACGGACATCGTCCATCAGATCAGACGTCGGATAGGGCTCCATTGCTGGCCGTATTTGTAATTCATAACAATAGGTTGATTCGTTGTACGTCGCCAATACGGGCAACACAATGGCACCGGATAATTTGGCTAATTTAGGTAACGCGGGTAATGTCGCTTTAGGTACGCCAAACAATGGCACAAACACACTGGCTTCGTGCCCATGATCTTGATCGGGTAGATAGAAGAAGTGATAGCCATTGCGCATATCTTTGATAATAGGTTTAAGTCCGGCGCTGCGTTCATACACCTTCCCGCCAAAACGTACTCGCTGACGATTCAAAAACCAGTCATACACGGGATTACGTGCACTGTGCATCATGGTGCACATGGGCAATCTCACACCAGTGAAATAAAGCCCACAGGCATCAATGGTCCAGGTATGCGGGATCATGAAAATGATCGGTTTGCCTGACTGCAGGGCTGTTTCAACATGTTCCCAACCGTTGGCTTTAATACGACGAAGGAACATAGATGCAGGTAAAAAGGTCGGCTCACCCAATGCGAAAAATCCTTTCAAACCAATGCAGATACTACGATATAACATCGCCTCCCGTTCAGCCTGAGTTAATTCGGGAAAACACAACTTGATGTTAAGACGTGCGGCATAACATTGCTTGGCTGAAAATCGGAGTAATAAATTGGCAAAAGATGCCGCTAGCGCATCTCGCAAACGAACAGGAAGCCAAGCCAATAAAGCCAATAGCCCAATACTGAACCATGTTGGCCAATAGCGTGGATGTAATAATGAGACAGAGAGTTTATGGTCTAATGCGGGGTCTTTGGTCATTTTAAATCTAATCAAATCGATATACTGGCACGCATAATAGAAAAAATTTACTCATGCGTCATCGATCTGACGAATAGAAACGACGATGCGTACTATCCCTGTACGCAAAGAGACTCAATGCTGTGAGTGTTCAGACATAGGCCAGGATACGATTACGTAACACTTCTTTCTCTTTTTCCGGTAACCAACAAGCCTCAACACTGTTTAATGCCAAACGACGTAACTGTTCTTTAGATGCCATCAGGGCGTCAGCCAAAGCCTGATAGTTTTCATTCATATATCCACCGAAATAGGCTGGATCATCTGAATTCACCGTGACACAAACACCTTTATCCAACAAATCAAGAATATTGTGATCTGCCATCGAATCAAAAACACGCAATTTTAAATTCGATAACGGGCATACGGTTAACGGTATACGTTCAGCAACCAGACGCGCCACCAGCAACGGATCATCGACACAGCGAACACCATGATCAATGCGTTCTGTTTTCAGCACATCCAGCGCATCCCAGATATAACTGGCAGGCCCTTCTTCACCCGCATGTGCAACGGCCCGGAAACCTAATTCACGAGATTTGGCAAATACGCGAGCAAACTTTTGCGGCGGGTTCCCCACCTCTGATGAATCTAAACCGACACCATCAATCCATGCTTTGAACGGCAACGCTTTTTCCAGCGTTTCAAATGCCGACTCTTCGCTGAGATGACGCAAGAAACACATGATCAGACATGAACTGATCCCCAGCGTTTTCCGACCAGCAACCAGCGCAGAGTGAATACCACCAATCACCGTGGCAAAATCAATGCCCCGCTCCAGATGTGTTTGTGGATCGAAGAAAATCTCTGTGTGCATGACACGGTCCTGACGGCAGCGCATCAGATACGCCCAAGTCAGATCATAAAAATCCTGCTCGGTTTGCAACACCCCCGCACCTTGGTAATAAAGGTCTAGGAAGGATTGGAGATTAGAAAAATTATACGCAGCACGTAAACTGTCTACGTTAGCATACGGTAGTGTTATTCCATTTCGCTCAGCCAAAGCAAATGTCAGTTCAGGCTCTAACGTACCTTCTATATGTAAATGCAATTCAACTTTGGGTAGCCCCGCAATAAATGACTCCACGCCATAGCCCTCCTGATTAAGTGTATCGGGTGTAATGAAACTGATTCAGACACCGAAAACAAGAGTTCAAAGTGAAAAAAGTCTTGTTTTCCTGATAATTCGATATTTAAAGCAGTTTCCCGCCTGTTTTGTGCAAAGAAAGTGAGTGAATGCAGGAGTAATGGTATAGTCATGGAAAATCAGAGTTGTAAAATCGAAGAAAAAGCCAGCTAATGCTTTAACTATTCAGTTTTATACTTGCAGGATCAGCCCTCTCTCTGGCAAATTGATTGTTCGGTCGTAATGGCCTGCGTGGGGCCCTATTATTCGAGGAAAAAGGAAGTATGTGTTCGATATTTGGTATTCTGGACATTAAATCCGATGCTGGCGCACTGCGCAAAACAGCACTGGAAATGTCTAAGCGTCTGCGTCACCGTGGTCCAGACTGGTCCGGCGTGTACAGCAGTGACAAAGCTATTCTGGTTCATGAACGTCTCTCCATCGTTGATCCAGGTAATGGCGCGCAACCTTTATATAACCCTGAACACACCCACGTATTGGCCGTTAATGGCGAGATCTATAATCACAAAGATCTGCAAAAAAATCTGACCGTTGATTTCAAATTCCAGACTGGTTCTGACTGCGAAGTTATTCTGGCGCTCTATAAAGAAAAAGGCCCAGCCTTTCTGGATGACCTGAGCGGTATTTTCGCTTTTGCACTGTATGATGCAGAACAGGATGCGTACCTGATTGGTCGTGACCACATGGGGATCATTCCTCTGTATACCGGTCGTGATGAACACGGTAACTTCTACGTTGCCTCTGAAATGAAAGCACTGGTTCCTGTTTGTAAGACCGTCGCTGAATTCCCACCAGGACATTTCCTGTGGAGCAAAAACGGCCCAGAGCCAACCCAGTATTACACGCGTGACTGGATGGAATTCAGTGCAGTAGAAAACAATGTCACTGACAAACTGGCACTGCGTGATGCGCTGGAAGATGCCGTAAAACGTCAGCTGATGTGTGACGTGCCGTATGGCGTACTGCTCTCCGGTGGTCTGGATTCATCCGTTATCTCTGCAATCACCAAACGCTTTGCAGCTCGTCGCGTCGAAGACGATGGTAAATCTGAAGCCTGGTGGCCACAACTGCACTCATTTGCAGTAGGTCTGGAAGGCTCTCCTGATTTAGCAGCTGCACGTAAAGTGGCTGATGCACTGGGCACCATTCACCACGACATCCACTTCACCGTGCAGGAAGGTCTGGATGCCATTCGTGATGTGATTTATCACATCGAAACTTACGATGTAACCACCATTCGAGCTTCCACCCCAATGTATCTGATGGCGCGTTTCATCAAAGCCATGGGTATCAAGATGGTACTGTCAGGCGAAGGTTCTGACGAGCTGTTTGGCGGTTACCTCTATTTCCATAAAGCGCCAAACGCCAAAGAGTTCCACGAAGAAACCGTGCGTAAGCTGAGCCAGCTGCACATGTATGACTGCCTGCGTGCCAACAAGTCTATGGCAGCATGGGGTGTCGAAGCGCGTGTACCGTTCCTGGACAAAGAGTTCATGGATGTGGCCATGCGTCTGAATCCGAAAGACAAAATGTGTGGTAACGGCAAGATCGAGAAACACATCGTTCGTGAATGTTTTGAACACTATCTGCCGAAAGAAGTGGCATGGCGTCAGAAAGAACAGTTCTCTGACGGTGTTGGTTACTCCTGGATCGACAGCCTGAAAGCACTGGTCGAACGTGAGGTCAGTGACCAGATGATGGAAGCAGCAGCTTATCGCTTCCCAATCAACACACCACTGACCAAAGAAGCCTACTACTATCGCTCTATCTTTGAAGAACACTTCCCACTGGAATCTGCAGCACTGTGTGTTCCTTACGGCAAGTCTGTCGCATGTTCAACACCGGCAGCACTGGAATGGGATGCGAAGTTCAAAGAACTGGCTGACCCATCAGGTCGTGCGGTACTCGACGTACACAACGACTCACTGAAATAATTTCAGACCAAGACCCGCTCCGGCGGGTCTTTTTTGCTGCCCACTTTGTTCTGTCGTGATAAAATGTGATTTACATCCACTTTATCCCAATTATTCATGTCTGCTATTCGCTTTGTCTCACACCGGATACTGCGTATTACTCGTGATTTTCTGGTGATCCTTGCCTGTTTTCAGGCTGGTAAGGCCATTTCTGCCATCTTGCCTTTTCGTTTCCCTGACAGCATCCTTGGAATGTTATTGCTGTTTTTGCTGCTGAATCTGCAAATTGTCAAACTTCGCTGGATTGAAATGGGTGCCAGCATTTTATTGAAACACATGGCTTTGTTGTTCATTCCGGTTGCCGTTGGACTGCTGGGTTATATGGATACCTTCATGAGCGCCCTTGGCACCATTATGTTTAATGTCTTTCTGGGTATTGTGTTAATTGTGTTCGTTGTCGGACGGTTATTTCAAAGGATGAACCAATGATGTTATATCTGGCCCTGCCGCTGACTATCTTGCTTTACTGGTTGACTCGTCAGCTCTACCAACGCATTCCGTTGCCATTTATCAACCCATTGTTAATCCCGATGGTTGCACTGATGTTGCTGCTGCACTTTGGGCATATACCACTCCAACAATATATGAATGGTACCTGGATCATTAACTGGCTGTTAAAACCTGCTGTCGTCGCCCTCGCCTTGCCGCTCTATCAACAGATGATTCACATCAAGGCCAAAATCAAACCCATCATGATTTGCTGTTCGCTCTCTGTGGTGATCAGTATTCTGACCAGCATGGTCATTTGCCGGATCATGGGGATCGACGAAGCTATTACCCGCAGCATTGCCACTCGCTCAATCACGACCCCGTTGGCAATGAGTGTCAGTGAAAGTCTGGGTGGAATACCGTCGATTGCGGCAGCTATTGTGGTGATTGTCGGTATAACAGGTGCGGTGATCGGTTTCCCACTGCTGAAATTGTTTGGGATCACCGACCCTCAGGCTCAGGGGCTCGCTATGGGGGGCTGTTCACATGCTATCGGCACTGCTGCCGCAGCAGAGCGAGGAGCGACAGAGGGTGCGTTCTCTTCTCTTGCTTTGGTCGTATGCGGGATTCTGACTTCACTCATTGCCCCACTGATGTTTGCCATCTATGGAGCTATTTTCGGCATACATTAAAGGCGGTATTAAACCGCCTTTAACTTTAATCCATTGATTTGATGTTCAGTGGTTAGCTTTAAACTGATTACTCATTTCGTCGTAATGGTAACCAATAGTGGACATTTTCTGACTCAGTGCATCCTGCGACATATCGTAACGCAATAATAATTCACCCAGATCAGCACATTCCAATCTCAGTTTTTCATTTACGATGCCAAGTAAAATATTGGCGTCCATTCGTTGATAAGCACTTAGATCCATCGTCGTTCTCCTGACTAATCAACCACCACAGAATAACTATAGTGTGTTAATCGAGTGATACTGTGTGCTGGATAGAATTTTTTAATTCAAACCCGAGCTCAACCACTGCTGGCACAGGGCTGCAAGAGTCTGTATATACTGTGGCGCTGCATTCAGTGCTGGGATATAACGAAAAAAGGAGCCGCCCGCATGCATGAAGGTTTCTTTTCCTGCCACAGCGATCTCTTCCAACGTTTCCAGACAATCGACGCTAAATGCCGGACAAACCACATAAATACGTCGATTCCCCTGAGCAGGTAACTCTCGTAACAGTGTATCTGTATATGGCCCAATCCACTTCTGTTTACCAAATCGAGACTGGAAACTCAGATGCCACTGGTTTGCTGACAACCCTAAAACTTCAGCAACCAACTTTGCAGTTTCCTGACATTGTTGGGGATAAGGATCACCTCGCAAAGCATATTGTTCCGGTATCCCATGAAAAGAAAACAACAAAAGATCATCAGGATGCGTTAAAAAACCTTCTCGCCGGATAGAGTCAGCTAGTGCGCTGATATAGCTGGCATGTCGATAATGCTGATCAATGAATGTATATGCGGGAACCTGATGCTCTTTAGCGATAATTTGAAACCAGGCATCAGACACACTAGCCGAGGTAGTAGAGGAATATTGTGGATACATGGGTAATAATAAAACACGAGTTATACTCTGAGCTTTAAGACGCGCCCAGGCATCTTGCAACGATGGCTGGCCATAAGTCATTGCCAATTCAACCACCGCAGTTTCCCCTAGCAAAGCCTGTAAGGCTTTTTGCTGCTGCTGACTATATACCAACAACGGAGAACCTTGTTCTAACCAGATTTTCTGGTAGGCATCTGCAACTCGTTTACAGCGTAAAGGCAATACGATCCCATTCAATATGGGCCACCACAACAGATGAGGAATGCCCACTACCCGTTTATCCATCAAAAATGCTTGCAGAAAAGCCCGCACACCCGCCGGTGTGGCTTCAGACGGTGTTCCTAGATTGACCAGAATAATACCTTGCTTCTCTGTCATGGTTTTTCCTTTTTCCTCTCAGCCATAAAGTATAACGCCCGAACCATTGCTGGTACGGGCGTTATAACTAAATCGATCAGATTTTTTAAACAATCAGTTAGCCTAACAATTCAGCCAACTGTTTGCTCACAGCCGCGACTTGTTGAGTACCATCGATTTTGTTGTAACGGGTACGACCCTGTTCCGCTTCATTTTTGTAGTAACCAACCAATGGCTCGGTCTGTTGATGATAAATATCCAGACGTTTACGTACGGTGGTTTCTTCATCATCAGGACGGATAGACAAATCTTCGCCGGTGACGTCATCTTTACCTTCCACTTTAGGTGGATTAAAGACCACATGATAAACACGGCCTGAACCAGCATGTACGCGACGACCGCTCATACGTTTCACGATCTCTTCGTCCGGTACATCAAACTCCAGCACGAAATCCACCGCGATACCCGCATCTTTCATCGCATCCGCCTGTGGAATGGTGCGCGGGAAGCCGTCCAGCAGGAAACCATTTTTGCAGTCTTCCTGGGTAATACGTTCTTTAACCAGGTTGATAATCAATTCATCAGAAACCAACTGACCTGCGTCCATTACTGCTTTTGCCTGCAGTCCCAGCGCGGTGCCCGCTTTGATTGCAGCACGCAGCATATCCCCGGTAGAAATCTGTGGGATACCATATTTATCCATCAGGAACTGTGCCTGAGTGCCCTTCCCTGCGCCTGGTGCGCCTAGCAGAATGATACGCATATCTATTTTAGCCTCTGTGTCAGAAAACCTTACTTAGGCCGCAAAAATTACACGGTTTTGCGTCATTCCTCAACCTTTTCACCCAAACAAAAGCCGTGACAGGCACGGCTTTTGAATATTGGAAGTAATTAAATTAACCCAGCAACAATCGGTTCATTCGTGCCACGAAACTGGCCGGGTCTTGCAACCCACCCTGTTCGGTCAGTTGCGCCTGTTCCTGCAACAACATCGCCCACTCTTTGAAACGGATTTCATCCTGTTCATCAGCGATATGACGGATCAACGCGTGGTCCGGATTCACTTCCAGAATATATTTCTGTTCTGGCACGGGTTGTCCGGCTGCCTTCATCAGCTTCATCATCTGGCTGCTCATACCATGCGCATCGGTGACCGCACAAACTGGTGTTTCGGTCAGACGATGTGATACACGAACATCCTGCACTTCGCTGCCCAGCGCTGATTTCAGGCGCTCAATCAGACCTGCGTTGGCTTTAGTCGCATCTTCCTGCTGCTTGCGGCTTTCCTCGTCTTCCAGATCGCCCAGTTCCAGATCACCACTGGTGACAGAGATCAGTTTTTTGCCATCAAACTCTGAAAGATGATTCATCAACCATTCGTCGATACGCTCCCACATCAGCAGCACTTCAACGCCTTTCTTGCGCAGCAATTCCAGATGCGGGCTATTTTTCGCTGCCGCATAGCTGTCTGCGATGATGTAGTAGATCTTGCTCTGACCTTCCTTCATGCGGGCAACATAGTCGGTCAGGCTAACCGTCTGAGCATTGCTGTCATTTTGTGTCGAAGCAAAGCGCAGCAGTTTGGCAATCTCTTCGCGGTTGGCGTAATCTTCCGCCGGGCCTTCTTTCAATACGTTACCGAACTCACCCCAGAATTTCTGGTATTTTTCAGCATCGTCTTTCGCCATCTTCTCCAACATGCTCAATACACGCTTGGTACAGGCTTTACGTAACTGTGCGGTGATCTTGTTATCCTGCAGGATCTCGCGAGAGACGTTCAGAGGCAGATCGTTAGAATCCAGTACCCCTTTCACAAAACGCAGGTAAGTCGGCATGAACTGTTCCGCGTCATCCATGATGAATACGCGTTGTACATACAATTTCAGACCGTGTTTCTGTTCACGATTCCACATGTCCCACGGTGCGCGCGCCGGAATATAGAGCAGACTGGTATATTCCATGTTGCCTTCAACCCGGTTATGCGACCAAGTCAGCGGCTCTTCATAATCATGAGAAACGTGCTTGTAAAACTCTTTATACTCTTCTTCTTTGATTTCTTTAGCCGAACGGGTCCAAAGTGCAGTAGCTCGGTTCACCTGTTCCCAGGCACCTTCTGTCGCAGGCTTGTCTTCGCCCTCAGCCGCTTCTGGCTCTTTCCACAGTTCAACCGGGATGCTGATGTGATCTGAGTATTTACCGATGACAGAACGGAGCTTCCAGTCATCCAGAAACTCTTTTTCTTCTTCACGTAAGTGGAGAATAACGTCGGTGCCGCGGGTGTCTTTCGTCACATCGGCAACGGTGAAGCTGCCGTCACCGGTAGACTCCCAGCGAACGGCACGATCGGCAGTTTCGCCCGCAACACGGCTGATAACAGTTACTTTATCCGCCACGATGAATGCAGAATAGAAACCAACACCAAACTGGCCAATCAATTGCGAATCTTTCGCTTGATCACCGCTTAGGTTCTGGAAGAAATCTTTTGTACCGGAACGTGCAATGGTACCCAGATGCTGGATAGCATCATCACGGGTCATCCCGATACCATTATCAGAAATCGTTAATGTGCGTTGCTCTTTATCAATCAACAGACGGACATGTAATTGACCATCGTTTTCATACAGATTCGAGTCAGACAGTGCTTTAAAACGTAACTTATCAGCGGCATCTGCTGCATTCGAGATCAGTTCACGCAGGAAAACCTCTTTGTTGGAATAGAGGCTATGTGCCATCAGGTTCAACAGTTGTTTAACTTCAGTCTGAAACCCATGGGTTTCCATATGAACAGTTTCGGTCATCTTGCTTTCCTTGATTTACGGGGAAGTTGTTACTATAGAAAGCAAGATGGGGATGATTAATGCGTTTTCAAGTCAGAAAAACAGGTTGGCGTAGCATATTGAAATAAAAGGCTACTCTAATGGACGACGACCACTTAAAGAGTGTGACAATGTCGTTCCATCGACTAACTCCAGCTCACCGCCGACCGGCACGCCATGCGCAATTCGGGTGACTTTCACCTGATACCGTTTGGCCATACTGGCAATGTAAAAGGCCGTTGCATCGCCTTCAATCGTTGGGTTGGTCGCCAAAATTACCTCTTGCCAGTCATCGGATTGCAGCAGTTCATCCAGTTTATCCAGCCCTAACTCTTTCGGGCCAATGCCGTCCAAAGGCGA
The DNA here is from genome assembly GCF_000527035.1 of Tolumonas lignilytica. NCBI lineage: Bacteria > Pseudomonadati > Pseudomonadota > Gammaproteobacteria > Aeromonadales > Aeromonadaceae > Tolumonas > Tolumonas lignilytica. The sequence goes on from NZ_AZUK01000001.1 coordinate 697,166, forward strand.
TAAGTGTCCCATCAATACAAAATAGCGACCGGAATAAAGATGCGTTTGTTCGATAGCCGCCACATCAGCCGGTGTTTCAACGATGCAGAGCTGACCATTTTCAGCACGTTTGGGATTGGCACAAAGATCACACACGGTATTTTCGGTGAAAGTACGGCAATGCTGGCAATGGCCGATTTCGGTCAGTGCCCGTTGCAACGTTTGCCCTAATTGCAAACCACGTTTGCGTTCACGTTCCAGAAGCTGAAACGCCATTCGTTGTGCAGATTTAGGCCCGACACCGGGTAACACTTGCAGCTCACGGATCAAAGAATCAAGTAACGGGCTAAACTTCATGCGTGACTCATCCACCTAACGAAAAAACAAAACAGGCCGAGTTTAACACTACGGCCTGTCTGACACGAAGATCGCGTTGATTCGATCAAAATGGCATTTTAAAGCCAGGTGGTAATTGCATACCCCCGGTGATTTCAGCCATTTTAGCTTTGTTCTGTTCTTCTGCACGACGGACTGCATCGTTGAAAGCCGCCGCGATCAGATCTTCCAGCATCTCCTGATCATCGTCTTGTAACAGGCTCGGATCAATAGCAACACGACGAACGTTATGACTGCCGGTAATGGTAATTTTAACCATGCCCGCACCGGATTCACCGGTCACTTCCATTTTGGCAACTTCTTCCTGCATTTTCTGCATGCGCTCTTGCATCATCTGCGCCTGCTTCATCAGATTACCCATTCCACCTTTACCGAACATGTTTCCTCACTAATCTCTATCTGGTTATGATTTCAATCCGCTTCATGACCAGAAGCGGTGGTTTCTATTTTTAGTGGTTGAATACTACCATCATCCAGCGTGGCACCAAACCGTTGCTGCAAAAACTGTACGTTAGGATCTGACTGGAATAACAATTCAGCATCTTGCTGTAACCGAACACGCTCTTGCTGTTCAATCTCTGCTGGGCAAGGCAATGAAAGTTGCGCGACCGGTTCAACCTGAACATTAATAGGTTGAGGTAATGTCGCGGAAAGTGCTTCCGCCAGCTCCTGAACAATACGCGATTGAGCGAGATGCCGGGCTTCATTGCGAATTTGTAAATGCCAGCGATCGGGCTCTTGAGACGTTACGATAGCTTGCATGGCCAGTTGTCGAACCCGACCACCAACAGGCAACTGAGCCACAGTTTGTGCCCATGCATCCTGACTGCGCAACAACAGCTCATTACTACGCCATACCGAATCGTCATTTTCATCCAGCTCAGGCAAACGGGCTGTCGGCGCTGTGGTGACAGTTGTTGCCATCGCAGGCACAGTATTTATCTGACGGGGCGGAACTGTACGCGATGGTGGCGCTGCCGCGACCATAGCTGTCGGATTATCAGCAGGAATAAACGAATCCTGATAAGCATCTAACGGGGGCAATTCCCAAGGCGGCAGATCATCCTGTGCGGATGGAGGCAGATTACCACCATTCGGCAGAACAATGGTATCAGGTTGTCTCGCAACCTCATGGCTTGAATCAGCAACCGCAGAAACCGGAGTCTGTGGTTGCCGAACCGGAGCAACCACGGGGGTAATATGACTTTCAGTTTGATTCTCGGCCTGCTGGCGCCGACTGCGTAACTGATTTCGCAAGCGCAAAATATCTTGCACCCCTGACTGTGAGCGCTCTGATTCTGGCATCACAGGAGCAACTGAAGAATTCGCCGACTCCTGATTCATCGACGGAGCCCTTGCTGGCATTTGCTGTTCAGCCTGAGCCATCAACTCCGCTTGTTCCTGACGTAATTTGGCTTGCATAGCCAAATCATCATCAACCATCGGTTGTGTAATTTCTGGTACCGCAGCACTCAGAGACGGCATTGTTACAGCAGTCTGAGATACAGGTGCTGATTGTGCGGGCTCTTTTGTCCTGACGGGAGAAATAACAGGCTGAGAATAAGTCTGGGTACCCTCACGCGGCGCAAAAGCCAGCATCCGCAAGAAAGTCATCTCTAAAGCACTACGACCATCAGGGGCCAGAGGCAATTCTTTCCGCCCTGTCAGTGCTATCTGATAATAGAGTTGAATTTCCTCCGGAGGCAATTGCTCAGCCAACTGCTGCAGTGCTTGCACGTCCTCCGCACCTGGCTCGGTGTGCTGTCCCAGCAGTTGCCACATGGCCGTGCGATGTAACAGGCTCGCCAATTCAATATGTAATTGATCATAATCAGGAGCCAGTTCAGCCAACTCGCCAATTTGTTGCATCAATGCTGCACCATTGCGGGCTGCCAGCAACGACAAAAGCTGATGCAATTGTCGATGATCTAATGTCCCCAGCATTTGCTGCACTGTATCGGCATGCAATATTCCGTTGCCATACGCGATGGCTTGATCACTTAAACTCAGAGCATCTCGCATACTGCCTTGTGCGGCTTTAGCCAGCAGACCCAACGCTTCCGGCTCAAACGTTAACTGTTCAGCCTGCAGAACTCGTTGCAGCTGATCGATAATTTGCTGACGGGTTAATGCCTTAAGGTGGAATTGCAGACAACGGGAAAGAATAGTGACAGGCAACTTCTGGGGATCAGTCGTCGCCAGCAAAAATTTTACATGCTCCGGCGGTTCTTCCAATGTTTTCAGCAGTGCATTAAAGCTATGGCGAGACAGCATATGCACTTCATCAATCAGATAGATTTTGAAACGGCCACGGGCTGGTTTGTATTGCACATTATCCAGCAGATCACGGGTATCTTCGACTTTCGTACGCGAGGCCGCATCAATTTCCAACAAATCAACAAAATTACCCTGTTCGATCTCCTTACAGGCACTGCACTGACCACAAGGCCGAGAGGTGATGCCTGTTTCGCAGTTCAAACATTTGGCAAGAATACGCGCGATCGTTGTTTTCCCGACTCCGCGCGTGCCGCTAAACAGATAGGCATGGTGTAACCGGCCTTGATCCAAGGCATTTGAAAGTGCCTGTAAAACATGTTGTTGCCCCATCACTTCATGAAAGTTACGCGGGCGCCATTTACGTGCAAGAACCTGATATGCCATATCTGCCTGTTTACGGATCAATGTCCGGGAAAATCAACCAGTTTAAGAACGTTAACACCCATTGCCGTCAATCGTTCTTCGCCGCCCAAGTCAGGCAATGAAATCACAAAAGCCGCATGTTCAACAATACCACCCGCCTGACGGATCATCTTGATCGTCGCTTCAACCGTGCCGCCGGTTGCCAGCAAATCGTCAACCACCAGAATTTTTTCACCGGGCTTGATGGCATCACAATGCATTTGCAAACAATCTTCACCATATTCCAACTGATAGCTTTGTTCCAACACAGAGCGCGGTAATTTCCCCGGTTTACGTACCGGAACAAAACCCAACCCTAATGCATAAGCCAGTGGAGCACCAAAAATGAAGCCGCGCGCCTCAGTGCCCACCACCTTATCAAATGACATAGACTGATAGTGTTCTTTCAGCAGTTCAATGGTCTGACGGAATCCCTGAGGGTGTTCAACTAAACTGGTCACATCCCGAAACAGGATGCCCGGTTTCGGGTAATCAGGAATAGTAGCGATACAGGATTTAATGAAATCTAGTGTAGTACGGTTCATGGTCGTGAGTTTCAGAAGATAAAATCAAAACGTGTAGGTTATCAGCCTGCCAATTGAATGCAATGTTTGAACTCGGGATGTGGTTTTAAACGCACAAAAATAAAGCCGCCCGAAGGCGGCTTCACAACAATCAACTAATTTCAGACGAAGTTGGGTAGAGAAGTTACGTTACCGCGTCTTCCCCCCCTAAGAACCGGACTTGCTAGTTTCCCAGCATCCGGCTCAAGCCTTCATAAACACCGATTCAAGATCGGTATCAGCTTTATTACCATCCATTTTGGCATGGTATTGCCGGTGACAATTTGGGTGCAACATAATCAGGTTTTCAGCTTCATCACCACCACCCCGAATCTGGTAGATAAGGTGGTGGAGATCCCACTCCTCATCGTCCCGAAACGGTTGCCCACATAGTGGACAGCGATGCCCTTGCCGCTCCCCGATAAGCCGTAGCTTATAAAACCAGAGTCGATTCTCTTTGAACCGTTGCTGTTGTCGCAATTCAAAGTAGTGCTCATACTCTTGATCGTAAGGATTAGCCCCGCTTTTTACCTTCACATGCCGCTTGATGACTGTTTCGTTGGCTTGCACCAAATAGTTCATCCCCTCCTCCGGGTTTTCTCCGCAAAACACCCAACTCCTGTTGTCTCGACTGCCGAAATACTTTTCAGCTATCCAACAACGTGATTTGTTGTGGTGTCTGCGTTTTGACCATCTCCATAGCATTTGCCAGATTTGATGATCGATATAAGAGAACACTTCCGATGACACCACATGCCTGTGATAGTTAGTCCATCCTCGAATTTTCGGATTCAGGTGCTGAACTATCAACCAGGCAGGAGCCATTTTGTTACAACGAAGTACTTCTCTGACCTTGTTCAAGAACGTCAAGACGTTCTTCTTACTTGGTTTGATCAGTAACTTACCGTTGTACTTACGGACGTTCTGCCCAAGAAAGTCAAACCCATCATCTATGTGTGTAATTAGCGTTTTTTCCGCTGATAACTCTACTCCCCGTATTTTGAGAAATGATTCAATACACGGTTTTACTATTGTTTCTAGGAGCTCTTTGGAGCAGCCAGTAACAATAAAGTCGTCTGCGTAACGCACATAGTTGAGTTGAAGTTTGCGTTGCTGATACTGGTTTTTCGCCAACGTCAGCAATTTATTCTCCAATCCGTCTAACACCATGTTGGCAATAACCGGTGAGATAATCCCACCTTGTGGTGTGCCAGCATTAGTATCAAACAGTCTGCCTTTCTCCATGTACCCGGATTTTAGCCATTTACGAATCACTTGCCTGTCCAGTGGGACATGTTTAATGATCCATTCATGGCTGATATTGTCAAAGAACCCCTTTATATCACCTTCCAGTACCCATTGGGCTCTGTCCGATTTAGCTAGCACGGTGAAACATTGTGCTATCGCGTCAGCGGTAGATCTATGAGGTCGAAAGCCATATGAGTTTGGGTCTCCCGTAGTTTCCGCCACCGGTTCTAGCGCTAGCAGATAAAGTGCCTGCATTGCTCGATCCGTCATGGTTGGTATACCAAGTGGACGGCGTTTACCGTTACTTTTCGGGATATATACCCGTCTGAGCGGCCGAGGGTGATACCCTGTTCGCGTCAGTCTTCCTATGGCTTGCCATTTGCAGTTGGGAGTACTCCAAATTTCCCCATCTACCCCGGCAGTCCGTTTACCTCGATTTTCGGTAACTCGTTTCACAGCCAATGCACGCGCTGCAAACGAGCGCACTAACAGGCGTTGTAATTGTTTCACTCGTCGCCATTGTTGGTGCTTAGTTGCCTCTGCGATCCGAACCTGTAGCCCCCTCACCTGCCGATGTACCTGACGCCAGTTGATACTGTGCCAGTCAGTCGGGTGTGAGGATGCAGGTACGGCCAGAGTTGCAGCTTGCGCCGCTGGTTTGACTGCACTCATCTTGCTATCCTCCGAAGTGCTTTGTGTTAGAAAGCACCCCAGCGGAGCAAACAGATCTTTCCCCTTACGGGGAGAGCTTGTCGCCCCGTAAGGGTATCGAGAGGAGGTGTTGCAGCACCTTCTCTCATCTTTCTTGAAGTCACGTTGGACGCTTTACACGCCATCACGCAGTTGAAGACCAATGGGACGTCAGCTCCCTTTTCAGGTGCGGCATGTTGACCGCTATCCGATCCGTTACGATCGGCGTTTGCTTCTTCCCACTTCCCTTGCCCGCTACTACATCAGTTCACCTTACGGTTTACCTGCCCACGGGATATTGCTACGGGCGCAGCAACGGGGTTGCCGAGTTCCGTGTATACGAATGATTGCTCATTGCCTTAGGTGCCACCTTTTCCCCGATAGCCGTTATGTCAGCGTGACCCCATCTAATAGAGGATCAACCGGCTATGTACCGTTTTGGCTTCGGCGTATCAGCATCTTGCGCCGGATTACAATAACGAGGTTTATTAGTGGTTCACTTATGTTCACCTTAGCGAGCTAGCCTAGCCCCTCATCCACCTGATGCTGGCAGAATCTCCTATCCCCTCACGGGAAGTAGGCCCTTGCGGGTGAGTACATTGTCGGACTGCTTCAGACAAGTCGATTACTCAACATGCCTTAGTCGTAGGCTACCGTCGGCTGAACGACGGGTTCCCATGTCCATTCTTCCTAATAAGAAGCAAAGAGTGGGCGGAACAATCGCATACACAGCTTGCGCGTACGAGTTAAAAGAATGACTTAGCTGTCATTTCCCTTGTTTATATTGGCATTCAAATGCTATTTGGCCGTTGACAGACGCGTACAACAAACGTCAAGTCTGGACATGGTATAGACCATAGATTGAATGTGGATGGTCAGATTTGTTCCATCTTCGAGGGGACAGAGGAGTTCTTTCATCACGAGGATGCCGTTGGACTAGTTTACTATGACTGAAACTAGTCACCCAAAGAAGTAGATAGATCTATCCCTTGGTGTGTTTTGGTGGACACTCAACGTGCAAGTTGAAGTAACAAGTAGCCGGACGCAACGATTTAATGTTGTGCTGTATGGCCCCTTCCTGCTCACTGAAAAAAAAACTTTCAGATCAGACTTGTCAGTAAAGGCTTTCTACATTTACCCAGATTGTAGTATGTGCATGATGCACAGTTTTTGTTGTTGGCAGCACCCGCTTGGGCCCTTCATAACAAACTGCCGAGAAGGTAAGGGAGATGGCCGAGACGCGACTCTCGACCATCCTATCCTAGTTAAATCAAAGATTCAACTAGGACTCGTACGAGTCTCGTCGCACATTAGAAGTTGTATTGCATACCAACAACGTATTGGTTGTCATAACCAGCAACGCGGTTCAGTTTGAATTCAGCATAGGCTTTCGCTTTTGCAGTGAAGTCGTATTCAGAACCAAATACATAGAATTCACCGTTTTCGCCACTTGGTGAAGTTGCAGCAGCTTTACCGGCTGCATTGTGCGGATCTACGATTTCATAGTTGGTGTATGCAGTAACTTCTGGCAGCACTTTGTAAGAAGCAGTTGCAGTCCAGATGTCATCTTTGTAACCAGCAACATCGTGTTTACGCTGACCGTAGGTTGAACCTAAGTAGAATGCGTCATAGGTGTAACCCAGACCCAGTGCATATTGTGAGTCAGTTGAGTTATCAGCGGTAGTTGTGTGCTGAGTAGCCGCTTGGTAAGCCAACACAGCTTTCAGGCTTTGCACGTCATCCAGTTTGAATGTATAACCGGCTGCCAGTGCAGATTCGCGTTTGTAGTAGGTAGTAGCAGCGCTAGGATCTTTGTTGGTATCAGAGAAAGCAACGTTTGCACGCAGATCCCAACCGTCAGCAGCATAAGTAACTTTGTAAGAATCAGCCCAACGACCATTACCAAACTGATCTTCGTCTTCACCGTCGAAGTAGTTGAAAGTATCAGTCACATCTTTCAGTTCAGCATACGCGCTGTCTTGTTGACCAACAGTCGCCTGAATACCGTTACCGAAGTCAGCACCAATGAAAGCATAACGATCAGTGAAGGTAGTAGTAGTGGTATCTGATGAACTGAAAGAATCATTACCTTCACCAGCTAACTGATATTCCAGTTTACCAATCAGGCTAACATCTGAACCAGTAGCCCATTTGCCGTTTACGCCTAAACGAGCAGAACCGTCACCACCAAAGTTTTTAACGTCTTGAGCATTGCTGGTTTTGAAGCTCATCTGACCGGCGTCATATTCCATACGACCGTAGATGTCTACTTGTTGACCGTCTTTATCATATACAACAGCTGCATTGGCAGATGCAGCAAACAGAGAGGAAGTTACTACTGCCAGGATTGTTTTTTTCATAATTAAATGCCTACTGTAATTAAACACTGAGTCTTTTTTTATTTCCCTGTGCGGCAACACATAAGTGTTACCTCTTTGTGAATCTAACAAGAAAATGTGATGACATCAACACTTTATACGGCAATCCAAACATTCTCCATTTATTGGTGCAAATGTCTTTTTTTGGTCACCAAGCCAGTGCAAAAAATTGTAAAATTTGCATTTTCTTATATATAAGAAATAAAACACGCGCACCAATAGAATATTTTAAGTGATATTACGCACATAAAAAAAGGAAATAAAAAATCCATACGAGTCTCATCGCTTTCATCTACTATTGCTCTAAACCGCCAGAAGTTTAGAATGCGATTACAGCGGTCATCTTCGATTAATCAAGGAACACTTATGAGAGCAAAGCTTACCCCGTGGTTATTTCCGATCATCAGCGTCATATCGCTGCTAGTCTCCATTCCAGCTCTAGCTGATACCAGCGTCTCGCTGCCTCGCCCTTATGTCACTTACCTTGTTGACGGCAAATCTTATAAAGGAAATGACTCGGATATCCAACTGGCAGCGGGAGAACACCAGTTAGTCATTCGATTTGAAGGCAATTACAGTACCAAAAGCACGATTGATCTGGTTAGTGGCGAGCCGCTTGTTGTGAATTTTAAAACGAATGGACAAGAGCATTTGTCATTCGACTTACCATTTATAACTTCATCTTATGAAGCAAAAAATTTCCTAAAAGCTCAAAACCTGCATTTAATTGATCGCAACACGAAAGCAGTTAAAGAAGCGAACATCTTCCTGTTGCCGAAAAAAGAAGGTTTGCAAATCGGTCGCGATTATCAAGAAGAGCTGCTAGCACTGGGCAAAGCCTTCCAACAGCCTGTTATTCATGAAGATGGTTCGGTATCTGTTAACGGAAAACCAGCCGATCTGAAAAACAACATTACCGGTGATAAAAACCTGCAATCTTTTGAAATGCTGAAATACTGGTATAACCGAGCAGATCCACAAACACGTAAAGCATTTCAACACTGGATCATTACTCAGCAGTAATCGATGTGATTACGCCTAAGAGCCTGTAAAAACGAGTGGAAAGTATAGTTTTATGAAAAATGTAAGGCTCTGGCCTTTGATATTGCTGATTTTTAGTTCAGCTTTAATGCCACATTTTGCTCTAGCAAGTGAACTTCAAGGGATGCCAGCCATTGCAGGTATCCGTTTGGAATTTTTTATTTTTGCGGTGATTTTGGTTTGTGTTGCCCTATTACATGACTTCACTATGTGGGTCGCCCTCATCGGGTTAGTATCCCTGCTCTGTGCAAAATGGTTTTTCGTCCCTGATTTTTCATTGATTGAGCATTTACTGGGAAATGCTCAACATGAAGGGGAATGGCGAATCATGCTCAATCTCATTGGTTTACTTTTCGGATTCGGTATCCTGGCTAAACACTTTGAAGAATCCAGACTACCCGATATTTTGCCCAAATACCTGCCAGATGACTGGAAAGGCGGGTTTGTTCTGCTGATTCTGATTTTTATCATCTCTGCATTTCTGGACAATATAGCAGCAGCAATGATTGGCGGAGCCATCGCGCATGTCGTATTCAAAGGCAAAGTGCATATCGGTTTTATTGCCGCTATTGTTGCTGCCAGTAATGCAGGGGGGTCTGGTTCTGTTGTGGGTGATACCACCACCACTCTGATGTGGATCGATGGAGTAAATCCACTTCATATTTTACATGCCTATATCGCTGCTGTTTGTGCCTTAATCATCTGCGGTGTCATTGCTGCTTTCCAGCAGGATAAACATCAACAAATCATTAAAGATGCCCCATCAGGGATCACGGTTGATTATAAAAGACTGTTAGTGGTTGGTTTGATCCTGATTTCAGCCATCATTACCAACTATCTTTTTGACTTTCCAGCCTTGGGTGTCTGGCTTGCCATTCTTGTCGGCTCTTTATTTGTCGACACACCGTGGAGTGAGCTTAAAAATGCATTCAGTGGCACCATATTCCTGGTATCACTGGTGACTTGCGCATCCTTAATGCCTGTTAACGAGCTGCCACCAGCTTCTTGGTCTACCGCATTAATACTGGGTTTTGTCTCTGCTGTCTTTGATAACATTCCACTGACCAAACTATGCCTGGAACAAGGTGGCTATGATTGGGGCGTTCTGGCTTATGCCGTTGGATTTGGCGGTTCCATGCTGTGGTTTGGTTCTTCTGCTGGAGTGGCTATATCCAATATGTATCCTCAAGCGCGTTCTGTTGGGAATTGGCTTCGTCATGGCTGGCATGTCGCTTTTAGTTATTCAGTTGGTTTTGCCATACTGCTTGCATTTATGGGGTGGCATCCACATGCACCACATAAAACATCACCGACATCGTCAATTATCACCGTCGAAACCAAATAACCATTTCGCAGTACAAAAAACAAAAGGGCCGTAAAAACGGCCCTTTTTATAATGATTTACATCGTTATTATTCTTTTAATTTATCCAGCATAGAACGAGTCACCAAAACCACACCATTGTCGCTGCGGTGGAAACGTCTTGCATCTTCAGCCGGATTCTCACCAATGATCATGCCCGCTGGAATATCGCAGTGTTTATCGATGATCACTTTTCGTAAACGTGCACCACGACCGATGATGACATCAGGGAATATAACCGCCCCGTCTAGGGTGCATCCTGAATGTACCCGAACGCCAGAAAACAGCACTGAGTTATGAATGATTGAACCACTGACAATACAACCACCAGAAATAACAGAATTCAGCGTGCTACCTGACTGCCCCATGTAGTCCTGAACAAATTTAGCCGGTGGCAACTGACGTTGATTCGTCCAGATTGGCCAACTTTCATCATAAACATCCAGCTCCGGAACCACAGAAGCCAGATCCATATTTGCTTCCCAGAATGAATCGACGGTTCCCACATCACGCCAGTAGCATTGTTTATCGCTACCTTGTTCATGGTCTTTACAACCCACACAAGACATGCTGAAAGGATGTGCATAAGCGATCCCCTGCTGCACAACTTTAGGAATGATGTCCATCCCAAAGTCACGACGAGAACCTTCATCCAACTGATCTTCCTCTAACAATTGGTATAAATAATCCGCGTCAAAGACATAGACCCCCATTGAAGCCAGAGACACTTCAGGATTTCCTGGAATTGTTGGCGGATTAGCCGGTTTCTCAACGAATTGCGTGATCTGACGATTATCATCAATATCCATAACACCGAAAGCAGTTGCTTCCGATTTTGGAACTTCGATACAGGCTACAGTCACTTTGGCACCCAAGCGCACATGATCAAGCAACATGCTGGCGTAGTCCATTTTATAGACATGGTCACCAGCAAGCACCAAAACATACTTAGGTGTATAGTCGCGGATAATATCCACGTTTTGATAGACAGCATCTGCTGTACCGCGATACCAATTCACTTCATCCAACCGTTGTTGTGCTGGCAGCAAATCGATAAATTCATTCATTTGATAACGCAGGAAAGACCATCCGGCCTGAATATGACGAAGAAGGCTGTGTGATTTGTATTGTGTAACCACACCAACACGAGAAATACCGGAATTAATACAATTAGAAAGTGCAAAATCTATAATTCGAAATTTACCGCCGAAATGCACCGCTGGTTTTGCTCTATTATCGGTCAGTTGCTTTAACCGACTGCCTCTTCCTCCCGCCAGAACCAGTGCCAGTGTTTGATTTATTGCCTCTCTGGCTTGGGTCATACCTTGCGGATCTACTGAAACCATAAACACCTCCCGTGATAACAACTAAAAGACACGTTTGGTTGCCAAATGGAGCGAGCTAGTTCATTATCAATCCATTGCAACAACTAAACTATAATGTTCTCTAAATGAAACAAGTTCCATTCGAGAGATCACGAATCTGTGCCTACTCAATAGAATTCTTCTATTTTGCTACTTAGAGCACACAGATCTATACGTTATAGTCGTTATACCGAAAACATAACAGCAAGGTGCGAAGTATTGTTTATGCTATAAGAGAACAGATGACAAATATCTGGACATAATAAACAGGAGCCATGGATGAAAACACTCAACATTTATCGCAGGCAATGGTTATCGTTATGTATTTTATCGTTAATTTCTTTAGTCATAAATTCGGTTGTCCTCTCCATCTGGTTTAATGCCAGTCTAGAACAACTGATAGTGTCAGATTGCGTAATACTTGTTGCATTGCTGGTTCTGCACTGGCGCATTCAATCTCTTCAGAAAAAAGCAGAAATGCAGATAGCCTCAGAATTATTAGCGAATCAGACACTATCCGATACTTTTCCTGTGTTGGCTGCGGCATTTCAGCAAAGCCAGAACGTCTTAAACGAACATATTGATAAAATAAAGAAAATTAATTCCGAATTGGAACACAAGGCATTACAGGACAATCTAACCAGCCTGCAAAATCGAAGTGCTTTTCGCAAAGACTTAACGGAATTTTTACAACGAGAAAATCAGTCAGAACAGGCCTGTTTATGTTTAATCAGATCTACGGAATTAGCGACCATTAACCATCAACGAGGTCGGATCGCAGGTGATCAATATTTATTAGCTGTTGCAGAAATAGTGCAATACATCGGCCATCGATTTTCAACTAATTATATCTACAGACTCTCCAGTAGTGACTACGCCATTCTGATTCCCAATGCAACCACATCGCTGGCCCCTATTTTAGGAAAAGAATTAAAGCAACTCTTTGATAATTTTCAATTACAAATGTCGATGGAAAGTGCGGCATACACAGGCATTACCTTCGTACGGCCAGGACAACTACCGGAAAACCCCCTAACCAGAGCTGATTTAGCCCTCGCCAAAGCACAAACCAGTGTCGTTAATGGCTGGTATTTGCAAGAAGAAGATGCGGATGACGTATTCCAGGGCGAAAGCCATTGGCGTCATGTAATTCAATACATTATTGAATCACATAGCATTAGTTTTGCAGGTCAGGCGATCCAGCCGCTGAATATGGCAATCAGTAATTATATCCAGATTATTCCGCGCTTCATTGGGCAAAATCAGCAACCACTTCCGAGTGAAACAGTTTATGCCATGGCAATGCGTCACGGTATTATGAGTAAACTAGAGGAATTGGTGGTCGAAGCGTTGCTTCAACAACATAAAACTCATTCCGAAAATCTGTCTCGCTGGGGACTGAATTTAAGTGCAAACGCCTTATTTAATTCTTCTTTTATGATTTGGCTAGAACGTATCTTGTTAAAGGAACAGAGTATTGCACCAAATTTAGTTTTTGAAATTGATGAAGAAATTTTAGATTGTCATCTGGCTGCGAGCATTCGCATGTTTGAAATGTTACGTCGTGTCGGCAGCCGTTCTTGTATCTCTAAATTTGGTCGCGGATTAGGCTCATTTCGTTTATACCGTGAGTTACGCCCTGACTACATCAAATTAGATTCAGGCTTAATTGATGCGATTGAACGCGACAGTGCCAGCCAGCAATTTATTCGGATGATTGTTGAAATATCTCATCGTTTAGGGTGTGTTGTTATTGCCGAAGGTGTTGAAAGTATGTCTCAGCGCGAAACGCTGGAACGTATGTATGTCGATGGAATTCAAGGACAATTAGTCTCTAAAACGATCTCCATCAGTAAGTAAAACGTTGTATATTCAGCTAATTATTTGCAGGCTGTTATTGCAATTTCGCTAAGGTCTGATAGTATCAGCGCGTTTCTGTGATGGCGGCCTGGTGGGTCCTCTCGCATCAATAGTTCGTGAACCCGGTCAGGTCCGGAAGGAAGCAGCCGAAGCGAATGACTTGAGTGCCGAGATGCGGCTTATCAGGCCGCCGCCCTTTCTGTGTTTCACTAATTAATCGTTAGCCATTCTCTAATCTTTTCTTTAGATGGAATACCACCTGTGTGAACAATCTGACCGTCCACAATCACACCGGGCGTCGATAAAACACCGTAACTAACGATATCTCGAATTTCCTCCACTTTTTCCAGCTGAATATCTACCCCGCATTCTGTAGCTGCCTCCTCAATCAAGCGCACTGTCGTTTTACAATTGGTACATCCAGAACCAAGCACCTTGATATTTTTCATACCTACTCCTTCGTTAAATCAATCAGAGAAACGCGTTAAAAACATAACCCACTAACATGATCCCGCTGGCGACAACACCAACGAACGTGACTATTAATTTCATTTTGAGCACCTTCCGCAAAATAATGGTTTCCGGAAGTGATAGACCGATAACACTCATCATAAACGCTAATACTGTGCCGAGTGCAGCCCCTTTAGCCAATAACGCCTGTACTATTGGAATCACACCCGCCGCATTGGTATACATCGGCACCCCGATTACTATGGCCAGAGGCACAGACCACCAAGCATCTTTCCCCATAAAGGAGGCCATGAAATCCTCAGGAACATAACCGTGAATCACTGCGCCAATGGCAATCCCAACTAAAATGTAGGGCCACACTTTGCCAACAATGTCTCGGACTGCATTCCAGCCACTCGAGGAACGCTCAGCCAGCGTTAAAGCATCATCACCTACATTGGCTTCTGTTCTCGGAATGTCTCGCACCCAGTCTTCCAGATGATTTTCCATTTTGAGGCGACCAATGATCCAACCCGATACAATCGCCACGGTGAGTCCGAGGCTCATATACAGCAAGGCGGTTTTCCAACCGAACAGACCAAACAGTAAGGTCAGCGCGACCTCATTCACCATCGGTGCCGAAATCAGGAACGAGAAAGTCACACCTAATGGCACTCCGGCTTGAACAAACCCGATAAAAAGAGGAACGGCAGAACAAGAACAGAAGGGGGTCACTATACCCAGACAGGCTGCCATTACATTGGCCATCCCTTCTCCGCGCCTCGCCAGCAATGATCGGGTTCGCTCTGGCGTGAAATACGAGTTGATCATCCCCATGATGAAAACGATGCCCGTTAACAACATTAATACTTTCGGGGTATCGTAAAAAAAGAACTGAAGCGCCCCGCCTAAATGACTATTTCTATCGACAGGGAGAACAGACACCAAAGATTCAGACAGCGGGATCAATAACTGATACAACCCCAGCCAGATCGCGCCTGCAATCCATAAAAATGCTAGCGGGTGTTTTTGTGAAAAGACTCTTAACGGCATAACAACATTCATCTTTTACTCGCATACACATTCTTTCATTGTTCTTAATATAGAAGACGGTAACGACATAAAAAAGATGCAGGAATATCCGGAAAAAGAGTGAAAATATTATCTGAAATGCGATTGTTAATGATGAGTAGCAATATCGGTATTACAGAATGACGACATTATGTTCGAGGAGTAAAGCAACAGACTGAACCACGTTCATCGAGAATCACCTGACATTTTTGGATCATGTTCTCACGCAAACGCTTTCTGGCTCGCTGAACCCTGGATTTTGCTGCCACCAACGTGAGCTGATGCGCATCGGCATAATCTTGCAAGGTCATCCCTTCGATATCACAACACTGAATAATGTCACTATCTTCAGCGGAAAGTTCACTGAGTACGCGTGGTAAACATTGTGTCAGTTCATCAACCGTCGCAATCACATCTGTATCGCTGATCACCTCAAGATCATCGGGTAATGGCAGCAGCCTTTTATCTTTTCGATAGGTATCAATCAGATGGTTCCGTGCCACCTGAAATAGCCAGGCTCTTGGATTACTGATATTGCAGAATGCTTTCCCCTGCACATGCATTTTTATAAAAACGTCATGCAGCGAATCCGCAGCCAGTTCCGGATTCGCCAGTTGACGCAGCAACCAGTGCTTCAGTTCGTCTTCATTCTCGTGCCAAGCATTTAACATGCATGGTGGAAGCCCGGTGCTTTCTGGCATATGGGGTATGCTCTTCTTTTCAATCAATCTTAGTCAGATTATGGCATATGAATAATGCTGGATCAGGTAATTCACCTGAACTGGAGAGGTCAGTGCTTTAGGGCGGATTTGTTGAATCTGCGCCTTAACTTGAGCTGGCGCATATCCTAACTCCAGCATCAAAATAGCAGCCATTAACCCTGTTCGGCCTGTACCGCCATGGCAATGAATAGCGATTGTAGTGCCAGACTTGACCAAATCCATCAACATGGTTTTCTGGTGTGAAAATGCCTCTACAAAGGGCTGTTCTGGTGCACAACTATCTTCTACAGGAAGATGATACCAAGCCATCCCAAATTCATTACAAATCAGAGGAATTGTGTCAACCTGATGTTCATGCAGTTCTTCCGTCGTCATCATGGTAATGACAGCCTGAGCACCCGCATCTCTCAACGAATGTAATGACTCAGACAGCGGAACTCCTTTCGTTCCAGGACACGGAGTAAAAATCAGTCTTGTGCCATTGTCTAAAGTGAGAATATCAAACGGATGCATAATAAACAGAAACTCCCATTAATAGTGGTTCAAAACTGATTGTGTAACCATTTTCATTCAGGCCGAAATGAAATATGTTCGTCTGATCCACAGTGAAACATTCACCAGAGCAATCATTACAGGCACTTCAACCAAAGGCCCAATCACAGCAGCAAAGGCAGCACCGGAATTGATCCCATACACAGCAACAGCGACAGCAATCGCGAGTTCAAAGTTATTACTGGCTGCGGTAAAAGAGAGTGTTGCACTCTTTTCATAGCTCGCCCCCAGGCGTTTACACATGAAAAACGAAATCAAAAACATGCCGATAAAATAAATCAGCAGCGGGATCGCGATACGCACCACATCAAATGGAAGCGTAACAATCAGTTTTCCCTTCAAACTAAACATCACCACAATGGTAAACAGCAGTGCAACCAGTGTCAGTGGGCCAATCTTAGGCACGAAGTGAGAGTGATACCACTCTTTGGAAACGAACCGCAGCATGATGGCACGGGTCAATACTCCCGCGACACATGGAATGCCCAAATAAATGAAGACACTCTTCGCGATTTGAGCAATAGAGATGTCAACAACAGAACCGGATAAACCGAAAATCGGAGGCAGAACAGTCACAAAAAACCAGGCGTACGCACTAAAAAACAGCACCTGAAAAATCGAGTTGAAAGCAACTAGACCCGCTGCATATTCTGTTGAGCCTTTCGCCAGCTCATTCCAGACAATCACCATCGCAATACAACGAGCCAGACCAATCATGATGAGCCCGACCATATATTCCGGTTTGTCATGCAAAAAAATGATGGCTAACGCGAACATTAACACTGGCCCAACGAGCCAATTTTGGATCAACGATAGATTCAATACCTTTCTATCGCGGAACACATCCGGTAACTCCTCATAACGAACCTTGGCAAAAGGAGGATACATCATCAGGATCAAACCGGCAGCAATAGGAATATTGGTAGTGCCGACCTGAAAACTGTTAATGAACTTATCTACTCCCGGTACGAGAAAACCAACACAGACACCCAGAGCCATCGCAGCAAAAATCCAGACCGTCAGATATCTGTCCAAAAATGAAAGCTTTCGAGTTACCTCACTCATGCGCTATTTTCCCTAATATTTTGACTGATTAGTCTCTTTAATTGTAAATATCCCCCGGCAAAGCCGGGGGGTTTACCTAATTTAATTATTCGATACTACAAGTATAGTTGAAGTAATCAAGTGATTTTATCTCCCGTGACAGGCATTGCTTGTCAGCACTTCTAGTTTCAATCTACAGTACACGCCAAACATATGACAAAATTCCGGTTTGCCAGTGCAATGGAATTCAAAGGTATCATGATAATCAGAACTTATTTTATATATGCCGCAGGAATAGTGGCTGGTGGATACAATTTCAGTGCACAGGCAGATGATCCGGTCAAAGATACCCACTCACGGTCAGTAACGATGGGGGGGTACATACAGAATGCACCAAAGTACAGTGGTTCTGATGAAGACAAATGGACGGCCCTTCCCCTCATTCAAGCAAATCAGGGCGCTTTTTTCTTCGATTCAACCCGAGGCGCCGGATATGATTTGCAATTCTCCGACAAATTATATTTTGAACATATCATTGGCTATGATCTCGGGCGAGCTGATCATAATTCAAACTGGCAGGACGGTTCCGACAAACTGAAAGGCATGGGGGGAATTAAAGCAACGGCAACCACCTCATTGACGCTGGGTTACCAATTTGCGCCTTGGTTAGCGACAGAATTCATGACAACTATTCCGCTAACTGACAATCAAGGGGTTCGTTATCAATTCTCTGCAAAAGGCGGTCTGATGCAAACCAAAACGGACACAATTGCATTTGAGGGCGATCTTTTACTCAGTGGACAACGATATACCAATATCCATTATGGCGTTAACGCTGAACAAAGTATCAATTCGGGCTATCATGAATATTCCGTTGCCGGAGGCATCTATGGCCAATCACTCTCTTTTGATTGGCTTCATCAGTTTACCCCGCATTGGAGTACGGATCTGAACCTCGGCTTCACCCATCTAAGCGATAAGGTGTCAGATAGCCCGATTGTGTTCCGGCAAGACAGCTCTGAAGTTTCGTTTGCCGTGATGTATACCTATTAGATCTTGTTGTACCACTTACGCATTTTGTTTGTGTACATGCTTAGGTGATACATCTGATTTTTCTGAGTGCTGACTGATCCGTGTCAGAGTCAGAATAGCGCCTAGGGTCACCACATAAAATATGATCTGTATGCCCTCTGGTTGAGCGGTATAACCAACCAGGGTATGCAGCATCTTGCCTATGACACTTGAATCACTGAGTAACCATGAACTATCCCAAACCGTATCACCCAGCGTAGGGAGAAAATCAGCTGACACCAAGAACCCGGCACCCTGACTTGCCATGCCTGCCGCCAGCAACATAATTAATACGTTCGTGACCCCAAATAATTTATGTGCCGCAATTTGTAATAACCCCAAATACATGGCGACACCAACCGCAATTCCGCCGGCCAGCCCCAATAATCCACCGACAATCATTTGAGAAAGCTGACCCGATTCCCCCGCTGCAATACCATACAAAAACAAAACAGCTTCCGAACCTTCTCGGATCACGGCAACCCCGACAACAATCGCCAACCCTGTCAGCGGGCGACTTCCGCTGGATATGGCGTCTGCGACCTGATTAAGTTGATGAGCCATTTCCCGCCCATGTTTACTCATCCAAACGCTGTGCCACGTTAGCATGACAACGGCAATAAACATTACCGAGGCATTAAACACATCCTGCCCCATTCCTGATGCCCAAGATGAAATAACATCAGCAAAAAAGGCAACCAGACAGGCACCAATAATGCCGCCAACCACACCTAAACTAACCCACCAGCTCCTTTTCGGGACGGCTTTGGTCGCAGCTAAAACGATCGAAATGATTAACGCAGCTTCCAATATTTCTCGGAAAACAATCAGTGCAGTCGACAGCATATGCGTTCCTTTTTCTTACTTCACAATCAAATAAGTCTTTGAAACGTCTTCGTGGTACTCATCGTTAAATTGATATTTACCGGGCTTCAGTGGGCCAATAAAAAGACTTGCCTCTTTTCCCCCCGGGATCAAACGCTCCGCCTTAAATTGATGGCTTTCAAATTCAGCAGGAGTGGGATCAAGATTTTTAATCGTCACTTTCACCCGGGTATTTGCAGGAATAGTCGGTTCAGCGGGTGAAAACTTGTGGTCTTTCAGAGTCAGTGTCAAAACTGCATCAGCAGCCCACAAGGGAGCAGAACCAGACAAAAAGAGTGCACCAACCAAAGCAATACGACGAGTAACTGTTTTTGACATACAACTATCCTTAAAATGAGAACGATGTAATAGCGATTCAGATAATAATGATAGTAATTATCATTAGCAAAACAAAAGAAGGCAAGTAATTTGTTTAATGATGATGAAGATACATAACCAGAGCCGCCTGTTCAGAAGTTATGTCTTCTTGTGAAATTACGGGGAAATGAGTATCAGAAAAGTATGGAATAAAATGGAATGGAGCGTCAGTTACTGTTGATGGACATCGGGGTTGATGGCTATCCAGTGCTTTTTATCCTTCAAAAACTGTTGAACTACCCAGATCCTTTCTAAGCTCTTGCCATATTTTTGCGGAATCAACGCCATACTGACGGACGATAGCCCGAGCGACATCCAACTGACCTTTCTCAGCTATCACAGCCAATTCGTCATAAAACTTCATCGCTAATACGCGTGCTGCTGGATCGGTAAAATAATAACGACCAACCCGACGATACAGACTTTTAAAGCCATTAAAAATCAATGCATAGATTGGATTACCGGATGCCAAAGCTAGTACATGATAAAGCTGATAATCGAAATCAATATAGGCCTCAGCGGTATCGTCCAGACTCGTCCGTGCACTCAAAACAGAAAGCACAGCTTCAGCATCTCGTTTCAATGCAGAGTGAATGAAGATAACACTGATATTGGTTCGTGCAGAAAATAGCTGTTCCACTAACTGAGGCAGTTTTTCCTGCTCCAATTTAGCCAGCGTATCCAGAATGTTCAGGCTGGATGTTTCCCAGAAATTATTTACACGGGTAGGCTTACCATGCTGTATGGTCAACCAGCCATCACGTGCCAGACGCTGTAATACTTCCCGCAGCGTTGTTCTGGTCACACCAATCAACTCAGATAACTCACGTTCTGCCGGCAGGATTGATCCTGGAGCATAACGATGATTCCAGATTGATTTGATGATGTATTCTTCAGCGAGCCCTGCCGGGCTTTGAGCCTTAAACACGTTTTTGGCCTTAGTTCAGTTAATACTGAGAAATCATAACAAACGCGGATGACGGTTAATAGCTAAGTACCATAAAATCAGCCGCAATTTGTTAACTTAATCAACAGGAGCCAGCCATTGCTCCCGTTGTTATTATTCAGCAGCAGCTTGCTGACGGCTGTGCGCTTCTTTTAACAGCGTTTGCAATTCACCTTGCTGGAACATTTCCAACATAATGTCACAACCACCGATCAACTCCCCTTCCACCCACAGTTGAGGAAAGGTTGGCCAGTTTGCATATTTTGGCAACTCAGCACGAATATCCGGGTTCTGCAAGATATCCACATAGGCAAATGGTACGCCACATGCCATCAGCGCCTGTGATGCCTGTGATGAAAAACCACAGCTAGGCAGCTTAGGTGAGCCTTTCATATACAACAGGATTGGGTTTTCTGCGATTTGCTGTTTGATTTTTTCAATAGTATCCATGGTTGCTCCTCATAACTGCACGCGGTTGATTTTACTCTAACAGTACCGCTTAACAACGCTACCTTTTATAGGGTTATCACACCCAGTTGGTCAGACAATGCCACTATTTTTTAACTGACGTAAGTAAAATGTTAAATTTTTTACAACAATATGTAGTATATAAGCGATAAAATTTGCTATAAATCAATTTAGCAAGAAGGTCTGACCACATAGACCCTAATCAAAGAGGAGAATTTGCAATGGCTTTTGAATTACCAGCTCTGCCTTACGAAAAAAACGCACTGGAACCCCATATCTCTCAAGAAACTCTGGAATACCATTACGGTAAACACCACAACACCTATGTGGTAAACCTGAACAATCTGGTTCCAGGTACTGAGTTTGAAAATAAATCACTGGAAGAGATCGTGAAAACGGCTACAGGCGGTATTTTCAACAATGCGGCTCAAGTTTGGAATCACACTTTTTACTGGAACTGTTTAGCACCAAACGCAGGTGGCGAGCCAACTGGCGATCTGGCCGCAGCAATTGTTGCCACTTTCGGTTCTTTTGAAAAATTCAAAGAAGAATTCACTAAATCTGCAGTTACCAACTTTGGCTCAGGCTGGACTTGGCTGGTGAAGAAAGCCGATGGTTCACTGGCTCTGCAAAACACCTCTAACGCCGGTTGCCCACTGACCGATGGCGTCACCCCAGTTCTGACTGTTGACGTCTGGGAGCACGCTTATTACATCGACTTCCGTAACCTGCGTCCAAAATATATGGAAGCGTTCTGGGCTCTGGTTAACTGGGATTTTGCTGCGAAAAATTTTGCTGCTTAATTTCTCTGTCTTAGCTCAGAAACAAGAAAAGCGCCTAATGGCGCTTTTCTTTTACCTATAACTTATCGCTGATGTTTTATTTCCAGCCAGTCACTTCACGTAAACCCGCTGCAATATCAGCCAGTGAACGCACGGTTTTCACACCGGCTTCTTCCAGTGCCGCAAACTTCTCGGCCGCGGTACCTTTACCACCAGCAATGATCGCCCCGGCATGGCCCATGCGTTTTCCCGCTGGCGCAGTCACACCCGCAATATAGGAAACTACCGGTTTGGTGACATTGGCTTTGATAAACGCCGCTGCCTCTTCTTCCGCCGTGCCCCCAATCTCACCGATCATCACGATCGCTTCGGTCTGCGGGTCATTCTGGAACAGAGTCAGAATGTCGATGAAGTTGGAACCCGGGATCGGATCACCGCCAATACCGACACAGGTCGACTGACCAAACCCGGCATCCGTCGTCTGTTTCACCGCTTCATACGTCAGCGTACCGGAACGGGAAACAATGCCCACTTTACCCGGCAGATGAATGTGCCCCGGCATGATGCCGATCTTGCATTCACCCGGTGTGATCACGCCCGGACAGTTCGGACCAATCATGCGCACTCCGGTCTCTTCCAGACGGCATTTCACCTGCAGCATATCCAGCGTCGGAATGCCTTCGGTAATGCAGACAATCAGCTGAATGCCCGCATCAATCGCTTCCAGAATGGCATCTTTGCAAAATGGTGCCGGAACGTAGATGACTGACGCGGTAGCACCGGTTGTTTCAACGGCATCACGCACGGTGTTAAATACCGGCAAGCCTAAATGGGTCGAACCGCCTTTACCCGGTGAGACACCACCGACCATCTGGGTACCGTAGGCAATGGCCTGTTCAGAATGGAAGGTACCTTGTGAACCAGTGAAACCCTGGCAAATGACTTTGGTCTCTTTGTTGATCAAAACGCTCATGCCATGGCCTCCGCTGCTTTAACCACCTGCACTGCCGCATCGGTCAGACTGGTGGCGGCAATAATATTCAATCCGCTATCGGCCAGACGCTGTGAACCCAGCTCGGCATTGTTCCCTTCCAGACGCACCACCACTGGCACTTTCACACCGACTTCTTCAACAGCACCGATGATGCCGTCAGCGATCAGGTCGCAACGCACGATACCACCGAAGATATTGACCAGCACCGCTTTTACTTTGCAGTCAGAGAGGATCAGTTTAAACGCTTCGGTCACGCGCTCTTTGGTCGCACCACCACCGACATCGAGGAAGTTAGCCGGGAAGCCGCCGTGGTGTTTGATGATGTCCATCGTGCCCATCGCAAGCCCAGCACCATTGACCATACAGCCGATGCTGCCATCCAGAGCGACGTAATTCAGATCCCAGTGGGCCGCTTCCACTTCGCGAGGATCGTCCTGGGTTTCGTCGTTCCAGGCTTTCAGTTTTGGCTGACGATACAAGGCATTGCTGTCGATATTGATTTTACCGTCAAGGCACAGCAGGTTGCCCTCACCGGTGATCACCAGCGGATTGATTTCCAGCAGCGACAAATCACACTCGGTGAACATCTTGCCTAAGCCTAAGAAGATCTTGGTGAACTGTTTCAGTTGGTCGGCATTCAAACCCAGCTTGAAGCCCAGTTCACGCGCCTGATAGGCTTGCGGGCCAGTCAGCGGATCTAACGTCGCTTTGTGGATCAGTTCCGGCGTGTTGTGGGCCACGGTTTCGATGTCCATGCCACCTTCGGTGGAGGCCATAAATACCACGCGGCGGGTACTGCGATCGACCACGGCACCGAGATAAAGTTCTTTGGCGATGTTACCGCAGGCTTCGACCAGAATGGTGTTGACCGGTTGACCATTGGCATCGGTTTGATAAGTGACCAGACGTTTGCCTAACCAGTGTTCGGCAAACGCACGGACGTCCTGCTCAGAGGAAACGACTTTGACCCCACCGGCCTTACCCCGTCCACCGGCATGAACCTGACACTTGGCAACCCATTTTTCACCGCCTAATGTCTTCGTCGCCGCAACGGCTTCATTCGCTGAGGAACAAGGAACACCGGGAGGCACAGGCAGACCGTAGTCAGCAAATAATTGCTTGGCCTGATATTCATGCAAATTCATGATAATAGTCCGTTATTCAGGGAGCAGCACAACGCTGCTCTCGTTATTAGATATCCAATAGCAGTCTGGTTGGGTCTTCCAGCAATGATTTCACATGCACAAGAAACCCGACCGATTCCCGGCCATCGATGATACGGTGATCATAAGACAGAGCCAAGTACATCATTGGAAGTATAACCACCTGACCATCCACAGCCATTGGGCGATCCTGGATTTTATGCATACCCAAGATAGCGCTTTGAGGAGGATTGATGATCGGTGTCGACATCAGGGAACCAAATACACCGCCATTCGTGATGGTAAACGTACCGCCGGTCAAATCATCAACCGACAGTTTGCCATCGCGTGCTTTATCAGCCAGCGACTTGATCCCTTTTTCAATGTCAGCCAGCGACAACTCATCACAATTACGCAAAACTGGGGTTACCAATCCACGCTCTGTAGAAACTGCAATGCTGATATCAAAATAATTGTGATAAAGAATATCATTCCCATCAATAGATGCATTCACTTCAGGATATCTTTTTAATGCCTCACTGACCGCTTTGACATAAAACGACATGAATCCAAGCTTGATACCATGGCGTTTTTCAAACTGTTCCTGATATTTGCTGCGGATTTTCATGATCGGCTGCATGTTGACTTCATTAAACGTAGTCAACATAGCCGTCGTATTTTTAGCTTCCAGCAACCGTTCTGCGATCCGTTTTCTCAGTCGGGTCATCGGCACCCGTTTTTCTTCACGGGAACTGAATGAGGAATCGACTGCCTCAACAGCGGCAATGTCGCCCACAGTGGTTTGCTCACTTTCCTGGCGGGAAAGATGTTCGAGCACATCCTGACGGGTAATACGACCACCCCGGCCAGAACCATGTAAATTGGCAGGATCCACCTCTTCTTCTGCCAATATCCGGCGCACAGAAGGAGTCAGAATGTCATGCGAGTTTCCCGCATCGGCAACCGCTTCCGCTGGCTTGGCTTTGGTTTCTTCACCACTGGCTGGGGCTGGCTGCAATTCTGCTAATAGTTGTTTGGCCTGAACAGTGCTGCCTGTTTCAAACAAGATATTACTGACAATACCATCCTGCGGAGCTGGCACTTCCAATACAACCTTGTCGGTTTCCAGATCCACCAACAACTCACCCGCTTTGATGATGTCACCAAGCTTTTTATGCCAAGTACCTACCGTTGCGTCAGAAACGGACTCGGGGAGATCTGGCACCATTATTTGCAAACTCATGGATATATCCTTTTATTTTATTGTCAGCGCTTCTTCGACTAATGTTTTTTGCTGTTGCAGGTGCAGCGACATATACCCTACCGCCGGTGCAGCTGAAGCCGGTCTTCCAACATAATTCAGATAAACAGAGGGCGGAACCACCCGTTTCATGCGGTGCTGGCAGCTATACCAGGCGCCTTGATTCTTCGGTTCTTCTTGGCACCATACAAAATCCTGAACATGCTGATAAGGCTCAAGGATCGTTTTCAATTCATCTTCAGGGAAGGGATAGAGTTGCTCAATGCGGATGATGGCCACCGCTTTATTATCCGCTTTGCGGCGGGCTTCCAGTAAATCGTAATAGACCTTGCCGGAGCAAAGCACAACCCGTTGCACTCCTTCCGGCGGGATCACATCAATTTCAGCAATCGCATTCTGGAATTGCCCGTCAGCCAATTCAGGCAGCGATGATACCGCCAGTGGATGACGCAATAGTGATTTAGGCGTAAAGACCACAAGCGGACGACGCATTGGTCTCAATATCTGCCGCCGTAAGAGATGATAAATTTGCGCCGGTGTGGTCGGCATACAAATCTGCATATTATGCTGTGCACATAATTGCAGATATCGTTCAGGACGGCCTGAGGAATGCTCTGCCCCCTGTCCCTCGTAACCATGCGGTAATAGCAATACCAAACCGCACAGGCGCCCCCATTTTTGTTCACCAGAGGAAAGAAATTGGTCGATCACGACTTGCGCACCGTTCGCAAAATCACCGAATTGGGCTTCCCAAATTGTCAGCCCATCAGGTGTCGCGGTTGCGTAACCATACTCAAATGCCAGCACGGCTTCTTCTGATAATACGGAGTCATACACACGGAAAGCGCCTTGATCCGGTGACAGGTTCATTAACGGTGTATACGTTGAGCCATCGTTCTGGTTGTGCAACACCGCATGGCGATGGAAGAAGGTGCCACGTCCGGAATCTTGACCAGTCAATCGCACCGGGTGCCCTTCGGCCAGCAGCGAAGCATAAGCCAGATTCTCAGCAAAGCCCCAGTCAGCTAATTTTTCACCGTTGCTCATCAGAACTCTATCTTCATAGATTTTCTGAACTCGCGATTGCAGCACATGCGACTCCGGATATCGAGTCATGGCTTTCGCTAAAGACACCAATTTATCTAACGGATAGCTCGCAGCATAAGACTCCTGCCAATCGTGCCCTAAAAATGGCGTCCAGTTCTGGTGTATTTCAGCCATCGGACGCCATTCTTTAACAACGCACTCACCACGATCCAGAGCCTGACGGTAATCAGTAACGGCTTTTGCTGCCGTCTGTTCATCGATAATGCCTTCATTGGTCAATTGATCAGCATAAATCTGACGTGCAGTCGGGTGCTGACGAATTTTCTGATACATCAATGGCTGCGTTGCTGTCGGTTCATCCGCCTCATTGTGGCCATTGCGACGATAACAGACCAAATCAATGACCACGTCGCGGTGAAAGGTATTACGAAAATCCAGTGCCAACTGGGTGATCCATAATACTTCTTCCGGATGATCGGCATTTACATGGAATATAGGTGCCTGAACCATCTTGGCAATATCAGTACAGTAACGGGTTGAGCGGGTGTCTTTCGCATTGGATGTGGTAAATCCAATCTGGTTATTAATCACAATGCGAACTGTTCCCCCCACGCCGAAGCCCCGGGTTTGTGACATATTAAATGTCTCAGCAACCACGCCCTGCCCGGCTATTGCCGAGTCACCATGAATGGTAATAGGCAATACTTTATTAAATTCATTGTCATGCAGGCGTTCCATACGGGCACGAACAGAACCGATGACCACCGGGTTTACAATTTCCAGATGGGATGGGTTGAATGCGAGCGCCAAGTGAACATTGCCACCTTCAGTCGCAAAATCTGAAGAGAAGCCCATGTGATATTTCACATCGCCTGTTCCCCAGGCATCACCGTGATGTCCCGCGAACTGATCGAACAATTCTTTCGGGCGCTTACCCAGCACATTAACTAACATGGTTAAACGGCCACGGTGCGCCATACCAATGACGATCTCTTTGTGACCGGCTACACCGGCCTGACGGATAATGGATTTCACCATCGGAATCAGGATGTCGCCGCCTTCCAGCGAGAATCGTTTCGCACCGGGGAACTTCGCCCCCAGATAACGTTCCAATCCTTCAGCTGCCGTTAACTCTTCCAACGCTTGGATCTTGATGGCATCCGACCATTTTGGCTGTGACTCAACAGCTTCAAGACGCTCTTGTAACCAGCGTTTCTCGATCTGTGAAGTCATATGCATGAATTCTGTTCCAATGACGCCGCAATATGTTTTACGCAGCGACGCGAGCAACTGCCGCAAACTCATTCGCTCATGACCCGCCAGATAGCTCCCGACATGAAATTCACGATCGAGATCGCTTTCATCCAGTTGGTAATAAGGAAGCTCCAACTCGGGTACAACCGGATTAGACGTTAAACCTAAGGGATCGAGCGAGGCATATTGATGGCCGGCATAGCGGTAGGCATTAATGAGTTGCAGAACGTGAAATTGCTTTTGATCCAGATAGACATGACTTGCTGCAGCGACGACGCGTTTGGGTTGTGTGGTTTGTTGACGTAATTGCTGACGGATTAAGGCATGAGGTTGTTCATTCTGCTGCGGCGCACCTAACTCAGAAAAACACCGTTGCCATTCCAGTGGTACAGAACCCGGATC
Organism: Tolumonas lignilytica; assembly: GCF_000527035.1. Classification (NCBI taxonomy): domain Bacteria; kingdom Pseudomonadati; phylum Pseudomonadota; class Gammaproteobacteria; order Aeromonadales; family Aeromonadaceae; genus Tolumonas; species Tolumonas lignilytica. Next base: position 725,174 of record NZ_AZUK01000001.1, read on the forward strand.
CACCAGGTAGGATTCATAAAGATCTTCAACATATGCGCTATTTGCCAGGTAAGATGATCGAATCCAGTTGGCAATGGCATCTTCATGCATATTCATTTTATTTCCTTTAACCGCTGCGCTGCTTGTCCAGTCATCGTTTGATGCGACAACCAGATGAATCATCCAACAACATAGCTGACTCAACCCAACTCTGCTCTCGGGATGAAAAGGTTTCTTTTATATTCAACATATTATGATTACCTGTTACTGTTACGGCAATCACAGAGCGAATATGACGTTTTTAATGCTCAAAAAACAATCTTTATTGCTGTCCGACACCTTCATGTTGGATATGAAAAGACAGCACACTCAGTATATTCAGGCAACCACATTCATTACAAAATTTTAACAACACATAAACAGAATTTTATGAACTAACCACTCAAACTGTGACCATTCATACATTTAGCCCGCGCTATCAAATTGACAAAGCATGGCAGGATGGTTGAAATAAGTGTGATGCAATAAGGATTTTTTGTTGCTATCAATCGCAATAGCGTTTATACGAACTATAAAGGAACAATAAAAGATGTTTCGTGAAGTTACTTCACGAAAGCCGCTTTCACATTAATTGCAAAGGAGACTTGCTATGGCTAATAAAGTAGCCACCCTGCACATCCCCGGTCAGGAACCGATCGAACTGCCCATTCTGTCAGGAACAGAAGGCCCGGAAGTTATCGATGTTCGCGCATTAGGGGCGCATGGCTATTTCACTTACGATCCAGGTTTCCTGTCCACAGCATCCTGTACCTCTAAGCTCACCTACATTGACGGGGATGCTGGTATTCTGCTGTATCGTGGCTACCCTATTGCAGAACTGGCTAAAGATTCTAACTATCTGGAAGTCTGCTATCTGTTATTGAACGGCGAACTGCCCAACAAAGAGCAGTATGACAAATTCCGTTATACCGTGACCCGTCATACCATGGTGCATGAACAGATCACGTCTCTGTTCAAGGCCTTCCGCCGTGACTCACATCCAATGGCAGTTATGTGCGGGGTTGCCGGTGCGTTGTCCGCGTTCTATCACGATGAACTGGATATCAGCCATGAACAGCACCGTGAAATTGCGGCTTACCGTCTGATCTCCAAGATGCCAACGCTGGCCGCCATGTCATACAAATACTCCATGGGGCAACCATTCATCTATCCTCGTAACGACCTGAGTTATGCCGGTAACTTCCTGCATATGATGTTTGCCGTGCCTTGCGAAGAATACCGCGTGAACCCGGTGATCGAACGTGCAATGGATATTATCTTTGTCCTGCATGCCGATCATGAACAGAATGCTTCTACCTCCAGTGTCCGTCTGGCTGGCTCATCAGGCGCGAATCCCTTTGCCTGTATCGCCGCCGGTATTGCATCATTGTGGGGGCCTGCCCACGGTGGTGCCAATGAAGCATGTCTGAAAATGCTGCAGGAAATCGGTTCAGTGGATCGCATTCCTCACTTCATTGCCCGAGCAAAAGATAAGAATGATCCATTCCGTCTGATGGGTTTCGGCCATCGCGTGTATCGTAACTATGACCCACGTGCAGTAGTGATGCGTGATACCTGCCATGCGGTATTGCAAGAACTGAATATCAGTGATCATCCATTACTCGACGTTGCAATGGAACTGGAACGGATTGCTTTGTCTGACCCCTATTTCATTGAGAAGAAACTGTATCCGAACGTAGACTTCTACTCCGGTATTATTCTGAATGCGATCGGCATTCCAACCTCAATGTTTACCGTGATCTTTGCGCTGGCCCGTACCATCGGCTGGATTTCTCACTGGTTAGAAATGCAGGCAGATCCGGCCAGCAAAATTGGTCGCCCTCGTCAGCTGTACACCGGCGCACCAACCCGCACCGTATTGCCTATCAACATGCGCAAGTAATTGTTACTCAGCAAGACAAAGGGCAGCGATAAGCTGCCCTTTCTTTTTGATTTGAACCGTTAAAACTATTGGTCTGACGGTTCCGCATACTGCGCAACAAACTCTTCCAGCTTATCAACCATAAAACGGGAACCAGCATAGAATGGTGTCCGTTGATGTAACTCTGACGGTTCCAGATTCAGAATTCGTTCCCCCCAACCGGTAGAGGCTTTGCCGCCGGCCTGCTCTACCAAAAATGCCATCGGGTTGCATTCATAAAGCAGACGCAGTTTTCCGTTGGGTGCGTTGGTTCCTGAAGGGTACATATAGATCCCCCCTTTCAACAGGTTCCGATGAAAATCAGCCACCAGCGAACCAATATAACGCGAGGTATAAGGGCGTTTTTCCTGTTCATCCACAGCCTGACAATACTTGATATATTGTTTTACGCCTAATGGGAACTTCAGGTAATGGCCTTCATTGACGGAATAACAATATCCCTGCTCCGGAATTTGGATATCCGGATGAGACAAGCAGAAATAGCCGATGGAAGGATCAAGCGTGAAACCATTCACCCCTTGACCTGTTGTATAAACCAACATGGTCGATGATCCATAAATAACATAACCAGCCGCAACCTGACGGTGTCCTGGCTGTAAAAAATCAGCAAGAGTGGCCGGTTGATCTGCGGGTGTCACCCGGCGATAAATAGAAAAAATAGTTCCCACCGACACATTGACGTCAATATTGGAGGAGCCGTCTAAAGGATCGATCAACACCACATATTTTGATTTTTTCTCGCTGATGGGATCAAAAGCAACAAAATCATCCTCTTCTTCCGAGGCTAAACCACACACCTCACCTCTGGCAGCCAATGCATCTTTGAATTTCTCATTTGCAAACCAATCCAGTTTTTGTTGCTCTTCACCCTGAACATTATCTCGCCCCATCGCACCGAGAATATCACTTAAACCTGCCTGATTAATTTCACGATTAACAATTTTTGCTGCCAGGCTAATCGAAGAAAGCAGATTGGTAAGCTCACCGGTAGCATGTGGAAAATCCGCTTGTTTCTTGATGATGAATTCGCCAAGCGTTGTTCCTATAGTCATAATGCTGTCCTTAGAAGGAAGATGTACGGTTTGTTTGCTTAATGTTACACTCTGTTACACAAAACGCAAGCGCTTGCATGAAGAATCGATTCAGCTTAACGAGCAGAATCGAAAAAAGCCAGAGGAATTACTCTGGCTTTTTTATTACGGTCAATAATCAAATTTTTAGCTTATTGTGTTTGCAAATGTCGGCGAACTTTTTCCAAATCTTCTGGAGTATCAACGCCTGCTGGCGGTGTTTGTGCAGCAACAGCAACATGGATTTTTTCGCTATGCCATAACACACGAAGCTGCTCTAGTGATTCGATCTGTTCCAGTGGGCTGACCGGCCAATCGACATATTGACGAATAAATCCAGCGCGATAGGCATATATACCGATGTGACGCAGGAATGAATGATGCGACTGTTTCGGTTCTTTAGCAAAACCATCCCGATCCCATGGAATGGTGGCTCGACTGAAATACAGCGCATACCCCTGTTTATCCATGACCACTTTTACCGCATTCGGATTGAACAACTCATGCTCATCATCAATGGTTACGGCCAGTGTTGCCATCGGTGCCGTTGTATTCGCCAGATTTTCAGCAACCTGCGTAATGATGGCTGGCGGGATCAACGGTTCATCACCCTGAACATTCACAATGATGGTATCCGGCGCGAAAGCATATTTCTCACAGACTTCGGCTAACCGTTCAGTCCCAGATTGATGATGCAGCCCCGTCATGCACACTTCAACATCCAGAGATGAAACAGCAGCAGCGACACGTTCATCATCAACGGCAACAATAACCCGGCTGGCTCCTGATTGTTTGGCTCGTTCAACAACCCACGCAATCATTGGCTGACCATGAATATCCGCTAATGGTTTCCCCGGCAAACGGGATGACTGATAACGGGCAGGAATAACGACCACAAAACTCATGATGGAAGCTCATCAGCCGTTAATGGTCTGGCTCGGCTTTCCAGTAATACAGGAATATCATCTTCTATTGGATAAGCCAGCTTATCGGCACGACAAACTAATTCTGAGCGTTCTTTGTCGTAATTCAGCTTTCCTTTGCAGATAGGACAAGCGACTATTTCCAGTAATTTATAATCCAGTGCCATATTTAAGCTCCTTCAGTTGAGCAAGTAATCTGTTTGCAAATTTTTCTGGCAATTTAGCAGTAACGGGCTGATACCACCAATTATCCAAAGCAAAACTCCGACATTTCACTGCATCCTTTTCCGTCATGATCAATGGCCGTTGGGAAAAGCGCTTTTGCAATTCTGTCGCATCAAATACCTGATGGTCAGCATAAGCCACCTGTTGATTTAACGCATATCCTTGTAGCAATAGGCTATTGAAAAAACGGGGGGGATAACCGATGCCGGCCATTGCATCCACAGCCCCGGAGATGAGCGCGGTATGGTGTGTTTTAACATTGCATAAGGGAGACGGTTCCAGTGACATTTGCACTTCATCCGGTCTGGCTTGCCCGCCGTTGCAAATGACAGCCATGACCTGCTGCAAGCGAGAAGCACTTTCGCGCAATGGACCCATCGGCATTAACCAGCCATTACCTAAGCGGCGTTCACCATCCATCACAACCAATTCAATATCACGCTGTAATGCATAGTGCTGCAAACCATCGTCACAGACGATCACATTTACATGGCATTGCTCGACTAATAGCTGAACCGCCAGGGCCCGTTTCGGAGCTACAGCAACCGGACAGCCACTGCGTTGATATATCAAAACCGGTTCATCACCTGCTTCCGCTGTCGTCGTTTCGGGGTGTAGCAGATAAGGATAATGCGGTGCTTTGCCACCATAACCTCTACTGACCACCCCCGGTTTATAGCCCGCTTGGGTCAGTAACTCCACCAGCCACAATACCATTGGCGTCTTGCCGTTACCGCCTACGGTAATATTGCCAACAACAATGACAGGTACAGACGCCCGGTAACTGGAAAGCAAACCTTTTTGATAAGCTAGTCGCCGCAAAAAAGTCAGTAATGCAAACAGTGCAGCAAAAGGTGCCAGCAGCCAATTGATCCCGCTACGTTTATACCAAAGTTTATCTATCATGAGGTTTGTGCACCCATCTGGGTACGACGGAGTAACGCGTAAGCGCCACCCAGTTCCAACAACTGATCATGCGTGCCACGCTCGACAATTTCACCGTCATCAATCACCAGAATTTCATCCGCGTTTTCAATGGTCGACAGACGGTGAGCGATCACCAGAGTGGTGCGATCTTTGGTCAGCGATTCCAACGCCGACTGAATGCGGCGTTCAGACTCGGTATCCAATGCAGACGTTGCTTCATCCAGTAGCAGGATTGGCATATCACGCAAGAGCGCCCGAGCGATGGCCAGTCGTTGACGCTGACCACCAGACAACGTGGCACCATTTTCACCAATAATCGTATCGTAGCCATCCGACATCTGACTGATAAATTCATCGGCATTCGCTAATTTCGCAGCATGGATGATCTGTTCGCGGCTGAACAAATCTTCTGCGGCATAAGCAATATTATTCGCGACGGTATCATTAAACAGGTGGACGTTTTGTGATACCAAGGCAAACTGGCGACGTAAATCACGCAGGCGATATTCCCGGATATCGTGTCCGTCCAGCAGAATTTGCCCTTCCTGAATATCGTAAAAACGGGTCAACAAACTCGCAATGGTGCTTTTGCCCGATCCTGAACGCCCCACCAAGGCCACGGTTTTGCCCGGCTCAATAGTAAAGCTCATGTCTCTTAATGCAGGTGCATCTTTTGTGGGATAGGTAAAAGTGACATGACGAAACTCAATATGACCCGCAGCATGAGTGATAGCTAGTTGCCCTTTATCTTCTTCTAATGGCAGATCAATAACATCAAACAGGCTCTGACAAGCCGCAATCCCTCTCTGGAACTGTACATTCACCTGAGTCAGATTTTTCAGTGGTTTTAACAAACCAAAAAGTGCCGAAATAACAGCAGCAAAAGACCCGGCAGTCAGTTTGTGACTGATTTCAGGGAAGGTCGCAAGATACAAAACCAAAGAGAGTGCGGTAGATGCGATAAACTGAACGATCGGTGAACCGACTGCATCGGCAACCACCATTTTCATGTTTTGTTGACGAACAACATTACTGACGCTGTCGAAACGGGCTGCTTCTATTTCTTGCCCACCGAACATCAAAACCTCTTTATGCCCACGCAGCATTTGCTCGGTAGAAGTCGTGATATTGCCCATAGCATGCTGTAATTGTCGGCTTAACTTCCTGAAACGCTTACTAATAATGGAAATCAGAAAAGCGACAATGGGGCCGATAACAAAAAAGATCGTCGATAATTGCCATGAATAGTAAAACATCAGCACCAACAGACCAATGACCGTACACCCCTCTCTGATTAAAGAAATCAGGGTAGAACTGGCTGCTGACGAAACCTGACTGGCGTCGTAAGTGACTTTGGATAACAAACTACCTGTGTTGTGTTTATCAAAAAAGGAGAGCGGCATCCCCATTAAATGCGAAAAGACAGCGCGCTGCAGTCGCATAACGACAGTGTTACCAACCCAAGCCATGAAATAATCAGAGATAAAGTTACATACTCCTCGCATGGCCACTAAACCCATGATCATCACTGGTAGCCACAACATTGCCGAGTGATCTTTGCCGTTTAATCCATCATCCAGTAACGGTTTAATCAGGGAGATCATGTAAGTATCAACGCCCGCGTAACCAGCCATGCCGAGTGCGGCAATAGCCAATCCCTTTCTGCGACCAATTGTGTATCCCAATAGGCGTTTCAGAATGGGCCAACTGGCTTTCTGCGCTACGTCGAGAGCTTCTTTAGACATGGATGATCAAACCTTGCTGCAAAATGACCCGTCATTTTAGCGGTTGATCGCCCACTAACCAAGCATCCATCTGTCTATACCAGGGTTGGAAATGACGAAAAGGTTGAATATTGATACCTTTCTGGTCAAATTCGAAACTGACCATCCCATCCATCGCCGTGATCCATTGTTTTGTATGAGCATAACGCGCCAGCACAACAGAATTCGGATGGTGCCATTTATTTTGATATCCCGCACTGTGCACAACATATTGCGGTGCAACCGCGGCAATAAAACCCGCCGATGAAGATGATTTACTCCCATGGTGAGGCGAAGATAAAATTTGGCTACGTAACAACTGGTTTGGTAAATGCGTTAATTCTGCCTCAGCATCACGCTCCACATCCCCAGTCAGTAAAACGCTATGTTCCCCATCAGAGATCCGCAAGACGCAGGAGTCTTCATTGACCTCGCCCCCTGATGATTGCAGCGGGGATAATAAGGTTAATTGCAACCTTCCCCATGACCAATATTGTCCTCGCTGACAAATCAGCGTGTCAGTCGTTAAAGGGGATGAGGAGATGATCCGGGCCTGCGGATATTGCTGATGAATACGCTGCCAATTTGCCGCATGATCTTTATCCCGATGACTGACAAATAAATAGTCCAGTTGCTGGCTCCCTCTATATTCCAGCATCGGAAATATTGCTGCATCCGCCATGTTATACCCACCGGGAAAGGCATCTCCGGTATCAAATAACAGCGCTCTGTCATGCTGCGTCACTAAAACGGAAAGACCTTGCCCCACATCTAGCATATCCACCCGCCACTCAGGTTCAGATTGACATGCATTGAGCAAAAATCCCGAACCACCGAGCAACAACAAGCCCCATTCCCGCTGCTTATTGATCCGAAAAAAATACCAAAATATAAAACTCATCAATAGCCACAATACGAGCTGCTGTTGCTGCAATGAAAGCGTGATCCAGCCAGAACACCGAGCTTGAATCCATGTCAATGCGGACATCAACCAGTCTAATTGCAGATCACAAAGCCAGAATCCAAAACGCGCCAGAGGTGGCAATATTGGCACCAATAATCCCGACACTAGAGCAACAGGTACGATAGAAAAAGTAAACCATGGGCCTGCAGGTAAATTGACCAGAATACTACTGAGACTGAGCCCGTCAAAAAACATCAATTGCACAGGAATGAGCAGCAATGTCATCAAACACTGCACCTGCCAGAGGGATGGTTTACGCCATAAAAACCCGGCAATCCCCAGAATCGCCACGGCAATAAATGACAACCAGAAGCCAGCAGAAAAGAGGCTCCAGGGATCAAGAAACAGCAGACAAGCTAAAGAGGCCATCCAGATCCGACTTACAGACCATTCACGTTGCCAGATCCGTAACCCCATCCAGATGACCAACATACACAACGATCGGACTGTCGGCGCTGAAAAATCAGCTAACGCGCTGTATAACACCGCCAGTGCCATCCCCACTAATCCATGTAATGCCGGTACTTTGTCAGTGAAACGGCGAAACAATAAACGGGATAACGCGACACCGATCCAGGCAATGAGCCCAATATGCATCCCTGAAATCGCAATGAGGTGAATGAGCCCGGTATCCCGCAATGTCTGCCAGTCGGTTTTATCAACATCCTGCTGTTCACCATAAATCAATGCCATCAGTAATTCAGGCTGACGAAAACCCTGCATGAGCTGACGTGATTTCATTAACCATTGATCCCGCCAACTATGATCGGCCTGATACATCACCTGATATTGTTTGGCGTTCCCCGTGGCGGTAACGCCCTGCCCCAGCAACCATCGTTCTGTATTAAAGCCCGCAGGATTTCCCAGCCCGTGCGGTATTTTAAGACGAGCCCAGACATGTAGCTGATCCCCCCGTTTTACCGCTCTTGATTTATCGGGCAGTTTTAATCGAATATGAGGTGCCGGCCAGTAGGTGTGGTGGTTAATTACCTGGACAGACGCCTGTATTTGTTGCTGATCTGCATGGGCAACCACATTTTCTACAGTAATAGTTAATTCCTGCATGGCAGGAAGATGGATGTTCTGATCCTTTAACCAAAACAACTGCTGATTGAAGAAAAAAATCGACCAACAAACGCCGAATAATACGGCCCCGCAAAAACGATAGCGGCTAAAAATGAGGATACCCACAAAGCCGCTCGCCAAACCATAACTATTGGCTGGAAGCAATGGCCAAACCAATGCACTAATAATGCCCAAGGCAATGCCGAATAGCAGACGATCCACGTGCTTATCTTAATTAGCGGAAGAAGAACGCCATTTTCCCGGGATGCATCGAAAACCAATAGCTGTCTCTTTTGACGAAAATCATGTCGTTTTTGTATAAAAAGAAATCAGAACGAAAGTCGGAAAGTGTTTATTTCACAGAAAACGGAGAAAACTAATACCGATTTGCACACCCATGAGCGAATGAGTGTCATAATCCGGCGACATTATCTTGTTGTAGTTTTATGTGTTGTCTTGAATTGATGAATAAAATAACCATGAGACTGCCAGTCAGAAATGGGGTGAAAAAAACAATACGATGGATATTCTGATTTCCATTTTTTCTGATTATGGCTATGTAGCCGTCTTCGTGATGCTTTTGCTGTGCGGGTTTGGTCTGCCAATCCCTGAAGATATTACCCTCGTCGCAGGAGGGATCATTGCAGGCTTAGGGTTTGCAGATGTTCATACCATGTTTGCTGTCTGTATGGCCGGCGTACTCATTGGTGACAGCACCATGTTTTCCCTTGGCCGGATATTTGGACAACACATATTATCCTTTGCGCCTATCCGCCGAATTGTAACCCCCCACCGTTTCTCGCAGGTGCAGGAAAAATTCGTAAAATACGGCAATTGGGTGCTGTTTGTTGCGCGCTTTTTACCTGGTCTGCGTTCCCCTATTTTTATCGTAGCCGGAATGAGTCGTCGGATTTCGATCTGGCGATTAGTCGTGATGGACGGACTGGCAGCTTGTATTTCAGTGCCTATCTGGGTATATCTCGGCGATTATGGTGCCTACAACCGAGAGTGGTTACTGCATATGATCAAGCGAGGTCAGACCGGTATCTATTCACTGCTGGTACTGGGAGCCGTCATCCTTATGTTGATTTATTACCGTCACAAACGCAGTAAAAAATTGTGAATAAAAAAAACCAGCAATGATGCTGGTTTTTTTATATCGCTATATCTCTCGGCTAAGCTCAGCGCCCTAATTCTCTTGCCGGCAAGAGCCGGCTGGCTCGCCATGCCGGGTATAATGTCGCGACCAAGCTCATGACAATGGCAACCGTTGTGACAACAACCACATCCAGAGCATGTAGTTCGGAAGGCAGAAAATCAATGAAGTAGATCTCCGGATTCAGGAATTGATGACCAGAAATTCGTTCAATGACATGAATGATGGACGACAGATATTGAGCCAAAACACTGCCCAATAATGCTCCGCAGCCAGCGCCGACCAAACCGTTAACCATACCTTGGGTCATGAACACGCCCCGGATCTGCCAATCACTCGCGCCCATGGTCTTCAAAATGGCAATATCACCGCGTTTTTCATTCACCGCCATCACCAGCGTGGAGACGATATTAAAGCAGGCAACTGCAACAACCATCAGTAAAACGACATACATCACGGTTCTGACCATTTGGATATCCTGATAAAGATAGCCTTGTGATGTCATCCAGCTACGCAGATACATGCGATAGGGCAATTGATTGGCTGCATGATAGGCAATGCTCTGTGCTGACAAAACATCATTTACTTCAATACTTAAGCCTTGCACTTGATCCTGCCAGCCCAGCATCGATTGCGCATCTTTCAGATGGATGTAGCCCAATAAACCATCCAACTGCCCCCCGAGCTTCAATAAACCCACAACGGTAAACTGACGTTGCATTGGCGCCGCAAATGCAGATTGCGCCTGCCTGTCAGGCACTTGCATGGTCACCACGTCGCCAATTTTAACACCCAGTTTATTGGCAATCTGTTGGCCTAAAATGACGTCATTCTCTCCGGGGTGCAGTGCATCCAGCCCATTCCCTGTCATATACTTTGAGGCTTGAGATATGCTTTTTTCTTCTGCTGGCAGCACGGCGCGTAACTGTGCTGCCTTCATTTTACCGCCCGCCTCCAGCATGCCATTCAAGGAAATCAGCGGTGCCACCGCCGTAATACCCGGCTGCTTTTTTAATATATCTGCGGCCGCATGCCAATCATTTAGCCCCCCGGCGACCATCTCAACTTCAGCATGAGGGATCACGGCCAAAACACGCTGGCGTAACTCGCGTTCAAAACCATTCATGGCCGATAAACCAAGGATCAGCGCCATCACGCCTAGCGCAATGCCGATAATGGACGATGCGGAAATAAAACTGACAAACCGACTGCTGCGACGAGTCCGGCTATAACGTAAACCGACAAACAAGGCATAAGGTTGAAACATCACTCGCCTCCCAGCAATACACCATCCACCATATGCAGTTGACGATGTAACTTGCCTGCCAGTTCACGATCGTGGGTGACAACAACAAACGCCGTACCGAGTTCACTGTTCAGCAGGCACATCAGCTCATAAATAGCCGTTGCACTTTTATGATCCAGATTCCCCGTCGGCTCATCGGCTAAAACCAAGCGGGGTTGGCTCACTAACGCACGCGCAATGGCGACACGCTGCCTTTCCCCGCCAGATAATTCTGATGGTCGATGAGCCAAGCGGTGAGACAATCCCACCCGCTCCAGCATGGCAGAAGCTTGTTGTGTGGCTTGTTTCACCGCCATGCCACCAATCAGCAAGGGCATGGCCGCGTTCTCTAATGCGCTAAACTCACCCAGCAGATGGTGGAATTGATACACAAAACCCAATTGCTTATTACGGAATCGCGCTTGTTGCTGGCTATTCCACTGATAAATATCCTGCTGCTCAAAAAGCACGGAACCGGAGGTGGGTGTATCTAAAGCCCCCATCAGATGCAGTAATGTACTTTTCCCGGAACCCGAGCTCCCGACAATCGCTAACATTTCTTGCTGGAACACAGATAAGCTGATTCCACGAAGCACTGGCGTTTCCACCGTACCTTCCTGGTAGGTTTTAACCAACTGCTGGCAACTTAACAGGATATTATTCATAACGTAACGCCTCCGCCGGACGAATATGAGCGGCACGATAAGCCGGATAAAGCGTCGCCATAAAACTCATGAGTAATGCGCCGCATGCAATCAGCAGGATCTGAGATAACTGCATATCTACCGGTAATCCACTGCCACCGGCGTCCATATAGACATTAAGCCCGATAACACGTAAGACCGAATTCAGGTAATGAGTCAGAATGACACCTCCGACTGTGCCTAATATGCCGCCCAATACGCCACTCCAGATCCCCTGTACAATGAAAATCTTCATCACCGTTGGACTCTGCATTCCCATGGTTCGCAAAATGGCCACTTCACCTTGTTTGTCGAGAACCACCATCACCAGTGATGAAAGAATATTGAAGGCCGCTACTAAAATGATCAGCACCAACATCAAGCTCATGATGTGTTTTTCCATAGCCACAGCACGGAATAACTCACCGCGATCTTTGCGCCAGTCCTGAAATACTAATGGGCTGGGTAATGATGTTTTTGCGATGTCTTCGGTCTGAAAAGCATCGTTCAGCCAAACCCGCCACCCCGTGATACTGTCTGCAGGATAACGTAACAGACGACGGGCATCATCCAGATGAATCAATGCGATTTGGTCGTCCACCGGCGACCCCACATCAAACAAGGCCACCACATGAAACAAACGCTGTGAGGGTATGCGTCCCATCGGGGTAAAGTGGCTCCCCTCGCTGACCAGCACCCGTACCTTATCACCCGGCATTACGCCGAGTTTCTGGGCCAACTCACCACCGAGAATTATATTAAACTGCCCCGCTTGAAGACGATCCAGCGCTGCCGAGCCTAGCGTTTTGCGGAGTAAATCCTGCTTGGGATAATTTTGAGGGTCAATGCCCTGCAACGAGATCGGAGCCAATCCCCCCGGGCTTTGCACCATCCCTTCCGTGGTAATAAAGGGCGCCGCTGCCTGCACATGCGGTAATGTTACGATCAGAGACTGATAGTGCTGCCAGTCGGATAACTGGCCTGATTCCGTCGTGATCACGCCATGAGGCACCACACCTAAAATACGATCTTTTAGCTGTGCCTCAAATCCGTTCATGACCGAACTCACCACGATCAACGCCAGTACGCCAATCGCAATTCCGAAGGTAGAAAAGATGGAGATAAAAGAAGCAAATCGATTATCACCTCTGGCACCGGCATAACGAAGACCAATAGCCAGACTGATAGGTTGAAAAATGAGTGATTTCACGCTGTTTCCAAGCGTTGCGCAATCCAAGAGTTAGCGGATAATAAAGGTAAGACATCCACTCAACAAGGGGTTCTCCTTGAGCGAGCAATATTTTAGTGTGCAACACTGCTTATCTATCAGTGTGATTCCATTGGAACAGGATTTTAAACTGCCTGATCTGGCTTCTTTTGAAGCTGAGATTCCGGAGCCATTTAAAATATCCAATACCCTTGTGCAACTGGATTTAAGCAACGCACGGGCATTACGACAAATCAGTGATGATATTGGTTATCTAGTCGAGGTGATTAACCAGCAATCGCGCAAAATCAACCTGCTGATGGCTCATATCCTTCAACAGGATGACAATCCTCTGCACAGACATCAAACGCACAGTTTTGGTGGTAGCCAACTGACGTTCCATACATCATTACCACTGGAAAAAGGACAGTTATTGCGTTTGAAAATTTTCCTGCGTGAAGAAGCCTGTGCCGTGTATTGCTATGGCCGGGTCACACACATTGAAGGCGAGGAAGAGCGATTATTGGTGACTGCGACGTATGAACTGCTCCGCAATGAAGATCGTGAATTACTGATCCGGGCCTGCAGTCATGAACAATCTCGCCAGTTAAGAGAACGAGCAGAAAAAAAATACCAACTAACCTGAATTTGAGTGATGACGAATTATTTTACTTTTTCACTGAATCCAAAAGCGAATCAGCGGCTTACTTTTGCTCAGCTGCATGGCAGTAGTCTTTCGCTGGCCATTGCAGAGCTGGTCACCAAACAATCTCATCCGGTTGTACTGGTGGTGAATGACACACCAACCGCCTTATATCTGGAACAGGAAATCAGCTTTCTGCTGCAGGAACAAAATATCCCGGTGCGGCTTTTCCCCGATTGGGAAACCCTGCCCTATGATACCTTTTCACCGCATCAGGACATTATCTCACAGCGTATAGAAACGCTTTATCATCTCCCTCGAATGCAACAAGGTCTTCTGATTTTACCTGTTGCAACACTGATGCTGCGCACAGCCCCTTCCAGTTTTATTGACGGTTACAGCCTGCTGGTAAAACCCGGTGATAAACTAGATTTACACAATCTGCGCCGACGCTTGGAACATGCTGGCTATAACGCCGTCGAGCAGGTATTGGAACATGGCGAATACGCGGCCCGTGGTTCACTGCTCGATTTATTCCCGATGGGCTCGTCGCAGCCTTATCGAATCGACTTCTTTGATGACGAAGTCGACACCATCCGGGCCTTTGATCCGGATACTCAACGCTCTCATGAGCCTGTGAAAGAAGTTCGTCTGCTGCCTGCACATGAATTTCCGACAGATAAAAATGCGATCGAAGGTTTCCGGCAACGTTTTCGCGAGCTGTTTGATGCCGGCCGCACACCAGATTCAATCTACCAGCAAGTCAGCAAAGGCTTATGGCCTGCTGGTATCGAATATTATCTGCCGCTGTTTTTTGAACAAACATCAACCTTGCTGGACTATTTACCACCAGCCAGTCTGGTCATGACAGTAGGTGATATTCAGCAAGCCAGTGAGCAATTCTGGTCCGATGTGCAACAGCGTTACGAAGATCGCCGTTATGATTTAAGTCGCCCGCTATTGCCACCCGCCACATTGTATCTGCCAGTGGATCAACTCTTCGGGATTCTGAAAGAACGTACGCAGATCCATTGCCAATCCTTACCTGTAGAAGAAAAAGCCGGACGAACTAATTTACCGGTACATGCGCTACCAGAGTTAACGATCGAAGCCAAACAGCAAGAACCGCTGGAAGCGTTACAACGCTTTTTCAGTCTTTTCAGTGGCCGCATGCTGTTTTCTGTCGAATCAGAGGGGCGGCGCGAAGCACTATTGGAGCTGCTGGCACCACTCCAACTTCAACTCCCCATTCTGAATTCCTTTGAAGCGTTTGCTCAAGGTAATGCCCAGCAGGCCATTATCGTCAGTCCGCTGGAACATGGTTTTATTCTTCCAGAAGCGCAGATTGCCCTGATCTGTGAAAACGATCTGTTTGGTCAGAAGGTCGTACAACGGCGGCGTCGGGATAAAAAAACCAGTACTAATAATGAGGCGATTGTTCGCAATCTGGCCGAATTAACCATCGGCCAACCGGTCGTTCACCTTGACCATGGTGTCGGTCGCTATGTGGGGTTGCAAACCATAGATGCCGGCGGTGTGGCCGCTGAATATCTGACATTGGAATATGCAGGGGCAGATAAGCTCTATGTGCCGGTCACCTCATTACATTTGATCAGCCGCTACAGTGGCAGCGAAAATCCACCGCTGCATAAGCTCGGCGGCGAAGCCTGGTTAAAAGCTCGCAAGAAAGCGGTCGAAAAAATACGGGATGTTGCAGCGGAATTGCTGGATGTCTATGCCAAACGCGCGGCGCGCCCCGGTTTGGCATTTATGCATGACAAACAGGCTTACAGTAAATTTGCCGCCGGTTTTCCGTTTGAAGAAACGCCAGATCAGTTGAATGCAATCAACTCCGTATTAGGTGATATGTGCCAGGCCAAAGCGATGGATCGTCTCGTCTGCGGCGATGTCGGATTTGGTAAAACCGAGGTCGCCATGCGTGCCACCTTTGTTGCGGTGCATGCAGGCAAACAAGTGGCCGTATTAGTACCCACCACGCTGCTGGCGCAACAGCACTATGAAAACTTCCGTGATCGCTTTGCTAACTGGCCGGTCAATATTGAAGTCATGAGTCGCTTTAAAAGTGCCAAAGAACAAAAAGCCGCGATGGAAGCACTGGCTGAAGGCAAAATCGACATCATTATCGGTACTCATAAACTGCTGGCCGAAGATATCCGTTTTAAAGATCTCGGTCTCCTGGTTGTCGACGAAGAACATCGCTTCGGTGTACGGCAAAAAGAAAAAATCAAAGCACTACGGGCCGATGTCGATATTCTGACCCTGACGGCCACACCGATCCCCCGTACGTTGAATATGGCCCTTTCTGGTATGCGGGATCTTTCTGTCATCGCGACACCACCGGCCAAACGGCTTGCCATCAAAACATTCGTTCGACAATACGACAAAGCGGTCGTCCGCGAGGCCATTCTTCGTGAATTAAAACGTGGCGGGCAGGTTTATTACCTCCATAACAATGTGGAAACCATAGAACAGACGGCCACACAGTTGAAGGAACTATTGCCGGAGGCTCGCATTGCCATTGCACATGGCCAGATGCGGGAGCGTGAACTGGAACGAGTCATGACTGACTTTTACCATCAACGTTATAACCTCCTGGTATGTACGACCATCATTGAAACGGGGATCGACGTTCCAAGCGCCAACACTATCATCATGGATCGCGCCGATAACCTAGGTCTGGCGCAACTGCATCAGCTGCGTGGTCGTGTTGGTCGCTCCCACCATCAGGCTTATGCCTATCTGCTAACGCCACATCCGAAACAAATGACCAAAGATGCCATCAAGCGACTCGAGGCCATTGAATCATTGGAGGATCTGGGAGCTGGTTTTGTATTGGCAACCCATGATTTAGAGATCCGGGGTGCCGGTGAGTTACTCGGTGATGAGCAAAGCGGACAAATCGAATCGATCGGTTTTACTCTGTATATGGAAATGTTGGAACAAGCCGTCAACGCATTGAAAGAAGGCAAAGAGCCCTCTCTGGATCAGTTGTTGGCCAATCACACCGATATTGAATTACGCGTTCCGGCTCTATTGCCTGATGAATATATCCCTGATGTCAATATGCGCCTCTCAATGTACAAGCGCATTGCCAGCTGTAATTCTCAAGAAGAGATCGATGAATTAAAAATTGAATTAATCGACCGATTTGGCCTGCTCCCTCAGTCGGCTCAAAATCTGATACAGATTTCACGGTTCCGCCTATTGGCCAAACCATTGGGGCTGAAGCGGATTGAAATAGGCGATCGAGGTGGCTACATTGATTTCACTCAGGAAACAAAGATCAATCCGATGTTCATTGTCAGCCTGATACAAAATCAGCCTCGCCTATATCGCATGGATGGGCCAACCCGCCTGCGCTTTAATTTACCCAGTGATGATGTCAAAACCCGATTCACCTTGGTGGAGCAAATTCTTACTTCATTTACCCAAAACCAACTGTAAATCATCACATCAGACGATATCTCATACTTAATAGAGGTATCGTCTGATACCTAGGTCAAAAAATAAAACATTAATTTTTGCTGATAGTGATTCAGTCGTTTTTTTTGAATCTTCGTTTTTCCCCTTTCCTGTCATATTTAACATACTGAATAAAATTCAACTTTCTGATTTTGTTGCTGTGAACTGAATTCCATAAAGGACGTCACGATGAAAATAGCGCACAAACTTTACTTTTTAATCGCAGTTGGTTTTTTGGGTTGTTTGTTGATAGGGGGGACATCACTTATCAAAATGGCACAAATGAACGAAAATCTCGGTACCATAACTGATAATAACATTCCCAGTATCCGCAATCTGACTCAAACTGAAATTGACTTTTTGACCCTCCGAACCTATGTCATCAGTCACATTACCTACAGTGAAGATGCCAGAGCTATGCGCAGTGCAGAAGATAAATTACGACAATATGAAAAATTAATTGAACAACAAAAAGCGGATATTCAGGCAAACATATCGGATTATGAAAATAAATTTATTCGTGACAATGACGATCGAGCACTTTATCAAAAAGTAAAAGATGAAATAAGAAAATACAATGCATCAGAAGATGCAATAATAGAAATTTCAAAGACATATGAAGCAAAAACAGCTCGTGCCCAATTAGCCGATTTACAGGAGGAAGGGCAAAAAGTAACGGCTGCACTTCAGGAAAATATTGAACATAACAGTCAAAGCGCAGCACAAGATAAACTAAAAGGTGAAAAAAATTATCAGACAGCCCGTTGGACTGTTATGTTGTCTTCATTGGGTGTTCTTGGCTGTTTGCTGACATTGGGTTTGCTTAGTGCAAGTCAGATCCGCCGAGGTGTTAATGATGCTCAGCAAACCATAGCCAAAATTGAAAAAACGCTGGATTTCACACTGCGGGCAAATGATAAAGGCAATGATGAAATCAGCCTGATGTTACGATCCTTTAATCATTTGATCTCTGGCATACAAATGAATCTCAAAGAATTATTGATGGGGGTTCGTGATGTTAATCGTACTGCCGAAGAGTTGCTAAATTCCGCACATCAGGTGACAGAAAGCTCTCAAACACAAAGCGCCTCTTCAGCGCAAATGGCTGCATCGGTAGAAGAAATGACCGTGAGTATTAATCAGGTTTCCGAGCAGGCTGCTGAGGCCAGCCGATGCACCGCAGATGCAGGGAAAAAAGCACAGAATGGTCAACGAGTCATTGATCAAACTGTAGATAATATTCATGCCATAGAAAATGCTGTCGATAACGCGGCCACAGATATAGCAATGCTGGAAGAAAAGAGTCGTGAAATCGCCTCTGTAATTAATGTGATCCGCGATGTGGCTGAACAGACAAATCTGCTGGCACTTAATGCAGCCATTGAGGCGGCCCGTGCCGGAGAGCAAGGTCGCGGCTTTGCTGTCGTTGCCGATGAGGTCAGAAATCTGGCAGCCAGAACAGCAACATCTACCGTTGAAATAGGAAAAATCATTACAGCGATTCAGAATGTATCCAATACGGCAGTCATCAGAATGAAAGAAGCCGTCAGTAAGGTTGAAGCGGGTGTAATGGGGGCAGGTGAAGCCAGAAGCACCATGACAGAAATATGTGACGTGACTGAAACGAGTTTAGAGCTGGTTGCCCATATTTCTGATGCCATCCGGGAACAAGGTTTGGCTACTGACTCCATAGCCCAGCAAGTAGAAAGTGTAGCGGGAATGGCTGAAGAAAATAGCAGTTCCGCCAGCAAATCCGACGAATTGGCTAACCGTCTAGAAAAAGTAGCCGCAAAAATGGAAAAGATCGTATCTGCCTATCAGCTCTGATCCGATAGATACCATCCAAGATGTAGAAAGAGAAATCATCAAACAACAAAAAGGACGCCAAAGCGTCCTTTTTTATTTCATGACCTTAATGCATATCCATTATTCGGTCATTGGTACCTGTTCAACAACAGTATCCTGTTCGACTACTGTTTCAGTTACAGATTCAACAGCAACAGGTTGTTCATCACGTTTGGCTTCTTTAATAGACAAACGGATACGACCTTGACGATCCACTTCCAGCACTTTAGTTCGAACCAGATCACCCACTTTCAGATAATCAGATACGTCTTTCACGCGCTCATCCGTGATCTGAGAGATATGCACCAGGCCATCTTTACCTGGCAGGATGTTGACGAAAGCACCGAATTCGGCCAGACGAGTGACTTTACCTTCGTAGATACGACCGACTTCAACTTCCGCAGTCAGCGCTTCGATACGACGGATCGCTTCCTGAGCCGCTTCACCACTTACCGCAGCAATCTTCACGGTACCATCATCTTCCAGCTCAATAGTTGTACCGGTTTCTTCAGTGAGCGCACGGATCACTGAGCCGCCTTTACCGATAACATCTTTGATCTTCTCTGGGTTGATCTTGATGGTATGGATACGTGGAGCAAAATCAGAGATTTCGTTACGGGCTTCACCAATGGCTTTGTCCATCACACCCAAAATGTGCAGACGCGCTTCACGTGCTTGTTTCAGAGCGATCTGCATGATTTCTTTGGTGATACCTTCAATTTTGATGTCCATCTGCAGCGCAGTAACACCTTCAGAAGTACCAGCCACTTTGAAGTCCATGTCGCCCAGATGATCTTCATCACCCAGAATGTCAGACAGAACCACAAAGCTGTCACCTTCTTTCACCAGACCCATGGCGATACCAGCAACAGAGGCTTTAATTGGTACACCCGCATCCATCAGAGCCAGAGAGGTACCACATACAGAGGCCATAGAAGAAGAACCGTTAGATTCTGTGATTTCTGAAACCACACGAACTACATACGGGAATTCAGCCTGCGAAGGAATAACAGCCGAAACACCACGACGAGCCAGACGGCCGTGACCGATTTCACGACGTTTGGGTGAACCCATCATGCCAGTTTCCCCCACACAGTATGGTGGGAAGTTATAGTGCAGCATGAAACGATCGGTACGCTCACCGGTAATTTCGTCGATAGTCTGAGCATCACGCTCTGTACCCAGAGTACAAGTCACCAGCGCCTGAGTTTCACCACGGGTAAACAATGCAGAGCCGTGAACACGTGGCAGCACACCAGTACCTACACTCAGCGCACGGATCATCTGTGGATCACGACCATCGATACGCGGTTCACCACGCAGAATACGACCACGCACCACATCACTTTCCAGCTCATGGAACAGATCAGCAACTTCACCCGCATCCTGAGTTTCATCAGCAGCAGTAATTTCAGCCACGATACGTTGTTTCAGCGCGGAAATAGCTTCATAACGCACCGCTTTTTCAGTAATACGATAGGCTTCACCAATTTCATTAACTGCCAGTTCAGCAATTTTAGCTTTCAGTGCTGTATTTGCTTCTGGAGCAGTCCAATCCCAAGGTTTATTACCAACATCAGCCGCAAACTCTTTCACCGCATTGATCACAGTCTGCATTTGCTCATGACCGTAAACTACTGCACCCAGCATGACATCTTCAGGCAAAATAGCGGCTTCAGATTCAACCATCAATACTGCCGGTGCAGTACCTGCAACAACCAGATCCAGCTTGCTGTCTTGTAATTCAACTACAGAAGGGTTCAAAACATATTGGTCGTTGATATAACCAACACGAGCCGCACCAATCGGACCATTGAATGGAATACCAGAAATGGCCAGAGCAGCTGAAGTACCAATCATAGCAACGATGTCAGGCGATACAGCCGGATTCACTGACATTACGGTAGCCACGATCTGAACTTCGTTCAGGAAGCCTTCAGGGAACAGAGGACGAATCGGACGATCGATCAAACGGGCAATCAGCGTTTCGCCTTCGCTCGGACGACCTTCACGCTTGAAAAAACCACCAGGAATACGGCCTGCTGCATAGGTACGCTCTTGATAGTTAACAGTCAGCGGGAAAAAATCGCGACCTTCAACAGCTTCTTTTTTGCCAACAACAGTTACAAATACTGCCGTGTCATCCATGCTGGCCATAACAGCGGCAGTTGCCTGACGGGCCATAACACCTGTTTCTAACGTTACAGTGTGCTGACCATATTGGAAGGTTTTTACAATAGGATTCACTTGAATTTCCTTTTATTAATTTCGTCGCTCAAAATGCGCGCTCATTATAGCCGAAGGCGATCAGAATAGGTAAGCAGTGATAGATCGACTTTGGATATATTGGCGTAATTGTCATTGATGTCACGAAAAAACAAAAGGAGGCAAAAGCCTCCTTTTATTCGTATTCACTAAGTATGAATTAGCGACGCAGACCCAGTTTAGCAATCAGATCTTTGTAACGTGCTTCATCTTTGCCTTTCAGGTAATCCAGCATTTTACGACGCTGAGAAACCATACGCAGCAGACCACGACGACCGTGGTGATCTTTAGTGTGTACAGAGAAGTGGCCTTGCAGATGGTTGATCTGGGCAGTCAGCAGCGCTACCTGAACTTCTGGCGAGCCAGTGTCATTAGTACCACGAGAGAAATCAGCAACGATCTTGGCTTTAGCTTCAGCATTTAGTGACATAATGTACTCCTGAGTTAATGAACTGTGAGCCGATCACTAATTCAGCCCACAGAGAAGCTGCGCATTCTAGCACAGCTGAATTTGCAGACAAGCTACTCTGCTTGTTCTTCTTCTGGAAGATCGCCACCAATGCGCACCAGACGCCGCGGGGCCACCTTACCATCATCGTCTATCTCGCCAACGCCGATGAATTCCGCTTCGGGTCCGACCGTCATACGGACGAAACCTTCTTTAGGCGAGTTTGGCACCAGAACAGCTTGACCTTGTGTCACATAGGCCGCCAATACAGCAGGCATATTAACCTCAGGCAAACTATAGACAGCGCTGTCCATTGGTAATAAAAACTGATCCAATCTTTCTCTTGGCGGAATGCCTTGTTCACGGCACTCATCCAAAAGTTGATTCAGTTTTTCCAGATTAAGCATCTTATCGTTCGGATAACCGGCTACCTGCGTGCGACGTAATTGCGTCACATGGGCACCACAACCTAACAATTCGCCTAAATCATCAATCAATGAACGAATATAAGTCCCTTTAGAACAATGCACTTCCAGAGAAAGCATATCGTCCGCAAAAGATTCTAGTTGCAGAGAAAAAATGGTAATGGGTCGAGCTTCACGCTCAATCTCAATGCCTTCACGGGCATATTCATACAACGGACGCCCTTGATGTTTTAATGCAGAAAACATCGATGGCACCTGCAGAATATCACCTCGGAATTTATCCAGAGCCTGATGCAGCTGTTCCTCAGTCACCTGTACCGGGCGAACGGACACGACGGAACCCTCAGAATCACTGGTGTCCGTACGAACACCAAGACGAGCGGTCACCTGATATCGTTTATCCGCATCCAACAGGAATTGAGAAAATTTGGTTGCTTCACCAAAACAAATGGGCAGCATCCCTGTGGCTAATGGGTCCAAAGCACCGGTATGCCCAGCCTTTGCGGCGTTATAGATACGCTTTACTTGTTGCAGCGCATCATTCGAAGTGATACCGCTTGGTTTATCCAGCAGTATAATGCCGTGCACATCACGACCTTTGAAACGACGTCGTCGAGACATCTTTAATCACGATCCTCCTCGTTTTGATCTAACGATTCGCCTCGGCGACGTTGATCATCACGAACAGTGTTAGTCACCAGGTTGGAGATTCGCATCCCTTCAACCAATGTTTTATCGTAAACAAAACGAATTTCTGGCACGACGCGCAGCTTCATCGCTTTACCTAGCAGTATGCGAATATAGCCTGAAGCATCATTCAGCACTTTGACGCCCGCATCAATGTTATCTTCTTCATTCAAAAAGAAGGTCACAAAAATTTTGGCGTGCTGCAAATCGCGGGTCAACTCAACGTCGGAGACAGTCACCATCCCAACACGGGGATCTTTCACTTCACGTTGCAGTATCACAGCAATTTCACGCTGAATTTGTTGCGCAACACGATCTGCACGACCAAATTCTTTTGCCATTTTTAGCTCCGGAACAAACGGGGGCATTCAAGCCCCCGTAACTGATTATAGCGTACGCTGAATTTCAACTGTTTCGTAAACTTCAATCTGGTCGCCAGGGCGAACATCATTGTAGTTCTTAACAGCGATACCACATTCGTAGCCGTTTTTGACTTCTGGTACGTCATCTTTGAAGCGGCGCAGAGATTCCAGTTCGCCTTCATAGATAACAACGTTATCACGCAGCACACGAATAGGACTGTTCCGCTTAACAGTACCTTCAGTAACCATACAACCCGCAACCGCACCAAATTTCGGTGAACGGAACACATCACGGACTTCAGCCAGACCAATGATTTGTTGTTTGTATTCAGGAGCCAACATACCACTCATGGCTTGACGAACTTCATCAATCAAGTCGTAGATCACTGAGTAATAACGCAGATCGATGTTTTCTGATTCAATGATCTTACGCGCAGAAGCATCGGCACGAACGTTGAAACCGAGAACAATGGCATTAGACGCGGCAGCCAAGCTTGCATCTGTTTCAGTAATACCACCGACACCGGAACCAATGATCTTAACTTTAACTTCGTCAGTTGACAGTTTGTTCAGTGAGTCTGCAATTGCCTCAACAGAGCCTTGAACGTCCGCTTTCAATACCACGTTCAGTTCAGAAACTTCACCTTCTGTCATGTTAGAGAACATGTTTTCCAGTTTCGCTTTCTGCTGGCGAGCCAGTTTGACGTCACGGAATTTACCTTGACGATACAAGGCAACTTCACGCGCTTTCTTCTCATCACGAACAACAGTTGCTTCATCACCAGCAGATGGAACACCTGATAAACCCAGGATCTCAACTGGCGTAGAAGGACCCGCAGTTTCAATACTACGGCCCAGCTCATCACGCATCGCACGAACACGGCCATATTCCAGACCACACAGAACGATATCACCCTGATGCAAGGTACCTTCTTGAACCAAAACAGTAGCTACTGGACCACGGCCCTTATCCAGACGAGATTCGATGACTACACCACTTGCCATGGCATCACGAACCGCTGTCAGTTCAAGAACTTCAGCCTGCAACAGAATTGCATTCAGCAGATCATCAATCCCCTGACCGCTCTTCGCTGAAACTTTCACAAACTGGTTTTCACCGCCCCATTCTTCTGGAATGACGCTATGACGAGTCAGTTCATTCATTACTCGGTCTGGATCAGCTTCAGGTTTATCAATTTTGTTGACTGCAACAACAATTGGAACACCTGCAGCCTTAGCATGTTGAATTGCTTCAATAGTTTGCGGCATAACACCGTCATCTGCGGCAACAACCAATACAACGATATCAGTCGCTTTAGCACCTCGAGCACGCATTGCGGTAAATGCTGCGTGACCTGGCGTATCCAGGAACGTAATACTACCGTTATCCGTGTCTACGTGATAAGCACCGATATGCTGCGTAATCCCGCCCGCTTCGCCAGAAGCAACCTTCGCTTTACGGATATAATCCAGCAACGACGTTTTACCGTGGTCAACGTGACCCATAATGGTCACAACAGGTGCACGATCTTCACGGGTAGCAGTGGAATCACGATCCTGCAATACAGCTTCTTCCAGCTCATTTTCGCGGCGCAGGGTGACTTTATGACCCATTTCTTCCGCAACCAACTGAGCGGTTTCTTGATCAATGACTTGGTTGATGGTGGCCATAGCCCCCATTTTCATCATCACTTTAATGACTTCAACGGCTTTCACCGCCATCTTCTGAGCCAACTCACCAACAGTAATGGTTTCACCGATAATGATGTCACGGTTTACTGGTTGAGCAGGTTTCTGGAAGCCATGCTGCATTGAATTCGGTGTGTGAACTTTAGCCCGTTTACCTTTTCTGGCACGAGGATTACGTTCTTCACGAGCTTCATCATGCGGCGATTTTTTAGCCTTAGTGACGCCAGTACGACGACGGCCTTTGCTTTCATCCTGACGTTCGCGTTCAGCTTCTGCTTCTTTCACGAACTTAGATGCAGCTTCCCCGACATCATCACTCAATTCTGCACGACGACGAGCTTCTTCTTCCGCAGCCCAACGAGCTTCATTTTCCTCTGCCAGACGACGAGCTTCTTCAGCAATGCGCTGTGCTTCAGCCTCAGCCTTACGACGAGCCTCATCTTCCTGTTTCTTACGTAATGCCTCTGCTTCACGCTTGGCATTTTCATCTGCGCGTTTATCTGCCTCAGCTTTCACTTTTTTGGCCTTCTCATCCGGAGATTTTGCTGCATCGTTTGCAACAGCTTCTATCGATTGCTTCTTGACCTCAGCCTCTTTGCGCGCTTTATCTTCGGCTTCTTTGCGGGCTTTAGCTTCCGCGTCCTTACGCGCTTGTTCAGCTTTGGCTAATTCGTCTTGGCGTGCCTTTTCAGCGTCCAGGCGCGCCTTTTCTTCTGCTTCTTTCTGTTGAGCATCGTCAATCACTGAACGATGAACATACGTTTTTGATTTACGAACTTCAATTTGAACTTCTTTATTTTTTCCGCCAGCACCTTGAACATTCAAAGTGCTTTTGGTTTTACGCTGCAGTGTCATGCGTTTAGGTTCTGCATTATCTGCACCGTGCTGTTTTTTCAGATGTTCTAACAATGCCTGTTTTTCATGTTCGGTAACCATTGCTTCCGCATCTTTAGTCAAACCGGCATCTTTAAATTGTTGAACTAACCGGTCAACCGGTGTTCCCACTTCAATGGCTAGTTGTTTTACTGATAAATCGGCCATTCACTACCCTCCGCAGTTTACTCTGCTTGCTCACCGAACCAGCAGATATTACGAGCTGCCATAATCAATTCACCGGCTTTCTCTTCGGTCATCCCCGGAATACCACTCAGATCGTCAATGCCTTGTTCAGCCAAATCCTCCAGAGTTGGTATTCCCCGGGCAGCCAGCTCATAGGCTAAATCCTGCGTCATACCTTGTAATGCCAGCAGATCATCTGCAGGTTTAGCTCCCGCCAGGGTTTCTTCTTTTGCCAACGCCTGTGTGCTTAAAGCCTGCTTAGCTCGTTCACGTAACTCTTCAATCTGTTCATCATCTAAGTCTTCAATGCGTTGTAATTCGCTCAAAGGAACATAGGCAATTTCTTCAACAGTTGAGAAGCCCTCTTCAACCAACAATTCAGCAAAATCATCATCAATATCCAACGCCTGCGTGAACAGGTTCAAGATGCGATCTTTTTCTGCCTGATGCTTGGTTTGCATATCCTCGACTGTCATCACATTCAGCTCCCAACCGGAAAGCTGTGATGCCAGACGAACATTTTGTCCGTTACGACCAATGGCCTGAGCCAGATTGCTGGAGACAACAGCAATATCCATCGTGTGGTTATCTTCATCTACAATCAGAGATGCCACATCAGCCGGTGCCATTGCATTGATAACAAACTGAGCTGGATTATCGTCCCACAGGACAATATCAATACGCTCTCCCGCCAATTCACCAGATACGGCCTGAACGCGGGCGCCACGCATACCAACACAAGCACCTACAGGATCAATGCGGCGGTCATTGGTTTTTACGGCAATTTTGGCACGAGAACCCGGATCACGTGCTGCACCTTTGATTTCGATGATTTCTTCACCGATTTCAGGCACTTCAATGCGAAACAGTTCTTTCAGGAAATCAGGATGTGTTCTGCTAATGAACAATTGTGAGCCACGGGCTTCTGGTTTAACTGCCGCTAAAAGCCCTTTAACCCGATCGCCATTGCGGAATGATTCACGTGGCAGCATATCTTCACGATAAAGCACACCCTCAGCATTACTACCCAGATCAAGAATGATACTGTCACGGTTAACTTTTTTCACAACGCCAGTGACAATGGTGCCTTCTTGATCACGGAATTGTTCAACAATCTGAGCACGTTCAGCTTCACGAACTTTTTGAACAATAACTTGTTTTGCCGTTTGTGTTGTAATTCGGTCAAACGTGATTGACTCAATTTGTTCTTCAACATAATCACCCAACTGAATAGTAGGATCATCATATTGTGCGGCATCCAATGAAATTTCACGATACGGGTTTTGCATAATCCCGTCGCCTTCCACTACCTGCCAACGACGGAAAGTATCAAAATCGCCCGTTTTACGATCGATTGCGACACGAACTTCAATATCGCCTTCATATTTCTTTTTGGTTGCTGTCGCTAACGCAGTTTCCAGAGCCTGGAAAATTTTTTCGCGAGGGACTGCCTTTTCATTGGAAACGGCATCAACAACTAAAAGGATTTCTTTATTCATTATCCAATAGCCTCGTCAATCAAAGTTCGGAATCAAGTTTGCCTGTTGAATATTGGCAAAGGCCAGAATTTCATCTCGGCCATCAACAGTAATGGTGATCATTTCGCCATCAACCTGCTTAATGGTGCCCTTATATTTACGTCGGTTATTAACGGCCATACGCAACGTGACTGCCACGACATGATTTATATATCGGGCATAATGGGCTGGTTTCAGTAATGGACGATCCATCCCAGGTGAAGACACCTCAAGATAATATTCAGTGGTGATTGGATCTTCCACATCCAGCAATGCGCTTACCTGATGACTGACTTCTGCACAATCATCTACCGAAACACCATTTGCATGATCAATGTAAACCCGCAATGTAGAATGTTTACCGGCACGGATAAACTCAATTCCCCACAATTCATAGCCTAATGCAACAACAGGAGCATCAAGCAATTCTGTCAGGCGTTGTTCCAAGGTAGCCAATAGACCCTCCGTAAATAAAAAAAGGGCATCAGAGGCCCAATATTATGTCCACCGGATGGTGGTAACAGAATCCGGATAACAAAAAGCCCCGTTCAAAGAACTGGGGCCCGTATAGCCTGATCGCCAAGACGATCATGAAAATTGGTTGCGGGGGCTGGATTTGAACCAACGACCTTCGGGTTATGAGCCCGACGAGCTACCAAGCTGCTCCACCCCGCGTCAAATTACGCTAATGATAACATAACGAGGACTATGCTATCAAACTAAATTGGTGCCCAGCGCG
This sequence comes from Tolumonas lignilytica, assembly GCF_000527035.1. Taxonomy (NCBI): domain Bacteria; kingdom Pseudomonadati; phylum Pseudomonadota; class Gammaproteobacteria; order Aeromonadales; family Aeromonadaceae; genus Tolumonas; species Tolumonas lignilytica. The sequence goes on from NZ_AZUK01000001.1 coordinate 753,564, forward strand.
GGACTTGAACCCGCACGCCTATTGGCACTACCCCCTCAAGATAGCGTGTCTACCAATTCCACCAGCTGGGCTTTATTTTAGTTTGGAACGTCAGTATTTTTCTTCTCAACCGGAGTTTTTTCTACTGGCTGTTCAGTTTTCTTTTCTACCACGGCCGGTTTCGTTAAATCCGACCAAGTATCAGCGGGCTTAGTGCGGTTATTGGTAATAGCACCCAGCACCAAGCTGATAATAAAAAATATGATTGCAAGAATCGCAGTACTTTTTGTTAAAAAGTTACCAGATCCTGATGCTCCAAATACAGTATTAGAAGCGCCAGCGCCAAACGATGCTCCCATTGAAGCACCCTTTCCCTGTTGCACCAACACTAAACCAATTAGTGCGATAGCTACTAACAGATATAAAACCAGCAGGACTTCGTACATGTTATTCCTCTAACGCCCTTAATTGAACAACCGATCTACCTCGGTAATATAAGCGGCAGGATACTAGCATCGGAAAAATATTTTCTCAATCTAACTAGTTTTATTCCCAGCTATGGCTACAAAGCGAGGCAATACTAGCCAGCCTTTCTAACTCTGACAAGCAGATTTTCAAAAAAGCCGACTAATTGCATATTTTTAAAACAAAAAAGTCTATTTTACAGCAGATACTTCCGCAGCAATTTTCTCAGCAAGTTGCTGAACTAACTGCTCGGACTCACCTTCAACCATCACTCTGATCAATGGTTCAGTACCCGATTTACGCAATAACACCCGACCTGTTTTTCCTAATCTATCTTCGACATCCCGAACAATTTGCTGTACTGATGGAGATGTCAGTGGGTTATGCTCACCTGAAAAGCGAACATTAATCAGGATTTGTGGGAATTTTTTAATGTCTTGGCGCAATTCAAACAAGGTTTGACCGGCACGACTTGCCGCTTTTAATACCTGCAAAGCAGCAATAATACCATCGCCCGTGGTGGTTTGATCTAAGCAGATAATATGGCCTGAGTTTTCGCCACCGAGTCGCCATCCCTTCTCTTGAAGCAACTCCATAACATAGCGATCGCCTACTTTGGCTCTTATTAATGGAATATCAAGCTTAGTTAGCGCGACTTCTAACCCCATGTTAGTCATCAAAGTTCCAACCACACCGCCAGTTAATGCGCCTTGTTGCTGAAGATCTCGAGCGATGATATAGAGCAATTCATCACCATCAACTTCATATCCCGTATGATCAACCATAATCAGGCGATCACCATCACCATCAAATGCAATGCCCAGATCTGCTTTTTCTTGCAATACTCGATCTACTAACGCTTTAGGGGCTGTCGAACCAACCTGATCATTGATATTCAAACCATCCGGTGCACATCCCATGGCAATGACATCCGCGCCTAATTCACGAAATACGGATGGTGCGATGTGATAGGTTGCACCATGAGCACAATCTACGACAATTTTTAATCCATCAAGACTGAGCTCGCTAGGAAAAGTGCTTTTGCAAAACTCAATGTAACGGCCTGGCGCATCATCAATTCGTGATGCTTTACCTAGCAAGGATGATTCAACGCAGCAGATATCATCATCCATTGCATTTTCAATCGCAGTTTCAATTTCGTCAGGTAATTTAGTGCCTTTAGTAGAGAAAAACTTAATCCCATTATCATAATACGGATTATGTGAGGCACTAATTACAACACCCGCTTCCGCACGAAAAGTTCTGGTCAGATAAGCGACTGCAGGTGTAGGCATCGGCCCCAGTAAGACAGGTTTCAGACCAGCAGCAGAAAGTCCGGCTTCCAGTGCAGCTTCCAACATATAACCTGAAATTCGGGTATCTTTGCCAATTAGAACTTTTTTGCTCCCCTGCTTGGCGAGAACCTTACCCGCAGCCCAGCCTAATTTCATTACAAAATCAGGCGTAATCGGCATTTCACCCACTTTGCCCCGCACACCGTCGGTACCAAAATATTTTCTGCTCATTTTTTATCCGGATAAATATTAACTAATACGTAGTTTCTGATATTGTTGTGCATGCCAGAAAACTCGTACGGCATCTGTAGTGGCCCGTACGTCATGAACACGAATAATACGCGCCCCCTTCGAAAGTGCATAGAGTGCAGCACCAATACTTCCAGGTAATCGTTCATCTATTGCACAATTAAGAAAATTACCAATCATGCTTTTTCGGGATACACCAATTAAAATTGGATGCTTGACACCCAACTCATTCATTCGCCCCAATAACTCAAAATTCTGTTCGAGTGTTTTCCCAAACCCAAAGCCAGGATCAATGATTAATTTCTCATCCGAAATCCCTGCGTTAAGACAAGCGGTGATCCTTTCATGCAGAAACGAAGACACTTCTGTGACTATATCGGTATATGACGGTTTTTGTTGCATTGTTTGCGGGTCACCTTGCATGTGCATTAAACAAACCAATGCATTATGGGATGCTGCCACGGCCAAAGCACCATCATCTTGCAATGCCTTGATATCATTAATTAAATGAGCTCCAGCTTTACAAGCCTCATTCATCACGGCAGTTTTATAGGTATCAACAGAAATCATGACATCTAGCTTCTGCGATATCCGTTCAATGATAGGTATGACTCTATCCAGCTCTTCCTGTTCTGGTACAAAGGCTGCACCGGGTCGTGTCGATTCACCGCCGATATCAATGATATCGGCACCTTCTCGTATCATTTCCTCTGCCCGGAAAAGCGCTTTATCTAATTGGTTAAAACGAGAACCATCAGAAAATGAATCTGGCGTAATGTTTAGAATCCCCATGATTCGGGGTTGTGATAAATCTAAATTTCGTCCGCAACCAGTCACTATCATTATTTTTCTCCAATAAAAAAACCCCAGACATAATGTCTGGGGTTTATATGGCCATGATTAATTTGCAGTATCAGATGGTGCTGAATGCTCTTCAGAGTTATTACTAATCTCTGAATTTTCATTGTTTCCAGAAGAATTAGAACCGCCCGCTGTTGGCGTTCCGTTATTTTGACCATAATCTGCTGGTAAGCGAACTTCTCTACGCGCCATCAAGTCATCAATCTGATGAGCATCGATAGTTTCATATTTCATCAATGCATCTTTCATCGCATGGAGTATATCCATGTTTTCCATCAGCAATTGCTTCGCTCGTTCATAATTACGGTTAATAACCTGTTTGACTTCGGTATCGATAATACGAGCGGTATCGTCAGACATGTGTTTCGCTTTGGCCATAGACCGACCAAGGAACACTTCACCATCCTCTTCCGCATATAACATCGGCCCTAACCGCTCGGACATCCCCCACTGTGTCACCATTTTTCTGGCTAGCTCAGTGGCGCGCTCGATATCATTGGATGCGCCTGTCGTTACACGCTCGTTACCATAAATAATTTCTTCCGCCAGACGTCCGCCATATAAACTGGAAATCATGGATTCCAGATATTGTTTGGAATGACTCCAGCGATCCTGTTCTGGTAAATACATGGTTACACCCAAAGCTCTGCCGCGAGGGATAATCGAGACCTTATAAACAGGATCATGTTCAGGCACAAGGCGACCAATGATTGCGTGACCAGCTTCATGATATGCCGTCATCTCTTTTTCAGATTCGGACATAACCATCGACTTGCGCTCAGCCCCCATCATGATCTTATCTTTGGCTCGCTCAAACTCCGCCATTCCGACCAAGCGTTTATTGCCACGAGCCGCAAATAATGCTGCCTCATTCACCAAGTTCGCTAAATCAGCACCAGAAAAACCAGGCGTTCCACGAGCAATCAGTGAAGCATCAACATCATCACCTAATGGTACTTTGCGCATATGCACTTTGAGGATTTGTTCTCGTCCTCTTACATCCGGCAAACCCACTACGACTTGACGGTCAAAGCGACCTGGACGCAACAACGCAGGGTCCAGTACATCAGGACGGTTAGTAGCCGCAATGACAATAATAGCTTCATGCCCTTCAAAACCGTCCATTTCAACCAGCATCTGGTTCAGGGTCTGTTCACGTTCATCGTGACCACCACCTAATCCCGCACCACGTTGGCGACCGACAGCATCAATTTCATCAATGAAAATGATACAAGGTGCCGCCTTTTTGGCTTGCTCGAACATATCACGAACACGTGACGCCCCCACACCGACAAACATTTCTACGAAATCAGAGCCAGAAATAGAGAAAAATGGAACTTTCGCCTCACCTGCGATCGCTTTCGCCAGTAATGTTTTACCCGTACCTGGCTGACCAACCATCAGAATACCCTTAGGTATTTTGCCACCCAATTTTTGGAATTTAGATGGATCACGCAGATAATCAACCAGCTCTTTGACTTCTTCTTTAGCTTCATCGCAACCAGCGACGTCCGCAAAAGTGGTTTTGATCTGATCTTCACCCATTAACCGGGCGCGACTTTTACCGAAAGACATCGCGCCTTTCCCGCCGCCCCCTTGCATCTGTCGCATGAAGAAAATCCAGACCCCAATCAATAACAGCATTGGGAACCAGGAAATGAAGATACTGGCCAATAAACTAGGTTCTTCGGGTTTATCTCCCACAACGCGGACATTGTGATTCAATAAGTCATTAATCAGTTGGTTATCTTGAATCGGCATAACGGTTGTAAATTTTTCTCCGTCACGCTTCTGACCATTGATAACTTTGCCATCAATGTGCACTTCGCGGATTTGATCCTGAGCTACATCACGGACAAAACTGGAGTAATCCAGTTGCCGCCCCGAGTTATCGCTAGGACTAAAACTCTGGAATAATGACATTAATACAACAGCAATAACTAACCACAGGATCAGATTTTTCGCCATATCACTCAATTCTCTAACCTCGCAATTGATGGCTAAGATAGTTTCAGGTTACTACAGTTTGAAACCTGTAGCCACAATATAGACTTCCCGCGAACGGGCTCGCGATGAATCAGGTTTACGAATTTTGACCACAGAAAACAATGATCTAACTTCTTTGAGGTACTCCTCAAACCCAGCCCCCTGAAACACCTTTACCACAAAACTGCCTTTGGCAGCCAGAACTTGCTTACACATATCAAGAGCCAGTTCAACCAGATACATGGATCTAGGCTGATCAACCGCTGGTGTGCCGGACATATTTGGAGCCATGTCGGAGAGTATAATATCTACTTTCTGTTCGCCAACCCGCCCCAATAACGTATTTAGTACTGCCTCTTCTCGAAAATCACCTTGCAAAAAATCAACCCCAGCAATGGGATCCATAGGTAAAATATCGCATGCAATGACCCGTCCATGTGGTCCGACCTGTTCAACACAGAACTGTGACCAACCGCCAGGTGCCGCACCAAGATCTACGACGGTCATTCCCTGTTTGATCAATTTATCTTTTTGCTGGATTTCATCAATTTTGAATACGGCACGGGAACGTAACCCTTGTTTTTGTGCTTGTTGCACATATTTGTCTTCAAAATGCTCTTTTAGCCAACGTGTAGAGCTGGCTGTACGCTTCTTTTTACTCATGCAAATGACTCTGGGTACGAACCCTATTAGTATTAAAGTGTAGATGGGGTTAAAATGTGGCGTTTTCAATATTTAATACAGAAGAAATAGTGCCATGAATTTAACAACCAAACAAAAGCAATATTTGAAAGGACTGGCTCATGACCTGAAACCAGTTGTCATGCTGGGTCAGCATGGACTAACTGAAGGGGTGCTGGCCGAGATCGATTCGGCACTAAACCATCATGAGTTAATCAAAGTTAAGGTTTCAGCGGCTGATCGCGAGACTAAGAAATTAATCGTTGATGCCATTGTTCGAGAAACCAAAGCTGTACAAGTTCAGGTCATGGGCAATGTCTTAACTTTGTTCCGTCCTTCTGAAGAAAAGAAGATCCATATTCCGAAATAAAAACAACAACGCCATCTGTTGCAACGAGTTACAGCAGATGGCGTTTGTCATTAAGGCTATCGTCATTAGATATATTCGACCTGCACAATCTCAAAATCGACTTTACCCGCAGGTGTGGTAATAGTTGCAACATCATCAACTTCTTTACCAATCAGTCCACGAGCAATCGGTGAGTTAATAGAGAGCATTCCTGACTTAATATCAGATTCATCATCACCCACAATACGATAAGTGATCTCTTCTTCCGTATCACATTTCAGTACTGTCACGGTAGAACCAAAAATTACGCGACCTGTATTTGGTAATTTAGTCACATCAATGATCTGGGCATTTGATAATTTAGCTTCAATTTCCTGAATTCGACCTTCACAGAAACCTTGTTGTTCCCGTGCCGCGTGGTATTCAGCATTTTCTTTTAGGTCACCATGTGCGCGGGCTTCAGCTATTGCCTGGATGATTTGTGGGCGCTGTACTGTCTTCAGTTGTTCTAGTTCTTCGCGTAATTTTTCCGCGCCGAGCACGGTCATTGGTGTCTGACTCATATTCCTGAACCTAATTGTACGATCAAAGCGTTAAACCAACGCAAATAAGAAAAGATGATATGAACGAAATTCATATCATCTCACTGCAAAAATGGAATGTCTGACTATACATCAGTGTCCGTCTTAAACAAACAGACACCCATCGTTTTAGCCAGTCAGATCATCAAAGAAGCGCTTAACACCTTCAAAGAATCCTTCTGCCTTTGGCTTATGTGTTTTCACGCCAGAACCATTCAAGGAGTCTTCCAGTTGTTTCAGCAATTCCTTTTGTTCGTCGCTCAGTTTCACTGGTGTTTCAACAACCGCTTTACACAGTAAATCACCTTCACTACCCGACCGCAATGAACGAACACCTTTACCCCGTAAACGGAACATCCGCCCTGTCTGAGTTTCGGATGGGATTTTCAGCATCACCCGGCCATCCAGTGTTGGTACGGCTACCTCACCACCCAAAGCGGCTGTAGTAAAGCTGATCGGAATTTCACAATACAGGTTATTACCATCCCGGACAAAAATTGGATGTTCTTTGACGTGCACCTGTACATACAAATCACCAGCCGGTGCACCGAACTCTCCAGCCTCACCTTCTCCAGCCAAACGAATACGATCACCTGTATCGACGCCTGCAGGGATCTTAACTGATAATGTTTTAGTTTTTTGAACTCGACCATCGCCATGACATTTCCGACATGGGTCAGTAATGATCTTGCCTTTACCATGACAATGCGGACACGCCTGAGTTACAGCAAAGAAGCCTTGCCGCATTTGAACTTGACCGGAACCATGACAGGTTGGACACGTCTGTGCCGATGTACCTGAACGAGCCCCGGAACCATGGCATTCATCACATTCAACCAGCGTAGGAACTTTGATCTCTTTGCTGACACCTCGAACAGCCTCTTCGAGAGTCAGTTCCATGTTGTAACGGAGATCGGCACCTCGTGCAGCTCGCTGGCTACGGCGTCCACCGCCAAAGATGTCACCAAAAATATCACCGAATACATCGCCAAAATCAGCCCCACCACCAAAACCACCTGGACCTGCCTGATTTGGATCAACGCCCGCATGACCAAATTTGTCGTAGGCGGCACGTTTCTGAGCATCGGTCAGAATTTCATAGGCTTCTTTGGCTTCTTTAAATTTTTCTTCCGCTTCCGGATTATCAGGATTGCGATCTGGGTGATATTTCATCGCCAGCCGTTTATAGGCTTTCTTGATTTCACGCTCATCGGCAGAGCGTTCAACCCCTAATATTTCGTAATAATCTCGCTTTGCCATAGTGAATTATCCATACCTTTTGGATAGACAGACGGGCGTTGGTTACCCAACGCCCGTAATTACTGCCAATGATCGTTAATGCTTATTTTTTGTCGTCTTTAACTTCTTCAAACTCGGCATCAACAACATCATCGTGAGCTTTGTTACCAGCAGTTTCCGCACCAGCCTCAGCACCTGAATGTGCGTGGGCCTGATGTTGTTGCGCTTGTTGCTGTGCAATTTCCATCAGTTTTTGAGATGCAGTCATCAGCTCTTGCTGTTTAGCTTCGATAACGGCTTTATCATCACCCTTGACGGCATCTTCCAGTGCTTTCACTGCACTTTCAATTTTCGCTTTTTCATCCGCAGGCAATGCATCGCCTGCTTCAGTGATCTGCTTGCGTGTTGCATGCACTAAAGCATCTGCGTGGTTACGGGCCTGAACCAGTTCTTCAAATTTCTTATCTTCTGCCAGATTTGCTTCAGCTTCACGAACCATGCGTTGGATTTCATCATCAGACAAGCCAGAAGAAGCCTGAATGGTGATGTTTTGTTCTTTGCCGGTATCTTTGTCTTTCGCACCAACATGCAGAATACCATCAGCATCGATGTCAAAAGTCACTTCAATCTGAGGCAAACCACGTGGTGCTGGACGGATACCTTCCAGATTGAACTGCCCCAGTGATTTATTATCAGAAGCGCGTTTACGCTCACCCTGCAGTACATGGATAGTTACGGCAGACTGATTGTCGTCGGCAGTTGAGAACACTTGCGATTTTTTGGTTGGAATCGTGGTGTTTTTCTCAATCAGCGTAGTCATTACGCTACCCATGGTTTCGATACCCAGTGACAGTGGTGTCACGTCCAGCAGCAGTACGTCGTGTTTTTCACCCGCCAGTACACCGCCCTGGATTGCCGCACCCATAGCAACAGCTTCGTCAGGGTTTACGTCTTTACGAGGTTCTTTACCGAAGAAATCAGCAACCGCTTTCTGAACCATTGGCATACGAGTCTGACCACCAACCAGAATGATGTCATCCAGTTCGCTGACTGACAGGCCTGCATCTTTCAATGCAATTTTCAGTGGTTCGATAGACTGCTTCACCAGATCCTCAACCAGTGATTCCAGCTTGGCACGAGTCACTTTGATGTTCATGTGTTTAGGACCAGTAGCGTCTGCGGTAATATATGGCAGATTCACTTCTGTCTGCTGAGCAGATGACAGCTCGATTTTCGCTTTTTCTGCTGCATCTTTCAGACGTTGCAGAGCCAGCTGATCTTTACGCAGATCAATACCCTGTTCACGTTTGAATTCTTCAACCAGATAATTGATCAGACGGTTGTCAAAATCTTCACCGCCCAAATGGGTGTTACCGTTGGTTGACAATACTTCGAAGGTTTTTTCGCCATCCATTTCATCAATTTCGATGATAGAGATATCGAATGTACCACCACCCAAGTCATAAACTGCGATTTTACGTTCGCCTTTAACTTTGTTCACGCCGTAAGCAAATGCAGCCGCTGTTGGTTCGTTGATGATTCGTTTTACATCCAGACCCGCGATACGACCCGCATCTTTGGTGGCCTGACGTTGTGCATCGTTGAAATAAGCAGGCACTGTAATTACGGCTTCAGTAACTGGCTCACCCAGAAAATCTTCCGCAGTTTTCTTCATTTTTTTCAGCACTTCAGCTGAAATCTGAGGTGCCGCCAATTTACGGCCTTTTACGTCAACCCATGCATCACCGTTGTCAGCACGCACGATATCGAACGGCATGATTTTGATATCACGTTGTACTTCTTCATCTTCATAGCGGCGACCGATCAGACGTTTGATCGCATACAGCGTGTTTTTAGGGTTAGTCACTGCCTGACGTTTCGCTGGTTGACCTACCAGAATTTCACCATCATCGGTGTAAGCAATGATGGAAGGAGTTGTGCGATCGCCTTCCGCATTTTCAATTACACGAGCGGTGTCACCATCCAGAATTGCTACACAAGAGTTGGTGGTGCCCAGGTCAATACCGATGATCTTACCCATTTGATATGTCTCCAGAATTTCTTACTGCATTTAAACCGTTATCAGCTATGTGGGGACTGAATCTTTTTTTTCAAGTTCACCCACGCAACGGCGTTGATTGTTATATGGTGTTGTCCCCGCATCGATTCAAGAGGGACAATAAATTAAACTTCTACATCGACACTGGCTGATGGCGCTTTGCTGACCATGACCATGGCTGGACGGATCACCCGGCCATTCAGCTCATAACCTTTTTGCATGACCGCAATAACTGTATTCGGTGCAACATCGGCATTCTCAACCATGCTCATGGCCTGATGCTGATTCGGGTCAAATAACTGACCTTGTGGATCAATGGCGGTCACGCCAAATTTGGCCACGCTGTTTGCCATTGATTTCAACGTCAGCTCCACGCCTTCCACCAGCGGTTTGACGACTTCATTTTCTTTATCGGCAACCAACAGAGTTCGTTCCAAATTATCCAGAACAGGAAGCAGTTCTGTTGCAAATTTCTCCAAAGCAAATTTATGTGCTTTTTCAACATCTAACGCCGTACGACGACGTAAATTTTCCATTTCAGCAACAGTTCTTAATGCGCGATCTTTTTCATCAGCAGCGATGCTGTTTGCCTGTTCCAGTTTTTGTTCTAGTTCAACAACATAAGCGGGATCAATCGCTACGCCTTCGATAGCAACAGTTTCTTGTTCCTGCGCCTCTGTAGTCTGAGTGTCCTGATTAATCGGTTCTTGATTTGTCATCTTTTACTACCTGAATATCACTGAATGGCACAAATATGGGGATGGCATTGATATTTTCAAGAGGCTATTTTGCATCTGCAGGTAATTTATTGGTTCAACAGGTAAAAGAGTTATACTGCCATCATTGTCATTTTCGGAATGTAGTCATGACTCAGACTTTTCGTACGCTGGCATTACTGGGTAAAGCAAACAATGATGAAGTACAGCAAACCATCAGAGCATTGTATGAATTTTTACATGATCTGGGTTATCGGGTACTGACGGAAACCAAATTAGCACGCCAACTCCCATGTGAACCTGGTGATTGTCTGGATATTGTCGAATTAGGGAAAATCGCAGATTTAGCCATTATCGTGGGTGGTGACGGCCATATGCTGGGCGCGGCGCGAGTTTTAGCTCGCTATGATGTACCGGTTATTGGTGTAAACCGCGGTAATTTAGGATTCCTGACCGATTTATCGCCACATGATTTCAAAACTTCACTGCAACAAGTTTTAGCGGGCGATTATCAATCCGAACATCGTTTTTTGCTAGAAACCACCATCTATCGGCATGGTGAAGTGAAATCATCGAATACGGCATTGAATGAGGCTGTGTTACATCCAGGCAAAATCGCACACATGATTGAATACTCTGTCTATATTGATGATAGCTTTGTATTTAGCCAGCGTGCTGACGGCATGATAATTTCCACCCCAACAGGGTCTACCGCATATGCGCTTTCCGCTGGTGGGCCAATCTTAATGCCACAATTGGATGTAATGACTTTAGTACCAATGTTCCCGCATACCTTGAGCTGTCGTCCCATTGTTATTGATGCACATCGACAGGTTAAGCTGGTGATATCACCAGATAATCATGACGATCAGTTGCATGTCAGTTGCGATGGCCATGTTACATTATCAGTCCATCCCGGTGATGAGATTATTATTCGGCGCGCACCACATCAGTTAACGTTACTGCATCCTAAAGATTACGATTACTTTAACGTATTGCGCACAAAACTAGGCTGGAGCAATCAACTGTTTTAATATACAGTAAAAATTCCCTCACGCCCCTTTACTGTATTTACATACAGTATATACTCAAAATAGTTTATCTGCAGAGGGGCCTGCTTGGTATGCTGACTCAACTCACTATTCATAATTTTGCAATTGTTCGTTTTCTAGAGCTGGATCTTCGCGATGGTATGACCTGTGTCACTGGTGAAACCGGCGCAGGAAAATCTATCGCGATTGATGCATTGGGTCTGTGTCTCGGAGAACGAGCAGATGCAGGCATGTTGCGATACGGTGCTGAAAAAGCGGAAGTTATTGCCCGCTTTAATATTGAAAAAAATATTCATGCTCAGCAATGGCTTCAAGCCAATGAACTAGACACTCAGGACGAATGCATTTTACGACGCATCGTGACGCAAGAAGGACGCTCCAGAGCCTATATCAATGGCACCCCCGTTCCTTTAAATCAGCTCAAGCAACTGGGCAACACCCTGATCAATATTCACGGCCAACATGCTCACCAATTATTGTTAAAGCCCGAATATCAGTTAGCGGTTCTGGATGCTTATGCCAATCATCAGGGATTACTCGAGTTAACTCGCCAGCACTACCAAAACTGGCGGAGTTTACATGCAGAACGGCAACGTTTGCGCCAAGCGCAGGAACAGCGTCAGGCCCGATTGCAGTTATTAGAATACCAAGTACACGAACTGGATGAGTTTGCTTTACAGCCAAACGAATTTATCGAAATTGAAGCAGAACACACCCGACTAGCTAATAGTGAATCATTACGTAATGACAGCCACTATTGTTTGCAACAATTACATGATGGTGACGATGTCACTATCAGTGTATTGATGAAAAATGTCCTCGATAAACTAAGCCCGTTAAGTGAATTCGACCCTCACTTAAAGAATGTCATGCAGATGCTGCAAGACGCCCAGATCCAAATTGAAGAAAGCCATTATGAATTAAGAAGTTATCTCGACAACCTGGATCTTGATCCGTCTCGTTTCGTCGAAGTTGAAACTCGTCTTTCAAAAATAATGGAATTAGCGAGGAAACATCATGTCAGACCGGAAGAACTGGCAGAAAAACACCGGTTATTACGTCAAGAATTAACTGAATTAAGTGCAGCCGATGAGCGTTTACAGGAGCTGGCAACGGCACTGCACAATGCCCGCGAAGATTATCTTGCAGCCGCCAATAAATTGTCCGCAAGCAGGCAGCGTTATGCGGCAGAACTCAGTCAGCAGATTACCGGTCAAATCAGCCAATTAAATATGCCTGATGGCCGATTGGAAATCGTGTTTCATCCTCAGGAGACTCCAACACCGACAGCTCTGGGGCTGGATATTCCAGAGTTCCAAGTTTCTACCAATCCAGGGCAGCCATTGCAAGGTCTCGCCAAAGTTGCATCCGGAGGTGAATTATCCCGAATCAGCTTGGCCATCCAGGTTATTACGGCGCAACGCGTGGCGACACCCACCCTCATTTTTGACGAAGTCGATGTAGGCATCAGTGGTGGTACAGCGTCTATTGTTGGCAAAATGTTACGCAAACTCGGCCAGTCAACCCAGGTGTTAGTTGTAACCCACTTACCGCAAGTAGCAGGGCATGGACACCAGCAATATTTGGTAGCCAAACAAACAGATGGTCAGCAAACAGAAACGTCGATGAAATTACTGGATACAGAGACACGACTGCAGGAATTAGCCCGTTTATTGGGTGGTGATCAGATCACATCCAATACATTAGCGAATGCCCGAGAGTTGCTGATCAGTGGCTAACCCTTTCCCTGAGGATATTTACCCGTTATCATCTGAGCAGCTTAATTGACTGTCGGACAAAGAAGAACAGACATGCAAAATCGCAAATGGGTAATCGCACTGTTAGCCAGCCTGATGATCTCGACCATGACTGGTTGCGTTTATCGTATTGATATTCCACAAGGTAACTATGTCGAACAGAAACAAGTCGATCAACTGCGCGTTGGTATGACAAAGGAACAAGTGGAATATGTAATGGGAAGTTCAATGGTAACTGACCAAAACGATCCCAATGTCTGGTATTACATCTATTATCTCAAACCCGGCTGGGGTGATGCGGAACGGAAAGACATGCGTCTGATGTTCAAAAATGATCGTTTAGCCGCTATTTCCGGTGATTTCCGCACTCCGGTAGATTTCTACAAACCACTCTGATTATTTGAGTGTGCAGGATTGTTTAAGCCGTCAGTTTCTGACGGCTTAATTATTTCAATGTCTGTAATTTTGCTTTTTCAGCCCGTTGTCGGCGAATTTCTTTTGGATCAGCTAATAAGGGGCGATAAATTTCAATCCGGGTTGCATGGTTAAGTGGTGTGCTCAATGGCACAACCCGACCAAATAAACCCACTTTATTCACCGCTAAATCAATTTCAGGATGTCTCGCCAATATTCCTGATTCGCGAATCGCATCCTCGACACTACATCCTGCGCTTACTTTCAACACGAGCGTTGTTTGTTGCATAGGCAATGCATAAACGATTTCAATTTGCAGCAGATCAGACACCGTAAACCTCTTTTGCCCGTTGAGTGAATGCTTGCACCATTGCACCCGTGAGTTCTTTAAATATCTTTCCAAAAGCCAATTCAATCATGACAGACTTAAACTCAAACTCTAGATCTAGTTCAATTTTACAGGCTTGTTCATCAAGTGAGATGAAACGCCAGATACCACGTAACATCTTGAAAGGCCCTTCTACCAACTCCATATTGATAGCGTTAAAAGGCATTAAGGTATTTTTGGTAGTAAATGTTTTTTGAATTCCGGCTTTAGATACGCTGACTACAGCTACCATTTGGTCAGTCGATTTTTCAAGGATCTGTCCATTGACACATCCTGGCAAAAAGAAAGGATAAGCCTCTACGTCATTGACTAATCTGAACATTTGCTCTGCACTGAACATCACCAGCGCACTGCGGTTAACTCGCGCCATAATCACTCCTTTTACTTACAACAATTCTAGCATGACGAAGCAAACATTCGCTAAACCTGTGTGGCTTTGGTTTTACAGCTTTATTACAGTACGTATAATGTAGCGCTTAAATTTATAAAAGGTTTCAGCGACATGAGTAAAGACAAAACAAAGAAAGGCGGTGACAGTACTATTGCGCTGAACAAAAAAGCCCGCCACGAATATTTTATTGAAAGTAAATATGAAGCCGGTTTATCTCTGCAAGGATGGGAAGTTAAATCACTGCGTGCCGGCAAAGCCAATATTGGTGACAGCTATGTGCTCGTCCAGAATGGTGAAGCCTTTTTGTTTGGAGCCACCATTACCCCGCTGAATGTTGCATCGACTCATGTAGTATGCGATCCAACGCGGATCCGTAAATTGCTGCTACAAAAACGCGAATTGGAACGCTTGATCGGCCTGGTTGAACGTCAAGGTTATACCCTCATTCCATTAGCCATGTATTGGAGTCGGGCTTGGGTCAAAGTTGAAATTGGTCTTGCTAAAGGTAAGAAAGAACACGATAAACGCGAAGACCTGAAAGAGCGTGAATGGCAACGCGACAAAGAACGGATGATGAAAAACAAAGGCAGATAATCTTGGATAGCATCTGTTTCTGAGGTATAGTAACAATAACACATTGGGGGCTGATTCTGGATTCGACGGGACACTCGAAACCCAAGGTGCATGCCGAGGTGCGGTAGGCCTCGTAAATAAACCGCAAAAAATAGTCGCAAACGACGAAACTTACGCTTTAGCAGCTTAATAACCTGCTCGAAGCCCTTCTACCCTAGCTTGCCTATGTCCTAGGGGATTGGAAGGTCATCTTTCATAGGATCGCGTGGAAACCTTGTCTGGGGTGGAAGCGTTAAAACTAATCAGACTAGTTATTCAGTGGCGTGTCGGTCCGCAGCTGGGTGGCGAATGTAAAGATACGACTAAGCATGTAGTACTGAGGATGTAGGTTTTTCGGACGCGGGTTCAAATCCCGCCAGCTCCACCACTTCATTAAAGCCCTGTTTTTACAGGGCTTTTTCTTTTTCGATATAAAACAAATCAAAAACTCACTCCCCCATCATAAACCTATTATCAGCAATCAAAGTTTGTGTTCCTCGAATTCCGTGATATCCGGTACATCTAACAGCAACTGAGCCCCATATTTATTAAGTAAATCAGGAGAAATCACTGAAGCTTCGGGTGATAAATAGTAAATAGAATCAGTATCTGTATGTTTGTAATAGTAACGGGCATGCTCTGGGGAGAAAGGATTGTTTATATAGGCTGTATAGAGCTCGCCAGTAAAATTCATACTTGCAATAAATTGAGTCTCATCATTATTGTTAAATATAACGACATGCCATGGTATTGCCTGAGGATGAAAAACCATAGGAAACCTTACTGAACAAGTTGAATGCTTATATTCATTTCAATTAAACGTATAAACGTCACACATGTTAATGACTTAGATCATTACTCGATATTTAAAAGACGGATTTTTTCTCGCAGCGCAACTAATACATCCTCACTTGAATCATATACAACAACTTCCAGTGTTTTAGGTATGTTGTTGCTTTTGCTGAATACAGCAATATCTTTAACCGCTTTTTTGGACGGTTCATATAAAAAATTTAGTCGAACACCCTGATAAACAGCAAAGATGAAATCAGCCTGCTCTATATGCTCTTTGGTCAATTCGTGGAATGAAACTATATTCATTTGATTCTCCAGATTTGAACAAAATTTATATATAACATAAAAACAGAAAAAGTATATTATTTATACAATCTGTAACAAAAAACCAACACTTCGGTCGCTCACGATTTTTACGCAATCAACGGGCATAGCCAATGGAAACGTGCGTTTTGTGTTCCACAATCAGCTTAAAAACACACGTAATTGTTATAAAAATGATAAAAATAATTCAGAATTATAAATATGTTTGCCACAGAGATAACCTTACTATATATTAGAAATCGCTTGATGATTGTGTCATAACCATTCTACTTCTCTCGCTACACCGTCTCTTCTGCATTTTCCTATAGAAAGTCTCGTTGTTTCAGAATAGTTCCATCGTAATGATGTTATTTCAGCGTTTTCATTCGATATTTCGTACTTTCAACTTAAATCAAACTAAAAGCCAATTCCTGTATGGAAATCGGCTTATTAAAGGACACTTATGTTTATCAATATTTCAAATACTATTAGCGTATCCAAACACATGGGACACCAACAAAACAGTTGGATCTGTTATAAGCCCCTGGATGGTAACGAACAACGAAAAAAACCATTATGGAAACGCCAAACTGGGCTAATGAGCGCCCGCGCCATGCATGATTGGCTGGTAAAGCAACACACTGATAATAATGCTGTTGTGGCTTTTCAAAACATTGCGGGGTTGTGATTCACAGTCAATGTCATGAAGATCCATCCCTCTTGTGTTCGACCACTTTAACGCTCTAAATACAACGTATTAAGCACAGTAAAATTTTATCGTTTTTTAATATTTAAAATAAAAATACTGTTAAGTCAGTCAAAGATGTTCTTGTGGTTCTGAATGAAGATGATATTAGTTTAAGACTCAATAAAGTCTTATTTCATATACATCTTTCACTTCAAAACTAACAGCAGGAGCGTTTCATGAGTGTCATGCATTTTTCTGTTCCACGCGATATCGTCTATGGCGAAAATGCCATGCAAACTCTCAGCACATTAAAGGGTAAACGTGCTGCACTAGTTACCGGTGGTAGTTCGATGCAACGCCTCGGTTTTTTAGAACAAGCACAGGCATTACTGGCCAAAGCCGGTATGACGACCATTGTGATTGATGGTGTGGAGCCTAATCCGTCTGTGGCAACTGTTCAGCGTGGTGCCAAGGCCATGCTGGAATTTGAACCGGACTGGATTGTCGCTATCGGCGGGGGATCTGCACTGGATGCAGCAAAGGTAATGTGGTGTTTTTATGAACACCCTCATTTGAAGTTTGAAGATATTATTGCGGTTGGTTCCATGCCATCGTTACGGAATAAAGCTCGCTTTGTTGCCATTCCTTCTACCAGCGGTACCGCGTCTGAAATCACCGCCTTTTCGGTCATTACCGATACCGAAAATCACATCAAATACCCGATTGTGGCCGCAGACATGGTGCCTGATCTAGCGATTCTTGATCCGGCCTTACCAGAGTTTATGCCAGCACATATTACAGCCAACACAGGCATGGATGTCCTGGCGCATGCCACAGAGGCAGTTGCCTCTATTGCAGCGACCTCATTCACCGATCCTTATGCCATTGAAGCCATTAAATTGGTTCTGGAGAATCTGGAAACCGCCTACGCAGAACCCCACAACAAAACCGCACGCTACAATATGCATAATGCCTCGGCATTAGCTGGCATGGCGTTCACCAATGCCTCATTAGGTTTAATCCATTCGCTGGCACACAAAATAGGTGGCGAATTTGGTGTCACACACGGACTGGCAAACGCAATCCTGATGCCTTACATCATCAACTTCAACCGCCAATTCACGCATAAATATGAACGTGTGGAACAGTTGCTAGGCATTTCAGATCTGGCCGAAGCCGTTCATCAACTTAACGCCAGACTCAATATTCCGCGCTGCTTTAAAGAATGTCAGGAAGTTGATTTTGATGAGAGCAAATTTCGCGATGTGTTGAATCGCATGAGCGAAAATGCACATGCAGATCCATGTACCTTGACCAACCCTGGTAAACCGACGGTGGCTGATGTCAAGGCGCTTTATATCGCAGCTTATTATGGTGCCGCAATGTAAAGTCAACCCGCTTGGATTCGGGCGGACGGTGTTTACATCGTCCGCTTTTTTATTAGCAGAACAATTTTATTAGTAGAACTAATGCTACTATGCCGCTCCGTTGATGAAATAAATCAGGAGTATCGCGTCGTGTGTCAAAACCACAATATAACTATGACTCATTCGCCACAGGCACAATTAAGTATTCATTTGCCTGACTGGATCAACGAGGTGGTGGACTGGCAACGCACATTACATTCTGATGAAGAAAAGATGGCACTGGCCATCGAACTGGCTCGCCAAAATGTGCTGCGTGGGACAGGTGGCCCTTTTGGTACCATTATTGTTCATCAGCAGACGGGCGCATTATTGAGCGTCGGGGTTAACCAGGTCATGTCCCAGAATAACTCCACATTACATGGTGAAGTTATGGCCATCATGTTAGGTGAACAACGCTTGCATCAATTCAGTTTGGCCAGCTCCACAGAAGGTTATGAGCTGTTTACCTCTTGTGAACCCTGTGCCATGTGCATGGGCGCCATTCTGTGGTCGGGTGTGAAACGTCTGGTCTGCGCCGCTACCGGTGATGATGCGCGCGCGATAGGCTTTGATGAAGGCCCCGTCTTTGAGCAATCTTATGATTATCTGCGGAATGCAGGAATTGAAGTAGAACGCCATGTACAGCAATTGGCAGGAAAAGCCGTGCTCGAATTATATCTGCAGGAAGGGGGCATCCTTTACAATGGTCAGGCCGACAGCTGATGTTACGCCGTTTGTTTTTCGCCTTACCCGCTCAGTCGCTAGCGGCTGAACTGCAGGATTGCCAACATAGGTTAAATAGTGACGGTCACCGAAAACCGGTCAAGTTGGATAATTTTCATCTAACCCTGCATTTTCTTGGCCTGCAGGATGACAATCTGTTACCCAAGTTGTACCAAGCCGCCGAAGGGGTGCACGGTTCCCCTTTCGAAGTGACTCTGGATCAATATGGTTTGTTCCGCCATGCGCAGTGTTTATGGCTCGGGCCTCAACACATCCCTGCCGCACTGCTGAATCTGGTCGATCAATTAGGTTCCGCACTCAAGGCATTGGATCTACCGGTCAGTGCGGATTATCGCCCCCATATCACCTTATTTCGTCATGCACAGGGCGTAGCTACCGTACCTGCACCCACGCTGAATTTACCCGTATCTGAGTTTATTCTGTATGAGTCGAACTCATCCGAACAGGGCGTTTGCTACACACCTTTACAGCGTTGGCCGTTAGTTGAGCAATCTCTGCAGGAAAAGCAGCAATAGTTCATATTTCTGTGACATAACCAAACGTGAATGTCTGAGCAGGACTAAAATAGTAGGAAACGGAAGCCTCTGTTTATCACTATTTTGATAATTTATTTTGCTAAAAGTATTGAAATAGTATGAGCGCATCCCCATAAAGTGGTGCCTGTTGAAAATCACAATCAGGATCCGGAATTTCTTAAAGCGGTTGTGATTAAGATCCAGGCTTGGCTAACATTTTTTGCCAACGGATTTGCGAGACGAGGCTGCATCTGATATAGATACCGGCCTCAAAATTCATCGCCAGCACACAGTGACGTGCTGTGTCATGTAAAAGTAGGAGATAGGCATGTCAGCAGAAGATAACAAAAAATCTCTGGGACCGCTGGCCATCGCGGGCGTCACCCCTTATCAGGTAGCCCCTGGTGAGGAGTACATGAATGACCAGCAGAAAGAGCACTTCCGGAAGATTCTGGAAGCATGGAAAACCCAGCTGCGTGAAGAAGTTGACCGTACCGTTGATCATATGAAAGATGAAGCGGCTAACTTCCCGGATCCTGTAGACCGGGCAGCACAGGAAGAAGAATTTGCGTTGGAATTGCGTGCGCGTGACCGTGAGCGCAAGCTGATCAAAAAGATCGAAAAAACGCTGAAAAAACTGGAAGAAGATGACTTCGGTTATTGTGAATCCTGCGGTGTAGAAATCGGTATTCGTCGCCTTGAGGCTCGTCCAACCGCAGAACTGTGTGTGGATTGTAAAACACTGGCTGAAATTAAAGAAAAACAGCTCGTAGGTTAAACAACGACACCATGACAAGGGAGCCACGGCTCCCTTTTGTTTTTATAAACAGATTATGACTTATATCGGACGTTTTGCACCCTCACCTTCCGGCCCGTTACATTTTGGTTCACTGATTGCTGCGGTAGGCAGTTATCTGCGTGCACGCTCCCAGCAAGGAAAATGGCTGGTACGAATTGAAGATCTTGATCCGCCCAGAGAACAGCCCGGTGCCGCAAAGGGCATATTGCAAACCCTTGAGCGTTTTGGATTGTACTGGGATGGCCCGATTATTTATCAGAGCCAGCGACACGAGCGTTATCAGGCCATTCTGGACGAGTTGTATCGACAAGGAAAAACCTACCACTGCCGTTGTACTCGCGCTCAGATTCAAGCCGCTGGGGGCTTTTATCAGGGAACCTGCCGCGATAAACAGTATCCAGCCAAGGATGCCGCCGTCCGCTTACGCCTTACTACGCCCTGTTATGCGTTTCATGATCAACTATTAGGTTTAGTTGACGTTGAACATCGCTTAGCCGCAGAAGATTTTATTCTTAAACGCCGGGATGGGTTGTTTGCTTACAACCTGGCCGTGGTGGTTGATGATGCAGATAGCGGTATTACCGAAGTGGTCAGAGGGGCTGATCTGCTTGAACCCACCGTGCGTCAGATCGCCTTATATCAACAACTCGGCTGGACTGAACCAGACTGGCTGCATCTGCCGTTGGCCTTGCAAGAGAATGGGCTGAAATTATCCAAACAGAACCATGCGCCTGCCATTGACGGTTTACCTGTTGTGGAAACCCTATGCCAGGTTTTGACCTTTCTGGGGCAACCACTGCCTGAATATTGTTTCGATCTGACAGCGGAAGCCCTGTTGGACTGGGCCATCACACACTGGCAGTTGTCACGCGTGCCGACAACCGCCAGTGTTCATCGCGCCTAGTGACGAAAATTAAGTTTGGCGTGCCAGGGAGCCAGATAATGATAAATCACAGGGGTCAGATAAAGCGTGACCACCTGAGACAGTAACAGCCCGCCCACGATGGCGACCCCCAGCGGTTGACGCAATTCTGCACCAGCCCCCAACCCCAGCGCGATCGGTAACGCACCTGCCAGCGCGGCAATTGATGTCATCATGATAGGGCGGAAACGGATCAAACACGCCTGATGGATCGCCTGATCCGGCGCCATTCCTTCCCGCTCTCGCTCCAAAGCAAAATCGATCATCATGATGGCATTTTTCTTGACGATGCCAATCAGCAGCAAGATCCCCACAAACGCATATAAGGTGATCGGGAATTGGAACAGCCACAGGGTCACCAAAGCGCCTAAACCGGCAGAGGGCAAACCGGAAAGAATGGTTAAGGGATGAACAAAACTCTCATATAACATGCCCAATACGCCATAAACCACCAGCAGCGCCAAGAGCAGTAACACCATCATGCCAGACTGTGAACCGGCAAATGCAGCCGCACTCCCCTGCAAGCTGGTCACCAGCGTTGCTGGCGGTAATAGATCTTCCTTCACCTTGTCTAATGCCGCCAGTGCATCACTGAGAGCCATCCCCTGACGCATATTGAAGGAGATGGTTGCCGCAGGTAATGTTCCCAGATGATTGACGGTTAACGTTTGTGGTTGTCGTGTGTAGCTGGCGACAGTATCCAGACTAATTAACACGCCATTACTATTGCGAATACGGATCCGGCTTAAATCTGCCGCTTGCTGCTGATACTCAGGTAATACCTCAAGAATAACGGCATATTGATTGGTGTCGGCATAAATGGTCGAAACTTGCCGGGCCGCGAAGGCACTCTGCAGTGTCGTTTCAACCTGACTGTAATTTAAACCATAACTGGCCAATTTATCGCGATCTACTTTAACCGCGAGACCCGCGCCCACCACTTCCTGATCGCTGGTAACATCCATCAAACCGGGGATGGCCCGGATAGCCTTCAAGAAACGATCATGCCACAGTTTCAATTCATCAAAATCGTTACTTTGCAGTGTGAATTGATATTCAGAGGCAGTCGACATACCGCCAATACGAATAGATGGCGGGTTACGCAAAAACACGTTCATACCGGGGATATGTGACACTTTCTTGCGTAACTCGGCAATGACCTGATCGGCTGACGGCCGTTGATTGCTAGGCACCAGCCGAATCGTCATGGAACCGCCGTTGGAACTGCCGTTCGGGCCGGTACTGCCGACAGACGACATAAATGCCGCAACGTTAGGGTCTTGACGGATGATCTCGGCCACCCGCTGTTGCATGCGCGACAATGTTTCAAACGAAGTATCCGGTGCCGCCTTGGTTGTCAGGGTGATTTGTCCACTGTCGGTGCTCGGCAGGAAATCTTTCGGCAATTGCTGATACAGCAACACAGAAAGAATGATAGAGGCCAAGAATACCGCAAGGACGATGCGAGGGTGGCGCAACGCGCTCACCAAAGAGAGGCTGTAATTTTCTGTCAGCGAATCAAATGCTCGCTCCAGCCATTGTGCAATAACGCCCTGTTCCTTCGTTTCATGTTGCGGACGTAATACACGACTGCAAAGCATCGGAGTCAAGGTTAACGACACCAGACCCGATACCGCAATGGCGGCGCTAATGGTGACCGCAAATTCATGCAGCAACCGCCCCATCAGCCCCCCCATAAACAACAAGGGAATAAACACGGCAACCAGAGAGAGCGTCATCGATAGAATGGTAAACCCGATTTCGCGGGCCCCTTTGCGTGCGGCCTGCAGCGCAGGCATACCCTCTTCCATATGCCGGACAATATTTTCCATCATGACAATAGCATCATCGACCACGAAACCCACAGCCAGCGTCAACGCCAGTAATGACAAATTATCCAGACTGTAATTCAGGATATACATGACCGGTACGGCACCCAATACCGATAACGGGACGGCCAGTGCAGGGATAACCGTGGCTGATAAGTTACGCAGGAATAACCAGATCACCAACACCACTAAGGCGCAAGAAAGCAGCAACGTGAACTGCACATCATGGATCGAGGCGCGTATTGACTCGCTGCGATCGTAAAGAATATCCATGTGGATGGAGTCAGGCAGAATGGCCTGAAATTGCGGTAATGCTTTTTTGACCGCATCAACCGTGCTGATGGTATTGGCACCCGGTTGACGCTGTACCGCCAGAATAACGCCCGGTTTATTCACGAACCAGCTGGCGACCCGGGTATTTTCTTCACTATCCAGCACGTTGGCGACTTCAGTCAGATAAAGCGGAGCCCCATTGTGATAAGCAATCACCAATTTGCGATACGCCGCTGCATTTTCTAACTGCCCATTACTTTGCAGACTCAGACTACGATGCGCACCATCCAGATCACCGATCGGCTGATTTACATTGTTGTTTGCCACAGCAGTCGCCAGTTCATCCAGCCCCAGATTGTGAGCCGTCAGTTTGTCGGGATCGGCCTGAATACGTACGGCATAGGGTTTGGCACCATAGACCCCAACCTGAGCCACACCAGGCAGCATGGACAGTGATTGTGCCAGCTTGCTTTCGGCATATTCCGTAACGGTTGAGATAGGTAACGAATCAGAATGAAGAGCAATATAAAATATCGGCGCATCAGCTGGATTTGTTTTTTTCATCGATGGCAAAGAGGTCATGTTCTGAGGCAGTTTGCGCTGTGCTGCACTAATGGCACTTTGCACGTCCAATGCAGCACCATCGATATTACGATCCAAATCAAACTGAATGGTGATCTTCGTCGTTCCCTGAGAACTCGTCGAGCTGATATTGTCGATTCCAGCAATTGTAGCCAGTTGGCCCTCGAGCGGTGTTGCCACCGCCGATGCCATCGTTTCCGGCGATGCGCCTGACAAACTGGCAGTGATATTGATGGTGGGAAAATCAATCTGCGGCAATTCACTGACCGGTAATGCCTGATATGCCAGCACCCCAAACAAGGTAAAAAAAGACATCAACAAACAGGTCATGACTGGTCGACGAATCGATAACATCGAAAGTTGCATGATCTTTACTCCGCAGCCGATGTTGTCGTTTTAGCCGGTTTAGGCGCTTTCTTCATCTTATCCGGATGCACGACATTCACGCTGGAACCGTCATTCAGACGAAACTGTCCCTCCGTCACAACCTGATCACCTGCCTGCAATTCGCCTTCAACGGCACTCCAACCTTCATTAGAAGCGAGCTCCTGAACTACCACTCGCGTGGCAATGCCATTATCTACCGTGAATAATTGCAACCCATCTGGCCCTTGTTGCAATGCCTGAGCGGGTACTACCAGCACCTGTTTTAACGTCCGTGGCGCCAGCTGCACCGTGACATACTGCCCCGGCAACCAGTCATTGTGTGGGTTTTTAAAATCGGCTTTTAAGGCGACGGAACCACTGTTGCTATCAACATTATTATCCAGAAATGAAACCTTACCTGAACGCTGTTCTTCCAAGCTGCCACTATTCACTTGCGCTGTTACCTCCAACGCACCGACTCGTAAGGTTTTTTCGATATCAGAGAGATATTTTTCCGGCAGGGTAAAGCTGACCGCGATAGGGTCTAACTGATTCAGCGTGGTCAATATGGTGCTATAGGCCTGTACCGTGGCGCCGACAGAGACGAGATGTGTCCCTACCCGCCCGCTGAACGGGGCTTTAATTTTGGTGTAATCCAGATTACGGGCCGCAATAGCCAAACTGGCATCATCCTGTTTAACCTGAGCGGCGATAGATTGTGCAGTTGCTTGATAACCATTCATATCGGCATCAGAGATGAATTTTTTCTGCAACAACACCTTAGCGCGATCAAGATCAGCCACCGCCTTTTTCAATAAAGCCTGATCATGTTGTAAAACTGCCTGCGCCTGCTGCCATTTATTCCGATAATCGCTGTCGTCAAGCTCAACCAGCACTTGCCCTGCAGTGACCTCGGCCCCTTCATCAAACAAAATTCGCGCAACCTGACCTTCAATACGCGGCTTGATATCTACCGAAGATTTCGCCACCACACGACCGACAGACTGCCAGCTGGCTTTAAAGTCTTCTCTTTTTACTGAGGCAACAACGACTTGCGTTGTTCTTTTTGCCGCCGCCGTCGATTGTGTTTTCTCATTTAAAGAAAATCGATAACCAACAACTGCCACCACCGCCACTAATGCGCCCCAACGCCAAATGTTCATGTTTTCTCCGTCATTGTTGTTGAACATTCCCCGACCGATCTAAGGCGCAGTATCTGTGTTAATGTTGGTAAAAGTGTGTCAAACAGTAGGAACAGCCGCATAATTTATCGGGAATTTTGAAAATAACATGATAAGTCAGCCCTGATGTTCGCATTTCGGCTGTGGTGCGCTATCATACCGCCCGCTCTTTTTTGTGTCAGAAATACCGAGGTGTACTATTTTTTCCCATATCGCCAATTTGTATCGCAAAGTGCTTGGTAAAGAAGAGACGCCAACGACACCCAAAAACACCGCTACACCACCCGCGGGATCTCAACGTCAGCGTGTTACCAACAGCAGCAAACCAGCAGCAACAGGTTTAAAACGGCGCATCTTAACCCGAGACCAGCACACGATCTCTCGCAGCATGATCAGTGATAATGCACTGAAGGTATTATACCGACTGAATAAAGCCGGGTATCAGGGCTATCTGGTTGGTGGTGGTGTTCGTGATTTATTGCTCGGAAAAATCCCCAAAGATTTTGACGTGGTAACAGATGCGCACCCTGAGCAAATCCGTAAATTGTTCAATAATTGCCGCCTGATCGGACGCCGCTTCCGTCTGGCCCATATTGTTTTTGGCCGGGATATCATCGAGGTAGCGACATTCCGAGGTCATCACCATCAGGTTCACACCAGCAAAAACATAGCGGAACAATCGGAAGAAGGCATGCTATTGCGTGACAACGTATATGGCACTATTGAAGAAGACGCCGAACGCCGCGACTTCACCGTCAATGCGTTGTATTACAACATTAAAGATTTTTCACTGCATGACTTCCATGGTGGTCTGGACGATCTGGCTGCCGGTAAGCTGGAGCTGATCGGCGATCCGGAAACCCGCTATCGGGAAGATCCGGTCAGAATGTTGCGTGCCGTACGATTTGCCGCAAAACTGGGCCTGACAATCAGTGAGCGCAGCGCAGAACCGATTGCACGCCTAGCCCCCCTGCTGCAAGACATTCCTGCCGCCCGTTTGTTTGAAGAAACGATCAAGTTGTTTCTGGCCGGACACGCACTCAGCACTTACCATCTGCTGCGGAAATTTGGCTTATTCCAGCAACTGTTCCCTCAGGTTGCCAAACTGCTGACCCCCGACAGTAACTCGGCTTACGAACGTTTTCTGGAAAAAGCCTTATCCAATTCAGATAAACGCGTCGCATCCGACCAGCCGGTGACCCCGACCTTCTTCTATGCCACCCTGCTCTGGGGTGTTGTCGCATTGCGTCAGCGCGAAATCAGCAACGAAAGCAATCTGCCGTTTCAGGATTCCATGCAAATGGCCATGAATGAAGCGATTGAACAGCAAATTCATACGGTTGCTATTCCGCGTCGTTTTACCAGCGATGTCCGGGAAATCTGGTTATTGCAGGAGCGTCTACCCCGTTATTCCGGCAAACGTGCAGAGAAACTGTTTGCACAACCGAAATTTCGTGCGGCGTTTGACTTCCTCGAATTGCGAGCGCATGTCGAACCACGTCTGCGCGATATTGTTGCCTGGTGGCAGGATTATCAGCAAACGCATGATTTTGTTCGCCCCGAGCCTTCGCATGTCCGGCCGACTCGCGGCACTGCCGCAGCGACGGAGCAGCCGGGTCACAGCGAAGAGCATCCACCACGAAAACGTCCACGTCGCCGCCGCCGTTATCCGCAGCAATCAGGCCAGCGTCGTAATGACTGACGTCTTTGTCGCTCTCGGCGCGAATCTGTCTAATCCGAAAAAACAGATCCTTCGCGCCATTGATGCATTGCAGCATTTGCCAGACAGCAAGTTGATTGCCTGCTCGCCACAATACAGTTCTGCCCCGATGGGACCGCAGGATCAGCCGGATTACGTGAATGCCGTCGCGCAACTGCAGACGACCTTATCTCCGCATCAGCTGCTCGATGAGCTGCAGCGCATAGAGCTGGAACAAGGTCGTGTACGGAAAGATGAGCGTTGGGGCCCACGGACGCTGGACTTGGATTTACTTTTATATGGACAGCAAGTGATTCAGGATGAACGTTTGACCGTTCCGCATTACGGCATGACACAGCGTGCTTTCGTACTCATTCCGTTATACGACATAGCACCCGCACTGATCTTACCGGATGGCCGTCAATTAGCTGAACTCGTTGCTGCTTGTGATAGCAGTACGCTGTTCCGTCTACCTGATTAATTATCGATTCGCAGGAGTCCCCAATGAGCAAAATAAGCCTGACCCAAATTCAGAACATGAAACAAAGCGGTGAAAAAATCGCGATGATCACCGCTTATGATGCCACTTTCGCCCGTCTTTTTGATGATGAAGGGGTTCATTCCATTCTGGTTGGTGATTCACTGGGCATGGTGGTACAGGGACATAATGACACGCTGCCCGTCACGATGGATGACATGGTCTATCACACCGCTAACGTTGCCCGAGGGGTTCAAAACGCGCTGCTCATCGCTGATTTACCCTTTATGAGTTATAGCGATGTGCAATCGGCTTGTATCAATGCCGGTCGTTTGATGGCAGCCGGTGCCAAGATGGTGAAAATTGAAGGCGGCGACTGGTTGTGCGAAACCGTTAAACAACTGAACCGCAATGGCGTTCCTGTTTGTGCTCATCTGGGTTTAACACCACAATCGGTACACTTGTTCGGCGGTTTCCGCATTCAAGGTCGCGATGCCCAACGAGCAGAAGAAATTTATCATCATGCGCTGGCGCTGCAGAATGCTGGCGTCCAGATGGTGGTCTT
Source organism: Tolumonas lignilytica (assembly GCF_000527035.1). NCBI lineage: Bacteria > Pseudomonadati > Pseudomonadota > Gammaproteobacteria > Aeromonadales > Aeromonadaceae > Tolumonas > Tolumonas lignilytica. Next base: position 781,783 of record NZ_AZUK01000001.1, read on the forward strand.
GGAATGTGTACCGGAACAACTGGCCGAGCGCATTACCAAGGCGCTGCGGATCCCAGTTATTGGCATCGGTGCCGGCGCGCAAACAGACGGTCAGGTGCTGGTGATGCAAGATGCACTGGGTGTCACAACCGGTTACATACCTAAATTCAGCAAAAATTTCTTGGCAGAAACCGGAGATGTCCGCAAAGCGATCCGCCTGTATGTGGAACAGGTCGCTAATGGTCAGTTCCCGGCTGCCGAACATACCTTCAACTAAGGAAGTCTGATCGTGTTAGTCACAGAACAGATCGACGCCCTGCGCGCCGCTATCCGGGATTTTCGCCAACAAGGGAAACGCATTGCGTTTGTCCCAACAATGGGAAACCTGCACCATGGTCATCTGACGCTAGTCCGTCAGGCCAAACAACATGCCGATGTGGTTATCGTCAGTATCTTTGTCAACCCGATGCAATTTGACCGGGCGGAAGATCTGGCAAACTACCCACGCACCTTGCGTGAAGACTGTGCGTTGCTGGAACAGGAAGGTGTTACCGCGGTATTCACGCCAACACCGGCCATCATGTATCCGCAGGGGCTGGAGAACCAAACATTCGTTGAAGTGCCTGGTATTTCCTCACTGCTGGAAGGCGCCATGCGTCCGGGTCATTTCCGCGGCGTCAGCACCGTTGTCACCAAGTTGTTCAATATTGTGCAACCCGATATCGCCTGTTTTGGTCAAAAAGATTACCAACAACTGGCATTGATCCGTAAAATGGTACGGGATATGGCCATGCCGATCGAAATCATCGGTGTGCCGACTGTACGCGCAGAAGATGGATTAGCACTGAGTTCCCGTAATGGTTACCTCACGCCAGCAGAAAGAGCGCTTGCTCCTGAACTTGCCAAAGTGATGACCTGGCTGGGTAATGAATTATCAGCCCGTCAACACGCTATCCCCGCATTAATTGCAGAAGCCGCTGACAAACTGAATGCTCAAGGTTTCCGTACTGATGCCATTGATGTTGTTGATGCGGAGAGTTTATTGCCGCTGACCAGTGACAGCGCTCAGGCAGTCATTCTGATGGCCGCCTGGTTAGGCCCGAAAGCGCGTCTGATCGATAATTTAGTGGTCAATTTGCGTACAACCACCAGATAGTTTATAGTCGCGCCGCAGGTGTGCTCTAGACACACCGTAGCCGTGTAATGTAAGGAAAAAGCAATGCAACGAATCATGCTGCGAGGCAAACTGCATCAGGCCCGTGTTACCCATGCGGTTCTGAACTATGAAGGCTCCTGTGGTATCGACCAGGACCTGCTGGATGCTGCCGGTATCGTCGAATATGAAGCGATTGATATCTACAACGTTGAAAATGGCGAACGTTTCTCCACCTACGCTATTTCCGGAGAACGCGGCTCTCGCATGATCTCTCTGAACGGCGCTGCCGCCCGCAAAGCCGCCGTCGGCGACCGAGTCATCATCTGTGCCTATGGCCCAATGAGTGAAGACGAAGTCAAACAGCATAAACCCCGTCTGGTTTATCTGGATGCCGAAAACACTATTGTTCGAACCAGTAAAGACATTCCGCTGCAACTGGCCTGATAAAGGCCAGTTTTCTTTCTACCTGTCGGAATAGAATTGACCATGACACAAGCCATACAACTGATTGTCGGATTGGCTAATCCAGGGCCGGAATATGCCCACACCCGCCATAATGCCGGCGCATGGTATGTGGCCGAGCTGGCTGCCCGTTATAACGGGAGTCTGCGCGAAGACCCTAAGTATTTCGGCATTACCGGTCGCATACAGATCAACGGTCAGGATGTTCGTTTATTGATCCCGACGACCTTTATGAATCTGAGTGGGAAATCTGTCGCCGCATTAGCCAAATTTTTTCAGATCCCGCCGGAAGGCATTCTGGTGGCGCATGACGAACTGGATTTGCCTCCCGGAGTGGCCAAATTCAAGCAAGGCGGCGGCCACGGCGGTCACAATGGCCTGAAAGACATCATCAGCAAACTGGGTAACAACAATCAATTTCACCGCCTGCGCTTAGGAATTGGCCATCCCGGCTCGAAAGAGCAGGTCGTCGGCTTCGTGCTGACCAAAGCGCCCAAAGCTGAACAACAACTGATTGATGCTGCGGTGGATGAAGCCGTACGTGCAACTGATATACTATTCACTACTGATATGACCAAAGCCATGAATCGCTTACACAGCTTCAAGGCTACAGCCTGATATTGAGGAATCAACCACTATGGGTTTTAAATGCGGCATCGTCGGCTTGCCAAACGTAGGTAAGTCCACCCTGTTCAACGCACTAACGAAAGCGGGCATCGAAGCAGCCAACTTTCCGTTCTGCACGATCGAACCGAATACCGGTGTGGTTCCTATGCCTGATCCTCGCTTGGATCAACTGGCTGCGATCATCAAGCCTCAACGCATCGTACCCACCACCATGGAATTCGTAGACATTGCCGGTCTGGTAAAAGGTGCGTCCAAAGGTGAAGGTCTGGGTAACCAGTTCCTGACCAACATCCGCGAAACCGAAGCGATTGGTCACGTCGTTCGTTGTTTTGAAAACGACAACATCATCCACGTTTCCGGCAAAGTCAATCCGGCCGAAGATATTGAGACTATCAATACCGAACTGGCACTGGCGGATCTGGACACTTGTGAACGTGCCATCCAGCGTGTACAGAAGAAGGCCAAAGGCGGCGATAAAGACGCTAAAGCCGAACTGGAAGCACTGGAAAAATGTCTGCCGCAGCTGGAACAAGCTGGCATGCTGCGTGCGCTGGATCTGAGCGATGCGGATAAAGCAGCCATCCGTTACCTGAGTTTTCTGACGCTGAAACCAACCATGTACATTGCCAACGTCAATGAAGATGGTTTTGAAAACAACCCATACCTGGATCAGGTACGCGCGATTGCAGAAAAAGAAGGCTCCGTGGTAGTGCCAGTCTGTGCCGCCATCGAAGCCGATCTGGCGGAAATGGAAGATGAAGATCGTGCTGAATTCATGGCCGAGTTAGGTCTGGAAGAACCCGGTCTGAACCGAGTGATCCGTGCTGGCTACAAACTGCTGAACCTGCAAACCTATTTCACTGCGGGCGTCAAAGAAGTGCGTGCCTGGACCATTCCTGTGGGTGCAACCGCACCTCAAGCCGCCGGTAAGATCCATACCGACTTCGAAAAAGGCTTTATCCGCGCGCAGACCATTTCGTTTGAAGACTTCATCACCTACAAGGGTGAACAGGGTGCAAAAGAAGCCGGTAAAATGCGAGCCGAAGGTAAAGACTACATCGTTAAAGATGGTGACGTACTGAACTTCCTATTTAACGTCTGATACGTACGCCTTTCTGTTCCCGATGCCCGCTTTTGCGGGCATTTTTGTTTAAATTCAAAAAGAAACCACATTTTTAAAATAATAATTTATTGCACATCCCCGCTTCCTCACGTACAAATTAACTCCTCCTTGTTATTATTCAGCGACTACTATAATTATATAATTTCAATAATATCGTTCAGCTAAGAGAGAGCCGCAGTCGATGAGCCAGACAACTTCGATTCCTGTTGAGCAACTTAAAATCGGGCATTATGTCGTCTTACCCTTTGGCTGGAAAAATCATCCCTTCCTGTTTAGCTCTTTTCGCATCAAAGACAATGAACAACTGAAAATCCTGCGCTCTCTGGGTGTAAAAAATATTCCGGTTGATCTAAACAAAAGCATGGTTGAAGACAGCGAACCGCTCGAAGCCACCATTCCGGAATCCCCTCCCTCAGAAGCAGAACCTGAAATCGTCTTGCCGGATCCCCATAAGGCGCAACAGCAGGCAGCCCGCCGCTCAATCCGCCAAGCCGAACGAAGCTTCAGCAATGCAATTTCACCGTTGCGAGAGTCACTGACCAGACTGAATCTGAAACCGGATGAAGGATTAGCCACTGTCGCCGAGTTGATCCGTAATGCCGCTGCCACGCTGAATGCCACCGAAGGTTCCATTGGGTTTCACTTGGTACGGTCTGTACGTAATGGCGATCCGTTATTGTTGCATAGTCTCAATGTCGCGTTTATTGCGATGTTAATTGCCAAGGAAGCAGGTTGGGAGCCGTTAGCTATACAAGATGCTGGATTAGCCGGGTTAGTCCATGACATCGGTGAATTACGCATTCCTACGCAGGTCAGCCGGAAACGGACGGAATTAACGACGGCTGAAACCAATTACCTGAAAATGCATGTCCAATATGGCTATGAACAGTTAACCCAGTTAAAAGCATTTAATCCGGCTGTGCGTCAGGTTGCCCTGCAACATCATGAATGTCAGGATGGCTCTGGCTATCCTGCCGGATTAAAAGGGGATGATATTCCGCTACTCAGTCGTTTGATTGCCGTGGTCGATTATTATGAAGAGCAACTGCACCCACGAAATGGACTGGGTTCCTTGCATCCAAATCAGGTGATCGCCGGATTATACAAAAAGGCAGGCAAGCAATTTGATGTCCAGTTGACCCAACTGCTGATCAAAGTACTGGGGATCTATCCACCGGGCAGTCTGGTAACCCTCAGCGACAATACCCTGGCGCTGGTGATGTCCAGTGAACCATCATCTCCGTTGAAGCCGATGGTTTTACCCTATGAAAAAGGTCGGGTACCGGAAGGCGTTGATCTGATTTCATTACAGAATGACGAGCGTACTATTACAGGCATTGTTGCTTCCGATGAATTGAACTCACAGCAAATTGAATACTTCGGATTAACCAAACACGCCTGTTACTATTTCTCTTTACCGCACCAATAAAAAAGGCCCGGCAACCTCTGCCAGGCCTGTATTTCATCACAGGTTTAATGCAGGGTGTGTTCTGTACGGGCAATAATGTCATCCTGCGTATCCGGCGATAATGCCGTGAAAAAGGCAGAATAACCCGCAACACGAACAACCAGATCGCGATATTGATCAGGATGCGCTTTCGCTGCCAGTAATGTCTCTCGTGAGACAATGTTATATTGCACATGCCAGCCTTTGTGCACCTCAAAGAAAGTGCGCAGCAATGTCATCAGTTTTTGCCGGTCACGCGGTTGCTCCAGACTGGTCGGGTTCAACTTCTGATTCAGCAATACCCCGCCCAGAATGGCGGCTGTCGGCAATTTACCAAGCGAATTAAAGACGGCCGTCGGACCATGTGTATCCGTGCCGGATGATGGGCTGGCCCCCTCCGCCAGCGGTGTTCTGGCTTTCCGTCCATCCGGCGTCGCCATGGTGCCTGCCCCGAACGGCACGTTGGCAGAAATTGACGAGGTGCCTGCATAATATCCCCCGCCAATCGGACCACGGCCATAGCGGGTATTATGGAAATGGCTGATTTCATCGATGTAACTCTGATAAGCACCCACCAGTAATTCATCTACAGAATCGACATCATTTCCATATTTAGCGGCACGATTTAATAACATCTGCCGTAATGCTTCGCCCTCTTCCCCGGCGAAATCGTCGGCCAGTTTTGCCGCCAGTTCCTGTTGGGTAATTTTACCGCTGAACACAAAATCGCGAACTGCGGCCAGGCTGTTTCCCGTATTGGCGATCCCGACCTGCAGACCGGAAACCCAGTCATATTTTGCCCCGCCTTGCTTCGCGGTCTTACCGCGTTCAATACAGTCATCAATCAGCGCGGAACAGATGATATCGTGGGCATTTTCTTCCAACATGGTGTCAATGACACAATCAATTTCAATGGTCTTGCGCGCGTAATAACGCACTTGCCGATCCCAGGCTGACATCACTTCATCGAACGTGCTGAAGTTCCCTAATGTCAAGCCTTTATCCTGTGGCAGAAAGGTTTTTCCGGTCGTGGCATCTGTTCCTTGTTCCAGTGCTGCCAGCATGACCCTGGTAAAATTAAGGAAACTCATCCCCGTACAGCGATATCCCCACTTGCCGGGCACCGCCGTTTCAATACAGCCTATCGCGGAATAGTTATAAGCGTCCTCTTTTTCCACCCCCAATTTAATAAATTCAGGAATGACAATCTCATCGTTATTAAAGGCCGGCATACCGAAACCGCAGCGGATCACCGACATGCAGGCATCCAGAAAATCGTTACTCATCCCTGCGTGATATCGCACGCTCAAGTTTGGCTGAGTAGAACGTAACCGGCCACACGATTCCAGAATGGTATAAGACAGCGGATTCACGGCATCGACCGGTTCCCCATGATGCAGTTTTTGTCCACCAATCGTAACGTTCTGATACATCGGGCTGCCAGCAGAAGACTTGGAGTGCAAGCCTGAACGGATCTTGTTGACCTCCAGCAGTTTCAGCCAGCAGCTATGGAATAACTCGATAGCCCGTTCCCGTGAAAGTGTGCGCTCTTGCTCTACATCGCGTTGATACCAAGGATAGAGATACTGATCCATCCGGCCAAATGAGACTGAATGACCATTTGATTCGATCTGCAAAAACAACTGAATGAAATAACACAGCTGCAATGCCTGCCAGAATGTTTGGGCGGGTTGTTCTGCAATCACGTCGCAATTTTCGGCCATCGCCAGCAATTCATCCCGACGGTCTAAGCGTTCTTCTTGGCTGGCCATCTCACGCGCTAAGGCAGCATACCTGCGGATGTGATCTGTCATGGCACTGAACGCAATATCCACTGATTTCAGAAATTGTTCACGGTGCAGATCAGCCCAGTCAGCCAGATCCAGACGTTGTCGACGTTCTGCCACTTTCTGGCGAACCCCTTGGATGCCCACTTGCAGGATCAGTTCATAATCTACAGCCATATGCGCATCACCGGAATTCATGTTGCCTTCAGCCTTAATGATGCCTGATTCCAGTAATGCTTTGTGGTCCTCTGAAAATAGCGCATAGCAACGGTCACGCACCGTTTGCCCCATCCAAAATGGAGCGATGTCATGAATAATGGCTTTATCTTTCTCTGATACCGAAAAACCGGCACCAGGACGATCTGCCAGTTCATTAATTTCCTTCACTACCCAGTCCATTGTATATTCGGGGAAAATTGGTGCCGCACGCAGATAAGCCGCCTGATTACCAATAATCAATTCGTCATTATCAATCCAGATGCTCCGTTCTGCCAAATGGTGTGCCAGTGCCAATGCCCGACGCACCACGACTGGCTTATCCAGATTCGCCTTATAAGCCTGTGTATAATGCAATGCCCGTTCGGTACAAACTGGTGGCGATACAATATCCACCAGACAGCGTTTGTGATTGCGGATACGTTCCGTCAATGTGGTCAGATCCAGTTCAGTCATCATTAACCTCTCAGAATTGCAGTCAGGCCGAAGTCTTTCGCTTTCTGCTCTGCAAAAGCCAATAACTCCGGGCGCTCAAGTGGTTGTCGGGCACACTGATAATCAAGCCCGAGTAAATGGTATTTATGCATGCCATAAGTGTGATATGGCAGAAAATGGATTTCCCTGTTGCCGCCATACTGATCGTAATGTGCCGATGCTTGCTGAATGATGGCAGTCAGTGTCGGCTCGTCGTCATTAAACTCAGGGATGATCGGGACACGAAACTGCACATTGGCCGCATGCTCGCCCAGTTGCTGAATATTGCGTTGAATTAACGCCAGCCGGCCGTTCGTCCAGCGCAGAAATTTGTCCGCATCCACATGCTTGATATCGATCAGCCATAAATCGACCAATGAAATAGCCGGTTCAATGTGATGCCATGGCACATGCAGGCAACTCTCCACAGCCGTGTGGATACCTTCCGTACGGGCGAGATGTAATAACTGTTGGGTCATCTCCGGTTGCATGAATGGCTCACCACCGGATAATGTCACTCCCCCGCCACTACGTTGATAAAAAGTGTTATCCCGAAGCACCTGCTTCATGATTTGTTCTGCGGATATGACTTCGCCGCACAAAGAAAGTGCTCCACTCGGACAAATATCAGCCGCCTGCCGCATCATCGTTTCTGTGAGTTCGGCTCGCATAATCTGCACAGCACCGGTGGTATCATTTCGGTGAAAACCAACACTTTTGGCCGAACAACGCTGGCATCCGGTAAGACATAACCGCTCGTCATACAGCAGATCCGCTTTACGCAAACGACTCTCAGGATTTTGGCACCAGCGACAACTCAACGAACAGCCTTTCAAAAACACGACTGTTCTGATGCCAGGGCCATCATGTGTGGCATAACGTTGCAGGTTACAAATCATAATTGATCCTGTCTCTTTATTTCACTTTCATTTAAATACTTTCACTTGAAACTTATTTTGATCTATATCAATAGCGTTCCAGATCCATCTTTATATAGTGAGATCTGTAAACTGACTCACAGGAGAAATATATGGAGCTTTATCTTGATAGCGCTGATCTGAATGCCATTGAACGATTAGCGCGTTTTATGCCGATTCACGGTGTCACCACCAACCCAAGCATCATTGCCAAAGGGGGACAATCCCTGGCGCAAGTATTGCCTGAGTTACGGGCAATGCTGGGAGCAGAGAAGATCCTGTTTGCGCAAGTCATGAGTGATAAAGCGGAAGCCATGGCGACAGAAGCAGAGCATCTGCAAACGTTGGATCCACAACTTGTGATAAAAATTCCTGTTACACCGGAGGGATTGCGTGCCATTCAGCTATTGAAACAACGCCAGATCAAAACGTTAGGCACAGCCGTTTATTCTCCGATGCAAGCCCTGTTAGCCGCATTAGCCGGGGCCAGCTATGTCGCCCCTTATGTCAACCGGATTGATGCTCAAGGCGGCAGCGGCATTAAATGTGTTCAAGAATTACAACAACTTCTGACCTTGCATGCCCCCGAGTGCCAGATTTTGGCCGCCAGCTTTAAAACACCCCGCCAAGTGCTGGATTGTCTGCTGGCCGGATGTACCAGTATTACCCTGCCGATAGATGTGGCTGAACAATTAGTGCGTAATCCGGCCGTAGATATGGCCATGGCACAATTCAAGCAAGATTGGCAGCAAGCGTTTGGTGCTTGAAATCAAAACAGATCGCAGCTCAGCCAATAGATAAATTGAGCGATCATGGGTATTACGGATAAGTTTTAAGCACACGGAACAGGATGATTAAAAAAGGGTTGACGGTAACAGCGCATATACGCATAATGCGCCCCGCACAGTTCAGCAGCCTTGCTGAATTGTTCAGGTGTTGGCTATGTAGCTCAGTTGGTTAGAGCATCGCACTCATAATGCGGGGGTCACAGGTTCGAATCCCGTCATAGCCACCATTACTGGGGTGTCGCCAAGCGGTAAGGCAGTGGATTCTGATTCCACCATACCAAGGTTCGAATCCTTGCACCCCAGCCAATTTTCATTCTCAGTTGGGGTATCGCCAAGCGGTAAGGCAGCGGGTTTTGATCCCGCCATACCCAGGTTCGAATCCTGGTACCCCAGCCATCTTAATGAAAATCTCCAGTTGGGGTATCGCCAAGCGGTAAGGCAGCGGGTTTTGATCCCGCCATACCCAGGTTCGAATCCTGGTACCCCAGCCATGCTTTTTATGGCTATGTAGCTCAGTTGGTTAGAGCATCGCACTCATAATGCGGGGGTCACAGGTTCGAATCCCGTCATAGCCACCATCCCCTCTCTTTTTATTCTTTATCTATTTATTTCTCGCTGACACAACATACTCATTCAGCCCTGTTTTTGTTCTGAATTTTGTCTTTGTTTGGCTACTTTTAATTCCTGTTGTTCTTGCTGCTGTTTGGCTTTCAATGTCTTTAGCTCAACCGTCAATGCATTCATTTTCTGCGTCAGTAATAAGACATCGGTATCGAGTTTATCGTCATTTGCATGACTGGCACAGCCGGTCATCAGTGCAGACAACAAAGGTACAGAGACAAAGGCAATCTTTTTCAGATACATGATCCAACCTTATCATTACACTGGAAAATCATATTTCCATCAGATGAAGATGTAAAAAAAGCAGATCAAGTCAATGATCTGCTTATGCAACATAACTGGTAAACCAATCGTTAACCAATATGCGTCAAACCACTCATATAAGGTCTCAACACTTCCGGTACTTCAATACGACCATCGGCCTGCTGGTAATTTTCCAATACCGCCACCAGAGTACGACCCACAGCCAAGCCTGAACCATTCAGCGTATGCAGTAATTGTGGTTTACCGTCAGCACTACGTACACGGGCTTGCATGCGACGCGCCTGGAAATCAGTACAGTTAGAGCAGGATGAGATTTCACGATAGGTATTCTGGGCTGGCAACCACACTTCCAGATCATAAGTCTTCGCCGCAGAGAAGCCCATATCGCCTGTGCACAAGGCCATGACACGATATGGCAGACCTAACAACTGCAATACCTTCTCAGCATGACCGGTCATCTCTTCCAGCGCATCCCATGATTTTTCAGGATGAACCAGTTGCACCATTTCGACTTTATCAAACTGATGCATACGGATCAGACCACGGGTATCACGGCCGTAAGATCCAGCTTCTGAACGGAAGCAAGGGCTGTGCGCAGTCATTTTGATCGGCAGTGTTTTCTCATCGTAAATTTCATCACGCGCGATGTTGGTCAACGGCACTTCGGCGGTCGGGATCAGTGAGAATTTACGCACCTTGCCCTCTTCATCGCCTTCCCCATTGATGGCGGTGTGGAACAGATCTTCTGCAAATTTCGGCAACTGACCGGTGCCCAACAAGCTGTCTGCATTCACCAGATACGGCACGTAGCATTCGGTATAACCGTGCTGCTGTGTGTGCAGATCCAGCATGAACTGCGCCAATGCGCGGTGCATACGCGCGATCTGTCCTTGCAGCACCACAAAACGGGAACCCGAAATTTTAGTTGCTGTCGCAAAATCCAGACCACCGTTAGCTTCACCCACCGCTACATGGTCTTTGATTTCAAAATCAAATTGACGAGGTGTACCCCAGCGACGTACTTCCACGTTTTCGTGTTCATCTTTACCGACTGGCACCGAGTCTGCCGGTAGATTCGGTACTAACAGGGAGATCTGACGCAGTTGTTCCAAGATCTCATCTTGTTGTTTTTTACATTGTTCCAGCTCATCACCCAGTGAACCGACCTGAGCCATCAGCGGAGCCACATCTTCACCACGACGTTTCGCTTCACCGATAGCCTTAGAGCGTGCATTACGCTCGGCTTGTAATTCCTGAGTACGGGTTTGAAGCACTTTACGCTGTTCTTCCAGCGCATTGATGGTAGCCACATCTAACTTATAACCCCGCAGAGCCAAACGCTCAGCAGCAGCCTCAATGTCACTACGCAGAAATTTAGGATCAAGCATGATAAACCTGCTGTTATGCAAAAAATTATTGGAGTAATAGAACGAATCCGCGACTAAAAATGTCGTCGATGACTGCAGTTTACCAAAAGCCGTCAAAGCCGGGTACGTCCAAACGAGGATTATTCTGTTTAGCCCGCATTACGAACGGGATTTAGGATAACGCTGGAAAGTGGTTTGTGCATCCAATTCAGCCAGATAGTTCAGTTTTTGTGCAATCTGTTTTTCAGCCCCGCGCTCTGATGGCAGGTAATATTCCCGGCCTTCGAGTTCCGGCGGGAAATAACACTCACCAGCAGCATAAGCGCCGGGCTCGTTGTGGGCATAGCGGTATTCTTCCCCATAACCCAGTGACGCCATGAGCTTGGTGGGCGCATTACGCAGATGAGGCGGAACCTCATAATCCGGCTGGTTTTTGGCGTCTTGCAATGCCGCCGCCCAGGCAACATAAACAGCATTGCTTTTCGGTGCACACGCCAGATAAACGACAGCCTGGGCAATTGCGCGTTCACCTTCGGCCGGCCCTACCCGCTCAAAGCAATCCCAAGCTGCCAGTGCAACCCGCATGGCATTAGGGTCAGCATTACCAATATCCTCTGACGCGATGGCTAAAAGACGCCGGGCAACATAAAGTGGATCGCCCCCGGCAGCGACAATGCGTGCATACCAGTAAAGCCCGGCCTGCGGATCTGAACCACGGATCGATTTGTGAAATGCCGAGATCAGATCGTAATAAACATCCCCTTGATTATCGAAGCGTGCGACTTTCTCGCCGGAGACAGCCGCTAGTAGCTGGCGATCAATCCGTTTTACTCCATGACGGAGCTCCGCCATATCATTCAAGAGTTCAAGATAGTTTAATGCTTTTCTGGCATCGCCATCGACCAGTTGCACCAAAGCATTCAAGACACCATCATCAAATTGCAGCGGCTCACCGGCCAACCCTCTCGGGTCAGTTAACGCCTGTTGAACCACTTGGTGAATGTCGTCTTCGGTCAGGCGTTTCAGCAAATAAACTCGGGCTCTGGATAACAGTGCATTATTCAATTCAAAGGAAGGGTTTTCTGTCGTGGCGCCGACAAAAATAATCGTGCCATCTTCGATATGCGGCAAAAAGGCATCTTGCTGACTTTTATTAAAGCGATGCACTTCATCGACAAACAGCAAGGTTCGTCGGCTGCGATAACTGTTGTCTTTCGCCCGTTCAATCGCAGCCCGGATCTCTTTCACCCCAGACGTGACCGCCGAGATCCGCTCTACGTCTGCCTGACAGTAACGCGCCATTAACTCGGCTAATGTCGTTTTACCTGTTCCCGGCGGCCCCCACAGGATCATCGAATGACAATGGCCCGCCTCGATTGCGCGTCGCAGTGGTTTTCCTTCAGCCAGCAAATGACTCTGACCGATATACTGATCCAAGCGCTCTGGCCGCATCCGCGCAGCCAGAGGGCGAAAATCAGGCGCAAAATCCAGCGACAAATTGCTCATCAGCGTTGGTCGTCAACCGTCACACCTTCCGGTGTCTTGAAATTAAAGGTATCTGCTTTAATTGTCGGATTCTGATTAAATGACGACAGCGTAAATTCGCTACGCTGCCCTTGAGCTTCGTTGACTTCCATCCGGGTAATATGATTTTGATTATCAAACACCATGCGCAGTGACTCAATGCGCTGATCTTTTTGTTTGCTGGTAATCGTAAACGCTAAACCATCTTGATCGATTTGATAGTTTTTCCAGATTTTGTCATCCGTACTTGAAATCAGCAGAAAGGGTGTATTCACGACCGCTTTGCTCAAACTCATAACCGTTACTTGTTCAACAAACGGATCATACAGCCACACCGCTTTACCGTCTGACACAATTAGATTGTCATCCGGTTTTTTGGCTTCCCAGCGAAAACGATCGGGCCGTTGCACTGTCATGTCACCACTGCCTTTTTGCAATGGTTTACCCTGTGCATCAACGACCTCCTGTTCAAAATGGGCACTGAACTGGCGAAGACTCGCCAGTTTCTTTTTTAATGCCGCACTGTCATCGGCCAATGCCTGAAAACTCAGCGACCAAATGCAAGCCGCAATACCAACCGTACACAACTTAGTCATAGTTTTCATATCAATCTCTCATAGAAGACGGTGCCAGCACTTCACGTTGTCCGTTACTGCCGGGAGCACTGACAATGCCTTGTGATTCCATCTGCTCAATCAGACGCGCTGCACGGTTGTAACCTATTTTAAAACGACGTTGGACACTCGACGTAGAACCACGGCGTGACTCAACAACAAACTCCACGGCTTCATCAAACAGCGGATCTAAATCTTCATCCCGGCTGGTTTGTTCGCCCGGCAATGCATTTTCCGCCGTAATTTCACCATTCAGGATTTCATCAATGTAATTAGGTTCGCCACGCAGTTTCCAATCATCAACCACACGATGCACCTCATTGTCGCTGACAAAAGCACCATGAACTCGCGTTGGAGTACTATCGCCAGCAGGCATATACAACATATCCCCCATGCCCAACAAAGCCTCAGCACCCTGCTGATCCAGAATGGTTCGTGAATCAATCTTAGAAGAGACTTGGAATGAAATACGAGTCGGAATGTTTGCCTTAATCAGACCAGTGATCACATCCACCGAAGGACGCTGGGTCGCAAGGATCAGGTGTATACCAGCCGCACGCGCTTTCTGCGCAATACGGGCAATCAACTCTTCTACTTTCTTACCCACCATCATCATCATGTCGGCGAATTCATCGACAATCACGACAATATGCGGCAAACGTTCCAGATCTGGTGCTTCTTCATCAAAAGAGTCGCCCGGACGCCAGAATGGATCTTTAATTGGGTTGCCAGAGTCAATGGCCCCACCAATCTTGGCGTTATAACCTTTCAGGTTACGCACCCCCATCACCGACATCAGCTTATAACGCCGTTCCATCTCACCCACACACCAGCGCAGCGCATTGGCTGCATCTTTCATATCGGTGACAACTTCAGTCAGCAAATGAGGAATGCCTTCATATACAGAAAGCTCCAGCATTTTAGGGTCAATCATGATGAAACGAACATCTTCCGGTGTTGCTTTATACAACATGGAGATGATCATGGCATTCACGCCCACCGATTTACCTGAACCGGTGGTTCCCGCCACCAGCAGGTGTGGCATTTTGGCCAGATCAACCACCGACGGCTCGCCAGCAATATCCTGCCCCAATACGAGCGTTAACGGGCTGCTGGCATTGTGAAAAGCTGGGCTATCAATGACCTCGCGCAGATGTACGGTCTGACGATAGCGATTTGGTAACTCCAGGCCAACATAAGGTTTCCCAGGGATCACTTCCACTACACGCACACTCACCGCCGACAGTGAACGGGCCAGATCGCGGGATAACCCGGTGATTTTGCTGGCTTTCATACCCGGTGCCAAATCAAGCTCAAATCGCGTGATCACAGGGCCTGGATACACGCCAACCACGCGTGCCTGCACATTGTAATCAGCCAGTTTCGACTCAACCAGACGAGCAATGCGATCCAATTCGTCCTTACTCATGGTCTGTACTTTAGCCGGTGGATTATCCAAGAGCGTGAAAGCAGGTAAATCACCGATGGCTGCTTTTTTGCGCGCCTTTTCAATCAGTGCTTGTTCAGCTTGCTGTAAGGGAGTTAACGCAGCCGGAGTCGCAACGGGTTTGACCGCTGCTGGCGCGGGAGAAACAGACGACGCAGGAGATACTGAGACCGTCGACATTGCCGGTTTAGCATCCTGCTCATTGCTCCATGGTAAGACGGGCTCCCAATCATCTTCGTCTTCTGCGGCTGACCAACCAGAGGTAAAGGTCGGCTCACTGCGTGTTGTCGTCGCACTCTTAGCTGAATTCAGGTTGAATTCGGGTTCACGACGCTCACTGACGGAAACAACCTGTGTTACCTCATTGTCATCATCCGTCAGATCTTCATCGACGATAGCTGATTTGCGGCTGAAAGAAAAACGAGGTGCACTCCGACGCGGAGTTAAATCGTCATCAACACCAACCGTTGCCGGAATAAAGTCATCGTCATCATCATCGACAAACTGATCGTCATCTTCTGCATGTGATTCATCGACGCGTTGGTAGCCCGCTTTTCCCGCAAACCAACCGACGATGCGGCTTGGTAAGGTATAGACAAAATGCAACGAGCCCGTGACCGCCTCACCAATCTTTTCGGCCAACATAAGCCATGACCAACCGGTGAATAACGTAATACTGGCCGCAATCAGACACAACAGAACCAGCGTTGTCCCTAATTGACCAAAAATAGGCAGAATTGCAGTGTAAAGCATGTCACCGATTAACCCGCCCGATGAAAAATTATGAATATCCGTGAAATTCATACTGCCCATGGCGGACATGGATAAAAACAGTGCGATAAAACCGATGATCCGCAAACCCAATGCGAAGTAATCGACTTCGAGCAAGCGATATGGTTTCCAGAAAATCGCCCAGCCTAGCGCGACCAGCAATACGGGAATGGCATAGGCAAACACGCCAAATACAAAAAACATCAAATCAGCCAGCCATGCCCCTGCATTGCCGCCAGCATTATGCACCTTTACGCCCCAGGCAGTCTGCGACCACCCCGGATCAGAGGGATGATAGGTAAA
This sequence comes from Tolumonas lignilytica, assembly GCF_000527035.1. Taxonomy (NCBI): domain Bacteria; kingdom Pseudomonadati; phylum Pseudomonadota; class Gammaproteobacteria; order Aeromonadales; family Aeromonadaceae; genus Tolumonas; species Tolumonas lignilytica. The sequence goes on from NZ_AZUK01000001.1 coordinate 797,670, forward strand.
TAGTGAAAGCAGCATAAATAACGCGGCAACAGTTAAAATTATTAGCCCCGTCTCAAAAATCCGCCGTAAACCTGACATCGGCGTAAACTTTCCAGCAGCCAAACCTATACTCCTTATTGGAAAGTAATAATTGTGCGTCTGAGATAATTGAAGATAACGATACCCAGACTTGAGATCTGCGGCATATTATAAGCTGTCGTGAAGGAATAGGTACAATTCTGTTGCGTGGAATAACAGACAAAGCCCGTGCACAAACACGGGCAGAATGCTTAACGGGTATTAATAACCAGGCGGCTGGTCTGTTTTACCTCTTCCATCACCACATATGTGCGAGTATCACTCACACCGGGTAACCGCAGCAAAGTCTCGCCTAACAAGCGACGATATGCAGACATGTCCGGAACGCGCGTCTTTAACAAATAGTCGAAATCACCAGAAACTAGATGGCATTCCTGTATTTCTTCTAATGACAGAACGGCTTTATTAAATTCCTCAAATACGTCTGGAGCTCCTTTCTGCAAGGTAATTTCAACAAATACCAGCAAAGATGCTTCCAGATAATGGGGGTTAAGAATAGCTGTATAACCCTCAATAAAGCCTTGTCTTTCAAGACGTCTTACACGTTCTAAACAAGGAGTTGGACTTAAGCCAACACGTTTGGACAGCTCGACATTAGAGATACGGCCATCTTTTTGCAGTTCATTCAGGATGTTTCTATCTATACGATCCAAATCCCTGAGTCTGATCTGTTCTTCCAGCATTTCCTTCCACCTTAGATATGAAACACAGTGATAATCACTATTTGTTTTATAATGAACAAACTAAACTTTTATAAGATCATAACAATACTATGTCAATATTCCTTTATTTCCAACATTACAAGCAAACAGAATAATCATCTGAATTAACAAGGAGATACCAGCATGATCATCGGAGTGCCAAAGGAAATAAAAATCCATGAATATCGCATAGGTATGACACCATCCAGTGTACGCGAATTGACCGCAAGAGGCCACACTGTACTGGTAGAAACTAATGCGGGTAAAGCAATTGGTTTTACAGATGAGCATTATTTAGCGGCTGGCGCTGATATTACTAGCACTGCGGCTGATATTTTTGCCACTGCAGAAATGATTATCAAGGTAAAAGAACCACAGCCGAACGAACGTAACTTATTACGTCCGGGGCAGATTTTATTCACTTATTTGCATCTGGCACCCGATCTGCGCCAAACGCAGGATCTGCTGAAAAGTGGGGCCATCTGTATAGCTTATGAAACCGTAACGGATGATAAGGGCGGATTACCTTTACTAGCCCCTATGTCAGAGGTTGCAGGCCGCATGGCCGTGCACGCGGGTGCGTCCATACTGGAGCGCTCTCACGGCGGCGCCGGCATCTTATTAGGCGGTGTGCCCGGCGTTGCACCCGCTAAAGTCACGATCTTGGGCGCGGGCGTCGTGGGTTCGAATGCGGCGCGTATGGCCATCGGGATGCGTGCAGATGTTACGGTTTTAGATCGCAACACCGATACGTTGCGACGATTGGATAGCGAATTCAAAGGTGCAGCAAAACTGATTCATTCCACTACGGAATCCATAGAACGCGCCGTTCTTGAGGCTGATTTGGTGATCGGCGGCGTATTGCTACCGGGCGCCACTGCGCCGAAACTGATCACCGCCAGCATGGTCAAAAAAATGAAAGATGGTTCGGCCATTGTTGATGTTGCTATCGATCAGGGCGGATGCGCAGAAACCTCTCGTCCAACGACGCACAGCGATCCGACCTATATTGTCGATGGTGTCGTACATTATTGCGTGGCCAATATGCCGGGAGCGGTGGCCAGAACCTCTACCCAGGCATTAAACAACGCAACCTTGCCATTTATTATCAAACTGGCTAAGCAGGGTTATGTGGAGGCTTTTCGGAATGACCGTTTTTTACGTCATGGCTTAAACATATTTAAAGGTCAGCTCACCTGTGCTGAGGTGGGACAAGCCCATTCGTTGGCAACATGCTCCCCCGAACAGGCGCTAGGTCTGGATGAAGAAAAAACATCGTGAACCTTAACAACCGGCATGAGCAGATAAACTGTATTTTATTTGCTCATTTTCCGGCTCACTTATAAAGATTTGCTATTTAATAGATAAAACCGATTGGTTTAATCGGTTTCTCCTGCTTTACCCCACCAATTTCATTTTCTATTATTCGGCTACAAGTTATTTAAGGATGCCATCATGAGCCAAGTAAAACACAGTAAGCTGCTAATTCTCGGATCGGGCCCGGCAGGATATACCGCAGCCGTCTATGCGGCACGCGCGAATTTAAATCCTGTCTTGATCACGGGCATGCAGCAGGGTGGTCAGCTCACCACGACGACCGAAATTGAAAACTGGCCGGGTGATGCAGAAGGATTGACTGGCCCGGCATTGATGGATCGCATGAAGGCCCATGCTGAGCATTTTGATACTCAAATTATTTTCGATCATATTAACGCGGTAGAACTGCAACAGAAGCCGTTCCGTCTGATTGGGGACAGTGGCGAATACACTTGCGATGCTTTAATTATTGCCACTGGCGCATCGGCCCGTTATCTGGGGCTGGAATCCGAAGAGGCATTCAAAGGCCGTGGCGTCTCAGCCTGTGCAACCTGTGATGGCTTCTTTTATCGTGGTCAGAAGGTTGCTGTCGTAGGCGGCGGTAATACAGCCGTTGAAGAAGCGCTGTATCTGGCAAACATTGCCTCTGAAGTACACCTGATCCACCGCCGTGATACTTTCCGTTCCGAAAAAATACTGATCAAACGTCTGTATGACAAGGTGGAACAGGGCATCATTAAATTACATCTGAACCGCACGCTGGAAGAGGTGCTGGGTGATGAAATGGGTGTAACCGGTGTGCGTCTGCGCAGTACAAAAGATGAATCAACCGAAGACGTTGAAGTCATGGGCGCATTTATTGCCATTGGTCACAGCCCGAACACCGCCATTTTTGAAGGTCAGCTGGAGATGCAAAACGGCTACCTGAAAGTAAAAGGTGGTAGCGACGGTTTTGCCACACAAACCAGTATTGAGGGTGTGTTTGCCGCCGGGGATGTCGCCGATTATGTCTATCGTCAAGCCATCACCTCCGCCGGTACCGGTTGTATGGCCGCACTGGATGCCGAACGCTTCCTTGATGGTCAGGCAAAATAAGTCATCTGTTATCGATTTAAATGCCGCTTTATGCGGCATTTTTTATCCCTGCGACATGGTGCCATGACAAAACCAGATAGGCTGGTTATTATCAAATAAATGCGTCTTTTCGAATGAATGCTGTAAATGACGATTTATCTGACACAACTGGATTCGACATTGTACTTTCCCTCACCGGAAGAGGCATTACTCGAACCAAACGGACTCCTTGCCATTGGCGGCGATCTTTCCTCTGCCCGACTGTTGGCGGCTTACTATAACGGTATTTTTCCCTGGTACAGTGCCTATCAGCCCATTCTCTGGTGGTCTCCTGATCCGCGGGGCGTATTGCCTGTGGCGCAATTGCATATCAGCCGGTCATTACGCAAAACACTGGCGAAAACCTCGCTGCGATTTACGGTCAATCAGGCCTTTATGGATGTGGTAAAAGCCTGCGCTGAACCCCGGCGTTACTCTGATGAAACCTGGATCACCCAGGAATTCATGCAGTCCTATGCCATTTTGCACGAGATGGGCCAAGCCCACTCCATTGAAGTATGGGATGACGAACAGTTGGTTGGCGGGTTATACGGCATCACGGTTGGAAAATTATTTTGTGGCGAATCCATGTTCCATCGCCAGCCGGATGCCTCGAAACTGGCGATGGTGGCATTGTGCCGACATCTGGCACGCTATAACGCCCCCTTGATCGATTGTCAGATGCAAAACAGCTATCTTGAGACGATGGGCGTTCAGGAGTTGCCCCGCGACATCTTCTTGCAACAACTGGCTGAACTGCGGGAGCAATCCTTTCCGGCTGAATGCTGGCAACCACAGGTGCTGATATTATGAACTCGACACCGTTAAGGGTTGGCATAACCCCCTCACATACATGCAGCTACCTGCCAGACCAGTATGAACAGCTGATTGTCTTGATGGATGAAAATTACCGGACGGCGACCGGTTATGAACTCTTGTTGCAAGCCGGCTTTCGTCGTAGTGGCAACGATGTTTATCGGCCGCACTGCACACAGTGTTCAGCCTGTCAGTCGTTGCGCATCAACGCTGCCGAATTTGAACCCAGCCGGAAGCAACGGCGGGTGTTGCATAAAAACAGTGATATCAGCTGGCAACTGAATGATACCGATAAACCGGTCTACTACGCGTTATACGAGCGTTATATCAACCAGCGTCATGCTGATGGCAGCATGTATCCACCCAGTTATAGCCAATACAAACAGTTTCTGCTCTCTGACTGGCTCAAGCCGGTATTCATCGAATTTTATCATGGTGAAAAACTGATCGCTGTGGCGGTCACCGATGTGACACCACATAGCCTGAGCGCCATGTACACCTTTTATGATCCTGAATATGAAGCCCGCTCACTGGGTACTTACGCCATTTTGACTCAACTGCAGCTCACATTACGAATGGGGCGTACCTATCTCTACCTCGGCTATCAGGTCGATGGTTGCCGGAAGATGAATTACAAATCTGGCTATCTGCCTCATGAACGGTTGGAAAATAAAGTCTGGAAAAAATACGGCATTACGACTGACTGAACTTTACACAACCAGCGAAATCCGGCATGATCCAGCAGATTTTTTTGGTGGTAATTACGAGGATTCAATGTCTAAAGAAGACAGTATCGAGATGCAAGGGACGATTCTGGAGACCCTGCCTAATACAATGTTCCGTGTTGAACTTGAAAATGGTCACGTGGTAACGGCTCATATCTCCGGTAAAATGCGCAAAAACTACATCCGTATTCTGACTGGTGATAAGGTGACAGTGCAGCTGACCCCCTATGACCTGTCTAAAGGTCGCATCGTATTCCGTTCTCGTTAAGATCCAGATAGAAAAAAGCCCCAGTAGTATCCGGGGCTTTTTTCTTTTGGTCTTAACCGCCGTTATGGCTGTAAGACACTCTCTTTGTTGGGCGCAAAATCAAATTTCAGTTTGTCGTCGAGCAGATAAACCTTCACACTGCCCCCTGCCACCAGTTCGCCAAACAACAGCTCATTGGCCAGCGGTTTTTTCATCTGTTCTTGGATCAGACGCCCCATAGGACGAGCGCCCATGGCCTTGTCATAGCCTTTTTCTGCCAGCCAATGCCGAGCCGCAGAGGTGACTTCCAATGACACGCCTTTAGCATCCAGTTGTGCCTGCAGTTCAACAATGAATTTATCCACCACCTGATGGATCACATCCATATCCAGATGGTTGAACCAAATAATATTGTCTAACCGGTTACGGAATTCCGGTGTAAAGGTGCGGTTGATTTCCGACAACGCATCATGGCTATGATCCTGTTGCTGGAAGCCGATGGATTTCCGTTGTGTTTCCTGAACACCACAGTTGGTGGTCATCACCAGCACGACATTTCGGAAATCGGCCTTACGACCATTGTTATCGGTCAATGTACCGTTATCCATGACCTGTAACAGCAGGTTAAAGACATCAGGATGCGCTTTTTCAATCTCATCGAGCAAGACAACGCAGTGCGGTTGTTTGATGACGGCATCAGTCAGTAAACCACCCTGTTCATAGCCGACATAGCCCGGAGGTGCGCCGATCAGACGTGATACGGTATGGCGCTCCATATATTCCGACATATCGAAACGTAATAACTCAATGCCCATTGCTTTCGCAAGCTGCAACGTGACTTCGGTTTTACCGACACCGGTTGGCCCGGCAAACAGGAACGAACCGACCGGACGGCGTTCATTACCCAGACCGGAACGACTGAGACGAATGGCATCGGTCAGGACTTCAATCGCTTTATCCTGGCCAAACACCACCATTTTCAGATTCCGTTCCAGATTACGCAGAATATCCCGGTCACTGGAAGAAACCGATTTTTCCGGGATCCGGGCAATTTTTGCGACAACGGCTTCAATATCCGGCACATTGATCACTTTTTTACGTTTGCTTGGCGGCAGCAGACGCTGGCTGGCACCAACTTCATCAATCACATCAATGGCTTTATCCGGCAAATGGCGATCATTGATATATTTGGCCGCCAGTTCAGCCGCCGCGCGTAACGCCTTATTGGTGTAACGCACATGGTGATGTTCTTCATAGCGAGGCTTCAACCCAATCAGGATTTTGGTGGTGTCATCCACTGAAGGTTCCACCACATCAATCTTCTGGAAGCGACGTGCCAGCGCATGATCTTTTTCAAAGACCTGTGAATATTCCTGATAGGTGGTTGATCCCATGCAGCGTAACTGGCCGGAAGACAAAATAGGCTTGATCAGATTGGCTGCATCCAGTTGTCCGCCAGAGGCGGCTCCGGCACCGATGATGGTATGAATCTCATCAATAAACAGGATCGCCCCTTTTTCACGTTCCAGTTGTTTTAATACCACCTTAAAGCGTTTCTCAAAATCACCACGATATTTGGTACCGGCCAGCAATGAACCCATATCCAGTGAATAAACGGTGTTGTCAGCAATGACTTCGGGGACATCGCCATGCACGATACGATAGGCCAGCCCTTCCGCAATGGCAGTCTTACCGACTCCGGCTTCGCCGACCAGCAAAGGGTTATTTTTACGGCGACGGCATAGGATCTGAATCGTACGATTAACTTCCGCGTCACGGCCAATCAGCGGATCAATATTCCCCTCAACCACTTTCTGATTCAGGTTGGTGACAAAGTTTTCCATCTGGTTGGCGGCGGCTTCTTCACTCATGCCCTCGCCGTCACCGGAATCCTGGCTGGAATGTGAATCATCCTGATGTGGTACATCCTTCCGGACGCCATGAGAGATGTAGTTGACGACATCCAACCGGTTAATATCCGCTTTTTTCAGGAAATAGACGGCCTGTGACTCTTGTTCGCTGAAAATGGCTACCAGCACATTGGCGCCAAACACTTCATTATGACCGGAAGATTGCACATGAAAGACGGCCCGTTGCAATACCCGCTGGAAACCCAGTGTCGGTTGAGTATCCCGTTCAGGTTCTTCAAGCGGGATCATCGGGGTGGTCTGTTCCAGAAATACGGTGAGTTCTCTGCGCAGTTGGTCAACATCCGCACCACATGCCACTAATGCATCATGCGCCGAATGGTTATCAATTAATGCCAGCAACAGATGTTCAACGGTCATGAACTCATGACGTGCATCTCTCGCTGCCTTGAATGCCTGGTTAATAGACTTTTCCAGTTCTTTGTTTAGCATGGGCACCTCCCAAACCAACTGACAACAACGCTATGCAAGAGGCACCTGATTATCAGGCTTGTTCCATAGTACACAGCAACGGATGTTCATGCTTACGCGCGTAACGGTTAACTTGATCAACTTTTGTTTCTGCTATATCAGCAGTATAGACGCCACACACCCCTTTGCCCTCATAGTGCACAGCCAACATGACCTGTGTCGCTTTTTCCAGATCCATACGAAAAAAACGCTGTAACACTTCAACGACAAAATCCATCGGGGTGTAATCATCATTCAGTAAAATCACCTTATACATCGACGGCGGCTGAATTTCGGTTTTACTCTCACTCACCGTTTCCGTGGTCGGTGAGACACGCGTTTTACTCATTTACGACTACCTTTTTCTTTCATTACTACTGAGATAAGAATAGTTGTCAATATACTATTTGAAATAGCTCTTGCTTTAGAGATCTGCTACTTGACTGAATTGCTTTTTGCACTAGATTGATGATTTGGTGACCAACTGACAGCTCTTATTTGAGGTCAGTGGTGCATCATCTCAACGGCGTTTAAAGTAATTTCATCTCTGAGGACGTAGATGTATGGCTACTGGAACCGTAAAGTGGTTTAACAATGCGAAAGGATTTGGATTCATCTGCCCCGATGGTGGTGGCGATGATATTTTTGCTCATTACTCCACTATCGACATGAACGGGTACAAGACGCTGAAAGCGGGGCAACCTGTTGAGTTTGAAGTACAAGCAGGGCCTAAAGGGTCACATGCCACCAGCATTGTCCCTACCTCATCCCAGGAATCATAATAAAGAGAACGGGATGTACTCTAAATGAAGAAGCGGGAACCCAGTTCCCGCTTCTGTTTTTCTGCGCGAAGATAACCACCGCCTAAAGCGGCAGTTATCCTGTCATTACATCTGGCTGATCATGTCATCAGCAAATTCAGAGCATTTACGCAGTGTCGCGCCGTCCATCAGACGTTCGAAGTCATAGGTCACTGTCTTGTTACGGATAGCGCCTTCCATGCCTTTAACGATCAGATCAGCCGCTTCAAACCAGCCCAGATGACGCAGCATCATTTCCGCAGACAGGATCAGTGAACCTGGGTTAACTTTGTCCTGACCGGCATATTTCGGCGCAGTACCGTGAGTCGCTTCAAACAGTGCCACACCGTCACCGATGTTCGCGCCTGGCGCGATACCGATACCACCCACCTGTGCAGCCAGTGCATCAGAGATGTAGTCACCGTTCAGGTTCATGGTGGCGATAACATCGTATTCAGCCGGACGCAGCAGGATCTGTTGCAGGAACGCATCAGCAATCACGTCTTTAACGATGATGTTTTTGCCGGTTTTCGGGTTTTTGAACTGGCACCAAGGGCCGCCATCGATCAGTTCAGCACCGAACTCTTCACGAGCCAGCTGGTAACCCCAGTCTTTGAACGCGCCTTCGGTGAACTTCATGATGTTGCCTTTGTGCACCAGTGTCAGCGAGTCACGATCGTTGTCGATCACATATTCCAGCGCCGCGCGAACCAGACGTTTGGTGCCCGCTTCTGACATTGGTTTGATACCAATACCGCAGTTGTCAGGGAAACGGATCTTCTTCACGCCCATTTCGGTGCGCAGGAATTCGATGACTTTTTTCGCTTCGGCAGAATCGGCTTTCCATTCGATACCGGCGTAGATGTCTTCCGCGTTTTCACGGAAAATAACCATGTTGGTCAGTTCAGGCTGTTTAACCGGGCTAGGTGTGCCTTCATAGTAACGAACCGGACGCAGACAAACATACAGATCCAGCTCCTGACGCAGAGCTACGTTCAGAGAACGGATACCACCACCAACCGGGGTAGTCAGTGGGCCTTTGATACCCACGTGGTATTCACGCATGGCATCCAGTGTTTCGGCTGGTAACCAAACATCATCGCCGTACACTTTGGTTGATTTCTCACCGGTGTAGATTTCCATCCAAGAGATTTTCTTTTCGCCTTTGTAGGCTTTCTCTACGGCAGCATCCACCACTTTCAGCATGGCAGGAGTCACGTCCACACCGATACCGTCACCCTCGATGAAAGGAATAATTGGGTTATTCGGTACAACCAGCTTACCTGCTGCATCTACAGAAATTTTTTCGCCTGTAGCAGGTACTACGATTTTACTTTCCATCTGTGTCTCCTGACTTCCGGTTATTGTCTTGCTCAACCAACCACCCTCACACAAGAGAGTCTCTTGCTCGGTTGTGCACACTTTGCAAATTATTATTGTGACCGTCATCTTAGCCCATCGGCCAATTTCTGCAAACGTCACACCCGCTTACAAGACCAATTTCATGAAAACAAGTCGCATTTCACCTGTTTACCCTCCCCCGACAGACGAAAGATGACGGAGGGATGACTCTTCATGTAATCTATGATCGTTTGCAAAGGGGCTCCCATGACTTTTCGTCCAAATGTAACGGTTGCAGCCGTTATCCGTTATCAAGATCGTTTCTTATTGGTGGAAGAGCTGGATCGCCACCGTCACGTGTTCAATCAACCGGCAGGTCATTTGGAAGCCGGAGAATCGATCTATCAGGCAGTCTGTCGTGAAATCAAAGAGGAAACCGGACTGACTTTGACGCCAGATGGCTGGCTGGGCACGTATATGTATTCCAGCCCCTATCGCAAACTGACTTATCTGCGTTTCTGTTTTTATTGTGAATTGCAGGAAGCGCCGGGCGAACATCATCCGCAGGACCCGGATAACGACATTCTGGCTTGTCACTGGAAAACCATCGATCAGATCCGTGCTCTGGGTCGCCAGTTACGCAGCCCGCTGGTGATGGAATGCTTTAATGATTATCTGTCTGGCGTCAGGCTGCCGCTGTCGGCATTGAAAGATCGCCGTTGAGATTGTAGGCGTCAGTGTGCTTTTTTGCTAAAATGCGCGTCGATTTTCCATCTTTACTGATATCCCGATGACAAACAACAGCCAAATCAAAGTCATCGTCGGCATGTCCGGCGGTGTAGACTCTTCTGTTTCAGCATATTTGCTTCAGCAACAAGGCTATCAAGTCGAAGGCCTGTTCATGAAAAACTGGGAAGAGGATGATTCAGACGAGTATTGCTCTGCAGCAACCGATCTGGCCGATGCCCAGGCTGTTTGTGACAAGCTCGGGATCAAACTGCATACCGTCAATTTTGCTGCCGAATACTGGGACAACGTGTTTGAGCTGTTTCTGGCGGAATACAAAGCCGGACGCACCCCTAACCCCGATATTCTGTGCAACAAAGAGATCAAATTTAAAGCGTTTCTGGAATTCGCCGCCGAAGACTTAGGTGCCACTTATATTGCGACCGGCCATTATGTGCGCCGCGATGACAGCACCGGCCAATCCCGTCTGTTACGCGGCTTGGATAACAACAAAGATCAGAGCTATTTCTTATATACGCTGAGTTCAGAGCAGGTATCACAAAGCCTGTTCCCGGTCGGTGCTCTGGAAAAGCCGCAAGTGCGTGCCATTGCGGAACAGTTGGGTCTGGCTACCGCCAAGAAAAAAGACAGTACCGGTATCTGCTTTATCGGTGAACGCAAGTTCCGTGAATTTCTGGCGCGTTATCTGCCCGCACAACCCGGTGTCATCGAAACCGTCGATGGCAAGGTGATTGGCGAACATCAAGGGCTGATGTACCACACCTTAGGTCAGCGCAAAGGTTTAGGTATTGGTGGTCTCAAAGACGGTGATGAAAACCCGTGGTATGTGGTGGATAAAGACGTTGAACGTAATGTGCTGGTGGTGGCCCAAGGCCATGATCATCCGCGTCTTTATTCTGATGGCCTGATTGCCAAACAACTGCACTGGGTGGATCGCAACATTCGCCGTGAACCGTTTGATTGCGTGGTGAAAACCCGTTATCGCCAGCAAGATATTCCCTGTCATGTGGAACCGATTGATGATGACACCATCAAAGTGACGTTTGCGACACCACAGGCTGCGGTGACCCCCGGCCAGTCAGCGGTGTTTTATCTGGGTGAAGAGTGCCTGGGCGGTGGTATCATTGAACAACGATTCTCCGGGAGTGTGTAATCATGCAACATAAACAGGCAATGCAAACAATGGCACTGGCCGCTGTCTGTCAGGCCGCCTGGTTAGTGCAGCAAGTTGCCCGTAACGGAAGCTGTGACGAAGATTCTCTGCGCTGTTTGTTGCAAGGCGTGCTGATCACAGACCCGGACCATGCCGCGTCGGTGTATCCCGAACCCCGGTTATTACGCGATGGCTATAAATCGCTGGTGGAACAGCTAGGTAATAACCGCAATCCCAAAAATATTGAACTGACCCGCTATGTCATCGGCATGGTGGCACTAGAGCGTAAACTGAGCAGCAAACGCCGGGTGCTATCAGTACTTGGTGAGCGTGTCGGTCAGGTTAAGCGTCAGGCATTTCATTTTGATCTGCTGTCCGATACCGTCATGAGCAATCTGGCTGGGATCTACAGCGATACCATCAGTAACCTGGGTCCGCGCATTCAGGTTTCCGGTGCCCCGCTTTATCTGCAACAGCCACAGGTGCAACATAAAATCCGTGCGTTGTTGCTGGCCGGGATCAGAGCCTGTGTGCTCTGGCGACAACTGGGAGGTCGTCGCCGTCAGATCCTGTTCTTCCGCAAAAAAGTCATTGCCGCTGCCGAAGCTGCATTGCGCCAACTTTAATTTTTCAAAGACCGAAAGTGTCGAGGAGTGATGTGATGGAACTGTCAGCCCTGACTGCTGTTTCCCCGATTGATGGTCGTTATGGTGATAAATGTACCGACCTGCGGCCGATTTTTTCTGAATACGGCCTGTTACGTTTCCGCGTGGAAGTGGAAGTACGCTGGTTACAACAGTTAGCAGCCCACCCTGGCATCCCGGAAGTTCCGGCGTTCTCAGCTGAAGCAAATGCATTGCTGGACAGTATCGTCAGCAACTTCAATGAAGAAGATGCAGGCCGCATCAAGACCATCGAAAAAACCACCAACCACGATGTGAAAGCGGTGGAATATTTCCTGAAGGAAAAAGTCACTGCCAATGCCGAACTGCACGCTGTTTCCGAGTTCATCCATTTTGCCTGCACGTCAGAAGACATCAATAACAACTCGCACGGCCTGATGCTGAAAGCAGCCCGTGAAGAGGTTATTGCCCCTTACTGCCAAAAACTGATCGATGCCATCAAAGGTCTGGCCAAGCAATACCGTGACGTGCCAATGCTATCACGCACCCACGGCCAGCCAGCCTCTCCGACTACGCTGGGTAAGGAAATGGCGAACGTAGCTTACCGTCTGGAACGCCAGTACAAACAGATCATGGCGGTGGAATTCCTCGGTAAGATCAACGGTGCTGTTGGTAACTATAACGCCCACATCAGTGCATATCCGGAAGTGGATTGGCATGCGTTTGCAGAGCAGTTTGTCACCGGATTGGGTCTGACCTGGAACCCATACACCACACAGATCGAACCACACGATTACATCGCGGAACTGTTTGATGCCATTGCCCGCTTCAACACCATTCTGCTCGACTTCGATCGGGACATCTGGGGTTACATCTGTCTGGGTCACTTCAAACAACGCACCATCGCGGGTGAAATCGGCTCTTCAACCATGCCGCATAAAGTCAACCCGATTGACTTTGAAAACTCTGAGGGCAACCTGGGGTTAGCCAATGCCTTGTTTGACCATCTGGCAGCCAAACTGCCGGTTTCCCGCTGGCAGCGTGACCTGACCGACTCAACCGTACTGCGTAACCTGGGTGTGGCCGTAGGTTACTCTCTGATTGCTTATCAAGCATCACTGAAAGGGATCTCCAAGCTGGAAGCGAACGAAGCCAGCATGGCGGCGGATCTCGACAGCAACTGGGAAGTACTGGCTGAGCCTATTCAGACCGTGATGCGTCGCTATGGCATCGAGAAACCTTACGAGAAGCTGAAAGAGCTGACCCGTGGTCGCCGTGTCGATGCTGCTGGTATGCGTGAGTTTATCGATACGCTGGAACTGCCGGAAGACGTCAAAACTGAGCTGAAAAAACTGACACCGGCCAACTATATCGGTCGTGCGGTACAACTGGTCGATGAACTGAAATAAGTTCTCAACCGTTAACGTGTTATCCCAGAGGCATGCATCGCATGCCTCTGTTGTTTCTGCGGAAAAGAAATCACATACGCCGCATATTGATATTCATGATTTGAATGCGATAAGCAATTTGTCTCGGTGTCATGCCCAGTAAACGGGCTGCCTTGGCCTGTACCCAGCCGCAACGCTCTAATGCCGCAATCAGGCGCTGACGTTCATCCAGTTGCGGATCGTTAAAATCAACGTCAGTGGCGATCGCCGGTTTATTCACAGCAACCGGAGTAGTGAAACCGGGTTGCGGACGATCGTTGGTATGAAACAAGATAACATCCCGGTCAATCAGGCCGGTTTCCGACATGATGGAGGCACGTTCCAGACAATTCTCCAGTTCACGCACGTTGCCCGGCCAATCATGACTCAGCAACATGCGAATTGCGCCATCGCTGATCTGGATCTGACGGCCCTGTTTTTCCGATAATTTCTGCACCAGAAACTTCGCCAGTTCAGGAATATCTTCTAGACGATCCCGCAGTGGTGGTAACTGGATCGGCATCACGTTCAGACGGTAATACAGGTCTTCACGGAAATTGCCTTTGCGAACTTCCTCTTCCAGATTGCGGTTGGTCGCGGTCACGATACGGACATCTACTTTTAGCGTATCCGTGCCACCGACACGTTCCATTTCCCCTTCCTGCAGAATACGCAGCAGCTTGGCCTGGAAAGAGGCACTGATCTCCCCGATCTCATCCAGGAACAGTGTGCCGCCATCGGCCATTTCAAAACGGCCTTTCCGTTGCTTCACCGCCCCGGTAAAAGCCCCTTTTTCATGACCGAACAGTTCACTTTCCAGCAAGGTATCGGGCAATGCGGCACAGTTCAATTTCACAAACGGCCCGTTCGCACGCGGCGAGTTATAGTGGATCGCGTTTGCAATCAACTCCTTACCGGTACCACTCTCACCGCGCACCAGCACGGTGGTATCCCATTTCGCAACCTGACGAATGGAATCAAAGATCTGGCGCATGGATTGTGTTTGGCCGACCATATTGTCAAAACCATACTGACTGCGCACTTTACGCCGCAGGCTGTCACGTTCGGTTTTGATGGCTTCATGTTCACTGTGAACCTTACCGATCAGACGAACCGTCTGACCAATCAGATTCGCCACCATTTCCATGAAACGGGTGCGCGCCGGTAATTCAGACTCGTCATTTGACTGTGGTTGCGCGGCCAGTACGCCGATAGGCTGGCTGTCAGCACCCGGAATCGGCACACAGATAAATGGCAAACCATAGTCGTACAGGTTCAGCCGATCCAGAAAGCGCGGATCGTCAGCCACTCGCGGGATCACCAGCGAATGCCCCTGATGCATCACGGTTCCCATGATGCCTTCACCCATGCGATAACGGACACTTTTGACGTCTTTGACCACTTCGGCATCAATGCCATAAACCGCCTGAATAAATAAGGCACTGCGGTTGTGGTCAAACAGAGAAACCAGCCCATATTGCATGTGGGCAATATCGCTTAATGTTTGCAGCATGCTGCGTAGCGTCTCTTCCAGATCCAGTGAACGGCTGAGCACGATACTGATCTGATGCAACGCATTAAGTTGCTGCTGCATGCTGAGACTTTTATTGGCGTTGGCGGAAAACAGGTTGGCTGGCGTACTCATTTTTTATCCTCCTTGATAATGGTGCGCAAAGGCAACCTGAGTCGGATGCAACTCCCCCCTAAATCACTCGTTTCCACTTCGATCACTCCTCTATGATCGTTAACGATATTCTGAGCAAAACTCATCTCCATCATGTCATTGCGTTTACCACCGTTTTCATCCTGCGGTTGCAGTAAACGGTGTGTCGCTGTAATGAGTGGTGCAGTGCCACTGTCATGCATTTCCAGGCAAAGTTCCTGTTCGCTCTGGTAAGCACAAATTTTCAACCGGGCAGAGGTCTGCTCCGCCACTGACTGACAGGCGCGTTCGAACAACAAACACAAACCGGTCAGCAGGCGGGTACGCTGCATGAACAGGGTTGGCAAACCAGCTGCGATATCGATCTGCATCAGCACATCAAGATGTTCCAATCGCAATACCTGCATGTCGTGCAGATCGGCGAATAAGCCGAACAAATCGAAATCAGAGGGGGGTTCTGTTTTCGAGGTCGGACGATAAAGCGCCAGACGTTTCATCGCTTCGTGGCCCGCATCCAGCGCGGTATTGATCGCCATCGCAGCCCGACTGTCATTGTCCGACTCCAGCCGTAATGCCGCCTGTAGCATATTCAGCGGAGCCTGACTCTGGATCATGGCCACATCCAGAGTTTCGCGGATGGCGGACAACAGCGTCTGCTCTTCCACCTGCATGCGTAATTGCTCCAGACGGGATTGTTCCATCTGCTGCCGCCGCTCGGTTTGATCAGTGATCAGCAGCAAAGTACAAGGGCGCTTACCTTCACCGAAATAGAGTCCAGCCTCTTCGTTGAGTTCAGACAACGGCTGAACCGTGATGCTGAACCAGCGCTGACGACCACGGATGGTCAAGGGCCATAACTGATCCCGTTCCGGATTTTGTTGTCCGGGGATAAATCCCAGTACCATGAAAGGTTCCGAGCCACGCAGATCGGTACGCAGGGTTTTGTAGGTCAGGTTGTCGAGTACGACCTGATTGTGTTCGTTCAGCACGGCGATCGCGGTGGGGGCCGCATCCAGCACCGCTTCTATCATGGCCTTCTGATTATGAACACGCTGTTCCAGCGCAAACTGTTCGCTGATATCACGGTGCATGCCAAGAAAATGCGTGATGATGTTGTCATTGTTCAATACCGGCGTCACCGTGACTTCAGCCAGATAGAGCGAACCATCTTTCCGTTTATTGATTAAGCGGCCAGTCCAGGGCTGATGTTGTGTCAGGTGATGCCACATAGTCTGATAACGAGATTTGGGTGTCTGCTGACTGGCCAGAATGTTGTGATTCCGATATTGCAGTTCACCACGCTTGTAGCCCGTCAGACGACAGAATGCCGTATTACAATAAAGAATATTGGCTTTCGGATCGGTAATAGAGATACCAATGGAGGATTGTTCCACTACACCATAAAACAGTTCCATCGGCAGCAGTGACACCATTTGCTGCAAACTGGCACTGTTGATGCACACCGCTCCGGTAGTTTCAGGGGTGTAGTTTTGCAGGATCGTCATACCCTCTCCTTCATGCGCAGAACCCACTGCTGTGAGCAATCAGACAAATTGTCGATCTTGGTGAATCTGTACGGTTGTTACCGCCAGTTATCTGAGATAAAAGCAAGAGTCATTCCGCAACACACGTTTCCCTGTTATCTGCTGCAGTGCTTGTCGCAACCAGCACAAAACCATACAAAAATTAGGTCTATTACAACAAAAATAGCGTGCTCTTGTCTGGTTTCCTGCAATCAGACATCCCCTGAAACAACAACCATTGCATTGTTATGGTGCATTTGTTCACTGTGATGCAGCACACACTTTTTGGCATAGGTTTCGCATTTTGTCTCACATCTGGGTTTGAAAGAGGCAAATGGAATGCGTGAACTACTGCTGATCATTCTGGCCAACGGGCTGGTAAATAATGTCGTGCTCTCCCGGTTTCTCGGGTTGTGCTCATTCATGGGGGTAACTAATAAGATCGAATCGGCGATCGGCATGGCAATGGCGACAACCTTCGTTATTTCCGTGTCCAGCTGTGTCAGTTGGATATTGAACTATACCGTGCTGGAACCACTGGGGTTGGGTTACCTACGCTTGATTTCCTTCATCATGGTTATTGCCTCTCTGGTGCAGTTAACTGAACTGTTTGTAGCAAAATACAGCCCGGAACTGTATCGCACACTGGGTATTTTTCTTCCGCTCATCACCACCAACTGTGCCGTGTTAGGGGTAGCGCTACTGGTGATTGAAGAGAACCTGAATTTCATTCAAAGCCTGTTCTTTGCCTTCAGCTCTGCTCTCGGCTATTCACTGGTAATGGTGCTGTTTTCCGGTCTGCGCGAACGTCTGGAACGCTCGCAACTTCCAGCCCTGTTTAAGGGCGTTCCACTTAACTTTATTACTGCAGGCATTCTGGCGTTGTCGTTCGCCGGTTTTGCCGGGCTTGCCGGTTAAGGAGATAAGAGTATGACAACCTTACTGACTTTATTGGCTATCCCGCTGTTTGCTGCCGCCATTGGCTATGCACTCGGCTTTGCCGCCATTCATTTCAAGGTAGAAGGCGATCCCCTTGCCGAAGCGGTTGCCGAGCTGCTACCTCATGGTCACTGCGGACAGTGTGGTTATCCCGGCTGTGCACAGGCAGCTAAAGCCATGGCCCGCGGAGAGGCTGCACCGGATATCTGCCCACCCGGTGGTGCCGTGCTGGCACAAAAAATAGCTGCGGTATTGGGAGTAAGCCTGAATGCCGCCGATCAGCAGGGACCGATGGTGGCAGCAATTGATATGAGTAGCTGCGATGGTTGTGGTCGTTGCATCAAACAATGCACCTATGACGCGATTGTTGGCGCAACCCGGCAGCTACATGGCGTGATTGCCGATGCCTGTACTGGTTGCGGTGCCTGCGTCAAGGTCTGCCCACATGGCGGTATCAACCTTTATCCCGATCCGGCCTTAACCATGCGGGTAACCAAACCCGGGAGCAGCCCTGCAGGAGAATTGAACCATGCTTAAAGCCAAAATAAAACCTCATGGTGGTGTACACCCTGATGGGCATAAACATCTGACCAGTCAGAGTGCAATTAAACCAATCAAATTACCGCGTCGGCTGATTGTCTCACTGAAACAGCATACCGGTGCGGCAGCGATCCCAGTGGTTGAAATCGGTACCCGGGTTATCGGCAACCAATTGCTCGCCAGAAGCAATGGTCGCGCTTCGTCACCAATCCACGCCCCGCTTGCTGGTGAAGTGACCGAAATTAACCTAGAAAAGCAGACCATCACTATCAAGGTTGACCAAACCAGTCAACAGAGCAGCAAATCGCTGATGCGCTACGAAGAGTTGCCGGAGCGGGATGCGCTGTTGTCACTAATCGAACAGGCCGGGATCGTCGGCATGGGCGGGGCGATGTTCCCGGCAGCAGATAAAATCCGTATGAGCCTGCGTTACCCCATTGAAACGCTGATCATTAATGGCAGTGAGTGTGAACCCTATCTGACCGTTGATGATCGCCTGATGCAGGAACAGGGTGAACAGCTGATTGGTGGGATCCGTTATCTGAAACAGATCACCAAGGCGAAACAGGTTTATATCGGTATCGAAGACAATAAGCCGGATGCACTGGCGGTACTCGATGCGCTGTGCGAACTGGAACCTAACATGGACGTGGTAGCGCTGCCAGCACTCTACCCGATGGGTTCCGCCAAGCAGATGATTGAAGCCGTTACCGGGATGCAGATCCCGCAGGGTAAACGCTCTACCGAAATGGGCGTACTGGTACAGAACGTCGGTACTTGTATCGCTATCTTCAACGCCATCCGCTTTGAAAAACCGCTGACTCACCGTGTAGTGACCGTCAGTGGCGGGGCTATTGAACAACCAGCCAATCTGATGGTGCCTATTGGCACACCTATTTCTGAGCTGATCGAACAGTGCGGGGGATTGAAAGAGGATGCGGCCCGTATCGTGCTGGGTGGCCCGATGATGGGTCGTGCCGTCAGCGATATTCATGAGCCAATCACCAAAGGAACCAGCGGCTTACTGCTGCTGACCAAGGACGAACTGCCCAATCCGCACGCCAGTGCCTGTGTACGCTGCGGCCGCTGTATGGATGTCTGTCCGATGAGTCTGCCGCCTTTAGACATGGTGGTGGAACTGAAAATCGACAATCTGGAGAGTGCGCAAAAGATGGGGCTGGATGAATGTCTGCTGTGCGGCTCCTGCTCTTACGTCTGCCCGGCCGCCATTCCGCTTACCAAGTATTTTGACTGGGGACAGCAGGAGTTGAATCGCCAGTGGCGTATGGAACAAAAAACCAAGCTGACCTGTACCAACAGCGCAGCGCACCGTGAACGCATGGAACGCGAAGCCGCCGAACGCGAAGCCGCAAAAGCCGCCAAACAGCAATCCCGCAGACCATCCCGTCGCACCGCAACTCAGGAGGATGCATCATGACATTAATGGCCCCGCACGCACACGAGGGTCTGACGATCCAACGTGTTATGTTCAAGGTAAATCTGGCACTCGCGCCTGCTGCTATTCTGGGCATATTGCAGTTTGGCATGCCATCCTTGTTTCTGATGTTAAGCTGCATCTTGAGTTGCTGGATTTGTGAAGCTATTGCTTTCAGATTAAATCCCCAGGCCGGCGGCGAGCTGATCGATGGAGCTTGTCTGCTAACTGCACTGATCCTTGCGATGAGTCTGCCACCGCATGCCCCGCTCTGGCTCGGCGCACTGGGCGGGATGATTGCTATTCTGTTCGGCAAGCACGTCTATGGTGGTCTTGGGCAAAACCCGTTTAATCCGGCAATGCTGGCGCGCGTGGTGCTCTTGATTGCGTTTCCGGTCGAGATGACGCATTGGATTGAACCAAGCGCCTTTTACGACGGTCATTTTTATAAAATGGGGATCGATGGCGTTTCCGGTGCTACCACACTCGGCTATTTCAAAGAGAGCCATCACCAGAGTTTTAACTGGATGCAGCATCTGCTGGGTACCAGCAAGGGCAGCATGGGTGAAACTTCTGCCATCCTGCTGCTGTTAGGTGGTTTGTGGCTGTTGCAGCAAAAAGTCTTTACCTGGCATGCACCACTGGCAACACTGGCTGGCTGTCTGATCCCCGGATCGCTGCATTGGCTGATTGCCCCGGCTTCAATTGCCGCACCACTGGCACAACTAACCAGCGGTGGCCTACTGCTCGGTGCATTTTTCATTGTCACCGATCCGGTCACTACACCAAGCAGCAGCAAAGGTAAGTTGGTGTATGGCCTGCTAACCGGTTTTCTAATCTACATCATCCGCAGTTTCGGTAATTTCCCCGAAGGCGTGGCCTTTGCCGTGTTACTGACTAACGCAGCAACTCCGCTTATCGATAACTTTACTCGTCCGAAAGCCTACGGCTATCAAATGAAGAAGGAGGGCCAGTCATGAGTTCTCAGGCAATTCCATTACGTGATCAACCCTATATGCAGGCGCTGCGCTTAGGCGTGTTTACCCTGCTGGTTTGTCTGCTGGTCTCCAGCATCGCATCGATGACCAAAGAGCCCATCAAGAAGCGTCAGCTGGAAGATACCCAAAATATGCTCTCTCAGGTATTTCCGGCCAATTTGTATGACAACCACATCAGCAAGGAAGAGTACACCCTGACATTGGATGGTAAGCCGGTGCATTTTTTCCTTGGCCGCAAGAACGGTGTACCCAGTGGGGTTGTACTGTTTGCCGATGCAACCGGCTATTCCGGCGCCATTAACATGCTGCTCGGTATCGATGCCAACGGTGTGCTCACCGGTGTGCGCGTCACCAACCATAAAGAAACACCGGGTCTTGGCGATCTGATTGAACCGAGCAAGAGCAAATGGATTTTCAGTTTTGACGGCAAATCCCTCGACAACACCTCGCAGAAAAACTGGCATGTGAAGAAAGACGGTGGTGAATTCGATTCTTTCACCGGTGCCACCATTACGCCGCGTGGTGTAGTGAAAGGGGTTTATGAAGGACTGACATTGTTTGCCCGCCACAAGGCTGAAATTTTGGGCGTAAAGCAGGGAGCTAAATCATGAGTAATATAGAACCTCGTTATTCTGACATCTTTGCCGATGGTGTCTGGCGCAACAACGTCACCTTTGTCCAGATCCTCGGGCTATGCCCGCTGATGGCCATCACCACCACGGCAACGAATGGCTTGGGCATTGGCGTTTTAACCATGATGGTAATGACCGGTGCCAATCTAATAGTGTCGCTGTTGCGCAAGATGACACCGAATCAGATCCGTATTCCGATCTTCATTGTGATCATCGCTTTTCTGGTGACACTGCTCGATCTGACCATGAATGCCTGGATGCACGATTTACACAAGGTACTGGGGTTATTCATTCCACTGATCGTCGCTAACTGTGCCCCTCTCGGGCGAACCGAAGCGTTTGCCATGAAGAACAAACCTCTTGCGGCCGCACTGGATGGTTTCGCCACCGGAATAGGTTTTACCATCGGGGTAACCAGTGTTGGTGCTGTTCGTGAAATCATCGGTAGCGGCACCCTGTTCTCCGGTGCATCACTGCTGCTCGGCCCCCATTTCAAGTTTATGGAAATGCATGTACTGCCGGGCTACCACGGTTTCCTGCTGATGCTGTTACCTCCAGGAGGCTTTGTGGTGATGGGTATTCTGCTCGCCGCCATTCGCCTGCGCAAACGTCTGTTCAGCAAGCAAGAGAGCCCGGCGATAGCCGGAAAAACAGCCACCGCCGGAGGATGCCATTAATGAAAATCAGTGTCGCACATGCTCGGGGCGCCAAAGGTAACTGGTATCAGCTCGATTTACCGGAGCCAGTTACTGCAGCAGAAGCTCTGCGGGCCTCCCCCTTATTCCAACAATATCCGGATCTCGATCTAACGACCCACAAAATCGGAGTATTCGGTAAAATCTGTACGGCTGAGACGCCATTAAAAGAAGGCGACCGAGTCGAAATTTATCTGCCGATCCAACGTCAGGCATCCGCTGATGATGAAGATGATGAAGATGATGAGGACTAATCATTTACCATTCCTGCAATGACCACCAAAACGGTGGTCATTTTTTTGCGCATTTGTCACAGATTGTGAGGTTCATCACAACCACCACCAAAGCCAACAAGAAATAAATCCATATAAATCAATGCATTAAAAAACAAAACAGACGGCATTATTCCTGCACTAGTTAGAAAAACACCGTATTCAAGGAGAGACACCATGGCTAAAGTCGGCATTTTCTTCGGTAGCGACACAGGTAAAACCCGCAAGGTAGCAAAACTGATCCAAGACGCATTTGCCAGTGATGAAGTGGCAGCACCCGTGAATATTAACAAGGCTGGCATCGATGATCTGTTGGCCTATGATTACCTGATTCTCGGCACCCCAACACTGGGGGATGGTGCCTTACCGGGTCTGGATGCTGACTGTCAGGCTGAAAGCTGGGCTGAATTTGTGCCAGAGTTGGAAGCGGCTGACCTGAGCGGCAAAAAAGTCGCCTTGTTTGGTCTGGGCGATCAAGCCAGCTACGGTGATGCCTTTGTGGATGCACTCGGTGAGTTATATGACATCGTTTCTGAAGCCGGCGCGTCTGTGGTGGGTTTCTGGCCTAATGAAGGTTATGAATTTAACAGCTCGAATGCGCTCGATGGTGATGACTTTGTCGGTCTGGTCATCGATCAAGACAACCAATCCAGCATGACCGCAGAACGGGTCAAAACCTGGGTTGCTGCACTGAAATCTGAATTCGCGCTCTGATACTACTGTTCCATCCCGCTAACAAAGGGGCTCGTCAAGTTTGAGCCGCAGAATCCTGCATCTGCGGCTCCTTTTTCAGTTTCAGTATAAAACACCTTCCTATTGGCCTGTATTTTAGCAATGGCAGATTAATGCACTCACCCTCGTCGTCTGCTTGTTCACTTATTTCTAGATGGTCTGATTTGTTATTCCAATAAAGTCTTTGTGCGAACCCATCTGGCTACCGCATTATCCCGCATGTACTGCCTTGATCGATTTTGTGCTGAACAGCACACTTTTCCTGCAAATTGTCATTTTCAACGCACATGGAATCGCATGTTTTAGATTTTAAAAAATGTGTATTTACAATGCATTACAAGCTAAATAAATGTTTTTATTATTGTTAATTCTCATCTGGGTAATTATTTACGCACAGACATCATAACTAGAATACTTATTGCACTGCATATCGACCTCGCTTTGAGGCTGTTTTGTACAGCATAACTATTCCTGTTTGGTACGAGGACTCATGCATGTTAATTGGAATACCGAGAGAAAGCCTTGCCGGTGAGACACGGGTTGCCGCAACCCCGAACACCGTTGAGCAACTAAAAAAACTCGGCTTCGACGTGGTTGTCGAGTCTGGCGCTGGCGCTCTGGCCAGCTTTGATGATGCCGTTTATCTGGCCGCGGGCGCCACAATGGCAAAAGCGGCCGACATTTGGCAATCCGATATCATTTACAAGGTCAATGCGCCGTCTGATGCCGAAATCGCTTTGATCAAAGAAGGGGCGACCCTGGTCAGCTTCCTGTGGCCGGCGCAAAATCCTGAGCTAGTGGCCAAACTGTCCACCAAAAAAATCAATGTGCTGGCCATGGATATGGTGCCACGTATTTCCCGTGCTCAGTCACTGGATGCGCTCTCCTCCATGGCCAACATCGGTGGTTACCGCGCTGTCGTGGAAGCGGCTCACGCCTTTGGTCGCTTCTTCACCGGTCAAATCACAGCCGCGGGTAAAGTGCCGCCGGCGAAAGTACTGGTTATCGGTGCCGGGGTGGCTGGTCTCGCCGCGATTGGTGCCGCCGGTTCGCTGGGCGCGATTGTGCGTGCGTTTGATACCCGTCTGGAAGTGGCTGAACAAATCGAGTCCATGGGTGGCGAGTTCCTGAAACTCGACTTCGGTGGCGAAGACGGTTCTTCTTCTGACGGTTACGCCAAAGTCATGTCCGATGAATTCATCAAAGCGGAAATGGCGTTATTTGCCGAGCAGGCCAAAGACGTGGATATCATCATTACCACGGCCCTCATTCCGGGCAAACCCGCACCGAAACTCATCACCAAAGAGATGGTCGATTCGATGAAAGCCGGCTCGGTGATTGTAGACTTGGCTGCTGCGACCGGTGGTAACTGCGAATATACCGTACCGGGCGAACTGTCCGTGACCGCCTCCGGGGTGAAAGTGATTGGTTACACCGACCTGCCGGGTCGTCTGCCAACCCAATCTTCGCAACTGTATGCGACTAACCTGGTGAACCTGTCGAAACTGTTGTGCAAAGAGAAAGACGGCAATATCAACCTCGACTTTGACGATGTCGTCCTGCGCAACATGACTGTGGTGCATCAAGGTGAAGTGACCTTCCCGCCACCGGCGATCAGTGTCTCTGCGGCGCCGAAACAGGAAGCCGCGAAACCGGCGGCGAAGAAAGCCGAAGAGAAGAAACCGTCCAAGCTGAAATACTGGCTGGGTGCGCTGGGTTTGGTGCTGTTTGGTATGGCGGGTCATGCGGCGCCGCCGGAGTTCCTGTCACACTTTACCGTGTTTGTGCTGGCCTGTGTGGTCGGTTACTACGTGGTGTGGAATGTGACGCACTCACTGCATACGCCACTGATGTCCGTAACCAATGCGATTTCCGGCATCATCGTGGTAGGGGCGCTGTTGCAGATTGGCAGTGATTCCGGTCTGGTCAAAGGGCTGGCGTTCTTTGCCGTACTGATTGCCACTATCAACATCGTCGGTGGTTTCACCGTCACCCAGCGTATGCTGAAGATGTTCCGTAAAGGTTAAGGGGAGCTCTGACATGTCTCAAGGTTTAGTTACTGCATCCTACATTGTGGCGGCAGTTCTGTTTATTGCCAGTCTCGCCGGGTTGTCAAAACAGGAGACCGCCAAATACGGTAACCTGTTTGGTATGACTGGGATGGCGATTGCGCTGATTGCAACCATCGCCAGCCCAAGCGTACATGGTGTGATTTTTATTCTGGTAGCGATGGTTATCGGGGGAACGATTGGTGCTCGTCTGGCACTGAAGGTCGAGATGACCCAGATGCCAGAGCTGGTTGCTATTCTGCACAGCTTCGTGGGCTTGGCGGCGGTTCTGGTGGGCTATAACAGCTTCATCGAACTGTTGCCTGCCAATGCGGCACAACAACTGGTGCTGCCACTGAACGGTTCACCGGCAGAAATCATGGCCGCCGCTCAGGCTGCCATCAATCAGCTGGCACAGCAAACCACTAATGGCCCGAGCCATCTGAGCGGCGCCATGCTGAACATCCACCTGACTGAAATCTTCTTAGGGGTGTTCATCGGTGCGGTGACCTTCACGGGTTCTATCGTGGCGTTCGGTAAACTGCGTGGCATCATCAGCTCCAAACCGCTGAACATTCCGCACAAGCACAAGCTGAATCTGCTGGCGGCCATGGTTTCTTTCGCGCTGATGCTGTTCTTCATCCATGTGAATGGTTCTACCTTCGCCATCCTTCTGATGACGCTGATTGCGCTGGCGTTTGGCTGGCATCTGGTGGCCTCTATCGGTGGTGCAGATATGCCGGTGGTAGTTTCCATGCTGAACTCCTACTCTGGCTGGGCAGCCGCTGCGGCGGGCTTCATGCTCTCTAACGACCTGCTGATTGTGACCGGTGCACTGGTCGGCTCTTCAGGTGCCATCCTGTCTTACATCATGTGTAAGGCGATGAACCGTTCGTTCATCTCCGTTATCGCCGGTGGTTTCGGTACCGACGGCTCTTCTTCCTCTTCATCTTCTGAAGAAGTGGGCGAATACCGTGAAATGTCACCGGAAGATGTGGCGGATCTGCTGAAGAACTCCAGCTCCGTGATCATCACCCCGGGCTATGGCATGGCGGTGGCCCAAGCGCAATATCCGGTGGCAGAAATCACGCAGAAACTGCGCGAGAAGGGGATCGAAGTTCGCTTCGGTATTCACCCAGTGGCAGGTCGTCTGCCAGGCCACATGAACGTGCTGTTGGCGGAAGCGAAAGTGCCTTACGACATCGTGCTGGAAATGGACGAAATCAACGAAGACTTCCCACAAACCGACACCGTGCTGGTTATTGGTGCGAATGACACCGTGAACCCGGCGGCGATGGAAGATCCGGGCAGCCCGATTGCCGGCATGCCGGTGCTGGAAGTCTGGAAAGCGCAGAATGTGGTGGTGTTCAAACGTTCAATGAATACCGGTTACGCTGGTGTGCAGAACCCGCTGTTCTTCAAAGAAAACTCACACATGTGCTTCGGCGATGCGAAAGCCACGGTGGAAGCGATCCTGAAGGCGCTGTAATTTCTGCGTTGCCTAAAAATGACAAAGGGAGGCTTCGGTCTCCCTTGTTACTATGTATGCGATATTCCGAATATCAACTGCGGCTCCTTTTTCTGCACAAAGTAACGACCCTCTCGTTTTGCGCTCCCCCACAGTTAAGTGCATAATCGAATCCCATTTTGTTTATGGTTTTCTTCCTGATGTCTCATCTGAAGCAACATATTGGCCTATGGCAAGGCACGGGTTTGCTGGTATCTACTCTATTGGGTTCCGGCGTATTTATTGTTCCGGCAATGACAGCGAGTCTGGCCGGGCGGTGGTCACTGCTGGCCTGGGCGCTGATGGGAATATTGATCCTGCCCATCGTGTTTACCTTTGCGTCACTGGGCAAGCGCTATCCTGATGCTGGTGGCACTGCATTTTATGTCGAACAAGCTTTTGGGGAACGAGCCGCCGATGCGATCAGCTGGCTTTTTCTCTCAGTGATCCTGATCGGGCCGCCAGTGGTGATCATTACCGCGACCGGTTACCTCTGCCAGACATTTGGCTTGCCGCAAAGCCAGCAAGGATTCTGGCAACTGATGCTGCTGGGCAGCATGCTCTTGCTGAATTTGCTTAACCGAAAAACCGCCACCTGGATCCAGAGTTTTATCAGTTTCGGTATCTGCACGACCCTGCTGCTGGTGATCGGCCTTTATCTGTATGCTCATCCGGTTTCACTGCCGCCGACCCCGTTTTCTCTACCGACACTGGCACAGGCAACCGCATTGATTTTCTGGTGTTTTGTCGGTGTCGAGGCCATTGCGCATCTGAGCGGCGAGTTTCACCATCCGGAACGGGATTTTCCCCGCGTCGTGATGCTGGGTGTGGTGATCGCCCTGATCCTCTATCTTTGCCTGAGCACCGTTCTGCTCTCTTCCGGCTTTTATGGCAATGAGGCGCAAAACCTGACATCGGTGATACAACTGATGAGCTCCCTGACCGGCCACGCGGGTCATCTGCTGGTTGGCTTGTTTGGCCTGATGACCTGTTATATTGGTGTGAATACCTACATTACCAGCTTCTCCCGTCTGTTTTACAGCATGGCGGAACGAGGACAGATCCACGGTTGGGCGGGAAAACTCAACCGTTTCGGAGCGCCGGCTATGGGTCTGTACTTTACCTGCGGGCTGATCGCGATCACCCTCGTCATGCGTCTGTGCGTCCATTTACCGCTGGATGGTCTGATCGGTTATTCCAACGGGGTGTTTGTGCTGATCTATCTGGCCGCATCATTATCCGGCCTAAAATTGCTCACCGGACGTGGACGCTGGCTGGCCATCATTGCCACCGGCGTTTGTCTTCTGGTTGCAGCATCGCTGGCCTTGCACACCCTATATGCACTGGCGGTATTGGCAGCCTGTATGCTGCATAAAAGGCAAGTTCACAACTTATGACGATCAGTACCACTCTCTGGTTCGTTTACCGCGGCATGATGTATTGCGGTCTGTCCGGGCTATTGTTGACCCTGATCCCGCATATGCGGCTGCACAAACGGGCGCTTCAGCTTTATTGGCTTCTGAATCTGCTGATTATGGGAAGCTGGTATGCCTCTCAATTTTCAACCACCAACTGGCTGGTGGTTTCAACGTTGCCGCGCTGGATCATTGCTCTGTGGCTGAACGCCAACATGGCTTATGCCGCCTTAGGCGTCGGTTTTCTGGTGCTCAGCATGCTGTTGCGTTTGCTACGGCGCAGGTCTCATCATCTGTTCTGGCGGCAGCCTAATCCGTTGTTGATCTCGACCGCCTGCATGCTGTCCGCATTCGGGGTTTATGAGGCCATGTCGCCTCCGTTGCTGCGTCAATATGATGTTTATCTCGATCAACTGCCACCCGCGCTGAATGGCATGAAGATCGCGCAGATCACCGACAGCCATATCGGCGATTTTGTCAGTAGTGACGATCTGAAAACCGCCGTTAAGCGGCTCAATGCTGAAAAACCGGATCTGCTGGTGATGACCGGAGATTTACTGGATGACGAGCGACAGTTACCGAGCGCCTTCTCCGCGCTGGCACAAAGCAATGCCCCTTTGGGGGTGATCGCGATTCTGGGCAATCATGAAAAATATCATGGCCTCGATGTGATCTTGAAAAAATACCAAAGCGCCGAGTTACAACAGCACATCCGTCTGCTGGTCGATGAAAGCTTGCCGCTACGTTATCACGAGACTGAATTTCAGATAGTGGGGGTTGATTACCCGCTACCGGCGAACAGCCGGCGCAAAATGGCAGAAACCGCCGAGCTGGATTACATGCAACGTTCCGCTGCCAAGGCGTTCCGTGCCGTAAATCAGCAGGAATGGATCCTCTGTCTGACACATCATCCGGATTTTTTTGATCTGGCTGCCGCGAATCACGCCAGTCTCAGTCTGGCCGGACACACACACGGCGGGCAAGTGCTGCCGCTTGGTTATACCGTGGGTAAACTCTGGTTCCACTACCTGAAAGGCTGGTATCAACGTGCTCCTAGCCAGTTATATGTCTCTACCGGCATGGGTCATGTCTGGCCCTATCGACTGGGTGTTCCAACCGAGATCACGACCTTTACGCTGCACCCCAGAATAGACACAAAGTGATTGCGGCAACTTCAGGTACGAAAGGTATAGGAGGCCTAGGCCTCCTGTTGCATTAACCAATTCAGCCACTGTTTCTGAAGCTTTTTCTTCGCATGATCCAGTTGCGCGGCAATGATTTTCGGTATCGCTTCGTCTAATGGCATGGGTGCTGCCGCATGAATTTTTTCACACCACAACAGATGAAATCCCATCGGGCTACGCAGGATCTTGCTAAACCCCCGTTCCGGTAACTGAAACAACGCAGCATCCAGTTCCGGATAAAGCTGGCCCTGCTTGACCAGACCAATCTTGCCTTCATTGACTGCCGTCGGACATTCCGAATACCGCATCGCCAGCTCGGCAAATTTTCCCGGCGTCTGGATCAGTTGCCCACGCAGTGTCTGCAAACGTGCATATGCGGTCTCTTCATAATTGTCGGGATTCTCTTCATCAATCGTAATCAGAATGTGTCGTGCCATCCGACGTTCGGGCTGCAAAAACTGGCGCGGATGGTCCAGATACCAGGCTTTCGCGGCCTCTTCCGTCAGCGGTTTGATATTCTCGACCACCTTATCCATCACCTGAGACACCAGCAATTCACGGCGTAATGCCTCTTTCAGGCTGGGTAAATCCAGCTTCACCGTCGCCATTGAGGCTTTCCAGGCCTCTTCATCCGGATAGGCTTTCTTTACCTCGTCCAAAGCAACGTTCAGATCAGCCGCCGTCACCGTCATCTCGGCCTGTGCGGCATACTCCAGGATCCGTTCTTCCATGGCTAGCTGATGCGTCAGCATGGTTTCTAACCGTGTTGCTTCTTCCGCCGACAAGTCAGCCGGCACTTTACCGAAGTGCTGCGTTGCCAGTTTTAATTTAGGATAGGCTTGCCAGTTCAGCATATCGCCTCCTCCGTTCGTTCCGCCTCCGGCGGCCAGCAGATGGCGGAAGCCGGAACCAGCAACATCCGGTCACGGAACAACACTTCATAGAGGATGGGGTCTAAATCACGACGCACCGACATCACCTGACCTTCCGTTCCGGCTTCGGCAATGATTTCGCCCTTGATAGCTAAATGATTTGCCGCCCGGATCCAGTCACCGAATTCAAATTCGCTCTCGACCCAGGGTTCATCTGCAGAAATCAGCTCCTGACTGCGACAGCCGACGATCAGATCTTCGTCAATAAAATGCACCTGATAGATCAATTGATCTTGCAAAAACACACCCACATCCCGCACATAGCCGGTACTGCCCTTGCGCACGATCAGGTCACCGCGTTGTTTGCCGGGGAATGTGCCATCATCCCGAATATTACGGACGACACGCACCACTTCACCATATTCATATTCAGGTTTCACAGGCATACCTCCTGTAACTGCGTCAGGGCAACAAAACTCGGTGTTAACCGACTGTACACGCCCAAGGTGGAATGCTCTTTGACATCCTGATGATGAAATGCCTGATAGCTATCGGCCAGCAAGGTTTTCGCCAGCAGGAAACGATCCTGTTCATTCAGGCAACGATCCGCCTTGGCTGTTTTAATCTTCTGATTGAAATGATGCATGATGTGCAGCCGTTTACTGCGAACCTGGGCCGCTTCATAGGGAATACCGAAATAATCCAGAAAGGCTTCGGCAGTCTCTAACTCGTCAACACCATCCAGTGAGGTAAACCAATCCATATTGACTCCTTGGCCTGCATTACAAGGCAACACGTTGAGGGGATTTAAACAAACGCTGATAGACCCAGCGTAATTCTGATTCGGTAGGGTTACGTTTGGAACGCTCTGCGAAATAACGGATTTGCTCCAAAACCAGATCGATTTGTTCATTGGCCAATTGATAGCCCAGTGTGGCAAACACCGAACGCACCGCGTTGCGCCCGGAGTGTTTTCCCAGCACCAGTGTATGTTCACGACCTAAACTGGCGGGATCCACGCCCTGATAGTTGTTTTTATCTTTGAGCAGACCGTCGACATGCACACCCGATTCATGGGTAAACACATATTCGCCGACCAGCGATTTTTGTTTCGCAATGCCCCGTCCCGAAGCCTTGGCGACATAATCACACAAGGTTGGCAGACGACGGCTCTGGATCGGCAACTCCAGACCAAAGCATTGCTTCAATGCCATCACCACCTCTTCCAACGGGGCATTACCAGCGCGTTCGCCCAAGCCAATCACGGTGGTATTTGCATGCGTGGCACCGGCCCGATACGCCGCCAGCGTATTGGCAGTGGCGAGACCGAGATCATCATGGGCATGAATTTCTAGTTGCAGGGGCCAGTATTGACGCAGTGCCCGGATACGATCATGGGTCGTAAAGGGATCGAGGATGCCGACGGTATCGGCATAACGCAGACGTTCGGCACCGGTACGCAGCGCCAGATCAGCCACGACCCGCAGATCGGCCAGTGAGGCCCGGGAAGCGTCTTCACAGCCGATACAGACATTCAGCCCCAGCGATCTGGCCAGCGAAACATGATCGGCCAGTTCCTGCAGCACCTGATCCCGACTCCGCGCCAGCTTGTGTTCCATCATTTGTTCAGAAATGGGAATGGAAATATCCACCCAATTCATCCCCAATGCGGCCGCCTGTCGGATATCCGTGGCATGCATCCGGCACCAGACCATGAGTGTGGCATCCGGTAATGCCTGACGTAATGCACCGATACGCCGGCATTCATCCAACCCCATGGCCGGAATACCCACTTCCAGCTCAGGGACACCGATCTCCCACAGTTGACGGGCAATCGCGATTTTCTCTTCCTGAGTAAACGCCACCCCCGCAGACTGTTCGCCATCACGCAACGTCGTATCATTGATAATCAGCGATGGTTTCTGAAATGTGGTTCTTCGGGCCATAATGCACCTCCTGCATAACAGGATTCAGCAATTCCCATTCCCGAAATAATGCGTTGATTTTTAAAGAATATTTAAATGAATGGCGCGTCAATATTGAAACATACTGACGTGTTTGTTGCAGATACGACAAAAAAGGGATGTCACCTGACATCCCTGCATAACTACTCGGATCTATTACTGATTAATAACTACGCTATCACCTGAGCTATCGCCTAAGGTACGGCATTTGTAACGATAACCTATCCAGTTCAGCACCAGCCAGACCGGCACCAGCTCTACTGCAATGGTTTCACCGCTGATATACAGCAACACCAGCAGCAAGCCCATAAAAGCCAGACACAGGTAGTTGGTCATCGGGCTCCAGAAGGCCTTGAAGACAGGTGTCACACCTTCACGGACTTTCGCGGCGCGGAATTTCAGATGCGCCAGACTGATCATGCCCCAGTTGATGACCAGCGCAGCCACCACCAGTGACATCAGCAGCGGGAAGGCCTTACCAGGCAGCAAATAGTTGATCACCACACACAGGAACGTCACCAGTGCCGACAGCATGATCGCCGGAACCGGCACCCCACGTTTGTCTACTTTACCCAAAATACGGGGAGCATTGCCTTGTTGCGCCAGACCATGCAGCATGCGGCTATTGCAATAGACACCACTGTTATACACCGACAACGCCGCCGTTAAGACCACGACGTTCAGAATGTTGGCGGTTGAACTTTCACCCAACGCGGAGAAAATCATCACGAATGGGCTGCCACCTTCGGCCAGTTGGCTCCAGGGGAACAGCGACAGCAGAATAGCCAGCGCGCCAATATAAAAAATCAGAATACGGTAGATCACCTGATTAACGGCCTGTGGAATGCTCTTGCGTGGATTATCCGCTTCCGCCGCCGTGATCCCCACCAGCTCCAGACCACCAAACGAGAACATGATGATCGCCAGCGACATGATCACACCATGCCAGCCATTCGGCATGAAACCGCCCAGCGCCCACAGGTTGCTGATCTTCGCCTGTTCGCCACCCTGACCGCTCAGCAGCAGCCAGCCACCAAACAGGATCATACCGACAATCGCAACCACCTTGATGAGCGCAAACCAGAATTCCATCTCACCAAACATTTTCACGTTGGTCAGGTTAATGGCATTGATCACAACAAAGAAAACCAGCGCAGAAACCCACGTTGGTACATGCGGCAGCCAATATTGGACATAAATGCCGACCGCTGAAAGTTCCGCCATTCCCACCAGCACATACAGTACCCAGTAGTTCCAGCCTGAGAGAAAACCCGCAAAATCGCCCCAATATTTATAAGCAAAATGACTGAATGAACCGGATACCGGCTCTTCGGCAACCATTTCACCTAACTGGCGCATGATGAGAAAAGCAATCAAGCCACCTAAGGCATATCCCAGCAATACAGCCGGACCTGCAATTTTGATGGTTTGCGCGATGCCTAGAAAAAGCCCTGTGCCAATCGCACCACCTAACGCGATCAACTGAATATGGCGGTTTTTCAAGCCACGTTTCAGTTCACCCTCAGTTTGAACTTCCATGAAAACCTCTGTCACGAATAAATACTGGCCAGAAGGCCAGCGAATTGAATAATGTTCCTGTCATTACAAAAACCGGCGATAGAATAACCTGAACCACCACACCAAGACAGTATGTAGTGTGCATTCATTACTCAAAATTAGAGTTAACATGGAGTTTTTATGCAGAAAAATGGAATGTTAAGCTAAGTCATCTACAAGTGAGGTAATTTGAGTTCCTCCGCCGGCACCGGTTTACCAAACAGATAACCCTGATAGCTGTAACAACCATGTCCGGCCAGACAATCACGCTGCTCCTGCGTTTCGACCCCTTCCGCGATCACCGATAAGCCCATGCTTTCTGCCAAGGCCACTATGGTGCGGGCAATCGCATTGTCATTGGGATCGGTTAACAGATCGCGGACGAACGATTGATCAATCTTGAGTTGATCCAGCGGCAAACGTTTTAAATATGAGAGTGACGAATAGCCTGTGCCGAAATCGTCCAGCGAAAAACCCACCCCGGCCCGTTTCAATTCCGTCATTTTTGCAATGATGCCTTCCACGTCCTGCAGCAGCATGCTTTCTGTCAGTTCCAGTTTCAGCAAACAAGGGTTGGCACCCGTTTCAGCCAAGACCTGAAGGACGTTTGTAACAAAATCACTCTGGTAACATTGCCTGGCACTGACGTTTACCGCGATGGTCAGATGCTGATAACCGGGTTTGTCAGCCCAGACCGCCAGTTGCTGACACGCGGTTTTTAAGGCCCAATGCCCCAGCGCCAGAATCGTTCCGCTGTCTTCCGCTACCGGAATGAATTCGGCTGGTGAAATCAAACCCCGTTTCGGATGTATCCAGCGTAACAGTGCTTCGGTGCCGATCGCTTTCCCGGAATGATCGACCTGCCATTGATAATAGAGACGGAATTGATTTTCCCGCAAACCAATCAACAAATCGGAAGCCAGCGTCGCCCGGTGTGATATTCGCTTCTGCATCTCCTGGTCAAAGAAGCAGAGCATGTTTCGACCCGATGCTTTTGCCTGATACATCGCAATATCAGCACGCTTCAGTAATTCATCACTGTTTTCCTGATGACCATTGAATAACGTAATACCAATACTGGCGGTGGTGCTGTGTTCTATGCCATCAATAAAATAGGGCTGGCTGAGAACGCGAAGAAATTTCTCCCCCACCTGACGACTCGTCGTAACGGCAGAACTGGCACAATGCCCCAATTCCTCCAGCAGCACGACAAATTCATCTCCGCCTTGGCGAGCAATCAGATCCGTGTTCCGAATGCAGCCTGACAAACGTTGGGCCACCAGCGTGAGTAAGCTGTCACCCTTTTCATGACCCAAGGTATCATTCAGCGTCTTGAAATTATCGAGATCGATAAAAAAGAGAGCACCATAATGTTCGTGAGTGGCGCTTGTTGTTAATGCCTGAATTAACCGATCTCCGAAATGACGACGATTCGGTAACCCGGTCAGCGAATCGTAAAAAGCCAGATGCTGAATTTCCGCCTCGTGCTGCTTACGCTCGGTAATGTCTTCCACCATGGTGGTCACATACTCGATCTCGCCCTCTGCGTTACGGGTGCAGCGCACAATCACCCGCACCGGGATACTCTTGCCGTTCTTATCGATATAGCGCTTTTCCAGCGTATAGCCCTCTGTTTCGCCGGATTGCATTTTTTGGTAGGCCAGCAAATTATCAGCCAGATCATCAGGATGTGTGAGTTCAACCCAGGTGAGTTGCAGTAGCTCACTTTCAGAGTATCCCAGTAAATCAGACAAATAGCGGTTTACCCGATACCATTGTTTACCACTCAGGCTGAACGCAAACCCGACAAAACCCAGTTCATAAACGGAATTTAACTGCGATTCGATTTTCAATCGGGCCAGGTCAGCCTGTTTTCTTTCTGTGACGTCACGCGCCAGAAATACAACAGCCCGACGCCCTGACACCAATTGCGACAACGGTTGGGTTCGCCCCTCAAACCAGCGCAGCCCTTGTGTGGTCTCACGTTCATATTCCATCGACTGAGATTGGTTGGTGCGCAGTGTTTCTTGGACGATGTGATAAAAGCGATCTGCCATTTCCTGTGGCCAGATATCGTGGATCCGGTTACCGATAAAATGAGCTGTGTTCATTCTGGCGAGATTTTGATCTGATGACAGGATGCTGATATAGCGGCCATCTTCATCAAAGACGAACAGCACATCAGGCATCGCTTCCAGCAACGAATTCAAAACTGTGTCACTTTGCGTCAGCAAATCTAGCCCCAGGCTCACTTCATACGGCATACAGGCGAACTCTCTCATTCTGGTGGGGATGGTCGCGATGACCGAGGATGTAAGAACCCGTATTCGGGTGGTGGTTCATCATCAGTTCTACTTGCACCGTATTTCATTTAGTTGATTAAAACTTATTTAAGGCTTGTACACAATCCACCGGGTGTCAATTGCTAAAAATCTAATATAAACAAGGCATAATGCCCTATGTGCTTCATATTATTGCATTTGATGCTGATCACAATAAAACCGGTTTCAGTTTATGTTACCGGAAACATTTGTTACTCTGCTCTAAGTCACTTAGGGAGAGATCATCATGCAGGCAATATCAGCGCAACGCGATCAGTTAGGTGAATGCCCCCGCTGGCATGCAGAGACACAAACCTTGTGGTGGGTCGATATTGTGAAACATCAGATCCACCATCACCACCCGGCCAGTGGCAAGCACGGTATGATTCAGTTGCAGGAAGAGATCGGCTGCTTTATCTGGCGCGAAAAAGGTGGGTTACTGGTCGCACTGCAATCCGGATTCCATTTTATTGATGATTTAAACAACCCAGTATTAACACCGATCGTCGATCCGGAAGCCGATAAGCCTTGGCAGCGTTTTAACGATGGTCGCTGCGATCCCAAAGGCCGTTTTATTGCCGGCACCATGAATGCCCGCAAGGATGAATCATTCGGCACGTTTTATCAGTTAAATCCTGACCTGAGTGTCCGCCCGTTAATCGGGAAAAGCTGGACCTGCAACGGCATGGCATTCAGCCCAGACGGCAAAACACTCTACTGGTCTGACACTCCCATTCAGAACCGCAATATCTACCGCTGCGATTACGATCCGGAAACGGGAGAAGTCAGCAATCAACAACTGTTTTTCCATGTACCAGAAGGCATGGGTCGCCCGGATGGTGCAACCGTCGATAGTGAAGGCAACTACTGGTCGGCGCAATATGCCGGCAGCCGTGTACTGTGTATTAGCCCACAAGGTGAATTGCTGCGTGAGATCATGCTGCCCGTGACCAATCCGACCATGCCCTGCTTTGGCGGTGCCGATCTGAAAACGTTATACGTCACCAGTGCCAGCCAGGGGATGTCGGCAGAACATCTGGCGGAACATCCGCTGGAAGGGGCTGTACTGGCCATTCCAATGGACGTGGCCGGTCTGCCGGAAGTGGCTTTTGCCGGATAAGCGCATTACTGTGTTCAGACAAAAACAGGGGCATCAGCGCCCCTGCATCATCATGGCAATATGTTGTTGCAGCAATATATCGAAATCGAGCCGAAAGCAGGCCAGTTCGGGAACCGCTAATGCTTCATTCATCATCGGCGACATATGACAAATATGCCAGCATCCCACCAATGTCACTAACAATTGCATCAGCCACAGCACTGCCGCATCCGGTGTATAACCATGTTCACTCACCAGCGTGACCACACAGGGTTCAAGTAACTGCAGCACGGTTAATTTGAACGATCTCGCCTCTGCCACGGTGAGTGGACGTTCCAGCACGGTCGTCAAAATAGCGCTGAGCCGACAAAATAACGGGCGTGAAGACAATAAGGCTGACAAACCGGCCGCATCCTGTTTCTGCAAGCACACTTGCAGCTCCGGCACAATATCTGTCAGCTGGCGTTTATATATCTCAAGAAAAATCAATTCCTTGCATCTAAAATAACGATAGAGTGCCGTTTTGGTGATACCAACGTCGGCAGCGATCACATTCAGATTGCACGCCTCATACACATTTTTAGCAAACATGCTTTCGGCTGCCGATAAGATACTGTTCAGCCGCTGATTTTTTTCTTCGTGACTGCGGGCACGTTGATAATTTCGCATAGGTAATGATCTAAAACTAAACATACTCAGCATAGTATCAATAATGACTAGCCAATCTCTTCCGAACACATCAAAAACTACACTAATTTACCTCGCTTGATATTGCATTTAACTATTGCTGTATACGGAATAGATCGTTTCTGAAACACCATCCCAGAAGTTCACTAGATTGAAATATACCCGTAAAGAATACTTCATTTGGAGCTATTGACACAATAAGATACCAAGGGTAACTTATATTTGTTTGAGCACCTAATGACACCGAGCACGGGATAATAAATAAACGGGAGCTGTAATGAAAATCACATATGTTGTCGGAGAGATGTTTTCTAACTGCGATCAGCTTGATAATTTTATGTGTTTTAAAAATTGGTATCAGTTACACAGCGAAAAACATATTGAAGACGTGGTATTTTTACCAGGTCAGGGTTTAACTCTTCCACAAAGAAATTTAATTACCGCCACCTGTAAAAAAGATTATGCAAGAATACTAATAAATGATCTCCCTATGGCCAGGAAGTCGTTATCGCATAAACAAAATCACATAAACACATTAATTACTGAACCTGTTAAAGTTAATGATAATGTCTATATTTCAGATTTAATCATTCAGCACAACAATGAATTAACTCTTGACCACACGACAGGAATACATATTCAGGGAATGATTTTTCTTGAAGCAACCCGACAAATGGCATCGGCAGTTACTGAACTCTATATGGCAAAAGAAAAGCAATCCTTTGCTATAAATAATATATATGCAGATTATATGTCATTTGCTTTTCCTGTAGAAACAAAAATATCATTAACAATATCAAAAACAGAAAAAGACTCTGAGTATGTGGTTGAACTATCTTTCTTTCAGTCAGATAAATTGGTGGTCAAGACAGGAGGAAGATTCACTTCTGTAGATAAAGATGAACTATCAAAAAAAGAAATGAGACTGGCAAACTTGTTCATGACCAAACATAACAAAACACAGAACAAAACAATAAATAAATTCATAATTAACAATGAAGAGAGCACGGAGATAACCATATGAGAATTTTAATAGCAATTATAGCAGTAATAATATCGCTGCATTCTTTTGCCGGAGAGCTGTACGATCAACTTAGTGGGAAGTCACCTAAAAAAGTGGTTTTTGCCTTGTTTGACAAAGAGAATTTTGGTGCAAGTGATGTAGCAGATTTAGATAAATTGTGGCTTGAATATAATTTCAGTGAAAATGATATTGTCAAATATTTCGATGAGTATCAAAAGAAAAACAATAAAAACATATATTCATATCAAGAAGTCATTCTATGGCATACCAATGAAGATTTAATCCCAGCAAGCACATCTGATGAAGACTTCAGACAAGTAGCAGCGTTATTTCATGAAAAGTCTAGTTTATTTCATGGTTCAGTTCGTTTAATTGGTGGCTTTTTGGATAATGATAAAGAATACCGGCATGGTATATGCCGCTGGACAGCACCGAATACATTCCTAATGCTATACGTGGTTAAACTAGCCAGAGCACCTTATTTAGGGGATTACTTCCCCAAAGATGGCGGTTCAATGTTATATCAAACTTTACATTGAGATTATTTAACCATGCACAGAATTAAACTGATCGCCATCGATATTGACGGGGTTGTACTAAAAGATACTTATAGCCCCGTGTTAAAAAAAGTTATTGAGAAATACAATGGGGTCTACACTAGAGAATTAGAACGAAATGCCTTTTCAAGAAATAGAAAAGAAGCAGCCATGTATATAGCCAACGCCTTAAATATTAAACTAACCCCAACACAACTTATCGGTGAATATTTCAAAGAACGAGAAGAGTACATGACCACGCATGAAAGTGGCATAGAAGTTGGAGCCGTTGATTTTTTAAGAGACATTCAAGAGCTGAATACTGATATCATATTTTATGGCGGGTTATCAGAATCAGAGTTGCATCATGATATAAAACCATGCATGAAATATGTTAATGAATATATCTGCACCAATGATTTCAGACCTGGAATAAATGAAATTTCCAAAATGTATGGTGTTCAACCATCAGATGTTTTGTTCATAGATGATGTTGCTTTTTTTGCTGAAAATGCAAAAAAAACAAATGCCCTGTTTATCGGCGTACCCAGCCATTTTCCATTTAGCTACCAAAAAGAAGAAATGCATCATCTTGGTGTGCAATACATGGTCGATTCCATTTCATCTATCTCAGTTGAGATGATCCGTGATATCGACAAAAATGGACAATGCTTCAGGAATACCCTATGAAAAAATGCCTGTTACTGGACTTCGACGGTGTGATCAGCCGGAGCAGTACTGCTGATATCATGAACGCAACATACGCCTTTATATCTGAATACAAAGACATCAATCGAATTTTATTTGATGAATTATTTAAGGCTTTAGTTCCGTTCCCTTTATTTGAAAGTGTTAATTTTTTCATGTCTTCGATAGGTTTAGAAGACAAGAAAGAATTGCTGTTGTTAAAAATAAAAGAAATAACCCATGATACCAGCGAGTTTGAATCTTTAGTTGCTGAATGGAGTAAACTCGGATTTATCATTAAAATATATTCATCATCTCGCCATTATGGTGACAATAACTCGCCCTTTACCACGCAGTTACCAGAAGATATTTTTATTAAAACCGATTCCCACTCAAAAATAGATCCAAACTCATTTCGGAATATAGCTGCCAATTTAGATGTATCGCCAGAAAACATTGTTTATATCGATGACTGTCCGATGGCTGTTTGCGTGGCCAGAAGTATTGGCATTAAAGCCATTATGTTCATAAACAACGTTTATACAATGAGTGATTTCAAAAAAACATTAAACTATAACTGTAAAAGCATTACCTCACTCTCACAATTAACTCCTTTATTATTTGTTAACAAATTCTGAGATATCAATCATGCAAAATAAAGCGTTTGTCACGGGTGCCACTGGGCACTTAGGTTCAGCTTTGACCCAGAGTTTATCAGCTCAGGGTTATCAAGTCACCGCAGGTGTCAGAGATATTACCAAAGCAAAATTGAATAATAATATTGCAGGTAAGATAACGCACGCAGACCTACTCAAACCAGAAACGCTGTCTGCAGCAATGGATGGTTCCAATATCGTCTTTCAGGTAGCTGCCAATTTTTCGCACTGGTCAAAAAACTCACAGAGAGACATCATTCAGGCTAACAGCAACATGGTAAAAAATATTTTTGATGCTGCACATGATACTTCGGTAAAAAAAATAATCTTTGTCAGTTCAACAGGTACATTGGCCAGAAATACGACTGGCGAGATAATCCCACCAAATTCATGGTGTGAAAACACTTATGGCAACCCTTATTTTCAATCAAAGATAGAAACGGAACGTTTAGCTTGGTCATTAGCAGAAAAATATAATATCGAAATGGTAAGTGTTTTACCATCAGCCATGATTAACAGTGATCTCTCGCACAACACACCAACGACACGTTTCCTGCAATCCATCTTTAAAGGTGAACTGCTACTCGATTTAGAATTCAATTTTAATCTGGTACACGTAAATGATGTCAGCGATGCCATCGCCAGAGCTGGTTATGCCGGTAAACCATCACAACGTTATATCCTGGCTAATCCTCAGGGGCTAAGCATCAATGATATCACCCGGTTGGCACAGCAATATAATTCAGCTGTAAAATTACCACGCCGAGTCGGAAAAAAAGTTTTACTTTTTATCGCTACGCTGGCTGAATTGAGCAAGTATTTTAATATTGAACCTAAACTACTGAAGAGTCAGATTCATTTTTATTTTAATCAGAAAGAAAATTATGATATTTCACTTTCCAGCGAACATCTTAATTTTTCGCCTCGTCCTATGACAGCATGTCTGCATGAATATTTTTCTGCTCTGTCCTCCTTTGACCCATTTTTAATACAAGAGCTGTAATCAAAAAACGCGACCGTAGATCCTACTGGTGAAACTGATATGCTGACCATAATCTGAAAACTCAGTCATGATGAAAATGCCAGAAGATGATTCAATCATGCTGCACATTGAATTACTCTACAGCATTGTCATCCGCATATAATCAGGGAACAGCATGACCATCCGTATCGCCATCAATGGCTTTGGCCGCATAGGCCGGAGTGTCTTACGCGCATTGTATGAATCAGGACGCCGTGCCGAAATCAAAGTCGTTGCCATTAACGAACTGGCTGAAGCTGAAGGCATGGCACACCTGCTGAAATATGACTCGACGCATGGCCGATTTGACTGGGAAGTACGGCAGGAACGGGATGTGCTCTATGTCGGTGATGATGCGATCCGTCTGTTGCATCAGAATGCGATCCAGCAACTGCCGTGGGGCGAACTGAGTGTCGATATTGTGCTGGATTGCAGCGGCATCTACGGCAAACGCGCGGATGGTGAATTGCATCTGGCAGCGGGCGCCAAGAAAGTGTTGTTCTCGCATCCTGGCAGCAGCGATCTAGATGCCACGGTGATCTACGGCGTCAATCATCAACAGTTACAGCAGGCGCATCGTATCGTCTCTAACGGTTCCTGCACCACGAATTGCATTATTCCTATTATCAAATTGCTTGATGATGCGTTTGGGATCGAATCCGGCACCGTCACTACTATTCATGCCTCGATGAATGACCAGCAGGTGATTGATGCTTATCACCCGGATCTGCGCCGCACTCGTGCCGCCAGCCAGTCGATCATTCCGGTCGACACCAAACTTGCCGCAGGCATCACCCGTATCTTCCCGAAATTCTGTGATCGCTTTGAAGCCATCTCCGTGCGCGTGCCCACTGTTAACGTAACGGCAATTGATTTAAGTGTCACCGTGACGCATCCGGTCAGCGTCCTAGATGTCAACGATGTCTTACAACGCGCCGCCCACGGCAATTTTCGCAGTATTGTCGATTACACCGAACTGCCGCTGGTCTCCATTGATTTCAACCACGATCCGCACAGTGCCATTGTCGACGGCACACAAACCCGCGTCAGTGGTAAACACCTGATCAAAACACTGGTCTGGTGCGATAACGAATGGGGTTTCGCCAACCGTATGCTGGATACCACGCTGGCGATGGTGAACAGCGGGCTCTGAGCGTGCTGAAAAACAGAGCAGGAAACCGCGAAAACCATCAGCCAGCTTTGCACTGACTGATGGTTTCATTAAATTTTCATCGGCTTATTGATTAACGAGAGATATCGAATATTCGCTATTCGGCTCCGCGTCCACCCTGACGCCGGCCAGTGACGTTAAAATCAAATCGACTTGATCCATCCCCGCTGCCTCTGCCGGCGCATTCACGGCAATGACCTTACAACCGGCAGCCAGGCCCGACAAAACACCGGCTGGCGCGTCTTCAACCACCACACATTCTTCCGGTTTCAACCCTAACCGTTGCGCGCCTAACAGATAAGGATCGGGATTCGGTTTGCCACGTGCAACTAATTCTGCAGTGATAAAGATTTCTGGTGTCGCCAGTTCACCAGCCGCATGTCGTGCATGAGCAACCGGCACAGAACCGGAGGTAACGATAGCCCAAGGCACCGACAATTCATTTAAGCGATGCAGCAGTTCGGCGGCCCCCGGTAACGCCGAGATACCAACGGTATCTTCCGCTTCCGCTTTTTCCAGCAACTTGAATTGCTGCTGAATGCTCTCTTCGCTTTCTCCCGGCATGAAATGGCGCAGCGAAGTAATCGCCTGCTTGCCGTGAATAAATCCAAGAACCTCTTCCTGATCCAAATCCCGGCTCTGGGCCCAGTTTGACCAGGCCCGCTCTACGGCCGGTAATGAATCAACCAGCGTGCCATCCAAATCAAAGAGAAAACCTTTACATTTCATTCCGATAATCCTGCCTAGTGGGTATGTTCTGCACTCAGGCAGAACCTGATGAAAATAGATTAATCCTGCTGTAACTCGTGGTATTTCGCCATCGCTTTCCTGTCATTGTCGGCATAGACCTGATGGCGGGCCATATAAAAACCCTGTTTCAATAATTGCTGAGTGATCTCTTCGCTGTAGGGCTCGCTCAGACAAATTTGTGTAACGACCCGATCCTTGATCAAAAATATAAATTTCTTAGTCATATAACCTCCGGTTACATTGCTTTCGTTATTCATCTTTGGCATCAAGGTTAGGCCTAACCGATGTAGTGATTACAGCAGAGGTCTGGTATTCTTTAAAATGAATAATTATCCATCAGTGATAACCAAACGGAATGGAACTACGTCAGTTACGCGCTTTTGTGACTTTGGCGGATTGCCTCAATTTTACGGAAGCCGCTCA
Source organism: Tolumonas lignilytica (assembly GCF_000527035.1). Taxonomy (NCBI): domain Bacteria; kingdom Pseudomonadati; phylum Pseudomonadota; class Gammaproteobacteria; order Aeromonadales; family Aeromonadaceae; genus Tolumonas; species Tolumonas lignilytica. The sequence goes on from NZ_AZUK01000001.1 coordinate 841,487, forward strand.
AAAGTTATTTATTACCCAGCCTGCGCTGTCTAAACAGATCCATGCTTTGGAAGAAACGCTGGGCGGATTGTTGTTTACCCGCAATCGGCGGGGTGCTGAATTGACCCCTTTAGGAAAAGAACTGCACGAACAGACTCGTTCGTTACTACTGCAAGCCGATCAGTTAAAACGGCATGCACAACGGGTATTAAAAGGACAATCCGGCAAGCTGGCGATCGGCATTGGGCTTTCCAGCCTGCGTCTGGCCTCGTCGTTTACCGCACAATTTCGCGCGTTGTATCCCGACGTCACGATCACCTTTCAGGACACCTCGTCTGTCCCGCTAATTGCGCAGTTATTGGCCGATCAATCGCAACTGGGGTTCCTGCGATTACCGATCGACCCGCCCTTGATCGCCCATAAATTACTCACTGATCAACTGGTCTTGGCGGTAAACCGGCACCATTATCCCGGCCATGATGAAGCGGATTTCCTGCGTCAGTTGGAGCAATTACCGCTGCTGCGTTTAACGCCAACGCAGGGACAACGCTTCAACCGACAGATTGATCAGTTTCTGGCTTTTCATCATTGTTATCCTGTGGTGGCACAGTACGCGGGCGATAATCAGACGTTGCTGGCCCTGGTCGCCGCCGGGCTGGGCGTCGCCATTGTGCCGCAGAGTGCGGTGTTTATTGCACCGGAAGAGGTAGATATCATTGCCTTATCGGGCGATTACACCCAGTGGGATATCGGTATTGCCTGGAATCCGCATTACGATAACCCGATCCGCGATGCATTTATTCAGCTGGTATTACAGCGTGAGACGGATAAAACATGACAGATAAAAACTGACGGACATAAAAAAGGGCGCCTGATGCGCCCTGATGAGTCATTTATTTCTCTTCGTGCAAGCCGCACTCGCGTTTCAGGCCGAAGAAACGGGTTTGCTCTTCCGTCATCCCCGGTTCCCACTTCGCAGTAGTCTGCACGTCACCGACTGACAGGTAGCCTTGCTCCCACAACGGGTGATACGGCAGATCGTGTTCCTTGAAATAATAGAACACGTCTTTGTTGGTCCAGTCGATCACCGGCAGGAACTTGAAGATGCCGCGTTGTACCGCCAGCACCGGCAATTCACCGCGGGTGGACGACTGTTCACGACGCAAGCCGGAGAACCAGGTTTTAACGTTCAGCTCTTGCAGTGCCCGCGCCATCGGTTCAACCTTGTTGATCTGATTGTATTTCTCGATGCCTTCCACACCCTGTTCCCACAGTTTGCCGTAACGGGCTTCCTGCCAGGCCGGAGTGATCGGTGCCTGATATACTTTCAGATTCAGTTTCAGACGTTCAGTCAGCTGATCAATAAACTGATAGGTTTCCGGAAACAGATAGCCGGTATCAGTCAGCACCACCGGAATATCCGGGCGTACCTGCGTTACCAGATGTAGCATCAGGGCGGCCTGAATGCCGAAGCTAGAGGAGAGAATAAACTCCCCTTCCAGATTAGCGAAAGCCCATTGCACACGCTCTTGTGCGCTGAGCGCCTCCAGTTGCTGATTCACCTCAGCCAGCTGAACTGTCTGTTCTTCTTTAGAGAGCGCAGCCAGTGCGCCCAGCGACAAAAGATTATGCGGCATAGAAATCCTTAGCTGAGTTAACAACAGGTTTCACAATTCCGGCACGGATGACGAAATCACCAAAGCCTTCATTTTCATTACGTTCTTTCGCCCAACGGCCCAGTAAGGCATCGATCTCTTTTAAGATCTCAGCAGAGCTGATGTTTTCACGGTATTGGCGCGGAATACGGGTACCTTCGCGGTTACCGCCCAGATACAGGTTGTAACGATCAATGGCCTTACCAACCAGACCGATTTCCGCCAGCATGGCACGACCACAACCATTCGGGCAGCCAGTAACACGCAGGATCACATGCTCTTCTGACAGGCCGTGGTTCGCCATTACCGCGTCGATCTGATCGATGAATCCCGGCAGGAAACGTTCGGCTTCAGCCATTGCCAGTGGGCAAGTTGGCAGTGCCACACACGCCATCGAGTTCTTACGCTGTTCGGTGATGCCATCATCAATCAGACCATGTGCACGCGCCAGCTTCTCGATTTTGGCCTTCTCTTTTTTCGGTACACCCGCAATGATCAGGTTCTGGTTCGCGGTCATGCGGAAATCCCCTTTGTGGATCTTCGCAATCTCAGCCAGACCGGTTTTCAGCGGTTTGCCTGGGAAATCCAGAATACGGCCGTTTTCGATAAACAGAGTCAGGTGGTATTTACCATCGATGCCTTCTACCCAGCCAAAACGATCGCCACGGCTGGTAAATTCATACGAACGGCTTTCTTCAAACTTAATACCGGTGCGTTTTTCCACTTCCGCCTTAAACGCATCGACACCGACACGTTCCAGCGTGTATTTGGTTTTGGCATTCAAACGATTTGAACGGTTACCCCAGTCACGTTGTGTCGTCACCACCGCTTCGGCAAATTTCAGCGTGTCTTCTTTGCGGATAAAACCGAAATCATCGGCCTTACGCGGGAAGGTTTCTTTATTGCCGTGGGTCATCGCCAGACCACCGCCGACCAGCACGTTGAAACCAACCAGCTTGCCCTCTTCGGCAATCGCTACGAAGTTCAGATCGTTGGCGTGTACGTCGATATCGTTATGCGGCGGGATCACTACCGTCGTCTTGAACTTACGCGGCAGATAGGTCGAGCCCAGAATAGGTTCTTCGTCCGGCCCCAGCTTCTCGCCATCCAGCCAAATTTCGGCATATGCACGAGTTTTTGGCAGCAGGTGCTCGGAGATCTTCTTCGCCCATTCATAGGCTTCCTGATGCAGCGCTGATTCAACCGGGTTAGACGTACACAGCACGTTACGGTTTACATCCCCTGCGGTAGCGATCGAGTCGATACCGTATTTGTTCAGGGTCTGATGTGTCAGTTTGATCTTTGGTTTCAATATCCCATGGAACTGGAACGTCTGCCGCGTAGTCAGTCGAATGCTGCCATACAGGGTATTGTCATGCGCCAGAGCATCGATGCCTAACCACTGCTCCGGCGTGATGATACCGCCCGGCATACGAGCACGCAGCATCACGTTATGCAGCGGTTCCAGTTTCTGCTGCGCACGTTCTGCGCGAATGTCGCGGTCATCCTGCTGATACATGCCATGCAGACGGATCAGCTGGAAGTTGTCACCGGTAAAGCCACCAGTCAGTTCGTTTTTCAGATCATGTTCGATCGTACCGCGCAGGAAGTTACTTTCCGCTTTCAGACGTTCGTTGTCAGATAATTTTTGCTCGCTCATCAGTAGACATCCCTCTGGTAACGCTTGGCACGACGCAGTTCATTCACATATTCTTCGGCTTGTTCGGCGGTCTTGCCGCCGTGTTCTGCCACGATATTCACCAGTGCTTCGTGAACATCTTTCGCCATACGGTTGGCATCGCCACAGACATAGAAATGCGCACCGTCCTGCAGCCATTGCCACACTTCGGCGCCTTTGGCTTTCAATTTATCTTGTACGTAGATTTTCTTATCCTGATCACGGCTGAAGGCCAGATCAATCTTGGTCAGCAGACCGCTCTTCACGTATTTCTGCCATTCCACCTGATAGAGGAAATCCTGCGTGAAATGCGGGTTGCCGAAGAAGAGCCAGTTTTTACCCGCTGCGCCCTGTGCATCACGTTCCTGAACGAAAGAACGGAACGGCGCAATACCAGTACCTGGCCCCACCATGATCACAGGGGTATCAGGATTCGCTGGCAGACGGAAGTTGTCGTTGTGCTCGATGAACACACGCACTTCACCACCTTCCAGTACGCGATCAGCTAGGAAGGAAGACGCGCCACCAGAACGCACAGCACCATCCTCTTGCGGATAACGCACGACACCGACGGTCAGGTGCACTTCTTCTTCGACTTCAGCCTGAGAAGAAGCGATGGAGTACAGACGCGGGCTCAGTGCACGCAGCAAGCCAGCCAGTTGTTCTGCAGTCAGTTTGGTCGGAAAGCGTTTCAGCACATCGACAATCTGCGCGTTCGCCGCCAGCTTGCGAGTTTCGTCTTTATCCGCCGCTAATTTCTTCAGTTTCTTATCCGAGGAAATTTCGGCTAAGCCCGTGATAAAAGCAGCATGCAGGCGGGTCAGTTCAAACTGATTGGTCAGCGCATCACTTAATGCCGCTGCTTTACCTGATACGGTAACTTGTTCATCACCGGTCAAACCGGTAAGTGCCAGAATTTCCGCAACCACAGCAGCGTCGTTATCAAACCAAACACCTAAGGCATCCCCCGGCTGGTAGGTAATACCTGAACCTTCCAGATTGATCTCAAAATGACGGATATCTTTGGTGGAATCGCGACCGGTAATTTTCTGATTGGTATTCAGTGTTGCCGTGAACGGATTGAATTTATCGTAGGCACTGTGCCCAGTAACGACAGCACTCCCTGCAACGGCTGTCGCGGCAGGCACAGCTGTCAGAGCAGAAGCCAATTTATCCAGGAAAGTGGTAGCCCAGGCTGCGGCGGCGTCGCGATAGTCAACGTCCAGAATGGCCGGTTCCTGCAGACGGGTCGCTTCGGCTTTTTCAAAGAACGCATCGAAATCTTTCGCCGTCTGGCAGAAGAATTCATAAGAGGAATCCCCTAAGCCCAGCACCGCAAATTGCAGACCAAACAGTTTGCCAATCTTGCCGCCTTTCAGTTGTGCATGCAGATCGGCGGCGGCTTCCGGCGGTTCGCCCTCACCGTAGGTGCTGGTCACAATCAGCACATGCGTTTCTTTCTTTAGCTGTTTCGGCTTGTAATCATTCATCGCCACCAGCGAAACCGGAATGCCCCGCGCTTCCGCCTGTGCTTTCACGCTTTCCGCCACGCCTTTGGCATTGCCGGTTTGTGAAGCAAACAGAATCGTCAGGTTACCGGTTGGCTGGGTTGCTGCCGGCGTCGCGGCAACGTTGGCACCCGGTGTCACACCATGAGCGGCACCTTGGCTCTGTGCCAGGCCAAACAGATAGCCACTGGCCCAAATCAGTTCAGATTGCGTTAAATTTGCAACGGCTTCCGCCAGTTTCGTCAGATGCGGTCCGCTCAATGGACCTAAAGAAGATTTGTCGCTCATATGCCAATTCCTGCATTAAGAATGGGGTTAGCTTACAAGCAAAACAGGTGACCGACAAAGAATTAATCGAATTTCTTCATATAGAAATTTCATATCTATAGTCAATTTGTGGATATAGATCGGCAATGCAACGGCAAAAAACAGAAAATTTCAGCCTGTATGCTGATAAATACGGCAAAATCATGAAGAATTGAGCATAAAAAAAGAGAATGCGCTTTGGCATCCTCTTTTTTGGTTATCGGTTTTATCTTTTTTCTATATCGAAAAAATTAATAACGCAGTTCTGCACCCAGGAACCAGTTGGCCATATGCTGGGTCAGATCAATGCTGTCCTGATGGTAATCGACACGAACATTGCGATAACCAGCACGAACTTTAAATTTCAGCGTATCTTCCGGGAACACGTTATAGCTCACGCCCGCTTTCCAGTCGTGAGAATGGTCGTTGTCCCAGCGGGAAATACGGGTATCGGCAAACAGACCGAAATCGCTATCAGGAATAGGTGCTTCGGCTGAACCGTACAGCATGATGGCATCATTGGAGTAATCCTGACTGTGATTCAAGGTGCCTTCATAACGGCGCACGTTCAAACCCGCATTCAATGTCAGTTCCTGCAGCTCGATTGGTGAATAATACAATGCAAAATCGTACGTTCTCAGCTTGTTATTGAAATTCGCCGCATTCGAAGAGAGATCGGTAGCTTGAAAATTAACATTCGGCACCATCAACAGCGGGTGACGGAAATCCAGAAAAGTTGTCCAATGGCTGTTTTTGTCAAAATCGCCCTGACCTTGCGCAGTACCACTCATGTCGGAATACATGTAGTCCAGACCGCCGCCGATGCTAATGTCATCAGCGTGTGCGGCACCAGCCGCCAGTAAAGATGCAGCCAGCAGACTTAAGCTGTATTTGTTCATGTGGAGCTCCCATCATTATCAACAAAGAAACGGTAATACTTGGTGCACCGTTTCTGGTCATTAAAATTTATTCCGCCGCTGGTAATTGTGCCAGCACTTTGTCCAGACGCGCCAATACGCGCTCTTTACCCACCAGTTTCATCACAGCATCAATCGATGGTGACTGACCCAGACCGGTAACGGCAACGCGCAATGGCATACCAACCTTGCCCATCCCCAGTTCCAGCTCAGTCGCTGTATCCTGAATGATGTGATGCAGTGCTTCGGTTTCCCAGTTTTCCTGCGCAGCCAGTTTGGTACGCAGTAACGCCAGTGGCGCACGTGCAGCGGCTTTCAGGTGTTTCTTCGCTGCCGCTTCGTCAATGGCTTCATATTCTTCATAGAAGTAACGGCTCTGTTCTGCGACTTCACGCAGTGTCTGGCAACGTTCAGCCAGCAGACCGATAATCTCGGTCAGTGCCGGACCATTTTTGTAATCGATACCCAGATCGTTCATCTGCCATTCCAGATGCGAAGCGACATAGACTGGGTCCATGGTACGGATGTAATGGTTGTTCAGCCATTTCAGCTTTTCAGTGTTAAATGCTGATGCTGATTTGCTGATGTTGTCGAGACTGAACAGCTTGATCATCTCTTCACGGCTGAAGATTTCCTGATCGCCATGCGACCAGCCCAGACGCACCAGATAGTTCAGTACCGCTTCCGGCAGATAGCCGTCATCACGGTATTGCATCACACCGACCGCACCGTGACGTTTTGACAGTTTGGCACCGTCGTCACCCAGAATCATCGACACATGGGCAAACTCCGGTTCCGGCGCGCCCAGTGCTTTGTAGATGTTGATCTGACGTGGGGTGTTGTTGATATGGTCTTCGCCACGCACCACGTGCGTGATCTGCATATCCCAGTCATCTACGACCACACAGAAGTTGTAAGTCGGTACACCGTCAGAACGGCGGATGATCAGATCATCCAGCTCGGTATTGGCAAATTCGATACGGCCACGCACGTGATCGTCAAAAACGACAGAACCTTCCTGCGGATTGCGGAAACGCACGACATACGGTTCGTCATCAGCATGCTGTTCGTGGCTGTCACGGCAATGACCGTCATAGCGTGGTTTTTCGCCATTCGCCATCTGACCTTCACGCAATGCTTCCAGACGTTCTTTGGAGCAATAGCATTTATAGGCTTTGCCTTCCGCCAATAGCTGGTCGATCAGCTGGTTGTAACGGTCAAAACGCTTGGTCTGATAATACGGGCCTTCATCCCAGTCAAACCCTAACCAGGTCATCCCTTCCATGATGGCGTCGATCGCTGCCTGCGTTGAACGTTCCGTATCGGTATCTTCGATACGCAGAACAAATTCACCGCCCTGATTTTTAGCGTATAACCAGGAATAGAGTGCAGTACGGGCACCACCAATGTGCAGCAAGCCGGTCGGACTCGGCGCAAAACGGGTTTTGACTTTCATGGGCTTCCTTGTGACTGGAAAATTTCAGGATTCTAAGACAGATCACATTCTAACACTGGCATTGCCAGAGAAAAACCATCGGCAACAGATGAATGGCCTCCCGGCAGAATAAATCCAGCTACACTCAACTCAAGCGACACCGCAATGAGTCAGCGTGGGTGGATGTCAGCAACCAAATAAAAACAGAATCAGCACTGAGAAATGAACATGTTATTTCCGATACAGTTCTGGCATCCCCGCAATGATCAGGCATTACTGATTATGGGCGACTATAACCCCGGGTTGGTCTTGCTATCGATCCTCGTTGTTATTTTTGCCGCTTTTATTGCCTTACTGATTGTTCATCAGGCCCAACAAACCACCCAGCCACTGACCAGAAAAATAATGCGGCTGGCAAGCGGCATCGGACTAGGCGGCGGTATCTGGTCGATGCATTTTATCGGCATGCTGGCCGTCCAGTTTCACAGTGATATCAGTTACAACCTGCCGCTGACCTTTTTATCCCTGCTTCCCGGCATCATGGCCGCCAGTCTCACGCTGTTTCTGCTCAAAAAAACATCGCCTTCACTCCTCCGGATCTGTCTCGGTGGGGCCCTGTTCGGATCAGGCATCGCGGTGATGCACCTGACCGGTGTCAGAGCCATCCAAACCGATGCCGCTGTGAGTTATGATGCGTCGCTGTTTTGGCTCTCGGTCGGTATTGGTATCTTATTTTCGACACTGGCACTGTGGCTATTTTTCGGTGCCTCTGCCTGGCTGCAAACAGTCAGATATAAAACCAAACTGCTTGTCAGTAGCGTGCTGATCGGCACCGCAACCGTCGGCATGCATTACACCTGTATGGCGGCACTCCGTCTCATTGCCCTGCCGCATCAGGAACACGCGATTACCAATGTGCAGCCCGAATATCTCAGCCTGGTGATTGCGCTGATCACACTGGTCGTGATCCTGCTGATTGCCGCCAGCAGTGGCTTAATGCATTACCGCGACATGCTCGCTCATTTGCGCAACAGTGAAAATCGGTTCCGTTCTGTGATTGATACGGCAGGAACTGGGATCATCATTACCGATTCGCGGGGCCATATTCAGCAGTTCAATCATGCCGCAGAAACCATCTTTGGTTGGAAAGCCGAGGAGATTAAAGGAAAAAACGTCAATCGACTGACTCTGATGCCGTTACTACTCAGCCGCATGGTCTACTCCCAACAGCAAAATACCAATCCCGATAAAACCTGGGTCATCCAAGGGATCCATAAATCCGGCCGAACCTTTCCGCTCCAGCTTTCCGTCGGCTATATGCAAATTCCCGACGAAGCCCTGTTTGTCGGTTTTGTCGAAGACATTTCCGAACGCCACCAGATTGAAGAAGCCTTGCGTGACAGTGAGCAACAGTTCCGTTCGCTTATCTCGAATATGCCGGGCGTCTCCTACCGGGCATTACCGGAAGATGATCGTCCACTGGTATTTGTCAGCGATGCCGTCTTGGAATTGACCGGTTATCCGGCGACCGATTTTATCAATAAACGCAACGAACTGAACTTCAATAACCTGATCCATCCTGACGATTGGGAGCGGGTGCAGGAAACCGTAGCCGACGGGGTCTGGGCCCGACAGCATTACACGATTGAATACCGACTGAAACATCGCAACGGGGAATACCGCTGGGTTTGGGAACATGGCAGCAGTGTCTTTGATGAGCGCGGACAACTGATCTGGCTCGATGGGGTCATCTTTGATATTTCAGAACGTCATGCCATGGAGCAGGCGCTGCTGGAAGCCAAGAACAAGGCAGAACAGGCGGCAGCAACCAAAACCGCGTTTCTGGCCAACATGAGCCATGAAATCCGAACGCCGATGAATGCGATCATCGGTTTTACGGAGGTGGTGCTCGCCTCTGAACTGAAGAAAGAGCAGCAACAACATCTGCTGACGATCCGTCAGTCGGCCAAGTCACTGCTACGTCTGCTGAATGATATTCTGGATACCGCCAAAATGGAGCGTGGCAACATCGAACTGGAATCGCTCAATTTTTCCATCGCCGCGGTCTTGCAGGAACTGATTGCCGAATCGGAAGGCACCGCCCGCGCCAAAGGGCTGCAATTACACCTGCAGATGGCCGATGATCTGCCGCCGTATCTGAAAGGCGATCCACTGCGTTTAAAACAGATCCTGAATAATTTAGTCAGTAATGCCATTAAATTTACCGAACATGGCGAGGTGACATTATCCGTCAGCAAAGAAGAGGAACGACTTCATTTTCTGATTCAGGATACCGGGGTGGGGATCGCCACCGAACGTCAGAATCGTATTTTTGATGCATTTACCCAGGCCGATGCCTCGGTCACCCGACGCTTTGGCGGCACTGGGCTCGGCACTACCATCTGTAAACAACTGGTCGAACTGATGCAGGGAGAGATCTGGCTGGAAAGTGAAGTCGGTAATGGCACCAAATTCCATGTATTACTCCCCATCGTTGTCGGTGAAGAGCCGAAGCCGGAACATCAGCAAGGCGCACTGAATCTGCCGCCGCTCAATATTCTGGTGACCGATGATGTCCAACAGAATCTGGATCTGTTGGAGTTAATTCTGAGAGAGCTGGGTCATAAAGTATCTTTAGCACATGATGGACAAGAAGCCGTCGACTTAGCGCAACAACGGTCATTTGATTTGATCCTGATGGACATACAGATGCCTGGGATGGATGGTTTGACCGCCACCCGTCTCATCCGGCAAAACCAGCAGGAAAACCATCAGCCCCGAATACCCATCATTGCCCTGACGGCCAGTGTATTTCAGGATGATCGTTATGCCGCACAGGAAGCCGGCATGGATGGCTTTGCCTCCAAACCCATTGATATCGAAAAGTTAATGCAGGAAATTGCTCACGTCCTGCATCTGGATCTGACCACTCAACCGGCCCCTTCCCCATCAGCCACCACAGAACCGCAGGCTGAAATCCACGACATAGTCATGATCCCTGGGTTGAACTATCAGCAAGGATTAAAAATCTGGCGGCAACCGCAAGCCTATCGGCAGGCACTGTTACATTTTGCCGATGAATACCAAACTTCATTTCCCGAATTACAAACCCTGTTTACCAATACTGAACAGGGCCGCTATTACGCGCATAAATTAAAAGGCGTTTGCAACAATCTGGCCTTAAAACAGTTGGCCTCTCTGGCTCAGGAGCTGGAAGGTTATTGTCGTGCCCATCAGCTCATTGATATCGCCTTGATCCGCAAGCTCAGTGATTTGCTCAATAAAACGGCACAGGCGCTGCACAACTGGGGCAGCAATAAACCGATCCCTATGACCGACAACTCAAAATTCTATGATATTCCATTAGATAGCCATGCACTGCTCAAAGCTGCGCTAGAGTTAAAAGAAGCACTGCAACACGGTGAATTAAATGAAAATGCTTTACAGACCATTGCACAAATATTGCCGGATAAAGAACAAGATACAGGCTGGATTGCATTGCAGCATGCCGTAAACAGCTTTGATTTTGATGAGGCATTACAACTGCTGGAACGTATCTGCCAGCCCTATCAGATAGCGGAGACAACGCATGATTATGGACACCCGGCCCGTATTACTACTGGTTGATGATGAACCATTAAATTTGCAGGTATTACGTCAGATCCTGCAGGATGAATACCGTCTGCTATTTGCCAAAGATGGTTTAAAAGCTCTGGAACTGGCCGCCAAAGAAATCCCCGCCCTGATCCTGCTCGATGTCATGATGCCCAATATGAGTGGACATGAAGTCTGCCGCCGACTGAAACAAAACCCAGAAACCATGCGTATCCCGGTCATTTTTGTCACCGCACTGGCTGAAGACGTGGATGAGGCACAGGGGTTTAATGCCGGTGCCGTCGATTACATCACCAAGCCTGTCAGCCCATTGGTCGTCCGCGCACGCATCAAAACCCACCTGACACTGGTCAGTGTCGATGAACTGAAAGAAACCCGGCTGCAGATCGTGCAACGCTTAGGGATGGCGGCAGAATATAAAGACAATGAAACCGGGCGCCATGTCATCCGCATGAGTCACTATTCCCGAATTATTGCCCTCGGCGCAGGTTTTTCCGCCAATTATGCTGATGAGATCCTCAATGCCGCTCCCATGCATGATATTGGTAAAATTGGCGTCCCCGACCATATTCTGAAAAAGCCCGGCAAATTTACACCGGAAGAGTGGGATATCATGCGCCGGCATCCCCAGATTGGCGCAGATATCATCGGTCATCATCCTGCCGGATTATTACGTATGGCGCACCTAGTGGCCCTGACACACCATGAGAAGTGGAATGGCACCGGTTACCCCTATCAGTTGGAGGGTGAAGATATTCCGATTGAAGGCCGGATTGTAGCGATTGCCGATGTATTCGACGCGTTAACCAGCGAACGCCCCTATAAAAAAGCCTGGAGCGTTGATGATGCTGTGCAACACCTGAAAGATGAATCCGGGCAGCATTTTGACCCGCATCTCATCCCCGTCTTCATCGACCACCTAGACGAGATCCTGCAAATAAAAGAGCGTTGGCCTGAGAATATAAAATGATGAAGTACAAGAAGAATTTGGAGCGGGCAGCGGGAATCGAACCCGCATCATCAGCTTGGAAGGCTGAGGTAATAGCCATTATACGATGCCCGCAAGGCATGACCGGTTAAATAAAACACAGTAACATCATGATGTTACGAACCGGCTGATAAGACGGCGGCTAATCTATCAAACTCAGCATCAAAGAACAACCTTTGTTTCGCCCAATCTGATGCATAAAACAGCAAACAGCAAACAGCAAACAGCAAACAGCAAACAGCAAACAGCAAACAGCAAACAGCAAACAGCAAACAGTCATGCGAGCCGATAGTCAGATTCGGTAACAAGTGTGAAGATGGAAAAAGAAAGCAGAAGAAGCGAATTGGAGCGGGCGATGGGAATCGAACCCACGCTATCTGCTTGGGAAGCAGAAGTTCTACCATTGAACTACGCCCGCTTGATTGAGGCGTGCAGATTACTCCAGATTGCCCCAACCTACAAGCCATAACCTATTAACATCTATCCATTTTCTTCACGCCTGATAACGCCATTAATCCGTTGTGCGTTTTTTCAACTATCCTTGAGTTTTGGTTTCGTGCCGTCACCACAAAAACTTTACCGGATTACGGATGACCCTTGAAGATGCTTCGGGTAATATAGCGCCCCCTTTTTCGGGTCATTTATCCGAGTCGCTGCGGCGGCTCATGTTTTAACTGCCTGGCAGTTGCTTTCGAATTTTTGATACATGTGGAGTTGTAGATGTCCTTTGCTCTAGGCCAGCGCTGGATCAGTGATACAGAAACTGATCTTGGATTAGGTACCGTGGTAGCACTAGAGGGTCGAATGATCACTTTATTGTTTCCGGCTAATGGTGAACAGCGTTTGTATGCCCGTGACAGTGCTCCCGTTACTCGCGTCCGTTTTAACGAAGGCGACCGCATCACCAGTCACGAAGAGTGGCAAATGGATGTGCGAGCGGTAGAGGAAACTGAGGGTCTGCTGACTTATCATGGCACTCGTGTCGATACCGGGGCTGAAGTGTCACTGCGTGAAGTGATGCTAAACAACTTTATCAAATTCAATAAACCACAAGACCGCCTGTTTGCCGGACAGATCGATCGCCATTCACGTTTTGCCCTGCGCTATGAAGCCTTGACGCATCAGCACGCACGTCGTCGCAGCCCAACCCGCGGACTGGCCAGTGGTCGGGTCAGCCTGATCCCTCATCAGTTACACATTGCCCGTGAAGTTGGTCACCGTCATGCTCCACGCGTCTTACTGGCCGATGAAGTCGGCTTAGGTAAAACCATCGAAGCCGGAATGGTCATTCATCAGCAATTGCTGTCAGGCCGCGCGCATCGCGTTCTGATTTTAGTACCAGACTCGCTGCAATATCAGTGGCTAGTCGAAATGCTGCGCCGTTTCAACCTGATGTTCTCATTATTCGACGAAGAACGCTGTGTTGAATCTGAACATGATGCGGTAAACCCGTTTGACACAGAGCAGCTCGTGATTTGCAGTCTTGACTGGCTGCGAAAGAAAAAGGCTCGTTTTGAACAGGTTCAGGAATGTGAATGGGATCTGCTGGTCGTCGATGAAGCGCACCATCTGGTCTGGAGCGAAGACGCACCGAGCCGTGAATATCAGGTGGTGGAAGCACTGGCAGAACAGATCCCCGGCGTCTTGTTATTGACCGCGACCCCCGATCAACTGGGCCATGCCAGCCATTTTGCGCGTTTGCGGCTGCTCGACCCTGAACGCTTCTACGATTACGATGCGTTTGTCGCTGAAGAACAGGCCTATGGCCAGGTGGCTGATGCCGCCCAACCGTTGCTGAACGGCGATCCACTCAATGCAGCACAGGTTGAGGTGCTGACGAATCTGTTACCGGAACTCAACACCGCACAATTAGACGATGATGCCTATCGTGACGAAGTCTTGAAAGACTTGCTAGATCGTCACGGTACTGGCCGTATTCTGTTCCGTAATACCCGTGCAGCCAGTGCCGGCTTTCCAGTACGCAAACTGAACGCGTATGCCATGCCGCTACCGGAACAATATAAAACCGCGATCCGCGTCATGGGGATGATGGGCGGCAATACCGGCGATGCGTTGGTCAAAGCCAAACGTTACCTCTATCCGGAAAAAATCTTCGGTCAGTTTGAAGGTGATAACGCATCATGGACCCAATTCGATCCTCGCGTTGATTGGTTATTGCATCTGATCAAAACCGAACGTCATGAAAAAATTCTGGTGATCTGTTCTGAAGCGGCCACCGCGCTGACATTGGAAAATACGCTGCGCACCCGTGAAGGTGTACGTTGTACCGTCTTCCACGAAGGGATGAGTCTGTTAGAGCGGGATAAATCCGCCGCCTATTTTGCCGATCCGGATGGTGGCGCGCAGGTCATGCTCTGCTCTGAAATTGGCTCTGAAGGTCGCAACTTCCAGTTCGCCCGTCATTTAGTCTTGTTCGATCTGCCGTTAAATCCGGATCTACTGGAGCAACGCATCGGTCGTCTGGATCGTATTGGCCAGAAGAACATTGTTCAGATCCACGTCCCATATCTGGAAGAAACTCCGCAACGCACCTTGATCAACTGGTATCACGAAGGGTTGGATGCCTTTGAGCACACCTGCCCGACGGGCCGTGTCGTTTTCGACGAGGTACAGGAACAGCTCTTCTCGCTGCTGGCGGAAAACCAGAGCAGTGACGAAGCCATGGCCTCCCTGCTGGATCAAACCCGCAGCCTGCACCATGCGCTGAAAGCCAAATTGGAACAAGGTCGTGATCGTCTGCTGGAAATCCAGTCCAGTGGCGGCGCGCATGCACAGCAGTTGGTTGAACAACTGGCCGAAGAAGATGATGACACCAGTCTGGTCGCTTTTGCACTGCATCTGTTTGACGATATTGGCATTGCGCAGGACGACCGCGGTGAACAAGCGGTAGTGCTGACACCGACCGATCACATGCTGATCCCAAGCTTCCCTGGTCTGCCGGAAGATGGCGTCACCGTGACCTTTGAGCGTGATGTGGCACTGAGTCGTGAAGATTTAAGCTTCCTGACCTGGGATCATCCGATGATCCGCGGCGGTATCGATCTGGTACTGGCTTCTGAAATCGGCTCAACCGCCGTGTCCTTGCTGAAAAACAGCAAGATGCCAGCCGGTACGATTTTCCTTGAACTGATCTACGTTGCCGAATCCGTCAGCCATCCGCAGTTGTATCGTTTTATGCCACCTACACCAATCCGCTTACTGCTGGATAAAAACGGCAATAATGTTGGTGAACAGGTGAATTTTGAACAATTCCACCGTCAGCTGATGCCAATCAACCGCCAGCTGGCAAGTAAATTGGTCGCCACCTCCCAGTCAGTGATCCACGAACTGATTGGTAAGGCGGAACAAGCCGCGCACCCTCGCATGGAACAGATCGTCGCAGAAGCGCGTCAGACCATGCAACATACGCTGGGCGCTGAACTCAGCCGTCTGGAGCAACTGAAGGCCATTAACCCGTCAGTACGCGACAGCGAATTGACTCATCTGCGGGAATTACAGCAAGAACTGAATCATTTAATGGATCAAACCCAGCTTAAATTGGATGCGATCCGTTTTGTTGTAGTCACCAACCAGTAATTTGCGGCAAAATAGCCCCATTCAGGGTGCCGGCCTTCGGCACCCTTTTATCCTCTGATGAATACGCGGAAACCTCATGAGTACCTTTGTTTACAATCCTCCAATGGAGCCCTATCTCGACATCCTGTATGAGGATGAGCACATCATTGTGATGAACAAACCAAGCGGTTTACTCAGTGTTCCCGGTAAAGCAACCGAACATGCCGATAGTATTGCCTGGCGTGTACGTCAGCGTTGTCCGGAAGCAGGCAGTGTCCACCGACTGGATATGAGCACCTCCGGCGTGATCCTGATGGCCAAATATGCCAAAGCTACCGGCATTTTGGGAAAACAGTTTCAGGAGCGTAAAACCGAGAAATTTTACTACGCCTGGGTATGGGGTCAGGTGGAAGGCAGTGAGGGCATGATCGATCTGCCGCTTTGTGTTGATTGGGAAAACCGCCCGCTGCAGCATGTGAATTATGAACATGGCCGCCCGGCACAGACTTATTGGCAACGTATTCGAGTTGAAGCGGATCGTACTCTGATGAAACTCACCCCCTATACGGGCCGTTCGCATCAGTTGCGTGTTCATATGCGTGAATTGGGCCACCCCATCCTTGGAGATCATTTATACGCGCCCAAAGAAGCGCAAGATCTGGTGCCTCATTTACAGTTGCATGCCGCCATGCTCAGCTTTTATCATCCGGTAACGGGTGAACAAATGCGTTTTGAAGCCCCGGCACCGTTTCCGATGTGAGAAGAATACAGCCATGAAAAGTTGGATCCTCTGCTTCTGTTTACTCTGGATAATTCCGTTTACGTTCATTGAGGCAGCTTCCAACTCCCCGACGCCGCAAGCCAGCGCCGCCGTAGCAGTTACCAGTGGTGCAGGTTCATCGGCCTCTGCCGCCAATCCAGCCACTGTCTCGGCATCTGCAGCTTCTGCCGCTGATACCACCAATCAAGATCCGGAATATCTGGCCCAAGTGCAGGATTGGCAGCAATATCCTGATACACTGCAATTTGGTAAAGAATGGGTGTTGTTGCACAAGAGCGAACAATCCTACCAGCAGGGTGTGGCGATCTTATTGCCTGAGTGGCAACAAACCGCTTCCCTGCTCCCACTCTCGAAAGCACTCAGTAAACAAGGGTTTGATTGTGTGGTGTTATTGCCTACGCCGGATCAGCTGAGAGTCAATCCCGGTGATGAAAAGCAGTCCAAACAGGTTCAGCAGCAGCTTGAACAATGGAGCGCCCGTCTGGCTGGGGTAGATGAGAATATGAACACAGTCAAAGGTCACCGATTACTGATCGCTCAGGGCAGCAGTGCGGTCTGGGTCAGCCAACTGTTGGCCACCGAGAAAATGATCAAGCCAGATGCCATCGTCTTGTTGAATGCCTTCTATCCCGACAAACAGGCTAATGCCATTGAGGCAACCCAGCTCAGTAATGACCTACTGCCAACGCTCGATTTATACCAAGACGACAAAACTAATTGGTTGCAAGAGGCAACTCGCCAACGCCTGAGCGCCGTAAAAAGAGCCACCAAACTGAACTGGCGCCAGCAAACCATTCAGGATTTGACTGACGCACCGATGCAAATCAGCGACTGGCTCACCACTCTGGGCTGGAAATAATCGCTCTAACGGATACCTCGCGCCTGTTTTATCAACTCCCAGGCTTGCTGGATTTCCTGCGCTTTCTCTTTGGCCATATTCATCATTTCCGGTGGTAGCCCTTTTGCCGCCAATTTATCCGGATGATGCTGCGACATTTGCTTGCGATACGCCTTTTTGACATCACTGTCAGAGACATCGGCTGAGACACCTAAAATCGCATAAGCGTCTTTTAAACGATCGCGCGGCGGTGTTTGCTGTGCACTGCCGGACGAATAGCTGCGTTGTTGCTGTCCCTGATGCGAGAAATTAAAGCCGGCTTCGGTCATCGCCAGCAATTGCTCCAGTTCCCAACGGGAGAAACCGAGCAATTCCGCCACTTCCAATAAGCGCTGACGCGATGCTGAATGCAGAGCACCGTTGGCAAATGCGGCCTGCAACTGCATATCCAGAAACACCCGCAACAGATCGGGGCGGCCACGGCAGGAGCGACGAAACAACCCCAGCGCCCCTTCCAGATCATAATCCGCCTCTTTGCCTTGTCGAAATGAATCCTGCGCCTCACGGCGAAGGTCACCGCTCAATCCCATACGATCCATAAACAAAGTTGCGATCTGGATCTGCTGTTCAGTCACGCGACCCGATGCTTTGGCAATATGTCCCATCACCGCAAAGGCGGTATGCAGAAATAAGGCTTGTTCTTCCCGTGTAGGCGCACGCCAGCGGCCAAATCCACCGCGTTGTAACTGTAATCCCTGATCATAAACATGGCCTATCCATAACCCCAATAATGCACCGGGGATATTTAAGATCCATAATCCGATCAGAAATCCGATAATTTTGCCCTTAACCGGCATGTTGACCTCGCTGTAATGCCTGATCTAATTCATAGAGTCGTTGTGG
Organism: Tolumonas lignilytica; assembly: GCF_000527035.1. Lineage (NCBI taxonomy): Bacteria > Pseudomonadati > Pseudomonadota > Gammaproteobacteria > Aeromonadales > Aeromonadaceae > Tolumonas > Tolumonas lignilytica. Next base: position 859,666 of record NZ_AZUK01000001.1, read on the forward strand.
TGTACCAATATCGCGCCAGTCGGCCTTCAAATAAGAGCCCGCCACGCGTTGTTCACTCATCCATTGCCGCAATAATGGTGCTAATTTATGCACGCCGGGCTGCAAAGAGAAAAAAACGGCCGGACGATACACCCCCACCCCGCTGAAGGTTAACCCGGGAATATCCTCTACCCGATCCCCTTGCAGGCTAAAATCACCTTCTGGATGATGTGGCGGATTATCTACCAGCCAGAGATGAGCATGATCCTGACCAGACAAGGTATAGGAACTAAACAACTCATAATCAGTGTCCAGCCAGATATCACCATTAATGACCAAAAACGGTTCATCGCCAAACAGTGCTAATGCCTGTCGGATCCCACCGGCTGTCTCTAATCCCGATTCGCCTTCCGCCGACCAGTGGATCGTCACACCCAGTGCAGAACCATTGCCCAGATACTCCACCAATTTATATCCGAGCCAGGCATGATTAATCACTAAATCCGTAATGCCTGCCGCCTTCAACTTTTCAATATGATGCTGAATCAGCGGTTTTCCGCCAACTGACAATAAGGGTTTCGGTTGATGATCTGTGAGCGGACGCATCCGTTCACCACGTCCTGCGGCTAATATCATGGCTTTCATGCTGTGGTTTCCATGGCAAACGCAGGCAAAACCCGTTGTTGTAACCACTCTGAAAAGGCGGTCAACTGCGGGTAACGATTCGCCACATCACGCACATAACCCAGCGTGCGGGGAATATCGTTTAGATAGCCTGATTTGCCATCCCGGTGATGTAAGCGGGCAAAGATGCCAGCGGCTTTCAGATGCCGTTGCATCCCGGTCAAATCCAGCCACTGGCCGAATTGTTCCTGAGAGATAGTGTCATTTAATACTCCGGCCTCGCGATATAATTGCCAGACCTGTTTTACACCCAGCGCAATCACCTTATCGGGCCAGCGACAATAGCAATCTTTCAGCAGTGAAACCGCATCATAGGTGAGCGGTCCCAGCACCATGTCCTGAAAATCAATCACCGCCAAGGCATCCTGATCGGTGATCATCAAATTCCGGCTATGAAAATCACGATGCATCACGACTTGTGGTTGTGACAAATTATTCTGCGTTAACAATGCAAACGTATCAGACAACACCGATTTATCTTCTGCCGATAGCGTCAAAGCTAAATGCTTTTCCAACAACCATTCAGGGAAAATGGTATTTTCCCGCGCCATAAAGTCAGTATCAAAGACAGGTAAAGCCATCTGAATCCGGGTTAGTTGCGGTAATATCTGCAAAGCCTTCGCATACCAGTCGGAGACAGAATCATCGGTGAGATAGGATAACAGTGATCGGTCACCTAAATCGGATACACATAAAAAGCCATTATCCAAATCGGCATGCAACACTTTCGGTGCCGGAATGCCCGCCACAGACAATGCAGCCGAATTAGTGATAAATTCGTGATTTTTTTCCGTCGTTGGCGGCGCATCTACCCAAATACAATTAGCCGCACGATAATATTTGCGAAAACTGGCATCGCCAGAGATCAATTGTAAAGATAGCTCATAATTTTGTTCAATTTGTTGCGCCCATAACTGTAATTGGGCATGGCGTTGGCTCATCATGCAGGCAGGCTCTTACTCGGTGTTAGCCGTTATCGGAATAATGCTTTATCATAGCCCGCTACCATAAAAGAATGACCGTGAAAGCACAACTGCAGAAAGGTTATGTGCTTCAGTTGCCAGGGGATCTAATAACCAATGGTGTTTCGTATCAACGCTATCACAGCAGCGCTTTTTTCTGTTTCTGCCGGGCTGGCTATTATACCGCATCCTGTTCAGGCTGCAGATAACAGTGCCAAAGTTCCCCCAGCGTTACGGGCGGGTGCTTTTGATGAACGCTGCTACAGTGATGTTCCTCCCGCAACCCCCACTGAATACAGCCGGACGACTCCCGTTGAGGTCTCTGCAGATAAACTAAATGCAACCCGAAATGGTAAAGCTGTCTATCAAGGCGGTGTAGAAGTCAGTCAGGGTAACAAATATTTCAGCTCCGATTATACAGAACTGGATCAGGTCAGCCGGGATGTCTTGGCCCATGGCAACATCTTTTACCGTGATGGTCAGGTGACATTAAAAAGTAATGATCAGTTAACGACCAATCTGGATACCAAAGAATCGCGACTGGATAATGCTAAATATCAGTTACATGGTTCCCCTGCACGCGGTGAAGCCAAGAAAATTGTTTTAGACAACCAGAAAAAAGAGTTAACTCTCAGTAAAGCCCGTTTCACGACCTGCCCTGTCGGTCAGGAAAGCTGGTGGTTGAGCGCCAGTGAAGTGAATGTGAATCAGAAAGAGGTTTTTGGTGAAGCGTGGAATGCAACACTGTGGCTGAAAGACATTCCCATCTTTTACACACCCTATATCACCTTTCCGATCAAAGACGAACGGAAATCCGGGCTTCTGTATCCCACCTTTACAAATAGCTCAAGTAACGGGTTTGATATCAGCACCCCTTATTATTGGAACATAGCCCCCAACTACGATCTGACATTTACACCACGCGTCATGTCAGCACGTGGCACGATGGAACAAGTTGAATATCGTTACATGCCGGAACTCGGACACAGCGGTACGATCTATACCGAATACATGTCCAATGACCGAAAAACGGGAGATAGCGAACTCAATCCACGCTGGTTAATGAATGTTCGTCATAACTCTAAATTTGAACAGGGTGATTTACGCTGGACACTCGATTACACGCGCGTCGATGCCAATGACTACAACTATTTTAATGAGCTGCATCCGCCAGTCGGACAGATCGTAGACAACCAACTGCTGCAGTCGACCACAGCCGGGTATTACCAGAAAGACTGGAATTTCACGACAGAAGTTCGTGATTATCAGATCCTGCTGCCTAACACTCCGGCACCGCATCAACTGTTGCCACAGCTCACATTTAATCAGTATCACACGGCGGACCAATACAGTTTTAGCTTTAATTCCGAAGCGTCTAATTTCGGTAACCGTTCTGAGCAATATAAAGCCTATACCGGACAACGTTTGCACGCAGAACCGGCCATTTCGGTCCCGATTCTGCAAGCACCAGGTTACTCCCTCGACGCTGAAAGCAAACTGATGGCCACCTATTATCAGCAGAATATTCCTGATGATATGTCGTCGTATTACAGCTCCACATTAGGTTTAAACCATCTGGCCTCCAGTGTGAACCGCACCTTACCGGAAGCCCGGGTGCACGGCACAATGAGTTTTGAACGACAAACCGCCTTTAACGACCAATCGTTTACCCAGACATTGGAACCTGAGGTTCAGTACCTTTATATTCCTTATAAAAATCAAGATAATATTGGTTTATATGACACAACCAATATGCAATCTGATTATTACAACTTATTCAGTGATCGTCGTTTTGCCGGATTAGACCGCATCAGCGATGCGAACCGAATCAGTTATGGTGCCACAACGCGTCTGTTCGATTACGACAATACGGAACGTGTGCGTTTTACCATCGGGCAGGCATATGATTTGGTGGCCCCCAAAGTCACCTTATTACCGAATGATCAAAAACAGACCAATTCGCGTTCACTTTTATCGGTACGTGCTGATACTCATCCGACCGATGATTGGTACACGCATGCTGGTACGGAATACAACACCCAGACCAGAAAAGTTTCATCAGGAAACGGGGCTGTAGAATATCAGCAGCAGAAATATACAACACAAGTGAATTATCGCTTTGTCAGTAAAGAAAACTTCGTCGTAGATACAGCCGATGACCGTCGTGATGTCAGTCAATTCGGTACCGTATTAAAAGTACCGCTTAACCGCGACTGGCAGCTGATTGGTGCTCACTATCGGGATACGCAAACAGGCAAAAGTGTGGATAATTTGCTAGGAGCCCGTTATGACTCTTGCTGTTGGGCCGTGAACTTTACTTTTGAACGCAATAATACGCCAGATAACACCACCTTAACTGCGAAACCGGAAACATCCTATGGTTTGCAGTTTGAATTTAAAGGCTTGGGTAGTGTAGGTAATGGACCGAAATACAATCTGAACACTCGGTTGTTACCTTATTCCCGACCATTTAACCTTAATGACTAAATAAGGTATTTTCATGCAGTTAAAACACTTTTCACTAAAATGGTTACTGACCGGCGTGTTATTTGCGCTTCCTTTTTGCAGCCAGGCCGCACCCCAATCTCTGGATAACGTTATTGCTATCGTCAATAAAAATGTGGTGTTGCAAAGTGAATTAGACAGTCTGATGCATAAAGTACAAGCGGATGCCGCAGATCAGCACCAAAGCTTGCCACCTTATCATCAGTTATATAAACAAATTCTGGATCGTCTGATTGACGACAGCCTGATTTTGCAACTCGCAGAGCGACAAGGTTTGCGCATTGGTGAAACCGAGGTTGATCAGGCGCTGGCCTCTGTGGCAGCAGAAAAAGGGTTAACCGTTGCACAGATGCAAGCCAAAGCGGAACATGAAGGTTTATCACCTGCCGAATTCCGGGAAACCGTCCGCAAAGAACTGTTGATCTCCGAAGTACGTCGCAACCAATTGCGCCAGCGGATCAATATTACGGAACAAGAAGTCAAACAGTTGGCTAAACTGATCAGTGAACAAGGCAACAAAGGGCAACGCTTCCACATTGAACATATTTTGCTGAGTCTGCCATCTGATGCTAATCGTGCAGACCAACAACGTGTGACAGAAAAAGCCAAACAGTTATTACAACAACTAAAAAATGGTGCTGATTTCCATCAATTAGCCGTTGCAGAAAGTGCGGACAATAAAGCACTGGAAGGCGGAGACTGGGGATGGATGACCCTTGAAGAAATGCCGTCGCTGATGGCAGATGCAGTCCATAATGCCCATAAAGACCAATTTATCGGCCCATTACGGTCCGGTGCAGGTTTGCATATTATCCATGTAAAAGATATTCAAGGGCAGCAAGCCATTGAATTACAGGAAGTCAATGCGCGCCATATTTTGTTGAAAACATCGGTGATCCTCAGCGATCAGAAAGCAGAACAGATGCTGAAAGGCTTCCTGCATGATATCCAAACGGGTAAATCCTCTTTTGCAAAACTGGCAGAAAAATACTCTGATGATACCGGTTCAGCGACGAAAGGCGGCGAGCTGGGTTGGGCAAATCCAGATATGTACGTTCCAGAATTCCGAGATATGGTGAAAAAACTGCCTATCGGACAGATCAGCCAACCTTTCAAAACCATGCATGGCTGGCACATTGTTCAGGTCGAAGATCGTAGAAATCAGGCCAATACCCCTGAAGCACTGGAAAATCGAGCGTATCAGTTGATTTATAACCGTCGCTTTGCCGAGGAAGCACAGACCTGGATTGACGAACTGCGGGATGAGGCTTTTATCCAGATTATGGATGGGAGTGCTAAATAATTATGTCAGTCCCCCGCATAGTTGTTACACCGGGCGAACCGGCAGGAATTGGTCCGGATTTAATTCTGACCCTCGCCGAGCAAGCATGGCCTGTGGAACTGGTGATCATGGCCGATCCAGCTCTGTTGCAACAACGAGCCGACCTGCTGGGTAAAAACATTACCATCCGTTTCTACGATCCCGGTCAGCCCGCTAAGCCTCAGGCCGCCGGTGAGTTGACTGTTTGCTCAGTGCCGTTGCTTGTTCCTGCGACAGCCGGGGTACTGGATAAGCGAAATGGCAAATACGTTCTGGCCACTTTGCAGCGTGCCGCAGAAGGTTGCCTGAGTGGTGAATTTGCCGCTTTAGTGACAGGACCCGTGCATAAAGGCGTCATTAATGATGCCGGAGTCCCGTTCAGTGGACATACCGAATTCTTTGCCGAACAAGCCCGTGTAGCACAAGTCGTCATGATGCTGGCTACCAATGGCTTGCGGGTTGCCTTGGCCACCACGCATCAGCCGTTACGTGATGTGGCCGATGCGATTACACCTGACAGTTTGCAGCGAACCATAGAGATCCTGCAACACGACCTGCAAACCCAATTCGGTATCACAACGCCGCATATCTTGGTGTGCGGCCTGAACCCGCATGCCGGTGAAAGTGGCCATATGGGACGCGAAGAAATAGACGTGATCGAACCCGTGTTGGAAAAATTAAGAGCACAAGGTTACTCACTGGAAGGCCCTCTGCCGGCAGATACGCTTTTTCAGGAAAAATATCTCCAGCGTGCTGATGCCGTATTGGCCATGTATCACGATCAGGGTTTACCCGTACTCAAATACAAAGGTTTCGGCCAGGCTGTCAATATTACGCTGGGATTACCGTTTATTCGGACATCCGTCGACCATGGTACAGCCCTCGAACTAGCTGGCAGCGGGAAAAGCAATAACGGCAGTCTGCTGACTGCCTTACAACAAGCGATTTTAATGGTATCTCATAAGCAATGATTAACGACAAAGTTCATCTCGGTCACCATGCCCGTAAACGGTTTGGGCAAAATTTCCTGCACGATCAGTATACGATCGATTCCATCGTTTCTGCTATCGCGCCCCGTCAGAATGATGTCATGGTTGAAATCGGCCCCGGGCTCGGAGCCTTAACAGAACCTGTCTGCGATCAAATTGATAAATTGCATGTTGTTGAACTCGACCGTGATCTGGCCGCCCGCTTGCGGGAACATCCAAAACTAAAAGAAAAATTGATCGTCCATGAAGCCGACGCCATGAAGTTTAACTTCGATGAACTGGCACAACCCGGTCGTCCTTTGCGTATCTTCGGTAATTTGCCATATAACATTTCGACGCCACTGATTTTTCATCTGCTGGAAAAATCACAACATATCACTGATATGTATTTCATGTTGCAAAAGGAAGTCGTTGAACGGTTAGCTGCCGGTCCAAACAGCAAGGATTATGGCCGACTGACGGTGATGACACAGTATTATTGCCAGGTTGTCCCCGTGCTGGAAGTCGGGCCACATGCCTTTAAACCTGCGCCGAAAGTAGATTCTGCGGTCGTGCGTTTGGTGCCTTACCAACAGCGTCCTTACGAAGCATTGAATGTCGCCGATTTACATCGTGTCTGCCAGGAAGGATTCGGACAGCGCCGAAAAACCATTCGCAACAGCTTCCGCAATTTTATCACGGCCGAGCAGTTAGAAGAGTTGAAAATTGATCCAAACCTGCGTCCGGAAAACTTGACGTTGGCTCAATTTGTCAGTATTGCTAACTGGCTGACAACTCACCGTTGAGGATGCATCATGCCAAGCATACAGATCATGACACGGCCATTTTATATTGCTGAACAATCTGCACCTGAAGATGCTCAGTATGCTTTCGGTTATGAAATCACCATCACCAATCAAACCAATGAAGATGTACAACTCATGGATCGTCATTGGTTGATTAGTGATGCCAATGGTCAGCATACCGAAGTGCAAGGACAAGGCGTGATAGGCCAACAACCCGTCATTGCTGCAGGCCAGTCATATACATACCAGAGTGGTGTTTTATTGAAGACACCGTTTGGCTGTATGCATGGTAGTTATACATTCCACAATAAGCATAGTGAGCAATTGTTTGAGGTAACAATTGCCCCCTTCGCATTGGCAATTCCCAACTTGATTAACTAAATCAGATTTGGACATTCATGAACCCAAAGCAGAATAACTGCCTGACCTACCAAGTAGAGCGTTGATGTATGGCAACCTATTTTGTTGGCGACGTCCAGGGTTGTAATGATGAATTACAACAGTTACTGGCTTTAGCACAATTCAACCCCCGACAGGATGAACTCTGGTTAACAGGGGATTTGGTAGCACGTGGGCCAAAATCGCTGGAAGTATTACGATTCGTCTATGGATTGGGTGAGCGTGCGACGACAGTGCTGGGTAATCATGATCTCAACCTGTTGGCTGTTGCGGCTGGTCATGCCCAGCCCAAGAAAAAAGACAAAACTGAAAATATTCTGACTGCGCCAGATCGACAGGAGCTCATGGATTGGCTGCGCACACGACCAATGATGGTGGAACATCCGACCCTTCCAGTCATGATGACGCACGCCGGTCTTTCTCCACAATGGGATCTCGTAACAGCCCGTCATTGCGCTCGGGAAATTGAGATGCTACTGAGTAGTGATCAGGGAAACTGGCTGTTAGGACATATGTACGGTGAAGAACCATCCCATTGGGATCCCCGCCTGACCGGTCTACCTCGCTGGCGCTATATCATCAATAGCTTTACCCGTATGCGCTTCTGTCGTGCCGATGGCAGTCTTGAATTCAAATGCAAGGAATCGCCCGCTGACAAACCCGCTCAGCTAGCACCTTGGTTTGAGGTGAGAAAAGCAATGGAAGATGAACCGCATCTGGTATTTGGTCATTGGGCCGCCCTCATGGGGAAATGTCCATTGCCAACGATTAAAGCACTGGATACTGGCTGTGTTTGGGGAAATCAACTGACATTGTGGCGATGGGATGATAATGCCATGTTTAGTCTGAACTGCCCCGCCTATGCCAGCGGTGCTGAGTAAATAACAAAATGACCCGAACATGTCGGGTCATTGTCAATTAGCCTCGACGACGCTCCAGAGTTGCAAAACAATACGCATAAGGATTTTTTTCATCCGCCTGGTGTTTGTCTTCAGCAACCTGTTCCCAGTGGAATACCAAATAATCGGGAAACCAAGTATCTGCATCATCAACGGTTAACTCAATCTGCGTCAGATAAAGTCGATCCGCGAGCGGTAACGCCTCTTGATACAACTGTCCACCGCCAATGATCATAACCTCGGCTTCCTTATTCACCCGTTCTAAGGCGGCCTGCAGACTTTCAACACGTTCAACGCCGTCTGCTTGCCAGTCACTATTACGGGAGATCACAATATTCCGACGTCCCGGCAACGGGCGACCGATAGACTCAAAGGTTTTACGCCCCATGATTACGGGTTTGCCGAAAGTGACATTTTTAAAATGACGTAAATCAGCAGGCAAATGCCACGGCATCTGGTTACCCCGGCCGATGACGCGATTTTTTGCCATCGCCACAATTAAAGAGATCAACATAACGTTATACAATCGGCCTGTTTCGATAAATAAATAAAGAGGGTACTGCCAGCCCAAAACAAAGAGCAAACAAGATAAACAACGTTTTCAAACCATTCTCGATGCTGGCTTGCAATAACTTATCAGTCACGCCACCACTGTTCATGCTTAACACCGCAATAATGGTGTTAAATGCAAATTTACCGGGGATCATCGGAATAATGCTCGCAACAGTAAAAACAGGGCGTGGTGCTAACAAGCGACGAGAAACATAAACAAAAATTAAGCCAATCAGTGTAGTGGTAATAAAGGTCGCCCACTCAATCGGTATGCCAAAATGGATTTGCAACATCCGCAAGCTATGAGCAAAAGCCCCGCCAGCAGCGCAATATTTTAGCATGCGGGGCGGAACTGCAAAAATCATCGCAAAACCAACAGCCGGAATCGCGGACCAAAACGCATCAAATATGATTGCCCGTAACAATTCCATTATGGATTCCATCCCCATACGCCAGTTAATTTCATTGCCAGAACGATCCCGGCAGTAGCGCTTAATGTCAGTAATGTAGCCGTGCCCCAACGAGCCAGCCCCATATTAAAATAGCCCTTAACCATATCGAATAAAGCATTCACCAACGGAAACCCCGGAACCAGCAGCAAGACACAGGCCGCCATCGCCAGATACGGTTGTTCGCTCCAGTGATAGACAGTTGCCATACTGGCAATTGAGGTCGCAATAAATGCTGTTGTAGCAAAATTGATCAACGGGCTAAAATGACGATGCGCAATTTCCTGACGAACAAACATACCCACAGCAGATGCTGTGCAGGTAGTAAAAAATACTGGCCAATCGCCGCCAAATAACAAACTGAATGCACCACATGATAAACCAATCATAAACACTACTAACCAGCGGTTATATCGAAATGGTTTAATCTCGCTTAAGTGTTTATTGACATCGTCTGCTGTCGTCAGCAGCCGTTTTTCACACAGAATGCAGATCCGTTGGATAGCACACAGAACATGCATGTTAATACCCAACTCATGTATACGCCGTGTCGTAGTAATACAAGAACCATGATTTAGTGTTGTTAAAACAACAGCACTAGGGGAAATCGCCATTTCCACACTTTCAACACCCAATGCAGCGCCAACACGACATGTCGTTTGTTCTATCAAACGACTTTCAGCACCACACTGAGCCAGCATTTGTGCAGTTCTCACTAACACCCGGGTGATTTTGGTTTGTTCCTCCCGGGACAACAGCGCTCCTTGCTCCTGCATACCCTGATTCCTGCCTTCTATATTACTAAGTTAAATAACGCAGGCTCAGTTTATACCATTTTCGTATATCACCATGAACTAGATTTTGTCTCATTCGTTAGATCAGTTGCCAGAGTAATGCGCCTGATCAAACTATTGATATGCTCCATCTGTAATCCAGCCTGATAAACGAGCCACGCGTAACCATTTGCATTTAGATAAAAACTACTTTGCTCAGATAGTTTGAGCTGAATTTCCTTTTTATAATTAACAAGTAATTCTTGCCGTGATGGAGGTAATAAATCGCTAAAACCAGCACAAAATCGCGACAACTCATACATGTCCTGGCCTAATTCTCTGCCAGCAAATCCCAACGAAAATAGCTCGTGGATCACCAAGGCACTGCGGCTATTCTCCCAGCGCGTCTGAGCTAATAGTTCCAATAACAAGAGACAACGCGTTTGCGCAGCAACCAATTCCTCCAAAATATCACCATGATGACGCATCGATTTTGACTCGATCATGACGGATTTATGCAATGATCTTTGTCGCTGTATAGCACGCTCAACACCCTTCAACATATTGCGCGTCGCAAGTGGTTTAACCACATTAGGTGATAAATGGGCCTGCCAAATCTGTCCCATTCGTCTCAATGACTCAGCTAACTGCCAGCGCCATTCATTCCGAGCTCTCAGTGGCAACACAAAAAGTGAGACCAGTAATGCAATTATGCATCCCAGCAATATCGTTCCGGTTCGCCATAAGGCTTCATTGAATGATTGCCGGCCACCATCCAAAACCATGATCAGTGTAAAACCAGCAACCAGATAGGCATATCCCATTTTACTGGTTGCCCGATAGGCTGTTATTGCAATCCCCAGCATTGCCAGTAATGCAATCAATAGAGGGTTATGCGTCAGCAATAAGATAATAATGCCGTAACACGCCCCACTGATGGTTCCGATGATTCGCTCAATCGATTTTTCTAATGCACCACCGACCTGTGGCAATGTCAGCATGATGATGACAATAGTGACCGAGGTCCACGCAAAATAAGGAACAGGGAAAAAAGCATTAATAAGATGAGCAATCAACAATGCCAAACAAATTTTAATGACATGGATAATGCGGATATGGCGATATATAAACAGTGAAAATGGTGATGCGCTTGAGAATACGGACACTAATTACCTCAAAACAAAAATCCCTCACGATGTGAGGGATTATTATCATTCACGAGTATAGATTATTTCAACACCATCATCGTCGTCTTCGTCCCAATCATCATCGTCAAAATCATCTTCAACGATAGCCTGAGACAACTGTTTCTTATGGTAATCATCCCACATAAACTCAACAGCTTCGGGTGCTGCCGTAGGCTGCTCGATTTCTTTGGGCAATGATTCCAGAAATTCAGCCAGCTTATAACAAATAGGATCGGTACCATCTTTATTGAATGCTGAAATGCGGAACACTTCCCCACTCCAGTCCAATGCAGAGATCACGCGCTGGATCACCTCTTCAGCTTCATCTTCCAGCATCAGATCCATTTTGTTAAACACTAACCAACGCGGTTTCGCAGCCAGTTTCGGACTATATTTTTCCAACTCATGAATGATGACTTTGGCATTTTCCGCAGGATCAGATTCATCCATCGGGCAGATATCCACCAAATGAATTAATACACGACAACGTTCCAAGTGCTTCAGAAAGCGAATACCCAAACCAGCGCCTTCTGCCGCACCTTCAATCAGACCCGGAATATCAGCTACAACAAAAGAACGTTGCGAACCAACACGAACAACACCGAGATTTGGCACTAAGGTGGTAAATGGATAATCAGCTACTTTAGGTTTCGCTGCGGAAACAGCACGAATAAAGGTCGATTTTCCTGCGTTAGGCAAACCCAACATGCCCACATCCGCCAGCAGCAGCAACTCCATTTTCAGGTTCCGCTGCTCACCTTTAGTCCCCATGGTTTTCTGACGCGGTGCCCGGTTCACAGAACTTTTGAAACGCGTGTTACCCAATCCGTGAAAACCGCCTTTGGCAATCAACAAGCGATCACCATGCTTAGTCAAATCACCTAATACTTCACCGGTATCTTCATCAGTTGCTCGGGTACCAACAGGCACAGTCAATACCAGATCTTTACCTCGAGCTCCGGTACAATTAGCACCACGACCATTTTCACCACGTTGTGCCATATGAAAACGCTCAAAGCGATAGTCGATCAGCGTATTCAGGTTTTCATCAGCCAGCAAATAAACATCACCGCCATCACCACCATCACCACCGTCCGGCCCACCATTCGGTATATATTTTTCACGACGGAAGCTAACGCAACCATTACCACCGTCACCGGCTTCTACCCGGACCAGGACTTCATCAACAAATTTCATGACGTCAGGCTCCCCTGTCTGCTTCCTGTTACATTATAGAGAATAACCAACCATTGTTGGTCGCATTACAGCCATTCTCTTGAGAACAAACCCTACTCATAATGATATTCACAGAGAACAGAAGAGATCAGGCTTGTCAGAAATTGATATAACGCTGTGTTTAAATGCCGAAAATAACAAAGCCCCGCCAAACGGCAGGGCTTTTATGTCTGACAACTTTAAAATTATTCAGCTACGATGCTGACATATTTACGGTTGTTAGGACCTTTAACTTCAAACTTTACAGTACCAGTTGCAGTAGCAAACAGAGTGTGGTCTTTACCACAACCTACATTCGCACCAGCATGGAACTTAGTGCCACGTTGACGGACGATGATGTTACCTGCCAGTACACTCTCACCACCGAAACGTTTAACACCCAGGCGTTTGCTTTCAGAGTCACGGCCGTTACGGGAGGAACCGCCAGCTTTCTTATGTGCCATTTAAAAACTCTCCTGAATTACGCGTTGATACCAGTGATTTTCACTTCAGTGAACCACTGACGATGGCCCGCTTGTTTGCGGTGATGTTTACGACGACGGAACTTAACGATATGAACTTTATCGCCACGACCGTGTGCAACAACTTCTGCAACCACTTTACCACCAGCCACATATGGCGCGCCGACTTTAACGTCTTCACCATTAGCAACCATCAAAACTTTATCAAATTCAACGGCCGCACCAGTAGCAACTTCCAGTTTTTCCAGGCGCAGAACCTGACCTTCAGCTACACGATGCTGTTTTCCACCACTTAGGATAACCGCGTACATGTTTAAAACTCCGAATTCGGCATACAGCGTCTTTTGTATTTCTATAAACGCTGATGCACTTAAACTTAATGACAATGGCCGCGGATTCTACGCAAGTTATAGCCAATACGCAATAAGCAAATTACTATCTTGTGTAATTTCGCGCCATAGTGATGATGAGTATAGGCCAAATGTTACACTTGAAATTTGTTTCATGTAGAATTGATAACAATCTTTAGCCCGTACGTTAGCCAGAGAGCATATTAGAACGCACATGGATCAACAAGTTATCCGCACCCTTGCCGATGACGATATGCAAGCAGTAAATCAATTGATTTATCAACGTTTGCAATCGGACGTCGCCCTGGTTAATCAGCTCGCCTATTACATTATTAGCGGTGGTGGTAAACGTATACGACCTTTACTGGCCGTACTCTCTGCGAGAGCGGTTGGCTATGAAGGTAAGGCCCACACTCATCTGGCAACCATCATTGAATTTATCCATACCGCCACCTTATTACATGATGATGTTGTCGATGAATCAGAAATGCGCCGGGGACGGGATACCGCCAATCAATTATTCGGTAATGCAGCAAGTGTTTTGGTGGGTGATTTTTTGCATACCCGTGCATTTCAAATGATGGTAGAACTTGGCAATATGCGGGTTATGCAATTATTGTCTGACGCTACCAATTTGATTGCTGAAGGCGAAGTCATGCAATTAATGAATTGCAATGACCCGACGACCACGGAAGATAACTATCTGCAGGTTATTTACTGTAAAACGGCAAAATTATTTGAAGCAGCAACGCATTGTGCAGCAGTATTGGCCGGACAACCTGTTCATGTAGAAGAAGCCTTGCGTGATTATGGTAAATATCTGGGCACGGCATTCCAATTGATTGATGATGTAATGGATTACTCATCCAATAGCGAAACCATGGGCAAAAATATTGGTGATGACTTGTCCGAAGGAAAACCGACATTACCACTGATACATGCTATTGCCAAAGGATCGGCTGAACAGAAAAAGCGGATCGAACAAGCGATTACAGAAAGAAATGGCATGGAATATCTTAATGAAATACTCGATATTCTGCAGCAAACGAATGCGCTCGGCTATACCGTAGCAAGAGCCGAACAAGAGGCACAAAAAGCGATTGATGCTTTAGCAGTGCTACCAGAATCGACTTATAAATCAGCATTAAAGGCATTAGCCTCTCTCGCTGTTCATCGTCAAGCCTGATATTGCGATTATAATTGCTGATTTCTGTTTGGATTAATATCTAAAAAAATGCCGGTCATCGACCGGCATTTTTATTCTGAGTGATTAATCAATTAATCAGCAAACGGATGACGTAAGATCATCGTTTCGTCACGATCTGGTCCAGTTGAAATGATATCAATTGGTGTACCTGTGATGGCTTCGATACGATGAATATAGTTGATAGCAGCCTGAGGCAACTCCGCCATACTCTTCACACCAAACGTGTTTTCTTGCCAACCAGGCATTGATTCATAAACAGGAGTAACCAGTTCATAACCATCAGCGGCCATTGGCGGAATATCACGAATAATGCCATCTGCACCTTTATAGCCGACACAGATTTTTACTTCATCTAATCCATCCAGCACATCCAACTTAGTCAGACAGAAACCAGAAATGGAGTTGATCTGAATCGCACGCTTCATGGCAACCGCATCAAACCAGCCGCAACGACGTTTACGACCGGTAGTGGCACCGTATTCATGGCCTTTTGCACACAAACGTTCACCGATTTCATCAAACAATTCTGTCGGGAATGGACCGGCACCAACACGAGTGGTATAGGCTTTTGCAATACCCAGCACATATTCAACAAAACGGGGGCCGTAGCCCGAACCAGTAGCAACACCACCAGCCGTTGTGTTTGAGGAAGTTACATAAGGATAGGTACCATGATCAATATCCAGCAACGTCCCTTGTGCACCTTCAAACATGATTTTATCGCCACGTTTACGTGCCTGATCCAGCATTTCGGTAACGTCAACGACCATGGATGTCAGCAACGAAGCGTAGCCTTTCACTGCTTCTAACACTTCATCATAAGATACCGCTTCGGTACCGTAGAATTGTGTCAGTTGGAAGTTGTGATAGGTCATCACCTCTTTCAATTTCTCAGCGAAAGTATCCATGTTAAACAAATCGCCAACACGCAGACTGCGGCGAGCAACTTTGTCTTCATAAGCAGGACCGATACCACGACCAGTTGTACCAATTGCTTTATTTCCGCGAGCTAATTCACGCGCTTTATCTAAAGCAACATGATAAGGCAGGATCAGCGGACAAGCTTCACTTAAGTACAGGCGTTCACGGACAGGATAACCATTGCTTTCCAACTCATTCATCTCTTTTAACAGAGCATCAGGAGCAAGAACCACACCATTACCAATGATGCATTTGCAGTTATCGCGCAAAATGCCTGACGGAATAAGATGCAGAACGGTTTTTTTACCATTGATAACCAGGGTATGACCGGCGTTGTGTCCTCCCTGATAACGTACTACGAATTGGGCTTTGTCAGTCAGCAGATCGACAATTTTACCCTTCCCTTCGTCACCCCATTGGGTGCCCAAGATAACAACGCTTTGACCCATTTTTTTCTGTCTGAAGTGTGGTTAAAAAAGGATTCTAACAAAATTTGAGCAGAGCAGAAATGCTATATGTGAAGTTTATCCAAGAAATTTGCCATAGAAAAAGAGGGCCTTTGGCCCTCTTCAACTTGAAACATTATTTTGTAGTCACGGGTTGTGAATTTTTGAGGTATTTAAAGAAATCATTCTCGGTACTCAGCACCATGAAATCCCGGCCACTTTTAAAGCTGTTTTTATATGCATCCAAACTGCGTAAAAATGAAAATAATTCCGGATTTTTACGGTACGTGTCGGCATAAATTTTAGCAGCTTCAGCATCACCTTCACCGCGCGTTTCACGTGATTTCCGTTCGGCATCTGCAAGCATGACCGTGACTTTTCGATCCACATTGGCACGCAGTACTTCTGCTTTCTCTCTACCTTGCGAGCGATGCTCACGAGCCACAGCATTACGCTCAGCTCTCATCCGCTGATAGATAGAATTAGAGACTTCCAACGGTAAATTGATCTGTTTAATGCGGACATCCACCACTTTAATACCCAGTTCTGATGAACGGGCCATTTGCCGTAACGCATCTTCCATGACTTCCGTCCGTTGACCAGACACAATATCCGTTATGGTACGAGCACCGATCTCTGAACGTAATCCGTTATTGATCTTCCGTTTGAGCAGTGATTCAGCCTGAATACGGCTGCCGCCTCCGGTTGCCAAATAGTATTTTGAAAAATCTTCAATTCGCCACTTCACATAGGAGTCAATAATGAGATCTTTCTTCTCTGAGGTCACAAACCGGTCAGCCTGACCATCTAACGTCTGAATCCGAGCATCCAGTTTGCGCACATCATCAATGAAAGGCCATTTCCAATGTAAACCTGGTTCATAAACCTTAGGAATATCGCTATCCCCTTCGCGCATCACTTTACCAAATTGCACAACGATACCACGCTGGCTTTCATCGATAACAAATAAGGAAGATGAACTCAGCATGCCTGCAGCGACTAATCCAATAATTATATAATTTCTCATTAGTATCTCCCGCTCATACGGCTACTATCTCGTAAAGGCTGGCTATCCGTTACGTTATCTGTACCGCTATCACTCTCGGCTGGCGAATTAGCAGACTGATTACTGTTGGTGGTAGTGTCAGTTTGCGAAGCGATTGCAGGAGTAATGTTATCTTTTTTGGTATTTGTATTTGTCTGTGCCGCATTTATTTTATCGAGAGGCAGATAAATGACGTTGTTGTTGCCTTTAGGTACATCAATCAGGATCTTGTTGGTTTTTTGATATAACTCTTCCATGGTGTCCAGATACAAACGTTCACGAGTCAATTGTGGTGCGGCAATATACTCAGGCAACAGCTGGTTGAAACGAGCGACTTCCCCTTCAGCTTTTAATACCACCTGTTCTTTATAGCCTAAAGCCTCTTCCTCCAGTCGTTTAACCTGACCACGGGCTTTAGGTTCTGTTTCACGCGCATACGCTTCAGCTTCGCGGATAAAACGTTGTTCATCTTCCTGTGCAGAAATGGCATCGTCAAATGCATCCTTAACTTCTTCAGGAGGACGGGCAGGCAGGAAGTTGACGTCAACAATCGTAAGCCCCATATGGTATTGATTAATAATATCTTCCAATACCTGCCAGGTACTCTGGCGAACTTTTTCTCGTCCTTTCGTTAACAGATCATCCATCGTGGTATGGCCAACCACATAGCGCAATGCACTATCCGTGGCTTCACGTAAACTATTATCCGCATCTGTCACACTGAAGAGATATTCACGTGGATTCTCAATACGATACTGAACATCCATTTCGACGCGAACAACGTTCTCATCTTCTGTCAGCATGAATCCCGAGGATGGCATTGATTTTACCGATTCAACATCAACAGGAATGACTTTATCAATAAATGTCCATTTCCAACGAAGGCCAGGTGCTACAGTTTCATGATATTTACCAAAACGTAATACAACACCACGCTCTGCTTCTTCAATGGTATAGAAACCACTACCAATCCAGATGATGACCGCTAACAAAGCAAAAATGGCAAGACCTGTGCTAGTACCGCCTGAACCTTGGACGCCAAAAGTTCCAGTCAGACGCCTCCAAATACTTTTCAGTAACTTATCTAAATCAGGTGGGATCTGACTCTTTCCTGTGTTTTTCCAGGGGTCTCGATCTTTGTCATTATTGTTTCCAGGCTCATTCCAGGCCATTCGAGTCTCCGTTGATTCTCATTGAGTGTTTAATGCCAACAATTAACACATTATTGATTGATGATGAAATTAAGAACTCTGGGCCCTTCCTGTTTCACAAGACGCAGCCATTCCACCTCAGGAAGACGGATTTGTACGATACAATCACCGTCTTCAGCATAATTTTCTCGTTGTATTGCCTTGAGTTCATAGAGACGACTCCGCAGCCGGGATTCGGTCGCCGGCAACTTCAGCAGATGCTCAACAATTTGAACGCTGAGCAATTCATCCAATACATTGAGTAGTAGATCGGTTCCTTCACCCGTAAGCGCCGATAACCATACCGCAATAGGCTTGCCGGTGTCATCTCGCTCAATTCGTGGCATCCCTTCGGAAAGACGATCAACTTTGTTGTATATCAGTAATTGCGGCACTTCGTCTGCTTCAATTTCATGCAGTACTTCGTTTACCTGCGCCATATTATCTTGTACCCGTTCGTCCGCACAATCGATCACATGCAATTGCAAATCGGCTTCGCGAGTTTCTTGCAGGGTAGCCTTAAACGCAGCCACCAGATCATGAGGCAGATGTCGGATAAATCCAACCGTATCAGCCAATACGACAGGCCCCAGCTTTGACAGTTCGATTCGACGCAAAGTGGGATCGAGCGTAGCAAATAGCTGGTCTGCCGCATAAACTTTAGATTGCGTCATGCGGTTAAAGAGTGTCGATTTACCCGCATTGGTATATCCAACCAGTGACACCACAGGGATCGCATTGCGGACACGAGCCCGGCGTCCTTGTTCACGCTGTTTTTCAACCTTCTCTAATCGCCCCAATATATTGGCGATTTTTTCTCTGATAAGACGACGGTCTGTTTCTAACTGTGTTTCGCCCGGGCCACGCAGACCAATCCCGCCTTTCTGACGTTCGAGATGGGTCCAACCACGAACCAGTCGACTTGATATATGACGCAATTGAGCCAACTCAACCTGAAGTTTCCCTTCATGAGTACGTGCTCGTTGGGCGAAGATATCAAGGATAAGCGTGGTTCGATCCAATACGCGACATTCAAAGATGCGCTCGAGATTTCGCTCTTGTGCCGGTGTTAATGCATGATTGAATATCACCAAATCGGCTTGTAGACGATGTACTTCCTGGGCGATTTCATCGGCTTTGCCTGTACCAATAAAAAACTTAGCTTGCGGGGAATCTCGGCGGGTAGTAATCGTGCCCAAAATCGTAGCACCGGCGGACGTGGCTAACATTTCCAGCTCACGCAAATCTTCTCTGGCTGTTTCGTCCCTGAAATCGACATGCACAAGAAGAGCCTGTTCTCCGCCTTGATAGCGTTCAAACAAGAGATAACTCCTCAGTAACAGACAACAAAATCCCTGCTGTAACAGCAGGGAAAAGCAGGTTACTCTTCAGACTGTGACTCACTTTCACCTGTGGCGGGTGCGGTATGATGCGCTACCGGACGAGCAGGAACCACGGTAGAGATTGCATGTTTGTAAACCATCTGGCTGACCGTGTTTTTCAGCAGAATAACAAACTGGTCGAAAGACTCGACCTGTCCCTGCAATTTAATGCCGTTAACCAGATAGATAGACACTGGAATACGTTCACGACGTAACGCATTCAAAAATGGATCTTGTAAGGATTGCCCCTTAGCCATGTTATTGTCCTTATACTTTTGTTTTAATTGAGCAAGGCGTTAAGTCTAAAGTAGCAGATATTATTGAGAACGTCATGTGCTTGTCATGCTCTGAATGAGAATATCTGCATTCTCAATGGCGCCTGTTTCAAGCCATGTCACGTTTTGCCAGCCCCGCAACCAAGTCATTTGACGCTTGGCTAACTGGCAGGTTGCTACAATGCCACGATAAACCATTTCATCATAGCTGATTTGCCCGTCAATATACTCCCACATTTGCCGGTAACCGACACAGCGAATGGAAGGCAGATCAGGATTTAAATCACCGCGTTGATACAGAGCTCTGACTTCTTGCTCAAACCCCTGCTGCAACATTAAATGAAACCGTTCACTAATACGTTGCCGTAATACGTTTCGATCAGAAGGTGCTATTGCAAATTGTAAGGTGCGATAAGGCAACCCCTCACCTTTGGTTTGTGTCAGTTCGGTCAACGTCTTACCACTGACACGATAGACCTCCAGTGCACGCGATAATCGCTGAGGATCGTTCGGATGAATGCGAGCTGCAGCAGTGGGGTCTATCGCTTGTAATTGCGCATGCAACTGCTGCCAGCCAAATTGTACCGCTTCCTCTTCGATTGCCTGCCGGATCAGTGGATCGGCCGGTGGCAATGGTGACAAGCCTTCCAGCAAGGCTTTGTAATACAGCATCGTTCCACCAACCAGCAAAGGTATGCGCCCCTGTGCGACAATGGATTCGATCTCTTGTAACGCGTCATGCCGAAAGTCTGCGGCAGAATAAGCCTCAGCCGGATCACGAATATCCAGCAAACGATGGGGAGCCTGCGTTAATTCATCTAGCGTCGGTTTTGCTGTACCGATGTCCATTCCCTTATAAATCAATGCGGAATCAACACTGATGATGTCGCATGGCAGACGTTTAACCAGTTCAATCGCAAGGGCAGTCTTGCCAGAGGCTGTGGGCCCCATTAAAAAAATAACAGGAGGATGACGCTGTTCAGGCACGAGAAAAAGCCTCAATAATCTGGGTCACATCGACAGCACGGGTAAAGTGCGCGTTTGTTTGCCAATCGGTGATATTTTGTTGCAGCCAGGACCATAATAAGCGGGCTGACTCCATAGAATAGACAGACGGGAGTATGCCGGGCATCTGCAGCCATTCACTAATAAAACGCTGCCAATCTGACTCTGTACAATGAGCCGGATAAGTTTCGAGCTGTTTCAGCAGCGCCGGAACAGCTACCGCCAGATCGGTCTGTCTTAAATAGGCAGGAACACCTTGAACAATCAGCTGGTGATGATTATTCCGTTTATAGCTGAGGCCCAGTTTTTGTAACCATGTCTGATATTCCATTAACCATTCGTCAGACTGAGTTATTTCCAGTCGCAGCGGAATAAGTAACGGTAGCGATATTAAGCCCTCCGTAAACGCGGAGTGACACTGTTCCTGCCATTGTTGCGCTTGAATAGCCGCAAGATCCGAGAGTAACAGCAGATCCTCTTGTACAGATAACAGATATCGCTGCTGAACTATCTGTAATAGGGTGCCATCCGGATTTTCAGGCGTAAACACCCGATCCGTTTTCAATGCTGCACCTGACGACCATGGCGAATTGAGTAATTCGTTATAACGATTTAATTGCTCGGAAGACGGTGGTATATAACGATTTGTCGGTGCACTGTACTGATGTTGCCCTGTGCCCCGACTCTTTAAGGGGGTAACCGGATAATCAGGCGCGGTTTCCTCTATTCTGGAAAATCCGGAAGGCGCCGTGTCTGTGCTGCTAACTGCCTGGAATGCCTGACCGATGACCTGAACGATAAAATCATGCACTTGTCGGGATTCATGAAAACGCACTTCATGTTTGGACGGATGAACATTGACATCCACTTGATGTGGGTCCAGCTCCAGATACAGAATATATGCAGGCTGAAAGGTCATGCCGGTATATTCTGTGTAAGCCTGTCTGATTGCGTGATTCAATAATTTGTCGCGCATCATCCGACCATTCACATAGCAATATTGCACTTCACTGATGTTCGTCAGCGGATGCGGCGATAACCAGCCATACAGATGCAAACCCAGGTGTTCACTGTCGATGCGAAGTGCTGCCTGCATGAATTCAGTGCCACATGCTTGAATAACACGCTGTTCTTGTTGTTGAGGTGTTTCTGCCGCCCGATATTGTCGCAGTAATTTACCGTTATGTTTCAGACTCAATGCGACATCAAAACGACTGAGTGCCAAGCGACGCAACAATTCATCGATATGAGAGAATTCGGTCTTTTCACTGCGCAAAAAACGACGACGGGCCGGAGTGTTAAAGAAAAGATCCAACACTTCGACAGTAGTACCCACAGGATGTGCGGCCGGTTTGACTGTCACCGCCATCTCCCGTCCTTCTGCATAAGCTTGCCAGGCTTCATGTTGAGAGGCGGTACGGGACGTTAATGTCAAACGCGAAACAGAGCTGATAGATGCCAGCGCTTCCCCACGAAAACCTAAGCTGGCGATATGTTCCAGATCATCTAAGGTGGCCACCTTAGAGGTAGCATGTCGTGCCAAAGCCAGCGACAGTTCGGAGCCACTGATACCACTACCGTTGTCTCTGACGCGGATCAGCTGACAACCGCCTTTTTCCAGCTCAACGTCTACGCGGGTTGCCCCCGCATCAAGACTGTTTTCAACCAACTCTTTAATGACTGATGAGGGGCGTTCAACGACTTCCCCCGCCGCTATCTGGTTAGCCAGCATCGGCGGCAAAATTTGAATAGGCATATCAGAGCGTCGGTATGATGATCACTTGCCCAATCAACAAGTTATCTGTTTTCAATTTATTTTTGGTGCGGAGTGCATGTTTGCTTACGCCATATTGTAAGGCTAAACCTGAAAGGCTCTCGCCATTTTTCACCACATGCCGATGAACGCGGTTATCCGTCTTGCCATGTGATGGCTCTTTTGAACCGGTCGACTTCACAAACGTACCACCCGGTTTTGGCAAGCTCCGGCCATAGTAATCCATCACCCCGTGGAAAATGGCTTTCGCCAGTTGGGATTGATACTGAGCCGAAGCCAGCAAATGTTCCTCTTGCGGATTGGTAATAAATCCGGTCTCGATAAGCAATGACGGAATATCCGGTGCTTTTAACACGGCAAGGCTGGCATATTCCGGTCGTTTTTTATGCAGACGGGCAACATCACCGATACAGCGCAAGACTCGTTTACCAATGTCATAGCCTTCACTGCGAGAATTATCCCAGGAAAGATCCAGAATGGTTTGTGCCAGATACGCATTAGGTTCTGTTTCAGCAATCACCTTGCCGGCACCACCCAGTAATTCGGTATGATTCGCCTGCTGATCGAGTAACTTGTTCATTTCTTTATCTGCACGTTTAGCAGACAGGATCCAGACCGAAGCACCACGGACAGCGTTGCTTGGGCCACTGTCAGCATGAATCGATATTAAAAGACGTGCTTTCTTGCGACGCGCAATTGCAGAACGTTCGTCCAGTTCGACAAAATTATCCCGCGAACGCGTCATCACAGCCTGCATACCCGGCTGGGCATCAATCAGTTTTGCCAGATTACGGGCAATCGCCAAAGTGACATTTTTTTCGTACGTGTGACCCGGCCCAATCGCCCCCGGATCTTTCCCCCCGTGACCGGCATCTACCGCCACAATGAACGGCGCACCATTGGACGGCATTACCGCCTTGCTGGTATCGGGCGAATTATCTGGTTCATCGGTGGCCGATGATGAATCGGGTGCAGCCAATTCTTCTTTAGAAATCAGGTCACTCATCTGTATGACGCGACCCGCCACCGCTTTATCGATTTTTGCTGTTGGTGAGACCGCCTGCAAGACCGCTTTTGATGCGGTTGGGGTTGATGTTGTTGCAACGGTGGTTGGCTTGGGTTCTTGGGTCGCTTTTTTCGCATCAGGATGCTCATTTTGAGCAACGGCATTCTCCGGTTTGGATTCAGGCACAGAAGCGGTCGCAGTCATGGTGACACCATGCCCGGAGACACCAGACCTAGAGACCAAGGTTCCATGTTTTACATCAATGACCAACCGGTAATAGTGATAGTTAGCCAAAGGCGCCAGAGTGAAGATTTGTGGCTTTACACCATCGGCCAGCGCAAATTCCACCCGAACAATATTATTAGGCAAAGTGGTACGACGGATACTTTTCAGAAAACCTTCACAACCCGCAGTCCGAGGCACAGGAAAGGGTTGACCGGTAATATCCTGAAAATCAATTGTCAGGCTATTCTTTGCCGTATCAATGGTAAAACTGTAATTAGGCTGAGAATCTAAATCGAACACCATCCGGACCTTGTCCGGTGTCGGAGAAATACGCAATTTTTCGATCTGATTGGCAGCAGCAGGCCACGCCCATATCACTAATAAAATAAGTAAAATTCTGATCTTCACGATAAATTCAATCTAGCAACGACGGTTTCACCGATGTCAGTCCGAGGGGTAATTTCCGCTCGTCTGGCTCCATGTTCATAATGCAAGGTGATTTCCAGATCGGGGGCTGGTAACCAACCCATCCCTTTTTCCGGCCATTCAATCAGGCATAGACAATCCGGCGCAAAATAATCACGGATCCCCATAAATTCGAGTTCTTCCGGATCGGCCAAACGATATAAATCGAAGTGATACACTTGCCACTGAGGTAATTCATACGCCTCGACCAGCGTGTACGTCGGGCTCTTTACTTTGCCCTGATGCCCCAGAGCAACAACAAACCCTCGCGATAGTGTTGTTTTACCAGCACCAAGTTCACCATGCAAAAAAATGGTGGTCGCCTGCTGGCAGGCATGGGCCAATTCGCTGCCAAGAGCAACGGTGGCCTCACTATCATTCAGTGTTCGTATCAGCGTTTTTACCATGTTGATACCTTTGAGGATTAGCTAGTCTTTGTACCCAGAAAAACAAATCTGAAGCCAGCATCCCGCGTTCACCAGATGCCTTAGCGACTTCATTCGCTGCCTTACCATGCAATAAGGCACCACAACAGGCAGCCTGAAACAGGGATAATCCCTGAGCTAAAAGCGCGGCTATAATGCCAGAAAGTACGTCCCCCATGCCACCACTGGCCATGCCTGGATTACCTTCCGTGCAAATTGCCATTTGTTTACCATCGTAAATCAGTGTTCCCGGGCCTTTTAATAATATCACGCCACCATAACGATGCTGTAACTCTTGAATCGCCGCAAAACGATCATTTTGTATATCGTCAATGGTACAACGTAGCAATCTAGCCGCCTCGCCCGGATGGGGAGTGAGTATCCAGTTTTGGCGCTTCTGGGTAGTCAGGGCCAATAAATTTAACCCATCCGCATCGACAACCCAATGACCGTTATATGACAAAAGAGATTGCCAAACGGTTTGCCCCCACTCATCGGTGCCTAATCCCGGCCCAGTGATCAGTACATCCGGCCATGCTAACGCTTGGGGATCTAACGCCAGACATAACATTAATTCTGGACGGCCATTAAATACCAATGAGCGGTTATCTGGATGACAAAAAACTCTGACCAATCCGGCTCCGCTTCGCAAGGCAGCTTCCCCAGCTAACCGTATGGCCCCCGGCATTCCTGGTCCGCCACCCGCAAGCAGAACCTTCCCGCAATCGCCTTTATGCGCCGTGCGCGCTCTCGATGGGAGCCAATGATACAGATAGTCATAATTCATGACCTGAATACCACCGCTATCACAATAGTCGGTGTGTTCATTTTTTAAATCTGCAAGATATAGCTTGCCAATATAATCAGCGGCCAATCCGGTTAATAAACCACATTTCAGGCCCACAAACGACAAAGTGGTAGCAGCATGTATCGCCCCGCCGAGCGGCATACCGGTATCCGCATGTAATCCACTTGGAATATCAACAGAAAGAATGGGCACGGCCTGCCGGTTGATAAACTGGATCCAGGCAAGCAATTCACTACGTAACGGCGTGGAGGGACCAATCCCCAGTAACGCATCAACAATCAGATCGGGTTTCCCAGTTAAGGCATTCAGCTCTGTGCAATGTCCGCCGGATTTTAACCAGTCCCGTCTGGCCTCTTCTGCTGGAATCCCCGGCACCGGTTCATCAAACGCAACAACGACAACCTGATAACCTGCATTTCTAGCCAGTTTTGCCAGCACATACCCATCACCGCCGTTGTTACCCTTGCCACAGAAAATCCAGAGCGCTCGCGCCGCCGGCCAGCCTGACCGTACCATCTGCAGCAGCGCCTCTCCCGCCCGTTGCATCAACTGATACATCGACAGATGCTGTGTCGCAATCAACTGTTGTTCCATCAGCCGGATCTGTTCGGTCCGCCAACTGTAGTGTGGTAAACTATCGCAAATATTGGTGATAACCGGTGCGCTGTGATTCATGACGTCCACAATCGATCTGCAAAAGTTAGCTCACGATATCAAGCTATGGGGACAAGAGCTAGGCTTTGATCAGGTCGGGATCACAGACTGCGATCTCACCGACGAAGAGCGTCGATTGGAGAACTGGCTGCACCAAGGTTATCACGGCGAAATGGAATATATGGCTCGCTATGGCCTGATGCGAGCCCGACCCGCCGAACTACAGCCCGGAACAAAATCCGTCATTTCCGTACGCATGAACTATCTGCCGCCGCTGGCAAAAATAGCGGCCACACTGGATACCCCCACCCAAGCGTATATCAGCCGTTACGCTCTAGGACGCGATTACCATAAGGTCTTGCGCAACCGCCTGAAACAATTAGGGGAACGGATCCAGCAAGCCTGTGGCGAACTGCAGTTTCGCCCGTTTGTTGATTCCGCGCCGATCATGGAACGACCACTTGCCGACAAAGCCGGGCTGGGCTGGACCGGAAAACATACCTTATTGTTGAACCAACAGGCGGGATCGTTTTTCTTCCTCGGTGAACTGTTAGTTGATCTGCCACTGCCGACGGATCAACCGGTTGAAAACGCGTGTGGCCACTGTACCGCGTGTTTGCAAATCTGCCCAACCGGTGCCATTGTCGCCCCTTATGAGTTAGACGCACGGCGTTGCATTTCATATCTGACCATCGAATTAGACGGGCCCATTCCAGAAGATCTGCGTCCACTGCTGGGCAACCGCATCTACGGTTGTGACGATTGTCAGTTGATTTGCCCATGGAACCGATATGCGCTTGTCTCCGCAGAGAGCGATTTTTTACCCCGTAATGAATTGCATACGCCCGACTTATTAGCCCTTTGGGCCTGGGATAAAACAACCTTCCTGAAAGTCACGGAAGGCAGCCCAATCCGCCGGATTGGGTTTGAAAAATGGCAGCGAAATATTGCCGTAGCACTGGGTAATGGTCCGACGACAGAGGCTGTTATTCAAGCTTTACAGCTCAGTCTGCCCCACGCTAGCGATTTAGTTCAGGAACATATCGAGTGGGCCTTGCGCCAGTTACAGCACAGACAAAACACAGAAAATAAAAAACACGCTCGTTTAATTCGTTGTATTTATAAAGGATTACCCGAGCATGCCTGAGGATAATCCATGCAAATTTTAGGTGTAGATATTGGTGGTACAGGCATCAAGGCAGCCGTCGTCGATACTCAGAACGGTACTTTGATCAGTGAACACAAGCGGGTGGCCACGCCCCGGCCAGCAACACCAGAAAATATCGCTAATACCCTGAAACATCTGGTCGCAGAATTAGCATGGACGGGCCCGATTGGTTGTGGTTTTCCCGCGACGGTACAACATGGTATTGCCTACAGTGCCAGTAACATCGATCCCTCTTGGATCAATACTGACGCGCAGACACTGTTTACCGAAACGACAGGTCAACCCTGTTTCGTCGTCAATGATGCCGATGCCGCCGGCATGGCGGAAATGCGCTTCGGTACCGGTCAAAATCAGCAAGGCGTCACCATATTGCTGACCATCGGTACCGGCATTGGTTCTGCCGTATTCGTCAATGGAGAGCTACACCCCAATACCGAGCTGGGGCATTTGAAATTTGCCGGCGATATCGCCGAACGCTACTGTGCGGAATCAACCCGCATCACTCAGCGTTTGGATTGGGCAACCTGGGGCCACCGCTTTAATGACTATCTGAACCATCTGGAGTTTATCTTCAATCCAGATCGCTTCATCATTGGTGGCGGTGTTGCCGAGCAGATGGCGCAATTCGCCCCGTTCCTCACAACCAAAGCGCCAGTGCTGGCCGCGAAGAGTTTGAATCAGGCAGGGATCATTGGTGCCGCCCTGTTTGCTGAAAGCAAGCAGAGATAAGCCAAGCTGAGATAAGCATTTTTCCGATGTAAGAAGGGAGAATGTTTTTTCAGTAGTCTGAACAGAAGAGTGAATCAGGATCTTTAAATAAGATTTTTTATTTGGAGGTCATAAAGATTGGAGCGGGAAACGAGACTCGAACTCGCGACCCTAACCTTGGCAAGGTTATGCTCTACCAACTGAGCTATTCCCGCGTCGCATGATATTGATTCGGAGATTGGAGCGGGAAACGAGACTCGAACTCGCGACCCTAACCTTGGCAAGGTTATGCTCTACCAACTGAGCTATTCCCGCACAATGTCTGAATCAATCAAATTTTGAATTGGAGCGGGAAACGAGACTCGAACTCGCGACCCTAACCTTGGCAAGGTTATGCTCTACCAACTGAGCTATTCCCGCGTCGCAATTTGTGAAGAGATGATTTGGAGCGGGAAACGAGACTCGAACTCGCGACCCTAACCTTGGCAAGGTTATGCTCTACCAACTGAGCTATTCCCGCAATCAGTGCTCTTGCACAGGGCCCGCATTATAGGATGGCAGACTCCAAATGCAAGAGCTTTTTCAAAAAGAACCGTTAAACGCACATTTCGCGATCAAGGCGTTTAAATTGTAAACACCTGCTTGCGATAGAACTGCATTTCGGCAATTGATTCTCGAATATCATCCAGTGCCTGATGGGTGCCAGTTTTGGTAAATTGCTCCAGAATTTCCGGTTTCCAGCGACGCACCAGCTCCTTTACTGTGCTGACATCAATGTTGCGATAATGGAAATAACGTTCCAGTTCCGGCATATATTTCACCATGAAACGGCGATCCTGCCCGATACTGTTACCACACATCGGAGTCTGACGCTCTGGCACCCATGCCTGCATAAACGCCAGGCATTCAGCCACCGCCTTTGCTTCGTCATACTGACTGGCACGGACGCGGGCAACCAATCCCGACTCCCCATGCGTACGGGTATTCCATTCGTCCATGGCTGCTAAAACCTCATCCGACTGATGGACCGCAATCACCGGACCTTCAGCCAGCACATTCAGTTCTTTATCCGTCACAATCATGGCAATTTCCAGAATACGGTCGGTTTCTGGTTCCAGACCGGTCATTTCCATGTCGACCCAGATCAGATTCTGTTCATTTTGGCTCATCGTATGTCCTTGTTATCGGGAAAATCGGTAATCAGGTGTATCATAGCGACTTTCTCGATTATTGCGAAATTGACACAGTGGCGAAAAAACCAAAACTCAGTCATGGCCAACAGCGCCGGGTAAATGCCAATCACCAGAAACGATTGCAGAAACCTCAGACCGACATTGATGACAGCCTGTTAGGCCCCGCGTTGGAAGGTCTGGTGATCAGCCGGTTCGGTAAACATGCCGACATCGAAGACAGCAATGGCAATATCCACCGGTGCAACCTGCGCCGCACGATAGACAGTGTGGTGACGGGTGATCGGGTGGTCTGGCGTGCAGGCAATGACGCACTGCAAGGAATTAGCGGTGTTGTCGAAGCTGTTCATCCGCGCACATCCGTACTCAGCCGCCCTGATTTTTATGATGGTATTAAGCCTATCGCCGCCAATATCGATCAGGTCGTCATTGTTTCCTCGGTGTTGCCCGAGTTTTCTACCAACATAGTGGATCGTTATCTGGTCGCTGCGGAGCACGTCGAAATTCCGCCGTTGCTGGTGCTCAATAAAATCGATTTGCTCAGTGATGAACTGCGGGCGTTACTGGAAACGCAGCTGAATATTTATCGCAATCTGAATTATCCGCTGCTCTGTGTCAGTTGCCAAACCGGTGAAGGCATTGAGGAACTGGAGCAACACCTGAAAGATAAGGTGAATGTATTTGTCGGTCAGTCCGGGGTGGGAAAATCCACGCTCATTAATGCCTTACACCCACAAGCACAAGCACTGACCGGTGACATTTCAGAGATGTCCGGTCTAGGGCAGCACACGACAACCGCGTCCCGGTTATACCGATTCCCTAACGGTGGCACGCTGATTGATTCGCCGGGTGTTCGCGAATTCGCACTATGGCACCTGGAAAATGAGCGGGTGACCTGGTGCTTTAAAGAATTCCGTGATTATCTGGGTGGTTGTAAATTCCGCGATTGTAAACATGGCAAAGATCCGGGGTGTCTGATCCGGGAAGCTGTGGAACAGGGAAAGATCGCCCGTGAGCGCTACGAGAATTACCACCGGATTTTGGAATCCATGCAGGATGCGCGCAATCTGCGACATGTCAGCCGCGAATAATTTCCCCTCTGGCTATGAAGTGGCGTAGAATTCGCGCCTTTTATTTATTACTGATTTTGTTTGAGGTCCACCATGAAATTGCTGGATATGCTGAAAATAGCAACCCAATATCTGTTACCAAAACATGCGGTGTCCCGACTGGTTGGTTATCTGGCAGCCGCAGAAGCTGGCTCACTGACTACTTTCCTGATTAAAGCGTTTATCAAACGTTTTAATATCAATATGAGCGAGGCCGAACAGGAAGATCCGGCTCAGTACAAAACCTTCAACGCCTTCTTTACCCGAAAACTGAAAGACGGTTTGCGCCCTGTGGTGGCAGAATCGAACGCAGTTGCACTGCCAGTTGACGGTTGTGTCAGCCAGCTTGGTGATATTCAATACGGTCGTATCATTCAAGCCAAGCGTCATGATTTCAGTGCCCGTGAATTACTGGGCGGTGATAAAGACCTTTCAGATCAGTTTCAAAATGGGAAATTTGCCACCATTTATCTGTCACCTCGCGACTACCATCGCATTCATATGCCGTTGGATGGTGAATTGCAGAACATGGTATATATCCCCGGTGATCTGTTTTCCGTTAACCCGCTGACAGCTCAGAATGTACCGAATCTGTTTGCCCGCAACGAACGCGTCGCCTGCATCTTTAAAACACCGTATGGCCCAATGGCCTTAGTACTGGTTGGTGCCACCATTGTGGCCAGTATTGAAACCGTCTGGGCCGGTACCGTCACCCCACCTGCCGGTAAACTGGTAAAACGCTGGGACTTCCATGGCAACACCCCTATCACGCTGAAAAAAGGTGAAGAAATGGGCCGCTTTAAATTAGGAAGCACCGTCGTCTGTTTATTCCCGCCCGCCATGCTGGAATTTGCCGAGCACCTGCAAGCCGGCACTGACACTCGCATGGGTGAAATTTTTGCAACGCTCAATAACAGTACCACAGCATAACGATTACATTCTGCAGACCTGACGGCAGGTCTGCAGTTTCCCACTCAACACCCTCCTCGCTCCACCATATTCACAACGCTTTGATGATAAACAAGTTCTAGTCTGACGATTTCTGGCAAAATATCGTGCATGTCAGGAGGACTATCCAGATAAAAGAGAGCTGATTCTCATTTTTACGCGTGTGCTTTCGCTACAATTTTTTAACATGTTAAAAATTAACCATTAATTACTTATTCCCGTCTGAACAAATAAGTAGATGATGGTTGTACAGAATGAGTCTATTGTTAACTAGACCATGCAAGAGTCGCATAATAAAACGCTTGGATTTATGAGCCAGAGGAGGCCTAAGTGGACATTATCAAGACCGATGTCGCGATTGTCGGAGCAGGAGGCGGTGGATTACGAGCTGCGATTGCGATTGCAGAAAAAAATCCCGAGTTGGAAATAGCCCTGATATCTAAAGTCTATCCGATGCGCAGTCATACGGTAGCAGCCGAAGGTGGTGCCGCCGGGGTAGTCCGTGAGGACGATAGTCTGGACATGCATTTTCACGATACGGTATCTGGCGGTGATTGGCTGTGTGAACAGGATGTGGTCGAATACTTTGTCGAACATGCGCCGAAAGAACTCACCCAACTGGAACATTGGGGATGCCCGTGGAGCAGAAAAGAGGACGGGAAAATCAACGTCCGTCCATTTGGCGGCATGAAAATTCCTCGAACCTGGTTTGCTGCAGATAAAAGCGGTTTCCATATTCTTCATACCCTGTTCCAGACTTCTATTAAATACCCTTCTATCAAGCGTTTTGATGAGCATTTTGTACTCGATTTGCTGGTACATGATGGCCGTCCGCAAGGTGTTGTCTGTTTCGATATTCAAAATGGTGTCACCCGTATTATTCAGGCGAAATCCGTCATCATTGCCACCGGTGGTGGTAGCCGCGCTTATCGTTTCAATACCAATGGCGGCATCGTCACGGGTGATGGTATGTCACTGGCTTACCGTCATGGCGTTCCACTGCGGGATATGGAATTTGTTCAGTACCACCCAACAGGCTTACCCGGCTCAGGCATCCTGATGACTGAAGGGTGTCGTGGCGAAGGCGGTATTCTGCTGAACAAAGATGGCTATCGTTATCTGCAGGATTACGGTCTGGGCCCGGAAATTCCGGTTGGCGAAACCAAAAACAAATATATGGAACTCGGACCACGAGACCGCTTATCACAGGCCTTCTGGCAGGAACAACAACGTGGTCGCACCATTGAATCCCCATTTGGTGATATTGTGCATCTGGATCTGCGCCATCTGGGCGAGAAGAAACTGTTGGAACGTCTGCCATTTATTTGTGAACTGTCTCGCGCCTATATGGGTGTCGATCCGGTTAAAGAGCCGATCCCGGTTCGTCCGGTCGTTCACTACACCATGGGTGGTATCGAAGCTGACGGACAGTGCGCAACACGCATGCCGGGTCTGTATGCTGTTGGCGAATGTGCGTCAAATGGTCTGCACGGAGCCAACCGTTTAGGTTCAAACTCCCTGTGCGAAATTGTGGTATTCGGTAAGGTCGCTGGTGAACAGGCTGCATTGTTTGCTAAAGAACACGGTCATGTCGACAGCAACATCCTCTACCGTCAGGGGATGGAAGTGGTTGCGAAATCAGTGTCTCTGATGGAAAACGGTGGCACAGAAAATCCGGCGGATATCCGAAAAGAAATGGGCGATGC
Organism: Tolumonas lignilytica; assembly: GCF_000527035.1. NCBI lineage: Bacteria > Pseudomonadati > Pseudomonadota > Gammaproteobacteria > Aeromonadales > Aeromonadaceae > Tolumonas > Tolumonas lignilytica. The sequence goes on from NZ_AZUK01000001.1 coordinate 892,854, forward strand.
CATGGAAGCTGGCGTAGGTATCTATCGTACGGCCGAAACAATGCAAACCACGATCGACAAGTTGAAAGAACTGAAAGACCGCTATCAACATGTCCGCGTCGCAGATAAATCCTCTGTCTTCAACACTGACTGGCTCTACACCATCGAATTGGGTTTCCTGTTGGATGTTGCGGAATCGATTGCTCATTCAGCCATTCAGCGCAAAGAATCGCGTGGTTCACACCAGCGCATTGATGGCTATGAAGAGCGTGATGACGTGAACTACTTAAAACACTCATTGGCTTTCCACAATGAAAGTGGAACTCCGACCATCCAGTACAGTGATGTCAAAATTACCAAGTCACAGCCAGCAAAACGTGTGTATGGCTCAGAAGCAGAGAAGGGAGCGAAATAATGGCTGAGATCATGGAAATTGAAGTGCTGCGCTATCGTCCTGAAGAGGACAATGAGCCATGGACACAGCGCTATCAGGTGCCATTTACTCATGAGATGTCCATACTGGAAGCACTGACCTACATAAAAGACCATCTGGATTCAACCCTGAGCTACCGCTGGTCTTGCCGGATGGCTATTTGTGGTTCTTGCGGCATGATGGTCAATGGTAAACCGAAACTGGGGTGTAAAACCTTCCTGCGGGACTATGTCAGTGCCGGTAAAATTAAGCTTGAACCTCTGGCTAACTTCCCGATCGAGCGTGATTTAGTGGTTGATATGTCAGACTTCATGCAGAAACTGGAAAAAATCAAACCCTACATCATCCCCAAAGAAGAAAAAGATCTTTGTGATGGTGAATACATCCAGACTCCAAAACAGCTGGCGCAATACAAGCAGTTTTCACAGTGCATCAACTGTGGTTTATGTTACGCAGCTTGTCCGCAGTATGCACTGAAACCGGAGTTCCTCGGCCCGGCAGCACTGGCACTGCTCTACCGCTATAATGAAGACAGCCGTGATGGTGCAAAAGCAGAACGCATGAAACTGGTAAATCAGGAATCCGGTGTCTGGAGTTGTACTTTCGTCGGTTTCTGTTCAGAAGTTTGTCCGAAAGGCGTTGATCCTGCGGCGGCCATTCAGCTTTATAAAGCTGAAAGCGCTAAAGATTACGTCATTGCTATGTTCAAGCCGGAGGACTAATCATGGATATTTCTCAAAGCAAGCGTAAACCCTATGTCCGTCAGGTTAAAAAGAGCTGGTGGTTGCGCAACAGTTTCTATACTGGCTACATGTTACGTGAAGGCACCTGTCTTTTCGTTGGCGCTTATACCGTGATTTTACTCTGTGGCTTACTGCGTCTGAGCCAAGGACCGGAAGCATTTGCCGGTTGGTTACATGCCTTGCACAGCCCATTGGCCATTCTGTTTCATCTGGTCGCCTTGGTAGCCTGTTTGTTTCATGCCAAAACCTGGTTCTCTCTGGCCCCTAAAGCAGTTCGCCTCTTCAAGGGCGCCGAATTGATGCCGGAAAAACCAATTATTATGGCCCAATACATCGGTCTGGCTGCTGTCAGCGTGATCGTGTTATTGATTGCCATACTGGCCTGATAAGGAGCATTTGCCATGAAACGTTCTGATGAACCCGTATACTGGTTATTATTTGGTGCCGGTGGTGTCGTCGCCGCCGTGTTGCTGCCTGTACTGATCCTGATCACCGGGATACTGGTACCGCTGGGTATTCTTAATGCCGATACCCTGAGCTATGAAAAAATGCATGCTTTGGCGACATCCTGGTTGGGTGCCCCGATCTTGTTAGCCGTGATTGCATTACCTATCTATCATGCCATGCATCGTGTTTATCATGGTCTGCATGATCTTGGTATTCATCCAACCAAATTCCTGCACTATCTGTTGTATGGATTTGCATTTTTGGTATCTGTGGCAGCATTAACATTGTTGATACAAATCCACTAACCGACTATTGAATATCGCCTTAACCGGCGTATGATGTCCAAAACCGGAGGCCTTAAAAACCTGCCGGTTTTTTTGTGCCCGATTTTCAGTACCACTTGAGGCAAATGACCCATGCGTATCGAAGAAGATCTGAAACTCGGTTTTAAAGATGTTTTGTTCCGCCCTAAACGTTCCACATTGAGCAGTCGCTCACAAGTCGAATTACATCGTGAATTTCGCTTTCGCCATACCCAAACCAACTGGCGTGGTGTGCCTATCATTGCCGCCAACATGGATACTGTCGGCACCTTTGCCATGGCAAAAGCACTGGCCAGCTTTGATGTGATGACGGCAATACATAAACATTACACAGAACAGGAATGGCAAGCCTTTGTGCAAAACAGCAGTGATGCCTTATTGCAGTTCTGCATGGTATCGACCGGTACATCCAACAATGACTTCTTGAAACTGCAACGCATTCTGGCTCTCTCACCGGCATTACGTTTCATCTGCGTGGATGTGGCTAACGGTTATTCCGAGCACTTTGCTGATTTTGTAAAAACAGTAAGAGAAACCTTTCCGCAGCATGTCATCTGTGCAGGTAATGTCGTGACGGGGGAAATGGTCGAAGAGCTGATCCTCTCTGGTGCCGATATTGTCAAAGTAGGCATAGGTCCCGGTTCTGTATGTACCACCCGGGTCAAAACCGGCGTCGGTTATCCGCAGCTTTCAGCCATCATTGAATGCGCCGATGCAGCTCACGGCTTAGGGGGACAAATAGTCGGTGACGGCGGTTGCACTTGCCCCGGCGATGTCGCCAAAGCATTTGGTGGTGGCGCTGATTTTGTCATGTTAGGCGGCATGTTGGCCGCCCATGAGGAATCAGGCGGAAATAAATTTGAGCGGGATGGAAAAAGCTACATGCGCTTCTATGGTATGAGTTCATCGACCGCCATGGAGCAACATGCCGGAGGTGTGGCTCACTATCGAGCATCTGAAGGCAAGACAGTTGAGTTGCCGTTCCGTGGCCCGGTATCTGCCACCATTCAGGATATTCTCGGCGGTGTTCGTTCCACCTGTACGTATGTGGGGGCAGCCAAACTCAAAGAGCTGACTAAACGGACGACCTTTATTCGCGTCAGTGAACAAGAAAATCAGGTTTACGGACAGGAATAATGACAAACGGGGCTAAAAGCCCCGTTTGATTTGCAAACGCATATATCAAACCATGATATTGACGTTCGAGCCCACACGTTCATTGGGAGAACTTTTTGAAGATTCAACCTGTGTTGGCTGGGGAACAGTAACAGCCGTACTTTCGATCAACTGAAGAGCTGTTTGTCCCTGCGCTTCCTGCTGTTTTTTGGCCAAACTGGCAGTCAATGCGATTTGTCCATAATCAGCACTACTTGCAGTGACATTCATTGCTGTTTCTCCTAAAACCACACTGTACTTTTAATATAGCAGAAAGCCGGCATGTTTAAAAAGTAGCCATTTATAAAAATCGTACCAGCGCAATGACAATAGGCATCGTCACGGCACTCAACAGTGTCGATAGAAACACAGTTTGAGAAGCAAAATCAGGATCGGATTTATATTCGATGGCCAGCAAGACGGTATTCACCGCCGAAGGTGCTGCAGCACAAATCACCATCACCTGCGCCATAACGCCACTGATCCCCCAGACCAGACACACCAAGGTGGCAATGAGCGGGCCTACGAGTAAACGCATGCCATTAGATACCAGCACTTTGAAATTTCGGACATACAACCTTGTGCTGGCTAATTGCGCTCCCAGTGTTATCAATGCCGTCGGAACCAATCCTTGCGCCATCAGATCTAATGATGTCCAGAGTGGTTTCGGCACCTCCACGCTTAGCCAGCGACAGAGCACCGCAATCAATACGGCATATGTCATCGGCATGCGGAAATTTTCCAACAGCGCCTTCTTCCATGAGCGATCCGAACTGCTCGCATTCATTACACCGATGGTATTGGTCAGTAGCTGCTGGATCAGCATCACCACAATCTGTATCGAAAACGCAAATGCCGTGTGATACATCAATTGCACTAACGGAATACAGTAATTACCACTATTGTAGAAACATACTGAATTGATAAACGCACTGCGTTTGCTGCTATCCAGTTTCAGGAGTCGGGTGCAAACAAGACATGCGCCCCAGAGCAAAACAAACAAGACCAGATTGGCAAGAACCAGATCCCGTAACAATGCACTATTCAATTCAGTCTGATAAATGGTGGTAAACAATAAAGCAGGGATAAAAATATAAAACTGTATCTTTGTTAATGTAGAAACATTCAGCGGGAATTGTCGTTGCAGTAAATAACCGGCACCAATAGGAATAAAAATAGGCAGGATAATATTAAAAAAGAGAAAGCTCACCGTCTGCATGCCACCCTCCGGTGGTTCGGTCATAGAGATATCTTATTACAACATATACCGGTAACATCAGCTTTCTGTTTTACAGAAAAACGCGAAAAATTATTCAATATCCAAATATTTATGAAGTTGTACTGACAAGCGCCAGTTACGCTGCATACAAACGTTCATCGCCAATTCAGTCGCACGCTCTTTCTGGCTGATCGGTTGCAGACAAATTACTTTCTGGGATATATCGATATCAGCCAACAAGGCATCTAATTGGGCTATATGCTTTGCCGTTGCGACTGGGTGTTTAATTTCATTCGCGCGGTTCAATGCTTCCGCTAATACATGGTAGCCGCCAGCCATATTGATTTTGGGTGATACAGTTACCCAACAGGCTTCATCGGCACGAATAGGCTGTGTACCACTGGTTTCAATTTGAACCCGATAACCATGTGCAATCAAGGTCTGAGACAATGCCACCAAATCATAATCACAGGGCTCTCCTCCCGTGATCACCACATGTTTGACGGTGTAACCTTGCTCAGAAAAACATCGCAGGATTTCCTCTGGCGTAAACCAGCTCCAGCCTGCTTTTGGTTTTTTTTCAGTAAATAACTGTCGGACTGGGATCAGATGATCGGAATCCAGTTTCCATGAGTGTTTCGTATCACACCAGGAACAGCCAACTTTGCATCCTTGCAGACGAACAAAAATTGCCGGAACACCAGAAAAATAGCCTTCTCCCTGAATGCTCTGGAATATTTCATTGATTGGATAATGATTGCTCTGCATTGCTTTATTTACCGAAAATGAAAAGACCAATCCCAAGGGATTGGCCTATTCAACAGATGCCTACTGAATGAAATTATTCAGCAACAACAGCCACTTTAACAGTGGTGTTTACATCAGTGTGCAGGTGAACAACGATGTCGTATTCACCAACGCTGCGCAGAACGCCGTTCGGCATACGAACTTCGCTCTTAGCAACAGCAACACCAGCAGCAGTGATCGCGTCAGCGATATCACGGGTACCCACTGAACCGAACAGTTTACCTTCGTCGCCCGCTTTGGTCGCGATGGTTACATTGGTCAGTGCAGACAGCGCAGCAGCACGAGCCTGAGCAGCAGCCAGAACGTCAGCCAGTTTGGCTTCCAGTTCAGCGCGGCGAGCTTCGAAAGCAGCCAGGTTGTCTTTAGTAGCCATTACAGCTTTGCCTTGTGGGAACAAGTAGTTACGAGCAAAACCGCTCTTAACAGAAACTTTGTCACCCAGACCGCCCAGATGAGCGATTTTGTCTAACAGAATAACTTCCATTACCTTTCCTCGGTTTAGGTTGAGTTAGGCCAAGTGCCGATTACTTGTTGTGCAGATCGGTGTACGGCAGCAGAGCCAGGTAACGAGCACGTTTGATAGCACGTGCCAGTTGGCGCTGATATTTAGCACGGGTACCAGTGATACGGCTTGGTACGATCTTGCCAGATTCAGTGATGTAGTTTTTCAGTGTAATGGTATCTTTGTAATCGATCTCAGTTACACCTTCAGCAGTGAAACGGCAGAACTTACGACGACGGAAATAACGTGACATGACGATTATCCTCTATATGACTGGAATTATTCAGCTGCTTCTTCAGCTGCTTCTTCACGCACATCTTCACGACGTGGACGCTCTTCACGTGCTTTCAGCATCGGAGATGCTTCAGTCACAGCGTGTTTGGTGCGCATGATCATGTTGCGGATAACCGCATCGTTGAAACGGAAGTTGGTTTCCAGTTCGTCGATAACGCTCTGCTCAGCTTCTACGTTCATCAGAACATAGTGAGCTTTGTGCAGTTTGTCGATTGGGTAAGCCAGTTGACGACGACCCCAATCTTCCAGACGATGGATAGTACCACCAGCCGCTTTGATAGCGCCGGTGTAACGCTCGATCATGCCTGGAACCTGTTCGCTCTGGTCCGGATGAACCATGAATACGATTTCGTAGTGACGCATGAGTTGCTCCTTACGGGTTATAGCCTTCGTGATGGCTCAGTCAAACCGTCGAAGGCAAGGAACTTAAAAAAAGTGACTGATTTTTGAAGGGCTGTATTCTATGCAGCGTATACTTTAATAGCAATCAGATTTTATCGTTTTGCCGATGAATTAACGCAGAGGTCAGGCTATGCATACTCGAACCCGCATGATAGCTCCGGTTGAAGCATTACCGGGCCGTGAAACACCGATGGTGCTGGAACCCTTACATTTCGTAAAAAAAGTCAGCATGTTCCCTCCTTATCCTGAGGGTTTGGATATTGCACACTTTGCGATGGGCTGTTTCTGGGGGGTAGAACGTTTATTTTGGGAACTACCCGGCGTCTATGTGACCGCGGTCGGCTATCAGGGCGGATATACCCCCAACCCAACTTATGAAGAGGTTTGTACCGGTTCAACCGGGCATACTGAAAGTGTATTGGTGGTTTATGACCCCCAAATCATCAGTTATTCCACGTTATTGAAAATATTCTGGGAACACCACAACCCGGCTGAAGGCTTCCGTCAGGGCAATGATGTTGGTACACAATATCGCTCTGTCATTTTCACGCACTCTGAGCAACAGCAGCAATTGGCCATTCAGACCCGGGATCGTTATCAATCAGCCATGTGGGCTTATAACGATAACCGAACGATTACGACAGAAATTACGGTCGCGAAAACATTTTATTTTGCAGAACAATATCACCAGCAATATCTGGCTAAAAATCCAAATGGATATTGTGGCATCGCGGGATTAGGCATCTGTCTGCCTAATAAATAAAACGAAATAAAACACAGGGTATCAGTACCCTGTGTTTTCAGTGGGTTATCAGCGTGAACCGATCTGAACCAGTTTCCCACTGCCACTGACATTAAAACCACCTGCAGCAGCCGGTACAAAACAGGATTCCCCTGCCTGTAGCGTCAATGTGTCTTCCCCGCTGTTGATCACAGCCCGCCCATCCATACAGAACAGGATCAACGCTGTAGCGGTTTCACTTTCCAACGGTTCATTGGCCAAATCAACCAGTGAAAAGGAGAAATCAGTCACCGGAATAGGGTAATCACTCACCGGACCTAACACCATCGGTAACATGGGTAATTCCGCGGCCGGTTTAGCCACAAAATCGACATTCGCCAGCAACGCATCAATATCCATGTGTTTTGGTGTTAACCCGGCCCGCAAAACATTATCGGAACTGGCCATGGCTTCCAGCCCAATCCCTTGCAAATAGGCATGTGGCGTGCGTGCATACAGGAACATCGCATCCCCTGGCTGTAAGGTGATCACATTCAGCAACAACGGCGCAAAAAGCCCCATGTCTTCCGGGTAAAACTCTGCCAGACGTAAAACTTCAGCAAAGGCAGTCTGTTGCTGACGTTGTTTCGCTACCGACAACAGGCTAGCCACGGTATCGCGTCGGGCATCGCCCTGCAGACGCAATGAGGCACCAAACAAAACACGCAATGTTTCACTGTTCGGTTGCTCGCAAAACGCATCCATTTCTGTCTGTAGTGCAGGCAGCTTTAGATCCCGAATCAAGGAAACAATTTCATCAAATTCACGAAAACCATTCATGGCCCGATAGGGGGTCAATGCATACACCAGCTCAGGCTTGTGGTTGGGATCTTTGAAATTACGATGAGCAGCGGAAAGCGCAACTCCCGCCGTGTTTTCGGCTGCAAAACCGATCTCGGCGCTGGCTTTATCTGGATGTACCTGAATGGATAAAGGTTCTGCCGCCGCCAGGACCTTAAAAAGATAAGGTAATGCACCAAAGTTTGCTTGTGCATCACCCAGTACGGCCGCTGGATTTTGTGCAATAAACGTGTCTAACCGCAGCGTGGCACCGCTTGTTTCGTCTATCAGTGAAGAACAACCATTAGGATGGGCCCCCATCCAGATTTCAGCTTGTGGTTTACCATCTGGATTGGCAATGCCATACATGTTCTGTAGTGCATCTTTACTGCCCCAGGCATAGTTCTGGATTGGGTTCTGCATCCGATAGATGCGGTTGGAGGAAAAGCTCATTATGTGTCCCTTCTACTGTGTTTATTAACGACATCTCGGGATTCCCCGAATGTTATTTCAACCTCAATGTGCCGGTCACATCCCATGAGTGCCCCCCACTACACAGAATTTGACGCTAACGCTGCCTTCATCTGAATCGGCTGAGCAACGGATTAAAGCATAAATACTCAGCCGATTTCATGTCATGAATTAATGTTGACGATAAACCTTAATATTATTGAACCCCTGTTCCTTCAGATACAGCGCTTGTAATTTGCTCATCACCCCACGCTCGCAATACAGCAGATAGGTTTTACTCTGATCCAAATCACCGAACTGGGTCGATAATTTGTAAAACGGCAGATGGATCACTGTCATGCCAGCCGGTTCAAACGGTTTATCTTCATGATCATCCGGTGAGCGAATATCCAAAATCACTTCATTGTCAGCTAATGCCGACGTGGTTTCCACTTCCTGTACCTGCACGGCCGTTTCATTGGCAATGTCACGAATATCGATCAGCTTGGAGTTGGCAATGACCTCCTCCAGTACATCGAAATTAAACTTGGCTTCATTTGCCAGAACATCTTCATACGGCGCTTTGACATTCGGCTTATTGGAAATAACACCGCAATATTCCGGCATGGTTTCAGCAAATTCCAGCGTACCGATCGCGCGAGCCTGATCGATGATGTCTTGTTTATCACTGACAATCAGCGGCCGCAGGATCAGCGTTTCAGTGACACGGTCAATTACCGACAGGTTAGTCACGGTCTGACTGGATACCTGACCCACGCTTTCACCGGTAACCAGCGCTTCAATGCCCAACCGTTCAGCAACACGAGAAGCGGCGCGCATCATCATGCGTTTCAGCACAACACCCATCAGACCGTTGTCAATTTTCTCCAGGATCTCGCCAACGACCGGTTCAAAAGGCACAGAGATAAATTTAACCCGGTGCGACTGGCCATATTTGCTCCACAGGTAATAGGAAACCTGCTTCACCCCAATTTCATGGGCCGCACCGCCGAGGTTGAAGAAACAGTAATGCACCCGGCTGCCGCGCTTGATGAACTGATAGGAAGCCACACCGGAGTCAAAACCGCCGGAAATCAGGCTCAACACATCTTCCTGAGTAGAAAGCGGGTAACCACCCAGCCCTTTATGAATATTTGTGACCAGATAGAGCTGATCATCTTCAATCTGCAGGTTGATTTGCAGGTCTGGATGAGAAAGCTTCACGCCATTCGACGGAAAGTTCTGATTCAGACCACCACCGACATAACGTTCAATTTCGATGGAAGAAAACTCATGCTTACCTTTGCGTTTCACGCGCACACAGAACGTTTTATTGACCAGTGTGCTGCCATATACGGCTGCCGTCTGTTCATAAATGCTGTGTAAATCGGTAAACGGCTTTTGAGTCACTTCCAGAAAAGCCTGGATCCCTGGCGTACAACTCAAGCGTTCCACCAGCAAATCACGGTTTTCCAGCGAGTCATTTTTGCTGGACACAACCAACTTATCCCAGTCATTACGGACGGTGACGGTTTCATCTACCTTCTGTAATACATTGCGGATATTGCCTTGTAAAACTTTCACCATACGCTGGCGAACAGACTTACTTTTGATTGTGATTTCTGGAAACAGTTTAATGATGAACTTCATGACACGCTCGTTTAGCTGGCGGAAAGGGGCGCATTATAATCCAGCCGACCGCAGAAACTAAGCCTTACAACATGAGATCGCAGAGTTTATACGCCTGACGGTCAGACAGTGGTAAGATAGACAAATTATCTATCTCTGATCTGAACCCGCTATGGCCGCGAAAAAAAACGAATCATTAAGTTTTGATGCTGCTCTTGGAGAGCTGGAACAAATTGTACAACAGCTGGAACAAGGCGATTTACCACTGGAATCAGCACTGAAACAATTTGAGCGAGGCATTCAACTGGCTCGGGTGAGCAAACAAAAATTAGAACAAGCGGAACAACAGGTACAGATACTGTTGCAGCAGAACGGCCAGGAAAAACTGGTTCCCTTCTCATCAGAACAGCCATCTGACCAGACCGCAGAGGAAGAATAAGTGTCATTGCAGACCTTTTCGCAGCATTACCGGCAGCGTATTGATGCGCTGCTGTTGCAACACATTGAATCATTACCTGAGTTATCCCCGAATCTGAAAGCAGCGATGCGTCACGGCTTGGTATTGGGCGGTAAACGGGTTCGTCCATTCTTGGTTTATGCGACCGGCAACATGCTGGGAGTAGAAGAAGCCCTATTGGATGGCCCGGCAGCGGCGATCGAATGTATCCATGCCTATTCCCTGATCCATGATGATTTGCCGGCCATGGATGACGATGATTTACGACGTGGGCACCCTACCGTACACAAAGCATTTGATGAAGCCACTGCGGTGTTAGCCGGTGACGCACTGCAAACACTGGCTTTTTCGATCCTGGCCGATCATGCCTTTCCGGAAGCTTTACTGGCGCAACAAGTCAAAATGTTGAGCATTCTGGCAAAAGCATCCGGTTATGCCGGTATGTGTGGCGGACAGGCATTGGATCTGGCCGCCGAAGGGCAACAGGTCGGTCTGCAGGCACTGGAACAGATCCACCGTCATAAAACGGGCGCCTTAATTGAATGTGCCGTCATGCTGGGGGCACTGTGCCAACCTAATGTTGCGCATGACACCCTTGATGCATTAAAAAAATATGCCGCCGCGATTGGTCTGGCATTTCAGGTACAAGACGACATTCTTGATGTAGTGAGTGATACCGCAACACTGGGTAAACCTCAGGGTTCAGACCAGGCATTAGAGAAAAGCACCTACCCCGCCCTGCTCGGATTAGATGCTGCACGTGAGCTAGCACAAGATCTTCATGCACAGGCTTTAGCTGCATTAGCAACTCTTCCTTATAATACTGAAATCTTGTCTGCGTTCGCTGACTACATCATTGAGCGCTCATACTAATGCCGGATAATAATAAACGTATGACGATTGATATGACCCAATTCCCGACGCTGGCACAAATTAATTCGCCAGCGGACCTTCGCCAATTACCAGAAGACAAACTGGCACCATTGTGTGAGGAACTGCGTACCTTTTTGCTCCATTCCGTAAGCCGTAGCAGTGGCCATCTGGCGTCAGGCCTTGGCGTGGTTGAACTCACCGTGGCCTTGCACTACGTATATCAGACCCCTCAGGACAAACTGGTGTGGGATGTCGGGCATCAGGCTTATCCGCATAAAATTCTGACCGGCCGCCGCGAGCGCATGGAGACCATCCGTCAGAAAAACGGGATACACCCTTTCCCATGGCGGGAAGAGAGTGAATATGATCCATTAAGTGTCGGCCATTCCAGCACCTCGATTGGTGCCGCTTTGGGGATGGCCGTCGCCGCCAAACAGCAAGGGTTGCCTCATAAGGTGGTTGCCGTCATCGGTGATGGAGCGCTCACCGCCGGTATGGCTTTTGAAGCGCTGAATCATGCCGGTGATCTGCACGAGGATATGCTGGTGATCCTCAATGACAACGAGATGTCGATTTCAGAAAACGTAGGTGCCCTGAATAATCATCTGGCTAAATGGCTGTCGGGCTCGCTCTATACCACGCTGCGTGAAGGCGGGAAAAAAGTGCTTTCCGGCCTGCCGCCCGTCAAAGAGTTAGCGCGGCGAGCGGAAGAACATATCAAAGGCATGGTCATTCCCGGCACCCTCTTTGAAGAGTTGGGTTTTAATTATATCGGCCCGATTGATGGGCACGACATCAAATCGCTGGTCAAAACACTGAAAAACATGCGCCAGCTAAAAGGGCCGCAATTACTGCATGTGATGACCAAAAAAGGGAAAGGTTACGAACCCGCCGAAAAAGATCCTATCGGTTATCACGGTGTGCCAAAATTTAATCCAGATGATGACTGTCTGCCCAAGAATAAAGAAGGAAAACCCACCTTTTCCAAAATCTTCGGGCATTGGTTATGCGATATGGCAGAAGCTGACAGCAAACTGGTGGGCATTACGCCAGCAATGCGTGAAGGGTCTGGGATGGTGGAGTTTTCACAACGCTACCCTGAGCGTTACTTTGATGTGGCCATTGCCGAACAACATGCCGTGACATTTGCAGCCGGCCTTGCCATTGAAGGGATGAAACCAGTGGTAGCTATCTACTCCAGTTTCATGCAGCGCGCTTATGATCAAATCATCCACGATGTTGCCATCCAGAATTTACCGGTGCTGTTTGCTATCGACCGTGCCGGATTAGTCGGTGCCGATGGCCCTACGCATCAGGGTGCATTTGATATCAGCTTTCTGCGCACGATCCCCAATATGGTGATCATGACGCCGTCCGACGAAAGCGAATGTCGCATGATGCTCACCACGGGTTATCAGCTCAATCAGCCAGCCGCCGTGCGTTATCCAAGAGGCTCCGGCTGTGGCGTAACCCCGACGCCAGAACTCACTACCCTCCCGTTAGGTAAAGGCCAGATCGTGCGTCAGGGACAAGGCATCGCACTGCTCTGCTTCGGCACTTTACTGCATCAGGCAAAATCGGTGGCAGAAAAACTGGATGCCACGCTGGTCGATATGCGTTTCGTGAAGCCACTCGACACGGAATTACTGCAAACGATCGTCGCACAACATGATGTCTTGGTCACGATTGAAGAAAATGCCATTCAGGGTGGTGCCGGGTCAGCGGTGAATGAATGGATGATGACGCAACGCGTATTAAAACCAGTGCTGAATATTGGTCTGCCGGATCGCTTTATCGAGCAGGGCTCGCAGGAAGAGATTTATCATGATCTAAAACTGGACAGTGCTGGTATCGAGCAGCAAATCCATGCGTTTATGGCATGATCCATCACGGAAAAAGCAGATGAAAAACTAAGGCTCCGAAACAGGAGCCTTAATTTTATGTCTTTCAGATTAAACGTTTACCGTCTGCGTCGACCACCTTTTCCCCATCTTCTTTGGTAAAGGCGCCTTTTTGTGCCGCTGGCAAAATATCCAGAACCAGTTCAGATGGACGGCACAATTTAGTACCCAGCTCGGTCACCACAATCGGACGATTGATCAGGATCGGATGCTGCATCATAAAGTCCAGCAACTGTTCATCTGTCCATTTCGGATCATCCAGCCCCAGCTCGGTATAGGGATCACACTTCTGACGCAAGGTTTCCCGCACGCTGATCCCCATGTCGGCAATCAGCTTTTCCAGTGTTGCCCGGCTAGGAGGCGTTTCCAGATAGAGGATCACGGTGGGTTCAATACCGGCATTGCGGATCATTTCCAGTGTATTCCGGGAGGTGCCGCATTTCGGGTTATGATAAATCGTTACTTCAGACATGCTCAGTTTCCTTTCATGTTCATCAACATTGTTCTTTGGTTACACCGGTTCATTTTTTTCATTTTGAGCCAGTGGCGGTAATACGGCCTCAGAACAACAGGAGTGCGCGCGTAAATCGGCACACTGTGCTGTATTGCCACCACAACACTCTTCTGTAATATAGGCAATCAAATCCAGCATCAGTGGAATATTGGCGCGATAACGCTGATAGCGCCCTTCCTGCTCAACCGAAAGTAAGCCGGCATGCGTCATCGCCTTCAGATGAAAAGACAGATTATTGGGTGGCAGCCCCAGTGACGCCGCAATTTGTCCGGCGACCATGCCCTCTAATCCGCATTTTACCAACAGGCGATAGATATCCAGCCTGATCCCTGAAGCCAGCGATTCAAATATAAGTGTTGCGGATTCTTTTTTCATAGTTCGATACTACAAGAGCAGTTGAAATAATCAAGTCAATAAAAGCCAGCATAACGTGCTGGCTGATAAAATTCACCCCGAAAGCATGACACAGAGCGGTGTGGTGATCGCCGCCATGACGGTCGAGAGTAACAGACTGGTCGCCATCACCCCTTCCATTGCTTTGAATTGTCGAGCCATCAGATAGACATTGACACCGGTAGCAATCGACGCCAGTAATACGATGGCTTGTGTTTCCATCACCGGTAAACCGATCAATCGGGCGATGCCCCACGCCGCCAGTGGATGCCCGATCAGTTTCAGCAAACAGACACTGATCGATTGCCCCCAGTTCCCGCCGATGCCATATTCAGCCAGCCCCATCCCTAAAGAGAGCAAGGCCATCGGTGCCGCTGCGTTACTGATCATGCCGACCGTGTTATCAATCAGCAAAGGCAATTTCCATCCGGTCAGCCCCCATGCTGTACCAGTCAAAATACCGAAAACAATTGGGTTGCGCAGAACTGTTTTCACGGTTTTGAAAAATCCGCGAAATGAAAAACTGCCGTGCTTGGCCAGTTCGACAGAGATCGTCACCAGTGTCCACAGGATTAAAGAGTTAAACACCAGCACCAGCGCAACCGAAGGCAGTGCTGCATCACCCAGCATCATCTTTGCCAACGGAAGCCCGAGCATCGAGTTATTGGAAAAAATCCCGCCCAACGCAAAAACCGATTGGGATACGCCATCCAGCTTGAAAAGCTTCCAGGCCAGAAAACGCCCCAGAATAAAGACGATCAGACAGCCACCAAAGAAAGCAATCAGAAGACGCGCATCCACCGGCGGCAACTTTGAGAAATCACTCATCAAGTGAAACAGCATGGCCGGTAATGCCAGCGAGAAAACAAAACGGGACAGTGATTCCGACATGACTTGAGGCCAACGGGCCCACCGCATCACGCCATAACCCAGAAATACCAGAATAAACAATGGGGTTGAGAGATAGATTTGATGTAATAAAGCGGACATGGCACCACCATCAGACAACGGGAGGCAAAGTCTAGCATGACGAATATCACAAATATTGCGCCATGTTAATTTTCAAACGAAATCTAAAAATTCGCCAATGAGTACGAAGCCTGATTTCTAAACGCCAAACTGGTATGCTAGAACAAACAATAAAAACTCATTTGAAACACAGGAGTTTCAGGTTATGCGTAACTTTCCATGGTGGCGGGCGCTCTGGCTATCATTCTTTTCCAGAACGTTGTACCAGTCTGTCGCTCGCCAATGGCAAGGAGTGGGATCACTTTATTTATTCATTGTGTCAGCGCTGGTCATGATGCCCCTGGCGATACAGATCCATGAAGGCTATGTCAGCTTTGTGAAGCAAGAACTGCCAGCCTATCTGGATGAATTGCCCGAAATCACCATCGAAAATGGTCAGGCATCAACGCCGGAAGATCGGCCGTATGTGATCAATGAAAAAGGCACGACGGACCCGTTTATCGTGGTAGACACCAGCGGTCAGTATAACACCCTGGATCAGACTTCAGCCGCTGTCTTAATTACGGCAGACCGGATCTTCGTTCGCAAAGATGATGTCAGCTCCCAATCCTATCCTTTTGCCGATTTTGTCGATATGAAGATTGACCGCTCGCTGGTCGAAGCCTTTCTGAAAGTATTAGGGCGCTTTATTTTACCTTTTACCTATTTCATTCTGGTCGCCATGGCTTGGTTCTGGCGGTTCTCTCAGGCCATGACATACGCCTTTCTGGCTAGCTGGTTGGCAAAACGACAAGGATTGGCCCTTCGTTATCATTCGTTTGTACGCATCAGTGCCGTAGCGCTGACACCGGCCATAATTATCGACACGTTTATCGGATTGTTCGGTTTACCCCTGCCCTTTGCCGGCGTGTTATTTCTGATCCTGGAAATTATGTATATCCGCTTTGCCGTACAGAGTATCTGTCAGTTACCACCGAATCAGCGAGATGATGAAGGCTCCATTATTGCCTAGATGAAACTGAAAACGGGGCGAAACTAGCCATTAGTGAAGCCACAAAAAAAGGGAAGCAACGGCTTCCCTTTTTATTTGCGTACGAAAACTTAATCTTTATAAATCTTCGGATTAAAGAGATCGCGCAACCAATCGCCCAACAGATTGATCACCAGCACCAATACCACCAGACAAACGCCGGGGAATGCCGTGATCCACCATGAACCAGAGAAAATATAGTTAAAACCGATACTGATCAGCGAGCCAAGTGACGGCTTGTCGACCGGCATCCCTAATCCTAAGAATGACAATGCCGCTTCTGACATGATGGCATTTGCCACTTGTACCGTCGAGATAACCAGAATCGGTGACAGACAATTCGGCAGAATATGACGGAACATGATGCGTGGCGCTTTGAAGCCCATGACACGCGCCGCTTCCACATATTCTTTCTTCTTCTCTGATAACACCGAAGCACGCACAGTCCGTGCGTATTGCGGCCATTCCGAAATACCGATAATCAAGACCAACATTAAAATGGCATAGTGCGAGTAAAACTCGCCACCCAACATTGCCTGAAAAATAGCAGAGACAATGATGGCGACCATCATGGTGGAGAATGAAAGCTGAATATCCGCCAAACGCATCAACAGGTTATCGACACGGCCACCGGCATAACCGGCAACCAGCCCGATCACGACACCTAATGTTAATTGTAAGGCGACGGCACACAGGCCGATAATCAGCGAAATGCGAGAACCATAGAAAATGGTACTCATGATATCGCGCCCCTGATTATCGGTACCCAGCACAAAGTTGGAACTGCCGCCATCCATCCACATAGGAGGCGTTTCCGCATCCATGATGTCATAACTGGATGGATCATAAGGGTTATGAGGTGCCAGCCACGGCGCCAGAACAGCAATAACCACATACAGAACAAAAATAACAAAGCAGGCGATGGCAACTTTATCTTTCAGAAAATAGTAAACCAAATCTGACTGACGAAAACGCTGCCAGCGGCTCATGGTTGCTTGTTGTGACATATTAACCTCCCTTGGCCGTGAGTTTGACAGTAGGGTTGATGATCCCGTAAAGCAGATCGACCAAGGTATTAGTGACGACGAAGACCAAACCGACAAAAATCACGTAAGCCGTTATCAGGGGTGTATCGACCCGAGTGATGGCTTCCAGAAACATAAAGCCGGTACCCGGCCACTGGAAAACTGTTTCGGTCAGTATGGTATAAGCCACCATAGAACCGATCTGCACCCCACCGACCGTGATCACTGGCAGCATGGTATTTTTCAAGGCATGCCGGAACCAGACTTTGTTTTTATCCAGCCCCTTTGCCCAGGCAAACTTCACATATTCAGCGCCCAGAGCTTCCAGCATTTCTGCCCGAACCAGACGAATGAACAACGGTAACATGATGGATGACAAAGCAATGGAAGGTAATAACAAGTGCTTTAAACCATCCAGCGTAAAGAACCCGGAGTCCCATCCCAACAGATTGGCAGTTTCCCCTCGGCCATATGACGGCAACCAGCCCAACTGTATTGAAAAGACGTACATCAACAGGATCGCCGTCAGAAACACTGGCACCGAAATACCAATGGTGCTCACGCCCATGATCAGCTTACTGCCCAGACTGCGGGGCTTGATGGCGCAATACACACCAGCCGGAATGGAAATGGCGATGATCCAGAAAGTGGCGGCAAACACCAGTTCCAGTGTCGCGACCAGCTTGCCAAGAATAATATCCAGAGCCGGTTTTTTATAAATAAAGGAGGTTCCCCAATCACCGTGCATGGCATGAATCAGGAAACGGGAATATCTAACCATGAAAGGATCGTTTAATCCTAACTGATTACGCAATATTTCGCGTTGCGCTTCAGACACACCCTGTCCGACCATTTCACGCAACGGATCACCTAAATTACTCTGGATCGCAAAGGCGACCAGACTAATCACAAACATTACCACGACGGCTTGAGCCAATCGTTTAAACAAAAAAGTCAGCATGCACGAAGACCCTGCATTTTAATTAAAAAGGATTTAAAGCCGGTGTGTTCACACCGGCTTCGCATCACAATTACTCTTTAACTTTCAGATCGCCGTAGTATGGGAAGTCCAGACCATTGACGATTGGCTTGATGTTCAGGTTGGTTTTCGCCGCCCACGATAGGTTTTGCCATTCCAATGGCAGATAGGCTGCATCCTTCACCAGAATTTTTTCGATCTGCTGCAGCATGGCGGTGCGCTTAGCCACATCTACTTCAGCATTAGATTCGGCAATCAGCTTATCCACTTCTGGGTTGGAGTAACCACCGCAGTTGTATTGGCCTTTGCCGGTTTTGGCATCTTTAGTCTGCACCAGATATTCAAAGTAGTTACCTGAATCCTCTGTATCAGACTGCCAGCCAATCAGCTGCATACCGGCTGCGCACTTATCAAACTCAGGCCAGTACTGCGCTTTCGGCATCGTTTTCAGCGTTACTTTGATGTTGATTTTAGACAACATGTTGGCAACCGCTTCTGAGATCTTGGCATCGTTGATGTAGCGGTTATTGGTTGCGATCATGGTGATCTCAAACCCTTTTTCCTGACCCGCTGCTTTCATCAACGCTTTGGCTTTCGCCAGATCATATTGCGGCACCAGATCTTTCGTATATCCCAGATAACCTTCTGGGCTCATCTGACCAGCCGGTGTCGCAAAACCCTTCATGATCTTCTCGACGATGCCTTTCTGGTTTACAGCCAGATTCACCGCTTCACGTACGCGCTGATCTTTAAACTGTGGCACCACGTTCTGGTTCAGTTCAAACATCACAATACGGTTACTGGTTTCAGTCACCATTTGCAGTTTTTTATCTGATAGCACGCGATTCTGATCGTTCGGTGCAACAGGTGCAATCATGTCAACATCACCGGAAAGCAGTGCGGCAACACGGGTCGCATCCTCTTTAATCGGAACGATGGTCAGCTGATCAACATTCCCTGGTGATTTTTTATCCCAGTAATCTTTGTTACGTTCCAATACTAGTTTCACGCCCTGTTCACGGGAAACCAGCTTGAACGGACCGGTACCGGAAACATGGTTAGCCGCATAGGTGTTGGCCGCTTTTACGATCTCATCCTTGGCTTTACCATCGGCAGTTTTACCGGTGTAGAACTTAGAATCCATGATGAACAAGTAAGTCGCATTCTGCAGCATCAATGGATATGGCACTTTGGCAACCAAATCCACAGTGTAGTCATCAACCTTCTTCATGCCCTGATAGACTTCAAACAAGCCTTTGAAATCTTCAGATTTCAGCAGGCGGTTGAATGTCCAGACCACATCATCGGCAGTAAATGGATTGCCAGAGTGGAATTTCACACCTTTACGCAAATGGAAACGGATGGTTTTAGGGTCCAGTTGTTCCCATGATTCCGCCAGACGACCTTCAAATTTCATGTCTTTGGTGAAACGCACCAGCGGATCAAACGCCATATGGGAAAATTGCAGAATACCGCCTGACAACTGTTCATGAATATCCAGTGATTCTGGATCCGCATCCAATGCGACTTTCACATTGGCTGCATACAATGGCATACAAAGACCAGCGGCCAACATCAGCGCGGCAATCTTGCTCATTCCTGTTTTCATCAATTAGCTCCCTGTAGATTAATTAGAATACTGATTCACAACTGCCGATTCGTCCGCGATCTGTAACCCAGCGCGGCTCATACCTTTGAATTCAGGCATCAGTGAAATCAACTTGCGGCTGTACTCATGCTGTGGTGACAAGAACAGTTCTTCTGTCTTCGCCACTTCCAGCAAAGTTCCTTTTTGCATCACACCAATCCGGTCACACATCTGACGGATCACCGGCAGATCGTGACTGATGAACAGCATGGTGAGTTTGAGTTCCTGCTGCAGATCTTTCAGCAGGTTGAGAATTTGCGCCTGTACCGACACATCCAGCGCAGACGTCGGTTCATCACAGATCAACAAACGAGGACGTGTTGCCAGCGCACGTGCAATCGAAATACGCTGCCGCTGACCACCCGAGAATTCATGCGGATATTTCAGCCCAGCTTTGCGACCCAAGCCGACGTGATCCAACAGATCCCCTACGATATCAGCGATCTGGCGTTCACTTTCCGCCAATCCGTGAAAACGGATCGGCTCCGCAATGATATCTGCCACTTTCATGCGTGGATTCAGTGAGGAATATGGGTTTTGAAAGACCATCTGCATCTGACGGCGGAATGGGCGACGTTCTTTTTCTGTTTTCAGTGCCGTCAGATCAATCCCTTCAAAAATGATCTGACCTTCATGTGGCGGATAAAGCCCAGTGATAACACGGGCAATGGTTGATTTACCAGAACCGGACTCACCAACCAGACCAAAGGTTTCCCCTTCATTGATTTCAAAGCTGACATGGTTATTGGCCTGAACATATTCGCGGCGTGACGGGAACATTGAGTCTTTCGTAATAAAACGCAGACTGACATCTTTAACCTGCAACAGCGCGCCCCGATATTCACGATGTTCCTGCTGCTGACCCAGCCAGTGATTTTTCAGATCGATCGATGCAAGCGGTTCTGCCTCTTCAATGTATGAAACCAGCGGAAAACGCACCAACTTGACATCAGAACGCGGGACCGCAGAAATCAGACTCTGCGTATAGGGATGATTCGGCGCACCCAAGACTTGTTCGGTAGTCCCGATCTCCACCAGCTCGCCACGATACATGACGGCCACACGATCCGTGATATTGGAAACCACGCCCATATCGTGCGTGACCAGCATGCAACCGACCTGACGTTCTTTACACAGTTTCCGGATAAGTTGCAGGATCTGATCCTGAATCGAAACGTCCAATGCGGTAGTCGGTTCATCGGCAATGATCAGATCCGGGTCGCAGCAAAGTGCAATCGCGATAACCACTCGTTGTCGCATACCACCAGAGAATTGATGCGGATATTGTTTAATGCGCAGATCAGGTTGCGGAATACCCACCGCTTCCATCAACTCCAATGCTTTCTCAAACGCTTCGTCCGGTTTTAATTCCGTATTCGCCAGCATAGTTTCCACTAACTGCTGCTCTACCGTGAACAACGGATTCAGTGACGTCATCGGGTCTTGAAATATAAAACCGATTTTAGCACCACGGATTTCACGAATTGCATCCGGAGATAAACCAGAAATTTTTTCACCATTCAAAAAGACATCACCCCGGGCAATACGGCCAGGTGGGCTTAATAAATCAATGACAGCATTACCAATTGTCGATTTACCGGCACCCGATTCACCTACCACACCCAGAATTTCGCCTTTTTCAATTGAGAATGACAGATCTTTCACTGCCGCCATCACCCCATGACGGGAAGGATATTCAATTCTTAAATTTCTGACTTCCAGCAGAGACATCCGTCAACCTCTAATCTTGCAACAAAAATACGGTATTGGGAGACCAGAAGTGCACACTTCAGGCCAAGATAAGCGAACCATCTTATAAGGAAGATAAATTCATAGAAACAACAAAAAACAGGATTTGATTCCAGAAGACTAGCTATTTCACAAAATTAAATAAAAAAGGAGATAAATTGCTGATTTTCTAAAGTAGAAAAAGAAAAAATGCGCTTTCCAGCAAAAATTTAATGAGGTCAGGATTGAATCCTTGTTGATTTATAAATAAAAAATCAACCATGTAGCAACATTTTCACAACAAGAAACAAAACATTATGCTTATCAGTGAGCACCAATATTGTGCAAATGGAACTGAACTGTGCAACTGGACTGTCATCGCATAACCATTATGAAAAAATGAGAAGCAATGGTGCTGGTATCAGTCTATGAACTATAATTTGAGAGAAAATCAACTGAATATACTGACAGGATGAAACATGCACCGGATGCAAACTGCGTCAGCAGCCCATCGCAGACCACGAGGTTTCACACTCCTCGAATTGATGATCGCCGTCGCCATTGTGGCGATAGTGGCTGCTATCGCCTATCCATCTTACCAAAGCCATCTGATCAGCAGCCGGCGGGCGGCGGCACAATCTCATTTGATGGATATTGCCCAAAATGAACAGCAGTATTATCTCAATGCACGTAGTTATGCGGCCACAGTAAGCGCAATGAATATGACAACCCCCAGTGAAGTCTCCAGTTATTACACCATCTCGATTGCTGCCACTTCAGGTGCTCCGCCTACCTTTACCGCTACAGCAACCCCGATTACCGGAACCTCACAGGCTACTGACGGTGCGCTGAGCATCAACAATTCTGGTGTGAAAACATCCAGTAACAACTCTTGGTAGCTATATGATGAAAATAACTCGCCACCGCTCACCAAATGCTCGCCTTGCCGGATTCACGCTACTCGAACTGATGGTGGCCATTATTATTATCAGTATCTTTGCTGCATTAGCTGGCCCATCCTTTTCCAGTCTCATCGCCAATCAGCGCGCCAAACGTGTAGCATCAGACATGTTTGGCAGTTTATTAATTGCACGCAGTGAAGCCATCACACGTAATGCAAATGTGACTATGTCGCAAAAAAGTGGAGATTGGGCTAATGGCTGGCAAGTGACCGCTTCTGACGGCACTGTGCTCGATGACAAAAATCAGGCAACCAGCGTCACCATTACGCCGTCACCCAGTACCAGCAGTGTTGTCTATAATGCATCGGGCCATCTCTCGACCACCGCCCCCTCCTTTGTTATCACCACCACCGCAGGCTCAGACACCATTTACCAATGTGTGTCAGTGAGCCTCAGTGGTCGTCCCTATATGAAGGCGGCCTCGTCATGTTGAAATCACGTTCTTTTAATAGCCAATACCAGCAAGGGATGACACTTTTAGAGGTGTTGATATCACTCGTTATTTTAGCATTTGGCATTCTGGTGCTGGCAAATCTACAAGGTAAGATCCAGCTTTCTGATATTGAGTCTTATCAGCGCACGCAGGCCATTCTGCTGTTATCGGATATGACCGATCGTATCAACAGCCATCGCCTGAATGCAGCCAGCTATGCATCTGCCACTACCATAGGTACGGGCGATAGCCAGCCTTCAGACTGTACCGGGATTTCAAGTACTGTCAGTGCTGCTGCACGCGATATCTGCGAGTGGAGTAATGAGTTAAAAGGCGCGAATGAAAAAATTGGATCAACCAATACCGGTGCCATGACGAATGCCCGGGGTTGTATTACGCAGCTTCAAGCACCGGATTCCACAGCCGGTATTTGTACACCTGGTATTTATCAGATCGCCGTCGTCTGGCAAGGCATGGTTTCAAGTGCCACACCCACCATCACTTGTGGGCAGAACTTATATGGCTCAGAAGCTTTACGTCGTGTCATTTCCTCTCAAATTACGGTAGGGTTGACGTCATGCCAATAATCAATCATGCGTTAAAGAGAGCAACCATAGGCGTGAACACGCAAACACATCAGGGCGGTTACACGATCATCGAACTGATGATCGCGGTCACTTTAGGATTGTTGCTTCTGGCCGGTCTCACCACGGTGTTTGTACAGAATAATCAGTCATCCAACGAAATTGAACGCGCCAATCAGCAAGCGGAAAACGGGCGTTATGCCATGCAGTTACTGACGTATGATCTGAGCAATGCGGGTTATCTGGTAGAATTCAACCCCACAGCACTGACCACACCGACAGCCAAACCCGATCCTTGTCTGACCGCCGTCAGTGATCTCAAATCAGCACTGCCGCTCTCAATACAAGGTTATGATAGTGATAACGCAGCCAGCACACCAACTTGTATCAGTAGTGACCTGCGTTTAGGGACGGATATTCTCGTCGTCCGTCGCGCTAGCAATTGCGCAGTCGGTGACACAGGTTGTGATGCTGTGGTCAGTGGTGCCCCTTATTTTCAGGCTTCAACCTGTGGCAGCGCAACGGAGTTATCATCTTCAAACATAGCCAATTATTATGCGCTGGATACCAATACGGCCAATCTGACTTTGCATAAAAAGGATTGCAACCCACCGACAGTGACAGGAACCGTTGCCCCCTACCATCAATACCTGACACATATCTATTTCATTGCCAATAACGACAAAACGGGGGACGGTATCCCTACGCTGAAGCGGGCCGAACTGGGTAGTAGTGGTTTTACGATTGTTCCACTGGTCGAGGGTATTGAAAACTTACAGATAGAATATGGCATAGACGGTATAAACACTGATGGCACGGTTGCGGCGACTAAAACCGGCAGCCCTGCCATGTTTACAGCTGATCCCGATAGTCTGCACAGTTGCAACGCTGCCAGCTCGCCAACCTGTACTTTCTACTGGCGTAATACGGTAGCAACCAAAATCTATCTGCTGGCTCGTAACCTCACCACGACTGCGGGTTATAGCGATAACAAAACTTATTATCTAGGTTTAAAAGCCGACGGCACCACCGCCAACACAGTCAGTTCATCGTCTGATGCCGTTGCCTATCCCTCTGCCTATAAACGCCACGTTTACACTTCTGTAGTGCGGCTGAACAACGTAGCCGGAAGGAATACACCATGAAAACGACATTAGCGCATCAACGTGGCAACGTGACTCTCCTGGTCAGCCTGATCATGCTAATCTTAATGACCTTAATGGCCGTGACATCCTTTAAGCTCAACAAGGGAAGTCAGCAGATTGCCGGTAATATGCAACAACGTAATCAGACGATGAATGCCGCCCAAAGTGCCATTGAAAACGTCATCAGCAATATTAATTTCACCACAACACCCGGTGTTTCCAATACAACCGCTGCTTCGGTTAATAGCAGCGGCACCAACGATATCAGTATTGTCACTACACCAACCTGCTCCGCCATTGTTCCGATACCAGCGTCGGCTCTCGATCCCGCCAACGCGAACGATGCTGGCTGCATATTGGGTAACTCTCAATCATTTGGTATTAGCGGCTCGAACAATGCTCCTTCTAGCCTGTGCTCAAATGCACTGTGGGACATCAGTGCCGCAGCCACGGATCTCTCCAGTAACGCGCAAGTCAGTATCAATCAAGGTACCGCTGTCCGCGTAGTTTCGACCACCCTCTGTCCGTAATTACGGAGGAAATTGTCATGATTAATTTAAACAATCTGAAACGCTTAGCACTGTTAAGCCTTTTCTCTCTCAATCTGACACCTGTCGCGGCCATCGCGGATGATATTGATATTTTTACCGGAGCTTCCGGTGGTGATGCAGCAGCACCCAATGTGATGTTTTTACTCGATACCACTGCTGATTTTGACTCAAATGCAACCAACCCTCTTGCTGGTACAGCAGGCTATAATACGTCAGCTACTCAGGGTGGCGTTGAATTAAACTCAATAATTAATGAAATCAATGCATTATCAGCAAAAAGCACCTTGGTGGACATTGGTGTGTCCGCATTCAACGGCACATCAGCCGGCGTTTGGTATGGTGCACGTGACATCACTAATTCATCCAATTTGAATGTCTTAAAATATCTGTTAGCCAACTATTCTGTACATACAGGAGCATGGAAACGCTCACAAGCCGAACGAACCGAGAGTGGTGCCTTGTATGAGTTGTATTTGTATTTCAACAGCCAGACACCATACGGTGGAACCCCCGGTACAAGCGGAAATGATTTGGTTGACTATTCAACGAATACGAACACAGGTTCAACCGTAAGACCTTCATCCAGCGGCACTCCGGCTGGGCTCACCGACAATTTCGCGGTCGTCAGTGGAAAATATGTCAGCCCATCAACCGCCTGCTCAAAAAATTATGTCATCTATATCGTCAATAACAGTAATAACGATAACCCTAAATTTGATGCGCTTTCCTATGGAGGTTATCCCAGCCCTGCTCTGACTTACATTCCCGCGAATGCAGGCGGTGACAAAAGAGACCTCATGACGTGGGCCGATTACCTGTACAAACAAGGGATCACACTCTATGTCATCGATGTGCAAAATGGCCACTCCAGCTCATCTTATACAAATAACCTGCAGCAGGCCGCTAAGCTGGGTGGTGGCAAATGGTTTAAGGTAGACGCAACGACAAGCACTTCAGTCACGGATCTATCCAGTACTTTATCTCAGATATTCACAGAAATTCAGGCGGTTAACTCAACCTTTGCCTCCACCAGTCTGCCTGTCAGCACCACCAACCGGGCTCAGGAAAAAAATCAGGTCTTCATTCCGATGTTTCGCCCAGACTCTCAAGCCTATCCGCGCTGGATGGGTAACATGAAACAGTATCAATTAATTACTGTCGGTGGTTCCGTCGAGTTGGGGGATTCGTCTTCACCATCACAACAGGCCATCAACAATAACACCGGGTTTCCGACCGACTGTGCGGTGAGTTTCTGGACAACCACAACCACGACCGATACTACCAGTTTATATTACGATTACTGGAATCACATTACCGAAACACCATCACCAAAGGGTGCATGCGCGGTAGCAACCCAGTGGTCAGATTCACCTGATGGCCCTGTTGTTGAAAAAGGCGGCACCGCCGAGGTCATTCGTAAAGGCAATAATCCGCCCACAACCAATACCACACCAACTTGGGCGGTTAACCGGACGATTTATACGCAACCACTGGCTGGCGGTACACTAACAGCATTCAATACCACCAGCTCCGGACTCTCCTCTACGGTGGTTAATTACACACAAGGTCAGGATGTTAATCTCGAATATAATGGTCGCACGGATACCTCGCTAACCAGACCCTCCTTGCATGGTGATACCATTCATTCCCGTCCTTTACCAATTGATTACGGTTCCAAGGTCGTGGTGTATTACGGCTCCAATGATGGCATGTATCGGGCTGTGGACTCTTCGAATGGCAAAGAGCTTTGGGCTTTTGTGGCACCAGAACATTATTCCAAACTTCAACGTTTGTCATCGAACAGTCCGAAAGTCAAATATCCTAATTCGATAGATACCACCACCACCCCGAAAGATTACTTTTTCGATGGTTCCACTGGCATTTATCAGAACAGTGATAACTCTAAGATCTGGATTTATCCATCCATGCGCCGTGGTGGCCGGATGATCTATGCATTTGATGTGACCAACAATACGACACCAGTATTTAAATGGAAGGCTGGCTGCCCAAATTTAACCGATGATACGGGTTGCAAAACGGGTATCGCCACTGATAGCAGCATGAGTGGTATCGGTCAGACTTGGTCAACCCCGCAGGTGGCAGAACATATTTCAGGTTATGACCACCCCGTTGTTATCATCGGTGGTGGTTATGACAGTGGCTCAGTTGCTGCGGCAAATGCTTCTGCACGTAACTGTGAAGATACAAATAGCGTAACGCTAACTGGTTGTTCAAGCCCAGAAAAAGGAGCTGCATTTTATGTGTTTGATGCCGATACCGGCGCACTGGTTAAATCATTCACAACTGATCGCAGTGTCGCTGGTGATATAGCGCTGATTGCTATCACCACCCCCAATGTGGTCGATCATGCTTATGTGGCCGACACGGGCGGCAATATCTACCGGATCGATTTTAAATCCAGCGGCACCACAGACTGGGTCATGACCAAAATCGCCTATACCAATGGCGGTGGACGGAAATTCTTTTTCCCGCCAGCACTGTTGTCTGTCGGCACCAGCACTGTCTATCTGGCTCTGGGCAGTGGCGATCGCGAACATCCGTTATATTCACAATACCCCTATGCCAACGTGACCAACCGCTTCTATGTTTACAAAGATAATCCACAGCTAATACCCGCTAGTGCTTATAACCTTGATAGCACCGACACTATGTTCGACAACACTACGGATGGCGGTTGCAGTTCATCCAGCGTGGCTAGTTCAGATAAGAAAGGCTGGTTTATGAATTTGAATCAGTATGGACAGGGAGAACAAACCGTGACATCCGCCCTCATTGCTTCGGGCTTGGTGGCATTCAGCACCAATCGCCCGATTGCCCCTGCTGTCGGCAGTTGCACTACTACCTTAGGTGAAGCTCGTGGCTACTGGGTGAATCTGTTTAACGGTTCCGGTGCGGTAAATGTGGCAGGATCTTGTGGTGGTGACAGGTCGGCTATCTTTGTAGGCGGGGGGCTGCCACCATCGCCTATTTTTGGTGTGGTGCCAGTTGATGGCGTCGCTACCCCTGTTGTTATTGGCGCGGTACAAAAAGATGGAGGAACAAACAGCTCGATTGCCCCACAAAAAGTGACCCCGATAACCAGCCCGGAACGCAAACTCATCTACTGGAAATCTTCCGGTCAGAACTAAACTGATCGTCATTAGATGAATGGCATAAGACCACCAATCTGAATTGCAATACTGCATTCAGATTGGTGGTCTTCTTGTAGAAAGAAATAGAAAGAAAACCGTCAGGCTAACCAGTAAGTTAAACCCTGCATCACAATCAGCCCGAACACCCCGGCCAGCACATCATCAACCATGATGCCTAAGCCGCCTTTGACATAGCGGTCCAGCCAGCGGATAGGCCAAGGTTTGATGATGTCAAACGCACGGAAGATAAGAAATCCGGCCAGCAACCACAGCAAGCCCTTCGGGGCGGCAATCATGGTGATCCAGAAACCGACAAACTCATCCCAGACAATCGAGCCGTGATCGTCTTGGCCAATCGCATCAGTTGCGGATTGGCAGATCCAAATCCCCGCCACAGCCGCAATGACTGTGACTGTAATATAAAGCGACACCGGCAAATTCATCATTAACCCATAAAATGGGATCGCGGCCAGTGTACCGAAGGTTCCTGAAGCGACAGGGGCCAGACCAGAGCCAAAACCTGTAGCTAGCCAATGCAATGGATTTCGCCAATTTAAACGCTCCATCGCATCACGGCTTTTATGATGTTTTTCCAATTTTGCCATGGTGAAAGTGCTCCCAGCCATTAATATGTAATTCAACAAGGTTGCCTTGATGTCGCCAGTTGATTTGTGGCGAACCCGCCTTGATCACACCAATTCGCGTCAAGGATATCGCTAATGATGCAGCTAACGTATTGATCATTCTCTCTTTGTCAGCTGGCACCGTAAAACACAATTCATAATCATCCCCCCCGCCTAACGCTAGCTGCAAGGCTTGTTCTGACGTAGTGCTACTGCTTACTGCCGGATGTATCGGCAATGCCGTTAATTCAATGTCAGCCGCCACCGCAGAGGCTCGGAGGATGTGCATCAGATCACCGGCTAAACCATCCGAAAGATCCAGCGCACTCGTGGCGATGCCTTGCAAGGCCAAACCCAATTCGCACCGGGGGTGTGGCAATTCCATTCGTTCGATACAGGCGTGTAATGCTTCCGAAGGAATAGACAAGTGATGAATACGTTGCTGCACAGCCAGTGCCGCCGCCCCCAGGCTACCACTTATGTAAATCGCATCACCCACTCTTGCACCTGAGCGACGTAACGCTTTACTGGCCGGCACAGTGCCTTTAACAGAAACCGTAATCGACAGTGGACCTCGGGTGGTATCACCACCAATCAAAGCAACCTGATGTTTTTGGGCTAAGGTATGAAATCCCCTGGCAAATTCAGCCAGCCAGGCTTCATCCACTTTCGGTAACGTCAGCGCCAATGATACCCAACGAGGAAAAGCGCCCATCGCAGCCAGATCTGAAAGATTGACCGCTAGCACTTTATGTCCCAGTGCAAACGGTTCCACATCGGCAAAGAAGTGCACCCCACTGACCAAGGTGTCTGTACTCACGGCCAGACATTCGCCAATCGGTACATTCAACAAAGCACAGTCATCGCCAATACCCAGTTCCACATCATCCCGGCTTGAATAGTGTGCAGCAAAATAATGCTGGATCAGCTCAAACTCACCCATCAGATACCCCATTAACAAAAATCCCCGCTTCTTCATTCAGAAAAAACGGGGATCCTTTACGTGTTCTTGGCTGAACAAACCAGACTACTGACGTAAGCCCATTTGTCTGACCACTTTATCCAGCACACCGTTAACAAACTTGTGGCTGTCATCGGCTGCAAACGATTTTGCCAGTTCAATCGCTTCGTTGATCACGACTTTATACGGCACATCTTTGCAATAAGTCAGTTCATAACACGCTAAACGCAATACGCCCTTATCTATCTGGTCCAGATCTTCCAGCTTACGTGATAAGAACTGGGAAAAACTGGCATCCAGGTTAGAAACGTTACCAGCGACACCGGTCAGCAACAGTTCAAAATAGGGTAAGTCAACGCCTTTGGTTGGCTGTTCCAGTTTAAATTGTTCAGCAATATCTGCCACGTTATCCTGAGTTAACTGCCACTGATAAATAGCTTGCAGTGCTAACTGGCGCGCCTTACGGCGTTCAGCAGGTTTCAATCTTTCTCTCCTATCATGCGCCCAAGGCGTTCATGACGTTAATCATTTCCAAAGTACTGAGTGCAGCTTCTACGCCTTTATTGCCAGCTTTTGTGCCAGCACGCTCAATGGCCTGTTCGATATTTTCTGTCGTCAGAACACCGAATGCCACCGGAATTTCTGCTTCCAGAGCAACCTGAGCCAAACCTTTGGCACACTCACCTGATACATATTCAAAATGGGCGGTTCCACCACGGATAACGCAACCCAGTGCAACGATGCCATCAAACTGTTTACTCTTGGCCAGACGTTTTGCAGCCAAAGGTAATTCAACGGCACCCGGCACTTTCACCAAAGTGATGTTTTCGTCAGCAATTTGTCCCTGACGTTTCAACGTATCCAGAGCACCTTCAACCAGACGGTCGTTGATGAAACTGTTAAAGCGAGACACTACGATCGCAATTTTGGCCTGTGGAGCCGGGATGACGCCTTCAATCACTTTCATGGAAAATCCTATAATTTGTTATGTCAGATAAACAAAACTCAATAATGCTACCACATTTGGCGCATGACCAAAACAGGCGCCGTCAGATCTGTTATTCGCTGATGTATTCCACCACTTCCAGACCAAACCCGGAAAGCACGTATCGTTTCGGCGAACTCAGCAAACGCATTTGTGTCACGCCCATCGCCTTGAGGATCTGCGAACCGACGCCCACCCGACGGGAAGCCGCTTTGGGTTTGCACGATTCCGTGGTCTGACCAGCATCCACCGCAGAATAGTGCTCAAGACGAGCCAACAATTCTTCCTGGGTATTTTCGTGACCAATAATCACAATGATACCGCCCTCGTCATTGATACGGCTCATGGCCTTATCAAGCGGCCAGCTACGTAAGTTACCCCGTTGGCAGTTGAGTACATCATTCAGGTAATCATGCAGATGTACGCGCACTAAAACCGGCTGAGAAGGATCTTTAGCGGGTTTACTCAAAGCAAAATGCAGTTGATTATCAATAGTATCACGGAATGTGGTCAGTTCGAATTCACCATATTCCGTTGGCATCTGACACTGAGAAATCTTCTGAACGGTGGTTTCATGCTGATTGCGGTATTCGATCAAATCTGCAATCGTACCGAGTTTTAAGCCATGTTCCGCCGCAAACTTCTCGAGATCCGGACGGCGCGCCATAGTGCCATCTTCATTCAAAATCTCAACGATCACGGCAGCAGGTTCCAGCCCGGCCAGACGCGCCAAATCACATCCGGCTTCGGTGTGGCCGTTACGAGTAAGTACGCCGCCATCCTGCGCCATCAGCGGAAAAATGTGGCCCGGCTGTACCACATCAGTTGGTTTCGCATCAGGAGCCACTGCCGCCTGTACGGTACGCGCGCGATCGGCTGCGGAAATACCGGTGGTGACCCCCTCAGCCGCTTCAATAGACACGGTAAAGTTAGTCGAGAACTGCGCTTCGTTTTTATCCACCATCAGCGGCAAGTTCAGTTGCTGACAACGGGCTTTCGATAACGTCAGACAGATCAAGCCTCGCCCATAACGTGCCATAAAGTTAATATCTTCCGGGCGCACCATCGAGGCCGCCATCAGAATATCGCCTTCATTTTCCCGATCTTCGTCATCCATCAGGATGACCATTTTCCCCTGACGAAAATCTTCAATAATTTCTTCAATCTTACTGATAGCCATGACTTCCCCTTAGTCTGTTATCGCAGAAAACCGTTTTGTGCCAGCATATCCATCGTGATGTTGCTCTGTGTGGATTGTGCTGCCTTATCACCGAGCAACAAACGTTCCAGATAGCGAGCGATAACATCCACTTCGAGATTGACTTTCACTCCTGGCTGCCAGCCGCTTACGGTTGTCTCTGCCGTGGTATGCGGCACGATCGTCAGTTTGAAACGAGCCCCGTCGATCGCATTCACGGTCAGGCTGATACCATCTACCGTAATAGAACCTTTTTCTGCAATATATTTCGCCAGCTCATCCGGCGCTTTGATCCAATATTCCTTAGCCCGGCCCAATGAAATGACCGAGGTGATTTCACCCACACCGTCCACGTGGCCAGACACCAGATGCCCACCCAAACGGGTATCAGGGGTCAAGGCACGTTCCAAGTTCACTTTTTGTCCGGCCTGATAATGGGCAAAACTACTACGTTGTAAGGTTTCCAACGATAGATCTGCCACATAACCATCACCGGTCAGTTCCACCACCGTCAGACAAACGCCGTTCGTCGCAATAGAATCGCCCAGTTTCACATCAGACAGATCCAGTTTGCCACTTTTGACCCGGACAGAAATATCTTCGCCCTTGGGCTGGAGCGCAGCCAGCGTACCGACTGCTTCAATAATTCCGGTAAACATCGTTACTCCTTATGCGGATGTAAGATCAAGCGTAGATCATTGCCGATCTTACGCACGTCCTGCCACTGCCACTCTGCTACTTCAGCCATATGCTGAAACTCTGGCAGATTCACTAAACCTCGCGCAGGATTTCCCATTAATTTCGGAGCCAGATAAAGGATCAGTTCATCGACCAAGCCGGCATCAACCAATGCGCCTGCCAGAGAAGCACCAGCTTCAACCCAAATATCATTGATATTGCGTTGTGCCAGTTGTTGCATCAACAGACGTAGATCCAACTTACCGCTTTCCGCCAGCGGAATTATTAATTGATGAACCTGTTCAGGCCATTGGTTTTGTTCTTTATGCCGCGCTAACCAAATCTCGCCGGGAAGAGAAAACAGATGAGCAGATGCCTGAATACGCTGTTGCGAATCGATAACGATCCGGATCGGTTGTCTGACATTGGCTGCGGGATATGTTGATTGCGCTGAAGCAGGGAGTTGCTCCCAACGGACATTCATTGACGGATCATCCGTCAGCACCGTATCAGCCCCCGTCAGAATGGCACTGCTCAATGCCCGCCAACGCTGGACATCCGCACGGGCTTCGGGGGATGTGATCCACTGGCTTGCGCCATTCGCTAACGCCGTCCGACCATCCAGACTGGCAGCCAATTTCAAACGCACATAGGGTAATCCGTGGCGCATTCGCTTAATAAATCCCGGATTCAGCGCTTCGGCTTGTTTTTGCAGTAATCCCGCCTGAATTTCAATGCCAGCAGCGGCTAAACGACGCATTCCCCTGCCCGACACCTGCGGATTGGGATCTTCCATCGCAGCGACGACACGGGCAACACCGGCATTGACCAGTGCATCGGCACAAGGTGGCGTGCGGCCAAAATGCGAACAGGGTTCCAGCGTGACATAGGCTGTCGCGCCCTGTGCGTTATGGCCAGCCATGCGTAATGCATGCACTTCGGCGTGCGGTTCACCTGCTTTATAATGAAATCCTTCACCTACAATCTGGCCGTTTTTGACAATAACACAACCCACATTCGGATTGGGTGACGTCGTAAAACGCCCCTGCGCCGCCAATTGCAACGCACGGCTCATATAAAAATGATCTTCGGCAGAAAACACTTATTTCTCCAGACGCGCAATCTCTTCGCCAAATTCACGGATATCTTCAAAACTGCGATAGACCGAAGCGAATCGGATATAGGCCACTTTATCCAATAATTTAAGCTCTTCCATCACCAGATTGCCGATGATTTTTGACATAATTTCCCGTTCACCAGTGGCACGTAAATTGGATTTGATCCGGTTGATACTCTGCTCGATCAGTTCAGTACTGACCGGCCGTTTTTCTAATGCCCGTTGAATGCCATTACGCAGCTTGTCTTCATTAAACGGTTCCCGCACCCCATTACTTTTTATAACACGAGGCATGACCAATTCGGCCATTTCAAAGGTAGTAAAACGTTCATGACAAACCAGACATTCCCGGCGACGACGAACCTGATGCCCGTCCGCTACCAGGCGCGAATCAATAACTTTCGTGTCATCGGCATTACAAAATGGACAATGCATCTGTGCTCAATCCTAAAATCTTTCGAGATCCTCAGTCTATCAGAGTTCCCACAAAGACCAATGTTTTCAGTAATAAACAACTGTCTATTCTAACGCGCGACAAATCAGTTAAATTGATTATTATTTAAACAAGAATTTCATATGACAGTGGTAAGAGGAATTAAAAATGAAAAGAAACAACCCTCTTTCTGAAGAAGAATTACAAATGTTACTGGAACTCTCTGAGCCGACAAACGAGACCAATTCCACCATTTCGTATCAAATCAATTTCAGTGATGAACGTTTGGTCACCTTATTTGGTAGAGCCGATAACTTATTTATTGAAGCGACGTTTAATCAATACAATCTTCGCGTTCCTATCAGCTTGCTACATCAGGACACAGATATGCTCATCTCCTGTGTGGGTACGCCAGAAATATTTGAACATGCGCTATCTGCACCACGTTCATGGCGTTTAGATTCTCCAGAAAATCTAGTTTTACGACACCTTGATGGCACGCTGCTTCCATTTGAAATCATCAATATATCTACCAGTGGTTTATTGATTCAGGATCATCAGACGATGTTAAAACTGGGGGAGCATTTTGACGCAGTGCTTTCAGGTATGGATGTTGCCATCCCGCTTATTGGCGTGGTGATCCGCAAGAAAAAGGGGAAAAACAAAAATCAGGAATGGGCGATTCATTTAACGCTAGATGCCAATACCCATGCCACGTTGCAAGAATATATTTATCAACAGCATCAGAAAAAATATCCGTGAGCGGATAAAAAAACAGCCGGCACATAGCCAGCTGTTTTTATACAGCATAAATCGAATTATGCGTACACAGGGAAACGTTTGCAGATATCCAGCACTTTCGCACGGGTAGCCGCAATCACAGCTTCGTCTGTGGTGTTATCCAGTACGTCACACATCCAGCCTGCCAGCTCTTTCGCTTCAGCTTCTTTGAAACCACGACGAGTGATAGATGGAGAACCGATACGGATACCTGAAGTTACAAATGGTGAACGTGGGTCGTTAGGCACTGCGTTTTTGTTTACAGTGATATTCGCCAGACCCAGTGCAGCATCGGCTTCTTTACCAGTCAGTTCACGGTCGGTGAAATCAACCAAGAACAGGTGGTTTTCTGTACCGCCAGACACGATCTTGTAACCGCGAGACAGGAATACTTCAACCATCGCTTTAGAGTTTTTCACAACCTGCTGCTGGTATGCCTTGAATTCTGGCTCCATCGCTTCTTTGAACGCAACCGCTTTACCAGCAATAACGTGCATCAGCGGGCCACCCTGAGAACCAGGGAATACGGCTGAGTTCAGTTTCTTATGCAGCTCTTCGTCGTTCACAGCAGACAGGATCAGACCACCACGTGGGCCGGCCAGCGTCTTGTGCGTGGTAGAAGTCACAACGTGAGCGTGCGGAACAGGGTTTGGATAAACACCTGCAGCCACCAGACCAGCAACATGCGCCATATCAACAAACAGGTAAGCACCCACTTTGTCAGCGATTTCACGCATTTTGGCCCAGTCAACCACACCTGAGTAGGCAGAGAAGCCGCCCAGAACCATTTTCGGTTTGTGTTCCAGAGCCAGACGTTCCAGTTCGGCATAGTTAATCTTGCCGTTAGCATCGATACCGTAAGGAATGATGTTATACAGCTTACCGGAGAAGTTAACTGGTGAACCGTGAGTCAAGTGACCACCGTGGGCCAAATTCATACCCAGCACGGTATCACCCGGTTTCAGCAGGGCCATATAAACCGCAGCGTTAGCCTGAGAGCCTGAATGTGGCTGCACGTTGGCATAAACCGCACCAAACAGGGCCTTAGCACGTTCGATCGCCAGTGTTTCAGTTTTATCAACGAACTCACAACCGCCGTAATAACGTTTGCCAGGATAACCTTCGGCATATTTATTAGTTAATTGTGATCCCTGAGCTTGCATTACACGCGGGCTAGTGTAGTTTTCAGAAGCAATCAGTTCGATATGCTCTTCCTGACGCTGTGTTTCCTCCACAATTGAAGCCCACAGCTCCGGATCATAATCGGCGATGTTCATATCACGCTTCAGCATTATTAAGTGTCTCCTGACTCATGGCGTCATGTTAGGGTATTGTTATATTCTACCCTGACTGGCTTGATGACGCATCAATAAAGCGATGCTTTTTACAAACTGACAATGAATCCCCCTGATATCCGCTTCAACCCCTCTTTGAATTCATTTTTTGCAGTTTTTCCAACGAAAATGCTGACAACGTACGAGAATCTACGGTAATCTTGCCAATTAATATGAAAAACGCCTCTGCGGTGATATTTTCCAACTCCAAAATAGGCAACGCAGAGAGAAAGCAACATATCGCTGCATGTTTGCTGAGGATAACGACTCAATGACTGCAAAGTTCCGCATTTTAGTGTTAAACGGCCCCAACCTGAATTTACTGGGTAAACGCGAGCCGGGAATCTATGGTGCTGCTACACTGGATGATATTGTTACTCACTTGCAGCAGCTTGCAGGCAACATGAATGTTGAACTGACACATAAGCAATCCAATGCGGAATATGA
This sequence comes from Tolumonas lignilytica, assembly GCF_000527035.1. Taxonomy (NCBI): domain Bacteria; kingdom Pseudomonadati; phylum Pseudomonadota; class Gammaproteobacteria; order Aeromonadales; family Aeromonadaceae; genus Tolumonas; species Tolumonas lignilytica. The sequence continues at coordinate 929,698 of NZ_AZUK01000001.1, forward strand.
ATTAGTTGATACTATTCATCAAGCGATGGGCCATGTTGATTTCATCCTGATCAATCCAGCCGCCTTCACCCATACCAGCGTTGCTCTCCGCGATGCCTTGTTGGGGGTTGCTATTCCTTTTATTGAAATTCACTTATCGAATGTTCATGCCCGCGAACCTTTCCGTCATCACTCCTATTTGTCTGATGTAGCCAAAGGGGTGATTTGCGGTTTGGGTGCTGATGGGTATGAATTCGCACTAACAGCGGCCGTCCGTTATCTGGAACGGTCATCTCGTAATTAAACAAGCAGAAGAAGTTGAACTGAGAATGCAAATGGATATCCGTAAAATCAAAAAACTGATCGAGCTGGTTGAAGAATCCGGCATTGCAGAACTGGAAATCTCCGAAGGGGAAGAATCCGTTCGCATCAGTCGCGCAATCAGCGGTCAGGTTGCACCTATGGTCAATTTCGCAGCACCTCAGATGGTAGCTGCCGCAGCACCAGCACCAATTGCTGCAACGGCAGCTCCGGCTGGCAATGCTGCACCCGAAGCAGTTAGCGGCTACACACTGCGTTCTCCAATGGTGGGAACTTTCTATCGCTCTTCCAGCCCTGATGCAAAATCATTTGTTGAAGTGGGCCAATCGGTGAAAGTGGGTGATCCGCTGTGTATTGTTGAAGCCATGAAAATGATGAACCAGATCCAGTCTGATAAAGCGGGTGTGGTGAAAAGCATTCTGGTTGAGAACGGTGACACCGTTGAATTTGATCAGCCTCTGTTTATCATCGAATAAGAGAGCTTGTTATGTTGGATAAAATTGTCATCGCTAACCGTGGTGAGATAGCTCTGCGCATCCTGCGGGCATGCAAAGAACTGGGCATCAAAACGGTAGCTGTGCATTCCACTGCTGACCGTGATTTAAAACACGTTAAGCTGGCCGACGAGACTATCTGTATTGGTAAAGCATCGGCTAAAGAATCCTATTTGAACGTACCGTCAATTATTGCGGCGGCAGAAGTCACGGGGGCGGTAGCCATTCACCCCGGTTATGGCTTTCTGTCTGAAAATGCAGATTTCGCCGAGCAGGTGGAAAAATCAGGTTTTATCTTCATCGGCCCACGCGCTGACACTATCCGCCTGATGGGCGACAAAGTTTCAGCGATTGAAGCGATGAAAAAAGCGGGTGTTCCTTGTGTACCTGGTTCTGGTGGCCCGATTGGCGATGATGCCAAACAGAATGCAGCGATTGCCAAACGTATCGGCTATCCGGTGATCATCAAAGCGGCTGGCGGTGGTGGTGGTCGTGGGATGCGCGTCGTTCGCCACGAAGAAGAGTTGCAAAACTCGATTGCACTGACCAAATCAGAAGCTGGCCAGTTCTTTGGCAATGACATGGTCTACATGGAAAAATATCTGGAAAATCCTCGTCATATCGAGATCCAGGTATTAGCTGATGGTCAAGGTAGTGCAATTTATCTCGGTGAACGTGACTGCTCAATGCAGCGCCGTCACCAGAAAGTGGTCGAAGAAGCACCTGCACCGGGTATTACTGAAGAAATGCGTCGCTACATCGGTGAGCGCTGCGTTCAGGCATGTATTGAAATCAACTATCGTGGTGCCGGTACTTTTGAGTTCCTGTATGAAAATGGCGAGTTCTATTTCATTGAAATGAACACTCGTATTCAGGTGGAACATCCGGTTACCGAGATGATCACCGGTGTGGATCTGATCAAAGAACAGCTGAAAATTGCTGCTGGTCAGCCGCTGTCGATCAAACAGGATGAAATCCGCATCCGTGGCCATGCCATTGAATGTCGTATCAACGCGGAAGATCCACAAACGTTCTTACCTGCACCGGGCAAGATCCAGTGGTTCCATGCACCAGGCGGTCTGGGCGTGCGCTGGGATTCCCATATTTATTCCGGCTATACCGTTCCGCCTCATTATGATTCGATGATTGGCAAACTGATCTGCTACGGTGAAAACCGTGACGTCGCTATTGCGCGTATGCGTCAGGCATTGGATGAACTTATTGTAGAGGGAATAAAAACCAATATTCCTCTGCATAAAGAAATTTTGCGTGATGAAAACTTCCATAATGGTGGCACTAATATCCACTATTTACACAAGAAGTTAGGTTTATAAATCGTCAATAAAATCAAGGCCGCTCTCATTTGCGGCCTTTTTTTTCTCTAAACCCTATAAATTACCCTGCCATTTTTTAAATCATGCGCTAAAATGTTACAACGCTCACAGATTTTTTAGATGTTATGGTGTCCATACAGTCAGATGACAATCAGCAACGCCTGCTGATTTTACCGATCCTGCTGCTTACCTTCGCGCATATGCCACAGGTAATGATTGCCAGTATCGACTATACCGGTCATCTCTGGCTGACCATCTTCAAAGGGTTACAACAATCTGCGCCATTATTACTGGCCATGTCTATCGCGATTAGCCGCAGTCGCTATCGGTATGACATGCAGCCATTAAACGCGTGTCTGAGTTATGTGCTGATCGCTAAATTATTGCATAACCTCGGTCCGGAGCACATTCCAACGGAAATCATCGCAGCATTGCTCAGTGGTTATGCGGTTGTCTTTTTTACACCCTATACACAAAAGATCCGTTTACCCGCCTGGCTGCGTGCGTTCCAGGGAGATGCCGTTGTACTGTTGTGTAATGGTTTTTTCTGCATGCTGCTGGCATTACCCGCCGCCGCGTTATTACATCTATTCAATCAATACCTATTACATAACCAAACTGTCGAATTCTTGCTCTGGCTAGAACCTTGGTTACTGCTGGCCGGCGGAACCATGTCACCGCTGCAGATAACACCCAGCGCATGGCACTCCTTTCTGGCTTCGCCTTATGTATGGCTGATCGTGTTATGTATTTCCTGGATTTTCCAGCGGGCATTACTGCACATTGCCGGGACTAAGACCCAAAAGCGGGTTCTTAATGCCGTATTGAGCATATTAATGATTGCTACCGGTCAACCTCAGCCAATGTTGTTGTTATTGTTACTCTGGGCGCCCCGGCACTGTATTTATACCATGATCGTACTCGGCTTTATCAATCATGGCTGCCATTGGTTACAACAAGAACAGATTACCTATGCAAAGATACCAAGCGTCTGGTTTGCCATTCCGATGTCGTTATTTGGCATCCTGCTGTATGAGTTTAGCCGACATATCATCCAGCATCCGATTCATTTTCCCAATGCAGAGGCTGTTGCAACGGCAGAAACACAATCCGCAACACACGAGTCTGAATTGCTATTGGATGTGGATTTCCTGACCATTAGTTATCTGAAAGCGATGGGTGGTTTAGGCAATATTACCGCCTTACGGGCAGATCTCACTCGGCTGATCGTGGACGTTGAGACCGTAGCTGATATGGATAAGAGCCGCCTGCATCACCTTGGCGTTATGTCGATCAAGGTCATTTCTACCCAACGGGCAGAGTTGGTTACAGGGCCGATAGCACTCACTTTGGAAAGTCGCATCCAGAATCTGGCACGACGCCAATCGTTGGATCTGACTCCACGGGAAATTCATCCGTTAATGCCATTTCGTCTGGACTGACACCGCGTCAATGGAAAAGATGATTCAATCCGTTCGCTCGTGAGTGTTACAATAACCCTCTTTTTTCGCAACCCGATGTATTGCCATGCCCTGGATCCAAATCAAAATCAATGCCACCGCTAAAACCGCCAACAAGGTCAGCAATATGCTGATGGGACTTGGTGCACAGGCTGTTACCTATATGGATGCACAAGATACGCCTGTGTATGAACCCCTACCGGGAGAGACCAAGTTATGGGGAGATACCCGCTGTATTGGACTGTTTGATGCGGAAGTGGATCCGGCCCCTATCGTCTCTTTTTTCCAACAGCATTTTGGTGAAGATGTACCTTATCAGGTTGAGCTGTTGGAAGATAAGGACTGGGTTCGCGAATGGATGGAACATTTCCAGCCAATGCAGTTTGGTGAGCGGTTGTGGATTTGCCCTAGCTGGCGTGATGTGCCCGACCCGACTGCTGTCAACGTATTGTTAGACCCCGGTCTGGCCTTTGGGACCGGCACACACCCCACCACCGCCCTGTGCTTGCAATGGCTGGACAGCTTAGATCTGACCGGCAAAACGCTGGTCGATTTTGGTTGTGGCTCCGGCATTCTGGCCATCGCGGCCTTGAAGTTGGGCGCCGCCCGTGTGATCGGTATTGATATTGATCCTCAAGCGATTGAAGCCAGCCGTGACAATGCTCAGCGCAATGGGGTCAGCGATCAGCTGGAACTCTACCTGCCGGAAGATCAACCGCAAAATCTGCAGGCAGATATCGTGGTAGCCAATATTCTGGCCGGGCCGCTGCGTGAACTCTCCGGGCTCATCAGTGGCTTAGTTAAACCGCATGGCCGCATGGCGATTTCCGGTATCCTGGAAAGCCAAGCGCCAGAGTTACTGGAGGTTTACAGCCAGTGGTTTGCGATGAATCCAGCAACAGAACGCGAAGAATGGTGCCGTCTCGACGGGATTAAAAAAGAATAAACAGGCGCGATGATGTTGGTATTTGCCTGATCTTGTTAACGAAACGATTTGGCAAGGATTTTCATCAGAAAATACAAGCATTTTTTTCACTCTACGCTCAATTTCTAACCTTTTCAGCGTGGTGAAAAAGCCGTAAGATACGCGCCCTCAAGCTTAGGGTGCGAACGTCATGCAAATTGGACCTTATTCGTTACCAGCCCCGGTAATTGTTGCACCGATGGCCGGTGTTTCAGACCAGCCCTTCCGGCAATTGTGTCTGCGAATGGGGGCCGGTATGGCGGTCTCTGAGATGATGTCGGCCAATCCGGATACCTGGGATACCGATAAATCACTTAAGCGAATGTATTTGGCTGATGAGCCGGGCATACGTGCTGTGCAAATTGTAGGAGCTGAACCGGATTGGATGGCTGAAGCCGCCCGCCATTCGGTAACTGCAGGTGCACAGATTGTTGATATCAATATGGGTTGTCCTGCCAAAAAGATTAACCGTCGTTTGGCTGGTTCAGCTCTGTTGCAAGACCCTGCGCTGGTGCGTGAGATCCTGCAAACTGTCGTTGCTGCAGTCGATGTTCCGGTTACCCTGAAAATCAGAACCGGATGGGATACGGAACATCGTAACGGAATAGAAATAGCAGAAATAGCCGAAGCGTGCGGTATTCAGGCACTGACTGTTCACGGGCGTACCCGTGCGTGTTTATTCAACGGTCAGGCTGAATATGAAACGATTAAAGCCATTAAACGGCATATATCTATACCTGTCGTTGCCAACGGCGATATTGATACTCCTCAGAAGGCGCAGGCTGTATTGGAATACACCGGTGCCGATGCCATCATGATTGGACGAGCCGCGCAAGGACAACCCTGGTTGTTTAATCGCATTCGTCATTTCCTGACGCACGGTTCAGATCTGGCATCGCCAACATGGGATGAGGTCCGATCCATAGTGCTAGAACATGTTGCTGCTTTGCATCAGTTCTATGGCGAATACAAGGGAGTTCGTTTTGCCAGAAAACATGTTGCCTGGTATTTGGAGAGATACGAGTCAGCAAAGAATTTCCGAAGAGGTTTCAATGCGCTAACAAGTGCTGAAGAGCAACTTGGCGCACTGGAGCTGTTTTTTAGTAACGCAATTGCATAATGAAGAGCAGAAAAAATTATGTTGGATCAAACCCTGACTTCTGAGGCACTGGTAACTACCGTCACTCACGCACAAACTCACCAACCTGTTCAGCGCCCACTGCGTGACTCCGTTCAGCAGGCTTTACGTAACTATCTGGCTCAATTAAACGGTCAAGATGTCACTGAACTGTATGACATGGTTCTGAGTGAAGTTGAAGCGCCAATGCTCGACATTATCATGCAGTACACCCGCGGTAATCAGACCCGAGCTGCAATCATGATGGGTATCAATCGCGGTACACTGCGCAAGAAACTGAAAAAATACGGCATGAACTAATCATTCATTGCTAATTCATTGAAATAAAAGGCGTTTACATTATTTGTTTACGCCTTTTTATTTTTTAGACCCACAAATGAACCCACTATCACACCGTTCGATCCAGCCATAAATTAACTATCTCAGCAGTATCATGTTTGATTGATGCAAGAGTTTATCCAACCACTACAATTAAGTGAGACATAACACTCTGATCAGATGCTTAGTCACTAATATCGCCAGCGCCTCCTAAGGAGGATGTCAGATATGAATATCGAAATTACAGAACAGCTACAACGTATATTAGTTGAGCATATAGAAACCAGCGGCAATGGTATTGCAGTGTTGGATGCAGAAGATCGATTCATATTTTTCAATAAGGCTTTTATCTCCTTGCTCGGTATTGAAGATCATCCAGTGCTAAATCACTCTTATGATGAATTATTAATCTGGATGCATACCAGAGGAGTAGGTACTGCTACTCATTCATCAACACTAGACGAATGGCTTGAGTTTGTGCACGAACAACATCGGTCGGTAGCATTTCGTCACTATGAGGTCGATCTCGTTGATGGGCGGTGGCTTTTGGTAACAGAACAGGTAAACGTGGGTGGTGAGGTTGTTCTTGTATGTAATGACATCTCTCATTCGAAAAAAACTGAACATGCGCTTCTGGATGCCCATAAGGAATTGGAAAGACTTTCGTTGACAGACGAGTTAACCGGGCTATCGAATCGTCGCCATTTCATGCAACAGCTAACAAATGAACATCAACGGGCATTACGTTATAGACATCCAAGCAGTTTAGCTATCTTAGACCTCGACCATTTTAAAAAAATAAATGATCAATTTGGCCATACTGCCGGCGACGACGTACTGCGCCATTTTTCCAGTGTCTTGCGGCAGAGCCTGCGTAAACAAGATGTCATTGGGCGGCTTGGTGGTGAGGAGTTCGCATTATTTCTACCTGAAACCACGCAACAGGAAGCCATGGTTCTTTTACAACGAATACGTCACATTTTATCATCTGCAACACTAGAAGAGATCGCCCCTGGATTTCTATACACATTTTCTGCCGGTTTAACCGAACTTAACCATGACACCCCTCTTAACTGTAAAGAGTGGATTCATGTCACAGATCAGGCTCTTTACCGGGCTAAACGGACAGGTAGAAATCAAGTGTGCACAGGATAATTACTTTAGGGCGCATAAGCTCTCAAAAATGCAGACACGGCTCGGTTTGCGACCATAGTAACTTCATGTTCATCGGGATAATCGGTTCTTACCTGCAGCAACAGTGGTTCAAGTAGTTCAGCTTGCAATAAACCACGGAGATGTTCGGCTGCAAGTTGGGGATCTTCTTGACGAAGAATTCCCGATTCCATCAGGTGAGATAACAAAGCGATGACATATCCCCGTAAACCTGCCAGTTTGGTATAAAACAACTTACCAATACCCAAACGGTGTGCTTCTGCAATCATTAGTCGTTGTACATCAACCATTTCAGGGGAACATACGAACCGCAAAAAACGAATACAATAATCTCGTAAAACAGATTCAGGGCTCTCTTCTGATGAATTCATTTGTGACGATGCCTGCGCTGTCACAGCTACAAAGAAATTTTCCGCAGTGGCCACCATGCATGCAACAAACAACTCTTCTTTAGAAGGAAAGTGGCTGTAAATGGTTGATTTGGAGCCTCCCACCTCAGCATTTATTTCAGAAATTGATGTTGCATCAAAGCCTTTAGACCGAAACAAGCGATAGGCAACCTCCAAAATAGCTTGCCGCTTTTCATCTCTCTTACTCATAGTTATCTCCCCCATAAAATCAATGCGTTGCAGTATACCCTTCCTTCCTATAAATGCGGTCAGCGCCGATGAAATTTATCAACAATTTGTTGGTCTCGTATCTGATTACGTTTTACACATTCCGCAGCATTATTACCTTCATTCCTGTTATGGCTGCTTCCCTAAAAATTAATAATATCCTCACTCTTTTACCTACAGTGGATATTGTAAATTTTTTAGCTCTTTCCTGCAGGCCTCACTAAATTCCCGGAGAAGATCTATTTGTTCAAATTCAAATTCAGCTCTTAATTGCTCAATAGTTATTTTGGGTTTGAAAGACTGTGAAATGATTTTTTTGATTGTGGTTTCTGTTGTTAGAACAACTTCTCGCGATGATGTGAGCCTTATTCTATTTTGTAGAGCATAAACCTGCATTAATGTCGTGGGGCTATCCAGAGAATGACTTAATGCATCAACCGAAAGTTTGGAGCATTCGACGATGAATTCGGTATAAATCTGTTCCCGACGCCGAAAATCTGAATTAAGCATTTCGAGTCTGCTATGTGCTCGATGAGTAAACCATGCAGTACAAATAGACGATGCCCCGCCGACTAAAGAACCCATTACAGCGGAAAGCGCTGTCACTATGGATTGTTCCATTTCCCCTCCAAATATTTTATTGATTCCTAATCACATGAATTTTTTTTACAAACATATAAAAAATAATGCGTTACGATATTTTTATATGTTTGGTTAGAATAAATTTGATTTATAAATAAATTTATAGACTTCGGAGCTTATAATTTTTTCTGCGTACATCATGCCTGTTTATCGGGAGAATAAGCTCTCAAAAAAACAGTGATGGCTCGCTCCGCTGCAATCAAAATTTCTTTTTCTTCTGGCAAATCGTCTCGTGCCTGAAATAACAAGGGCTCTACTATTTCGGCCTCTAACAATGCGCGGAGATGAATAGCCGCTAGTTGAGGATCATCACTGCGAATCATTCCTGAGGTCATAAGTTGAGACAAAAAGGCTTCTACATGCACACGTAACGCTTTGAGTTTGATAAAAAACAATTTACCAATATTGGAGCGACAGGCTTCGGCTATTAATAAACGTTGTACAGCCACATGATGCGAGGATGTCACAAAGCTCAAAAAGCTGGCGCCAAAATTTCGTAACATGGCATATTGATCAACATCAGGGCTATCTAACAAATTAATTATGCTAGTGATATGTCCCTCTGCTGCAGCCATCATACATTCGATAAAAAGCGTTTCTTTTGAACGAAAATGGTTGTAAAGCGTCGCTTTGGAACCTCCAACCATTCTTGCTATCGCTGACATTGATGTTGCATCAAACCCCTGTTCACGGAATAACTGATAAGCCGTATCCAGGATAGTTTGTCGTTTGTCATCTCGCAGTTGTCTGCTCATATTTCACTCTTTAAATCGTACTGTACGTTACGGTACGATTTTACTTGACAGAATATTTGAGTCAAGGCTATAAATCGTACTGTAACGTACATTACGGAGTGCGCCATGAATCAGCCCCACATTTTACCGGCTCGCAGAAGTCGAGTTTCTATTTGTATCGTGTTAGCCGCGAGCATGATCGGCGCGAGCGGTTGTGCCTATATGCCTAATTTAGGCACTGCACCTTCGGTGAAACCAGTCGAGCAATTAAGCAGTACAAAAACCTTTGCAGACTCATCTATCGCTTGGCCAGGAGATCACTGGTGGGAAAACTACGGCGATCCACAATTAAATTCACTGGTGGAAGAAGCACTGCGCGATTCGCCGGATCTGGAACTGGCGCGAGCTAGATTGCATCTGGCCGGTGCTGCCGTGCAAGGTGCCAACGCGGCAATGATGCCAGAAGTGAGCGGTAATGCCTCTTTCACCAAGGCCAAACAAAGTTACAACTATCTCATGCCGCAGGGCGCTGTACCGCAAAATTGGAATGACTACGGGCAGGCCACATTGAATCTGTCCTGGGAACTGGATTTCTGGGGCAAAAACCGTGCGGCGTTGGCATCAGCAATGTCAAATCAAAAGGCTGCTCAAGCCGAGGTCGCGGAAACCCGTTTGATCCTTTCTGCTTCCGTGGCGTCAGCCTATGCCGAGTTACTCCATCTGTTCACTGTACGTGATACAGCCGAAGAAACTTTCAAACTGCGCACTAAAACCACGGAACTGTTCCGTCAGCGGCATCAGTTTGGTCTTGAAAATGAAGCGAGTGTGAATCAAGTCGAAGCTCGACAGGCGGCTGCACAAACAGAACTTCGTTCAGTCGATGAACGTATTTCATTACAACGAAATGCAATAGCCGCGCTGTTGGGGGAAGGACCTGATCGCGGACTAGTCATATCCCGTCCGACGGTTCGTTCATTCGGTTCTATGGGATTACCAGCCAACCTAGCCTTAAATCTCATTGGACGGCGTCCAGATCTCGTCGCAGCACGTTTACGAGCTGAAGCTGCAGCAAAACGTATCGATCAACAAAAAGCGGCGTTTTATCCCAGTGTTAATCTTTTAGCATTCACCGGTTACCAATCTCTAGGTATCGATAATCTGACTAAATCGGGCTCTGACATTGGTAGTGTCGGTCCGGCGATCTCCTTGCCGATATTCAACACTGAACGGTTGCAGGGTCAGTTACGAGGGGCCCGGGCCGATTATGATGCCGCCGTTGCCAGCTATAACGGCACCCTCGCCAATGCGCTGCATGAAGTCGCCGATGCGGTTGTGAGTCGTAAAGCCTTAGTTGGAGAACTTGCATCCTCTCGCGCTTCCGTTAATGCCGCAGATAAAGCTTACAGCATTATGAAAAAGCGTTATGAAGGCCAGCTTGCCGGTTATCTCGATGTCTTGTCAGCAGAAGATGAACTCGTCGCCGCAAAGCGTTCCTTAGCCGATATTGAAACCCGCGCATTAGTGCTTGATGTCGCGTTGGTTCGTGCACTTGGCGGTGGTTTTCAGTCTACCGACCAGTTAATCACCAATTCAAAAACCTCCAAGTAAACAAGCCAGAAATTTAGGAGCAGAAATGAACATGCCTATTGAAACAACCACCTTAAATTCATCTCAGATAATGGAACCAACAAGAAATAAGCTTCTGCAACGGAAACGCTTATTTACATTACTCTCTATCTCCATCGCACTAGCTGGAGCGGGAGCAGGATCTTATTGGGAGTTAGTGGCTTCCAAATATGTTGAAACCGACAACGCGTATACCGCAGTAGAGTCTGCTCAGGTGATGTCATCCATCAGCGGAACGGTTGCCGAAGTAAAAGTGAAAGATTCTCAATTGGTTAAAAAAGGTGACATTTTAGTCATTATTGATCCTTCAGATGCCAAGTTAGCACTGGATCAAGCGGAAGCTGCGCTTGGCAGCGCAATTCGTCGTGTGAAGAGTTATCAAGGGAGTGACGTCGGTTTACGCGCTCAGATTATGGCTAGTGATGAAGCAGAAAAACGACTTCAAGCTCAATTAGCATCAGCAAAAGCTGATTTTGAAAGAGCCAGCATCGATCTTAAGCGCCGCAAGGCATTGCTCCCTTCAGGGGCGATTTCCGGTGATGAACTGACGCGGACCCAGAACATTTATGCTTCTGCTGAGGCCAATTTGAATGCTGCGAATGCCGCCGTAGCACAAGCACATGCAGCCAAGGAAGCCGCCAAGGGATCGAGACAAGCCAATGCTGCATTGATTGAAGGTGTTTCTTTAAATGACAACCCTGAAGTGATGTTGGCCAAAGCAAAACGAGATCAGGCACAGCTGGATCTGGAACGAACCATCATTCGTTCGCCAGTTGACGGTATTGTGGCTCGCCGACAAGTGGCATTAGGTCAACGAGTACAACCCTCAGCACCATTGCTGACCGTAGTTCCGGTTCAGGACATGTATGTCAACGCCAACTTCAAAGAAGTTCAACTCAAGGATGTACGTTCCGGACAAAAAGTAGAACTGACCAGCGACCTGTATGGGAAAGATGTTGTTTATCACGGTGTTGTTGAAGGATTCGATGGCGGTACAGGCGCAGCTTTCTCCTTGATCCCTGCACAAAACGCCACTGGCAACTGGATCAAAGTTGTACAACGTCTGCCCGTGCGCGTGAAACTCGATCCGACTGAGTTGAAAGCGCACCCGTTACGCGTTGGGCTATCCATGAACGCCACTGTTGATCTGAGCGACAAGTCCTGACATTAGGAGTGCATCATGTCAAACACCGCTATCACTCACAATGACACACCTGCGCTTCAGGGAAGTATGCTCTGGATTGCAGCTGTCGTTCTGGCGATGTCTAACTTTATCGCCGTGCTCAACATGACGATTGCCAACGTTACCCAACCGAATATGGCGGGAGCACTCGGTGCCAGCACCAGCCAGGGCACTTGGATCATCACCGCGTATGCGGTGGCTGAGGCCATCACAGTTCCTATGACCGGCTGGCTCACTTCACGCTTCGGTGGAGTGAAGGTGTTCACGGTTGCGGTGTTTATGTTCGGTGTCTCTTCTTTGCTGTGCGGCATGTCGAACTCATTGAATATGTTGCTGTTGATGCGCGTACTACAGGGTATGGCTGGCGGGCCGATCCTGGCACTCTCACAAACCCTGCTGCTGCGCATATTCCCCAAGGAAAAAGCCATGCTGGCAACTGGCATGTGGGCAATGACCAGCTTGTTGGCACCCGTCTGTGGCCCTGTTCTGGGTGGCTGGATCTGTGACAACTATAGCTGGCCGTGGGTTTACGCCGTCAATGTGCCAATGGCGATCCTTTTCAGTCTGATCGGTTGGAACCTGCTCAAACGGTATGAAGATCCGTTGGTCAAAAATCGGATGGATGTGATCGGCTTCCTCTTGCTGGTAGTCTGGGTCGGAGCTTTGCAGATCATGCTCGACGAAGGCAAAGATCTCGATTGGTTTTCATCTGACGAAATCATTATTCTAGCTATTGTTGCTGTGATCGGTTTCTTGAGTTTCATCATCTGGGAACTCACCGAAGAACATCCGATCGTCGACATCCGTGTTTTCCGTTATCGTGGTTTCAGTGCCAGTATGCTCGTGCTCGCACTCGCTTTCGGCTGTTTCTTTGGCCTCAATGTACTCACGCCGATGTGGTTACAATCCAATATGGGCTACACCACCACTTGGTCTGGCATCGTTGTAGCTTGGGGCGGGGTTCTTTCGGTTATTTTCTCACCAATTGCGGCTAACTTATCAAACCGGGTCGATCCACGCTGGCTGATCTTTATTGGTTGTGCCTGGCTGGGGGCCGACACATTCTGGCGAGCCTTTGCCACGTCAGATATGGATTTCTGGTCCATCTGTATCCCACTGTTTTTCATGGGTGTTGGTATGCCGATGTACTACGTACCGATCACAGGTTTGGCTATGGGCTCTGTCGAAGAACACGAGATGGCCTCGGCGGCCGGTCTGATGAACTTCGTGCGAACAATCGCCGGTGCTTTCGCCACGTCGTTGGTCACCACCTTCTGGCAGGATGGTCGCTACATTGTTCACGATCAACTCTCCAGCATTGTTGACCCCACAGGCCAATTAAATACTGTGATCAGTTCTGCACCTGCGCTGGCTGGACAATTCACTCGCGAGCTCTTCGACAGAATGGTGACGGGTCAAAGTCTGATGCTGTCCACCAATAACTTGATGATCACGATTGCAATTCTCTTTTTTATCTCAGCTTTTGCCATTGGGTTGGCCCCCAAAGCGACACGCAAAGTTGATGCAGCTTCGGTTGGTCACTGAGAAGCGGAGGAAACATGCTTGAGTTCTCGAATCAACAGTCGATATCACTGTTTACTCGGACGAAATCAAAGATCCGGCACTTAAGTCGATGGTTTCGTTTAACAGAAATATCTCGTATTCAATCAACAAATCAACGATCTAGGTTTGATCTTGTTTTTGTCACACTGATACTGATGTTGTTTTCTGGTCTCAGCATGTTTTTGTTTACATCACAGATGAAACCTTTGGGATTAATTGCCAACCAGAATAACGGTGAAGCGGTGGTTCTGCTCTCCCTCATATTAGGAAATGTTGTTATTTGGGTTTATTTGGTAAATAAACAACTGAATCATCTGCATTTCAATAAAAAGATAGCCATACAAAATAATGTTGAAATGTTTTCGTTGTTAGGAACACTAATTGAATTACGCGATCCTGACACGAACGGGCATAACCTGAGAGTCACCTTGTTGACTATGATGTTTTGTGAAGCATTAAACTTGCCTGCAAATATTTTGGTCCGGGCAGCAAAGGGAGCACTTTTGCATGATATCGGAAAAGTCGTCGTTCCTGATAATATTTTGAGTAAACCCGGGCCACTAACAAACAATGAACGGTTGATCATGCAACAGCATGTCAAACATGGCATCAGACTCATTGCAGAATCTGAAATCACCCGGGAGGCATTGCCTGTCGTTTCAGGACATCATGAATATTATGATGGTAATGGTTATCCAAACGGAATTAAAGGAAAAGATATTCCTATTGAGGCTCGGATATTTGCCATTATTGATGTATTCGACGCACTGACGTCTAAACGAGTTTATAAACCAGCTTATACTTGTCTCGATGCACTAACTATTATGCTGGAAAAACGTGGGTCGCATTTTGATCCCGAATTATTGGATAGCTTTATTGAACTAATCCCTAATTTTTTAAATCAAATACCGAATAGCTCTAACGAACTTAAAATTAAGATAAAAGAACATCTGATATTATATTTTAATGATTTTTGTTCTGTTTCAACATCTGTTTTTTGATAGACCATCTAAAAACAGATACACAGATACTTAAGGAATCAAGGAGCAATATCGCCAATGAACAGCAATGCAAATACTGATGTGCTGGATTATATATCTCCACCACCTAATAGTTTCAAACCGAATAAATTTGCTATATGGACAACTAATTTTAGTTTTAATGGAAAAATGCGGATATTGTTGGTTTGCATCGCATTATTAGCATTATTGGGTAATGTCCTGTCCGCCAAATTAGTTTATAAGGAAATCCGAACTGTTATTGAGAATGACCTGATCGTACATGTGGAAAGTGAGGCTCATCTCCTCGAAAGTTACTCACAACAAGATCCGAGAGCTTTCGTTAAACTGGCCACCGAACGACTTGAAAAAGTCCGTTGGGGAAAGGGACTTTCAGGCTATTTTTTCCTTACCGATAGACAGGCTACTTTGCTGGTCTATCCACCTGATCATAGCCGTCTTGGTACAGTTCTGGATCCGGTTCAAATAAACGACAGTAATGAAAACGTCAATCAGGCGCTGATCCGTATTGCTAAATCTGAACACCCAGCATTGATCTCCTATACCTATACAAAACCGAATAGTCAGAAGAAGGTGCTAAAAGTCGCTTACGCTTACCCGGTCGGTAACTATTTACTGGTCTCAGGAGTCTATTTAGATGCCGCAGATCAGGTATTTAGCAACTACTTGCAACATAGCAGCTTGATTTTATTTACAATTATTATTCTTTTGTTCGGACTGATCACTCTCTTTTCCCGGAACCTTTCAGTCCAGGTCAATAGTGCGTTACGAAGCTTGCAAGAGATAGCACAACGCACACTGATCAATCCTGTCGCTGTGTATGGCAGTGACGAACTGGCTTCCATTAATCGGGCTATCGAATCAAGTCGAGTACAACTTGCCAGTCTGCTGCATACCCAAAGGGACAATGCGCTCTCACTCTCTGCATCTTCGTCTCAGATCAACAATGGTGTGACTCAAGTCAGTAACGCAATCATAGAACAACGGCAACGGCTGGATAATTTAGCCACTGCGATGGAAGAAATGGTCTGCACTATCCGGGATGTGGCACAGAATGTTCAAAACTCTGCTGATAATGCCAAACAAACCGACCAACTGGCCAACGGAGGGGCCAGCAAGATCAACGACGCAATTAACGCTATTAACAGTTTGGTTAGTAATCTAAATGCCAGCTCTGATTCAGTGAATGAAGTCAAAGACAAGGTTTTGGTTATCGGTTCTGTGGTTGACACCATCAACAGCATTTCAGATCAAACTAACCTGTTAGCCCTGAATGCTGCTATTGAGGCAGCCCGGGCCGGTGAACAAGGGCGGGGTTTTGCAGTGGTCGCCGATGAAGTACGTACTTTGGCTAAACGCACTCAAGACGCCACCAGAGAAATCGCTGAAATGATTGCCGTTTTGCAACAAGGGACGTGCAGTGCCGTCGAACTCATGCAAGCCAGTGTGTTGGCAGCAGATCAGGCCCAGCAAGAGGCAACCGCTGCAACCGAATGTTTCATGGCTATTGTTAGCCACACAGGGGAACTATCCTTGCACAGTGAAATGATAGCCTCCGCATCAGAGGAACAAACTCTGGTTGCAAATGAAGTCTCTGAATCGTTGATCGTGATCAGAGATGCCGTGGAGGAGACTGAACATGTGGCAAAAGAGCTGGGGCAGACCAGTCAGAGCCTGCATCAGGCAGCTGAAGATATGGAAGCGACGGTAATGAGTTATCGTTTACCCTGATTTCAAAGCTGATGTCGATAAAGATACGAATATTTCGTGAATGCTATTTCATCGCTGTTTTCCTTAAAGTAGTACCTTTCGGCTTCAAGGATGAAGCTATTTTTTATCAATCTTAATTTAAATTGCCATACGTGATTTATATATTTTTTAGGGAGTTGATATGACGAACAATAAAGCTGAACGGATCCAAAAATGTGCTGAGAAACTGTATATTTCTTATGGTTTCCATGGGACATCGATGCAAATGATAGCGAAGGAAGCAGGAATCTCGGTCGCAACGATTTATACCCACTTTGAAAATAAAGAAGCACTTATTCGTACCATTTATCGTCAGATATTTACCGATATACTCAGTTGCACTTTAGACGGGTTTAACACAACCCTTATTCCCTTCGAGCAATTCCGTAAATTATGGCTAGGTACTTATCATGCTTTTAAAATGAGACCATCCAGGATCTATTTTAAAAACCTCTATGAAAATTCGCCATTTTATACCCAAGAAGACTGTTTATGGACGGCAGAACAATGCCTTCAGATTGATGAATATTATCAACGTGGCATCAACACCGGTTTATTCAGGAATATTCCGCCATATTTGTTATTGCAATTAAGCTTGGGTTTTCTTTTTAATATTTCTCAGACTCAGCAAATAATTAAGTTTGAAATGACCGAGGAATTAGAGAATGAGCTTATCCAGGCGAGTTGGCAAGCCATCTTGGCTTAACACACCAAGATTTAATTATTATAAAACAGCGTACGCCGTAAATAAAAGAACGCCAATAACAATATCAGCATTCTTATTTATAGCATCATTTAATATGAATTGGGTAATCAACCACACCACATAGACTGCGATTTAATAGCACCCCACCAAAATAGGCGTTTCTTGCTCTATCTGCTGTAAACGTTCCTGCCACGACTGCAGCCAAATTTCCCGCTGTTCGGTCGTCACCCGCACTGGCGCGTAATGGATCTGAGGTTCCAAGACAGAAAAACCAGTGAACTCCAATATTCCCCGCTGTATTGGCCGCAAGATCGCTGTCAGGTCACCGTTAAAACCTTCCGGCGTATAAGCCTCTTGCGGGCCACCGGTTGTCAGTGACAGGAGGGCGCGTTTGCCCTTGAATACACCGGTTTCATAGATGTGTCCGCCGCCATAAGTACGCCCCATAGCAAACACCCGATCCACCCAGCCTTTGAGAATGGCCGGCATACCGAACCACCACAGAGGGAATTGCCAGATCATCAAGTCTGCAGCTTCTATTTTGCGGATTTCAGTCTCAATATCCGAAGCAAAACCACCCATTTCGGTTGCATGCATTTCTTCAAGCTGGAGTTTCAGGAAATCAGGATCTTTCACTGTGGTGAAGTTATAGCGATCCGAAACCGGGTTGAACCCCATACGATAGAGATCACTGGTCTGGACCGTATGGCCTGCTGCCTGGAGGGTTTTTATGGTCAGGTCGAATAATGCGCCATTGAAACTTTTGGGTTCCGGGTGAGCAAGAACAATCAATATATTCATTTTCTGATTCCTTACAGTCTCATTCAGGCGCCGCAGTCAGTCGCTCTCTGTTCCGGCCAACAATAATGACTTCCGTGCCGTTTGCAGCCAACAGCTGAGCTGTTGCCAGTCCAATACCACTACTACCGCCAATGATGATCACTCTTTGCATTTGCATATCCACTCCGTTAATTCACTTCCCGGGTTTAACCCCGGTGGTATGGAACAACTATAAAGAGTAGATAAGTATCTAACTAATGGATTATAGTTATTTCTAGTATCAGTATTTTGGATAGCTCGTGGATTTTTCTCGTCTCGATCTCAATCTGTTACGCACACTTGATGTGTTGCTTGCTGAATTGAATGTCACCCGGGCAGCACAACGTTTATCCCTTTCGCAACCCGCGGTCTCAGCCCAGCTAAAACAACTCCGCGAGTGGTTTGGTGACCCGCTGTTGTTACCTGCGGCCCGCGGTATGACACCCACTGCGCTGGCACTGAGTCTGCAACAACCACTGCGTGATGTTTTGGCCTCGCTGGGTTCACTGGTCAGCAGTAGTCAAAGTTTTGAGCCAACAACCAGTCAGCAAACTTTCCATATCGTCGCCACGGACGCCGTGCATGCCACGATCAGTGCACCTTTAGCCGCTTACTTGCAGCATCAGGCACCGGGAGTGCGTCTTGCGCTATACACACCGCAAGCCGAACATCTGGTTGAACAGTTGGCCAGCGGCGAACGGGATCTGGCGCTTATCACACCACAAGCGATGCCACCCCTGCTGCGTGCTCAGACGCTGTATACCGAAACCTTTTTGTGTGTGATGCGACGCGATCATCCTGCTGCATTAAATGCCCTGACACTGAGTCAATATTGCCAACTGGAACATGCCATGGTGTCGCCTAGTGGAGGTGGATTTCAGGGGATTGTCGATGAAGCCTTAACAAGGCTCGGCTATCAGCGTCAGGTAAAAATATCTTTACCGAGTTTCATGGTCGTCCCAACATTGCTGGAACAAAGCGATTATGTCGCGACCGTTCCTGCTCGTCTGGCTCTCACCTGGCAACATACGCTGGCGGTATTACCACCACCCTGCGAATTGACCAGTTTCGAAATACAACTTGGTTGGCATCCCCGCCAACATGCCGATCCGGCCCAGCGGTGGTTACGAGACCAAATAAAACGGATAGCTCAACACAGCACATGACTGATTAAATGTCACACAACTCATATCACCGTCAGATAATGCAACAAGTTTGTGTCCGGTATTAGTTGACCGCTACATATGTAGACATTTTATTAATATGCATGGACTCTGGACCCACCACCAGATTTAGCCTGATACATTCGGGTATCAGCACAAGAGGCCAGCTTGTCAATATTGTCACCATCGGTGGGCGCACAGGCAATACCAATACTGGTACCAATCACCAATTCGACATCCCCCCAGTGAATGGGGCTCGATATGATATTAATCAGCTTGTTACTGATCATTTGCAAATAAACTTTATCGCTGAGATCTTCCAGCAAGATAATGAATTCGTCTCCCCCCATGCGTACCACGGTGTCTTCTTGGCGAACAGTTTCCCGCAGCCGTTTGGCCGTTTCTTTAAGCACAGTATCTCCGGCATCATGTCCATATCGATCATTGATCATCTTGAACTTGTCCAGATCGACGAAAAATACCGCCACAATCGACCCATGACGACAGGAACGAGACAACATTTGTTTAAATCGCTCTTCCAGCAATAAACGATTCGGTAATCCGGTCAGTGAGTCATGATGAGCCTGATGATGTAACGCTGCTCGCTGGCGATCCAGTTCACCGAGTTTTTGCTTGATATCCAACTGCATCGCAGCCAACCCTCTCGCCAGAACGCCCACCTCATCCGTACGCCCGACCGGCAAGCGAATATGGGCATGTGATTGTTCAGGAAATTGCCTGACTTCAGCAGCGATTTGCCTTAAGGGCCGAGTGAACATTCTGGCCAACCAAATGGCCAGCACCACCGCGATACAACCGAACCCTAGAATAACCGGAATGGTCGAGGTTGTGAGCGTTCGCGTGCTGGCTAAGACAAGATCGAGCGATTGAGCCAATCCAAGGACAAAAAAACGTGATGGATCAATATCAGCGCTGCTGACACGAACAAACGCGGCGGCAACGGGTCGTTCCTTGCCTGCAATAGAGCTTTGCGTAGCAAATACGGAGTTTTTCTTGTTGCCATTGAATAAGACGGCAGTTTCAGGAAACTGATCCTGCACGCGCGCACTACGACCTCGGTCGAACGCAAATGCCATGGCAGGGTTAGGATGTACGATGAATTCTCCTTCCTGGTTTGCTATATAGAGTTCATGATCTTTGGGCAGATCTTCTCCAAGTAAGGCAAAGATACCGTTCATGCTCACATTCACAACAATAACACCCACTGGTTGCTCGATATAATCAGCAAAGATAGGAACCGAAATACGTAGCGTGGGCATCTCGGTTCCAGCATGGGCACCAAGTTCATGGTTAATCAGCATAGGGGAACAATACACACCTCCTCGATGAAGTTTTAACGCTTCAAATACATAGGGGTAATGCCCTTTCTCCTGTAAATCTAGACCTTCGATACGGATAAACTGATTGGCGCTTTCTCTGTCAACCCGAACACGTTCCAAACCATGTGCAGAGGTGCTGATTAGCCGGATCTGGTAATACTCCGGGTTAAAACGCATCTGAGACGTAAACTGTGTGGCGAGCTCGTCCGCCATCGGCTTGGTTGCGGGAGAATCAGGCGCCAGCAGGAGGCCAATTGCATCAGGTGAATCAGCCAAGCGGCGTGCATCCTGCTCGACAGCACTAATCACATTGATGATGCGCCGTCCAAGCACCTGCGTCGTCGTTAGCAGGCGTTCCTGTGCCGCGTTTCTAAGTAACTCTCTGCTGGCATGATAAACATGTAATGCAGTCACGCCACTGATCAACAAGGCAAATACAGCCAACAATATGGCTAGTTTA
Source organism: Tolumonas lignilytica (assembly GCF_000527035.1). Classification (NCBI taxonomy): domain Bacteria; kingdom Pseudomonadati; phylum Pseudomonadota; class Gammaproteobacteria; order Aeromonadales; family Aeromonadaceae; genus Tolumonas; species Tolumonas lignilytica. The sequence continues at coordinate 950,500 of NZ_AZUK01000001.1, forward strand.
GCTGCAATATTAAGCCTCAATTAGACATCACCTTTTCCAAGCGATCCTCCGAGATGATGTGATGCCACAACAGCGTGCGTTTATTGACATCTTCAGGAGGTTGCAGCCAATACAAAATATCTTTATTTCGGTCGGGGTTATCAACGAGCGTACTGGAGAGCCCTTGCCGCTCCACCAGATAATTGCTGACCACTGGATCAAGCATATGATTGATCCACGCTTCCGCAAGCCGTTTATGCGAAGAACGAGCCGTTATGGCCCAACAGTCTAACCATGCCAATGCGCCTTCCTTAGGAATGGTATAGCCCACATCAAGCCCCGCCGATTTAAATGTCTGCAGTTGTTGCGAACCATAGTTGGCAAACAGCACAACAACATGGTTGTCACGATATAAGCGCAATGCCTCTTCAGGTTGTGAGTAAAAGGCAAGTACATTACGCCTCAAATCAATTAAATCTGCAGCGAGCTTTTCCCATTCGTCACTGGCAATCTGAAATGGATTGTGACTACCGCGTCGGAGTGCGGCCAGAGAGAAATTATGGACACCACCATCGTAAGCCAACACCCGGCCACTGAAGCGGGGATCCCACATGACAGAAATGGATTCGGGCGGTTTGGGAAAGGTTTTCTTATCGTAAATCAGCCCCATATCAGCATAGGTGTAGGGGATCGCGTAGAGCTTATTATTCTTGACGATGCCTGGCACAGAATTGACATCTCGAAACCGGGAAACCTGTCGTTGCGTATTGGGCAAATGCGACCGATCCAGCGGCATGACCAGTCTGGCTGCGATATAACGCGATAATTCGGCGGTATTGACCGCAAACACATCGAAACCGGGATCTTTATTTGCGCTGATCTTATTCCAGAGTACATCATCGGAATCAATCTGTGTCACTTCCACCCGGGCACCAGTTTGTAACTCAAATTGCTTCACAGCATCAGGATCGGCATAGCCTGGCCAGGCCAGTACGCGTAATACCTCCGCAGCCAATGCAGACTGAGCACTGACTATCAGCAACAACAGAAACATTACGCATCCATTCTTCATTGCCATCTCCGAACTGCCTGCAGCAAGCACCTTTATCAGGAAAAGCCATTAAGCATAACTCATGAAGAATCGTTCACATTATCATTTTGCTGTACATGTGGAAAAATGAATAGCAACGCGATGAGCACTATGATTATAGAATAGTTCAACTGATGTATATTCAGTAATGCCAGTATTGGAACCGCCAACTTCGGGATCTGTCGTATTCATCCCGATAATTGTTTTCTTGCTTGATGAAATCCAGATTCAATGGCTATTGCGTTGAATCCTCAATTTCTACCAGATATCCTCATGCACGTTGACTGTTTATTATATTTTTGACTGCCAGCAAACCTGATTCCGGCCATTCTGTTTTGCCTGATACAGTAGTTGATCCGCTGATTCCATCGCGTCAGTCAGAGATGTATTTCCTTTCGGCACTAATGTCACCCCACCAATACTGACGGTAATTTTACCCACCGGAAGATCAATCCGTTCCATGGCTTGTCGGATTTGATCAGCCATCACGGCACTGGTGGAGGCATCTACCCCACTAAATACCAGCACAAATTCTTCCCCCCCTAACCGCGCAGTAAAATCGCCTGTGCGGCGTAACATGTTACGAATAGCACCCGCAACCGCTTGTAGCACATCATCACCTCTGGCATGACCATAGGTATCATTGAAACGTTTAAAGTGGTCGACATCCAGAATGGCCAATGATAGAGGTTGTTCGGTTTGTTCATGCCGCATCCATTCATTTTCAATGACTTGTTCAAATTTACGGCGATTGGGTATCCCCGTCAGGCCATCAAGGTGCGCGAGCTGATCTAAAAGACGACGCTGGTGAATCATTCGTAATACATTGCGAATACGCGCCTGTACGATCGTCGGATGAAATGGTTTCGATATGTAATCGGTGGCTCCCAGCAGGAAGCCTGTTTCTTCATCTTCCACATCATTGTGAGAACTGATGATGACAATATCGATCTCTCTGGTGAGAACATGACTACGCAACGCGCGCATGATTTCGTCTCCCCTCATATCCGGCATTACCATATCCAGCAAAATCAAATCAACAGCCTGTTTTGATACCAGCTCAAGCGCAGCAGAACCGCTGGACACCGTTATGATGTCACCATCGTGCTCAAGTAATGAACTCAACATTTGCCGGTGGATCAGTTCATCATCAATCACCAGGATCTTGGGGAGATGTTGTTTGTCTTGTATCTTTGTTTCTAATTCCGCAGGGTGTGATTCGTGATTGTTAATGGCTATCACCGGAATCGATTTTATGATGTCAAAAACGGCCATCAATAAAACATGAATATTGGCCACCAGTTTCTTGGCCAAAATAGCCCGTGAGGCCCTGGCTTCCTGTCGTCGGAATAACAGCTCCAACTCCTGGGCGGCGAGAGATAAGGCATCAGCACCGATATAGCGGGAAACAGATTTCAGATTGTGCGCGACCCGTTCTAATTCAGCCCATTTTTCCTGTTCGACCATGATGAGGAGCTGCCGCCCTTGATCGCTGTATTCATCACGGAATGAGCTTAAAATTTGCTGGTAAAGATAGGGATTATTGCCAACCCGTGAAAAACCCAGGATCACATCGAGCGCAATTTCTGACGGAGCATCATGTATTGTCAGACTCTCATGTTCGGCTAGGGGTTGTTTAAATGCCTCCCTTGATTCCGAATCGCCAATACTCCAGCGGTAGATCAGTGAATACAGGGTATCAGGCTCAAATGGCTTGATCATGAAATCGTTCATGCCCGCTTTCAGGCATCGTTCACGCTCTTTCGGATCATCGAAGGCCGTCATGGCGATAATCGGTATGACATAGCCCTTATCCCGCAACCAGTAAGTCGCGGTAATGCCGTCCACTTCAGGCAGATCCACATCCATCAGAACCAGATCAAATTTGCCCCGAGATGCCTGTTCAATACCGTCTTTACCATTTTCAGCGATTTGAACACTCACACCAACCCGCTGTAGGGTTTCCAGCGCCACCTGACGATTAATTACGTTGTCTTCCACCAGCAAGACTTTCAGATCATGTAGCATGTTGCGCCAGTCGTTTGCTGGTAATCGCGAGATCGAAGTGCGAGCACCTAAACCGATAACCGACATGATGGCATTACTCAGTAATGAACCATAGAACGGCAATGGCAGTAATTCTGTATTCGAGTCACCACCCAGCGATGCCCGGTATTTTTCTTCCTCCGATTGAGGATAGAGAAATAATACCGGTATCGTTTTCCATGCAGGCAGTGAGCGTAACTTACGTAATAACGTAATACCGTCAATTGCGCCAATGTGATGTGTGATTAACAACATATCTGGCGAGAGGATCTCGTCGCTCAATTGCCCACTGAGCCATTGCTGAATCAGAAGCTCATGACCCAACGCCTGAACAGACCCACCCAGCCGTAGCAAATGGTCGGATAGTATCGCTGCCACTTCAGGTTGATTATGTAAAATCAGCCATTGTTTATTACAAACAAAACCGAGCGTGCCCGATACACTGTCGGGGCGATAGCCAACGAGCAAAGAGAAGATAAGTTGAGTTCCGCCGCCCACAGCACTGGATACCTTCATCTCCCCGCCCATCAGACCTATCAATTGCTGACTGATGGCCATTCCCAAACTGTTGCGTCCGGTATGTTGAACACCGTTCTGATTAGCCCTTTGAAAAGGCTTAAACAGTAAAGGGATCTGTTCAGCAGAAACGCCCGCCCCGGTGTCGGTGATTTCAAACAGCAAGCAAAACTGAGACTCGGTAGGCTGACCGGCCTTGATCCGCAATAACACGTGGCCCTTATCGGTTGATTGGATTGCATGACTTAACAAGTTCATCAATATCTGTTCAATTCGTACCGGGTCACCCAGCAAAAAACGAGGAATATCAGGCGACAAATCAATAATCAGGGAGAGATGTTTTTCACTGCAACGCGGGCTTAATATGCTGCTCAGGCGATGAACCAATTCCTCTAACGCAAATGCGGTGAAGGTCAGTTCCAATTGATTGGCCTCAATCTTCAAATAATCCAGTAACTCATTTACCTGCGTATTCAGAAGCGCTGCGGATGCTCTGATCTTATTCATCTGTTCTCGCTGGGTTGATGTCAGGGAAGAGCCCAGCACCAGCCGGATCAACCCCGTCATAGCCTGTAACGGTGCACAAAATTCGTCGGTTACCAGCGATAAGATCTGAGATTTTGTTTCATGGCCTTGCGTGGCCTCTTGTGCACGGCGTAGCAAAACACCTGATTTAAATCGAAACAGAGCATAACTGATGCCAATCAGAGACATCATCATGAATACGGTGGCGAATAAAGAGTGCAACAAGGTATCAGACATGAATGTGAGCTTATTTTCGTCTGCAAGACCCACCCTGCCAATTTGCGTTAAAGCCAGCGAATGCGACAGTGACAAGTGCAACACCATGCCGGATATCAGCAACAGACTCGACAAAATAACCTGCCGTCGTGAATAAACGATCTCTTTCTGTTTAAGTAGTATGGGTTGCCGCCATTTTTGTATTGATACTGAACCAAATAGCAATGCAGGAATTAACATCCAACTCGTCATCCAATTGGATAACCACCACTGTTGCCATATCAGTGTAGACCCAACCGACAGCGTATTACTCAGCAGCAGTTCAGCCCCAGCACCAACCGAACAACCGATCAATGTCACAAACAAAAAAGGCAACCAGGCGTAAAGATTTCTTAAATTGAGCGAGAGAGGCAGGGAACGATATGTTTGAACTATCAGAAAAAAACAGAGGAGATGGCTGACGGTATAGGTTAGTACGGAAGCAATATCGCTGGATAAATCAAGCCGCAGCAGAATGCAGACAAAAAAGGGAATCAGCCCCCAGCGAACGCCGAACCATAACACACTCAACAAACTGACAGCGATAGCTGGATCAGCAGACAACGTTAAGCCATGATAATGCACAGAAAGCCAGTGCTGATATCCATGAAAAACAGAGGTAGCACTCGTCAGCACACCGGCAAGCAGCAGTGTCACCAGCCAGACAAACTTGCCACTTGGTTCCGTCTCAACGGTAAGCAGTGTGCGGTATGATAAATCCTGATAGAGAAAGTCTTTTGATGAATTTTCCATAGCATTCATTGCGCCTTCAATTTTTCAGACGAATCGCTTACATTGACTGCGTCTTTTGATTTTTGTCATTTCAAGCTTTCAACCGGGTGTCATCCGCTTTCCCGAGGAATTTCTTCATGCTCACCATCAAGGCCGCCACATTTCCTGTCAGCTCCCACAAAAAATTAGCTGTTTCATCTTTCGCTTTGAACGTTGGCGAATGTTGTACCGTGATCGGTAACAATGGAAGTGGTAAGACTTTAATGGCACGTATGCTCAATAAAGAGTTAGTGAATGACTCTGGAGAGTTTATACATAAATTAGACTCTGAAATGGTCTCTTTTGAGAAACAGATTAAACTCTATGATGAAGAATGGCAACGAACGAATACCGATATGCTGGGCGCGGAAGAGGAAATTGCCACCCGGGTTGAAAACATCATCCAGCGTGAACGACAGGACGCTGCCTATTGCCTGAAACTGGCACAACAGTTTGGTATTGCACATCTGCTCCAACAGCCTTTTACGGCATTATCCAGTGGCGAAGGACGCAAGGTTTTGCTGGCGCAGGCGCTGATGAATCAACCCCAATTATTGATATTGGATGAACCATTTGACGGGTTGGATGTTCATGCACGCAGCCAGCTGATGTCGATACTTGAGCAATTATTACAAACGGGCATGACGCTGGTTCTGATCGTCAATCGTTTAGATGAAATTCCTACTTTTGCACAACAGTTAGGCTGGATCCTGGACTGCCAGTTTTCTCAACTATACGACCGAGGCACCTTCTTTGCAGATCCCCTGACCACACAGCTCTTGTGCTGTACCGCCCACGATGCCATTTTACCACCGCCTCCCTTGAGTGCAGCCAAAGCGGAATGTATTTCAGAGACACTGGTGGAGCTGGAGCGGATAAAAGTCAGCTATGAAGAGCGAGTCATTCTGGATGAACTCAACTGGAAGCTAAATCGAGGAGAACACTGGCACATTGCTGGCCCCAACGGATGTGGTAAAACCACATTGTTGCATCTGATCACGGGGGATCACCCCCAGTGCTATAGCAATAAAATTACCCTGTTTGGACGCCGTCGGGGAACCGGTGAAAGTATCTGGGAAATAAAACAGCACATGGGAATTGTCAGCCCGGCGCTGCATTTGGCTTACCGCGTAGCCGGAACCCCACTGACCGTGATCTTGTCTGGCTTTTACGACTCCATCGGGCTTTATCAACAGCCAGGCGATCAGGAACTGACTCTCGCCCGACAATGGCTGAAATTACTGGGGATGGCATCGCTCGAGCAAGCCTCTTTTTTACAGTTATCTTACGGACAGCAACGTTTGCTGCTGATTGCGCGAGCCTTAGTCAAACACCCAGCCCTGCTGATTCTAGATGAACCGCTGCAAGGGCTGGACAGCTTGAACCGCCATCTGGTGCTGCAATTCATCGATCATCTGATCGTCAACAGCACCAGCCAGTTGCTCTATGTTTCGCATCATGCGGAAGATGTACCTCGCTGTATCACCCACCGATTACAGTTCATGCCTGAATCAAGCGGTGGCTATAGCTATCAGTTCAGCAAGCTGTAAATCAGTCGAGTTTTTTCTGCCAGAACAGGGCTTGCCCTTGTGCCGGATCAAGCTCATAAGCTGCAAAACCACTGCGCAGATAGGTATGCTGCGCGGTTTGATTCCCCGATAACACCTCCAGCGTTAACTTGCAGCAATCCTGTTCCCGGGCAATCTGCTCGATTTGCTGTAACAGAGCCCGAGCAATCCCCTGCCCACGAAAGGCTGGAGCAACGGCGAGATCATGGATGTTGATCAACGGCCGCCCGGCAAAGGTAGATACGGTTTTGAACGCATTCAGGAGTCCGACCGGTTTGCTGTTCTGATAAGCGATCAATGAAAGGGCTGCCGGACACTGCTGTAACGCAGCGGGTAATTGTAAACGACATGATTCAGAGAGTGGCTCTGCCCCGCCCTGAGGATCTTGTGCATACAGATCCAGCAGAAGCAGCAGATCCGCCATCTGCAGCGGGTTTTGATAATCCACCGTAATAATTTTCAGCATAATTTTTCCTTTATATTTTTTATCTCAAACAATCTATAGACTTACGACGCTGACACAATTTGCTACACATTTCACATAAATTTGTGACCAGTAATATTTAGGTTGAATCTGCCAGAAGGCGATTTGGAGAGTTTTTATGAAATACCGTCGGATCATATCGTTATTGATGGCCACTGCATTGTTACCTCTGGCGCAGGCACAAGCCAGACCCCATTTTGATGGCCCCGGCTGGGGTGGTGACCATTGGGAACATGAAGAGCATCACCACGACCATGATCGTGGTTTCTACCCAGGCCCGGTTCGGGTGTATGGCCCGAGATATTATGAAGCGCCTCGTTATACCATCATGCCGCCCGGTTATAAAACCGTGATTGCTGCAGGAGTAACCTATTTTGTCTTGAATGAACTGTGGTATCAGATGCATGGCGGAGTTTATGAACAAGTGCCAGCCCCAGCATCCAGCAATGTCACCATTATTAATAACGGCGCAACCACCACGACCATCGCCAATACCGGATCTGTCATGAATGTGGTTGATGTGAATGGTAGCCGCTATTACGTGCAGAATGGCCGTTATTACCGTCGAACCCCGGATGGCCAATATCTGGAAGTATCACCACCGAATTACTAAACCACAAAGCAGTTTCATCAGGTCTGAAACTGCATGGTCACGTGGCGCAATTGAGCCGTCAATTGCGCCAATGATTGACTGGACTCTGCGGTTTGATTCGCCCCTTGAGCAATTACGCTGACAGAGGCATGGATAGTATCGATGTTCCTGTTCAAATCTTCTGCCACACTGTTTTGTTGTTCGGTCGCACTGGCGATTTGATTCGTCATATCCGCAATTGCTTGCACGGCTTGGGCAATTACCGCAATCCGATCCCCGGCTCGATGAGCTTCCTCCACACTGGTTTGAACGCGATGACCACTGCGCTGCATAGCCTGCACCGCCTCTTCACTGCGGTTTTGTAAATTACCGATGATGTTGTGAATTTCCTGCGTGGATTGCTGTGTTCTTTGAGCCAGTGAACGTACCTCATCGGCCACTACCGCAAACCCGCGTCCTTGTTCACCGGCTCGTGCCGCTTCAATAGCCGCATTCAACGCGAGCAGGTTGGTCTGTTCTGCTATGCCGCGAATGACATCTAAGACCATGCTGATTTTGCTGCTATCTTCTGCCAGCGAGGTGATCAGTTGGGTGGTTTGCGCCACATCATCGGCGACCGACTGAATCGCGCTAATGGTACGCGTCACCACCTGCCCACCATCGAATGCTTCGGCTGCCGCATGTTGCGCCTCTTGCGCGGCATGCCCCGTACTGCGGGCCACTTCAGTGACCGTAGTGGTCATTTCATTCATGGCCGCCGCTAACGAGGTTAATTCCTGCTCCTGAGTGCCGATGCTGGACGCAGAAGTTCTAGCAACCTGTTTCCCCGTCTCAACCTGATCGCTCATGTGGTTCACCGTTTGGGCAACCTGAACAATCAACCGTTGCAAGTTGTTTTGCATATCGGCAAACGCTTGCGCGAGGGTCCCAATTTCATCCCGATTGAAATGAGACAGGGACATGGGATTAGACAGATCGCCCGAAGCAATACGTTTCGCTTGCTGTAACAGAGAATGCAGCGGTTTACGGATCTGCGCACCCACACCGAGCGCACTGAGCAGAACTAAAAATAAAGCCAGCGCAATCAGCACCGCAATTTGCCAGATCGAATGCTGAAATAGTGAAGTAGCAGCCTGCGAAGTCTCTACCGATTTCTGGTTGAGTGTTTGTTCCAGTACCGCTAAGGTCGCCTTTAGCTGCTGATACTGTGGTAACCCTTCTTCTGTGATCAAATCTTTGGCATCAGAGGTATTACCTTCATCCAGCATGGTCTGAAATTGCTGTTGCAATGCTTCATATTGGTGCCATTGGGCAAGGAGTTTCTGCTGCAATGCCTTTTCCTGAGGCAGCGTCAGCCATTGCGATGTCTCTTGGAATATCGCCGCAATTTGTGTTTTGTATTGTTTTAACGCAGCCAGAAACTGTTGCTTTTCTTCACTGGTGCTGAATCCAGCCTGACGTAGCTGAATTTGACGAAAATCAGAAACCGTGACGTCCATCCGCAGAATGCTGATAAGGCCCGGTTCGACATTGCCCGTAACGTATTCGATTTGCGTATTTAAACGCTGCAATAAATAGGTGCTGAAACTGCCAAGCCCCACCACCAGCAAACCAATGATGCCAAAGCTGACGCCCAACTTACGCCCAATCGATAAATGTCGAAATCCCCACATACTGACCCCATACTCCCTTTTGCGTTCTGAATGAATACGCAAAAAAAGTGCCAAACTGAGGTCAAGTTAGAAGATCCTGCTGTTATTGTGCCCAGCGAGGGGCGATTGTTTGCTGAATTTGTAAGTGATCCAGAATTCTGGCGACCATAAAATTCACCAGCTCATCGATCGTCGTCGGTTTATGATAAAACCCCGGCGAGGCCGGTAAGAGCGTTGCCCCCAGCTGCGTCAGTTTCAGCATATTTTCCAAATGGATGGCGGAATAAGGCGTTTCTCGCGGAACCAGAAGCAAATGTCCGCGCTCTTTCAATACCACATCGGCTGCCCGTTCAATCAGGTTGTCTGACATGCCATGAGCAATGGCTGCCAGAGTGCCCATGGAACAGGGGCAAATCACCATCTGTTTCGGCGCGGCTGACCCGGAAGCTACCGGAGAAAACCAATCTTCCTTCCCATACACCCGCAACTGCTGTTCATCGCAGCCATAATGTTGGATCAGGAACTGCTGACAAGCCTGCGGCTCTGCAGGCCACGTCAGCTCAAGTTCGGTTGCCAACACTACATTGGCCGCGGAAGAAAGCAGCAAATGCACCTGACAGCCAGCCTGAAGTAATTGTTCCAGCAGACGAACACCGTAAATGGCACCTGACGCACCCGTGATCGCCAATGTGATCGCCCGCATGGTGGATTACTCCTGTGTATGTTGTTGCGTTAGTTTAGCCAATAATTTGCCATGTATGCCTTCAAAGCCACCGTTACTCATCACCAGAATGTGATCGCCTGGTTTGGCCTCGGCGACCAACATGTCGACCAGATGATTGATATCATGCTGTACTGTTGTCGGGATCGGCGACTTCGTGGCCAGTTGGTGAATATCCCAACCCAGCCCGGTTGGGGCAAACAGATAGGCTTTATCTGCCTGCACCAGACTCTTGATCAGTTCGCTTTGATGCACGCCCATTTTCATGGTGTTGGATCGTGGCTCCAGCACGGCCAGAATGCGAGCCGTACCCACTTTGGCACGCAGACCTGCGATGGTCGTTGCAATCGCTGTCGGATGGTGCGCAAAGTCATCATAGACCTTGATATTGGCGATATCGCCACGCAGTTCCATACGACGTTTCGGCATCACAAACGCATTCAGGGCAGCAATACCATCCTGCACACGGACACCCGCATGCCGTGCGGCTGCGATTGCCATCAGACCATTGTGCACATTGTGACGACCGAGTCCGCTCCAGTGCACCTCACCCAGGCTCTCGCCATTGAGGATGACGTCAAATGCCGAACCATCTTCTTTCAGTAACTTCGCCTTCCAGTTCGCGCCGTCACCTTCCACCAGTTCGACTTCCGTCCAGCATCCCATGGTACGCACTTCAGCCAGCGCCGGATCATGTGCCGGCATCAGGATGCGACCATTACCCGGCACGGTACGTACCAGATGATGGAACTGGCGTTGAATCGCTGCCAGATCGGGGAAGATATCCGCATGATCGTATTCGAGGTTGTTCATGATCAACGTGCGCGGGCGGTAATGAACAAACTTGGAGCGTTTATCAAAAAAGGCACAGTCATATTCATCGGCTTCGATGACAAAGAACGGCGCCTTGCCGAGACGCGCAGAGAACGGGAAATTACCCGGAACCCCTCCGATCAGGAACCCCGGCTCCAGCCCGGCATGTTCCAGAATCCACGCCACCATGCTCGAAGTTGTGGTTTTACCATGTGTACCGGCCACACCGATAACCCAGCGCTGCTGCAATACATTATCGCGCAGCCATTCCGGACCCGAGGTATAAGGTAGGTTGCGGTCCAGCACATATTCCACACAAGGATTACCACGGCTCATGGCATTACCAATGATCACCATATCCGGTGCCGGATCGAGTTGTGCGGGATCATAGCCCTGAACCAGAGAGATCCCCTGCTCTTCCAATTGTGTACTCATCGGCGGATAAACATTGAGATCAGAGCCTGTTACTTCATGGCCCATCTGTTTTGCCAGCACTGCAATGCCACCCATAAAAGTGCCGCAGATGCCCAGAATGTGAATATGCATATCGGTTTACCCGAATTAATGAAAACTAAAACGCTGATTCTAATGAAGCAATGCACTTTGTGCCATCACTCTGCAGTGCTGGTTGGTAGCGATTTATTGCCGCATCGCTATAATAAGGGCTCTGCAACCTACTATTACTTTTAAAAGGGAAACGCCATGAGCTTGAATTTGGTTCCTGCTGGAAAAGAGCTGCCGGAAGATATTTATGTAGTTATTGAAATTCCGCAGAATGCTGATCCAATCAAATATGAAATCGACAAAGCATCAGGTGCTGTATTTGTAGACCGTTTCATGGCGACTCCAATGTTCTACCCATGCAACTACGGTTACATCAACAACACCCTGTCTCTGGATGGTGATCCAGTTGACGTGTTGGTTCCAACACCCTATCCGCTGGTTCCTGGTTCTGTGATCCGCTGCCGTCCGGTTGGCGTGCTGAAAATGAGCGACGAAGCCGGTCAGGATGCCAAACTGGTTGCGGTGCCACACACCAAACTGACTAAACTGTATGATCACATCACTGACGTGCATGAACTGCCTGAACTGCTGAAAGGCCAGATCAAACACTTCTTCGAGCGTTATAAAGAACTGGAACACGGTAAATGGGTTAAAGTGGAAGGCTGGGGCGACAAAGCTGAAGCTATCGCTGAAATCGAAGCGTCTCTTGTTCGTTACGAAGAAAGCAAATAATTGTTACAACAAAAAAGCCATGCAATGCATGGCTTTTTTGTCTCAGGATCTGCAGACCCTTTGTGATTATCGTGTGTTGTTACGAATACAGATAAACTGCCAACCCAATTACCAGTGCAATGTACACCAACAGTAAAACGAATAACTTGGTTCTCGGCATCTTATTGTCATTTTTCATTATGCTACATCCTCGCAGACCTCGCGTCTGGTCTACCGCTTAACAATAGCATAACAATTTTGTTAACTCTATCTGTACAACTAATAGACTATGGTTAATTCCTGATCTGATTCACAGCTTACTCACGTCGTTTCAGCAAGACATCGGCACTTGTTAATACAACAGGCTGCGTGATTGCAATTGTGCTAACAATTCAGCAACGACCTCATCCACTGTGCGACCATGATTATGAATATGTACTTCAGGGTTTTCCGGTGCTTCATACGGATCAGAGATCCCGGTGAAATTTTTGATTTCTCCGGCGCGGGCTTTTTTATACAAGCCTTTCGGATCGCGTTGTTCACACTCGGCCAGTGGTGTATCGACAAAGACTTCGACGAATTCACCCTGCGGGAATAATCCGCGGATCGCATCACGATCGGCCCGGTACGGCGAAACAAAGGCTGCCAGCACGACCAGACCTGCATCAACCATCAGCTTGGCAGCTTCACCGACACGACGCAGATTTTCCTGACGATCTTCCGTTGAAAAACCCAAACCTTTGCACAGCCCATGACGCACGTTGTCACCATCCAGCAGATAGGTATGCACCCCCCGACGGAAAAGTTCCTGCTCTAACGCCCCCGCAACGGTCGATTTACCGGAACCCGATAAGCCGGTAAACCACAGCAGAAAGGCCTTATGCCCTTTTTGTTCAGCCCGAGCGGCTTTATCAATGGCATGCTCATGCCAGACGATGTCTTTACTCATTTAAAATAGATCCTGAAAAGCAAAGAGGTAACCCGCCGGTTACCTCTGATAAACCAATTACAGTTTGCTGATATCCAGCGCCTGCCAGTGTGGAAAATGTTTACGCACCAGCGCATTCAATTCCACTTCAAATTCACTGAATTGCGTCTTGGTGGTCTTATCTGCCAGCGCTTCCACCACCATACCAGCCCCGATGGTCACGTTACTCAGACGGTCAATCACGATGAAACTGCCGGTGTCCCGCACTTTATCGTAAGGATCAACGCCGACCTGATTAGTCAGAGACAATTCCAGCAGACCAATTTCATTCAGTTTCAGCTCGGTCGCTTCATGCTGCTCCAGTGTATTCACATCAATCCGGTGACGAATGGCATCAACATGCCCACGCGTCTTGCGGGTCGCCAGTTTGATATCGTACTGACGATGTGGCTGTAACGGTTCTTCCGTCATCCACACCACATGAGCCAGCACACGCTGCGTGATCTGGGTATCCGCATCCGGTGCCACCAGCAGATCGCCGCGGCTGATATCAATTTCATCTTCCAGTGTCAGCGTTACCGCTTCGCCCGGCAGTGCATAATCAAGATCGCCATCAAAGGTCACAATGCGTTTGACCTTGCTCTCTTTACCTGACGGCAATACTTTGACCACATCACCGGGTTTGATCACGCCGGCTGCAACTGTGCCCATGTAACCACGGAAATCCAGATTTGGACGCGACACCAATTGAACTGGCATGCGGAACGGCAGATCGACGTTGCGGGTCCCGACTTCGGCATTTTCCAGCAAAGTCAGCAGCGGCTCGCCGTCATACCACGGTGTTTGCTCGCTCTTGCTGACCAGATTGTCACCGTCCAGCGCAGAAATCGGTACGACTTTGATGTCGATCTTCGGCAAACCGGCCGCAAATTCCAGATACTCTTTTTTGATATCGTTGAAGACCTTTTCATCGAAATTCAGCAGATCCATCTTGTTCACCGCAACGATGAACTGGCGGATCCCCAGCAGGCTGGCAATGAAGCTGTGACGACGGGTCTGTTCCAGCACGCCACGACGCGCATCGATCAGGATGATCGCCAGATCACAGGTAGACGCTCCGGTTGCCATATTGCGGGTGTACTGCTCATGGCCCGGTGTATCGGCGATGATGAACTTACGTTTGGCCGTCGAGAAATAGCGGTAAGCCACATCAATGGTGATGCCCTGTTCACGTTCGGCCTGCAGACCATCGACCAGCAGCGCGAAATCCAGTTTTTCACCGGTGGTGCCGATCTTCTGGCTTTCTGATTTCAGTGTGTTCAGGTGATCTTCATACACCTGACGAGAATCATGCAGCAGACGACCAATCAGCGTACTTTTACCATCGTCCACACTACCGCAAGTCAGAAAACGCAGCAGGCTCTTGTGTTGCTGCTTTTTCAGGTAGGCTTCGATACCTTCTTCTTTGATTTCGTCGGCAATCGTTGTATTCATTGTTCTGTTCCTTAATCCGTTTCTGTAACCCGCAAACCTTAGAAATAACCCTGACGCTTTTTCAGCTCCATCGAGCCGGCCTGATCGCTGTCAATCAAGCGTCCTTGCCGTTCACTGGTGGTCGACACCAGCATCTCTTCGATGATTTCCGGCAGGGTTGAGGCTTCTGAATCGATAGCCCCGGTCAGTGGGTAACAACCCAACGTGCGGAAACGCACGGATTCCAGTTGCGGCTCTTCACCCGGATTAAGCGGCATACGCTCATCATCCACCATGATCTTCACGCCATCACGCTCAACCACCGGCCGCTTGGCTGCGAAGTACAGTGGAACGATTTCAATGTTTTCCAGATAGATGTATTGCCAGATATCCAGTTCGGTCCAGTTAGACAGCGGGAACACGCGAATGCTTTCGCCTTTGTTCACCTGACCGTTATACAGACGCCACAGTTCCGGACGCTGGTTTTTCGGATCCCACGCATGGTTCTTGTCACGGAAGGAATAGACACGTTCTTTGGCACGCGATTTCTCTTCGTCGCGACGCGCACCACCGAAAGCCGCATCAAAACCGTATTGGTTCAGTGCCTGTTTCAGCCCTTCGGTTTTCCAGATGTCCGTGTGCTTGGAGCTACCATGTTCAAATGGGTTGATGTTCATCGCCAAGCCGTCTGGATTCTGATGTACCAGCAGTTCCAGACCGTATTTCTTCACGGTCTCATCACGAAACTTGATCATTTCGCGGAATTTCCAAGTGGTATCAACATGCAGCAACGGGAATGGCAGTGTGCCCGGATAGAAGGCTTTACGCGCCAGATGCAACATGACTGAAGAATCTTTACCAATGGAGTAGAGCATGACCGGATTCTGAAACTCGGCCGCCACTTCACGGATGATATGGATGCTTTCCGCTTCCAACTGCTTCAAATGGGTTAATCGTGCGGTGTCCAGTTGCATATGCTTACTACTCCTGTTTACGCCCTTGCCTGACTATGCAGACAGTGATCAGGCAAGATTGATCAAATGTTCTTTGCCGGAGGCGATATCACCACCAAACCAGCTTAATGTATCGGCCAGTGCAGCCACTTCGCCGATCACGATCAGTGACGGGCTTTGTGCGCCTTTAGCCAGCTCAGGTAATTCTTGTAACGTGCCGCGTAACACCCGTTGTTTCACGGTAGTACCACGCTCAATCAGTGCCACCGGTGTTTCCGGCCGACGGCCATGCGCAATCAGGCGTTCCGTGATAGTTGGTGATCCAATCAGCCCCATATAAATCACCAGCGTTTGGTTACTGGCGGCCAGTGCTGCCCAATCCGGCTCTTCACCATCTTGTTTGCAATGCCCGGTGATAAAGACCGCACTCTGCGCACTGTCACGGTGTGTTAGCGGAATACCGGCATACGCCGTTGCCCCTGCTGCCGCAGTGATGCCCGGTACCACTGAATACGGGATACCTTCGGCACGCGCTGCCTGCAGCTCTTCGGCACCACGCCCGAACATAAACGGATCGCCACCTTTGAGACGCACGACACGTTTGCCCGCACGGGCATGGCTTAATAACAATTCATTGATTTCATGCTGTGGAACACTGTGTGCGCCGGCTTTCTTACCGACACTGATGCGCTCGGCATCACGGCGTACCAGATTCATCACTTCCGGCGAAACCAGTTGGTCATACAGCACCACTTCCGCCTGCTGGATCTGCTGTAACCCCTTCAGCGTCAGCAAACCGGCATCACCGGGGCCGGCACCGACCAGTACAATTTCACCACCGGCATAATCTTCGGCATCCAGTTGCTGTGCCATCCACTGTTCCGCCGCTTCGTGCTGCTCAGTTTCCAGCAGGGTGGCCAGTTGTGGTGAGGCGAAGGCCTTTTCCCAGAAACGACGACGTGAGGTGATGTCGTTCAGTTTCTGTTTGATCTTGTTCCGCCATTCACCGGAAAGCTCAGCCAGGGCGCCCAAATGTTTTGGTAATAACGCCTCTAACCGCTCACGCAGCATACGCACCAGCACCGGCGCCTTACCGCCACTGGATACCGCCACCATGATTGGCGAGCGATCAATAATCGATGGGAAGATGAAGCTGGAACGCGCCGGATCATCCACCACATTAACCCAGATGTTGGCCGCATCCGCTGCTGCCGCAACTTCCGCATTGACCTCTTCATCATCGGTTGCCGCCACTACCAGCATCTGGTTATGCAAATACTCAGGATTGAATCGAGCCGGAACATAAGTGTGTCCGACCAGTAATTCGGTCAGTTCTTCGTGTAAAGAAGGTGCCACCACCGTCAGTCTCGCACCGGCATCCAGCAGCAAACGCGCTTTCCGCAGTGCAATATCACCACCACCGACCAGTAATACGGCGCGATGATTTAATCTGGCAAACAGCGGTAGATAATCCATGATGGCTCCTTCTATTTCTGGAATACGAATATAGAGATGTAATTGATAGATGTAAAATACTAAAAATGCACTTTCTATAGCTAAAAAGTAATATGCTTATCCGGTTTTTAGATAAAGAGTGCGAGGTGATATTTTGAATGATGATTTTGCTTACTCAACCTTCTTCGCCAGCGCGTTGGCAAGGCATTCAGGGCACATGCAATCCCCGGAATCAAACGTCAATGGCATCAGATTGGGCAGATCCTGACACCAGCAACCACCCTGCTGACCGCCGCTGCCACACTCAAATGTCGTGCCGCATGCGGAACAGCATTTATCTTTAACCAACGGAGACAGGCTCAGTAGCCGCGTCCAGACCTGCTTTTTATCGGTGTCACTGAATGTCCGCCACCCGGCAATCTCCTCTAGGGTTCGCTTGCATCCGGTACAATATTGCTTGCTTTCATCCAGACGACAAACACCCCGACAGGGTGAACTGATGGTCATTTATAACTCCCTACATGGATATCCATACGACTCAAGACGCTTATGTTCTATACTGTTGATTGTAAGCGAAAAAATATAATCAGAAAGTCACTTTAAGGAGATCGTTATGGATTTAAGCTTACCGCTGCTTTTCATCATCGTGGTATTGGTTTTGGTGACACTCAGTTCAGTGATCAAAGTGGTGCCACAAGGCTATAACTGGACGGTAGAACGGTTTGGTCGTTACACCGGCACATTATCACCCGGCCTGAACCTGATCATGCCCTTTGTTGATCGCATCGGCCGCAAAATCAACATGATGGAACAGGTCATGGACATTCCGCCGCAGGAAATCATCTCCCGCGACAATGCCAACGTCACCATCGATGCCGTGACCTTTATTCAAGTGGTGGAAGCCCATAAAGCCGCTTATGAAGTGAATGATCTGATGTCGGCGATCCGTAATCTGACCATGACTAACATCCGTACCGTGTTAGGTGCCATGGAATTGGACCACATGCTGTCACAACGCGACACCATCAACGAGAAGCTGCTGATCACCGTGGATGCGGCCACCAGCCCTTGGGGTGTCAAAGTAACCCGTATTGAAATCAAGGACGTGCGTCCACCGCAGGATCTGATCGAATCAATGAACGCCCAGATGAAAGCCGAGCGGCAAAAACGGGCAGAAATTCTGGAAGCTGAGGGCGTTCGGCAGTCGAAAATTTTGAAAGCGGAAGGTGAAAAGCAGTCGCAGATCCTTAAAGCAGAAGGTGAACGTCAGGCGGCCTTTCTGGCCTCAGAAGCGCGTGAACGTCAGGCCGAAGCGGAAGCCAAAGCCACAAAATTGGTTTCTGATGCGATTGCCAATGGTAATACTCAGGCCATCAACTATTTCGTGGCTCAGAAATATACCGAAGCACTGGCCAAAATTGGAGACGGCCAGAACAGCAAACTGGTATTGATGCCGCTTGAATCATCTCAGTTGATCGGTTCCATCGCTGGGATCAGTCAGTTATTGAACGATGTTTCCACGACGAAGAAAGGTTGATTATGCAAATCGCAGCATGGTTGTCTGATTGGAATTACTGGCACTGGATGATTCTTGGCACAGCATTACTGTTACTTGAACTATTCGGCACGGCCGGTTTATTGCTCTGGACGGGTATTGCCGCATGGCTCACCGCCATGTGCGTTTTTGTGCTTATCCCCAGTGTATATACGCAATGGAACCTGTTTGCTGTTTTTAGCATTATCACGACTTGGTGTTGGTTTCGATTCACTAAAGGAAAGAAAAAGACCACTGAAGGCGCATCTTTAAATCAACGCACACAACGTTGTATCGGTGCGCAAACCACGTTGTTGGAAGACGTTAGGCTCGGTAAGAGTCGTGTCAGACTGGATGATACATTCTGGGTCGTGCTATCGACTGAACCACTAAAAGCGGGTGATAGCGTCAAGATCATTGCCGTAGATGGCACCCATCTGATTGTGAAGTCGCTGCAACCTCCCGCCTCCCAAAAATAAAAATGGGCAGAAATAATCAAGGGGGCCTAAAGCCCCCTTGTCACCCAGATAAAAGCCATACCTATTCAGGTTATTTCTCTGCTTTTTTCTCTGATGCGGTCTGGAATTGCTCCGGTTTCAGCACAAAATCTTCCCCCAGACGAATTTCATCACGCAACGTTGGCAGCATCGCTTCCAGCGTATCGCGTTCCGCCTGAGTTAATGGCCCGTAGGGTAAGACCTTATACCAGCCCTCTTTACCCAAACGCATCGGCTGCGAGAAGAAGCGGCTATGCTGGCTACCACCTTCCACATAGGCACACTCCACCACGTTATCCTCACCCATCAAACCGCGCACCACCGCATTGACGAAACGATAGGCGGCGGCCGCCATCGCCAAGGTGGCAGAACCGTTACCCGCTTTTGCTTCCACCACTTCCGTACCGGCATCTTGAATATGACGCACCAACTGCGCAGCCTCTTCATCGGTAAATTCAAAACCACCGACCTGAGACATCACCGGTAAAATGGTCTTGCCACTGTGACCACCAATCACATTGACACGAATAGTGCCGGCGGCACGGCCCTGAGAATTGGCGACAAACGTTTCCGCCCGGATCACATCGAGCATAGTGACACCAAACAATTTTTGCGGATTATAAACACCCGCCTTTTTCAGCACTTCAGCGGCTACCGGCACCATGCTATTAACCGGATTGGTAATAATGCAGAAACAAGCATTCGGGCAAATAGCGGCACCAGCAGAAACCAGATTCTGGATCACAGTAGCGTTGAATTTAAACAGATCACTGCGATCCATGCCTGG
Source organism: Tolumonas lignilytica (assembly GCF_000527035.1). NCBI lineage: Bacteria > Pseudomonadati > Pseudomonadota > Gammaproteobacteria > Aeromonadales > Aeromonadaceae > Tolumonas > Tolumonas lignilytica. The sequence continues at coordinate 970,354 of NZ_AZUK01000001.1, forward strand.
CTTACGCGCAATACCGGCACAGATGACGACCACGTTACTCCCATCCAATGCTTTCGGCAGATCATCACCTGCATAGCCTTTTACGACGACATCGGTAGGAATATGACTCAAATCAACCGCAATACCCGGTGTGACTGGCGCAACATCGTATAAAGCCAGTTTAAAGCCTGCAGGTAATTTCATTTTCAATAAGAGAGACAGTGCTTGCCCTATACCACCAGCAGCACCGAGAACAGTTATTTTCATAGCAAGCTCCAAATTTTGTTGTTGTGATGGCCATTGTCAGATATCGCTCATCTGAAAATAGTAGAAAGTTACGCACCCACCAAACGCTCACGTATGAAGTGTGAGCTGCGTTTCACTCTTTCTTTTTTCCGATTGAATCGTTTAACCGATTTCTTATTTCATTTATGCAAGTCGGCGAATGCAAACTGCCGCACAGATCCTGGAGTTGAATATCAGTTTTTATGCAGCAATCGTTGAAATATATGCAGCCAGACTGCAAAATTGTTGTTTATGAACGATTCATAGCGGATTTTACATGAAACCCGGCGAAAAACAGGAACAACTTGTTAAGGCTTTCAAAGCTTTATTGCGAGAAGAGCGATTCGGATCACAAGCCGAAATCGTTACTGCACTCAATGAAATTGGTTTTGAAAACATCAATCAATCCAAAGTCTCCCGCATGCTGAGCCGGTTCGGCGCCGTGCGCACCCGCAATGCCAAGATGGAGATGGTCTACTGCCTGCCAGTAGAACTGGGGATCCCAACCATCAACAGCCCCCTGAAAAATCTGGTGCTGGATGTCGACCATAACGGCATTATTCTGGTCATTCATACCACACCGGGTGCGGCACAACTGATCGCGCGCATGCTCGATTCGTTGGGTAAAGCAGAGGGCATTCTCGGCACCATTGCTGGCGATGACACGATCTTCATTACACCAACGGCGGAATCAGATATCGATGAATTGTATGATTCGGTATTGGAGCTGTTTGAACAGACGGGTTAGTCAAACCCGTGAATAAAAAAGGGACCGTGATGGTCCCAACATGTCTGGATAAACGATCAGACCTCAGTTAGATAGCTTCGCCATCCACTTCACCGGTACGAATACGCACAACGTGTGCCAGGTCATACACGAAAATTTTACCGTCACCAATTTTACCGGTGTAAGCCGCTTTGCTGATCGCTTCAATGATGCTTTCAACGTTATCGTCGGAAGTTGCGATATCCAGTTTTACTTTCGGTAGAAAGTCGACTTGATATTCCGCACCACGATACAGTTCGGTGTGACCTTTTTGACGACCAAAACCTTTCACTTCGGATACGGTCATACCGTCAACACCTAGTGCAGCAACAGCTTCACGTACGTCATCCAGTTTGAACGGTTTAATGATTGCACTGATAAGTTTCATAGTTAAACTCCCACTCCCTGGTTAATTGGGCTTAACTGAAACAATTCAATGTCTGTGCCATTTATTAAATATCTTTAATATTCAACATGTTAAAATAAAGCACTTAAGTTCATCCAAAATTGGCATACTTAATTATGCACTTAGCCTCAGCATGCAAACCAAAAAGCACCAAAACGGGGCATCATTGTAGAGCGTTTGCCTGTTATTTCTCAGTGATGAAGTCGCGCCAGGCTAACAGTAATTGTTCGAAATCGTCCAAGCCACAGGCAGCAAACAATTCATCGTCGTAATAGCTTAATCCCAGTTCGTTATCTTCGATTTCAGTTTCAAATTGCAACTCAAGCGCACTCACGGTGGCCGAATCCTGATCCAGATAAAGACAGAATGTTTTGCCGGATAATTTGAAATCATCACCACCATGTAGCAGACGGGCGGTGGTTTTCAGCAATTCATTACACTGAGAGATGTCTACCCCTAATTCATCCGTTAACCAGAAACCAAACGCTTCATGTCCCATAGACAGGCGCGCCAGACAGCGTCCCTCTATATCACGGACAAACTCATGATCCATATTTCGTGCTCCTGAATAGCGGCAATACGGGCTATTCCTTTTACCATTCAGTCTCTCTACCGACTGCGTTTGCCTGATTATTCTTACTTACTAACAATAGTTGAAACTTATGCTAAATAACCAAAAAAAGAAGGGCAAGTCCGTGACTTGCCCTCCATAACAACTAAATGCTGTTTAGGCTGGAACTTGCAGGATCACCTTGTCAGCCTTTTCGGTGTAGCTGGCGATCTGATCAAAATTCAGATAGCGGTACACATCGGCTGCCATGGCATCCAGTTCTTTCGCATACGCCAGATATTCAGCCACTGTCGGAATGCGACCGAGGATCGCGGCAACAGAAGCCAGTTCTGCCGAAGCCAGATACACGTTAGCGCCCTGACCCAGACGGTTCGGGAAGTTACGGGTCGAGGTAGATACCACGGTGGTGCCGTCACCAACACGCGCCTGGTTACCCATACACAGTGAACAGCCCGGAATTTCGATACGTGCACCGACACGACCGAAAATGCCGTAGTAGCCTTCTTCCGTCAGTTGATCGCGATCCATCTTAGTCGGTGGCGCAATCCACAGGCGTGTATGCAACTGGCCTTTGAACTGATTCAGCAGTTTACCGGCTGCACGGAAGTGACCAATATTGGTCATACAAGAACCGATAAACACTTCGTCAATCTTGTCACCGGCAACGGTAGACAGCAGACGTGCATCATCAGGATCATTCGGCGCGCACAGGATTGGCTCTTTGATCGCGTTCAGATCGATTTCGATCACAGCCGCATATTCTGCGTCAGCATCCGCTTCCATCAGTTTTGGATCTGCCAGCCATTCCTGCATACCCGCGATACGACGCTCGATGGTACGTTTGTCGCCGTAACCTTCCGCCAGCATCCATTTCAGCATCACGATGTTGGAATTCAGGTATTCAGCAATTGGCTCTTTGTCCAACTTGATGGTACAGCCGGCAGCAGAACGCTCAGCACTGGCATCAGCCAGTTCAAATGCCTGTTCCACTTTCAGTTGTGGCAGACCTTCGATTTCCAGAATACGACCGGAGAAGATGTTTTTCTTACCGGCTTTCTCAACAGTCAGCAGGCCCATCTGAATGGCTTGGTAAGGGATCGCATGTACCAGATCACGCAAGGTGATACCTGGCTGTAATTCGCCTTTAAAGCGCACCAGCACTGACTCTGGCATATCCAATGGCATCACACCGGTAGCAGCAGCAAACGCCACCAGACCAGAGCCCGCAGGGAAAGAAACGCCGATTGGGAAACGGGTGTGTGAGTCACCACCAGTACCGACAGTATCCGGCAGCAGCATACGGTTCAGCCAGCTGTGGATAACCCCGTCGCCCGGACGCAGTGAGACACCGCCACGGTTCATGATGAAATCTGGCAGCGTGTGGTGCGTCTGCACGTCGACTGGTTTTGGATAAGCTGCGGTGTGACAGAAAGACTGCATCACCAGATCCGCCGAGAAGCCTAAGCATGCTAAGTCTTTCAGCTCGTCACGGGTCATCGGGCCGGTGGTATCTTGTGAGCCCACGGTGGTCATCTTCGGCTCGCAGTAAGTGCCAGGACGAATGCCGGCAACACCGCACGCTTTACCCACCATTTTCTGCGCCAGCGTGTAACCTTTGCCGGTATCAGCCACTGGTTTCGGACGGTTGAATACGTCGGAATGACCCAGACCCAGCGCTTCACGTGCTTTGTCAGTCAGACCACGACCCACAATCAGTGGAATACGGCCACCGGCACGCACTTCGTCGAGCAGCACTTCGGTTTTCAGCTCGAAGGTGGCAATGACCTCATCACTGTCATGACGAGTTACTTTGCCGGCATAAGGGTAGATATCAATGATATCGCCAGTTTCCATCTTGCTGACATCCAGCTCGATTGGCAACGCGCCCGCATCTTCCATGGTGTTGAAGAAAATCGGTGCAATTTTGCCTCCCAGCACGAAACCACCTGCGCGTTTGTTCGGTACGTGCGGAATATCGTCGCCCATGAACCACAGCACGGAGTTGGTTGCGGATTTACGGGAAGAACCGGTACCCACGACGTCACCGACATACACCAGTGGGAAACCTTTCTGTTTCAGCGCTTCCAGAGCTTTGATCGGGCCAACCACGCCTTCCTGATCGGCGGTAATGCCAGGACGGCTGTTTTTCAGCATCGCCAGCGCATGCAATGGGATGTCAGGACGTGACCAGGCATCTTGTGCCGGAGACAGATCATCGGTGTTGGTTTCACCGGTGACTTTAAATACGGTCAGGGTCACTTTGTCAGCCAGTTTCGGACGGTTCAGGTACCACTCGGCATTCGCCCAAGATTCCATCACCTGCTTCGCATATGCGTTGCCCGCTTTGGCTTTTTCCTGCACATCATGGAATGAATCGAACAGCAGCAGAGTGTGAGACAGTGCTTTCGCCGCAATCGGTGCCAGTTTGGCATCATCCAGCAGATCAATCAGTGGCTGAATATTGTAGCCACCTTGCATGGTGCCTAGCAGTTCAGTCGCTTTTTCAGCACTTACCACAGGTGAAACAACTTCACCTTTGGCGACCGCAGCCAGAAAACCGGCTTTCACATAAGCGGCTTCATCGACTCCTGGCGGTACACGATCCGCCAGCAGTTCCAACAGGAATGCTTCTTCACCTGCCGGTGGGTTTTTCAGTAATTCAACCAGTGCAGCAACCTGTTCGGCTGATAATGGTTTTGGCGCAACACCCTGCGCAGCACGTTCAGCGACGTGTTGACGATAGTTTTCCAGCACAATGCACTCCTCTTTCGAAAATCAGCCCCGTCGCTCTTCCCTGAACTGACGTCAGTCGCTCAACTTGGCCATTAATAAGCAAACGGGGGACAATATAGTGAATTTATATGCAAATTAGAAACATATCTGCTAATCAGCAGCGACCTTTTTTCGCCTGACCCGGTGGGCAGAAACCACCGTTCCCGGCAGGATACTGATCACCCTGATTCAGAATCACGCGGGTGCCGCCCACGTCTACATCTGCACGACGTACCCGGACAGGCCCCGGCTCCACGCAGCCAACAAGCACCGTTACCGCAACTGCCAACACCAAATACGACACGTTTTTCACTGTGCGTTCCTCTGTAGTTTTTATAATGACATCCTGGCTAAGCATAATCGTTAGCGACACAAAAAACATCCGCGAGCAATTAGCGAAGAAAAAATTTCGTATATTTCATATCTATTTTTTATCCCGAAAGATCATTCCGGCAACCAGGTGGTTAGCAATTGACGCTAAAGCTATAATTCATACAGACATAGAAATAGTTGGGCAGTCAGGCGATAGCTGATAATCTTTGCCCGGATTTCAGAGAAAGGACCGTGTCATGTTGTATTCGATCTTAGCGATCAGTCTTGGAGCCTCTTTTGGTGCCCTCAGCCGATGGCTATTGGGGCTCGGCTTCAACGCGTTATTTCCGACCATTCCGCCCGGTACGCTGCTGGCTAATCTGATCGGGGGTTATCTGATCGGTATTGCCGTCACTTTTTTTGCAGCAAATCCACAATTACCACCGGAATGGCGTTTACTGGTGATCACCGGTTTTCTGGGCGGCTTAACCACGTTTTCGACTTTTTCCGCTGAAGTTACCACCTTATTACAACAAGGCCGGTTACTGTGGGCCGGCGGTGCAATTGCGGTGCATGTGTTGGGATCGTTGATGATGACATTATTGGGTATGGCAACAATGAATCTGCTACAACGCAGCTGAACATGAGCCGACTCCAAGGTGTCGCAGGAGGTATTTATGCAAGGTTTCAAACTCACCTTTTTTACCCAGCAAGACCGTTCCGTTCATGGTCAATCACTGGCGTTATGGTTGATTCAGCAAGCCAAAGAAATAGGTATTCGCGGTGCCACGCTGACCGCTGCGACCGAAGGTTTCGGGCATGATAAAAAACTGCACTCTACCCATTTTTTTGAGTTAACCGAACAACCGTTGCAGATCACCATGGCCGTGACGGCGGAAGAAGCCGAACAGATGTTTGCCCTGTTGAACAAGGAAAACATCAACATTTTTTATACTCAGGCGGCCATTGAATTTGGTATGTCAGGCGAGCGCTGATACCGTCTGGTATCAGCTTCCCGATGAGATTAGTCGATTACTTCAACCCCATTTTTCTGAAAAACATTTCCGCCGGACAGAAACCGGTAAAGGCACTTTGTAGAAGATTGGCGCCCACAAACAAGGTCAGCAAGACAAACCACGGGCTAACCCAGTATGTCAATGCCACCGACAGCAACACCATCAGCCCTGCAAACGCCCGTACAGCTTTATCAGCAGTCATAACCTCTCCCAAATTAATTAGAAATATCTAATTTAATATTAATCTCTTTTTTCAAAAGTGCTAGCAGACTCAATTTGTTCTATCTCGGTTGACACATTTACCTGCTGTAACGCTCGAATGGAACTAGACTTTTATTAGTTGCAGGATGTGTGTAAAAGATTATATTAGATATATCTAATTTAAAGGAAGCCAGACCATGCGATATCTTTGGGGTCTTATCATTTTCTGTACCGGGCTGGTCAATGCCGCAGAGACATCAATGACAAACCAAACGATAACCATTCAGCCAAGTAATATCCCTGACTGGTTTATCATGGACGGCAGGCTGGAGCCTATCGATCAGGGAACTGTCTCCGCACAAACCAGCGGCCGGATCAGCGCCATTACAGTCGATGTCAACGATGTGGTTCCCGCCGGACAATTACTGATTGAAATCACCAATACTTCTCAATCTGCCGGACAGGATCAGGCCAAGGCGGCAGTCAAAGCCGCAGAAGCACGTTATACCGATGCCGAACGACAACGCCTGCGTCTGGTGGAACTGGTAAAAAAAGGTTCTATTTCCAAACGGGAATATGATGCTGCGGCCACAGAAGCCGAAGCTGCTGCCAGTGTCTTAAAACAGGCAAAGGCAGAATTAGTCCAAGCCAGTGAGAATCTGGGTTATACCCGCATTGTTGCACCTTATGCAGGGGTGGTTTCTGCCCGTCATGTCTCGCTGGGGGAGACCGTAAGCCCCGGCCAACCACTACTCAGTGGATATGCATTTGAGAATATGCGTGTCGTCGCGTCATTACCGGCCCGCTATGTCTCACAACTGAAAGAAGATACCCCCTTGCAACTGACCTTCCCCGATGGCCAGGAATTGACGTTAAAACAGCATCAGTTATTTCAATTTGCAGATCCAGCCAGTCACAGTTTTACCCTGAGAGCCAACTTGCCGAAACAAAATACCCCCGTCTGGCGAAATGGTATTTGGGTCAAACTGGCCATGCCATTGGCAACCAAGCCCAAACTGCTGATCCCAGAAAGTGCCGTGTTGCGTCAGAACGAATTATCAGCCGTGTATCTGGTTACGAAGAATGGATATGTCTTGCAACAAGTACGCCTAGGCCGTAATTACGATGGTCAGGTCGAAATCCTCTCCGGCCTGCAAAGCGGAGAAACCGTCGCCAAAGATGCCTATGCAGTGATTGCGACACAGGGAGGTCATTATGCGCCCTGAACTCGGCCTTTCCGGTCGGATTGCCCGCAAGTTCCTGCATTCCCCGATCACGCCATTGCTGGCATTACTGGGGTTATTGCTCGGCATCGCGGCTATTCTGATCACACCGAAGGAAGAAGAACCGCAGATCGAAGTGACTTTTGCCGATATCTATATTCCATTCCCCGGCGCCAGCCCCAAGGAGGTGGAACAACTGGTGACGCTGCCTGCCGAGCAGGTACTGTCTGAAATGAAAGATATCGACACCATGTACTCTTTTTCACAGCCCGGCGGCGCCATGCTCATTGTGGCGTTCAAAGTGGGCAAACCCCGTCAGCAGGCGCTGGTCGATCTGTATAACCAGCTTGCATCCAACCGAGACTGGCTCCCGGCTGGGTTAGGTGTTGGTGAGCCGTTAGTCAAACCCCGCGCCATTGATGATGTTCCGATCCTCAATCTGACGCTATGGAGTAAACGCGCTGATATCACCGCAGAGCAATTAACTCAGGTAGCTCATGGGCTGGAAACCGAACTAAAACGCCTCCCCGGCACCCGGCAAATCCAAACGGTGGGACGTCATGATCGTGTCGTACAAGTGACGGTTGATCCGGTCAAAATGAATGCGTTTGGCTTAAACTGGCCCCAAGTCACACAGGTGTTGCAGACAGCCAATCAGCAACAAACCAATCTCTCGCTGACGCAGGATAATCATCAGGTCAGCTTGCAGGTTGGCTCATTTTTGACCTCGGCAGACGAAGTGCGTCAACTCATCATCAGCACACAAAACAACCATCCAATTTATCTGGCGGATATCGCCGATGTCAAAGATGGGGCGGATGTCCCGACCGCGAATGTCTGGATGAATCAGGCCGGGCAAATTTATCCGGCCGTCACACTGGCCATCGCCAAACAACCGGGCGTCAATGCGGTCGATCTCAGCCGGGCGATCACGGATCGCTTGGCGCAAGTGCATCACATTCTGATACCGGATGGGGTAGAAGTGAATGTGACCCGCGATTACGGTCAGACCGCCAATGAAAAAGCCAATAAACTGATCAGCAAGTTGATTTTTGCCACCACGGCTGTGGTGCTCTTGGTCTGGTTAAGCATGGGCTGGCGCGAATCGGTCGTGGTAGGCGGTGCCATTCTGCTGACTCTGTCCATCACGTTATTTGCCTCTTGGGCCTGGGGATTTACGTTAAACCGCATTTCGTTGTTCGCTCTCATCTTCTCTATCGGGATCCTGGTCGATGATGCCATTGTGGTGGTAGAGAACATCCATCGACATCAGAAAGATGGGGGTAACTGGAAAGAGGCGATCCCACAAGCCGTCGATGAAGTGGGTGGCCCGACGATTCTGGCAACCCTTACCGTGATTGCGGCCTTGCTGCCTATGGCTTTCGTCAGCGGCATGATGGGCCCCTACATGAGCCCCATTCCCATCAATGCCAGTACTGGCATGCTTATTTCGCTGGCGGTTGCCTTTATTGTAACCCCATGGTTAGCGTTGCATTTGCTGCGTCCCCATGTTGGCAATCATGTCGAGCACGAGGAACACAAAGCTATTCAGGCATTCCGTGGATTCCTGAGCCGGTTTCTCGGTGGCGAGAAAGCAAAATCGGCCCGGCGCAAGTTAACCTTAGTCGTCGGTTTATTGCTGGTCTGTTCACTGGCCTTACCTGTCTTGCAACTGGTGGTATTGAAAATGCTGCCTTTTGATAACAAATCTGAATTTCAGGTCATGGTTGATATGCCAGAGGGGACTTCGCTGGAACAAACCCAAACGGTATTACGGCAGTTGGCCAGTGACGCCGAAACCATACCGGAGGTGACCTCTGTCCAGATCTATGCCGGTACATCAGCGCCCATCAATTTTAATGGATTGGTACGTCATTACTTCATGCGCCAATCGGCAGAATTGGGCGATTTACAAATCAACCTGAAAGGGAAACATGAACGTGACCGGGCCAGCCATCAGATCGCCCGTGAAGCTCGGGAACGTCTGACCCCTATCGCCAACAAAGCTGGCGCCACGATTAAGGTCGTTGAAATTCCACCAGGGCCGCCGGTATGGTCCCCTATCCTGGCTGAGGTTTATGGCCCGACACAGGCCATGCGTGAACAGGCCGCACAACAAGTCATGAATACCTTCAAAAGCACGCCGGATATTGTCGATATTGATGTCGATATTCCCGCCGCACAGCAACACTGGCAACTGAGCATTAACCGGGCTCGCGCCTCTCGGCTGGGTATATCCGAAGCCTTGATTCGACAGACATTGGTCGGCGCGTTGGGCGGGCAAGATGTCAGCTACTTACATTCCCCGGATCAAAAATATGCCAAACCCATCCGCTTGCGTCTGGCCGAAGGTGAAAAAGCCGATCTGCTGGGCGTATTAAGTCTGACCTTGCCTTCCGCTGCCGGGAAAGCCATTGCCCTGAGCGAACTCGTGGATGTCCTCCAAAATGAGAAACCGCACAGCATCATGCATAAAAATATGCAGCCGATGGTCATGGTGACCGCCGATATGGCCGGTAAACTCGACAGCCCCTTATATGGCATGGCGGAAATTGCCAGTAAACTCAGCACGCAACATCCACAATGGAAACAGTCGTTGATCGGACAACCGGACGGTCTGTCCGGTGTTGCCATCAAATGGGATGGGGAATGGAAAATAACCTATGAAACCTTCCGGGATATGGGTATTGCCTACTCCGTCGGCATACTACTGATTTATTTTCTGGTGGTGGCTCATTTTAATTCCTACAGCGTCCCCCTGATCATCATGGCCCCTATCCCATTGACACTGGTGGGCGTAATGCCAGGACATGCCCTGCTGGGAGCGCCGTTCACCGCCACATCGATGATAGGCATGATCGCACTGGCGGGGATCATCGTCAGAAATTCAATTCTGCTGGTCGACTTTGTCAATCAACAACGCGCCGCAGGCGTTGAATTAGCCGAAGCGGTCATTAATAGTGGTGCGGTACGAGCAAAACCCATTATTTTAACCGCGCTGGCGGCGATGATTGGTGCTACCTTTATCTTAGATGATCCTATTTTTAATGGATTAGCCATCAGCTTGGTATTTGGCCTGTTTGCCTCAACCATGTTGACGTTGGTGGTGATCCCTGTGCTCTATTTTCTCTATCTGAAACATAAAGGGTAAAAAGCCTCTTTGCTGCCAGTTTTCACTGGCGGCTTTTTTGCCTGCCCCAAATTAATGCGGTGTCATACGAAGTTCAAAAAATAGACTATTGTTAATAGATAAACTTTTAATAACTGAGTACGGCAGCATGTTTATATTACCAAGCATGATCTATGAATCATTACCCCGCCTATATACCCTCGGCGGCATCGCCATGATCTTTAGCAGTGACCGCCTGCTCATCATTATTTCCGGCATTTTGTTCTATTGTGCCGGCGCCAGCGTCTGGGTCATGCGTTCCCGAAATCGTCGCACCGATGAGCCTGCCGACTTATCACACAAGCGGCTGGTTTTACCGGAACCGATATATGAATTTCTGCCTTTTGCCTATTTCCTGCTCGGTGTGCTGCTGTTACGAAGTTCAGGTGAAATGATCCTGCTGGCGGCAGGTTTTCTGTTGGTGTCATGGGCGCTGATCCGCGAATATCAGCGCTTACATCATCGCCATCACAGACAGCCAAGGTTCAGAAGTAGCAGTTTCTAATGTCCATGATTCAAAAATAGGTGTAGTCAAAGCGAATGTCTCGTTTGAGCAGTTCAGCAAGCTGCCTGAGTGCAACAATCAGGCTCGATTCATCATTGATCGCCATCAGCGATAAACGGATCGCATTGGGTGTCGGTGCTCGCGGATCGGCCTTAAAATAGGAAGCACTGCTGACCAGAATGCCTCGGTTTTTCGCAGCCAGCGTAAAGGCATCCGCCTGCCACTCTTCCGGCAGAATCAGCCACAAATGATAACTGTCAGGCTGACTGAGCAGTTGATAGTCGGCTAACCATTCTCGGGCTAGACACTGGCGGCGGATTGCGATTTCACGTTGTTGTTCTGCTATCCGAAATGCCTCGCCCGATTGAATCAGCGTTGCCGCTACCGCAAATGGCAAGGGGGATGGCAACCAGATCGTCGCACGAATAAAGGCCGATAACCGTTCACTTTCCTGCACCGGAGTTTTGATGAAGGCACAGCGCATCCCTGGGCTGATGGCTTTCGACAAACTGGTGATATGAAAACCAAAATCGGGAGCCAGATTTGTGATGGCCGGAATCGGCTGCGGATTCAGAAAGCCGTAGATATCATCTTCAACCAGCCAGAGCTGATGCTCATTCACAACGGCCGCAATTTGCTGTCGTCGTTCCATCGGCATCGTCGCAGCCGTTGGATTTTGATACGACGGCACGATGATGACCATAGCAATGCGCATAGATTGACATAGTTCATTTAACGATTGTGGTAGCATCCCCTGCTGATCCATCGGGATACCGACCACATTGCGGCCTAGCATATTCGCAATAGACAAAATCCCTGGGTAGGTCAGATCTTCAACGGCAATGGTGTCACCTGGCTGGGTATAACACTGAATCAGCACAGAAAGTGCGTGCTGGGCACCACAGGCCAGAACGATCTGTTCATGCCCCGAGACATCCAGACCATAATGATGCGCCCAGACCGCTCCCAGAGCGCGATGTCGGGTTAGCCCGGTATGTTCCACATAGCCATAAAGCGCATCATTGCCGCGATTTAATATTTGTGAAAAAGCCTGATTCAACTGCTCCGTATGTTGATAAATGCAAGGCTGCAAAATTGAGAGATTGTATTCCTGCTCAAGGCTTTCTGCCCTGATCACATCAGAAAGCTGGCTATGATTGCAGACAAAACTACCCCGTCCGACAAATGATTCGATGAGTTTTTTTTCGGCCAAGGCTTTATAGGCTTTCGCCACTGTGATGGCAGTCGTTCCCATCTGCTGCGCCAGTTCCCGATGAGTTGGCAATTGGCTGCCTTCTGCAAACTGGCCGGATCGGATGAATTCTTCTATCTTTTTTACAATGGCTAAATATTTAGGCGCACTCATTTTATCAGACCGGGAGCATGTTGATTGACCAAGGATAACATATATCAATAAGGAGATAAATTAAGCCATAAAGTACGCCTGACCGTCTATTTACGGGATTTTTGAGAAAACAAAGATGATTAATTGACATATGTCATTTGTCGATCAATTATCTTCTCAGACATCAATCAGGAGAATTCATCATGCGCATTCAGAACATCGCATTCATTGGTCTCGGTGTCATGGGTTTCCCCATGGCCGGACATTTACAACAGAAAGGCTTTAATACTACTGTTTATAATCGCACTCACAGCAAAGCTGAAGCATGGCAAGCCAAATACCACGGTCATATAGCGGAAACACCGCGTGAAGCCGCGGAAACCGCCGATATCGTCTTTATCTGCATCGGTAATGATAACGATGTCCGCAGCGTCTGTTATGGCGAAAATGGGATCCTGGCTGGATTAAAACCGGGGGCGATCCTCATCGATCATACGACAGCCTCTGCCGTGCTGGCCCATGAGCTCGAAAATGCCTGTCATAAACAAGGTGTCCATTTCATGGACTGTCCCGTCTCCGGCGGGCAGAGCGGTGCGGAAAAAGGCTGCCTAACCATCATGTGTGGTGGTGATGAACAGACCTTTGCCAGCGTGAAACCAGTTATGGAATCCTATGCCCGCCAGATCCAACTGGTCGGTCGCTGTGGTGCCGGACAACGTTGCAAGATGGTCAATCAAATCTGTATCGCCGGTGTATTACAAGGTTTGAGCGAAGGCCTGTTGCTGGCAGAAACCGTGGGGCTGGACATTCATCAAGTGGTCGAAACCCTGAAATTCGGCGCTGCGGGTTCGTGGCAGATGGAAAACCGAGCCGAAACCATGGCACAAAACAAATTCAGTTTTGGTTTTGCCATCGACTGGATGCGCAAAGATTTAGGCATCTGTCTGGAGGAAGCTGCACGCCAGCACATTGAACTGCCACTAACCAAGCAGGTGGATGAACGCTATGCCCAATTACAGGAAGAAGGTTGTGGCAAACTAGACACCTCCGCGCTGATCCTGTCACTGAAAAAAGAGGCGTGAGCGTGAGCATGATGAGCCTCTGACCGGGAGGCTCATGTTTTATGCAACATGCCAGCTTAACCGCTGTTGACTTTCAAAATGTCGCACGATGCCAGTCAGCGGATCTTCAAAGCTCAGCTCTTTTGCCAGCAGTTGTAACGGTCTTGCATAATCTTTCGCCAGTTCATCATTGACCTGCGGATAAAATGGATCATGACGGATGGGTGCGCCCAAGCCGGCCATATGCAACCGAAGCTGATGTTTCTTGCCCGTCACCGGATTAAGCCGGTAGCGACACCAATCGCCCTGTTGTTCCAGCACTTCGATAATGGTGTGTGAATTTGGTTCACCCAAGGTTTCCTGTGACAGGAAAAACGGCTCACCACGCACAATTCGGCTCTGACGCTGATGCGGAAACTGCAAATGCGGTAACGCGGGAGCAATGGCTTCATAGTATTTATCAATTTTGCGGTCACGAAACAGTGCCTGATAGATTGCACGCGTTTGCTTCTGTACCGAAAACAACACCAGACCCGCCGTATGCCGATCCAGCCGATGCAGTGGCTGCAATTCAGCATTATTGAGGCGCCCCATCAGACGGGCCAACAGCGTCTGTTCCACGTAATCCCCACCCGGGATCACCGGCAGAAAATGCGGTTTATCGGCCACCAGAATATGTTCATCCAGATATAAAATCGATTCCTCAAACGGGATGATTTTTTCATCGGTGATTTCGCGATAGTAATAGATCCGCACACCGGCCCGATAAGGTAAATCATGCGTAATCGGTGCGTGATGACTATCCAGCACCCGTTGTCGTTCAAAACGGCTGAGCCAATTCGTGCGGCTGATAGCAGGAAAACTGTCGCATAAACAGTCGAGCACCGTTTGCCATTCCCCCTGATACGGCAGCACAAATGTACTGGGCGTAATCAGCGGCTTCACCGTTAGCGGATGGGAAAAGCCTGCTTCTGACGGCTGGAAGGGGTCAACGTGTGCTGGGGTTTGCGCTTTGATGTACATAATCTCAAATCGGACAGTGAAGCCTAAGCCAGTTTCCGCTCTGCGGGTGGCCTGATCCGAGATATTTTACAATGAACCAAGGAATAGCAGAAAAAAATTAGCCCCTGAATTTCTAGGGGCCTAGAGTTCAGGGGCTAAAAATTACCTCAGGAAAAGAGATAACTCAGCGTTTTTTCGCCTTCGCATTCGGCAGGTCAGTAATAGAACCTTCATACACTTCCGCAGCCAGACCAACTGATTCGTGCAGCGTTGGGTGAGCATGAATGGTCAATGCGATATCTTCCGCATCAGCACCCATCTCAATCGCCAGACCGATTTCGCCCAACAGTTCACCGCCGTTGGTACCAACAATCGCACCACCGATCACACGGTGAGTTGCCTTGTCGAAAATCAGTTTAGTCATACCATCCGCGCAGTCAGATGCAATCGCACGACCTGATGCCGCCCATGGGAACACCGCTGTTTCGTAGTTGATGCCCTTGGCTTTCGCTTCTTTCTCGGTCAAACCAACCCATGCAATTTCAGGTTCGGTATAGGCGATAGAAGGAATAACTTTCGGATCGAAGTAATGTTTCTTGCCGGCAATAACTTCGGCAGCCACATGACCTTCGTGCACACCTTTGTGTGCCAGCATTGGCTGACCCACGATGTCACCGATCGCGAAAATGTGCGGCACATTAGTGCGCAGCTGTTTATCAACTTCAATGAAGCCACGATCAGTCACTGTGATACCGGCTTTTTCGGCATCCAGGTTTTTACCATTCGGTACACGACCGACGGCCACGAGCACGTTGTCATAACGAACTGGTTCAACCGGTGCTTGTTTGCCTTCAAAAGAGACATACAGACCGTCTTTTTTCGCTTCAACCGCAGTTACTTTGGTTTCCAGCATCAGGTTGAATTTCTGCTCAACGCGTTTGGTGTAAACCTTCACCACATCTTTGTCAGCGGCAGGAACCAGCTGATCAGCAAATTCAACCACGTCGATTTCAGCACCCAGAGCAGAGTACACAGTACCCATTTCCAGACCGATAATACCGCCACCCAATACCAGCAATTTGCCCGGTACTTCTTTCAGTTCCAGCGCATCGGTAGAGTCCCAAACACGTGGATCGTTGTGTGGAATAAATGGCAGTTTAACTGGGCGAGAACCCGCCGCGATGATCGCGTTATCAAATTTGATGGTAGTTACAGAGCCATCTGCTGCCGTTACGTCGATGCTGTTCGGGCCAGTAAATTTAGCCAGACCGTTCACCACCGGCACTTTACGCTGTTTGGCCATACCAGCCAGACCGCCAGTCAGTTTGGTAACAACTTTTTCTTTCCACAGACGGATCTTGTTAATGTCAGTTTGTGGTTCACCGAAAACGATACCGTGCTCAGCCAGTGCTTTTGCTTCTTCGATCACTTTTGCTACGTGCAGCAGTGCTTTTGATGGGATACAACCCACGTTCAAACACACGCCACCCAGGGTACCGAAACGTTCAATCAGAACAGTGTCTAATCCCAGATCAGAAGAACGGAATGCAGCAGAATAACCAGCTGGGCCCGCACCAATCACCACAACCTGAGTTTTGATTTCATTACTCATTATGACCTCGATTTTCTATCTCAGTTGCTACCGGAAACCCACTAAAGCTAGCACGTTTCCGGTGAGGCAGACAAAATTACAGCACTAAACGACGAATGTCGGACAGCACACCAGTCAGCGTCGTAATGAAACGCGCACCATCAGCACCGTCAATGACACGGTGGTCATAAGACAACGCCAGCGGCAACGTCAGTTGTGGTACGAATTCTTTACCGTTCCATTTTGGTTTCATATCTGACTTAGAGACACCCAGGATCGCCACTTCTGGCGCGTTCACGATTGGCGTGAACTGCGTGCCACCGATACCACCCAAGCTGGAGATGGTGAAGCAGCCGCCCTGCATGTCAGCGCCAGTCAGTTTACCGGCACGAGCTTTCTTCGAGATTTCAGCCAGATCTTTCGACAGTTCATAGATGCCTTTCTTGTTAACATCACGAACTACCGGTACAACCAGACCGTTTGGCGTATCAACCGCCACACCGATGTGGATGTATTTTTTCATGATCAGTGTAGAACCGTCTTCTGACAGTGAGCTGCAGAAACGTGGGTGTGCTTCCAGTGCTTTGGCAGCCGCTTTCAGGATAAACACCAGCGGAGTGATCTTGAAGCCCAGTTGCTGTTTGTCAGCAATGATATTTTGTTCTTTACGGAACGCTTCCAGCTCACCGATATCGGCTTCGTCGAACTGAGTAACATGCGGGATCATCACCCAGTTACGGTGCAGGTTCGGGCCAGAGATCTTCTGGATACGCGTCAATGGCACTTCTTCGACATCGCCAAATTTCGCGAAGTCCACTTTCGGCCATGGCAGCACGCCCAGACCCGCACCTGAACCACCAGCTGCAGGAGCAGAAGCCGCACGTTTCAGCGCTTCTTTCACATAGTTCTGCACGTCTTCTTTCTGGATACGACCTTTACGGCCAGATCCTTTAACGTTTGCCAGATTCACACCAAATTCACGCGCCAGACGACGGATCGCCGGCGTCGCATGCACATAGGCTTCGCTGGCAACAAACTCGCCTTTTTCTTCCGCTTTCGCCGCCGCAACAGGTGCAGCAGGAGCCGCTTTTGCAGGAGCTGGAGCGGCGGCAGGTGCAGCGGCAACCGGAGCTGCAGGGGCAGCGCCTGCCACTTCAAATTCCATGATCAGTGAACCGGTTTTCACCTTGTCACCGACAGCAATTTTCAGTGCTTTAACAACACCCGCAAACGGTGCTGGTACTTCCATAGAGGCCTTGTCGCCTTCCACGGTGATCAGTGATTGATCAGCATCAACGCTGTCACCCACTTTGACCAGAATTTCGGTTACAGCAACTTCGTCACCGCCGATGTCTGGTACGTTCACTTCTTTCACCGAAGCAACTGCTGGTGCCGCCGCAACAGGCGCTGGAGCCGCGGCAACTGGCGCAGCAGGTGCTGCACCCGCGACTTCAAACACCATGATCAGTGAGCCGGTAGACACTTTGTCACCCAGCGCCACTTTGATCTCTTTCACCACACCCGCAAACGGGGCCGGTACTTCCATAGAGGCTTTGTCGCCTTCTACAGTCAGCAGCGATTGGTCAGCGTCAACGGTGTCGCCAACTTTAACCAAAATCTCAGTCACAGCCACTTCGTCACCGCCGATATCCGGCACGTTGACTTCCAGCTGTGCGGCTGCCGCAGGGGCTGCTGCAACAGGCGCTGCAGCGACCGGAGCTGGTGCAGCAGCAACTGCTGCACCTTCCGCTTCGAATACCATGATCAGGGAACCAGTAGAAACCTTGTCACCTAATGCAATTTTGATCTCTTTAACAATACCCGCTTCTGGTGCAGGTACTTCCATAGAGGCTTTATCGCCTTCTACCGTCAGCAGGGATTGGTCAGCTTCAACCTTGTCACCTACTTTGACCAGAATTTCGGTCACGGCAACTTCATCACCACCGATATCCGGCACAAAAATGTCTTTAGACATGAAATTTCCCCTTACGCGTACAGCGGATTCATCTTGTCAGCATCGATACCGAATTTCGCAATGGCTTCTGCCACTACTTTCTTCTCAACGGTACCTTGCTTAGCCAATTCAGTCAGTGCAGCTACAACGATGTAGGCTTCGTTCACTTCGAAGTGACGACGCAGGTTTTCGCGGCTGTCTGAACGACCGAAACCATCTGTACCCAGAACACGATAGCTGCTGGCAGGAACAAAACTACGCACCTGATCAGCGTAAGACTTCATGTAGTCGGTAGCAGCGATAGCTGGCGCAGAGCCCATAACCTGAGCAATGTAAGGCACTTGCTGTTCGCCTTCAGGGTGCAGCATGTTGTAACGATCAGCATTCTGACCATCACGCGCCAGTTCGTTGAAGCTGGTTACGCTGTACACATCAGAACCGATACCGTATTCGTCAGCCAAAATCTTACCGGCACGACGCACGTAGTTCAGAATTGAACCACAACCCATCAGCTGAACCTGACCTTTCGCACCGGCGTTAGATTCCAGTTTGTAGATACCTTTACGGATACCTTCTTCAGCGCCAGCAGGCATAGCCGGGTGCTGATAGTTTTCGTTCAGGGTAGTGATGTAGTAGTAGATATTCTCTGGTTTATCGCCGTACATACGACGCATACCGTCTTGAATGATCACCGCCACTTCATACACGAATGATGGGTCATAGCTGACGCAATTCGGGATGGTGCCAGCCAGAATATGGCTATGGCCGTCTTCGTGCTGCAGACCTTCACCGTTCAGTGTGGTACGGCCAGAGGTCGCACCCAACAGGAAGCCACGTGCTTGCTGGTCGCCAGCAGCCCATGCCATATCGCCGATACGTTGGAAACCGAACATCGAATAGTAGATGTAGAACGGAATCATCGGGCAATCGTTCGTGCTGTAAGAAGTCGCCGCCGCTAACCAAGACGACATTGCACCCAGCTCGTTGATACCGTCTTGCAGGATCTGACCTTTCTGGTCTTCCTTGTAATAAGAGACGATCTCTTTGTCTTGCGGGGTGTATTGCTGACCGTGCGGGCTGTAGATACCGATTTGACGGAACAGACCTTCCATACCGAAAGTACGCGCTTCGTCAGCCAGAATTGGCACGATACGTTGACCGACAGATTTGTCTTTCAGCAGCACGTTCAAGCTACGTACAAATGCCATAGTGGTTGACACTTCACGCGCCTGTTCGCCAAGCAATGCATCAAATGCTGACAGCTCAGGAATATCGAGTTTCACTGTTGTCTGTGGCAAACGAGTTGGCACATAACCTTTCAATGCCTGACGACGTTCGTGCAGGTATTTGTACTCTTCAGAGCCTTCTTCCAAAGTCAGATAAGGCAGCTCGTCGATTTGATCATCGGAAACCGGAACAAAGAAACGATCACGCATATGACGAACTGAATCCAGTTCCATCTTCTTAACTTGGTGCGCAATGTTTTTACCTTCCGCAGCTTCACCCATGCCATAACCTTTTACGGTTTTCGCCAGGATCACAGTCGGCTTGCCGGTAGTCTGAGTCGCTTTCTGGAACGCAGCGAACAGTTTGACCGGATCATGACCACCACGTTTCAGTGAGAAGATCTGCTCATCAGTCCAGTCAGCCACCAGCGCAGCGGTTTCTGGGTATTTGCCAAAGAAGTGTTTACGGACATAAGCGCCATCTTTGGATTTGAAAGTCTGGTAATCACCATCCAGTGTTTCGTTCATCAGCTGGATCAGCTTGCCAGAGGTATCCTTCTGCAGCAGCTCATCCCACTTAGAACCCCACAGGGTTTTGATCACGTTCCAGCCAGCACCGCCGAAGATACCTTCCAGCTCGTTGATCACTTTACCGTTACCGACAACTGGGCCATCCAGACGCTGCAGGTTGCAGTTGATTACGAAGATCAGGTTGTCCAGTTTCTCACGTACAGCAACGGTGATAGCGCCTTTAGATTCAGGCTCATCCATCTCACCATCGCCCAGGAAAGCGTACACTTTCTGCTCAGAGCAATCTTTGATGCCACGGTTGGTCAGATATTTCAGGAAACGCGCCTGATAGATCGCACCGATTGGGCCTAAACCCATAGATACGGTCGGGAACTGCCAGAATTCAGGCATCAGTTTTGGATGCGGATAAGAAGGAATACCTTTGCCATCCACTTCCTGACGGAAGTTGTCCAGCTGATCAGCAGTCAGACGGCCTTCAACAAATGCACGGGCATACACGCCAGGAGAGATATGGCCTTGGAAGTAAACTAAATCGCCACCGTCTTTCTCGTTACGCGCACGGAAGAAATGGTTGAAGCACACATCGTAAATTGTGGCAGAAGAGGCAAAAGAGGACATATGTCCGCCCAGATCCAAGCCTTTCTTCGATGCACGCAAAACGATCATCACTGCGTTCCAGCGAATAATCGCACGGATACGCTGTTCCAGATCCAGTTTACCCGGATACGCCGGTTGATCGCTGGTCGCGATGGTATTGATATAATCAGTCAGCAGCTTACCACCAGTACCAGTGCCTGCAGCTAAACCTGCTTTGCTGGCGGCTGATGATAATTGATCCAGAATGTATTGAGCTCGTTCCGGACCTTCTTCCCGAAGCAGTGATTCCAGAGCGTTTAACCACTCTTGAGTTTCTACTGGGTCCACATCATGTTTAAGGAGTTCAGACATGGCTGTTTCCTGTGTTTGTTGACGGCAATGTTGGTTGTAAGGTTATCCCTGATGGATCTGCCGCGAGGGGCGCTGTGCACGCTCATCTTCTCGCTGTATATCCAGCAGGGTATCCTCGATAAAAGCCAGATGCTCATGGCAAGCATCTCTGGCCTGTTCTGGGTGGCCCGCCAGGATCGCCGCGATCAAATCTGATCGGTGACGGCGGATCCGGTTAACCACCCCCGGACGCTGATTCAGTACTTCCAGATTTCCGAGAATGTTACGTTCCAGTAACTCCCGGATGGCACGCATCAGATGCAGCAGCACCACGTTGTGCGATGCTTCGGTCATGGCGAGATAAAAAGCAGAAACGGCTTTGGCTTCTGCAGCGACATTACCGCTGGTCTGTGCGGCCTCGATATCACTTTGTATCTCGCGCATTTGCGCAAAATCATTTTCATCACCACGAAGTGCCGCGTAATAAGCCGCGACCCCTTCGAGAACATGACGGAATTCCAGCAGATCGAATTGTGAACCTGGGTGATTAGCTAATAACTCGAAGAAAGGGTCAGACAACCCACGGTTCAATTCGCTTTTAACGTAGGTACCACCACCCTGACGGCGATAGAGCAAACCACGCGCTTCCAGACGTTGGATTGCTTCGCGCAGAGAAGGGCGGGAAACACCGAACTGCACCGCCAATTCACGTTCTGGCAGCAGTTTCTGTCCTGGCTGCAACGTGCCGTCGACAATCATCTGTTCCAATTCGGCAACGATGCTGTCGGAGAGTTTTGGTGTAGTTGGTTTGTATTCTGTCATGTGAAATTTGTTAATTTGGTATTACCAATACATGAATTGTTAAACAAATTAGCAAAATCATTAACAACTGTCCACGAATTATCTGATTAAAATCAAAAAATGTGGGAATTTTTACGCATTCCGCCTTACAGCAATTACAACGCATTAACAAATGAAACAGAGATGGGATGGTTTTAGATTTTCATGAGGAATTACAGTCTACTTAGCGAGAATGCGGGTGCGATAAAACCGATGGGAACGAGGTTTAAGATAGTTCATTAAAAACAATGAATTAACTTTGAAGATAACCGCAGTAAGGCTGTAGACGTTCTTCAGCCTCACGGGCCGATAAATGTAACTGGTTTGTAAAATCAGTTTAAAAAACGAACCGGTCTGACCATTAATACCGTTAGCGGCAATGGATATGCAATGTGGCAGCCACATTCCGGGCGGTGATACGGATGTTTTCAGCCGCCTGCGTCAGTGCCTCTTCCAGCGTACAGACATGATTTAACACACT
The DNA here is from genome assembly GCF_000527035.1 of Tolumonas lignilytica. Lineage (NCBI taxonomy): Bacteria > Pseudomonadati > Pseudomonadota > Gammaproteobacteria > Aeromonadales > Aeromonadaceae > Tolumonas > Tolumonas lignilytica. The sequence continues at coordinate 992,517 of NZ_AZUK01000001.1, forward strand.
GAATACGCTATCGATGCCCTGCGCATAGACCAGTGAAAAATCCGCCCCCAGACTCCCGGCAATCGCAATGACGGGTTTGTTATAGCGTTTTGCGATCCGGGCAATACCAACCGGGACTTTCCCGTTCACACTCTGACTGTCTAACCGCCCTTCGCCGGTGATCACGAGATCCGCTTCTGCAATCGCCTGCTCCAGCCCCACCGCCGACGTGACCATATCAATCCCAGAGCGTAATTCCGCTTTCATAAAAGCCAGTAGTGCAGCGCCCGTTCCGCCGGCCGCTCCCGCCCCTGGCGCAAACTCCACATCCACTCCTGATTCTTGCGCCACGATACGGGCGTAATGTTTCAGGTTGTCATCCAATAACGCGACCATCGCCGGATCCGCCCCCTTCTGTGGGCCAAACACATGAGACGCGCCCGACGGCCCGGTGAGTGGATTGGTCACATCGCAGGCCACAATAAACTGGCAATGCGATAACCGAGCATCCACCTGCGCACAATCAATGCTGGCTAACGCCGCAAGCCCCACCCCGCCACGAGGAATATCAACGCCATACTGATCCAGCAACCGATAGCCCAGTGCCTGCAACATCCCCGCACCACCGTCATTGGTTGCACTGCCGCCCAGCCCGAGAATAATCTGAGTCACGCCCCGATCCAGTGCCGCCCGAATCAATTCACCCGTACCATAGGTGCTCGTGACTAACGGATTGCGGACAGATACAGGAATTCGCTCCAGTCCACTCGCCGCCGCCATTTCAACCACTGCACAATGCGGATTGATCAGGCCCAGTTCCGCATCAATCGGATTTCCTAGCGGATCACTGACCGTAACGCTGATCTTCGTCCCTCCGGTCGCCGTCACCATGGCATCCACGGTGCCTTCTCCGCCGTCCGCCATCGGGAAAAGCCGATACTCCGCATCAGGAAAAACAGCACGAAAGCCGGCCTCGATGGCAGTTGCAACACCCAGCGCACTCAGGCTTTCTTTATAGGAATCGGGGGCAATGACAATTTTCATCAATGACAACTCGCGTTATGACTGAAAACTTATGACTGAAGACGAGCACCTTCGCACGAATACGCACGACCATCTCAGTTTACTTGATTAAAGTGCGATACTGCTCCCAGTCAAATGACGCGCCGGGGTCAGTTTTTCTGCCAGGGGCAACGTCGGCATGTCCGGTGATCCGGGCAGGCGTGATGGCCGGAAAAGCGTCTTGGATCGCGGTCGTGAGCATCGCCAGCTGTTGATATTGCGCCTCGGTATAACCGCTGTCATCGGTGCCTTCCAGCTCAATACCAATCGAAAAGTCATTGCAGTTTTCACGGCCTTCAAACTGCGAACGCCCGGCATGCCAGGCGCGATCAAGAAAACTGACGTATTGCACCACTTCTCCATCTCGGCGGATCAGACAATGTGCCGAAACCTCCAAATGTGCGATCGCTGCAAAATAAGGATGAAAATCAGGATCGAGGTGGCCCGTAAACAAGGCATCAATATAGGGGCCGCCAAATTGCCCCGGCGGTAAACTAATACCATGCACCACCAACAAAGAGATCGGCTCATTTTCTGGCCGCTGATTATAAAACGGAGAAGGACAATGCCGAGCCTCGGTGAGCCATCCCTGTTCATTTATCAACCATTTTTTTTGCAACATGGTAGTTTACCTCTCTGTTTTTAGCGCCCAAGCATGCTACATGGTATGCTTATCTCCAGCATCTTTTTGTTTCGACCGGGAAAACCGGCTAATTCAACAGGACTTGTCATGTTGCAAACTGATATTCAGCGCACAGTACGTGCCGCTCTGGAAGAAGATTTAGGTGGCGTACTCGATGCGCATGCCGATATTACCGCACAATTGATCCCCGCAGACAGACAGGCCGAAGCCTATGTTATCACGCGCGAACAAGGGGTATTTTGTGGCAAAGCCTGGGCCGAAGAAGTGTTCACCCAACTCGGCGGCAATGTCCGCATCGAATGGAAAGTGAAAGATGGCGACCCAGTACAACCGAATCAGGAACTGCTTCGTATGTATGGTCCGGCACGCATTCTGTTAACCGGTGAACGTTCCGTACTGAACTTTATCCAGACGCTGTCCGGGGTCGCCAGCAATGTTGCACTCTACGTTCAGCAACTCGCCGGCACTCACTGCAAATTGCTGGATACCCGCAAAACAATTCCAGGCCTGCGCACGGCGCTGAAATATGCGGTCACCTGTGGCGGCGGCGCAAATCATCGCATGGGGTTGTTCGATGCTTACCTCATCAAGGAAAACCACATCATGGCCTGTGGTGGCATTGCACAAGCAATTGAAACCGCACGTGCGTTGAACCCGGGTAAAAAGGTCGAAGTTGAAGTCGAAAATCTGGATGAGCTACAGCAAGCGCTGGACGCAAATGCCGATATCATCATGCTGGATAATTTTGAAGTTCCGATGATGTATGAAGCCGTCAAGATCAATGCAGGAAAGGCCAAACTGGAAGTTTCCGGCAACGTCACACTGCAAACCATCGCTACTTATGCCCAAACGGGTGTTGATTATATTTCCGTTGGTGCGCTGACCAAACATACACATGCCATGGATCTCTCCATGCGTTTTGTATAAACCACTGTAAATCCGCTTCGGTTGCCGAAGCGGATTTATCCTTGCTGACGCAGGCCGGTCATTCCAAAAACCTGACAACCCATTGCACAGGGGAATCAGGTCAGGATGAATTTCTCAATGACGTGCGCCACACCATCTTCTTCGTTGGAATGTGTCACGTAATCAGCGATCGCTTTGATATCGTCAAACGCATTGCCCATCGCAACCGATAATCCGGCATACTCCAGCATATGCACATCGTTGCCCGCATCACCGACACAAATGACCTCTTCAGGTTTGATCCCCAGGTAATCAGCCAGCATCGCGACACCATTGCCTTTATTACTGTTTTTATTCAGAATTTCTAAAAAGAATGGCGCACTTCTGACTACCGTAAACCGCTCGTAATAATCTGCTGGAATTTGCTCAACTCCCGGAGACAAAATCTCCGGTTCATCCACCAACATCACTTTGATAATAGGGTGATCTTCGGATAATTCATTGAAATCAATCAGTGTCAGCGCAATGCCGTTCATATCACGCTCATGGGCGGTGTAATGGCTGAGTTTTGGCGAAATCAGCCCCAGCTCAGTAGAGAACGCGTGTGTATTTACGCCGATTTTCTGGCTGATAGAATAGACATCATGAACATCTTTGCCACTGATCAACTGGCTACAGATGGTTTCCCGTGTTCCCACATTTTTGATCAGCGCACCGTTATAACTCAGCGCATAATCATCATTGCTAGTCAGTTCCAATTCGGTCAGGTAACGTTCTAACCCCTCAATCGGACGCCCTGATGCCAACACCACCTTCACCCCTTTCTGCCGGGCTTGTTGAATAGCACTTTTCGTTCGCTGAGAAATCGTACCGTCACCACGCAACAGCGTGCCATCCATATCAAGAGCAATCAGCTTATACATCGTCATCACCGGAATAGAAAACCTGCCACCATTTTATCGGATAAACCGGTTTCATTCAGCGGATTTAGCGCTTCCTTTCATCAGGAATGAATTAACGGAATTAATGCACCGTTTTTAATTTTCCTCAAATTCCATCGAATCAATAACACCCACCACACCGTATTGCACTTAATAATAGGCATAAACACAGTATAAAAAACCAACATTTTTATTTGTTGTAAATTTTTAAACCACAATAAAGACAAACGCCAAAATTTTATTTAGGATCTACAGCCACCTTCCAATGTTCGGATGAAGGTAGCAGGAGAGGATGGTTCTACATCCACCGAAGAAGTGAATCTTTCAGGTGCCGCAAGGCGAGGACTGCTACTGGACGAGACTCTGAAGAGACCCGTTAAATCGGGCGCCGAAGGAGCAAAACCGCACGGTTGAAACTCTCAGGCAAAAGGACAGAGGGGATGGAACGATATATCTGGTGATCCTCACCGGGTAGGTGTTCCCGTCTCCTCCTTTCACGAATGAACAACTTCGTTTCAGGAGGATCTAAACAACTATGCTTCATTCATTTCTCACCGCCGTTGATGACTTTATCTGGGGGCCGCCACTACTGGCATTATTGATGGGAACAGGCTTGTACCTCACCATCCGCCTGGGTCTGCTTCAGGTGATCCGTCTGCCATTAGCGTTAAAATTGGTCTTTTTCCCGCCGAAACACGATGACAAAGAAGGCGATGTCTCCAGCTTCGCGGCATTGTGTACTGCCTTATCAGCCACGATCGGTACAGGGAATATCGTCGGGGTCGCCACTGCCGTCAAACTGGGTGGTCCGGGTGCTATATTCTGGATGTGGATTGCCGCTTTTCTGGGGATGGCCACCAAATATTCCGAAGGCTTGCTTGCCGTGCGTTACCGCCAGAAAGATGCCAATGGTCAGATGAGCGGTGGCCCGATGTACTATCTGGAGAAAGGTCTGGGCAGTAAATTTCTGGCCTGCGCCTTTGCCTTATTTGGTATCGGCGTCGCATTGTTCGGTATTGGTACTTTTCCTCAGGTAAATGCCATTGCAGATGCGGCACAGTTTGCTTTCGAAGTGCCGAAATGGATCACAGGGCTGACGCTGGCCGTTCTGGTTGCACTCATTACCGTGGGTGGCATTGAGTCTATCTCTCGTGTCTCCACCAAAGTCGTGCCCTTTATGGCCGCGCTGTATGTCATAAGCTGTTTGGCGGTCATATATCTCCATGTTGACCAAATGCCTGCAGTCATTGATCAGATTTTGAGTGCAGCCTTCACGACAACTGCTGCCACGGGTGGTTTTGCCGGTGCCACTATGATGCTTGCATTGCAGGCTGGGGTTGCGCGCGGTGTATTTTCTAATGAATCAGGATTAGGATCAGCACCTATTGCAGCCGCCGCCGCAAAAACAGACTCTTGTGTTGAACAAGGGTTAGTCTGTATGACCGGAACCTTCTTCGACACCATTATCATCTGCACCATGACCGGGATCACCTTGGTTTTAACCGGTGCTTGGCAGTCTGAGGTCGCAGGCACTGCGATGACGAATATGGCCTTTACGCAAGGCATAGGTAGTCAATTAGGCTTTTATCTGGTCAATATTGGTTTATTGTTCTTTGCCTTCACCACCATCATTGGCTGGAACTACTATGGTGAACGCTGTACAGAATATTTGTTAGGTGTTAAGGCCATTAAACCTTATCGTTGGCTCTTCGTCATTCTGGTTGCCGTAGGTGCCTTACTGCATCTGGATTTGATTTGGGTCATTGCGGATATAGTGAACGGGCTGATGGCGATTCCTAACCTGATCGGGTTGATTGGTTTACGTCATATCATCACAACAGAAACGTTTGCTTACTTTGGTGCGCCAAATACAGCAACAACTGAAGCTGATACAGAAATCGGCTGATAACGCATACCATTCTGTCTATCGCATTGATATTCAGATACACATAAAAAAACCGGCTTCAAGCCGGTTTTTTTGTAAATCGAGTAAACAGTTAACTTAGTTGTTTACTGTATCTTTCAATGCCTTCCCTGCAACAAACGTAGGCACGTTAGAAGCGGCAATGGTGATTTCCTGACCTGTCTGTGGGTTACGACCAGTACGACTTGCACGGTGATTTACTTTGAAAGTACCGAATCCAACCAACTGAACAGGATCACCTTCTTTCAGGCTTTGAGTAATGGTATCGAGAATCTGCTCCAGTGCCGCTTTAGCCTGGGCTTTGCTCATGTCAGCCTTGGCTGCAATCGCATCAACAAGCTCAGTTTTGTTCATACGCAATCCTTATTATGTAAGCCGATCAAAAAAGCTGCCTCAATCTAGTCAAAATTAATCTGACTGGCAAAAACTTTCTGCCATGACGCCATGAAAAACAGCACATTTTCACTGAGAACTACATTGCTGTCACAAAATATCCTGTCCATTGATTCAACTTTATACTGACTGATGATATTTCATGCAGCCTGGCTGCTAGTCCAACGCGATCCCCAGATTTGAAATACCATTCCCGGTAGCCAGCGTTTTTATATTCCAAATGACTTCAGCATCTCGGGGCCGTGAGACCTGCGCCAGTAATTCGACCTGAAACGCCATTTCGTCTTCAATTAATGGCTCAGCGTAAAGTTCTTCGGCGGAAAGTTCCTTTTCTTGCTGCATTTCAATGAAACCAACAACGCTGCCTAACGATGTCTGACTCACATCATAGGCTTCATCGCCCAGACGAAACACCACCGAATTATAGGCTGTCGCCAACGCCACACAGGCATCTAACGCAGGCCATGCACCATAGCATTCTTCACTTTGCGGTTCCGGCATGTTGGATTCTATTTGTTCCAATATCGCGGATAAATCGATCCGCATGCTTTTTTCGGTCAGATACTGCCACATGGTATCGAGCGCATGACGGATCAGTTTGGTGTCACCACGCCCCGTGCTTTCAGCATACAGACAATAATTGGGATACATTCTTTCACTTAAAGCCAATGCAAAGACGGTTTGCTGCCATGGCATCAGCTTATGCAGTTTCTTATAGAATTTGTCACCAAACACAGGATTCTCCTTTATACAAGAGCTGAATTGTATGCCACTCAACCGAGAATGAAAAACGAACTCACACCAAAAACATGAACAAACCCCATCCGACATCGCACAAAAAACAAACAATTGCACTGCGTAACCAGATTTCCGGGCTCATTTTATTGTCATAGCCCTACTCTACGTGATACAAATCTAACTTTGTGCCATCTAGGGAAAAACTAATTTTTACCCTGCATTTAGTGATGGTATAACAGTCTAATTTTTCAACAGAGCGAAGACAAAACAATGAAACGGATTTTGACACCGTTTACAGGTTTGGCGAATCGTGAATTACCCATTCCCCGACAGCACCTGTACGCTATCATTATGCTGGCATGTTTCTCTGTAGCCAGTATTACTCTGTTGCCCCCACCCGGGGAATTATTGACCAATAAACCGATCCCTGTTGCCAGCGATGATGTTTCTGTCGATGCTGAATTAAGTAAACAAGCAGCAGACACTGAATTTGTAAACGTACCAAGTGATTCGCTACTTGACGATGACGGCATTACCGATGACATGACTGCGTCAACCGGTGAACTCCAGTTAATGGACTATGTGGTCAAAGATGATGACAATTTGTCGTACATTTTTAACACGTTAAACTTGTCGCCAGCCACCTTGCAAAAATTACTGGAAGTCGACATCCAGAATTCTTTAGTCCGCTTGAAGCCTGGGCAAAAAATCTCTTTTTACCTTGATGACGCAAACGTTGTTCAAAAGTTATATATCCCTTTAGATCTTGATAAGCATGTTGTCTTTGAACGTAAAGGCGATGGTTATCAGTCTCACGTTGAAAAAAATGGCGATGTAACTGACAACACCACACAAGACAGTGTCGCGACAACCGATGAAGATACCCAATCTGCTGCTGATACACAGACTGTTTCGACTGAAAACACGAAAGTCAGTAAGAAAGAAGCTGCGCGTATCGCTGCCGATGAAAAAGCCAACAAAAAAGCAGCAGAAAAATCAAAAGCAGCCGAGAAAAAAGAAACAGTTCGCCCAGCTGTTCGCCCAACACGGGTTTTACGCGGTACAATTTCAGGCTCTTTTGGTAACAGCGCTCGTAACGCAGGTTTAAGCGCCGGACATATTCACCAAGTTGCACGTCTGTTTCAGGGGCGAATTGATTTTCGTCGCGACTTGAAAAGTGGTGACAAATTCAAAGTCTTGTTTGATCGCAATACTGTGGCTGGGAAAGCTGAAAGTGATGCTCGTGTTTTAGCTGTCATACTCACCGCCAAAGGCAAAACCTATTCAGCCTTCCGTAGTGCCAGCGACAACCAGTTTTATGATGATGATGGCAGCAGCCTCAGCATGACCAAAAGTGGTAAGTTCATGCGTTATCCCATCCCATCGTCTACTAAAGTCAGCTCTGGATTTAACCCTCATCGTCTTAACCCTGTTACAGGCCGTGTCATGGCCCATAACGGCACCGACTTCTCCGTACATGTCGGAACTCCTATTGAAGCCACTGGTGATGGCGTAGTGGTTAAGGCTACACGTCATCCAGACATGGGGATCTACATAGTTCTTCGTCATACTGGTCGCTACAGTACTGTTTATATGCATCTCAGTAAATCACTGGTAAAACCAGGACAGAAGATTAAGATGGGACAAGTGATTGCTCTTTCAGGCAATACCGGTCGTTCAACCGGGCCACACTTACACTACGAATTCCATGTCAACAATCGTCCTGTAGATGCAATGCGTGTCGATTTGCCAATGAATGAACCGATGCAAAATACCGCGAAGAAATCGTTGTTGGCGAAAATTAATGAATATAAACGTATGATGAATGCCGGATAATCGTTTTTCATCCATACTTAGCAATAAAAAAACGGCCTAAAGCCGTTTTTTTATTGCCTGTAATCCGCTGTTATTGGTGATATGGCGCAGAAAAATGGTGCACCGCATCAACAAAGGTTTTCACGCGTTCAGGTTCAATATCTGGAGTAATACCGTGCCCCAGATTAAACACATGACCGGAACCATGACCATATGCCTGTAAAATTTGCTGAACCTTGTGAGTTACCAGCGCATCATCACCAAGCAATACCGCAGGATCCATATTCCCTTGTAAAGCAACTCTATTTCCAACTTGCTGTCTGGCCATCGAAATATTCGTCGTCCAGTCTAAACCAATGGCATCACATCCCGATGCAGCAATTGCGTCGAGCCACTGGCCGCCACCTTTGGTAAATAAGGTGATAGGGATGGTTCTGCCTTCATGCTGACGCTGAATGCCCTGAACAATTTGAGTCATATATTGCAGTGAAAAGGTCTGATAATCGTCATGAGACAGCACCCCACCCCATGTATCAAAAATCATCACAGCATCAGCACCAGCAGCAATCTGAGCATTCAAATACTGGATCACACTCTCAGCCAATTTAGCCAGTAAACCATGTAACAACTGCGGTTCGCGATACAACATTTGTTTAATGCGGCTAAATTGTTTACTGCTGCCACCTTCCACCATGTAGGTTGCTAATGTCCAAGGACTACCGGAAAAACCAATTAATGGAACTTTTTGTTTTAGTTCCTTTTTTATAGTGCGTACTGCATCCATGACATAACGCAATTCACTTTCCGGATCAGGAATTGGCAATGTATCCACATCACGTTGGTGCTGAATGACCTTGGCAAATCTAGGGCCTTCACCCGCCCCAAAACTGAGCCCTAATCCCATTGCATCAGGAATCGTCAGGATATCGGAAAATAAAATGGCCGCGTCCAGCTCAAAACGACGCAGTGGTTGTAATGTCACTTCACATGCCAATTCAGGTGACTGACACAACGTCATAAAATCACCGACTTCGGCACGTAGTTGTCGGTACTCAGGAAGATAACGCCCTGCCTGACGCATTAACCAAACGGGCGTTCTATCAACAGGCTGACGCAATAAAGCGCGTAAATAACGATCATTTTCTATTTGTGTCATTTTATTGTTCTGATTGCTTCATATTGGTTAATTCTAACATTCTGCCACTTAACATGCTGCTAACAATCTGCAAACTGACTAAAGCATAATCGAGATAGCGACCGAAAAGAGACTTGCTTAACAGTTGTAATATTCAATGGTGTGTCATTTTTACCAAAAGCCGCACAATGTGTTCAAAAGGAATTAAATTTCCGACTCGCGAACAAAGGAGGCAACATGCTGGTTAATCTTGATAAAATACGCCAACAAGTCGCAGGTAAACATCCCGCAATTGATGCCTGGTTGAATGTTCGCCGAAATTTGTTAGTTGAATATATGCAATTGGCCGGATTGATGCCGCCTTATCGCAAAACTTTACCCGATAACGAAGCGCTCTCTGATTTCTGTGGTCGTTTGGTTGACTATGTTTCAGCCGGACATTTTGAAATTTATGAGATCCTGATCGATGCTTATGAAAAGATAGACGGTCGCCATTTATCTTTAACTAATCGTTTGATTGATCGCATTCAGGATACCACGGAGGCGATTCTGGACTTTAATGAAAGATACAGCGACATTAAAGACGATGAGTTACCAGAACTGGAAACCGACCTCAGTCAGTTGGGGCTGACACTGGAAGAACGCTTTAAACTTGAAGATAAATTAGTGCTGGTTTTGGATGTACTGAATAATGGTGAGCTGTTAGAACAAACCCCAAAATCAGCAACCACAGCCTGATTTCTGGTTTCTGAGTGTGTTACATTCACTCAAAACCAGTTGGCATAAGGGAGAACGACAGATCATGATTGAACGACGACGCTTTTTTCGAGCGGTATATCGCACACCAGCTCAACTGCAGCAAGGAGATCAGCACTGGTCAACTACGTTGTTAGATCTGTCATTACAAGGCGCTTTACTCAAGCGCCCGGAAAACTGGGACGAAAAACTATCCGGTCGCTTTACACTTACATTTACATTGGCGGACTCGAATATTCAGATCACGATGGAAGTTGAGCCGACCCATTTAGATATGCAGCGACTCGGTGTGTATTGTCATAATATTGATATTGATAGTGCCTCGCATCTACGTCGACTCATCGAATTAAACGCCGGAGACACTGAACTCTTGCTGCGCGAGCTGGCTCATTTGATCGAAGATCATGTAGAGCACGAACAACAACCACCCCAGGTTTAACAAAGCAACTCGATAGCTTCTTGCAAGCTGATCACGGGGGTTATCTTTATGCCGGCAATTTCATGTTTCGGCATATTGGCTTTCGGGATAATGGCTTGGCGAAAGCCGTGTTTCGCCGCTTCTTGCAATCGTTCCTGACCTGAAGGAACAGGTCGGATCTCACCGGATAAACCCACCTCACCAAAAATAATCAGATCTTTAGGGATCGGTTTATCGCGAAAGCTGGAGACCATCGCGGCAATTAGCGCCAGATCAGCACTGGTTTCTTCCACTTTGACACCACCCACCACATTGATAAACACATCCTGATCCGCCATCTGTATCCCGCCATGTCGATGCATAACAGCCAGCAGCATGGCCAGTCGGTTATGTTCGGCTCCCACGGCCAATCGTCGGGGATTTGCCAATTGCGAGTAGTCCACCAAGGCCTGGAGCTCCACCAGCAAAGGACGAGTTCCTTCCCAAGTCACCATTACTACTGAACCAGCACTTTCTGCCTCTCCCCGGTTCAGGAAAATAGCAGAAGGATTGCTGACTTCCTTCATCCCCTGCGAAGTCATTGCAAATACACCTAATTCATTAATGGCGCCAAAGCGATTTTTTTGGCAACGCAGGGTGCGATACCGTGAATCTGCATCACCTTCCAACAGGACGGAACAATCAACGCAGTGCTCCAGCACTTTCGGGCCGGCTAAAGTACCGTCTTTGGTAACATGACCCACCATAAAGATGGCAACCTGATGTTGTTTGGCGAAACGCGTGAGTTGTGCGGCACTTTCTCTGACCTGAGAAACAGAGCCTGGTGCAGAACTGACATCGGCAACATGCATCACCTGTATCGAGTCGATCACCATAACAGCCGGTTTCTCCTGCAGTGCCAAATGACAGATTTGTTCGACACTGGTTTCAGCCAGCATCCGTAATTTATCGTTGGGCAACCCCAGCCGATGTGCCCGCATGGCCACTTGCTGTAAGGATTCCTCCCCGGTCACGTAAAGCACTGGCATGCGTTCTGCTAATGAACACATGGTTTGCAGCAACAGTGTACTTTTCCCGGCGCCTGGGTGCCCACCGATCAACATGGCTGAACCCGGCACAATGCCGCCGCCCAGCACACGATCCAATTCTTTGTAGCCGGAACTGATCCGAGGTAATTCAGCCAAAGACACATCGGCAAGCGTTTGGACCTTACTGCTTAATGCACCTGCATACCCTGTTCTTAACCCTTTCTGCGTGATAGCCGACGTTCCGACACGGATCTCTGTGATCGTATTCCACGCTTTACACTCTGCACACTGACCTTGCCAGCGTGAGAATTCTGCTCCACACTCATTGCAGACATAAGCGACTTTACTTTTTGCCATCACAGTTCCTCATTAAGAAATTGGCTATCATGCCGATAACAGATAGTGATGATAACAATAATCAGCTCAGGAGTGAGCAGTTCATGGAATCGCCGCTGGCATCGGATCTGTTGGAACAATTACAACCGCTTTTTAAAGAACCCGATTTCGATATCTTATTTAATCGCCTGACCGAAGGTGAAAGTAAAAGCGCCCGTTTCTTGCTCAAAATGGAGCTGAATCGCCTCTGGTCGCCCTGTATTCGCATTTTGGATATGCGCAGTAAAGGTTATCCCTGTGAAGTCGTACAACATCAAGGAATGATGCATTATCTGGGCGAGCACGATAAAAAGATTTTTCAGGAAGCCCTACTTCGTTATCAGCAACATTATACGACAGGGGTCTATGAAACCGTTGTTGCCAATGCCAAACCACAATATAACCAGAGCAATGAATTAAATCGCACCAACACCAACAATCGTCTGCAGATCCGCACCTTAGAATTCGGTAGTTATCACCAAGGGCGTGAAGAGCGCATCCATTATTCATCGCCGGTCACATTACTGCTGGAAGATGGTCAAGTCATTAAAACCAAAACATCAAATCTGTCAGTCAATGGCCTGCGCCTGTTTTTACTCGAACCCTGCACGTATCAGTTGGGCGATGCTTGTCAGTTAATATTTTCCGGTTTGCAAAAAGAGGATCCGCAAGATGTGATCTTCTCACCCGCACACTATCAGATCCGGGGGGACGAGCAGGAAGAAGGTCAAACGTGGTTACGTTTAAGCTGTGAAGATCAACGACCTGAATTTAAAGAATACTTACGAAAATTTATCCAGAATAATAAAACCCGTCATCGGGTCAGTATTGATTTTGCATTTACGACAACGGAAATCAAAGGTTTTGAACAGTTCTATCTACCTCGGCTGACGGGGTTACCTTTATTTTTTTCCCATGAAAAAAATATTAAATTGGAATATGCACTCAAAACAGAAAATAACCAGCATGAACTGGAATACTGGCGTAACGAACGAAATACCGATCTTCTGGCCGGCTTATTTAATCCGGAACGGATGCAAGCACTGCTGCAACAACCGACGGAACAGAAAAGCACAATTATCTACTGTTTTACACATACCCTGCGTAGCCATATTTATTTTTTCTCGGCAACAGAACAAGAACTGGAAGCTTCCGGCCTCAAAGCACTCTTTTTCTCTGTCGGCAGTAAACGCTCCAGCTGGCGGGTTTACCTATTTACGCTGGAAGTAATCGACCCGCATCTTAAACTGGAAAAGCTGATCGACAGCAATATCAGCATGGAACAATACCGTTTGGGATTGGTTCATCAGTTACAACAACTGAAATATGTGGCCCAGCTTACGGCCGTGAATCTGGATTCTCATCTGGAGGAATATCAGCAGTGGTCCCCTACAGAAAGTGATGCCAATTTGCTCAGAGATTTCGGACATCCCATTGATGCACCGACCTTTCAGATTGAACTGCTGCATTATGCACAATTACGACGCGAACCGCGTTATATGCATAAAACCCCCGTTGTGGTAAAGCTCAACGGGCATGCGTTGATTGGCTGGACCCGTGATATTTCCGTCTTCGGATTACAGGTTGAATTAGAAGCGTCATTGCCATGTCAGAATGGAGATGTCGTTCTGCTCAGTTTGCCTAAAATGCAGGATCTTATCAAAAACATGAAGTTGGCCGATCTGAGATACCGGATCGTGAACAGCAACAATACGCGTACCATTTTACATCTCACCGTGGATGGCGCCCCGGATACGCATGTGGGTCGTGAGTTTTTTGAAATGCTGATTGAGCAAAATCAGAAAAAATTGACCATGACTAAAGAGCAACGCCACTATCGCGGCATGGCTGATAGCTTACGTAACCTGTTTGTTAATCATCAATTTAATTATGCTCTGTATGTGGATCGTCATTACGCCAGCAAGCTGGGTATTCTAGGTATCAGCCAACACGAACATTCTCTCGACAAACTGTTGCTCAGTGCCGATCGCAAAGAGGCGGATTTACAGCCTTTATTTAAAGGGCCGTTATTAAAACAGGCGTTGATGATCCCGCTCCATCAGGCTCGACGTGAAGATCGGCCTCAGGTGACCGAGCTGTTCGTTCAATACCGAGCGTTACCGCAAGGCAAAGTGCAAAATGACATTCGGTTGGGCAATGAGTTTGGCTCGATAGCAGAGAAAAAAGAGTTTATCAGCCGGGCTTTAGCGCTGGGCGAGTTTTATTCCGTTCAGATACGTATATCCCGAACTGGCCGCCCAGACATGGAGTATTTAGCCAAAGAACTACACTACATTGCCAAATATGCCATCCATAAAGCCAAACAACTGGAAGAGGCATTATGGAGTGTGGTGGGCGTGTGTGATGTGATTGATACAACCGAGGCCACATTACAACGGTTGGACATAAAACGCTGAATATCTGACCGGCAGCTCACCGGTCAGACGAATCGGCTTGCTTACGCACGGGCGATGATATCGCCCGCTTGCAGCAGACAGATGATCGCTTCCAGATTCATATGTCGAATGGCCACCTGTGCCTGTTCGCGGACAACCGGTTTAGCATGGATGGCAACACCGAGCGCAGCGGCTTTCAACATCGGCAGATCGTTGGCGCCGTCGCCAATCGCCACGGTCTGTTTCTCTGAAATCTGATAACGGGCTTTCAGCTCTGCCAGCGTTTCTGCTTTCACTTTGGCATCAACAATGCGGCCATTGACTTTGCCGGTCAAATGGTCGCCTTCAATATCCAGCACGTTTGACTCGATATGATCCAGCCCCAGCTTACGCTGCAATACCCCCGCAAAATGGGTAAAACCACCAGAAGCAATCGCCACTTTCCAACCTGCGGCTTTGGCCGTGCTGACCAGATCGGTTAAACCCGGCATCAGCGGAATATTCGCGGCCACCTGATCCAGAATCGTCACCGGGGCATCTTTTAACAGGGCAACCCGGTTACGCAGACTTTCAGCAAACTCCAGCTTGCCGTGCATGGCGGCGGCTGTCACCGCAGCCACTTGTTCACCGACACCGGCCAGACGTGCAATTTCGTCGATGCATTCGATTTGGATCGCGGTGGAATCCATATCCATCAGAATCAATCCACCAGCCTGCAAACGCGGTAATTCGGCAATATGGGCGCCATCGATCGTCCAATCCTGTACTTTGAGCCATTGCATCAAATCGGAAGAGTGTGCCGAGGTACCGAGCGTCACCGTCCAGACATCGCCGACGGCAAACGGCATAAAACAGCAGACAGCCATGCCCATTTCACGAATTTGTTTCACGGTGACTGCGACATGCTCCGGCGCCAGAGTGGCCCCCATCAGCACCACATAACCGTCACATTCGGGTTTATCGACCGCCTCAGTTCCACGATCTGTAAATTGAAGTACCCTAGATTGGGGGAAGTGAACAAGCCAGTCAGCAATCTGCTCTGGCAACGCGGAAATCGGCATGGTGATAAACTCCCTGTCAGAAAAAGCGGTCGACAGCGTAGCCGATCGCTTTTCCTTCAGGCAAGCGTTATCTGCAGGAGAGATTATTTAAGCAGCAACACAGAATCGAGCGCAATCTTCATCATATCGTTGAAGGTATTTTGCCGCTCTTCTGCTGTGGTTTGTTCACCGCTCTTGATGTGATCGGAAACCGTACAGATGGCCAGTGCTTTCGCACCATATTCTGCAGCGACGCCATAGATGCCTGCGGCTTCCATTTCGACGCCCAGAATGCCGTATTTATCCATAACATCAAACATCTGCGGATCCGGCGTATAAAACAGATCAGCAGAGAACAGGTTGCCGACCTTCACCGCAATCCCTAAATTTTCCGCTGCCGTGACGGCGTTTCGCAGCAAACCGAAATCGGCAATCGCTGCGAAATCGTGATCTTTAAAACGCATACGGTTTACTTTGGAATCGGTACTCGCCCCCATGCCAATAATGACATCACGCACTTTGACATCGGCACGTACCGCACCACAAGAGCCAATTCGGATGATGTTTTTCACGCCGTATTCGGTGATCAGTTCCTTGGTATAAATAGAACAGGATGGGATACCCATACCATGCCCCATGACAGAGATACGCTGCCCTTTATAAAAGCCGGTATAACCGAACATGTTTCGCACGTCAGTCACCAGTTCAGCGTTTTCCAGATAGGTTTCAGCAATATATTTTGCACGTAGCGGATCACCCGGCATCAATACAGTTTCAGCAAAAGCGCCCTCTTTGGCATTAATATGTGGAGTTGGCATTGTTATTCCTTCTGTTAATGATGTTCAGGCAGGCAGTTGCTGCCATATTCAAGTGCAGGTAAGCCATGGTACACGGCGATGGTCTGTCCGATATCCGCAAAGGTATCTCGCTTGCCAAGGGCCTGTGGAGGCACCGTCGCGCCATAAAAAATGACCGGAACGTGCTCCCGGGTATGGTCAGAACCGGTCCAAATCGGGTCGCAGCCATGATCGGCTGTCAGCACCACCCGATCACCCGGTTGCAGCAGAGCAAACAGTTCCGGCAGACGCGAATCAAAATATTCCAGTGCCGCAGCATACCCTGCTACATCCCGACGATGACCATAGGATGAATCAAAATCAACAAAGTTGGTAAAAATGATGGACTGACCCGGCGCGGTTTTAACCTGCTCTAGCGTTTTATGCCACAACTCTTCCAGCCCTGTTGCCTTGTGTTGTTGCGTGATGCCACAACCAGCATAGATATCGGAAATCTTACCGATCGAGATCACTTCCCCGCCCGCCGTTTTCATGCGATCCAATAAGGTTGGCATCGGCGGTTCGACCGCATAATCATGCCGGTTGCCGGTACGTTTGAATTCACCCGCTTTGCCACCGATAAACGGACGCGCAATCACCCGACCGATGTTATACGGTTCCAAAAGCTGACGGGCCAGTTTGCATAATTCATACAGTTTTTCTAACCCGTATGTTTCTTCATGACAGGCAATCTGGAACACCGAATCTGCCGACGTATAGAAAATCGGTTTTCCTGTTTGCATATGTTCTTCACCGAGACGATCTAGAATCTCAGTACCCGAGGCGTGACAGTTCCCCAGATAACCGGGCAGATGTCCCTGTTCCACCAGCGCATCCAGTAATTCCGGCGGGAAGCTGTTTTCTTTCGCCGTGAAATAGCCCCAGTTAAACAACACCGGCGCCCCGGCCATTTCCCAATGACCTGACGGGGTGTCTTTTCCGGAAGATAACTCCTGTGCGTAGCCATAGGCGGCAACCGGGATCACGGATTCATCTAATCCTGCCGGAAAAGTTCCGCAGGACGCCGCACACGCATGAGCCAAACCAAGTCGGGTCAGATTCGGCAGTTTCAGGACACCTTGCCGACCAGTATCCGCTTCGCCATTGGCACAAGCCTGAGCAATATGGCCGAGGGTATTGGCACCTTCATCCCCAAATCGTGCAGCGTCACTGCTGGCACCAATTCCGAGTGAATCCAGCATTAAAATAATGGTACGTTTCATGTCAACCTCAAACATCCGCCAGACTAATCCGGCGATACACTGACGGCGGTAATGTCACGGCAGCATCACTAACTTGCATAGCCTGACGAACTATCGCTGCGGTTTGTTCATATTGCGCTTCGGTACGGGCATGTACCCAGGCCAGCGGACGTTCGTGATCCGCCAATTCACCCAATGACATGACATCGGTCAGGCCTACCGCATAATCGATCGGATCAGCAGCGCGCAGGCGTCCGCCGCCCAAGGCTACAACCGCCATGCCTAACGCACGAGTATCAATTTGCTGAATCCGTCCGGTAGATTGAGCATAAACCGGACGGATAATTTCGGCTTTTTCAAGATGCTGATCGTAGTTTTCGACAAAATCCGTCGGTCCGCCCAACGCCGCCACCATCCGGGCAAATGTCTCTGCCGCTTTGCCGTTATCCAGCACCTGTTGCAACTTGGCGCGCGCTTCCTGTTCCGTTGTGGCCAGCCCGCCTGACAACAACATTTCGGCGCACAACGCCATGGTCACCTCGTGTAAGCGTGGATGACGATAAGCCCCCGTGAGATAACGAACCGCTTCTCTTACTTCCACCGCATTCCCGGCACTGGTAGCTAATACCTGATTCATATCGGTCAGCAGAGCTGTTGTCCGACAACCGGCACCATTGGCTACCGCGACGATACTCTTCGCCAATTCTTCCGATTGCGTATAGGTTGGCATAAAGGCACCGGAACCGACCTTAACATCCATGACTAGTGCTTCCAGCCCGGCGGCCAGCTTCTTCGACAGAATGGAGGCCGTAATCAGTGGAATTGATTCTACAGTAGCAGTCACATCCCGGGTCGCATAAAAGCGTTTATCGGCCGGCGCCAGATCCGAGGTCTGCCCGATAATGGCCACGCCGACTTCCTTCACCACTTTCTTGAAGATCGCATTTAGCGGGCTGGTCTGATAACCGGGGATCGCATCAAATTTATCCAGCGTACCGCCAGTATGACCCAAACCACGTCCCGAAATCATCGGCACATAACCACCACAGGCAGCCACCATCGGGCCGAGCATCAGCGAGACGACATCACCGACACCACCAGTCGAATGTTTATCCAGCACCGGCCCCGGCAGCGCTAATTCTGACCAGTCCAGCACCGAGCCGGAATCACGCATGGCGCAGGTCAGTGCAATTCGTTCCGGCATGGTCATGCCGTTAAAAAACACCGCCATGGCCAGTGCAGCGATCTGCCCCTCCGTCACGGTGTTATGCGTGATACCCTGAACAAATGCCTGGATTTCACCGTCGCTGAGTGCGTAACCATCCCGTTTTTTACGAATAATTTCTTGTGGCAGGAACATGGAGCCCCCTTACTGGCTAACGAATTAATATCCTGATGATGCCGCTTGTACTTGCTGACCCAGTGTTGCCAACAGGCTGTTAAGCAAACTGGACGCGCCGAAACGAAATGTCGCGGCTGAAATCCACTCTTCACCCAGAATGGATGCAGCCAATGTCAGATATTCCGCTGCCTGCTCGGCATTTTTAACTCCACCGGCTGCTTTAAATCCTACTGATGTTTTCTTATCTTTAATGACCTGTAACATCACTGTGGCCGCATCAAGCGTCGCGTTCACCGGCACTTTACCGGTTGATGTTTTAATAAAATCAGCACCTGCTGCAATTGCGATTTCAGAGGCAGCACGGATCAGTTCGGGGGTTTTCAGCTCACCACTTTCAATGATGACCTTCAACAACACCTGTTCACCACAAGCCGCCTTGCAAGCGTGTACCAGTTCAAAACCGATATCACGGTTACCGGCAATCAAGGCACGGTAAGGAAAAACGACATCCACCTCATCAGCACCATAAGCGACCGCGGCTTTTGTCTCTGCGACGGCAATGGCAATATCATCATTGCCATGTGGGAAATTCGTCACCGTGGCGATCTTGATATCTTCGGCACCGATTTCACGTAATGTCTTTCTTGCGATCGGAACAAAGCGCGGATAAACACAAACAGCCGCAGTTTGGCCTACCGCTGTTTTTGCCTGCCGACACAACGCGATCACCACGTCGTCGGTATCGTTATCGTTCAGGGTGGTCAAATCCATCAATTGCAATGCACGTTGAGCTGCTTTTTGTAAGTCAGGCATCCGTCTCTCCATATCAAATACGCCGGATATTTCCGGTTAAAGAATTAAGATCGTGTCTTTAAATGATAGCGGCTTTGCCGCCAGGCATCGTGCCTGAAGGTGATGGGAATTATCCCAGCCCTGAGCTTCCATTCCTGGAGTCTGATGCTAATTTGCCCGACTCTTAGATAACGCAAAAGGGCGCAATAACGATGTATTGTGCGAGAGCTAAAGAATATCGTGAAAAAAAGTGCAAGTCTCTGTTATGGCGATCAAAACCGGAACATTTTTTCGGCATTTAATTCAATCTGCTGATTTAATTCTTCTGGCGACACATTTCGTAAATCAGCCAAGACTTGCAATATCTCCGGCAGGTAGGCCGGTTCATTGCGTGCACCTTGTCGGCCGGATAACGGCATCGTAGGCCCGTCGGTTTCAAGCAGAAAGCTTTCCACCGGCAGTTTAGTCAGCGCTTTACGTGTTTTCTCGGCACGCTCGTAGGTGATCACACCGCCAATACCCAGCATGAAACCCAATGCAATAAATTGTTCCGCCTGTTGCCTGGAACCGGAAAAGGCATGCCAGACACCACCACGCGGTAAATCAAATCGTTTCACGGTTTGCAGTAGCTCGTTATAAGCCTTCCGGCAGTGCAGAATCACCGGAAGCTGATATTGACTCGCCAAGGCGAGCTGCTTTTCCAGGTAGGTGATCTGCAACGTCATCGGCACATCAACTGCACCATCCAGTCCACATTCACCAATCGCCACCAGCCCGGCGGGACGCTGCTGTATATGCGCTTCCAGCTCCGCAAGAACAGACTCCGTCTCCTGAGCGAGAAACCAAGGATGCAGCCCCAACGCATAATAGAGTTGCGGATACTGCTGATGTAACAGCGGCAACCCCGACCAATACGAGGAACCAATGGCAGGTACCAGCCAGCGCGTAACGCCCACCGCACGACTGCGGGCCAATACCTGCGGTAAATCAGCCGCATATTCGCTGAGATCAAGATGAATGTGCGTATCGGTCAGCATGTCTCACTCGTTACGAAGGCACTCTTGCTCAGAAACGCATGGAGGCCTTGATCCCAAATTCAAACGTCGTGTTCTGAGGCTCAAATCCGGAATAGATCGTATTGCCAGACACCGCGGTAGAAACTTCCGAATCATTGATATTCCAGTAATCAATATAAGGGCCTATCGCTAATCCATGTGCCCGATACATACTGGAAAACTTGATGCCATAACCACTGTTTTGCCGGTTATCGGCATCCGGATAACTCGGAGAGACATCAGACAATCTCGATTTTTGCTGACCCCGGATCAGGTAATCGAACTCCACCATCGACTCCAGAATGGAGCGACTATCCAGAGAAAAACGGTGTGTCACCCCAACCGGAACATAATAATAACGGCTTTCCCGCTGATAGCCCCAATAGCCGGTGCTGGTCATACCTCGGCTGTCGTTATACAAGTAACGGAAACCAAACCCGGCGTAAGGTGCAAGCACACTGTTACCGAGCCAACGGTCGTTACCGATCAAAGGTCGGAGTTCATAATAGTAATCGGGATTATTTTTCGCCGTCCCCGAACCGGTGTAATCCACCGTACCGTAGGCAATACGGCCATTTAATTTTAAAAACCACTCGTTTTGAAATGACAAAGCCGTTGTATAGTCTGCGCCGATCTTAATGCCATCATTTTTCACATCGACATTGGGCTCTTCATACTTGTAGCTGGAAACACTGAGCCCCAGTTCCTGCCCTGAGTTTGTACTAAGCGACTGATCAGCCGCAAACGCGGAAGGCAGACTCAAAATGGCAAATAAAGTAACAGCTGGTGCGATCATTTTCTTCATGATGCGTCCCTTACCAAAATAGGGTGATGCAGGATAAGTTATTCAAATGGAATTGGTACTGATAGCAATAAGAATAGCAGAATGGAAAAAAGCCCCCTGGCGTTCAGGAGGCTTTTTTTCAATAAACAGACTGGTGTCTTGAACTGAAAGGATCAATGTTCCCGCGTCTTGTGGAACTTCACATCCGGGTAACGTTCCATCGTCAGATTCAGGTTCACCATGGTGGGTGCGATATAGGCCAGATTATCACCGCCATCCAGCGCCAGATTCAGTGCGCATTTACGCTGGAATTCATCGAATTTCTTCGCATCATCACAGGTTACCCAACGCGCCGTGGAAACGTTGATGGTCTCGTAAATCGCTTCGACGTTGTATTCTGATTTCAGACGGGAAACCACCACGTCGAACTGCAGCACACCGACCGCGCCCACGATCAGATCGTTGTTTTCGATCGGACGGAATACCTGTACCGCCCCTTCTTCCGACAACTGCACCAGCCCTTTCAGCAGTTGTTTCTGCTTGAGCGGATCTTTCAGACGGATACGGCGGAACAGTTCCGGCGCAAAGTTCGGGATACCGCTGAAATGCAGATCTTCGCCCTGCGTGAAGGTATCACCGATCTGGATGGTACCGTGGTTGTGCAGACCGATAATATCGCCCGGATAAGCCTCTTCAGCCTGCTCACGATCCCCAGCCATGAAGGTCACCGCATCGGAGATGTTCACATCCTTACCGATCCGCACGTGACGCATCTTCATGCCTTTTTCGTACTTACCAGAAACCACGCGCATGAACGCAATACGGTCACGGTGTTTTGGATCCATGTTCGCCTGAATTTTGAACACGAAACCGGCAAATTTCTCTTCGCTGGCTTCCACCAGACGGGTATCGGTTTTACGCGCCATTGGTGCCGGCGCCCATTCCGTCAGGCCATCCAACATATGATCGACGCCGAAGTTACCCAGTGCGGTACCAAAAAAGACCGGTGTCATTTCCCCTTTCAGGAATTCATCCAGATCAAATTCATGCGATGCCCCCTGCACCAGCTCCAGTTCGTCACGCAACTGGCCGGCCAGATCGTCACCGACTGCGGCATCCAGTTCCGGGCTGTTCAAACCCTTAATGATGCGCACTTCCTGAATGGTGTGACCCTGACCAGACTGATACAGATAGGTTTCATCTTTCGCCAGATGATAAACCCCTTTGAACAGCTTGCCACAGCCAATTGGCCAGGTGATCGGGGCACATTTGATCTTCAGCTCACGCTCAACCTCATCCAGCAGATCCATGGGGTCGCGGATGTCACGGTCAAGTTTGTTCATGAACGTCAGGATCGGCGTATCGCGCAGACGCGTGACTTCCATCAGCTTACGGGTACGATCTTCAACCCCTTTCGCTGCATCGATGACCATCAGACAGCAGTCCACTGCCGTCAATGTACGGTAGGTATCTTCCGAGAAGTCTTCGTGACCCGGTGTATCCAGCAGATTCACCAGCGCATCTTTATAAGGGAACTGCATCACCGAGGTCGTGATCGAGATACCACGCTGCTTTTCCATCTCCATCCAGTCAGATTTGGCATGCTGGCCTGAGCCACCACGGCCTTTGACCGTACCGGCCGTCTGGATCGCACGTCCGAACAACAAGACTTTTTCGGTGATCGTGGTTTTACCCGCATCCGGGTGAGAAATAATAGCGAAAGTACGGCGTTTACCCACTTCCTGCAGGAATGGAGAGTTAGACATCAATTCAAATCTTCTATGGATATACAGACGACACTATCCGGCTAGAAAGGGAGCCTTCCAGCCGGATATATGAATCACGCTGTATGCGTTAAACGGAGTTGATGACTATTTTCGCTGATCCTACCTGTTTAAACAATCAATGCTTTTATATGCAGCCCGGCTTATTCAGTATGAAAACGTTTGACCAGCTCACTGAGACGATCCGACAAAACCTGCAATTGCTGAGCCTGATTCGCCGTTTGCGTCGTGTGAGCCGCCGTGGATTCAGACAACTCGTGAATATCCGTCACATTACTTTCCATTTCCTTGACGGTACTTTGCTGTTCACTTAATGCTGACGTAATTTGGGCATGCATCGATTGCACATCGCTGACCAACTGCCGGATCTGCTGAATTTCAGCCGACGTCTGGCGAACCAGTTCGATGCTGGCACCGGCATTATTCATCGCCGAATTGACCCTATTGACCGACTCGTCAGCCGCACTGCGCAACAATTCAATTTTCCGCTGAATATCCACGGTGGCATTTTGGGTACGCGATGAGAGCGAACGCACCTCATCCGCCACCACGGCAAAACCACGGCCGAGTTCACCGGCACGCGCCGCCTCAATCGCCGCATTGAGCGCCAGCAAACTGGTCTGCGAAGCGATCCCATTGATGACATCCAACACGCCGCTGATTTCGTCGATTTGCTGACTCAGATAGCTCATCGCCTGGGCTGACTCTTTGGTTTCCTCTGATAAATGTTCGATCTCTTTTGCTGAACGCTGCGCATTATCAGCACCGGATAGCGTCACCTGATCCGCAACGCTCATTGCGTTGAACGTCTCATGACTGCTGCGGGCCACCTCATCGATCGAGGCCGCAAATTCCGTCATCGCACTGGCTATGGTTTGTGTCATACCCCGCTGTCCTGAAATGCCATGCAAGACATCATGCGTCTGCTTTTGCAATTCATGCGAAACCGAAGCCAGCTGTGTGGCAGCCCCTGACACCTCGATCACAACGCCACGAATGTTGGAAATAAACGAATTAAAGGCGGTAGACAGCTCCCCGATTTCATCCGAACGCTGGGCACTGGCCAGACGGACGTTCAGATCCCCTTCTCCCTTCGCCAACTCCTGGAAGGAATCCACCAGCTCACGTAACGGATTAATTAAACGCCGGGACATCGTAAGACCAAACAGAATGGCGATGATTAATACTATCAGCGCAATCACGACACTGTGCTCAGCAATGGAACTCAGAATTTTCTGTTTTTCGGTAAATGCTTCGTCGTTTGAAATCTCAGAAATGATCCCCCAGTGCTGTCCCATGACATTTATCGGTGCGTAAGCGGCAATAACATCCTGCCCCAGATAGCCCACCATGGTGACCACACCCGATTGACCCGCTAATGCCCGTTCTCCCGCCAGTGAATTTTCTCGTTGTAACGCGACTGCACTTTTGCGTAACCGAATTTGTTCTAAGTGATCCTGTCCGCCTGCGGCAGTTATTTGTTTAAAATAGCTGCCCGGTTCTTCCAACACACCACGGCTTTCTGATCGCAAGCGGCTATCACTACCCAACAGATAGGCTTCGCCGGTTTTACCCAGCCCAACCTTATTCCATTGCTGATTACTGGTCATGACTCTGGTGATTTGAGCCTGAGAAACCTGGATGATCAGCGACCCCACTCGCACGTCACCATCAAAAATAGGCAATGCCATAAAAGCTGCCGGTGTACCTGAAGAGGGGAAATAAGGTGCAAAATCCGTCAAAAAGACAGTTCCGGCTTTTGCGGAGCGCACCGAATTCCATGCCTGAGCCAGCCCTGAATTCTTTAACTGGCTATCCGCCAGTGACACCGCATAATCCGGCTCTTTGAAAACGGAATAGACCACCCGCCCATCGTTATTCACCAGAAACAGGTCGTAAAAACCAAACTCCTGCTGTATCCGTCTCAATTCAGGGTGATAGGTCATATGATAGACATCATAGCGCGCGGCAAATTTCCCTTTCTTCTCTGCCTGATCCAAAAGCTGTTTTGAACCCAGCGGATTAGGATTCTGGCTGATATACCGCGCCTGATAAAAGAGAGAGGCTTTGTCGAGGCTGGCTAAATAGCTATTGATGGTTTCGGCTTTAACTGAGGGGTCAATCTGCTGATTCTGCTTTAAGAAAACGTCCCGATAATAGGTGCTGATGCTTTGCTTTTCCTGCTCATCCGGCTCCACATACAAATCAAAACCATTAGCCAGATCGCGCATGGCTGTCACCGTATGTGAATTCATGGCAATACTCTGGGTAATGGTTTTCAAATTCTCAAAATAACTATTCAGTTGGTCGCGTTTCATTTCTCGCACCGCCACCAATTTAGCGGTGACCTGATCATAAAGCGCATGATTAATTTGATCGGAAATGGAATAACTGATCACACCTGTTGCACTAATAAGAGGCAAAACGCCGATACCAATAATAGCCAACAAAATTCGCGTTTTTATTTTCATGGATGAACTCTCTGCTGAACGTGCTATTCGCTCCATAAAACCCTAGTTTCATGGCACTTTTATGTTCATCAACAAAGCAATATATGAGCCAAGCCAGATAAATAACTACTAAACAGGCACAGAGGTTTCAAATTCGCGCACCACCCAGCAGGCTGGTTGCCTGCTGAGGTGGAAAAGAAAGGATTTA
Source organism: Tolumonas lignilytica (assembly GCF_000527035.1). Taxonomy (NCBI): domain Bacteria; kingdom Pseudomonadati; phylum Pseudomonadota; class Gammaproteobacteria; order Aeromonadales; family Aeromonadaceae; genus Tolumonas; species Tolumonas lignilytica. Next base: position 1,018,519 of record NZ_AZUK01000001.1, read on the forward strand.
TACAGCGGCAGTATTGTAACGACCGGGTTTATGGTTGGTTGCCAAAACCACATTGACGATGACAGCAGCAAATACTGAAAGCAGCAGGACAGACCAAGAGGTAATAAACGCAGATGAAAGCACAATGGTGCAATCCAACCCCATCTGCACTTTACCGGCGCTCAGGCCATAATGTTCCTGTAACCACAAGCAGAGAATATTAAACCCACCCAAACTGGCGCGATGCCGAAACAGGATCAACAAGCCCACACCAATTAACGCACTTCCCATCAGTGCCGCATAAATCGGCCGGACCGTGTGAAATTGCATCCATTGATGTAAATGATCCCCCAGAAAAGAAACGGCAGAGACTGAAAGCAGGGTTTTGAGAACAAAAAGCCCACCCAAGCGTTTCCAGGCCAACCAGTAAAAAGGAATATTCAGTGTAAAAAATAGTTGTCCAAAACTAAATGGCAGCAATTTATGTAATAACAGGGCTAAACCGGCAGTTCCGCCGACGACCAATCCGGGTTGGTTAAAGAAAACAATTCCCAGCGAAATCAAACCGGTTGCGGTCAGCATCGCCAGCATATCTTCCAACCAACTGTGTTGTACGGGCATCTCTTTCATCCATAAAACATAACCGCCGCCATGCTAACAAGAGATACGGATTAACCCACTATGACGACCGGAGAATAGAAAGAGAGACGTGTAAACATTTTATGCCAGCCAACTCACCAGCAAGGTGCAATCAAGCAGACAGGAAGCAGTAAATAAAATTTGAGAATAATTATCATTAGCGTTATATTTATAAGTATGAAATGTTGAGCAGAGCTCTGTAGACCCGCCCTTTTTCCTCCTCTGAAGGGTGACATGTTCGAGGCTGGTGTATACCAGCCTCTTTTTTTATCGCTTAACGCTATTTTTACTGGCTACGTTGTCTGACCGCTTCAAACAGACAAACCCCTGTCGCTACCGACACATTCAGACTGGAAACAGCGCCCGCCATTGGAATGCTGATCAATTCATCGCAATGTTCGCGCGTCAGTCGGCGCATGCCATCACCTTCGGCCCCCATCACCAATGCCAGCGGCCCGGTTAATTTGGCGGCAAAAACATCATGGGTAGCCTCGCCAGCCGTACCGACAACCCAGACACCGCGCTCTTTTAATTCACGCAACGTACGGGCCAGATTGGTGACCTGGATAAACGGAACGCTTTCCGCCGCACCGCATGCCACTTTCCTGGCCGTCCCGGTGAGACTCACTGATTTATCCCGCGGGACGATCAGCGCATGTACGCCAGCCGCATCCGCAGTTCGCAGACAGGCCCCCAAATTATGCGGGTCTGTTACTCCATCCAGTACCAGAAAAAAGGGTGTCTGTTCTTTCTCCAGAATGCTATCCAGATCAGACTCATCCAATTTTCGCCCTTCGCGCACCCGCGCGATGATGCCCTGATGAATAGCACCTTCTGCCTTGTCATCTAACGTTTTACGCTGCACATACTGAATGCTGACACCGTATTGCTGTAACGTGGCTAACAAGGGTTGCAGACGATCATCATCACGCCCTTTCAGTACCCATGCCTCAAGAAAACGCTCCGGAGCCACCTCCAGCATCGCTTTCACCGCATGGATCCCGTAAATCAATTCGCTACTCATTTCTTCGGTTTTCCCTGACGTTTTTTACGATCGTTTTTCTTGGCCGACCGTGAACGCTCAATTTTATCACTGGCTCCGGCACGATGTTTGTCTTTTTGTTTACGATCCTTACCGGCTGGTTTTTCCTGCTCGCTCGTCGCTTTCCGCTGTTTGCTGCGTTCCCGTTTCCCTTGGATATCACTGAGTAATTTCTGCTTTTTCTTGGCATCCTTACCCGTAAAGACCAACGGATCTTCCACCAGCATCAGGTCAATCTTCCGATCATCCAGATTCACGCCTACCACTCTGACCCGAACCTTATCGCCAAGGCGATAAACCCGGCGGAAGTTCTCGCCGATCAGCGTCTGACGAGCTGCATCAAACTGATAGTAATCATTGGTCAGTGATGAGACATGCACCAGACCATCAATATTCAGTTCAGCCAGGCGAATGAAACAGCCAAATGAGGTCACATTGGCGATGACGCCATCAAACTCAGACCCCACATGATCCTGCATGTATTCACATTTCAGCCAGTCCGCGACATCGCGGGTCGCATCATCTGCCCGGCGTTCCGTCATTGAACATTGCAACCCCATCGGTGCAATTTCATCGTAGGAATAATGATAACCGCCTGTCGGCGTCCATTTGTTTTTGGGATTCCCCTCCTGACGCGCCAGCTCATATTTGATCGCACGGTGCAGCAACAGATCCGGGTAACGACGGATTGGCGACGTGAAGTGCGCATATGATTTCAATGCCAGACCAAAATGGCCGATGTTATCAGCGCTATATTGCGCCTGCTGCATTGAACGCAGCAGCATCGTATTAATCAATTCCACATCCGGACGATCCTGCACCTGCGCCGCTAATTCCGCATAATCCATCGGCTCAGGTTCATCGCCACCTTTCAGCTCCAGCCCTAATTCCGCCAGGAACTGACGGAAGGTCTCCAATTTCAGCTCACCCGGTTTGTCATGGATACGGAACAGCGTTTCCGCTTCCTGTTTTTCAATAAACTTCGCCGCAGCCACGTTTGCCTGAATCATGCATTCTTCAATCAGCTTATGGGCATCGTTGCGGATCAGTGGCACGATCCGTTCGATTTTACGCTGCGCATTGAAGATGAACCGGGTTTCATCACTTTCAAATTCCACCGCGCCGCGCTGATGGCGGGCAGTTCTTAACGCTAAATAGAGTTTGTGCAACTCTTCAAGATGAGGCACCTGTGCCGCATATTGTTCCCGAAGCTTGATATCACCGTCGAGAATAGCCGCCACCTTGGTGTAGGTCAGTCGGGCATGAGAATTCATCACAGCTTCAAAGAATTTGAATCCGGACAAACGCCCCGCTTCTGAAATGGTCATTTCACAAACCATACACAGACGATCAACCTGTGGGTTCAGCGAACACAGCCCGTTCGACAATACCTCTGGCAGCATCGGTACAACAAATTCCGGGAAATAAACCGAATTACCACGATTATGTGCTTCATGGTCCAGCGCCGTTCCCGGACGCACATAATAAGAGACATCGGCAATCGCCACCCACAGTCGCCAGCCGCCACTGCGTTTGCGTTCACAAAATACTGCGTCATCGAAATCACGGGCATCTTCGCCATCGATCGTCACCAGCGGTAATTCCCGCAAATCAACACGATTCGCTTTGGCTTCCTCCGGCACCTGTTCGGTCAGGTTTTTAATCTGGGTCAGCACTTCCTGAGGCCATTCATGGGGAATGCCGAATTTGCGGATGGCAATATCAATCTCCATCCCTGGGTCCATGTTATCCCCCAGCACCTCCAGGATCTGTCCGACCGCATTTAGACGCCCAGTAGGACGTTGTGTCACTCTCACCACCACGATCTGACTTTGACGAGCACCTAACGTCGCATCGGGCGGAATCAATATGTCTTGAATAATGCGGTTATCATCCGGCACAACAAAACCGACGCCGTTTTCAACAAAATAGCGTCCCACCAGATCCATATCGCGTGACTGAAGCAGACGCACCAGTCGGGCTTCTTGGCGTCCTTTGGCATCGGTTTTGGTTGGTTGCACCAACACATAGTCACCGTGCATCAGGCTGGCCATATCCCATTGATTCAGGAATAAATCGGCACCACCGGTATCAGGTCGCAGGAAACCATACCCATCTTTATGACCGATGACATACCCCTTCACCAGATTTAGTTTATCGGGCAAGGCATAAGTACGGCCTCGCGTGAAAACCAACTGTCCGTCGCGTTCCATCGCACGCAAACGACGGCGAAGCCCTTCCAGCAGTTCCTCATCTTCCAGCATCAGTGTTTTTTCGATCTCATCCCGTGACATCGGGCGACCATTTTTTTCAATCAATGCCAGAATGAGTTCACGACTTGCTATTGGTTTTTCATATTTTTCAGCTTCGCGTGCGGCGAAAGGATCCTTGGGGGACATAGAGTGGCCTGCCATTGGCAAATAAATAAAGTCATGATGAGTATAGCGAAATCAGCTCGTTTTTGTCAGGAATACAGCTCGCTCGAGCGGTAACTATGCTATGTTAGTCGTGATTAGTAATTAGTACGAGCAGATGCCTATGGATGAGTTTGCACAATCGACAGCCAACCTGAAACAGGCTGTGCCATTGATGATTAAGTACCAAATCCCGACGACACCAACCAATTATGCGCTTTGGTACACCTATGTTGCACAAACGAATCCCCAGTTAAATCAGGCTATTGATCGCTCCATTTCCGAAACCGGGATCTGCTCCGCTGTCACCAGTGAACGGCTGTACCAACAGCATCTGGCACAAGATACCGAACGCAACAGTGAACAAGTTAAACACAGTTTGGAAGCCATAGCGACTGAGCTACAAGTCACGATGCAAGATACGCGAATCGATGCCGAAGCCTTCCATCAGGTTCTTGAAAAAGGATTCGCCAAGCTTTCTGCGATAGACAATGATGGTCTGTCGTTGGATGAAATGATTTCTCTTGTCAGAGAGTTAGTCAAAAACTCACAGCAAATTGGACAAAGTACGCGTTTTTTCCGAGACCAATTAACCGATGCGGAAAAAGAAATCGGTGAATTAAAAGATCGTATTGAGCAAATTCGTAAAGAAGCTTATGAAGATGCCATGACTGGCACGTTAAATCGCCGCGCCTTTGACAAAGAAATCAATACCTGGATTGCGTTAGATAAATCATTCTGTCTCGTCATGCTCGATATCGACTTTTTCAAGAACATCAACGATAACTTCGGGCACATGTTTGGTGATCAGGTTCTTAAAGCCATTTCCCGTCGACTGGACGAGAGCTGTAAGAATGGCGAACATTTTTATCGTATTGGTGGTGAAGAGTTTGCACTGATTGTTCCCAACCGCAAACTGATGGTGGCACGCCAATTTGCCGAATCACTGCGACGCGCCATCGAACGCTTAAGCATTATGGATAAAAATACCAATCAGCGGCTCAACAGTGTCACCGCCTCTTTTGGTGTCGCTGAATATACGCCCGGAGATAACTATCAATCGCTACTGCATCGGGCCGATATGCAACTCTATAAAGCCAAACAACTGGGGCGTAATCGCGTTATGCCCATGTCACTATGATTTGATTGAGGCCATCAGCGGCGTCTGTAATTGCTGCTGACATAACTGAGCCAGACGTTGATAACGCGCCTTCAATGGCGAACCCGGTCGGTAAATCAATCCGACCGTGCGTTTCGGCTCAGGATCTTGACAAGCCAGATAACAAACCCCATCCCGTATCTTTTCCTGCGGCACAGCCAGTTTCGGAATTAACGTGATCCCCGCCCCCGCAGCGACCATGTTGCGTAATGTTTCGAGGCTGGTTGCACGAAAATGCGTATCCTCTCTGGCCCCGGCAGCGAAACAAAAACCTAACGCTTGCTCACGCAGACAGTGACCATCCTCCAGCATAAGCAATTGCTGCCCGGCAAGCTCATTCATGCCGATGTGTGTACGCTGTGCCCACGGATGATCCGCAGTGATGGCGAGATACATACTTTCATCAAAAACCGGCACTTCAATGAACGAAGCTGTTTCTTTCACTAATGCCAATAACGCACAATCCAGTTCACCATTATCCAACTGAGCCACGATTTGATGAGTCTGTGCCTCATGCAGATAAATTTCTAACTCCGGAAACTCATGACGGATAGCCGGGATAATGTGAGGTAATAAATAAGGCCCCACGGTTGGAATCAAACCAATATGTAAAGGCCCCGCCATCTCTTCCAGATGCTGCTGCGCCATCTCCTTTAATAACCGCGCCTCTTCCAGCACTTTCCGGGCTTGTGCCACTAATTGGAGTCCGGATGCAGTAAATAACACCTTACGACTGGTACGCTCCAGCAAAACCACGCCCAACTCATCCTCGAGTTTACGGATTTGCCCGCTCAGTGTAGGTTGACTGACATAACAAGCTTCTGCTGCCAGACGAAAATGTTGATGTTCCGCCAGTGCCACCAGATATTCCAGATCCCGTAAATTCATACTGCATCCTGATAGATTTAAACTATCAAAAGAATAACAAGCAATGGCAATAACTATCAATAAATTGTAAATAATATTGCTTTCACGAATTCTCTAACCCGCTACAAATTGTTAACGAATAATTAATCTTTATCATGTAATCTAAATTTGTATTTAAGCATCCCTTTCCAAGGAGTATTGAATGAACAAGTGTGTAACCATGATTTCCTCTGTATTACTTTCATATGCTGTCTTAATCGCTCCTGCATTTGCTGGTGCCGATGTAGGTGAAGCCATGAAGGAAATGGGGAAAAGCTTCCGCATGGTGATGAAAGATACCGATGCTGCCAGCTTGAAAAATGACTTAGCCACATTGCGTGCTGCAGCCGTGAAAGCACAATCCGGTGTACCTGGCGGGATGGCCAAACAGCCAGCTGATAGCGAAGCCCGCAAAACCTTTTCAGCAGGAATGAAAGCCTTTATTGATGAAGTGGATGTGGTTAGCAAATTAGCTGATGAAGGTAAAGTACCAGAAGCGAAAGCTGAAGCCGCTAAACTGAAAGATCTGATGAAAGAATATCACTCTAAACTTGGTGTTTAATGAAATTAAAAAGCCGTTGCTGAATAAGACAACGGCTTTTTCTTTTTTGTTCAGGGATTATCTGCAATAAAGATTAGTGATTGATATATTTCAAGAAATCCGCTTCCAATTGGCCATTAGAAACACAAACCGGAGTCACTGAAGGCGCGGCAATTTTCTCGTTATTATCTTCAATATAAGAGACGGTTGTTGTTCCTTTCAAACTAATAGAAGCAACTGCTTTATCCGCATTCTGCGTGATCATAATATTCAGCTTGACCGCTGGTTGCTCAATACTGACACGCGAGCCACCTTTACCACAGTCTAAATAACGCAGCCCATCGGCATAACTTTCTTGTGATGCAGAGAGAACACCACCCGTTACCTCACCTTGGCCCTCAAAACCTTTTTCAGCCAGCCAACGCTGCGCTCGACCCCATAGTAAATCATAAGGCACATTGACTTCAGTATTCGTTTGAACAGGGATGGCGGTCGGCGGGGTATAACGATATTGCTCAGAGACACCACTGGATCCGGAACAGCCAGCTAACAGGAGAACGAGTGATACACCGATACAACTAAGCGTTTTATTCATAAATATACCCTAGAAAATCATCATCTGTTGAAAGCAGAAATGAGTAATATTGTCTAACAAGGTACATTATTTAGCTAGTATTATTTAAGATACCGACTATTAACGATTTAATAATATGCCCGATTCTAATTCACGTTCTCTTTGACATTCAGCCAAATATATCGCACCCAATACCGATGGTTTTTGATGGTATTGATCAATCGCTCGTTCAACCATGAGTGTTAATGTTTGTGGTGTTTTGGCCATTCGAAATTTACGCAGCCATAGATCTTTTGATTCTAAATCATCTTGGGGCTCTGATATGTCATCTTGCTTTTTAGAAACCATAATTTTCAATATCACTATTTAAAGAAGAATTACACCGGATTAATTGTTATAACTAATCCGGCACGATAATAATTAACGCTTACTCACAAAACCAATTGCATCAAATACTTTACGCATTGTTTCATCAGCACGGATCTGCGCTTTCTCGGCACCTTGTTGCAAAATAGCTAACAATGCCGACTCGTCCGCACGCAATGCCTGATAACGCTGCTGAATTGGCTCCAGTAAAGCCACTACAGCCTCCGCAGCTTCTGTTTTCAGATGGCCATACATTTTACCTTCAAAATGAGCTTCCAACTCAGCGATTGAACGCCCTGTGGCACCATGCATCAAACTTAATAAGTTGCTCACTCCGGCTTTGTTTTCAATATCAAAGCGAACAACCGGAGGATCTTCAGAATCAGTCACCGCTTTTTTCAGTTTTTTGGTAATGGATTTAGGATCTTCCAATAAACCGATGACATTATTCTGATTATCATCTGATTTAGACATTTTCTTGGTCGGATCCTGCAGGCTCATTACTTTCGCACCTTGTGGCGGAATAAATGGCTCAGGTGTCGTAAATACATTGCCATAGAGTGAATTAAAGCGATATGCAATATCACGCGTTAACTCTAAATGTTGTTTTTGATCCTGTCCTACAGGCACCTGATTTGCCTGATATAACAGAATATCAGCAGCCATTAATACCGGATAATCAAATAATCCAACACTGACATTATTTTCATAGCGCTGAGATTTATCTTTAAATTGCGTCATCCGGGATAACTCGCCCATTTGTGTATAGCAATTTAATATCCAACCTAATTCGGCATGCTGTGGTACATGCGATTGCATGAATACCGTGCTTTTCGCAGGATCAATACCAACAGCCAAATATAAAGCAGCTGTATCCAGACAGGCTTTACGTAAAGCCAGCGGATCTTGACGTACCGTAATTGCATGTAAATCGACAATACAATACAGACAGTCATAGTCATCCTGCATTTGAACCCATTGGCGTAAGGCACCCATATAATTGCCAATGGTTAATTGTCCTGAAGGCTGAGCTCCGCTCAATACAATTGGTTTTGCCATTTCAATTCCTTATTTCAGCGTTAAGTAACGCTGTTAATTCATCAAAGCGATGCAGTACCCAGTCTGGCTGACTATTTTCAATCGGCTCACCATGGTTATAACCATAACTGAGACCCACCACTGGAATACCTGCCGCTTTTGCAGCCTGAATATCGTTTTTAGAATCACCAACCATTAATGTTTCGGTCGGTTTTACACTGAATTGCTCACAGACATAATACAACGGCATGGGATCTGGTTTTTTCTGTGATAAACGACCACCGCCTAATGTATATGCAAAAAACTGAGCTATTCCTGCAGATTTTAATAATGGCTGAACAAATTCATCTGGTTTATTCGTTACCACTGCCATGGTATAACCCGCTTTTGCCAATGCAGATAAAGTCTCCGGAACAGCCGGATACAGTGAATAATTTTTATCAATACCGGCATGATAGTGGTTATTAAAATCCGTTTTTACCTTCTGGAACAACGCCTCATCAATATCATTAAAATGATATTGGCGACTCATGGCGCGTTTCAGCAATACATCCGCACCATTACCAATCCACTCACGAACCTGTTCCAATGAAACAGACGATAATTGATTGACGTCTAACGCTGACTGAACAGCCATATATAACTGAGGAACACTATCAATAAGTGTCCCATCAAGATCAAATAGAATAACTTTGACTTCATTCAGCTCAGGCATGCGCAGCATCCAGTTCCTGACGCATTTTGGCAATGACAGCAGCATAATCCGGCTGATCAAATATCGCCGAACCGGCAACAAACATATCAGCACCCGCTTCGGCAATTTCACGGATGTTATCGACTTTTACACCACCATCCACTTCGAGACGAATATCGCGGCCACTGGCATTAATCAGCTGGCGAACCTGGCGTAATTTATCCAATGTTGCTGGAATGAAACTCTGACCGCCAAAGCCCGGATTAACTGACATCAGAAGAATCACGTCCAGTTTATCCATGACATGATCCAGATAATGTAATGAGGTAGCCGGATTCAATACTAGACCAGCCTGGCAACCGTGCTCTTTAATCAACTGCAAGGTACGATCAATGTGCTCTGATGCTTCCGGATGAAAAGTAATGATCGATGCACCGGCTTTAGCAAAATCAGGAATGATACGATCTACGGGTTTCACCATCAGATGCACATCAATTGGAGCTGTGATGCCGTAATTACGCAGTGCCTTACAAACCATCGGACCAATCGTCAGATTAGGTACATAGTGATTATCCATTACATCAAAATGGACAACGTCTGCCCCAGCCGTCAAGACATTAGCAACGTCTTCACCCAGACGAGCAAAATCGGCAGAAAGAATTGAAGGTGCAATCAAATACGGTTTCATATTCATCAGTCTTTAAGTTATCCGGCCTTTTTGGCCAGTCGGTGTGGTTCATAACGGGCAATCAATTCTGCAACCCGCTGGCGGGTATGCCCGGCACGGCTAATTGTTCTTTTAACTTGTAACTCATGCAATGAAGCGTGTTTATAGAGATCGTAAGTCAAATCAGTTGCATGATTACTAATTAATACTGGCACTCGTTTTTCTGCTGCAGCCTGCCAAGCCAACTCGGCCAGATGACGCTGCTCATTTTCACTGAAACCTTTAGCTGCATAACTGGTAAAGCTCGCACTGGCAGATAAGGGAACATACGGTGGATCACAATACACCACATGATCCTGTTCCAGCATGGCAAAGGTATCCATAAACGACTGGCAGACGAAAGTCGCTTTTTGTGCTTTTTCAGCAAAAAACCATAATTCTGCCTCTGGGAAATACGGTTTTTTATAACGACCGAAGGGTACATTAAAGCCACCCTTTCGGTTATAACGACACAATCCGTTATAACCATGTCGATTCAAATACAAAAATAAAGCAGCTCGCCATTGCGCATCAACGGTCATGTTAAATTCGTCACGTAACTGAAAATAACGGTCTCGTTGATTGTTTTGTTCATTGAACAGGCTGTTAGCAATACGAATAAATGAGTCAGGCTCTGATTTCAATAAATTATACAGTGCAATTAAATCTGGATTAATATCAGCCAGTAAATATGCATCATAGTCAGTGTTAAGAAAGACAGAGCCGGCCCCCACAAAGGGTTCAACCAATACCTTACCTGTAGGTAAGTATTGTTTAATCGATTCAATTAAACTGTATTTACCACCAGCCCATTTTAAAAATGCTCGTTGTTTTTTCATGACGCAGGATAGCTCTGAGTATGAGTCGACTGCGTCTGAATTAAATTAAAGCAGAATAAAGGGATATCTCTTGGGGTCATTCAACTTCAACTCTGCTTATTTGCCCTGCTCTTTATGGATCTGAGCATAGGATTTAGGCCACGGTTTCATATTTTTTAATGCAGCAGGTAATCCGGCAATAGCCGCTTTTGCAGCCTTTGCAGAGCTGTACTCACCATAAATAAGTACATACATACCACTCGATTGATTTTTATACACTTGAGTTTTGGTTTGTAACCCATTACTCATAGCCAACTTCTTCAGTGCCGCCGGATTACTGCTAGCAACAAGCTGTAATGCAAATCCATTACCCGCAGCCGCTACACTAGTATGTTCAGCTTTATGCACCTTAACGGCTGGTTCGACTAATTTCTTTGTAACCGGAGGCGTTGTTTTTTGTACTTTGTGTTTAATAACCGGCTTAGTTGTATGTGAAACCGCTTTTTTCTTCGGTTTAGGTTCGACTTTGGGCGAAGAGACCGCTGAGGAATCTTCAGTTTTAATCTCATTTACAATGGGCTTGAGCTGATTTAACGATGTCACCGCAGACCCACTGGCCGAACTTGTCGCGACGACATTACCCGTCACAGGTTGATTGGCAGACATTTGTTGAATAGCCTGGTCGCTAATAACAACTCGATGCTTGTTATTATCATCTGCAGGCTGTTCGGCATCTAAACCGACCGTATCAGCCCCAGACACAATGCCCTCTTGTTGAATGGCAACAGGCGATGAAACGGCAGCACTTGAAACGACAGAAGTAGACACGGCAGCACTTGATGTATTTGGCGCGAGAGCAATGGCCTGACGTTCAGGCAAAGCCCCGGTTACAGGAGTCGCATCCTTTTTAGATAAAGAAGGAATGATCCAACTGAGCAATAAGACGACACCAGCCACAACAGCCACACCAGCCACAATTTTATTGACCGGTAAATCGAACTTCCCTGATGACAATAATGATTTTTTATCCATACAAGCCTCCGCAATTGCTACCACCTCACCAGGCTTACCCTGACTATTAGCCAGGAGAGCCAGAGCTTGTTCGCCCTGAGCTGCGGAGACATCTCCGTCCTGCAGGCAGTACACCAACAGTTTCTTTTGTTCTTTGAGAGTCAGGGGTTCAATATCAATTTCTAACGCAGCCTGAGCTCTACCTTTTAAATGTTGCGCCAGATGTTCAGAAAATTCACTGGCTCCGATCAGTAAAATACTAATTTTGTGGTTTGGATGTTGCTGATCAACATGAATAAGCCACTTCCACAGCTCAAATATCCATTCAGGGTTATGGCAATCAGCATTATCCACAATCAATACACGCGGAACGCTCAGGTCGGAAACCAGTCTGTCTAATGTTTCACCTAATAAATCAGCAGAATCAAATACGGCACCAGGAGCAAATTGCAAAACGATCTGTTCTCTGATGCGCAGCAGATCTACGCCTTCATTCAGAGTAACGTAACCTACTCGAAAATTAGCATCCAGCTCGTTTAATAATAACTGAGCAACAGATGTCTTTCCGGTACCTTTTGAACCAGATAAAAAGATGAATGATGAAGAAAACCCAACCAGTTGTCTTAAACGTGAAACGAGTTGGGTTTGGGTAGGTAATAATAAATATTCAGTTGATGTCACATTCAGTGTGTCGCATCAATAACTGCACGAAGCACAGATTGCTCCACGTCAGTAAATAAATCGGCACGACCAATAGCCAATGGCAATACCAGTCGCAGTTTTCCTGCTTTTGCTTTCTTATCACGTAACATATGATGGATATAATTATCATATGTCATATTCATAGGTGCTGTAGCAGGCAAATTGGCTGCTTTTATCACGGTTCGGATTCGTGAGACATCATCACTTGATAATAAACCTAGTCGTAATGATGTCTCTGCAGCTTGAATGATACCAACCGCTACGGCTTCACCATGCAGCCAGTTGCCATACCCTTGCTCAGCTTCAATGGCATGTCCAAAAGTATGGCCAAGATTCAGTAATGCTCTTACCCCTGTTTCAGTTTCATCTTGAGCAACAACATCAGCCTTGATCGTACAGCAGCGAAGGATGACTCGGGACAATGCTTCAGGCGATAACGCTTGAATATCCGGCATATGCTGTTCTAACCAATCGAAGAAATCAGCATCCCAAATAATGCCATATTTGATAACTTCAGCCATCCCTGCTGCAAGTTCGCGAACAGGTAATGTACGAAGACAATCAATATCAATAATAACGGCTTTGGGCTGATAAAATGCACCGATCATATTCTTGCCAAGAGGATGATTAACTGCCGTTTTTCCACCGACAGAGGAGTCAACCTGTGACAACAGGGTCGTTGGTACTTGAATAAAAGGAATTCCACGCTGATAACATGCAGCTGCAAAACCAACTAAATCACCAACAACGCCCCCACCCAAGGCAATCAACGTCGTATCCCGACCGTGAGTACCCTCGAGTAAAGCGGACATAATCAAGTCAAATGAGGCAAGCGTCTTATGTGCCTCGCCATCAGGCAAAATCAGCGTATCAACTTGATAACCAGACAGGGTCTGACAAAGTTTATCAAGATATAATGGAGCGACTGTATCATTCGTCACTATCATGACGCGTTGCCCAGCAATATGCGGAGCAAACAACGCAGAAGATGTCAGCAATCCGGCGCCAACATATATAGGATAACTACGTTCGGCCAAATTAACTGTTAACGTCTCCACTACAGCCTCCATATATCTTTTATAGTTAAAGCCCTAATAACTCAACAATTTGAGTCGCGACTTGTTTAGCTGTTAACTCGTCAGTCCGAACTACATAATCAGCAATTTCACGATACATAGGTTCGCGTTCTTCTGCTAAACGAGTTAATACATCCCGAGGCGGTTCTTCCGTACGAAGTAATGGGCGACGCTTATCTCGTTGAGTTCTGGCAATTTGCTTTTCAATTGGCGTTTCCAGATAAACAACGATTCCGCGAGCTGATAAGCGGTTTCTGGTCAAAGGACTTTTTATGGCACCACCACCGGTTGCAAGCACAATACCTTGCAATTCACTCAGGTCACTGATCACCTGCTCTTCCCGTTTGCGGAAGCCCTCTTCCCCTTCAACATCAAAAACCCAGGCGATATCTGCTCCGGTGCGACGTTCTATCTCTTGATCTGAGTCATAGAGATCCATATGCAACATTTCCGACAAATACTTGCCGATGGTGCTTTTACCTGCCCCCATAGGGCCAATCAGAAAAATATTGCGTTTTTCAGCCATTTTGTCTGTCTATTTTTTCACTAAAATAACGAATGCCCGTTGACACAACGGGAACCAAGAGAACAGTACCTTACGTTAGAAACTGGACGGGGAATTATGCAGCACACCTCGCTTTATAGCAACCAAACTGCTGAGGGTGGCATATTGTTCAAGTTGTATTTTACTTGAATAAATATAAAACCGTTAACATTTCGTACAAGAAGCTTGTAAAACCAGAAAATGCCACCCGTCACAAATGCATTATTTACCATAATTAAAACATAATTATGCATTAATTATGATTCAGATCAGCAGGAATGCTTGACTTTTAGCTTCTGATACAGAACTATGTTCTTCATAGTATTGTCATCCTGATGATTAGTGTTATGACCAAGTGGTTTATCGTCCGAAAACAATTGAAACATGCCTCCAAACTGGGTGTGTTCGTTTCCGCGTAACCAACTTGTTAATGCCCTGTTTATAAACCCCGGTTACGCTCAGCGGATCGGGGTTTTTTTGTTGAATTTTAAGATTAAAAGGAGTTTGTATGATCCACGGTTCTATTGTGGCCTTGATTACACCGTTTCGGGATGGCCAACTGGACGAAGCAGCATTACGCCAAATGGTTGATTGGCATATTGAACAAGGCACACATGGCATTGTGCCTGTTGGTACCACTGGCGAAAGCCCAACATTAACGCATGATGAGCATTGTCGCGTTATTGAAATTGTCGTACAACAAGCCGCAGGAAGAGTGCCTGTTATTGCTGGCGCTGGCTCAAACAATCCAATTGAAGCTATTGAATATACTAAAGTTGCTGAGCTTGCAGGGGCTGATGCCACGTTACATGTAGCGGGATATTACAACCGACCCAATCAGGAAGGTTTATATCAGCACTTTAAGTTATTGCACGATCAGACAGCTATTCCCGTTATTCTGTACAACATTCCGGCGCGAGCTATTGTTGATATTCAACCAGCAACAATGGCCCGTTTAGCAGAACTGCCGCGGATCATTGGCGTTAAAGATGCCACTGGCGACCTGGCCCGCCCTTGGGCTGAACGTCAGTTAATTAAGAAACCTTTTATCTGGTTATCCGGTGAAGATGCTACTGCTGTTGCTTATAACATCAGTGGTGGTACAGGTTGCATCTCAGTGACAGCCAATGTTGCACCCAAATTGGTTGCGGAAGTTCAAAATTTGACTGCAGCAGGTAAATGGGAAGAAGCACGCGATTTGCAGGATAAATTAATTCCACTACATCAAGCCATGTTTGCAGAACCAAGCCCAGCAGGAGCAAAGTATGCTGCTTCACTGTTAGGCTTGTGCACTGAAGAATGTCGCCTACCAATCATGCCGCTCAGTGATACAACTAAGCAGCGTATTCGTCAGGTAATGGAACAATTAGAGCTGATTTAATCCACTATAAAGGTATTTAGCCATGCAAATCGAAGATTTACTAGCAAGATATGACGGGTTTGTCTTCGATCTGGATGGCACCTTAGTTGATTCGATGCCTCTACATCTTGCCGGCTGGAAACATGCTTCAACTTTATATGGTTTTGAGTATGATCCTGATTGGTTTTACAATCTGGGCGGCGTTCCAAGTCGGAAAATAGCTAAATTAGTTGCAGAAACCCAAAATATTCAGCTCGATCTGGATGCTGTGACAAAAATCAAAGCTGATTATTATCAACGCGTGATCGCCCAGTCTGTCGTATTTCCTGCGATGAAAGAGCTTGTTGTTCAACTATTTCGCCAACGCCCTCTGGCGATTGGCACTGGGTCTACGCGCACAAGTGCCAATATTGTTCTCGCCAATAACGAGCTACATCCCTATTTTCAAATAATTACAACCGCTGACGACGTGGTGCACCATAAACCACATCCAGATACGTTCTTATTATCTGCAGCTAAACTCAACGTGAAACCATCACAATGTCTCGTCTTTGAAGATACCAATATTGGTCTTCAAGCCGCTCATGAGGCACAAATGGATTGTGTGCTAATTCGGGAAGGCAAACCAGACTGGAACACTTATACCTTATTTGATGCAAACAAATTTCATTCATCAAATAAGTATGACTGAGTAACCATAAAGCGTTGGGATATCTGAATCAACGAATCAGACTCAAATATCCCTCATATTCCTAATTATATTGAATCACTATTACCACCAGAAGAACCCGATGCATCCGAATTTTCATTCTGATAACGAGGAGGCCGTCTGCGTTGGAAGGTATTGCTGCTCACTCTGCTACCCAAAGGCGCAATAGTTGAGATTTTCGCTTTATAGATCATTTGTTGATTATTGTGTGCATCAGTAAGCAATACGCTATATTGGTCAAAACCACTGATCACACCTTCCAGCTTAATACCACTGACTAAGAAAATTGCCACCGTGGTGTGACTTTTTCGCAACCAATTCAAGGCAGAATCTTGACCATTACCAAGCGAAAACGCTTGTTCAAGACTGGTATAATTTTGATTTTCGCTTGTCATTCTTATCTCTCTTCAAGCTCTGGTTATATATCTCTAGCTTATACTGTACTGTCAGCCTGTAAACAAAAAAGCGAGCGGAAGGCTCGCTTTTTTTGTTTACAGTTAATCACTAACTCTTGTCATTCGCAGTAAACGGCTGACTGATGGAACCACCTGCGCCTGTCGAACTACCCGCTGCAGTAGTAGCACTAATAGTCAATGTACCTGTTGTTTTGTTATTGGGTGTAGTCTCTGGCTTGACACTAAAATAGATATAATAAGGTCTGGTAGCACTACTATCTATCTTGCCTTTAAGATCGGACAATGGCGATACATTAATATCTTGTGAATGATTTATATATCGAGTACTTTCCTGAGACAGCAATCCTGCATATGCAGCAGGAATTTCGCCAGCAATTTCACCCCCATTAGTTGTCGTCACACTAATTTGAGCACCGCTTGGTAAGGGGTTGTATGTTGTATTGTCCGCAGCAATATTGACTGGGAGAAAACGATAATAACCCGTTACTGATACATCCAACGGACCCGTGGTTGAAACCCATTTATTATTATTCGCATCCCATTGTTCCAAATAAATATGAGAACCATCAGCAATAGAACTAAAAATAAACTCCGCATTATGATACAGCTGTACGGTTTGCCGCACACAAGCACCAGTGCTAACCAGCGTATCATCACAAGCTAATCCATGATATATGCCATCAGCATCATCCCATGTCGAATTCGTATTCAGGTTAACAAATGGCTCACCAGCATCATATTTACCGTTATAGTTAACATCTAGATAAGGTTCACTGTCTCCATGGCTAACCCCCGAATTATTTACATAATAAATGGTATTGATATAACCAGGGCTCTTCGAGTCATCAAATAGCAAAACGCCGTTCACATAATCGTCCGCATCAAGAATGCCATTCCCATTCTGATCTTCAAAGGATTCTTCCCCCTCCGTGTATGCCAGAACAGTCACTCGTCCATCGCTAGGACGAGGATTCATTGATGTCAACGTAGCCGTACAACTGCTGTTCACGGTAATACAGTCAGGTGTTGAACCAATTGCCGCGTCCGTCAAATCCCCCTGGATAGAACCACCTTCCGTAGTAAAGTATACTTTTGTGCCATCAGGGATCGGGTTATTAAAGCGATCTGCTAACCGCATAGTAATTTTAGCGGTTGCACCATCGTAGCTACGCCCTTCAATAGAATAAACATCCGCTGAAAAGCTGAAGCTATCAGAATCTGGGTAGCCAGTACCGACTGCAATTGGCAAGGAAACTGTTTGAATATTTGTATTTGGGAGAGATGCTTTCACTGCTACAGGAACAGGAATCGAACCTGCATTTACAGTTACGGTAACTTGGCCATTGCTATCTGTCTGCGCCGTTGTGGGCGACAGACTATATCCATTGGATGTTATATTGGGTAAAGCAAATGACAAATTCACCGTCTGTGCAGGTACTGCTGTGCCTTCGCTATTTTTGACAGTAAATGTTATTCGTGAACTGGCACCATTATATCCATGTAAGGTAATAAATTCGGGCGAAGGTGTAGCCGCTATGATCGTACTACTCGGTGCTAATTGGTTTGTTATTGTCAATTGATGCTGGTTGGTATTATCAGAAGCCAGAGTGGCTTCAATAACATCTGCACCAGAGCAAGCCAACGAACCATCCGCACTCACACCTTTATATGTGGCAGAAGCTATTCCATTGCTATCCGTCGTTACAGAGGTAGGCATTACAGCTTTACCTGCTGATAAGCACGCAGAAGTCAAATTAATAGTAACAGGCGTTTTATAGGGCTGGTTATTTAAGGTCGCAGTAAAACTCAGGGCAGCGGTCGCACCTTGAGCCAAGGTCGAAACATCAGATGAAAATGTAAATGCTAAATTGGCATTACTTCCATACGGAATAGAATCAGTTATTGAAGTTGCACTGGTATTGCTGGCTATTATGTTGCTGAGTTCCCCTGCATCACTCAGACTTGTTGAAGTCAGAGAAAATACAGCATACCCATTAGTATCTGTGATTTTTCCAGATGAGGGTTTGATTGTGCCTCTGTCTGTAGTCAGTGTGACCACTTTTCCAGACACAGGCTGACCACTTGAATTAACCAGTCGAGCCACTACATAGTTTGTATTTTGTAATGACAGCTCTGTAATTCCATTACACGCTGTCGCCGTTGAATTGCTACATGTTTCAACAGATAAAACATATGCAGTGGTAGCGGTCGTCGTGCTACCAGAAGACCCAGAACTGCTACTAGAACCAGATGATCCGGTTGAACTCCCCGAACTGCCTCCACTGATATCCGTTCCACCACCGCCACATGCCGTTAATAGCGACCCGGCAACCAATAGTGCAAACACATTCTTACAATAATTCATATTTATTTCCCTGACTGACGTCTTTGCCCGAGCTCTTTACATACTAAAACATTATTATTCAAATTCAGGGAAAAGCAATTGAGACCTGCTTTCCATATGAAAGAGGTCTCAATTTATGAATTAAGCTATCAATTAAAAAATATCATCGGTTCCTGTTTTACCAGCTGCTGATACAGGAGCAGGCGATACTACTGATGGTTCTTGAGATTGTGGTTGCGTAGGTAATTTGGTATTACCATCATCAAAGAGCACGCTTTCCTGCTGATTGGAACTAGCAGGCTCAGTTCCTTTTTCAAAAAACTCTTCACGACTGCCTGCTGTGCCATTCGTAGCCAATCCAGAATAATTATTCACTCGCATGGACACAACATCATCGGGAGTTGTACCAATCCGGTCTGGAATACCGTTTAAAGCCGTTTTCATATATTCAATCCAGATTGGTTGGGCTGCACTTGCACCGAATTCATTCCCGGAAATACTCCGGCCTAACGCACGACGGTGGTCATCAAATCCAACCCAAGCTGTCGCAACGATATTGGGAGTAAAACCACTAAACCAAGCGTCTTTTGCCTCATTGGTTGTACCAGTTTTCCCATGTAAATCATTGCGTTTCAGCTCTTTAGCTGCTCGCCACCCCGTCCCCATCCAATGACCCAGTCCTCTGTCTGCTCCACCATAGATAGCAGAATGTAATGCCTCTGAAATTAGAAACGCATTAGCACTGCTGATAATTCTAGGTGCTTGTTGGTTAGGAGTTACCGGATCTATCGGACATTGACTATGCCAATCACCTAATTCATCTTTATATGCAGCAACACTATCCAAGCCTGTTTCAGCTAACTTACCACATCCAGCACAAGCCATTTTCGGCGTTGCTTCATAAACCACATGTCCTGACGCATCTTCAATACGATCTATAAAATAAGGAGTAACTTTAAAACCGCCATTTGCAAAAGTCGCGTACCCTGTCACCAGTTCTAATGGAGTAAATTCTGCAGTCCCTAAAGAAATGGATTCATTTCGTTGCAAGCTGCTATCGGGGAAACCAAATAAGCGCAAATGATCTAATACCTTATCTATACCAACACCGCGCAATAAACGAACAGTTACAACGTTTTTTGAACGAGCTAGAGCTTCTCGTAATGTAATTGGGCCGTCATATTGTGGTGGTGAGTTTTTAGGACTCCATCCAGACGTCCCTCCATCCCATTGAGTAATAGGAGCATCATCAATAATTGAAGCTAAAGTAAATCCATTTGCTAACGCGGATGAATAGATAAAAGGTTTAATATTTGAACCCACCTGTCTCCGAGCCTGTTCAACACGATTAAATTTACTTATTTCAAAATTAAAACCACCAACCAGCGCCTGTATGGCACCATTTTTAGGATTCAGAGCTACAAATGCAGCATTAGCATCCGGAATTTGAGCAAGCCTAAGCTGATCACTACCTTCATCTTGCCAAACCCAGATCAAATCTCCCGTCGAAAGAATATCAGCAGCCTTACGAGGTGCTGTACCTTGTCGTTCATCACTGATAAATGGACGAGCCCACTTCAAACCATCCCAAGATATTGACGCATCAAGCCCACCTTTAATCACCACTGTCACATCTTTATTGTTTACTGCAGTTACAATTGCAGGTTCAAAAGGCTCATAACTTGGTAAGTCGGAAAGATAATTATTAATTTGTTCACTATTCCAAGCTGCGGCCCCTTTCGTCCACAGATGTTTTTCAACACCTCTATATCCATGCCGGATATCATAATCAAGCAAACCTTTAAACACAGCATTGTGGGCCGCTTTCTGCTGGACAGAGCTAATCGTAGTGTAAACTTGATATCCCTTGCTGTATGACTCTTCGCCATAAGTATCCAGCATGAATTTTCTAACCATTTCTGCTAAGTAGGGTGCGTCTAAACCTACATCGGTGCCATGATAATGAGTAACTATTGGTTCTTTAATTGCAGCTTGATACTCATCATCTTTGATCATTCCGAGCTGTAACATTCTCGACAAAACCAAATTCCGACGTGCTAGCGCTCTTTGCGGTGACCGGATTGGATTGAGCATAGACGGAGCCTTAGGTAAGCCGGCAATAACAGCCATTTCACCTAAAGTTAATTGATCCACCGTTTTACCATAATAGACTTGTGCTGCAGCACCGACACCATAAGCACGGTAACCAAGAGGAATCTTATTTAAATAAAGCTCCAGTATTTCACCTTTAGTTAATTCTTGTTCTATGCGCCAAGCCAGAAATACCTCTTTAATTTTTCGAGAAAGTGTTTTTTCTCTACTCAGGAAAAAATTACGGGCAACCTGTTGAGTGATAGTACTCGCACCCTGACGCATTTGACCTGACACAGCCCAAATCAAGCCAGCTCGTGCAATACCTATAAAATCAATGCCCGGGTGTTCGTAAAAACGCGAATCTTCAATAGCTAAGAAAGCTTGTTGCATACGGAGAGGGATCTGATCCAACCTTAATGGTATACGTTTGACATCGCCAAATTCCGACATCAACTCTCCATCGGCACTATAAACCCGCAGAGGTGTTTCCCAATTTGTATCTTTCAAAGACGATACATCAGGCAGCCCTTTTTCGAGATGAAAATAAAGAGCAGCGACAGCAGCGATCCCAATTGAGGATAATAATAGAATTAACCATAACAATCGCTTTAACCATTTAAACATAACCTGAGTATCCACAATCAAAGACCTATGGGCGTGCAGTATATAGTGTTATCTGCTTCAAATTCGAGAAAATTGAAGGACACATTCGTATCGCCAAAATCCCGCCTTCCGTCTATAGTTAAAACACTGTTTGGCGCTTAGCGCCTATTTTAACAATATCTGCATGGACGCCTCTATGGTCAGGTTTCTAAAAAAGAGCACAAATGTTCCTATGTTAGGGGTTGATTTTGGCAGCAGCACCATCAAAGCAGTTGCCGTTTCCGGTAATCCCGAAAGTTTGTCTATTGACGCTTGGGCCGAGATTGCAACCCCCAAAGGCTCTATACGAGACTTTCAACTACAAGACATTGATAGAATTTCTCAGGCAGTTAAGCAATTATTACGCATGCTTCCTAATAAATATAAGTATGCAGCAACTGCGGTAAATGGTTCTAGCGTGATCACAAAGATTACACAGGTAGCCGGGAATATAAACCAGACTGACTTTGAAAACATTGTAATGATGGAAGCAGAACAATTGATTCCATTCCCATTAGATGAAGTAAGTTTGGATTTTGAAGTTTTAGGCCCAAACATCACAGATACCTCACGAAACGATGTCCTTATCTGTGCTGCACGATCTCAATCAATTGCTAGTGCAACAAGTGTTTTTAATGATTGTGATCTTTCAGTCAAAGTCGTTGATGTTGGTATGCACGCCTTAACCCGAGCATTTGTGACACTTGAAAAATCACTTCAGACTACCGATGCCAATAAGTTTTGTGCGATAGTAGATATTGGAGAGTTATCACTCAGCTTTGGAATTATATTCCAGGGTGAATTAATCTATTCCCGCTTACAAGATTTTGGAGGTTCAAGCCTCACTCGTTCATTAGCAACCTTTTATAATTTACCTCAGGAAGAAGCTGAAAATGTAAAATTAAAAGGTGCTCTTTCTTCTTATACTGACATTGATGTTGTCAACTCCTATATCAATCAGCTCACTCAACATATAAAACGAAACATACAATTATTTTGTAGTTCATCAGGAAATCGAACCGTCGATATTTTAATGTTGTCAGGTGGTGGCAGTTTAATTCCAGGGTTACGTCAACAGTTAGCACTACAACTAGAAATAGATGTCAGACACCCAGATCCTGCAGTGTTATATCAGCACAAACAGGTAGAAAACTTTGGTCATGGCGCTAAATACATGACCGCACTGGGATTAGCATTAAGGAGCTTTACACCATGTCAAATATAAACCTACTGCCATGGCGTGAATCTGCTAAAGAACGCCAAAAACAAAGCTTTTTCATTCTGATTGGTGTGAGCTGCGCCATAGCTGCGGTTGGCGTATTTGCGGTTAACCAGTACTTCAATCATCAAATCAGTGCTCAAGATCAACGAAATCAATACCTACAACATGAAATAGCCATTCTTGATACTGAGATTGGACAAATAAATGTAATAAAAGCCCAGAAACAATCCTTAGTGAATCGTATGAAGCTTATTGATACATTACAGCAAAGCCGTAATGTATCAGTAAGGCTATTTAATGACCTTCCTCTGGTTATTGCTAATGGTGTTTACTTACAATCACTAAACTTTACTCAACCACAAATAAACGTAGTCGGTAAAGCTGAAGCATATAATCGTGTCGCAAGTACTATGCGCTTGATTGATGGTAGCGGTTGGTTAGGTCAGACAGCGATTAGTTCGATTTTTGCTAACGATAGTGCACTAATGAAGTTAAGCGAGTTCTCAATGCGATTTTCCGTGCTAAACAATAATAAGCCTAACTCGGCAGTCAAGCAGTAAAGCATAGGAGGCATCGATGAATATTCAAGAATTAAATGAATTAGATATTAATGACATAGCATCCTGGCCTGTATTTGCTAAAAGCATTTTAATCGCGTTTGTATGTATATTAATAGGCGCTGTTGGCTATTATGCTCTCATTTCTGATTCCATAAAAAAACTAGATCAGACCCGCCAGCAAGAAATTGATTTAAAAAGCCAATTTGAAATCCGAGCCGCTCAAGCCAGTAGCTTAAATGCATACCGCCAACAAATGGTTCAACTAGAAGACATGCTTAAAAGTCAGTTGAAGCAGTTGCCAGATAAAACCGAGGTTGCCGGACTTCTGGATGATATCAGCTACATAGCCACCAATAATGGTCTCAAACTGTTACGCATTAATTGGGAACCCGAAGTTAAAAAAGAATTTTATACAGAACTACCAATGCGTATAGATATAGAGGGTCAATATGATCAATTGGGGCAATTTTCAGCAGATATTGCAGCTTTGCCACGAATTGTGTTACTTGGTAGTTTCACAATAAATAAAGAAACCAAACAGGGAAATACAAACGATATTATTATGTCTGTGCAGGCTAAAACCTACCGTTATGACCCAGATCAAAAACAAACTAAGACTAAGGGAACGGTGCAGAAATGAAATATAAATTACTGATCCTTTTTCTAAGTACCATTATAGTCTCGGGGTGTGAACAAAACTCCGATCTGCAGACTTATATTGCCCAAGTCAAAGCTCGCCCTGCACAGCCCATAGATCCTTTGCCAACTATAACACCTTATGTACCAATGGCATTTACAGCTCAAAAAGCAAGAAATCCGTTTATTGATCCAAAACCAGAACAAGGGCAAATGGTCGCTAAAGCTAAATTGAAATGCATTCAGCCCGATCTGACCCGGAAAAAAGAAGATCTGGAACAATACTCTCTCGATAATCTGGTAATGAAAGGAACCCTTGCAAATGACCGTGGTTTATGGGGACTGGTAATGGCACCTGGAGGCATGGTGTATCGAGTATCTTCCGGTCAATACATGGGCTTAAACCATGGGAAAATAACAAAAGTCACCCAAAATGATATTGAGGTAGTCGAAATGATACCGGATGGTAGTGGTTGCTGGAATAACAGAACAACTACACTGACACTTAATACGTCCACTACTAACGCTAACAAAAAACAGGGATGAGTCATGCGTACTAACAGACTATTTAAATCAGGATTATATACGGCGGCTGTGCTTTCTTTCGCTGCGTACTCCACAACTGTATTCGCCCTGACTGAATTGCAGAACATTCGGGTTAGTCCTGTGAGTGGTGATCAGCTTGAATTGCAGTTTGATTTCAATGAACCAATGACAAATTTTACTGATAAGTTGAAATATCAGCCTAATCAGTTGTTTTTAAATTTCCCATCGACAAACTCATCATTAAAGCAAAATACTATTCCTATCGAGCGATTAGGTATTCAACAAATACAAGTAAAACCTAAGAATGCAGGATTAGATGTCTCAGTGAGTCTGGAAAAGCTAATGCCTTACCGTATCAAGCAGGAAGGCAATCATGTTTCAGTCACTTTAGGACAAACACTACCGAATGAATCCACGCCAAAACTCGTTAGCAGCCAATATTCAACGTCTAAATTGCCGTTAACTGCTGCCGATAATACGAAAACAAATAATGCTGCTGGTACAATCAACACCATTGAGCATATCGATTTTCGCAGAGGAAAAAGCGGACAAAGCCAATTGTTAGTAAACTTGCAAAATAGTGCGGCTGCGGTGGAAGTAACATCGCGTGGTAATCATGTGTTGGCAACGTTTAATGCTACATCGATAAAACCAGAGCTGGTCGCATTATTGAATGTCAATGATTTTAATACTCCGGTATCCAGTATTGATGTTCAAAAGAATAAAAACAATGTGACTTTAGATCTCAATATCAAAGGGAAGTATGACTACAAATATGATCAATCAGGAAGTCTCTTCATAATTGAAGTAAGCCCTCCATTAAAAACAGCAAAAAATGATCCTCAAAAACAATATAAAGGCAAACCAATTTCATTGAATTTTCAGGATGTTCCTGTCCGAACTGTTCTTCAGTTGATTGCTGATTTTAATAAACTGAATTTGGTTACAACTGATTCGGTTAATGGGAATATTACTTTACGTTTGGATGGCGTGCCTTGGGAACAAGCTTTGGACACAGTTCTAAAAGTTAAAGGACTGGATAAGCGATTAGACAATAATATCTTGTTAGTTGCACCTGCCACTGAAATAGCAACGCAGGAAAAACAACAACTGGAAAATAAGCAAAAAGTGGCTGATTTGGCGCCACTTGTTACAGAATATATTCAAATCAACTACGCTAAAGCACCTGATGTTGCTAAGTTGCTGGCCGATGATAAAACCCGACTGCTTTCACCTCGGGGAGCAGTCAGTGTCGATGAGCGCACAAATACCTTGTTAGTTAAAGATACAGCTGATGTTATCGACCACATCAAAGACATGATTAAAGTATTAGATGTGGCCGTTAAACAAGTTGTCATTGAGGCAAGAATGGTAACGGTCACCGATGGAGTCGATGACTCATTAGGTATTCGTTGGGGAGTAACTGATGTAAATAAAAATGGTAGTACATCAGGAACACTGGAAGGCTTGGATACTGCTGCGACAGGTTCGACTCCAAGTTTGGATAGCAGATTAAATGTTAACTTGGCCGCCAATCCTTCAACAGGAACTGCAGCAAGCATCGCGTTCCAAGTTGCTAAGCTCACAGACGGATCTTTATTGGATTTGGAGCTCAGCGCACTGGAAAATGAAAATAAGGCTGAAATTATTTCAAGCCCTAGAGTAACGACTGCAAACCAGAAAGAAGCCTTAATAGAACAAGGTTATGAAATTCCTTACAATGAAAGTGCATCCAGTGGAGCAACTACCATTGCTTTCAAAAAGGCTGTTTTAAGCCTAAAAGTAACACCGCAAATTACACCAGATAACAATGTCATACTTGATTTGCATGTTACTCAGGATGACATCTATAAAGATGTTAGTACCGGTAATGGTGGAACAGCTGTTGCGTTATCAACACAAGCAATTAACACTCAAGTACTTGTTAAAAATGGAGAAACGCTTGTGTTAGGTGGAATATATAACCGTTCCATCAAAAAGACAGTAAGCAAAGTTCCTGTATTAGGTGATATTCCTGGCGTTGGATTCTTATTCCGAAACACCACCAACTCCAATACAAAGAAAGAATTGCTTATCTTTGTAACACCCAAAATTGTAACTGGTAGCTTGTAATATTTTGCAATTAATTATTGATATCAAAGACCTCAGCCATGTGCAGAGGTCTTTTTTTATAGGATAATTACTTTTTTATACTCTTCATGACCGACATGCATTTTTCTGAACATAATAATCTTTCTGCGTTTTTGCAGCGACATCAAGACTTATTTCAAGATAAAAATCTGTTGATTTGTGGCCAATTACAAGCCCTATCGCTTGAGCCGTTATTACAAAATCCAAACTCCACATATTTAGTATCGGATTATTGTGTTTTCAATAAATTAAAAACACAAAACCTTGAAAAATCACGTCTTCATTTTGGATTCAAACTTGATGACTCCACACAAAAGTATGATGCACTTTTGGTTTTTATGCCGAAAGCAAAACAGGAAGCTGCATTGTGGTTCAACTGGACACTACCGTTATTAAAATCTAACGCTGAAATTTTTGTTATCGGAGAAAATCGTGGTGGCATTAATGCCACACCTAAATTGCTACAAACTTATACGTCAGGTACAAAAAAAATAGACAGCGCAAGACATTGCTCTCTTTTTTATGCGTCATTGCTCACACCAGTGCCAACACCATCCTTGCACTCACAACTGCATCAGTACACCCTGCAACATACAGCCAATATCAATCCATTAACCATATCCGCATTATCTGGCGTATTTAGTGCTGATGAGTTAGATGAAGGAACTCAACTTTTGCTAGACAACTTGCCGTCACTGCATGGAGAGGTGTTAGATGTGGGATGTGGAGCTGGTATTATTGGAGCATCTATATGCCAACGTATGCCAGATGTAAAAATGACAATGACTGACGTTAATGCGTTAGCTTTGTTTTCGGCGACAGAGACATTAAACAAAAATCATCTATCTGCCAATGTTATAGCCTCTGATATGTTTTCTGATGTGATTGGAAAATTTGATTTTATTATTTCAAATCCACCTTTTCATTCTGGATTAAATACAAATTATGAGGCTACAGAGCGTTTACTTCGCCAAGCCCCTGCTTATTTGAAACATCATGGACAATTATTTTTAGTAGCGAATAAATTTCTACGTTACGAACCCATCCTAAATGAAGTTTTCCATTCTGTATCTGTGATAAAAGAAAATGCACGATTTAAAATCATTCGGGCAATGTAAAGTTAATATTACATTAACAAACCCCCGAAGGATCTGTTAGATTAAAACGGTGGTATATGCCACCGTTGTTCTTTGTCATACTTGCAGTGCGAAACCATCTGACTTTGCTCCCATTTTCCCACCTTGTTTACTAACTCTTGATATATGCCACAGGCTTTTTATCGTAAGACCGCTACACTTAATCTCTATGTGGTTATGCTTACCAGCCTTGTCATCGATCATCAGGCTCGTTGGTAAAATAACTTTTTAGTCAGATGAAGAACCACTCTGATACAACGATTTTTATTAGCTCTGACCAGATCAGCGCTTTGCCTTAATGGATTTTTGATTTAATTGAGATAGGAGAATATATGTCTGGCGTATTAGCGATGATTTTAGCCGGTGGTGAAGGTACTCGTTTACAACCTTTAACCGTCTCGCGAAGCAAACCTTCGGTGCCATTTGGAGGGAGTTATCGTCTAGTTGACTTTGTACTGAATAATTTCATCAATTCAGACATGTTGCGGATCTATGTATTGACACAATTCAAATCTCAATCTCTTTATCTACATTTAAAAAAAGGATGGAATCTAACAGGTATTAGCGGCCGTTTTATAGACCCTATTCCAGCACAAATGAGAATGGGAAAACGTTGGTATGATGGTACAGCTGACGCTATCTACCAAAATATAGGTTTCATTGAGTTAAGCAGTCCGGAACATGTCTGTATTTTTGGCAGTGACCATATTTATAAAATGGATATTCGTCAGATGCTTGATTTTCACAAAGAAAAACAAGCCGTACTGACCGTTGCTGCAATCCGAGTTCCTATCGCTGAAGCCTCAGCATTTGGTGTCATCGAAGTTGATGCAGATGGCCGAATGATCGGTTTTGAAGAAAAGCCCAAAAAACCAAAATCTATTCCTGGTGACCCAGAATTTGCGTTAGCTTCTATGGGCAACTACATTTTTGAAACAAATACCTTATTAAGTGAATTAACTTCTGATGCAGAAAAGGAAGATTCCAGCCATGATTTCGGCCGAGATATCATTCCAGGTCTGTATCCTAATGCACCCGTTTATGTATACGACTTCAGTATTAACCAAATTGAAGGGGAAAAAGGGGCTTATTGGCGTGATGTGGGTACAATTGATGCCTACTGGCAATCACACATGGATTTAGTTAGTGATAATCCACCCTTTTCTTTGTATAACCGTAAATGGCCATTACATACTTTCTATCCACCATTGCCGCCAGCAACGTTTATCGACACTGCGGCATATAAAACTAACGTGTCACAGTCTTTGATTTCCGCAGGATGTTATATTCAAGGCAGTCGGATAAACCGCAGTATCTTAGGATTTCGCTGCAATATTGCATCCGGCTCCGAAATTAGTGAATCGATCTTCCTAGGAGACGTGAAAATTGGTGAAGGTTGTAAAATTCGTCGAGCGATCATTGATAAACAGGTAGAAATCGCACCTGGTACTGTGATCGGTGAAAATCTTGCCTATGATCGCCAGCGTTTCACTGTGTCAGAAGGCGGTATTGTTGTGATCCCGAAAGGGGCTAGAGTTGGTTTCTGATAAATGAATATATTATTTATAGCTTCTGAAGTTGAAAGCTTTGTAAAAACGGGTGGTTTGGCCGACGTAGCCAAAGCTTTACCACTGGAATTAAAACGGGCCGGACATGATGTGAGGATCGCAATCCCTGGATACAGCGCCATTGCACAGCGTGAGCATGGCTCGATTATCAGTTCTGGTCAGTTATCAACAGAACCACAGTATGTGGACATCCCGTATGATGTCAGACAACTATATCTTGCTGATATTCCATTATATTTAATTGAAAATAAGCATTATTTTGAACGCCCGAGTTTGTATGGCGAAAACAATAATGCTTATGCAGATAACGGAGAGCGGTTTGCGTTTTTTTCCGCAGCAGTTCTGCAGGCTACCGAACAAGTAGGATTTAGACCGGATATTGTGCACTGTAATGACTGGCACACGGCGCTGGTGCCGATGTTACTCAAAACACGCTTCGGTCAAAATCCATTTTTCTCCCAAACGAAAAGTATCATCACTATTCATAATGGTGCCTTTCAAGGGATTTGTGAAAGAGGCCAATTATGGGCATTACCGGAAATCAGGAATGCGCATAATGAAGCCATTTATCAGGGTCCGTATTACATTAACTTCTTGAAGTGTGGTGTTTTGTATGCCGACAAAATAAATGCCGTCAGCCCTACTTATGCCAAGGAACTGATGTCTTACCTTGGTGGGCATGGTATGGCGAAGCATTTCCAGGATCGTGCAGCAGATATTTGCGGAATAATTAACGGCTGTGATTATAACGATTGGGATCCTGCTACTGATGCATTACTCCCAGCAAGATATTATGTAGATGACTTACAAGGTAAAGCTGAATGTAAGCGGCAATTGCAACAGCGGGCCAATCTACCAGTCAGTGATCTTCCTGTATTTGGCATGGTGTGCCGACTCACGGAACAAAAAGGTATTCATTATTTACTACCGATTTTAGCCAAATTTTTGGTACATCATGTTCAAGTGGCCATTGTAGGTTCGGGCGATCCTGTCTTAGCCCAAAGACTAGAAATTATTGCACAGCAATTTCCACATAAATTTGTCTTTATCAATGCGCATAGCAATGAGTTGGCACATTTAGTCGAAGCTGGTAGCGATTTCTTCATGATGCCATCGCAGTTTGAGCCATGCGGTTTAAACCAGATGTATAGTCTGGCATATGGCACATTGCCTATCGTTCGAGCTGTTGGCGGCTTAAAAGATACCGTAACGGATTATGACCAGGATCCAGAGCATGCGACAGGTTTCGTGTTTGAAGAACCTGAACCTTATGATCTGTTGAATGTGTTACGTCGCGCGTTGTTACTGTACGTACAGGATCAACACGAGTTTAAACGAGTTCAACGTAATGCAATGTTAACACGATATCACTGGTCTGATTCTGTGCATGGTTATGAGGATATGTATAAAAAAGCACTCAATTGGCAGTAGTTAGTTGATGAAAAACAGAGCAATCTCGTGGGATTCTCTGTTTTTCTTCTTCCTGACAGTTGACGTGTATTCAAGAATAGGTAGAATGCCGGCCAGATGCGAAGGTGGCGGAATTGGTAGACGCGCTAGCTTCAGGTGTTAGTGCCTTCGGGTGTGAGGGTTCGAGTCCCTCCTTTCGCACCAATCATGCTGCTGACAGCATGTTAAAATAGTCAGACACTGTGCGAGGGTGGCGGAATTGGTAGACGCGCTAGCTTCAGGTGTTAGTGCCTTCGGGTGTGAGGGTTCGAGTCCCTCCTCTCGCACCATCATGCTGCTGACAGCATGTAAATATAGTCAGAGACAATAAGTAGTGCGAAGGTGGCGGAATTGGTAGACGCGCTAGCTTCAGGTGTTAGTGCCTTCGGGTGTGAGGGTTCGAGTCCCTCCTTTCGCACCAAATTTTTCGAAAAAAGCACATCGCTCATAAAGCAATGTGCTTTTTTGTTATATGCTATATATCAGTTGGTTAACTGAGGAATGTAGCCATGTCGTTGGTCTCTGATGAAGTTCATAATTATTACGAAGATCTGTTACAGCAACATATTCAGGCTTTAGAGTTACATCTGACGCGTGATGATGATTATATTGCCGATCTCTCATGTCTCGTACTCAATCAATTACCTGCTCACTATATCCGCCACACGGTTGATATGTGCTATTTCACCACGCCTGCGCAACGCGATGAAATGGAGTTACGCGTACAGGATGCCGTAAGCAAATCGGTTGCCTGGCTTGATAAAAAAGAACACCAGCGCAAAGCTCGCGAAGAGAACTAAATGTCGTTGGCTTGTTTCATAAAATGATCCAAGCCAATACACTAAATTTTCTGGAGTTGGACAATGGTTTCAACATGCATGGAATGGGGAAACATGTCGACCGGTTGAATCTTGGTGACATAATATCCAGATTGCTGAAGTATAGCTAAATCTCTAGCCAGTGATGCTGGCTCACAAGAAACATACACGATCCGTTCTGGTTTCATTGAAACCATCGTTTGCAATACGATGGGATCGCACCCTTTCCGTGGGGGATCAACTACGATCACATCAGCGTGTTGTTTTTGATCATACAGTAACGGCACCACCTCTTCTGCTTTACCAACATAAAACTCTGTATTCGTTATCTCATTTCTAGCGGCATTGTCGCGGGCATCGTCGATAGCCTGTGCAACAATTTCAATACCAATGACTTTTTTGGCTTTTTGCGCCAGATATAAAGAGATAGTGCCTATTCCACAATAGATATCAAAAACAGTTTCGTTACCCGTTAATTCCGCGAAATTCAATGCCGTTTCATACAGCACATCCGTTTGCTGCGGATTCACCTGATAAAAAGAGTGTGCAGAGATATTGAATGTCAGCGCATGCAACTCATCAGTGATTACATCGTTGCCATAACATATTTGCTGTTTATCACCTAAGATCCGGTTCACTGGTGCTGGATTAATGTTTTGGATAATACTTTCAATATTTTCTATCTTAGTCAGCAGATTTAACAGTTCTGCTTTATGCGGTAATTCATCGGTTAAGGTGACCAAAACAACCATACAGGCTTTTGTTTTAAAACCGTGTCTGATCATGACGTACCGCAGACAGCCTGAGTGTTTTTCCTCATCATAACCTGCAATATTAAATTCCTTCATCCAATGACGGATAGCGGCAATGATTTCTGTTGTCTGTGCATGCTGTACAGGACAAGAAACGATATCAATGACTTGATGGCTATTTTTCCGATAAAACCCTATTTGCGGTTCACCATTTTCACTACGCACTGCATAAATGGCCTTGTTGCGAAAAGCCAACGGACTTTGCATACCAAGACAAGGCGATACTGGTTGTGAGATCTGTTTACTTAGCAACGCATCAATAACGAGTTGTTGTTTAAGTTTTAATTGCTCGACATAGGCCAAATGAGCTAGCTGGCAACCACCACATTCGCTGTATGGACAATGGGGTTCAACCCGCTGAGGGTGCACATTAACGATATCTAGTAACTGGGCTTGAGCATATTTGGGTTTAATGCCATACGGCGAAACAGTGACCACCTCACCAGGTAGCGTCGCGGGTATGAATACCTTTCGTCCTTGCCAATCGGCAATACCATCCCCTTTATCGGAAAGTTCGTTGACAGAAAGCGTAATAGGCTGCCCGTGCTGCCGCATGGTGACTCCAAAGATATATCTGAATGAGGTTGGCTATTTTAACTAAAGGGATGGGCAGGAAGAAGAAAAAAGCCGGAACATTTTCCGGCTAAAAAATTGTACACACTTACTCAGAAATAAAACGATAGCGGGTCTGATGATGGTAGGTTTGACCGGGCAGCAGCCATGGGTCGCCTAACTCGGGCCGGTTCGGGCTGTCCGGCAGCTGCTGCGCTTCCAGCGCGATCCCTTCATAGTCATGATAGGGTTCATTCTCACGGCTGGGCTCCCCCGCCAGATAGTTGCCGGTGTATATCTGCAGCCCCGGTTGATTGGTCAGTACCTCCATCACCAGTTGCCCATCGGACGAGGTCAGCCGGGCCGCCACCGGGTCAGCCTCGCTGACATCCGGCAGATAACAGTGGTCCAGCCCCTTGGCACAAATCAGTTGTGGATGGGCCAGCCACTGCGCCTGCAAGCACCGTTCCTCCCGAAAATCCAGCGCCCCTTCCACCGGCTGTGCGGCCGACAGCGGAATACCCGCCGCATCAATCGGCAGATAATGGCTGGCGTTCACCTGCAGACGGTGATGTCGAATATCACTGCGTTTGCCATCGAGATTGAAGTACGCGTGACTGGTCAGATTCACTGGACAAGGCTGGTTTACAGTCGCCTGGATATCAATCACAAGCTCACGCTGCTCCAGCGCATAGGTCAGTGTCACGTCACAATCACCCGGAAAACCCTGGTCGCCGTCCACCGAATGCAGCTGCAGCGTGACCCGGTCGGCCTGCTGGTCTACAACCTGCAACTCGCGACGGTCAAACCCCTCCACCCCGCCATGCAGGCAGTTTGTTCCCTGATTGGCCGTCAGTGGATAGGTCGTCCCCTGACGCGTCAACTGGGCATCGGCGATCCGGTTGGCGAAACGCCCGACCATCGCATTGAGATAGCAGTGCTGGCGGGCATAATCCTCCGGCCGACAACCCAGCAGGACGTTACGCTGACCGTTTCCCACCGGCACCTGCAATGACAACAGGGCCGCCCCCGTGGTCATCAGTTCCAGCGTCATCCCTTGCGGATTATGTAACCTGATGTGTTGCATCTTCGCCTCCTGTGGCGTTAGCAGATCCCAGCGCCGGCCCGCGCTTTGCACACATAGCAAGTCGGTTTCAGCCCGGTTTTCGCCGGATATTCTTCCGCCACCGCCGCAATGACCGCGTCTACCTGTGCCGGACGCAGCAGCGCCACCACACAACCACCAAAACCACCGCCGGTCATACGGGCACCGCCCTCGCGACCAATTGCCTGCTGTAAAATCTCAACCAGCGTATCAATGGCCGGCACGGTGATGGCAAAATCATCGCGCATCGACTGGTGCGATTCAGCCATCAGCACGCCCATCTTCTCCAAATCGCCCACTGCCAGCGCATCCGCCGCCGCCAGCGTCCGCGCATTTTCGGTAATGACATGCCGGGCCCGTTGATACACCACCGGTTCCAGCTTGCCCTGCTCCGCCGCACTTTGCAGTTGCGCCAGATTCACATCCCGCAGGGCTTTCACCCCAAAATGCCGGGCCGCCGCTTCGCATTGTTCCCGCCGGGTGTTGTATTCACTGTCAACCAGTCCGCGTTTCACATTCGAGTGCACAATCAGCACCGCCAGATCTTCCGGCATTTTCACCAGCCGGGTTTCCAGGGAACGGCAATCCAGCAGCAGCGCGTGGTCTTTCTCACCACTGGCGGAGATCATCTGATCCATGATGCCGCAGTTACAGCCGACAAATTTGTTCTCGGCTTCCTGACCGTTCAGGGCAATCGCCGCCGGGGTTAAACCCAGCTGATACGCCTGATTGAACGCTTCGCCAATGGCGACTTCGAGTGACGCCGATGAGCTTAATCCGGCGCCCTGTGGCACGTTACCGGAGACCACTAAGTTCAGCCCCTTCAGTGCCAGCCCTTTCTCCAGCAGGTACTTCACCACACCGCGGATGTAGTTGCTCCACAACTGGTCGGCATGTACCGTGATGGGCTGCGTCAGCGAAAACTCATCGCGCTGGTTGGCGTAATCGGCCGCCACCACGACCACCTGGTCATCATCGCGGCGCTGGACGGCCACCACGGTCTCGTAATCGATGGCACAGGGCAACACAAAGCCGTCGTTGTAGTCGGTGTGTTCCCCAATCAGATTCACCCGCCCTGGTGCCCGGACAAACAAATCGGGCTCACCACCAAAGCTGCGTTGAAAGACAGCCAGTACTTTCTCTTTTAATGACATCGCGCGTTCCTCAAGCCTGTTCTTTGTAATGAATATCGCTCACGGCACGCAGACGTTCTGCGGCCTGTTCCGGGGTCAGATCACGCTGGGTTTCCGCCAGCATTTCATACCCCACCATGAATTTACGGACCGTCGCTGAACGCAGCAGCGGCGGATAGAAATGGGCATGCAACTGCCAGTGACTGGCATCGTCTGCGGTGTGCGGTGCGCCATGCCAGCCCATTGAATACGGGAACGAACACTGGAACAGGTTGTCGTAACGGCTGGTCAGTTGCTTCAGCGCCAGCGCCAGATCCTGCTTTTGGGCCTCGTTCAGTTCGGTCAGACGGGTGACGTGGGCCTTGGGCAGTAACAGGGTTTCAAACGGCCAGGCCGCCCAGTACGGCACCACGGCAATCCAGTGCTCGGTTTCCACCACGGTCCGCTCACCGGACTGCGACTCCTGCCGCGCATATTGCAGCAGCATCGGCGTGCCTTTTTCCGCCAGCCACTGCTGCTGGGTCTGCGCTTCACGGGCCAGTTCATTCGGCAGGAAGCTGTTGGCCCAGATCTGGCCGTGCGGATGCGGATTGGAGCAACCCATTGCCGCGCCCTTGTTCTCGAAAACCTGAACCCACGGGTAGGTTTGCGACAGCTCGGCCACCTGTTCACACCAGGTATCAATCACCCGGCGGATCGCCGCAACCGGCAGCTCCGGCAGGGTTTTGCTATGATCCGGGGAGAAACAGATCACCCGGCTGGTGCCGCGGGCCGATTCACACTGGAACAGCGGGTCGGCTGACGGCGGCGAAGCCGGGGTATCGGTCATCAGCGCCGCAAAATCGTTGGTGAAGACGAAGGTGCCCTGATAATCCGGGTTCTGCTCGCCGTTGACGCGGGTATTGCCAGCACACAGGAAGCATTCCGGATCATGCGCCGGACGATCGTCCGGGGCGGCTTTCTCAACCTGTCCCTGCCACGGCCGTTTAGCACGGTGCGGCGAAACCAGCACCCACTGGCCGGTCAGCGGATTAAAACGACGATGGGGATGATCAATCGGATCAAACATGGGCTTCTTCCTCGTAACCATTCGGGTTTGCCTGCTGCCAGCACCAGCTATCGCGGGTCATGTCATCCAGGGTGCGGGTCGCTTTCCAACCAAGTTCGCGTTGCGCCTTGCTTGGGTCAGCCCAGCATTCGGCAACATCGCCCGGGCGGCGCGCCACGATTTTGTAATTGATTTCCAGACCGCTGGCGCGGGCAAAGGCATGCACCATCTCGAGCACGCTCACGCCCTGTCCGGTGCCAAGATTGTAGATGTGCAATCCGGCCTGTTCGCCACAGACCTGCCAGGCTTTGACATGCCCTTCGGCCAAATCCATGACATGGATGTAATCGCGCACACAGGTGCCATCTTTCGTCGGGTAGTCATTGCCGAAGATATTCAGGCAATCGCGGCGGCCAATCGCCACCTGCGTGATATACGGCATCAGGTTATTCGGGATCCCCTGCGGATCTTCGCCCATCTGGCCGGAAGCATGTGCCCCGATCGGGTTGAAATAGCGCAGCAGCGTAATACTCCAGCGTGGATCGGCCTGCTGCATATCTTCCAGCATCTGCTCGATCATCAGCTTGGTACGGCCATACGGACTTAAGCTGGCACGCGGTGAATCTTCGCGCAGCGGCACGGTCTGCGGGTCACCATAGACGGTGGCGGACGAGCTGAAAATGAAGCGGAAACAACCGGCACGGCGCATGGCACCAAGCAGAGTCAGCGTACCGGCGATATTGTTCTCGAAATACTCGAACGGTTTTTGGGTGGATTCGCCGACCGCTTTCAGGGCGGCGAAATGAATGACACCCGCGATGGGCTGTTCCTGAAAGATACGATCCAACAGGGCCGCATCGCGGATATCCCCCTGATAAAACAGCGGGCGCTGGCCGGAGACGGCTTCGATCCGGTTTAAGACGGCCAACTTGCTGTTGGAGAGGTTATCGAGGATCACCGGTTCGATCCCTGCCGCAATCAGGGCCAGGCAGGTATGACTGCCGATATACCCTGTTCCGCCGGTCACTAGAATCTTCATGCAGTCTCCTTGCTGAAAATAACAACTTGGTAATAAGTTTGCTGATGTTGTTAGTCTAGAAGAGAGTATTGCAGCAGACTGTGATCTAATAAACAAAAAATGTAAACGTTTACATTTTTTGTTTATTTTATATCTTCCTCCTAATGAAGTTTTATCTAGTGATGAGTGACTTATCCCTGATATATTGGGCGGCAGCAAGCATGTAAATCACACGCCCCCGATGAGAATAATGCACTATGGCAACAATTAAAGATGTCGCAAGACTAGCTGGAGTCTCAATCGCGACAGTTTCTAGGGTTATAAACAATTCAACCAAGACTGGCGAAGCCGCAAGAGAAGCGGTTAAACGTGCCATGGAAGAATTGAACTATTTGCCCGATGCCAATGCCAGAGCATTAGTTAGCAGAGTAAACGATACCATCGGCTGTATGGTTTTTGATGTCGCAGATCCCTTTTTTGGCGATATGGTTAAAGCCATTGAAATCGAATGTAGAGCGCATCATAAACACTTATTAATAGGTAATGGTGCACATGATATTGCTCAGGAACGGGAAACGATCGAGCTTTTGATCAGTAAACGCTGTGAAGCACTAATCATTCACAGTAAAGCACTCAGTGACGAAGAGCTAATTGCTTACGCAAATAAAGTCCCTGGGATGGTTTTTGTTAACCGGTTTATACCCGCTATGCCCTCGCGTTGCATCTGGCTGGATAATCATTACGGCAGCTATACCATTACTCAACATCTCATTGAATTAGGTCATAAACACATCGCCTGCATTGCATCGAAATATGACATTGAGGATGCCACAGATCGTATCCGCGGTTATCAGGATGCAATGAAAGATCATGGGTTAAATCCAAATGAAATCGCCATAGAACGCGCGGAGCCAAATCAGGAAGGCGGAGAGCAAGCCATTCAAGATATGCTCGGCAGAGGCATGCCATTTACAGCCGTAGTCGCTTATAACGATATGATGGCCACAGGTATTATTTCCGTATTAATTGATAATGGCTTCAAAGTACCAGAAGATGTTTCTGTGGTTGGTTTTGATGATGTTATTGTTGCTCGTTTTTGCCGACCCAAATTAACAACGATGCGCTATCCCATTTCACTGATGGCAGCCCGGGCAACACAAATGGCAATGCAACTTGCAACTGGTGATACTCCTGATGAAACTAGTTCACAGATTTTCCGACCAGTATTGATCAGACGTCAGTCATCAGCCTCGGCACCTATAGGCGTTCGTTAATACTAGTCCATTTACACTGCTAATAAATAAAAGGCCAGGATAACTATGACTCCTGGCCTTTTTATTTGCATGATGAGTAACTTTAAATAATTCGGCCTACCAAATCTTGGTAGGCCGTTTCATATTTTGGGGATACTTTATTTTTTCTTAGCGTATTTGAGAGAGTCCAGTGCAACTGCCATGATGATGATTGCACCTTTGATAATGAACTGCCAGTAAGGGTTCACACCGATATAGGTCATACCATAGTTGATAACGGTGAAAATGATCACCCCGGTAATAACACCTAATACTGTACCAACACCACCACTGAAAGAAACACCACCGACTACACACGCAGCAATTGCATCCAACTCATACATAAAGCCTAAGTTGTTTGTCGCACTACCGATACGTCCTGCTTCTAACATACCGCCGAAGGCATAAAACACACCGGACAGCATATAAATCAGCACTAAGTTCAGAGTGACATTCACACCAGATACTTTGGCAGCTTCAGGGTTACCGCCGATTGCAAAAATGTTTTTACCAAATTTGGTTTTATTCCAAAGCACCCAAATAATGGCCGTCGCTATCGCAGCATAAATAACCAAGTAGGAAAGCTTGAACGAACCAATTTTAAAGAAGCCTTGCGTGAAATTAGAGAATCGAGGATCAAAACCAGCAATAGGTGAAGCACCAGCCAGATCGTAATACAGTGAGTTAATACCATATACGATGATCATCGTACCCAAAGTGGTTATAAATGGGGTTACATTTAATTTGGCAATAATAAGACCATTGACCAAACCAATGATTGCACCAATTACGCATACCACTAAAATAACAACTGGAATTGGTATTTCACCGATTGATGGGAACACCTTATTCACATTAGTCATTGACTGCAATAATGTAGCCGCAACAATCGCCGCTAAACCAACCTGACGACCGGCTGAAAGGTCAGTGCCTTGAGTAACAATCAAACCTGCTACGCCTAACGCAATAATAACGCGTACAGCTGATTGGGTGAGGATATTACTAAAGTTATTCATACTTAAAAATGTAGGTTCCTTAATGATGATAATCATCAACAAAATAAACAGAACCACATAAATACCACCATTTTTCAGGTAGTTTAGAATTTTTGATACATTCATAATGTATATCCCCAATCTTACAAATATAAAGCAGCCAAACGCATAATTTCTTGCTGATCAGTTTTTTCTGTATCAACAATGCCTGCAACACGACCATTACTCATAACAAGAATACGGTCAGTGATACCTAATAATTCCGGCATTTCAGATGAAATCATGATAATGCCTTTATCTTTTTTGGCTAATTCAAGCATCAGTTGATAAATTTCAAATTTTGCACCGACATCAATACCTCGGGTTGGTTCATCCAACATTAATATTTCAGGCTGGGTTAATAACCAGCGCCCAATAATAACTTTTTGTTGATTCCCACCGGATAATGAACCAATTGATGTTTTCTGACTTGGCGTTTTTACACGCATTGAATCGATAACCCATTGGGTATCACTTTTCATGCGTTTATTATCCAACAGACCGGCAGTGCCTTTATAATGATCTATATTGGCGATCAACGAGTTAAATTCGATATCTAACTGGCTGTAAATACCTGTCGAACGACGTTCTTCTGTTACCAGAGCAAAGCCATTTCGAATGGATTCATGTGCATCAGCATTTTGTACTTCTTTGCCATGTAGCTTGATGGTACCAGACAATTTTTCACGGATACCAAAGATAGTTTCGACAATTTCCGTACGTTTAGCACCCACCAAGCCCGCGATGCCAAGAATTTCACCTTTTCTCAGTTGAAAAGTGACATCTTTAATAGAGGGTTGATTTAATGCAGTCAGGCCGGTTACTTCCAAAATAACTTCTTTAGGTCTGTTCACTTTGGGAGGGAAACGTTGCGTTAATTCACGCCCTACCATCATACCGATGATTTTATCCATATCGAGACCTTCGAGTGGACGGGTGTCAACCCACTGCCCATCACGAAGAATTGTTATTTCATCACATAACTGGAATATTTCTTCCATTTTATGCGAGATATAAACAATACCGCAGCCTCGATCCTTTAATTTTCGGATGATAGTAAAAAGATGATTAACTTCCTTCTCTGTTAGAGAAGAAGTTGGTTCATCCATAATGACGATTTTGGCGTTATATGAGAAAGCTTTAGCTATCTCAATCATTTGCATTTGTGAAACAGAAAGGTTCGCAACCTTTTCTTTTGGATCGATATCAATCCCTAATTCTTCAAAGATAGCTTTCGTATCTTTATACATTTTATTGTGATCAATAAACATGCCTTTAGTTGGATATCGACCCAACCACATGTTATCCATCACTGAACGCTGCCGCACCTGATTTAATTCTTGGTGCACCATTGAAACACCATTGTCCAGTGCTTCTTTGGCCGAGTGAAAATTAATTTCTTTTCCCTGAAATATTATTGTTCCGGCATCTTTTTCATAAATACCAAACAAGCATTTTAATAATGTGGATTTTCCAGCACCATTTTCACCCATCAATGCGTGAACTGAATGAGCACGAATTTTCAGATTCACATTATCCAAGGCTTTGACACCTGGAAATTCTTTACAAATACCTACCATTTCCAGTAGATATTCCTGAGATGAATTCACTGTGAGATCAGCCATAATATTGCCACAACCATAAAGAAATAAGAGGAGGAGGTTCCTCCTCTTATTAGGTCTATTTTGAAGGGTTTATTTTATTACTTGATGAACTGGCTCAGATTTGATTTATCAACGCCTACGTATGGTACACGAACCACTTTGTTGACGATGTTCCAGTGAGTACCTTCACCCGCTGGTTTGCCTTCTGCCAGGTTTTTAGCCAGTTCAAATGTTGCTTTAGCCTGGTTATTCGCATCATTCAACACGGTACCAGCCATTTGACCGCTCTTGATCATAGCTAATGCTTCAGGCAGCGCGTCTACACCGAACACAGGCACTTTAGTTTTGCCGTGTGCTTTCAACGCTTCTACTGCACCCATCGCCATTGCATCATTGTTTGCAATCACGACTTCAATTTTGTCGCCATGAGGGCCAGACAACCATGCATCTGTTTTGTCTTTTGCTTGTGCGGTATCCCACATCGCAGTATCCATGTTCAGAGCATTAGTTTTGATTTTATGGCTTTCGTTCAGAGTCTTAGTTACGTAGGTGGTACGTGCTTCAGCATCAGGATGACCTGGCTCACCTTTCAGCAATACATAGTCAATCACGCCATCTTTGTTCAAATCCCACTCTGGGTGTGCTTTCCACTGTTTGGCAATGATGTCACCCTGAATGATGCCTGACTCTTTAGAATCAGTACCTACATAATAAGCTTTGTCATAACTGGCCAGCGCTTCTTTGCTTGGCTCTTTGTTGTAGAACACAACTGGAATGTTGTTTTCTTTTGCTTTCTCAATAACAACCGGAGCTGCAGCAGGGTCAACCAGGTTGATAGCAAGTGCTTTTACACCTTTTGAAATCAATACGTCGATCTGGTCGTTCTGCTTGGATTGGTCATTTTGGGAATCGTTCATCAGCAATTTGACGTCTTTGTACTGCGCCCCTTCTTTTTCAATTGCCTTACGAACAGCAGACATGAAGTTATCATCGTATTTATAAACGGTGAAGCCTAACAGAGTTTCAGCCTGAGCTGCGGCGCCAATTGTCAGACCAGCTAAGATTACAGCTATTTTAGAGAACTTATTCATTCGGTTTTTCTCCACTTTTTCTTTTTTGCTGCAAAGCACTTTATGGAATTCCCAACAACAAACGTTATTGAGCGTGTTCGTAAATTACATTACCCAGTTTCTTGTTAATCTTTTGTGATCTCTCTTGCAATAAGAAATCGTTTACACTGTTTTTGTTAAATTTCGGGAATCCTGTAACAGTTTTTGCCCAATAACACTAAATCAGAAGTAATTACGAATAAATCACCTACAAAAAATGATGGTATCGTTTACATGAATGTAAATTAATACGGCGAATTGTTACAAAATAGTGAGTTTATCGGCAGGGATTCGGGATGTTACATTGCGTTACAATTGATAACGATAGGAAATAATTAATCAAATGAATCTCTTTGGATTATCACTTTATTTTTAACTATTTGATTTTACTTGATGTAAACGTAACCATAAATTTGATGGTAATTCTGTATAAAAAAATATGCCGTTTTTGTTTGTTATAAATATGTTGTCCAAAATCACACAAACGACCATTGGGAATACACCTTTTATCAACCAAAACGTAACATAGGGACAAAATAAGTGTATGCTGAATAAGGCTTAATTGTTTTTCTTCACGATTCTGACATTCTGTCTGGC
Source organism: Tolumonas lignilytica (assembly GCF_000527035.1). Classification (NCBI taxonomy): domain Bacteria; kingdom Pseudomonadati; phylum Pseudomonadota; class Gammaproteobacteria; order Aeromonadales; family Aeromonadaceae; genus Tolumonas; species Tolumonas lignilytica. The sequence goes on from NZ_AZUK01000001.1 coordinate 1,061,662, forward strand.
AGTACTTCCTGTGATTAGCTAGTCTGAGATGGAACTCGTGGATAACAGCACCTGCCGCAGTATCTGGGATGCGCAGAGCCAGCAACCCCGCCATTGTCATAATGACCAGGCTGCCCGACTCCGTTAAATATTTCCTTTCTGCAGACGGGAAGCCTTCTCACTACCCATTAATATAGATAATTAAAACAACAGAGTATTTGCTAGCAGAGGTGGCATATGGCTGATTTGGCCCATAATGGCTCTTTTTTATTTTATGTACTGGCTGCAGTTGGTCTATGTAGCATCATGATTGGTCTGGCTGCCTTCCTCGGTGGCAAAGCACAAGGCCGAAGTAAGAACAAACCCTTTGAATCAGGTGTCGACTCTGTCGGTACGGCTCGTCTACGTTTCTCCGCAAAGTTTTACCTGATCGCGATGTTTTTCGTTATTTTCGATGTTGAGGCGCTATTCCTGTTTGCCTGGTCTGTATCCGTTCGTGAGAGCGGTTGGATTGGCTTTATCGAGGCGGCGACCTTTATCGTTCTTCTGCTGGTCGGTCTGGTCTATCTCTGGCGCATTGGTGCGCTTGACTGGGCACCGAAAAGCCAGCCTTCTTCCTCTCACAATATTGAGCAATCCAAGTAATTGCGAGGCTTGTCATGAAGTACACCCTGACCAGAATCGATCCGAATGCACCGATCGAACGATATCCGGCTGAAAAAAAACAGACGGTGGATGATCCCTTGCAGGAAGTTGGCCGAGGTATTCTGCTCGGTAAATTAGAAAATGTGCTGAATTCAACAGTGAACTGGGGCCGGAAAAACTCTCTCTGGCCCTATAATTTTGGTATCTCTTGCTGTTATGTCGAGATGACAACGGCATTTACTGCCGTACACGATGTGGCCCGTTTCGGTGCAGAAGTTATTCGAGCCTCGCCTCGTCAGGCTGACTTCATGGTGATTGCGGGTACCCCGTTTATCAAGATGGCGCCCGTGATTCAACGTCTGTATGAACAACTGCTGGAACCTAAATGGGTGATCAGTATGGGTGCCTGTGCAAATTCAGGCGGCATGTATGATATTTATTCGGTTGTTCAGGGCGTAGATAAGTTCCTGCCTGTCGATGTTTACATTCCTGGCTGCCCTCCCCGTCCGGAAGCGTTCCTGCAAGCCTTATTGTTACTACAAAAATCCATCGGTGAAGAGCGTCGCCCATTGTCATGGGTTGTTGGTGATCAGGGCGTTTATCGCGCACAGATGCCTTGTGAAAAAGATCTTTCCCGCGAGGAACGTATTGCCGTGACCAATCTTCCGACTCCGGATAAGTTGTAAGGGCCCAAACATGATCAAGCTGACACAACAATTTCCGACCAATCCTGATATGCAGTTATGGCAGACCCGCGATCTGCAGGATGCCCCCGTCGTACAAGAACTCTTGCACCGCTTCCCGCATGATATTCTGCATGTGCAAAATACACGAATGGGCATTCCGGTCGTCTGGATCAAGCGTGAGGTATTGCTGAATGCCATTCGCTATCTGCGCCATGCACCCAAACCTTTTGTCATGTTATATGACCTGCATGCGACCGATGAACGCCTGCGTACCCATCGACAAGGCTTACCGGCTTCTGAATTCACCATGTTCTACCATCTGCTGTCGATTGAAAGAAACAGTGATGTGATCCTGAAAGTACCGCTGATGGAAAGCGACCTGAAAATGCCTTCCCTCACAGGCGAATTCCCGAATGCCAACTGGTATGAACGTGAAGTATGGGACATGCTGGGTATCCATTTTGATGGTCATCCGCATCTGATCCGTATTCTGATGCCGAGAAACTGGAAAGGGCACCCGCTGCGTAAGGATTACCCGGCACGCGCGACCGAGTTTGAACCCTTCATGCTGGATGAAATGCGTCAGGATGAAGCGCAGGAACAACTGTTGTTCAAGCCGGAAGAATGGGGCATGAAACGCGGCACCAGCAGCGAAGATTACATGTTCCTGAACTTAGGGCCGAACCACCCGTCTGCACACGGGGCCTTCCGTATTGTCCTACAGCTGGATGGGGAAGAGATCCTCGATTGCGTACCGGATATTGGTTACCACCATCGCGGCGCAGAAAAGATGGGCGAGCGCCAATCCTGGCACAGTTATATTCCATATACCGATCGTGTCGAATATCTTGGCGGAGTGATGAACAACCTGCCGTATGTGCTGTCGGTAGAAAAACTGGCCGGGATTGAAGTGCCGGATCGTGTGAAATACATCCGCATCATGATGTCGGAATTGTTCCGCATCAACAGCCATCTGCTGTTTTTAGGAACCTATATTCAAGACGTCGGCGCTATGACGCCGGTGTTCTATGCGTTCACCGATCGGCAAAAAATTTACAACATCATCGAAGCCGTCACGGGTGCACGTATGCATCCATCCTGGTTCCGTATTGGTGGTGTGGCGCACGATTTGCCGCAAGGCTGGCAGCGTCTGGTCAAGGACAACCTCTTGGACTGGCTGCCAAACCGCTTGAATGATTATGTGAAGGCCGCACTGAAAAACAGTGTCCTGATGGGGCGTACGGTCGGTGTGTCCGCTTATAACACGCAACAAGCACTGAGCTGGGGTGTTACGGGAGCAGGCTTGCGTGCCACCGGTCTGAACTTCGATTTGCGGAAATGGCGACCTTATTCCGGCTATGAAATGTTTGATTTCGATGTGCCGGTAGGTCAAAACGGCGATGCCTATGATCGTGCGATGGTGCGTGTCGAAGAGATCCGCCAGAGTATGCGTATCATCGAACAGTGTATGCATAACATGCCGGAAGGTCCGTTCAAGGCGGATCATCCGCTGACTACGCCGCCGCCGAAAGAACGCACACTGCAACACATTGAAACCCTGATCAATCACTTCCTGCAAGTCTCCTGGGGGCCGATTATGCCGGCACAGGAATCGTTCCAGATGATTGAAGCCACCAAGGGTGCTAACAGTTACTACCTGACCAGTGATGGCAGCACGATGAGCTACCGCACTCGCATCAGAACACCAAGTTTTGCCCATCTGCAGCAGATCCCTTCCGTGATCCGTGGTCAGCTGGTGTCTGACTTGATCGTGTATCTGGGTAGTATTGATTTCGTTATGTCAGACGTGGATCGCTAATTATGAGTCATCAATGCCAATGTCAAAATGAGCCCTTCGCGCTTACAGAGTTGGAACGATCAGCCATTCAGCACGAAATGCATCACTATGAAGATCCGCGTGCGGCCAGCATCGAAGCGCTGAAAATTGTGCAAAAAGAGCGTGGCTGGGTACCTGATGGTGCCATCTATCAGATCGCAGAGATCTTAGGTATTCCTGCTTCGGATGTTGAAGGGGTTGCCACTTTCTACAGTCAGATTTTCCGACAACCCGTAGGTCGCCATATCATTCGTTATTGCGACAGTGTGGTTTGTTTCATCAACGGCTACCAGACTGTGCAACAGGCTCTGGAAAATAAGCTGGGGATCAAACCGGGCCAGACAACGACAGATAACCGTTTCACGTTGTTGCCTGTTTGCTGCCTCGGTAATTGTGATAAAGGGCCAAGCATGATGATTGATGATGATACACACAGTCATCTGAGTGCTGACAAAATCGACGACCTGCTGGAGCAATATCCATGATTCGAACCGCTGATTCTCATCCCCTCACCTGGCGGCTGCGAGTCGATCAGCAGCCCGTCTGGTTTGAGGAGTACCGAGCGAAACAAGGTTATGTTGGTGCAGAAAAAGCACTGACAATGGCACCCACAGCCGTCACCGATCAGGTGAAAGCGGCTGGTTTACGTGGTCGCGGGGGCGCAGGCTTCCCGACAGGCGTGAAGTGGAGCCTGGTGCCGATGGACCCGAAATTCGATAAGAAATATATTCTTTGCAATGCCGACGAAATGGAGCCGGGTACTTATAAAGATCGTCTGTTGATGGAGCAACTCCCCCATCAGCTGATCGAAGGCATGCTGATTGGCGCTTACGCCCTGCAAGCCTATCGCGGTTATATCTTCCTGCGCGGCGAATACATTGAAGCAGCACAGCGGCTACGTCAGGCAATCGATGAAGCTACGAAGGCCGGTTTTCTCGGTAAAAATATTCTCGGTACGGGCTTTAATTTTGAATTGTTCGTACATACCGGTGCAGGTCGTTATATCTGCGGTGAAGAAACCGCACTAATTAACTCACTGGAAGGCCGCCGAGCCAATCCGCGCGCCAAACCGCCCTTCCCTGCGCTGGCTGGTGCCTGGGGTAAACCCACCTGTGTCAACAACGTTGAAACATTGAATAACATCCCTTCGATCATGCAGAACGGAGTGGACTGGTATCGAGGGCTCTCCGCCGGGAAAAGTAACGATACCGGCACCAAGCTAATGGGTTTTTCCGGCAAAGTGAAAAATCCTGGCTTATGGGAATTACCATTCGGTACCACGGCCCGTGAGGTGTTGGAAAATTACGCCGGTGGCATGCGCGACGGTTATACGCTGAAAGCCTGGCAACCCGGTGGAGCGGGGACCGATTTTCTAACGGAACAACATCTCGATCTGCCGATGGATTTTGACTCTATTGGTAAAGCTGGCAGCCGTCTGGGAACAGCGCTGGCAATGGCGGTCGACAATGAAATCAACATGGTTTCGCTGACGCTGAACCTTGAAAAATTCTTTGCCCGTGAATCTTGTGGCTGGTGTACCCCTTGTCGCGAAGGTTTGCCCTGGAGCGTCAAGATCTTACAAGCCCTCGAAAAAGGGGAAGGACAGCATGGCGATATCGAAACACTGGAACAGTTATGCCGGGATCTTGGTCCGGGTAAAACGTTCTGCGCCCATGCTCCGGGGGCCGTTGAGCCTCTGCAAAGCGCAATCAAATATTTCAGATCTGAGTTTGAAGCAGGTATTACGGGCGAACCACTCTTGGCTTCACCGATCCCGACGGGTATTCAACCCAACCTGCTAAATGAGCGCTGGTAATTGCCTGTCCGGTGAGCCAATCGCCGGACATACAGAAAAGGAAGTTATGTTGCTATGGCCACAATTCATGTAGACGGCAAAGAATATGAAGTAAATGGTGCAGATAACCTGCTGGAGGCCTGTTTGTCTCTGGGGTTGGACGTACCGTATTTTTGCTGGCATCCGGCACTGGGCAGTGTGGGCGCCTGCCGACAATGTGCAGTAAAACAATATTCCGGCCCCGATGATAAACGCGGACGACTGGTGATGTCATGTATGGCACCAGCCACTGATGGCACTTATATCTCTGTGGAAGATGAAGAAGCCGTTGCCTTTCGTAAAAGCGTCAATGAGTGGATGATGCTGAATCATCCGCACGACTGCCCGGTTTGTGAAGAAGGTGGCGCCTGCCATCTGCAGGATATGACGGTAATGACCGGTCATAACACCCGTAAATACCGCTTCACTAAACGAACTCATGAAAACCAGGATCTCGGCCCTTTCATTTCCCATGAAATGAATCGCTGCATTGCCTGCTATCGCTGTGTCCGTTACTACAAAGATTATGCCGATGGTGCCGATTTGGGAGTTTATGGTGCCCATGACAACGTCTATTTCGGTCGTGTCGAGTCTGGCACGCTGGAAAACGAATTCTCCGGCAATTTAGTCGATGTGTGCCCGACAGGTGTGTTCACAGACAAAACGCAATCCGCCCATTTCAACCGGAAATGGGACATGCAGTATGCCCCGAGTATCTGCCACGGTTGCAGCTTAGGTTGTAACATCAGCCCGGCAGAACGTTATGGTGAACTGCGTCGTATTGAGAACCGCTATCACGGTGGTATCAACCACTATTTCCTCTGCGATCGCGGCCGTTTTGGTTACGGTTATGTCAACCTGCCTGAGCGTCCATACAAAGCCTATCACCGCCATGAAAGCCAACTGTTTGAATTAAGCGCAGTTGAGGCTGTAGAAAAGGTTGCCGACGTATTGCGCCGGACAAAACGCGTAGCCGGCATTGGCTCCCCGCGTGCCAGTGTGGAAAGTAACTTCATGCTGCGTGAGTTGGTCGGAGAGGAACATTACTCCAGCGGGATTGCTGACCGTGAATGGCAAACACTGCAAAAAATGACCGAACTCTTACGTCAAAGCGGTGCCAGAACCCCGACTCTGCGTGAAATTGAAAATTGCGATGCCATTTTTGTGTTAGGTGAAGATTTAACACAAACCGCCGCCCGCATGGCACTGGCCGTTCGTCAGGCGGTCAAAGGTAAAGCACGCCAGAAAGCCACAGAACTCAAAGTCGATGTCTGGCAGATCGCCGCCATTCAAAACATTGGACAGAATGATCGCTTTCCGCTTTATCTGACCAGCGTTGATAGTACACGTCTGGATGATGTGGCCTGTCTGCATTATCACGGCGCGTATGTGGATCAAGCCCGACTCGGCTTTGCCGTTGCTCATCTGCTGGATCGCAATGCCCCTGCTGTACCTTATGCAGATGATAATCTGATGTCTTTGGCACAGAAAATTGCTGACGGCCTGTCTCACGCGAAAAACCCGCTGATCATCACCGGTACAACGGCTGAGACTCCTGCATTGCTGGATGCCGCAGCTAACGTTGTCCGGGCACTGAAACAGCAAAATGCCAATGTCAGTTTGTCTCTGGTAGCCGCGGAAGCCAACAGTGTCGGCAGTGCCTTGATTGGTGGCAAGACCTTAGATCAAATGCTGACAAATTTGGAACAAGGTCATATTGATACTCTGATTGTCATGGAAAATGATCTGTTCCGCCGGGCCCCCGCATCTCGAGTGAAAGCCGCACTAGCCAAAGTACAACAGTTGATCGTGCTCGACCACCAGCCAACTGAGTTAGTCTCTCACGCGGATTGGGTCTTACCGGCAGCCACCTTTGCAGAAGCCGATGGCACCCTGATCAATAACGAAGGTCGTGCGCAACGTTTCTTCCAGGTATTTGAACCTTCTTTCTATGACACATCCCGTTCAGTGAAAGAAAGCTGGCACTGGCTGCATGTACTTGCAAGTCTGCAAATCCATCGCCGTATGGATTGGGGCGATCTGGATGACATCGTTACCCGCTGTGCTGACACCCTGCCCGCCCTACGCGGTATGGTCGATGCCGCACCAAATGCAAAATTCCGGATCAAGGGGCTGAAACTCGCGCGTTCACCACATCGTTATAGTGGCCGTACCTCAATGCGTGCCGATATCGATGTCAGCGAACCACGCACCGCACAAGACAGTGACTCGGCATTCACTTTCTCGATGGAAGGTTACAGCGGCAGTCGCGAAGCATTCCAGCAAGTCCCGTTTGCCTGGGCTCCTGGCTGGAACTCCCCTTCCGCATGGAACAAGTTTCAGGATGAAGTCGGTGGTCATCTGCGAGCAGGTGACCCCGGAACCCATCTCTTTGACAGCACATCGGCAGAGATAGAAGAGTACCGCACAACGATCCCGGCCACTTATAGTCCGAATGGTGCATTGCAGATCGTTGCTTACTGGCAATTGTTTGGCAGTGAGGAGTTGACTCAGCGTTCTGAAGTCATGCAACAGCGGATGGCAAAACCAGCCCTGTATCTGAGTGAAGATGATGTGGCACGACTGGATCTGAAAGATGGCATGACAGTCCGGTTTACATGGGATGGTCAGGCGTTTGAATTGCCGCTCAAAGTCAGTCATCACTTAGCTGACGGACTGGTTGGTTTACCGTTGGGGATCACGCCTTTTGTTCCAGCCATGCTGGCTGATAGCATTGATGCATTGCAGGAGGTCAGAACATGACAATGTCTGCAGAAATTATTGATCTGCTGATTGCAGTTGGAAAAGCACTGATTATTCTGGTCGTCGTGGTCGGGATCGGGGCTTTCATGAGCTTTATCGAGCGCCGTCTGCTCGGCCTATGGCAAGATCGTTATGGCCCGAACCGTGTTGGTCCGGGCGGGATCTTCCAGCTGGTTGCCGACATGATCAAAATGTTCTTCAAAGAAGACTGGATCCCGCCGTTTGCTGATCGCCTGATATTTGTATTGGCCCCCATGATCGCATTCAGCTCCTTCCTGATTGCCTTTGCGATCGTGCCGGTCACCCCTACCTGGGGTGTGGCCGACCTCAACATTGGTATTCTGTTTTTCTTTGCCATTGCGGGCTTGGCCGTTTATGCCGTGCTGTTCGCGGGCTGGTCGAGCAACAATAAATACTCTTTACTGGGTAGTCTGCGTGCGTCAGCCCAGACCCTGAGCTATGAAGTATTTCTCGGACTGTCGTTGATGGGGATCGTGATTCAGACCGGCTCCTTCAACATGCGTGACATTGTGGAAGCTCAAAGTCATGTCTGGAACATCATCCCTCAGTTTTTTGGGTTCCTGACCTTTGCTTTTGCGGGTGTTGCCGTGACACACCGTCATCCCTTTGACCAGCCGGAGGCAGAACAGGAATTGGCCGATGGTTACCACATTGAATATTCCGGTATGAAATGGGGTTTGTTTTTCGTTGGTGAATACATTGGCATCGTTCTTATTTCAGCCTTGCTGGTAACCTTGTTTTTTGGTGGCTGGCACGGCCCCTGGTTACCTCCTATTGTCTGGTTTGCGCTGAAAACCGGCTTCTTCATGATGTTATTTATTCTGTTAAGAGCGTCGTTACCGCGCCCGCGTTATGACCAGGTGATGTCTTTTGGCTGGAAAGTTTGCCTGCCACTGACCCTGCTCAATTTGCTGGTCACTGGTGCTCTGGTGTTGTTGGCGCAATGAGGTTAAGACCATGAAAATAATAAACATAGTAAAAGGCGTCGGCACCCAGATCCGCAGTCTCGCGATGGTGTTTTCGCATGCCTTCCGTCCGCGGGATACGCTTTGTTATCCAGAAGAAAAAGTGCCGTTGGCGCCCCGTTATCGCGGGCGCATCGTGTTAACCCGCGATCCCGATGGTGATGAACGCTGTGTGGCCTGCAACCTGTGTGCAGTTGCCTGCCCGGTGAGTTGCATCTCCTTACAGAAAGCAGAAAGAGAAGATGGTCGCTGGTATCCGGAGTTTTTCCGTATCAATTTCTCCCGTTGCATCTTCTGTGGTCTGTGTGAAGAAGCGTGTCCAACGACCGCCATTCAGCTCACACCCGATTTTGAAATGGGTGAATACCGCCGACAGGATTTGGTATATGAAAAAGAAGATCTGCTGATCAGCGGTCCGGGAAAATATCCGGACTACAACTTCTACCGCGTCAGTGGTATGGCAATTGATGGCAAGCCAAAAGGTAGCGCCCAGAAAGAAGCCGCACCGATTGATGTGAAAAGCATTCTGCCGTAAGGAGTCAGCAGACATGGAACTCGCGTTTTATGGATCATCGGTAGTCGCCATTCTGGCTACCCTCGGGGTCATCACCGGAACAAATCCGATGCATGCCCTGCTTTATCTGATTGTGTCACTGATTGCCGTGGGCATGATCTTCTTCAGTCTTGGTGCCAGTTTTGTCGGTGCCATGCAAGTCATCGTCTATGCCGGTGCCATCATGGTGCTGTTTGTGTTCGTGGTCATGATGCTGAATCTGGGTTCGGCACAGGAACAGGAACGACAATGGCTAAAACCGATCACCTGGATTGGCCCGTTATTGTTAAGTGTTGGCCAGATGGCCGTGTTTTATGTCGCACTGCACGGCATCTCCGGCACAATCACCGGTGAACCGATGACAGCCAAACAAGTCGGTATCGGCTTATATGGCCCCTATGTCTTAGCCGTAGAGCTGGCCTCGCTGTTACTGCTGGCCGGTCTTGTCGCTGCTTACCATCTGGGACGAGAAACCCGTCGTGGCGACATTATCTCGACTCGTAACGAGGAGGATGACGCATGAATGGCATTCCATTTGAACATGGGCTGATCGTAGCCTCTATTCTGTTCTCGCTCGGGTTATGCGGTCTGCTCATGCGCCGTAACCTGCTATTCATTCTGATGAGCATCGAAGTACTGATGAACGCCTCTGCAGTCGCATTTGTCGTTGCCGGTAGTCGTTATGGTCAGGTCGATGGACAAATCATGTACATTTTAGTGATCAGTCTGGCGGCAGCAGAGGCCAGTATTGGTCTGGCGCTGCTGATGCGGATGTACCGTCGCCACCATACTCTGAATGTCGACTCAGTTAAGGAGATGCGCGGATGAGCCTGTTATTCTTAACTTGTCTGTTTCCATTTATCGGATTTCTGGTCCTCGCTTTTTCTGCGGGTAAATTCAGTGAAAACCGATCAGCCCTGATCGGGGTAGGCAGCATTGGTTTATCGGCACTGACCACGCTCTATGTCGGGATGCATTTCCTGCAACAAGGCGCAGCTACCGTGTTTAGCCAGACGCTGTGGCAATGGATTAATACCGTTGATTTAAAAGTCGGGCTGGTTCTGCATCTGGATGGCTTGTCGCTCACCATGTTGGGCGTGGTAACCGGTGTCGGTTTCCTGATCCATCTGTTTGCCTCTTGGTATATGCGTGGTGAAGAGGGTTATTCCCGTTTCTTTGCTTACACCAATCTCTTCATCACCAGCATGTTGTTTCTGGTGCTGGCTGATAACCTGATGTTTGTCTATCTCGGCTGGGAAGGGGTCGGTCTGTGCAGTTATCTGTTGATCGGGTTCTACTATAAAGATCGCAATAATATTGCGGCGGCCATGAAGGCATTTATCGTAACCCGTGTCGGTGACGTGTTCCTCGCGATTGGTTTGTTTGTGCTCTATCGCGAGTTAGGCACACTGAACATTGCTGACATTCTGACTTTGGCACCTCAGAAACTGGCAACAGGCAGCCCGGTGATTGAATTCGCCACGCTGATGTTGCTCGGTGGCGCAGTCGGTAAATCAGCTCAATTACCGTTACAAACCTGGCTGGCTGATGCCATGGCAGGCCCAACCCCGGTTTCCGCACTGATCCATGCGGCAACCATGGTTACCGCCGGTGTCTACCTGATTGCACGTATGCATGGCTTGTTCCTGATGGCACCAGACGTATTGCACCTAGTGGGAATCGTGGGCGCAGTGACGCTCTTGCTGTCCGGTTTTGCAGCGCTGGTTCAGACTGATATCAAACGTATTCTGGCTTACTCAACGATGAGTCAGATCGGGTATATGTTTCTGGCTCTGGGTGTTGGTGCCTGGGGTGGCGCGATTTTCCACCTGATGACACATGCCTTCTTCAAAGCATTGCTGTTCCTTTCAGCAGGTTCCGTCATTCTGGCCTGCCATCATGAACAGAACATTTTCAAAATGGGTGGATTGCGTCGTTCCATTCCGCTGGTATATGCCGCATTTCTGATTGGTGGCTCGGCACTGGCCGCGCTCCCCATAGTGACAGCGGGCTTCTTCAGTAAAGATGAAATCCTGTTTGCGGCTTATCAGGGAGGTTATAGCGGCTTACTGTTGTCTGGTCTGGCAGGAGCACTCCTGACGTCACTCTATACGTTCCGTTTAATTTTCATTGTGTTCCATGGTGAAAGTAAACTGAATGTCCATCCCGGTCATGGCATCAGCCACCATCTGCCTTTGCTGGTGTTGATGTTGCTCTCTACTTTTGTCGGCGCCTTGATTACGCCTCCGCTGGCACATGTGTTCCCAGCAGTTAATGAGTCACATGATGGCAAAACCATGATTGAGTTACTGTCAGCCACCATTGCCATTGCAGGGATTGCACTTGCCGCATACCTCTTTCTGGGCAAACGGCAGCTCGTTACCCGATTGGCCGCTTCAGGGTTGGGTCGTCCGCTGAGTAAACTCTGGTTTAATGCATGGGGTTTTGATTGGTTATACCACCATCTATTGGTTTTACCTTATCAAGTGATTGCACGGCTGTTACAGCGCGATCCACTGGATCGCATGATTGCACTCAGTGCATTACTGGTCGGCGCATTGAATCGGGTCAGTGTGCAAATGGTCACTGGCAACCTGCGCTGGTATGCCGCCAGCATGAGTCTGGGTGCGCTGGTTGTGTTGACCCTGTTGTTGGTGTATTAGGAGGCCTGTCGTGAGTTTACTCTGGTTAATATTATTACCATTTATCGGCGGCTTCCTTTGCTGGCTGGTGGAATTTACCTACAAGGGAACCAACATTCCGCGTTGGATTGCACTGGTCAGTATGTCACTGCAGTTACTCCTGTCGCTGAGTCTGTGGCACTCCCACGATTTCTCTCTGGCATTGCCAGGGCAAGGTAATTGGACGCTAGATTATCAACTGGCATGGATCCCGCATTTTGGCATTTCAATCCACTTGGCGATGGATGGCATTTCGCTGCTGATGGTCGCTCTGACCGGTCTGCTCGGCGTGCTGGCCGTGTTGTGCTCCTGGCGTGAAATTCAGGATCGCGTCGGCTTCTTCCATCTGAACTTATTGTGGATCTTAGGCGGTGTGATCGGGGTGTTCCTGTCACTGGATCTGTTCCTGTTCTTCTTCTTCTGGGAGATGATGCTGGTTCCGATGTACTTCCTGATCGCGCTGTGGGGACACAGTGGCTCAGACGGTCGTACCCGTATTTATGCCGCCACCAAATTTTTCCTGTACACCCAGGTCAGTGGTCTGCTGATGTTGCTGTCAATTCTGGCACTGGTGTTTATGCACTATCAGTCCACGGGCGTGATCAGTTTTGACTATACAGCCCTGTTAAACACCAAAATGGCGCCAGAAATCGAATTTATGCTGATGCTGGGTTTCTTTGTCGCATTTGCCGTGAAGATGCCACTGGTGCCATTGCATGGCTGGTTGCCGGATGCCCACTCGCAGGCTCCGACTGCCGGTTCGGTCGATTTAGCCGGGATTTTGCTGAAAACAGCCGCTTACGGTTTATTGCGTTTCGGTATTCCTCTCTTTCCGAATGCATCGGCTGATTTTGCTCCGATTGCAATGGGGCTGGGGATCATCGGGATCATTTACGGTGCAGTTCTGGCGTTCAGTCAGACTGACATCAAACGTCTGGTTGCCTACACCAGTATTTCGCACATGGGTTTCGTAGTGATTGCCCTGTATGCCGGAACATCCACCGCCATTCAGGGCGCCATCGTTCAAATGGTGGCTCATGGCTTGTCGGCGGCCGCCCTGTTTATCATGTGTGGCCAACTTTATGAACGTCTGCATACCCGTGACCTGCGCGAAATGGGTGGGCTCTGGCACCGCTTACGTTATCTGCCCGGTGTCATGCTGTTCTTTTCAGTCGCGTCGTTGGGCTTACCCGGAACCGGAAACTTTGTTGGTGAATTCATGATCCTGCTAGGCAGTTTCCCGTCAGTTCCTGTCATGGTCATTATTGCTACCGTTGGTTTGGTGCTCGCATCAGTCTATTCACTGGCCATGCTGCAACGAGCCTGTTTTGGACAAGGCAAAGTGAATACACCACTGAAAGGGTTAAGTGCCCGTGAATTCGGTATTTTACTGTTACTGATAGCCTTACTGGTTGGTCTTGGTGTTTTCCCGCAACCCGTACTGGATGTCAGTGGTATGACAGGAACTTTGCTGCAACCCAGCAGTGCTTCTGTCATGACGGGTCAGCTCTAGGAGGAAGGTATGTTGTTTAATTCTGTACTATTTGTTGCAGAGCTGCCGCTACTACTGACTACATTGACGGCAATCGCCGTCATGCTTTCTATCGCTTGGCAGCGAAATCACAAGCAAGTCTTTTTCATTACCGCATGCGGATTGAATGCGGCACTCCTCAGCCTGTTCTGGTCAGGGAGTGTGGCCCCAACGCCCGTGACGATGTTGCTGGTGGTTGATCATTATGCAAATTTCTATACCGCATTGATCTTGATTGGCTCGCTGGCTACCGTGACATTGGCCCGCGCCTGGCTCAAAAAATTCCCAGATAACCGGGAAGAGTTTTATCTGCTATTGCTGCTGGCTTCCACCGGTGCCATCGTCATGGCTCAATCTCACCATCTGGCGGCGTTGTTTATCGGTATCGAACTGATGTCACTGCCCTTATTCGGTCTGGTTGGCTATGCCTTCAAACAGCGCCGTTCACTCGAAGCTGCGGTGAAATATATGGTGTTATCCGCCAGCGCAACGGCCTTTTTGTTGTTTGGTATTGCCCTGATTTACGCACAAGTCGGCAGTCTGGATATTGAAACCATTGGGGCACAACTATCCCATCTGCCACAAGTTGAAAGTGCCCACATCACTCTGTTGATTGTCGGCCTTGGCATGATGGTGATCGGTTTTGGCTTCAAATTATCACTGGTCCCTTTCCATCTCTGGACACCAGATGTGTATCAGGGCGCGCCAGCACCGGTTACCACCTATCTGGCGACAGTCAGTAAAATTGCGGTGTTTGCCGTGCTGCTGCGGTTGTTCTACACCATTCCGGCAACCGATTCATTTTTTTATAAACTCCTGGGTGGGATCGCCTTTATCTCGATCATTGTCGGTAACTTGCTTGCTTTGCTGCAAAGCAACCTGAAACGTCTGCTGGGCTTCTCGTCTACCGCACATTTTGGTTATTTGTTGGTAGCACTGATTGCCTGTCGACTGGGTTCCTTGTCTTTGGAAGCTGTGGCACTCTATCTGGTGATGTATCTGTTAACATCCGTAGGCAGTTTCGGCGTGATCAGCCTGATGTCCAGCCCCTATCAGGAACGCGATGCCGATGAATTACCAGCCTATCGTGGTCTGTTCTGGCGTCGTCCGGTACTGACATCTGCAATGACTGTTATGTTCCTGTCACTGGCCGGTATTCCAATGACATTAGGCTTCATTGGTAAATTCTACATACTGGCTGTTGGCATCAAATTCCACTTCTGGTGGTTAACCGGAGCCATTGTCTTCGGCAGTGCTGTTGGTCTTTATTACTACCTGCGCGTGATCAGCATTCTCTATCTGCGTACACCGGGAATGCCATCGCGGGATGCCACAAATGACTGGGCGCTCACTACCGGCGGTCTCATGGTGCTGCTCTCCGCCATTTTGGTGGTCGCGCTGGGTATCTATCCGCAACCCTTGTTAGATTTACTGCCGCTGGCGCAACTCGCCACCCATTAATCTCGTCTCAAACGGCACATTTCCTGTGAAGTGTGCCGTTTTTTTATTTCTCCTCGATACCTGATTGATCTTATATTGGTATTATTAAAATTTCTCAAACGCACATTTTCCCGAAACACCCTCTTTTCTATGCGAGGAAGTAACCGTGTTATATAAAGATATTGCCAAAAAATTACGGTTTCGCATCAATTCTGATGAATTTGCCATCGGTGATGTCTTACCCACTGAACGTCAGCTCATGGAAGAATATCAGGCCAGCCGGGTTTCGATCCGTAAAGCGATTGATGAACTGGTGACTTTAGATCTCATAGAAAAAAAGCAGGGTAGCGGAACCTACATCAAGCAAAAAGAAATCGTACATCTGATGAATCCACTGCAGAGTGGTCTGGAAAGTTCCAAGGAAAGAGGACAAACCATAAGCAGTGATGTTCTGGAATTTGCCATCATCTATCCTGACGATGAAATTGCCAATCGGCTAAAACTGACTACCGCAGACCGCGTCTATCACACCAAACGGTTACGGAAAATAAATGGGCGACCCCAGATCATCGAAGAAAGTTTTATGCCTGTCCATCTATTCCCTGAGCTGACAATTCGTACGCTGGAACGTTCAAAATTTGAATATATTGAAAAAGGTCTTAGATTGATTATTGAAGGCAGTTATCAGGAGTTTTCTCCCGTGCTACCCAATAAAGAAGAAGAAAAACTATTAAATTTGCAGGGTCGTGAACCCATTTTGCAAATCACGTCATTATCAAACTTTCAAGACGGTACCATTTTCGATTACAGCATCATGAAATTTAAAGCCAGTGAGTATTTGCACGCGATGTATGTGAACCGTAGTACTCAAGGCCCCCTGCTATCAGAAAAGAAAAGCTGAGGAACAGAGAAAATGAATAATTTCACGTTTCGCAATCCTACCCGCATCCACTTTGGTAAAGGGCAAATCGCTAAGATCCAAGAGGAAATTCCAGCTGATGCCCGTGTCCTGATCACTTATGGTGGTGGCAGTATCAAAAAAAATGGTGTTTTAGACCAGGTACATGCGGCCTTAGCAAACATTACTTTTTTTGAGTTTGGCGGGATTGAACCCAACCCGCACTTTGAAACATTGATGAAAGCGGTAGAGCTGGTCAGACGGGAAAATATCACCTATCTGCTGGCCGTCGGCGGTGGTTCTGTTGTAGATGGCACCAAGTTTATCGCCGGAGCCGCTTTTTATGATGGCGATCCGGTCGAGATACTTTACACACGCGCGGCTAAAGTGAGCAAAGCATTACCGATTGGCTGCGTGCTGACCTTGCCTGCAACCGGTTCTGAAATGAACGGCAATGCCGTGGTCACCCGTTGGGAAACCAAAGACAAGATGGGGATGTTTTCAGAGCTGATGCGGCCAACATTCTCCATTCTTGACCCGGAAACAACCTATACCCTCCCCGTCCGGCAAATTGGTAATGGTGTGGTCGATGCTATTGTTCATATCGTGGAACAATATATGACCTATCCGGTGAATGGAAAAGTACAGGACTACTATGCCGAAAGCCTGTTAAAAGTCCTGATGGAAGAAGGCCCGAAAGCACTGACCGATCCCACCAACTATGATGTCCGGGCCAATATCATGTGGGCGGCAACTCAGGCGCTGAATGGGACACTCAGCCTAGGCGTACCCGGTGACTGGTCCATTCATGCCATTGGTCATCAGATCACCGCCATTTACGGGCTGGATCATGCGCAAACATTGGCAATCGTGTTACCTGCTGTCTGGTCTTATAAGAAAAACCAGAAAAAACAAAAACTGGTGCAATATGCCAATCATGTGCTCGGATTAACAGAGCGTGATGACGATCTGTGCGCGACACAAGCCATTGAGAAAACCCGTGAATTTTTTGAACAGATGGGAGTCGCAACACGTTTCTCAGCCTATGGCCTCGGAGCAGAAGCTATCCCTGTCATCGTCGAAAAACTCAGACAACATGGCCGCCTGAAACTGGGCGAGCATGGTGATATTACGCCCGATGATGTGGCCGAACTGTTGAAACTCTCCTTGTAATCAAACAAAAAATGCCACTAAAAGTGGCATTACCTAACCCCAAGAACAACGATCTCAATGGATAAGTCAGGCTTTGCCTCTTGGGCAAAGCCTACTCTCGCTTAATGCAGTTCTGGCCAGTAATCTTTATTGGCAGCAATCAAGTCGTCCAAGATTGCTTTAGCAACCGTAGCACTTGGTACTGTCTTAGACAGCGTAATTGCCTGCCACAGCTTGGTATAAGATTTCTCAACCCACGCTTCAACGACCAGTTTTTCGACCGCAACCTGCTGATTCATCATGCCAAGCTGGAACTGAGGAATTGAGCCGATCTGTACCGGTTCAGGGCCGGTGCTTCCAACCAGACATGGGATCTCAACCATCGCGGTTGGATCAAAATTACTGATCGAGCCCTGATTAGGCACAATCATCAGCATACGTTCTTTGGTGTTGTAGGCAATCGCTCGCGCCAGATCCACGATGTAAGAAGCATGTTCGTCGATATGCAATGCACAGCCAGAAGAGGCACCTTGTGCGGCAATCTTGCGGCACTCGCCGAACACCAACTTCTCACGACCATCCATCACCTCGTTCGCACGGGTGTACTCTTTATTGGAGTGCTCCACCACATAATCTGGAAACAGGTAATACTTCAGGTAGGTATTTGGTAATGTATTGGTATCTAATGCATAGACATCTTTTGCCTTGGCAAAGGTATCATTCCAGCTTGGCTCTACATGCTGAGAATCAATGTCTTTATGTACCACGTAACCGTGTTTCGCGACATGCTCTTTCAGCTTAGGCATCAGGTCATTACCCGCCTTGTCACGGATATCGCTGTACCAACCGAAGTGGTTCAGGCCGTAGTATTTCACAATCATTTCTTTGCGTGATGCCAGCCCCAGAATTTCCGCCATGCGCACTTCAATACCGACTGGCATGTCGCAGATATTCAGGATCTTAGAATTTGGACGCAAACGACGAGTTGCTTCCGCCACGATCGCAGCAGGGTTGGAATAGTTCAGCATCCAGGCATTCGGTGAATATTTCTCCATATAATCGACCAGCTCCAGCACGCCACCGATAGAACGCATACCATACGCAATACCACCTGGGCCACAGGTTTCCTGACCCACTACCCCATGTTTCAGCGGGATTTTTTCATCCAGCTCACGCATCGGATATTTACCGACACGGATATGCGCCATCACAAAATCGACACCACTGAATGCTTCGCGTGGATCAGTGGTATAAGAGAACACCACTTCTGGTGCCCGTTCTTTAATTAATATGGCACACGCTTTACCGATGGTTTCCTGACGAGCTGCATCATTATCATAAAATTTCAGTTCTTTAATCGGGAATTTATCCAGATTATCCAGCAGCATTAATACGATACCAGGTGTAAAAGTACTACCACCACCAGCGACCAATACAGAATATTTTTTCATTTTAATCTCCAACTACGATTAATTATCTATTCACTATTACGACATGTATTTAATTAAGCATTTAACTTCATCAGATTTTCCATGCTGTCGCGCACTTGCGGCACAGATAAACCGATAATCACCTGAATCGCATCTTTATTTCTGACCACACCATGTGCACCTATTTGACGGAAAGCAGCATCACTCATCACACGATGTTCATCTTTAACACTGATACGTAACCGAGTAGCACAATTATTAACTTCAGCAATATTTCCACTACCACCTAATGCTTCCAATAATTGCAGAGCCTGCCCTTCATACGGATTATTATTTTCTGAAGCTGATCCTTGCTGACGATTTTTATAATCCGCTTTGGTGAATAATTTAATTTCATCAACATCATCTTCCCGACCTGGCGTTTTAACATCAAACTTTAAGATCAGATATTTAAAGGTGAAGAAATAGATAACGGTAAATATGCTGCCAATCATGATTTGCATAACGACATTCATGGCATGGTTATGAAGCATTGGTAACCAGTTGGTGACTGCGATTTCCAGTAAACCTGCCCCCATATTCCCGACAATGCCATTCATAAACATCACAGCCGCCATGGTTGCCGCCAATACCGCATGGATAGCAAACAGGAACGGCGCAACAAACAGGAAGGTAAATTCAAGCGGCTCAGTGATCCCCACCAGCACGGCAGTCAACACCGCCGGAATCAACAGACCAGCTACTTTTTTCTTATTCTCTGGCTTAGCCGTCACATACATTGCACTGGCAATGCCGATTGCACCAAAGATTTTGGAATTACCATGCAGAGCAAAACCGCCCTGAGGGAATAACTCAATCAATGGACGAGTAGAATTAGCAAATTCAGCAACATGTTGCAGCCAGTATGCCTGAATACCGCCTTCGACAACGGCAGGGCCTAAAATGAATGGACCATAAATAAAGTGGTGTAACCCGGTTGGAATCAAAATACGTTCCAGAAAGGTATAAATCCAGACACCTAATGCACCCGCATGACTTAAAAATACCTGTAATGACGCAATTCCACCCTGAACTTTTGGCCAGACTAACGCAGTCAGAAATGCCAGAGGTAACATCACAATAAAACCAATGATAGTGACAAACGCAGTGCCCTGAAAAATACCTAAATAATCTGGTAGTTTTTTCTCAAAAAAGCGATTGTGGATATAAGTCATTAATGCGGCAATTAATATTGACCCGACAATACTGGTATCTAATGTTTTAATACCGGCAATATTAGTCAGCCCACTCACTCCACCGATTGGCTGATTAAAATTAACACCGAAATCAGCTCCCCAGGTCGTTAATATGGCGCCGATAAAATAATTAAATGTCAGATAAGACACAATTACGGCTAAACAGGCTCGGGCATGTGCTGTTTTAGCCAAACCAATGGGTAAACCAATGGCAAAAATAACCGGCATATTCCGAAATACAGTCCAACTGCCTTCCTGAATAATCATCCATAATTTAAACCAAACCGTATCTGAATTAGCAATTGAGCCAATCAATTGCGGATTAGTTAATAAAATAGATAAACCAGCAACGATTCCCGCAAAGGGAAATAACAAAACGGGGGTAAACATGGCACCACCGAATCGTTGTAATAACTTTAACATGGGTTCTCTCTCCTCAATTTTCAGCATCCATGATGGAACATGTCATCTCATCGCCTGTTTGTTCATGTACTGCTGAAGTTTGTTCTCACTCGTGATGTTGTACAGGATAAATATAGAACCAATTTAGATACAAAAAAGAGATAACGATCACAAAGGTATTTTATTGGTATTATTTTTAATATGGATACATCGAGTGAACATAGGGGCTCTGTATTTTCAATAGCAAAGTGAAACGGCATGTCACAGTTCATCAATGAAATCACGCTTCTCGCTGATAATTGACGCACTCATGGGCTCTGTCTGGGGAGGTATTACGAGGAAATTCAGATAAATGACAGAATTGTTTCACTATTTCTTACTTTCTCCGCATTGCGTCATATAACTGCAACACAGATATATTAGTTTTTCCAAAGCCCCCGATGTCACATTCCATTTGAACATGCGGTAGATACCAACATGCCCAACACAATAGATGCCATTGGATTCAATGATGAACTTAATGATGCCGACGTCCGTCAGAGCTCGGTTCAATCATCAAAAATCACGACCTCGACTCAGACGCGTCAGAAAAATATGAAGAAAACTCACTCGTTAAATTTCAAATTACTCCTGATTTTTATCTTTACTGGTCTCGTCGGATTAGTAGCCGGCAGTGTCGTATCGAACATCATGATCAATAAATATCTGGAGCAAAGCTTCGATACAGATTCAGAACGATTGATGCAATTGGTCAGCGTTGTCGCGAAAGACCCCGTTTTTTCTTTCGATTTTTCACAGATAAAACAGCTCTCTACGGCAATGATAGCGTTGCCGACCGTCAGCCACATAGTGATCGCCGATCAAGCGGATAAAATGTTGGCCGAAGAAAAGCGCCAGCCAGCGGGAGAAACCATCACCAAGAAAATTCCGTTAAAGCAAAATAGTGCGGTGGTCGGGTTTGTGCATCTCACGTTTGATAAGGGTGCAATGACAGAGCAGAAAAAACATCTGTTAGTGTTAATTGCGGCCATTACCGTGAGCATTCTGTTATTTGTATTCACCACGCTGTTCTTTACCATTAAAAAACGTGTCATTTCCCCGATTAATCAAGTCGCACATTCTTTATCAGAAATTTCAAATGGTGCGGGCGATCTGACCCGCCGCTTACCGGATCATCGTAAGGATGAAATCGGGATCTTGTCGGTCGCATTTAACCAAACCATGTCCACGTTGGCGAAATTGGTCAATGAACTGGTGACCATCAGTCATACTGTGCAAAATGCGGCCACTCAACTCTCGGCAACGGCGCAACAAAGCAAAGACAATATCAACAATCAGCTCATGGAAGTGGATCAGATCGCCACCGCTCTGCAGGAAATGTCAGCCTCTGCAAATGAAGTTGCTGGTAGTGCCGAACAAACCGCCGCCACCAGCCAGCAGGCACAAAGTGAAGCCGATAACGGACGACGCTCAGTGGTAGACAACACGGATGCCATTCATCAGTTAGGGCGCGAAATCGATTCCACTGCTGAACAAATCATGACGTTGCACGATAACAGCAAGAATATCAGCACTGTGGTCACCGTAATTCGGAATATTGCCGAACAAACCAATCTGCTAGCACTGAATGCCGCCATTGAAGCCGCTCGGGCTGGCGAACAAGGTCGCGGATTTGCCGTGGTTGCCGATGAAGTCCGTAATCTGGCACATAAAACGCAGCAATCTACTCGAGAAATTGAACGGATTGTGGATGAATTACAACACTCTGCCGAGTCAGCCCATGTGGCCATGAATGAGAATAAACAGATCGCACTGACGGCTAATCAGGCCACCAATACGATTCAAGTCATACTCAACTCTCTGGCAGATCGAATCCAATCGATCAATGACATGAATGCCCATGTTGCTTCGGCGTCTTATCAACAGAGCGAAGTCACCACCCAAATCAGCCGCCATGTCACCTCAATGCAGGATATTTCTCATGAAGTGGCGGCACTCAGTCAGCAGGTTGCATCAATGTCTGAGCAAGTGCAAGAACAAAGCCAGACGTTGATCCGTAAACTCAACCAGTTCAAAACATAGAACAGCACTTAAAAAAACGGGCTTATCGCCCGTTTTTTATTTTCGTCAGATATCCGATTCACGGATTTCCGTTGCCCACCCCATGCCTCGCTGACGTTCAGCTTCAATCTGCAATTCAGATGCCCGTAGATAGTGTTCATTCAACCAGCCTCGGGGCAGAGAAAGCACCAACTGATCTTCGGTTGCAGCCATAGTGAAACGGGGGACTGAACCTTCCGTACGGCGCATGCATAAGATAATGGCAAAACGCAACAAACGTGCAAGCCGGGTCGCCTGACGTAAAGAAACCGCATTTTGCTTTTCCAGTACATCCAGTTTAAAACTATCCCGCTGATTAAAAACCAGTGCTGACAGCAACTGTTTCTGTGCCGGTGTAAATCCGGGCATATCAATATTATCAATGATATAAGCTGCGTGTTGCGGGGCTTTCTTATATTCGATACACAGCCCCAGTTCGTGCAGCATCGCTGCCCAGCGCAGCATAGGCCGTCCGTACTGCTCACTCAATTGCCATTCTTTTTGCACTTGCTGAAAGGCATGCAAAGCCGCATCGCGCACGCGTTCAGCCTGAATACGATCCATCTGATAACGGGTGATCAGGCTGTCAGCGGTACGCTCACGCACATCACAATTACGTCGCTTGCCGATCATGCCGTAAATCAAACCTTCACGCAGAGCGCCGCCCGCCAAGGTCATATTATCAATCAACAAGATTTCAAAGATGGCAATCAGAATGGCTAGCCCAGAAGGAAACACACTGAGTCGTTCCGGCATCAATCCTTGCAGAACCAGCATATCCAGATGGCCACAAGAGATTGTCTGTGCTTTCAGCTCATACAGCTTTTCCAGGGTGACGCGTTCACTTCGTCCCTGGGCAATCATGATTTCCTGCAACGCCTGCACCGTGCCGGACGCACCGACACAGCTTTCCCAACCCAGCGTGATATATTCCTGCGCGACGCCTTGCAACACGGCTTTGGCGGCATCAATCGCCGCATTAAAATTGGCTTCATTCAGCAAGCCATCGGGAAAATAGCGTTTTATCCAGGTTACACAGCCCATATGCAGGCTATTCAGCAACTTGGCATCATCACTTTCCCCGATCACCAGCTCGGTGCTCGCACCACCAATATCGATAACCAGCCGATTACCTTCCCCACTTGAGGTCCAGGATACGCCCTGGTAGATAGTCCGGGCCTCATCTTCACCAGTAATGATCTCGATGGGATGCCCTAACACCTGTTCCGCAATTCGCAGAAATGAATCAACATTACGAGCCAGACGCAACGTGGCCGTACCAACAACCCGCACATTCTCTTTGGGCACATCCTGCAACTGTTCTGCAAACAAGCGCAGACAATCCCATCCCCGAGCCATGGCCTCATGGCTCAGGTTATGTTCAGTGTCCAGTCCGGCAGCCAGACGCACTTTACGTTTGACCTTGGCAACGGTACGGATGGCACCCGCCACTTCCCGCACCATCAGCATGTGAAAGCTATTTGAGCCAAGATCAATGGCAGCATATAACGGTGATTGATCCACGAATGACATCCTGTCGTTAAGATTTATTCATCGGACGACGTCGGCCCGTCGACTGACGGTCACGCATGTTGCGATTGACCGGCTGACGATGGCGTACGACACGTTTCGGTGCAACGACATCCTCCAGCAAGGCAGAAGGATCATATTTACTCACAGGTATTGCGTGATGGATATACTCTTCAATAGCCGGCAGATTAAATGCGTAATCTTCACAGGCAAAACTGATGGAATGACCACTACGCCCCGCTCGTCCGGTACGACCGATCCGGTGCACATAGTCTTCGGCATCATCCGGTAAATCATAGTTAAAGACATGCGTTACATCAGGAATATGTAATCCGCGAGCTGCAACATCGGTGGCAACCAGAATATCCAGATGACCTGATGTAAAATCATCCAGGATCTTCAACCGTTTTTTCTGCGGAACATCACCTGTCAATAACCCAACCCGATGACCGTCAGCCTGCAGCCAGGCATGCACATCTTCACAGCCATGTTTGGTATTCGAGAACACAATGGCTTTTTCCGGCCAGTCCTCTTCCATCAACGTCAGCAACAACAGCATCTTGTCTTCATTGGAAGGATAAAACAGTTCTTCCTTGATGCGTTGCCCGGTCATTTGTTCCGGTTCAACCTGTACATGCTGTGGCTCATTCATGTGTTCATAGGCCAACTCCTGCACACGCAATGACAAGGTGGCTGAAAACAGCATATTCAAGCGCTGTACTGGTGGCGGCATCCGACGGAACAGATAACGAATATCTTTGATGAACCCCAGATCGAACATACGATCGGCTTCATCCAATACCACAACCTGAATGGCACCCAGATCAATGACACCCTGTTTCAGATAATCAATGATACGGCCAGTGGTACCAATCAGCAGATCAACACCTTCCTGCAATACGGCCAGCTGTTTATCATAGCCGTCACCACCATACCCCAACCCCATTTTAAACCCACAGCTTGCTGCCATCGGTACGGCGTCGTTATAAATCTGAACTGCCAATTCACGGGTTGGGGCCATGATCAACACGCGTGGTTGATTCTGGCGACGTTCACTACTGGCAGGATGGGTCAGCAAATAGTTAAAGGTCCCAGCAAGAAATGCGATAGTTTTCCCTGTCCCGGTTTGCGCCTGACCCGCAATATTCTTCCCGGCTAACAATAGCGGCAAAGTTTCCGCCTGAATGGGCGTACAATTATGAAAGCCTTTAGCTTCCAATCCGGCCAGAACTTGTGGTTGCAGACCGAGTTCTGCGAATTTGATCTCTGTAAGATGTGTTTTGCTCATGGGCAATATGCTTATTGAATTAGACTTGCAATAATAAACAGTATCCGTTAATTAAGGTAACTGTTTGGCTTTTATTTCTTGATCCCTTTAATTTGCATCTTCGTACCCCTATATTGTTAGAGTAAACGAATTGCAACAGTGGAGTAAAAAATGAGTGACAAAATTGTACACGTGACCGATGCCAGCTTCGAGAGTGACGTACTGAATGCTTCTGCCCCGGTTCTGGTTGATTTCTGGGCTGAATGGTGCGGTCCTTGTAAAATGATCGCCCCTATTCTGGATGAAGTAGCAGGTGAATATGCCGGTAAAGTGACCGTCGCCAAGCTGAACATCGACCAAAATTCGGGTACTCCTCCCAAATTTGGTATCCGTGGCATTCCGACTCTGCTGTTATTCAAAAACGGCGCCGTCGCAGCAACGAAAGTGGGCGCATTATCTAAAACTCAGCTGAAAGAGTTTCTTGATTCACATCTGTAATTCAGACGTACCCCAGAGGGAGGAACCCACCTCCCTTATTTTCATAAGGAAAGTCTGATTATTATCCGTTTCCTCCCTCAGATAGCTAGACGCATTACGAAATTGATGCTAATTTGGTTAAATGATGCTGTTCATACCCGCTTGATGCGCTCTCTCCAGCAGCTTTATCCAGCAGTCAATCCAACCCTTAATGTTATTCCTATAACTACTCACTGTTATGAATCTAACTGAACTAAAGAATACCGCCGTCTCCGAACTGGTACACCTCGGTGAATCCATGGGCCTGGAAAACCTCGCCCGTTTGCATAAAAAAGATATCATTTTTGCCATTCTGAAAGCTCACGCGAAAAGCGGAGAAGATATTTTTGGAGATGGTGTACTGGAAATACTGCAGGATGGTTTTGGTTTCCTGCGTTCAGCGGACAGTTCTTATCTGGCTGGCCCAGATGATATCTATGTATCACCAAGTCAGGTACGCCGTTTCAACTTGCGTACTGGCGATACCATTTCCGGTAAAATCCGCCCGCCGAAAGAAGGCGAACGTTATTTTGCTTTGTTGAAAGTTGATACCGTCAACTATGACCGTCCGGAAAATGCCCGTAACAAGATCCTGTTTGAAAACTTAACACCGCTGCATCCGACCAAACGTCTGCGTTTGGAGCGTGGTAATGGTTCAACAGAAGATATCACAGCACGTGTATTGGATCTGGCCTCCCCTATCGGTAAAGGTCAGCGTGGCTTGATTGTGGCGCCACCGAAAGCCGGTAAAACGATTCTGCTGCAAAACATCGCGCAAAGTATCACCAGCAATCATCCGGAATGTGAACTGATCGTTCTGCTGATCGACGAACGTCCAGAAGAAGTGACCGAAATGCAGCGCATGGTCAAAGGTGAAGTCGTCGCTTCAACCTTCGACGAACCAGCCACCCGCCATGTTCAGGTTGCCGAAATGGTAATCGAAAAAGCTAAACGTCTGGTTGAACACAAGAAAGACGTGGTGATCCTGCTCGATTCTATCACTCGTCTGGCACGTGCTTATAACACCGTGATCCCATCATCAGGCAAAGTACTGACCGGGGGGGTGGATGCCAACGCCCTGCATCGTCCAAAACGTTTCTTCGGTGCAGCCCGTAACGTGGAAGAAGGTGGCTCGTTGACCATCATCGCGACGGCGTTGATTGATACCGGCTCGAAGATGGATGAAGTGATTTACGAGGAATTCAAAGGTACAGGTAACATGGAACTGCATCTGTCTCGTAAGATTGCCGAAAAACGAGTTTACCCGGCGATTGATATTACTCGTTCTGGTACACGTCGCGAAGAATTGCTGACAGCGCCGGATGAACTGCAGAAGATGTGGATCCTGCGGAAGATCGTTCACCCGATGGGTGAAATCGATGCTATGGAATTCATGATCGACAAGTTATCACTGACCAAAACCAATGATGAATTCTTTGATGCGATGAAGCGTCAGCAGAAATAATCTGGGATGTTAAGTAACAAGAAGGGACAGCATTAGCTGTCCCTTCTTGTTTGGTATTTTTATCATTCCCAATAGGGTTGCATGCCAATGCCTTGTTGACGGATCTGATCCAGTTCAGTGAGTCGTGGTTTCAACTCCTTTTGTAACCAGAGATTCAATTCATCCTGATGCGGACATGCCATACAATTTGCCGCATCAAAAATCCATTCAATATGCTCCAGATCAGATAAGCGTCCCAGCATATTTAACCAGGGTAAGCGAAAACCCTGTTGTCGTTCGATATCAAATAATGCAGCAAAGCAGACGCCGACTTGCAGATTATGTCGCAACAACTCCCGTAACCGCTGGTAACTGGCGTGATCCAGTGCACTGCCCATTTTTGAGAGCGACAATAACTCCTGCCAGCTTTTATCTAAGGACATGATAGCCAATGTCTGAATCGGTTGTGTCAGAGATGGGCTATTCGGGTCAGTTGCTTCATGCAATACCATCCAGGCTGAGAGTTTTAATAATGTCTGACAGTAGCGCACGGATAACAATAAGTCTTGTGTCTGTTCGATGGTCGGCAACTGTTGTTCATGCCGTTGGATTTCGCTGGTCAACTCATGCTGACACGGTGCATCTTTCAACATCTGCCGATATTCAAATTGCATGCGCTGTAATACCAATGCTTCATCCAGCCAGGCAAATTGCTCAACCAGCCATTGCAAATCGTCATCCCAATCAACCGGCGTTAATTCGGCAAACACATCAGCAAACAAGGTTCGGGTATGCTGAATCAGTGTGATTGCACTGCGCAACTGTAACAATGCCCCAATGGAAGGTTGTTGCATGTAAAGTTGCTCATGGAATTGCCAATGCCGCAGGGCAAACTGTAATGCCGTCATCAAGCCTTCACAGGCAGTCTGATCCTGTGTCATAGGGGCAAAGCCCATTCGCCGGACATCAGGTTCTGCTGTCAGTCCGGCCAGACGATAGCCACGTTGCGCCTTGGATATTCCGCCTAATTGCCAACCCGGTTTGACCGCTAACAGTCTGGCTATTTTGAACAACGATGCGATTGGCCCGGAAATCAGTTCCAGTTCAACTTCGTTAATCGGCTCTTGTTGCCCGTTGGCTTCGATAAAGCCAATGTCATAGGCAATTTCTACGACGGCATCGTCAAAAGAGACCTGCCAGGTTCGGCGATGGAAATCAGTTCTGAATAATGCGGTGAGAGATTGTTGCAAGCTACCGACATTGACACCATCAGGCCATATTTCTGTCGGGAATAGCCGTAAATCAGGCCATGGCACACTCATGGGTAGTGTATATTCTGGCCGTTGATGCAGGCCAGCAATTACCTGACCTGCCAATTTGATCGTTTGTTCATGTTTTCCGTTGTAAGTACGAATACGCAGGCCACAATCAAGCTCTCGCAGTTCCTGATCGGCTGTATCAAAGTAGATATTTTCCAGTCGAAAATCCTGTTTTTCTTTGATCTCCAAAGAAGCCAGAATGCGTTCCAGGTGCAAAAATACATCGTCAGTGACCAGAAACTTCAATTCGACTTCATTACTCATGAAAATCTCTCCGATACAGTTTGTCAGCTATGATGGCATAGCTTTATTTATCTTTTAACTCAATCGGTTATAGTGCACTCGCGTGCTTATGCTTTCAATAGCCCTTCCAGTCTGTCAGCGCATTTAAACTAAAACTTTGCGAGCCGACACGAAAAATACTGACTTCAGGTTCAATTTTGAGTAGTACCACGCCTTTAACCACTTCATCGCCCTCATGATAATCATGACCATTGATATTGATGACGCGGTTAGCGGAAATAGTCGAATACACATGTGCACCGTATTTCATCGTGGGTACTTGCTGGCTGATTCTCGGCGGCAGCATGCTCAGTGGTGTCGCATCCGGTGTTTTTGTTTTCACCGTGGCGGCTGTCTCCGTCGTAGCCTGACGTGAGTCGTTAACCGCCTGCATAAAACGTTTTTCCAATGAACTCCGAGAATCGGTTTGCAGTTCCACCACCGGGTCGGGATCTGTGGCCTTATCGTTAAGTGTAGGTGTTGTTTGCGCTGACGTCATGGCCGGATCCGGTGCGATCTCAGGCTCTGGCAGCGGTTCCGTGACAAACTCATAATTTTGAGACAACAGTTTATAGGGCAGTTCTGTCGGGTGGGGAACTTCAATACGACGGATGACCGGCTGATTGTGCAGTTTGTGCCATCCGTAGTTTGTGGCCGCCCCTAGAACAATGCAAAGCGGCAGCCCCAACAACCATGCCAGCACTCGAGCCTTGGAGCCTTGTTCTCCTGATAACTGTTCCGGCATGAAAAAATGGGTCTGTTCGACCCGTTTTGCCTGGCGTGAAGCCGATGTTAGTAGAGACATTAGCTGGCACCTCCGGTGTCATTGGCTGCATCATTGCTGTTGACCGTTTGTTGTGCGGGTATACGACCCGTTAACCGCGGTACGGCTTCTTTACTATGCATCACTAAGCGCAATAATGTCTGCTCACCTGCCACACCGTCGGCCTGTAGCCCTTCCTCTTGCTGGAACTGACGCACTTTTGATTCCAGCTGTGTATCAAATCGTTTTACTTTCGGGCGCACGGGTTGATGCAACGCCTGACTAACGACCGTTTCCAGCCATTGGATATCCCCCATGCCGCTGCGTTTTGATATGAGGGTATTGCCACTATCCGGTAAATGCCAAAGCAGGGTGTAATCCCGCCCCCACACCTTTTTCAGCCAATCAACAGAAACTTGCCAGCGTTCACTTCCCAGCAGGATATCAGCCTGACCATCCGCTATGTGCAGCAGAACCGCATAGAGTTCCTTACCGTCCTCTTCGGTCAGTCGGATCACGGCCGGATAGTTCAACTGCAACAGTTCGTCAAAGGAAGCCTGTGACTGCAGACACCGCAATTTTACGCGTTGAGCACTGTCACAATGAGCCTGATCGATTGCCGTTTCCACCCCCCATACCCGATAGAGCTGCTGCATCGCCTGATCTTCATAGGCGGCGTCACCTGCGGCACGCTCAAAGCGCTTCACTAGCTTGGCATCCGGCGGTAATGCCACAGGGACCATGACTTTTTTCACTGGCGGCTGTGGCAAGATGCCCCATTGCTGCCAGCCAAACCAGCCAGCCACCAGCATGATCAACCCAGCCAGTGCAAATGACAGCACCGACAACGTACTGCCTTCATCCCTTATCCCGGTTGCCTCATAAGCAGCCTGAGCCAGCAACTTATGGTTGATGCGTTCACAGCCAGCCGCATATGCCCCCAATAATGCACGCTCGCAAATCAGGTTAACCACGCGGGGGATACCGCCACTTAAGCGGTGTAATGTTCGGATGGCAGACGGTGTAAACAAAGGTTGCAAACAACCGGCAACCTGCAAACGAAAACGGACATACGCATCCAGATCATTCAGATCCAGCGGTAACAGGTGATAGCGGGCCGTGATCCGTTGCGCTAACTGGCGTAACAGCGGCTGACGCAGTAGCTGCTGCAGCTCTGGCTGACCAATCAAGACGATCTGTAACAGTTTTGCTTCATCGGTTTCGAGATTGGTCAGTAAACGCAATTGTTCTAAGACATCAGGCATCAGATGCTGGGCTTCATCAATAACCAGCAATGTGCGGCGTCCTGCCTGATGATTTTGTATTAAAAACTGATGCAGGGTATCAAACAGCGTTTTCAGACTGGCAGGTTGCGGTGTCGTCAGTTTGAATGCATCGCAGATGGAAGCTAGCAGGTCTTCCGTTGACAAAGCCGGATTCAGAATAAAGGCCAAATCTGTGTTTTCCGGTAATTGCTGGCGCAAACAGCGGGACACGGTGGTTTTTCCAGTCCCAACTTCGCCAGTAAGCAAGACAAATCCGCCCCCATCGCGTAAACCATATAAAAGATGGGTAAGGGCTTCGGTATGGCGTTCACTCATATAGAGATATTTAGGATTCGGCGATATAGAAAACGGTGTATCCGTTAGGCTAAAAAAGGCTTTATACATAATCAGCTGATCCCATGGGTAGTCGTCGCAGAGTAATCCGCAGCACGAATGAAGTCAAAAGCAGGCTATAATCTTGCTGAGAAAATTGAGGATTAAACCAGTGCAAATATATTTGGTAGGCGGCGCCGTACGGGACTCACTATTGGGCTTACCGGTGACCGAGCGGGATTATGTCGTGGTCGGCAGTGAAGCCCAGACGTTATTAGATCAAGGTTTCATTCCTGTCGGACGCGACTTCCCGGTTTTTCTGCATCCCCAGACAAAAGAAGAATACGCCCTCGCTCGCATTGAACGCAAAGAAGGTCGTGGTTATACCGGTTTTGCCTGTTATGCGGCCCCCGATGTGACATTGGAACAAGATCTGTTGCGTCGGGATCTGACTATCAACGCGATCGCCCAAGATCAAGCAGGACAACTGCATGATCCTTATGGCGGTATGCGCGATCTGCAGGATCGCGTATTGCGCCATATCTCCCCGGCGTTCAGCGAAGATCCGTTGCGTGTGTTGCGTGTTGCCCGTTTTGCAGCTCGTTTCCATCATTTAGGTTTTTACATTGCCCCGGAAACGCTGGAGTTGATGCGAAAACTCAGTCGCAGCGGTGAGCTGAATCACCTGACACCGGAACGTGTCTGGAAAGAGTTGGAAAAAGTGCTCTCAGGGCGTAATCCACAGATCTTTTTTGAGGTGCTCCACGATTGCGAAGCTCTGCCAATACTGTTACCGGAAGTGGAAGCCTTGTTCGGGGTTCCCGCGCGTCCGGATTGGCATCCGGAAGTCGATACCGGTGTGCATGTGATGATGGCATTGCATGAAGCCAGTCAGCGCAGTGAACAACTGGCTGTACGTTTTGCCACGCTCTGTCATGACTTGGGTAAAGCACAAACGCCAGCACATATCCTGCCCAGCCATCACGGACATGGGGATCGTGGATTGCCCTTGATTCAGTCATTGTGTAAGCGATTGAAAGTACCTAATGAGTGTCGCGATCTGGCCTTACTGGTGAGTGAATTGCATTCTCTGGTGCACACGGCATTACAGTTGCGTCCGGCCACTCTGTTAAGACTGTTTGATCGACTGGACGTCTGGCGCAAACCGGAACGATTATCCCAACTGCTGCTGTGCTGTCAGGCCGATTTTTATGGCCGTCTCGGATTTGCAGAACGAGAATATCCGGAACCCGAATATGTACAGCAAGCCTATGATGCGGCAGCAGCCGTCGCCGTCAGACCCATTCTGGAAGCCGGTTATACAGGGGAAGCAATACGGCTGCAGTTAAGCCGCCGCCGTATCTTTGCCATTCGAGAAATCCACTGTCGCTGGAATGATAAATAGACCCTACACCCAGTCGAAGGCCACCGCACGCAATGGCTGACGACTGGCGTCATATTCAGACCAGAGTTCCCCAAGGGTCATGTTAGCCAAGGGGTGCCGCCACTCCGGAGCTAGCTCCGCAAAGGGCCGCAAAACAAACGCATTCAGCAGAATTTCACTGCGCGGTAATTCGACTGGCGCACTCATCACTTCTTCGCCATAAGCCAACAGATCCAGATCCAAGGTACGGCCTGAAAACTTCCGGGCATTCGCTGGTCGCCCATGGGCAAACTCAATGGCCCGCAGCTGTGCCGCTACTTCAGCGACACTCACCGTGGTTTCGGCTGCAATCACCAGATTGTAAAAGGGAGCGCCATCAAACCCGACCGCATCACTTTCATATACCGTTGAACAACGGCAATCCGCAAAGACCTGTTGCAATGCCTGCCAACCCGCCCGCAGATAACGCTCCCGTTCGATGTTAGAACCAACACCGATATAAATACGGGCCATTATGCCTCCCGCACAATCTCAACCCCGACACCACGGGCATTCACGACCGCACCCGGTTTCGTCACCCGCACCCGTACCCGCAACACAGGAAATTCACTCAGCAACAACTGCGCAGTCTGTTCCGCCACCGCCTCGACCAACCCGATAGGACGAGTGCTGATCATATCCGTGACCCGCTTTGATACAGCGGCATAATCCAACGCCAGCGACATGTCATCCTGCTCACCCGCCGCCTGCGTATCAAAATCCATTTCCAGATCCACCACCAATTTCTGGGTGATCTGCTTTTCCCACTCATACACGCCAATCGTACAGTAGACTTCAAGATGATCGATAAAGACTTTATCCATGTTTTATCCTAATTCTGCTAATCTGGAACGTGGGTATCGGGGATGGATCATACTCCAGCCAGCGCCGATAGAAAAATAGTGCCGCGAACAACGTCAGGAGACTTATGCTCGCACTCACTTTTGCCATGACAGGCATGGCTTATCTACTGGGATCTATCAGTAATGCGGTCTTGATCAGCCGTTTTTGTCATCTACCCGATCCTCGCGAATATGGTTCCCATAACCCCGGTGCCACCAACGTGCTGCGTTCTGGCAACCGATTCGCCGCCTTCATCGTGTTTTTACTGGATATGCTGAAAGGCACCGTTCCGGTTTATCTCGCCTGGTATTTAGGCATCTCGCCGCTTTATCTTGGCTTCATCGGTATTGCCGCCTGTCTGGGGCATATGTACCCGCTTTACTTCCATTTCCGCGGCGGTAAGGGAGTTGCTACCGCGCTCGGTGCTTTGATGCCTTTAGGGTTGGATATGGGCAGTTTCATGATTATCACCTGGCTGATCGTGCTGCTGTTCAGTGGCTACTCATCACTCGCCGCCATCAGTGCCGCATTACTGGCGCCTGTTTATACCTATTGCCTGAAACCCGAATACACCCTGCCCGTGGCCATGCTGTGCTGTCTGATCATTTTGCGTCATCACGAAAACATCAGTCGGCTGCTGCAAGGCCTCGAGCCCAAGGTTTGGTCGCGCCACCCGCTAAAGCGTCACCGCCGCTAACGTCTCCAGATTCCAGCGTGGCTGTACCACAATCTCCAACCCGGTAGTATGGCCCGCCTTCAAACGTTGCATACCCGCAAACGCAATCATTGCCCCATTGTCTGTACAAAACTCCGGACGTGGATAGAAGACTTCGCCTCCCAATTTGTGCATCAGCTCTGCCAACTGACTGCGTAACTGTTGGTTAGCGCTCACACCGCCCGCAATCACCAGACGCTTGAGCCCCGTCTCCTGCAACGCCCGTTTGCATTTGATGGCCAAGGTATCCACAACCGCTGACTGAAAAGCATGGGCAATATCAGCACGAGTCTGATCATCTGATCCCTGACTATGGATCGTGTTCGCCGCAAAGGTTTTCAGGCCGGAAAAACTGAAATCCAAGCCAGGACGATCCGTCATCGGACGCGGAAACACGAATCGACCAGCCACACCCTGTTCCGCCAGCCGGGATAACGCAGCGCCGCCCGGATAATCCAATCCCAGCAATTTGGCAGTCTTGTCAAAGGCTTCCCCTGCCGCATCATCAATCGATTCGCCGAGGATCT
This sequence comes from Tolumonas lignilytica, assembly GCF_000527035.1. NCBI lineage: Bacteria > Pseudomonadati > Pseudomonadota > Gammaproteobacteria > Aeromonadales > Aeromonadaceae > Tolumonas > Tolumonas lignilytica. Next base: position 1,096,041 of record NZ_AZUK01000001.1, read on the forward strand.
GATACTGGCCGATACCATCCACCCGCACCAACAACGTGTGTCCGCCGGAAACTAACAGCGCAATAAAAGGAAATTCCGGTACTCGATCTTCCAGCATCGGCGCCAGCAGATGACCTTCCATATGATGCACCGGAATGGCTGGCTTATTCCAGGCCATGGCCAGTGAGCGAGCAATGGTCGCGCCAACCAGCAACGCACCGACCAGGCCCGGCCCGGCGGTATAGGCGATCCCATCCAGATCCTCGGATCGACAACCTGCCTGCTGCATGGCAGCCTCGATCAAGGGTAATGTCTTGCGGATATGATCCCGGCTGGCCAGTTCCGGCACAACACCGCCATAATCGGCATGCAATTTAATCTGGCTATATAATTGATGAGCGAGGATCCCTTGTTGATCGTCAAAGATCGCGATCCCGGTTTCATCACACGATGTTTCGATACCTAATACCCGCATTTTTCGGTTACTCCGGTAAAATTTCGACCGATTAATGGGGCGCTATGGTACATTTCAGCGGTTTTTTACTCCAGCTTGTTCTGATCGGGGTTTACAGACCCCCATCCATAGGATTAAAATTCGGCACCATTTTTAGTAAGGCTGACTTTCAGCCAGAAAAACATTCACACCGAGGTGAAAGGCACATGCCAGTTATTAAAGTCCGTGAAAACGAGCCATTCGACGTAGCTCTGCGTCGCTTCAAACGTTCCTGCGAAAAAGCAGGTGTTCTGTCAGACGTTCGCAGCCGCGAATTCTACGAAAAGCCAACTACTATTCGTAAGCGTGCTAAAGCATCTGCTGTTAAACGTCACATGAAGAAACTGGCTCGCGAAAACGCACGTCGTAACCGTCTGTACTAATTTTACAGACCGTTAAGTTTTCTCGATAAGCCGCGCACTCTGCTGATTGCGCGGCTTGTTTTATTGGCAGACGGAATTCAGATGGCAGGCAAAATCCCGCAATCCTTCATTGATGATCTGCTGAATCGCACCGACATTGTCGAGCTGATCGATAGTCGCGTTCATCTGAAAAAAGCCGGTAAAAACTATCAGGCTTGTTGCCCGTTCCATAACGAAAAATCCCCTTCTTTTTCTGTCAGTCCGGAAAAACAGTTTTATCACTGCTTTGGCTGTGGTGCGCACGGCAATGCGATTGGCTTTTTAATGGAATACGACGGGTTAAACTTTCCTGATGCAATTGGTGAATTAGCCAATTTGCATGGTTTAACCGTACCGAACGATCAGCCATTGCACAGCCAAGGCCCTGCGCCTTCCGCCGACCATTATCAATTGATGGAATGGGCTGCTCGTTATTTCCAAAACCAGTTAAAAAACGCACCGCAAGCGATCGAATATTTGAAAGGTCGCGGGCTGACTGGCGAGATCGTGAAACAGTTTGCGATTGGTTATGCCCCCGGTGGCTGGGATGGTTTGCGTCAGACACTGGTCCGTTCCGCCGCAACCGAAACCCAATTGATTGAACTCGGCATGTTGATTGGTCGTGATGGTGGCGGTAGTTATGATCGCTTCCGTGATCGGATCATGTTTCCGATCCGCGATCGCCGTGGTCGGGTGATCGGTTTTGGTGGCCGGGTGTTAGGCGATGGGACTCCCAAATACCTCAACTCGCCGGAAACGCCGATCTTCCACAAAGGCAAAGAACTGTTTGGTTTGTATCAGGTTAAAGAGCGTCACCGTTCTCCGACCCGGATCCTGATCGTCGAAGGCTATATGGATGTCGTTGCGCTGGCACAGTTTGGCGTGGATTACGCAGTGGCGTCGCTGGGAACTTCCACTACCGCCGATCATATGCATTTGCTGTTTCGTACCACGTCGGAAGTCGTCTGTTGCTATGACGGTGATAACGCCGGTCGTGAGGCCGCATGGCGAGCGCTGGAAAATGCCCTGCCAAGCCTGCAAGACGGCAAAAACCTGCGGTTTGTCTTTTTACCGACAGAACACGATCCGGATAGTTTCATCCGTGAATATGGCCGGGAAACCTTTGAACATCAGCTGGATAACGCACAGTCATATGCCGATTTCCTGTTTGAACGCCTGACGCGAGATCTGAATTTAAGTGGTGAAGCCGGACAAAATGAACTGGCTAACAAAGCGATAGCCCTGATCCGACGGGTGCCGGAAGGCTTTAACCGTGAAAGTCTGCTGACAAAGCTGTCGGCGCAGTTGCGCTGGGGCGAAAATGAAAAACGTCTGCGTGATATTTTCCGCCGTCAGGAACTGGAAGCGCAGCAACCGACGCAAGCGACACCTAAAACTGCAGGCAAAATAAAACTGACTTTGATCCGGCGCGCCATTGCCCTCGTCGTGCAGCATCCGCAGCAAGCCGCATTACTGCCTTCCCTGCCGGATGTGCTAAGATCATTAAATGAACCAGGCATTGACGTGTTGTTATCGCTGTTAACGCAATTGCATAACAACCCCATGTCGACCGGTCAGTTATTAGAACACTGGCGTAACACCCGAGAAGGTCGCGCGCTGGCGCAACTGGCCATGCTGGAAGAGGTCGCCGTGGGCGACAATATTCAGCAAGAGCTGGAAGATATCTGTGATCGTCTGCTGGATCTTTATTTACAGCAACGATTAGATAATCTGCTTAATCAGCATCAACTGAATCTTGACGAAAAACAGGAACTTCAGTTTTTACTGACGGAGTACAAACGTTCCACGAAATAAATAGCAGCCGGCTTGAATTTCATGCTTGGCGGCACTATATGATTAACACAGCCCGGTTTTCGGGATTATAGCTACTTGAATGTTGCAACACAGCACTGAACAAACCGTTTACCCTGTTATGAAATATAACGGGGCGGATTTTTACTTTGTCGTTAACGTGCAAAACGGCCGTCGTTTCATTATAATCGGCGGATTTTACGCCACCGGGCAAGTTCATCTGCCCTAGTAAGTACCAACCGGATGAGTTCTATGGAGCAAACCCCTCAGTCGCAACTAAAACTCCTCGTTGCCAAAGGTAAAGAGCAGGGCTATCTGACATATGCTGAAGTTAACGATCATCTGCCACAGGATATCGTCGACTCGGATCAGATAGAAGACATTATTCAGATGATCAATGACATGGGGATCCAGGTCGTTGAAAGCGTACCTGATGCCGATGATCTGTTGCTGACCGAAAGCAGTGCCGCTGATGAAGATGCAGCCGAAGCTGCCGCACAGGTGCTCGCGTCTGTTGAATCTGAAATTGGCCGTACTACTGACCCGGTTCGCATGTATATGCGCGAGATGGGTACAGTAGAACTGTTGACCCGTGAAGGCGAAATCGACATCGCCAAACGCATTGAAGACGGTATTAACCAGGTACAAAGCTCCGTTGCGGAATATCCGGAAGCGATCACTTATCTGCTGGATCAGTTTGATCGTTTTGAAGCTGGCCATATTCGCCTTGGCGACATTATCTCTGGCTTCGTCAGTGAAGATGACGATTTGCCACCGACTGCAACTAACATTGGCTCAGGTCTGGACGAAGAAGATCTGACTGATGATGACAGCAGTGATGACGATGACGAAGATGAAGACGGCGACAGCAGCGATGATGCGGATGAAGATACTGGTCCGGATCCGGAAGTGGCCCGTGAAAAATTTGCCGCATTGCGTGTGCAATATGAGAAAACACGTGATGCCATCAAAGACAGTGGTCGTGAAAGCGAGCTAGCTAAAGTTCAGATCTTTGAATTAGCTAACGTATTCAAAGAATTCCGTCTGGTGCCGAAGCAGTTTGACCGTCTGGTTAACAGCATGCGCGACATGATGGAACGTGTACGCGTTCAGGAACGTCTGATCATGCGTTACTGCGTTGAATACGCCAAAATGCCGAAGAAAAACTTCGTTGCCGCATTCACTAACAATGAATCCAGCAATGGTTGGTTCGAATTTGCAAAAGGCAGTGGCAAGCCTTGGTCTGCCGCGCTGGAAAGTATGGATGAAGACGTACAGCGTTCTATCCAGAAATTACAGCAAGTTGAACAGGAAACCGGTCTGTCGATTGCCCAGATCAAAGACATCAACCGTCGTATGAGCATCGGTGAAGCGAAAGCCCGCCGTGCGAAAAAAGAGATGGTTGAAGCTAACTTGCGTTTGGTTATCTCCATCGCGAAGAAATACACCAACCGTGGTTTACAATTCCTTGATTTGATTCAGGAAGGTAACATCGGTCTGATGAAAGCGGTAGATAAGTTCGAATATCGCCGTGGCTACAAGTTCTCAACTTATGCCACTTGGTGGATCCGACAAGCCATCACCCGCTCTATTGCCGACCAAGCACGCACGATCCGTATTCCGGTTCACATGATCGAAACGATCAACAAACTGAACCGTATCTCTCGCCAGATGCTGCAGGAAATGGGTCGCGAGCCTAGCCCTGAAGAGCTGGCAGAACGGATGGGCATGCCGGAAGACAAGATCCGTAAAGTGCTGAAGATCGCCAAAGAGCCTATCTCCATGGAAACACCGATTGGTGATGATGAAGATTCGCACTTAGGTGATTTTATTGAAGACACCACACTGGCTCTGCCAGCGGATGCAGCAACTTCAGAAAGTTTGAAAGCGGCAACCCGTGATGTCCTCTCCGGCCTGACCGCGCGTGAAGCGAAGGTTCTGCGTATGCGTTTTGGTATCGACATGAACACTGACCACACTCTGGAAGAGGTGGGTAAACAGTTCGACGTTACCCGTGAGCGTATTCGTCAGATCGAAGCCAAAGCGTTGCGTAAACTGCGTCACCCTAGTCGTTCTGAAGTGCTCCGCAGCTTCCTCGACGAGTAGTCTATTCAAATCACAGGTTGACGCTTTTGTGAGCGTCTAACCTGTTGAAATATAGACACCCGATAGCGCTATCCGTATAATACGCACCAATTCGGCCCCTTAGCTCAGTGGTTAGAGCAGGCGACTCATAATCGCTTGGTCCCCCGTTCAAACCGGGGAGGGGCCACCAAATAAAAGAAGGACTTACAGCAGATTGTTGTAAGTCCTTTTTTGTTGGACAAATGCAGACCAGAACAGGTCTGTCTCGGTTTTATGGCAATATTGCTTTATCTCTCACGATAAAATTAATTTTTGCGGCTCAAGTGCCATTGATTGCCTTTTCGCTTCAGGCGAACAGCTTTGCCACCGATCAGCAGGAAAATGCTATTGGCATGCGCAGGCACATCGAATAGTCGCGGACCATGTTCGGGAGAGAACCAGACCAAACCCGGCTCATTCGTGAATTGGTCATCTACCTCGTAATACCCGATAAACTTTCTGGAACGCAGGCAGTTAATCGACGTACAAGTCGCGGCAGAGGACGACTGAACTGGGGCACCAACAACAATCGCCGGGTTAATGGATACCACTGTAAAATGATACGGAAATTCACGGCGGCAATGATCTATTTTGCTGAACGGCCAAGCTTGAATGGCTTTTGTTCTGGCGAGCGTATCGTCAAGCTGTGCCACCAAATCCGTCTTGGAAATGTGAGTGTCAGAATGAGTTTCCGACGTGTTCTGACATTCACATTGATATTTCGATGCACACGCGTTCTGCAGATTTGCAGAAGGCTTGGCATTATGTGCCGCACTCTGGTTCTGGCCCGATTCAAAACGACTACAGCCACTGAGTAACAAACCGCCGAGTAATATAGATAGAATAACCCGACCATAAATGAAATGTTTAATCCACACTGTGTTCATCAAAATCTACATCAAAACAGAAAAGAGCACGCATCATAAAACAGATTGGTCGCATCTCATAACCAACGGTGAAATCAACCGCGCGGTGAGCGAATTTTTCGTCAGCTACAAACAACAACGCCCCATCACTGGGGCGTTAGCATTTTAATGCGGAGCTGTTATAACGAAATCACATCAAAATTGACGTCCGGATTAACATCCGCATCGTAATCGACACCATCCCAACCAAAACCGAACAGCTTCAGGAATTCATCTTTATAACCCTGGTAGTCGGTCAGTTGTGACAGGTTTTCAGTGGTCACTTGTGGCCACAAATCACGGCAAGCCTGTTGGACTGATTCACGCAATTCCCAGTCATCCATACGGATACGCTGTGCATCATCAGTGACAAATTCGCCATCAAACAGACGGGTATAGAACAGACGCTGGATCTGCTCGATACAGCCTTCGTGAATGCCCTGCTCTTTCATCAGTTTGAAAGACATAGCAATATACAATGGCATCACCGGGATCGCCGCAGAAGCCTGCGTAACAACGGATTTCAATACCGCCACATTCGCGGTGCCATGTTTACTATTCAGCTGTGCGCGAATAGCGGCACCTGCACGGTCCAGATCTTCCTTCGCGCGACCCAACGTACCATGCCAGTAGATTGGCCAGGTAATATCGGTGCCGATATAACTGTAAGCGACGGTTTTCACGCCATCAGCCAGTACGCCCGCTTGATCCAGCGCGTTCAGCCACAGCTCCCAATCTTCACCGCCCATCACTTTGATGGTGTTGGCGATTTCTTCATCATTCGCTGGCTCAACCTGCGCTTCGATGATTTCATCTTTATTGGTATCAACTGCCGTTGCCTTATACACTTCGCCGATTGGTTTCAGTGCAGAGCGAACCAGTTCACCGGTAGTCGGCAGTTTACGCACTGGCGATGCCAGAGAATAAACCACCATATCAACCTGACCTAGGTCAGCTTTGATCAGTTCAATGGCCTTGGCACGGCATTCATCAGAAAATGCATCGCCGTTGATACTCTTAGAGTAGAGACCCGCTTCCTTTGCTGCCTTATCAAATGCAGCAGAGTTATACCAACCGGCACTGCCTGGTTTCTTTTCGGTTCCGGCTTTTTCCAGAAACACACCTATCGTCGCTGCGCCTGAACCAAAGGCAGCAGTAATACGGGATGCCAGACCATAACCGGTAGAAGCGCCAATCACCAGAACCCGTTTCGGGCCATTCGCCAGCGGGCCTTTGCTTTTGACATAAGCAATCTGTTGACGGACATTGGCTTCACAGCCAGCAGGATGGGTGGTGGTACAGATAAAGCCACGGACTTTCGGCGCAATAATCATTGGTTGTTCTCACCAGGTTAAGGGTTTTATGCATAAAATCGCGGTATAAGATACATGATCTTACCGCGTTTGTGTTGTGAATGTTGCACCAACACGATAGGGCTCTATAATCGGCCAGCACAAATCCTGTTTCAGCGGCGTTTTGCACCCTCCACGCCCTCTTTGAGATTGTTTTATGATGTCACAATATATGCGCTCTGCACTTCTGTTCGTTTTTACTTTATTGACGCTGTGCAGTGCCGAGGCAGCAATATCAGTCCCGGAAGGAAGCCGGATCGCACTCGCCTTTAATGAACCCGGTTCCAACGCAATCGCCTCTTATCATGGCGATACCTTCATGACACCAGCTTCAACCCAGAAATTATTGACAGCATTAGCCGCCACTCTCTATTTCGGGCCTGAATGGCAATTTAAAACCCGAATGCTGGCACCACAAGGGGCCATCCAAAATGGTGTGTTAAACGGTGATTTAGTGCTGCAATTTGATGGGGCCCCCGATTTAACCCGTGAAGCACTGGTTAATTTACTCGCCTATCTGAAACAACAGAAAGTGACCCAGATCCGTGGCGACATCCTGCTGGATGTCAGTGGCTATGGTGGTTACGACCATGGTGATGGCTGGTCATGGAACGATTTACCTGTGTGCTTCACCGCACCGGCTTCTGCCGTGATCATTGATCGTAACTGTGTTTATGCACAACTAAAAGCCGATCAACTGGGGGCTATCGCACAACCGATCATTCCGGCCGGACAGCCCATTACCATCACCAGCGAAGCACGTATCGTGACTCAGCAAGAGTATTATTTCGGCTGCGATTTGCGGGTAGATATGAATTCAGACAATAACTACCACCTGACCGGCTGTATTCCTCAACAAACCGGATCGCCCTGGCCTTTGAGTTTTGCGATCACCGATCCGACGGCTTGGGGGGTTGAACTGGTTGGCTGGGCCGCGAAACATGCCGGGCTCACGATCAGCGGACAGATCAAGGCCGTACGTCATATTCCCGATAATATGGTCGAACTGGCACATATTCCTTCCGCACCGCTGAAAAAACTCTTGGATAGAATGCTGAAGCATTCTGATAACCTGATTGCAGATAGCTTGTCGCGGGCGTTAGGTCATTATTATCTGCATCGGGCAGCCAGTTATGCCGCCGGAGCTGATGCGGTACGGAATATACTGAAAACCAAAGCCGGCATCGATTTGGGATCTGCTCTATTAGCCGATGGTTCCGGCCTTTCCGCACACAACCTGATCACCGCAAAACAAATGCTGGAAGTGCTGGATTACATGGCGCTGCATGACAACGAATTGCACATCATTGGACTCTTACCGGTTGCCGGTGTCAGCGGTACCTTGGGTTCACGGGGTAGTGTGCAGAATCCGCCACTCGTCAAAAATGTCACCGCCAAAACCGGTACCTTACAAAACGTTTCCAATCTGGCTGGATTTATCACTACCGCATCGGGTAAACGTAAGGCGTTCGTGCTGATGGCAAATGGCCTGACTTTCCCGCCGCGTATTCGTCAGGAATTAAAAGCGCACCGGATTGCATCTCCTCATTATAAGTTCGAGCGACAGATTTTAGAACAGATTTATCATGAAACACCGATACAAATAACTGAATAGAGATTTATTATCAGAATAAAAAACTATTGACTCTGGCCTTGTGGCTTAGTCATCAGTAGAAAAAACCGACAAATGCCATTGTTTTAGAGTCGCAGATGGAGAACAATAGGCGTCCAGGGAGCCAGCCCGCCTGTCGGTTCTCCCGCAAGTATTGCAGAGGCACGTTGTAGTCATGTCATTTATTGAGAAATCCCATAAGCTGGACAACGTCTGTTATGACATTCGTGGTCCGGTCCATAAAGAAGCACGTCGTCTGGAAGACGAAGGCCATCGCATTCTGAAACTGAATATTGGTAACCCCGCCCCTTTTGGTTTTGATGCCCCGGAAGAGGTGATCAAAGACGTTATCGTCAATATGCACCAGGGTCAGGGATACTGTGATTCCAAAGGGTTGTTTGCCCCGCGTAAAGCGATTGCCCAGTATTATCAGCAGAAAGGGCTGCGCAAAGCCGATGTCGATGATATCTATATCGGCAACGGTGCCAGTGAACTGATTGTGATGTCGATGCAGGCACTGCTGAACAACGGCGATGAACTGCTGGTTCCTGCGCCGGATTATCCGCTGTGGACTGCGGCTGTTACCCTGTCCGGAGGCCGCCCGGTACATTATATCTGCGACGAACAAGCGGATTGGTACCCAGATCTGGATGATATCAAATCCAAAATCACCCCTCGCACCCGCGGTATTGTGCTGATCAACCCGAATAATCCGACAGGCGCGGTGTACAGCACCGAGTTCCTGCTGGAAGTGATCGAAATTGCCCGCCAGAACAAACTGATCATTTTTGCTGATGAAATTTACGACAAGATCATTTACGACGATATTGCCCATCACAGCATCTGTACGTTGTGTGATGACGTGCTGGTCGTCACCTTCAATGGTCTATCCAAAGCCTATCGTGCCTGTGGCTTCCGCCAAGGCTGGATGATGGTCAGCGGCCCGAAACAGAATGCCCGCGGTTATATTGAGGGGCTGGAAATGCTGGCCTCGATGCGTCTGTGTGCCAACGTGCCGATGCAGTTTGCCATTCAGACTGCGCTCGGCGGTTATCAGAGTATCAACGAACTGATTTTACCCGGTGGTCGTCTGCGCAAACAGCGCGATCTGGCGTGGGAACTGCTTAACAACATCCCGGGCGTTTCTTGTGTGAAACCGAAAGGCTCGTTGTATATGTTCCCAAAACTCGATCCGAAGGTTTACCCGATCAAAGATGACCAGAAAATGGTGTTTGATCTGCTGCAACAGGAAAAAATGCTGATCGTGCAGGGAACCGGTTTTAACTGGCCGGCACCGGATCACTTCCGCATTGTGTTCCTGCCCGCAGAAGAACAGCTGCAGGATGCCATGACACGTCTGGCCCGGTTCCTGAAAACCTATAAACAGTGATCGGATGAAATGGCGACTTGAAAGTCGCCATTTTTTTGTTATCAATATTAGTAATATCTCTCTCAGCTTTGTGGGTCGGCCATGTCAGCCAATGAATCAACCATCCTCTCCAGCCATTTTTTCGCGCAGTTATCCCGCATGAAACTGATTTATCGCTGGCCTCTGATGCGCAATATCCAAAAAGAGAATATCAGCGAACACAGCTTGCAGGTGGCCATGGTGGCGCATGCTCTGGCACTGATCAGCAATCGGAAATTCGACACCCAACTTGATGCTGCCCATATTGCACTGATGGCCATGTTCCACGATGCCACTGAAATCATCACCGGTGATTTGCCAACCCCCGTTAAGTATCAAAATAATGCCATTGCGACGGAATATAAAAAGATCGAAAAACTGGCAGAAAAACAGTTGTTATCGCTGTTGCCGGATGAATTTATTGAAGATTATCGGGCATTACTTGATTCTGAATATCAGGATGAGCAGGCCGCCAAGGTGGTCAAAGCGGCCGACACGCTCTGCGCTTATATCAAATGTCTTGAAGAGATCGCTGCAGGGAACAAGGAATTTGTACTAGCCAAACGTCGGCTGGAAATCATGTTGGAACAACGCATGACGCCCGCCGTGCAATATTTCATCGATGTGTTTATCCCCAGTTTTTCACTGACACTGGATGAAATGAGTACTTCACCATAACTCAGACCCAGCGAACAAACTCCGCGCTGTTGACAAAAGATGGCTCTCGCAACGTCGTTGCTGGCGTGCCCAGATAAAGAAAGCCGACGATCTGGTCCTGTTCTGCCAACCCCAGTAATTCATGCAGCTTGCGGGAATACATCAAAGGCCCGGAACGCCAGATACCACCAAAACCTTGGGCTTGCGCCGCCATTTGCATGGCCATCACCGCACAGCCGGCCGCCAGATGCTGTTCAAAATCAGGCACTTTATTATGCGGTGTCACTTTAGCGACGACCGTAATGACCAATGGTGCCCGCAGCGGCATTTGGGTGGCGCGTTCTACCACATCCTCACCCGCACCATCGGCCCGAGCACTGTCCGCCAATAGCGTCCCCAACCGATTGAGCCCACTCCCTTCGGCCAGTAAAAACCGAAAAGGTTGTAAGTGACCATGATCCGGTGCCCGCAACCCTGCCTGTAAAATATGTTCCAGCACTTCACCACTCGGTGCTGGCATTTGCAGTAAACCGCACGATGCGCGATTCAATAACAGAGATAATCCGGCTTGATTCATGCTGTTCCTCATTATTGATTACCATTATCCTTACCAACATATCACAGGATCTACGAAGATAACTGCATCACAGATCGCTCTCATAGCGAGAGGCGTAGTAATCTATGCCAACTATTTAGATAATGTCGTTATTAAACTCTTGCGGGAATTATTCAATGCGTTTTCTTTTCCGAAGTATTAAATGGTTTTTCCGTTCCATGTGGCGGGCAGTCAATTTTACCCGGCTGCTACTGCTGAATCTGATCTTTGTCGCGATTGTATTAAGTATCCTGATCGGCCTGCGGCAGGAAAAACCGGATGTCACCATTCATGATGGAGCATTAGTCCTTGATCTGGCTGGTAAATTGGTTGAACAGAGCACAACACCGAATCCAGCCGATCAGTTGATGCAAAAATGGTTATCCGACAGTGATAAGCCCCGTGAAATTGCCGTCGGCGATGTGGTGTATGCCATTCAGAAAGCGAAAACAGATCCCCACGTAAAAGGGATTGTCTTAAAGACGGCTGATTTAGAGTCCACCAGCATCGGTAAACTGTTGAGCATTGCACACGCACTGGACGATTTCAGACAGAGCAAAAAACCGGTGGTCGCCGTCGGTAATTTTTATCAGCAACATCAGTATCTGCTCGCCGCGCATGCCGATACTATTTTGCTGAACCCCGCCGGGGCCGTCACCATTCAGGGCTTAGGCCTATATAACCTCTACTTCAAATCTGCATTGGATAAGTTCAATCTGACCCCACATGTATTTCGTGTCGGCACCTATAAGTCGTTTGTGGAACCCTACATCCGCGACGATATGTCGCCTGAGGCTCGGGAAGCAAACCAGCGTTGGTTAGGTAGCGTCTGGCAGCAATATGTCACCGATGTCAGCACCGCCCGACACATTCCCGCCGATGCCATCGCCCCTACCAAAGAACAGGTGTTAAGCCGTTTGGCAAAAGCAGAAGGCAATGCAGCCCAGTATGCTCTGGATCAAGGGCTGGTGGATCAACTGGCCACCCATGATGAAATGGTGGACACCATCCGCGATTTTGCCGGCAGCGATAAACATGATTTTCGGCGCATTGATATGGATGACTATTTACAGTCACTCCCTCCCCGCTATCAAAACACCGCAGGAAAACCACAAATTGGTCTTTTGATCGCCGCCGGAACCATTGTTGACAGCAGCAAACAGGCGAACAATATCAATGGTGAGGAACTGGCCAAACAGATCCGCGGAGCCATGTACAACGATAAGATCAAGGCTCTGGTACTGCGTATCGACAGCCCTGGCGGCAGTGCCTTTGCCGCAGAACAGATCCGGACCGCCCTTCTCGCCTTCAAGGCAACAGGAAAACCGCTAGTTGTTTCGATGGGGAGTGTCGCCGCATCCGGTGGCTACTGGATCGCCGCCGATGCCGATAAGATCTATGCCGAACCCGCCACCATCACCGGTTCTATCGGGGTGTTCGGTATGTTCTTAACCGCCGATAAAGCCTTAAACGCATTGGGTGTGCACACCGATGGCTTAGGAACCACTGATTTCACCGGGATCAGCCCAACCCAACCCCTGCCGGAGCACATCAAGCAAATCGTACAGATGAACGTGGAAAATACCTATCAACGTTTCCTGGATCTGGTTGCTGAAGGTCGCGGAATGACACCTGAACAGGTCGATAGTATTGCTCAGGGTCGGGTATGGGTTGGCACGGATGCGAAAAAATTAGGGCTGGTCGATGAACTGGGTGGTTTGGATCAGGCCTTTGCAGCCGCTGGAAAGCTCGCGAAATTGACCGATTATCAGATCACGCCAATTGAACCTGAGCTATCCACTACCGATAAATTACTACGTGAACTGTTTGATCAGAGTGCGGAATATCTGCCGTCCACCTTCACCCACTCCGCATTGGGGCAACTCGCCTTGCAATGGTGGTCGCTGAGTAATAAGGCCTTGGCGCCGTTAAACGCATTACAAGATCCACAGGGAATTTACAGTTATTGTCCGGTTTGTCAGCAGTAGAGAGGCATTGCCTCTCTGTTTTACGCAAGGTTATTTCAATGAAAAAACGTATTTATATTGCTTATACCGGTGGCACGATCGGTATGCAACGCTCCAGTAACGGCTACATCCCCCAGGCTGGCTTCATGGAGAACTGTCTGGCAGACATGCCTGAATTCCATCGTCCAGAGATGCCGGATTATGTCATTCATGAATACAGCCCGCTGATTGACTCTTCAGATATGACTCCCGCAGACTGGCAACGTATTGCGGAGGATATCCGGGATCATTACGACGATTTTGATGGTTTTGTCGTCCTACACGGGACTGACACCATGTCCTATACCGCCTCGGCCCTCTCCTTCATGCTGGAAGATCTGAATAAACCCGTGATCATCACTGGCTCCCAGATCCCGCTGGCGGAACTCCGTTCCGACGGACAGCAAAATCTGCTGAACGCGCTCTATATTGCGGCCAATTATCCGGTGCATGAGGTCACGCTTTATTTCAACAACCAGCTATTCCGTGGTAATCGCAGCACCAAGGTACATGCCGATGGTTTTCATGCTTTCGATTCGCCCGATTTCTCTCCGTTGCTGGATGTGGGGATCCACATTGAATGGAACGCTGGGAAACCGGCCGAAACTACGAATAAACCGCTGAAAATGCACTCGATTCAACCGCAGCCCATCGGCGTCGTTACGTTATATCCGGGGATTTCAGTCGATGTTATTGCCAATATCCTGCAACAGCCGGTTAAGGCTTTAATTCTGCTGACCTACGGCGTCGGCAATGCGCCGCAGAATTCAGCCATGCTGCAACTGCTGCGCGAGGCCTCTGCGCGTGGGGTGATCATCGTGAATCTGAGTCAGTGTCTGCGTGGTAAAGTCAATATGGGTGGGTATGCCACCGGTAACGCACTAGCCGATGCCGGGGTGTTGTCCGGTTACGATATGACGACCGAAGCTGCATTGGCCAAATTGCATTTTCTGCTCAGTCAGAATTTGTCACCGGAACAAATCCGGACACTGATGCAGCAAGACCTTCGGGGAGAGCTATCACACTAAACTCGGCGAATTCATCCGAGACCCCCCTTACTACGTTAGGGGGTTTTATCCGCTTCACTAAACTCCAGCGCCAAACTGTTTACACAATAGCGCTGTCCGGTTTCTGTTGGTCCATCCGGAAAAACATGTCCCAAATGCGAGCCACAATTTGCACAGAGGATTTCAACCCGACGCATACCGTGCCGGAGATCCTCTTCATACCGAATCGCATCCGGTACCGCACGATCAAAGCTGGGCCAGCCACATCCGGAATCAAATTTGGCACTGGATTCAAATAATGGCGCATCACAGCAGACACAGTGGTAAATTCCGGTTTTTCGGTTATGTAATAACCCACCGGAAAATGGCCGTTCAGTGCCTTTTTCCCAACAAATATGAAATTGTTCCGGAGTTAATTTCAACCGCCAGTCAGTCATCTGCTTCCTACTCATCGTAATTTTGTTACTCAATTGTTAACAGACTAGATGAGTGAGGAAACAGATTCAAACTACAAACAATAAGGTTAATCAGAAACTTTAATTGATATCACATCCCTGCGGTGGACATGCTCGTAATAGCTTCATTGCATGGGCACTGCATACGGCCACCAGCTGCGGCAAATCATCTAATAACAAACGTTTACCGTCATGTGCTGCCGTATCTGCTGCCAACGTCCAGCTATAACTGTCTGCTGGCTCCGGCAAGCGGAAATGAATGTCATAGGCACTGGAATTAAATAAGACAAGCCAATGTTCCCGGCTCTCTTTTGCAACAATTTCCATGACCAACGCTTGCGCAGACGGCGCATTCCAGTCACCTTCGGTTAATTCACTGCCATCCGGATGATACCAATGCACCGTATCCGGCGTAGTGCGTATGCCAAAATAGTGATCATCGCCAAGGTGTAATTCCGTAAATGCACTGGCTGCCCGGCGGATGCGGATCATCTGTTTCACAAAGGTCAGTAACCCTTCATCTTCCTCGTTAAGTTGCCAGTTCACCCAGCTGATCCGGTTATCCTGACAATAGGCATTGTTATTTCCCATCTGGGTACGACCAATTTCATCGCCAGCCAACAAATGAGGAATACCTTGCGATAGCAATAGCGTTGCCAGCATGTTCCGTTTCTGTTGTAACCGGATCCGGCTAATACGTGATTCCCGTGTTGGCCCTTCCACACCATAATTTTTCGACAAATTATGGCCGTGTCCATCGCGGTTTTCTTCTGAATTGGGCTGATTATGGCGTTGCTCATAACTGACCGTATCTTCCAGTGTGAAGCCATCGTGATAACACACGAAATTCACACTCGAATGGATGACACGCAATGATTTCGGGAAGATATCGCGCGACCCAAGCAAGCGAGTGGCAAACTCGGCCATCTTACCCATATCACCACGCCAAAATGAACGGATCGTATCCCGATAACGATCATTTAATTCACGCCACTGCGTCGGGAACTGCCCTAACCGATAACCAAACGGACCAATATCCCAAGGTTCAGAAATCAATTTAACATTGCGTAAAACCGGGTCTTGCATCAGAGCCTTACAAAAACCACCATAAGGATCAAATTCTCCCCCTTCGCGGGCCAACGTCACCGCCAGATCGAAACGGAAACCATCGACATGCATCTCGGTCACCCAATACCGCAGGCTATCCATCACCAGACGCAGCGCATTCGGGTGATCCACATTAAACGTATTGCCACAGCCGGTGACATTACTGTAATGGGTATAATCCGGGCCAAATGCCCCATTATCAAAACAGTAATAACTGCGATTATCTAAACCTTTATAGCTTAAGATCGGCCCGCCATTGCCCCCTTCCGCGGTATGGTTAAACACCACATCAAGAATGACTTCAATGCCGGCACGGTGCAGCTCTCGCACCATAGTTTTGAATTCAGTGATGGCATGTTTCACCGCATAACGCGGTTCCGGCGCCATGAAACAGAGCGAGTTATAGCCCCAGTAATTCTTCAATCCCAGCTGAATTAATCGCGGTTCGCTCATAAAACTGGCGACAGGCATCAGTTGAACTGCCGTGATCCCCAGTTCTTTCAAATAACGAATTACCGTAGGGTGGCACAATCCGAGATAGGTTCCACGTAATTGTTCCGGTAATTCCGGGTGCAATTTTGTGAAACCCTTAACGTGCACTTCATACAAAATCGTCTGTGCATCGTTATGATGTGGTGACACGATGCCCTGCCAATCGAACTCATCATCCCACACGACGGCCTTAGGCATCATGCGCTGGCTATCGCCCTGATATTGTTCTTCATTCCATTCCAAAGCACGAGACAGTTCCTTTGCGTAAGGATCTAGCAGTAGTTTTTGTGGGTCAAAGAGAAGACCATGTTCCGGTTGATGCGGGCCATAAACCCGATAACCATAGAGCGTGCCGGATGTGACACCCTGCACATAACCATACCAGAGATGACCTCGGCGCTCACGAAAACGGATCCGGGCAACCTCTTGTTCTTTTGCATCAAATAGACATAGTTCAACACGCTCCGCCTCTGGAGCCCATAAGACAAAATTGCATCCTTTCACATCTAACATTGCCCCCAAAGGGGCATCTCTGCCAGATAACAATGTGTATTGATCCGTCATCGTCTTAACTCCATTCGGCACCCGCAAAACCGCAACGGGTGCCTCTACGCTGTTTTACTCAGCCATTTTTTTGATAAATACGGTAGCCAATGGCGGCAGGTTCAACACAATGGAGTGACTTTTCCCGTGTGATTCCACGTTTTCAGAATGGAATACCTCAGCACCGACGAAATAGTCTCCACCCCAATATTCACTGTTGTCCGTATTCAGCACAATGTGATAGCGGCCTTCTTCTGGAACTCCAATACGGAAACCATCTCGAGGTACAGGTGTAAAGTTACATGCCGCAATAATAAAGCTATCCTGCTCTTTATTCCGACGCAACATCAGCAATGAGCTGTTTTCCCAATCAGCATGATCCAGCCATTCAAAACCGGTTTGTAAATAATCGGCATCATATAATGCGGGTTCAGAGCGATAGAGTTTATTCAAATCGCGGATCAGGTTTTTCTGACCACGATGCTTGTCAAAACCAAGCAGCCACCAGTCCAACTGCCCATCATGGTCCCATTCACTCGCCTGCGCGATTTCCGTTCCCATGAAATTCAGTTTTTTCCCGGGGTGCGCATACATATATCCCATATAGGTGCGCAGATTCGCCGCCTGCTGCCATTCATCACCCGGCATTTTATAAAGCAGTGACTGTTTACCATGCACTACTTCATCGTGAGACAACGACAGAACAAAGTTTTCGTTATAGTGATACACCATCGAGAAGGTCAAATCATTGTGATGGTATTTACGGTGAATGGGTTCTTTTGCCATATAGCGCAATGAATCATTCATCCATCCCATATTCCACTTAAAGGTGAAACCCAATCCGCCGGTATAGGTAGGACGAGAGACCCCAGCAAATGCGGTCGACTCCTCGGCAATGGTCATCGCATGCGGATAACGCTCATAGACCTCACGGTTAAACCATTGCAGCAGCGAAATTGCTTCGTAGTTGTGATTACCACCATCAACATTTGGCACCCACTGCCCGTCATCGCGGGAATAATCCCAGTACAACATGGAAGCAACGGCATCAACGCGTAAACCGTCGATATGGAAGTGATCCAACCAATACAGGGCACTGGCAATCAAAAACTGACGAACGGTGTCACGCCCGAAATCATAGATATAAGAGTTCCAATCCGGATGCCAGCCACGACGGGGATCTTCGTATTCATACAACGGCGTACCATCAAAACGCGCCAATCCATGTGAATCTGATGGGAAGTGCGCAGGCACCCAGTCAAGGATCACGCCGATACCGGCCTGGTGGCAGCAATCGACAAAGTATTTGAAATCATCCGCTGAACCGAAACGACTGGTAGGCGCAAACAAGCCGAGAGGCTGATAACCCCAGGAACCCGAAAATGGATGTTCCATAATCGGCATCAGCTCGATGTGGGTATAATTCATTTCCTGCAGATAAGGGATCAGTTGATCCGCCATTTCACGATAGCTCAGAGAACTGCCATCTTCATGCCGTTTCCACGAGGCAAAATGCATTTCATAAACAGACAGCGGCTGTTCCAGCTTATTATTGCGCTGGGATTGTTGCCAATCAGCATCATGCCACGCATATTGCTTGTGGTCATACACAACAGAGGCAAACGATGGATACTGATCTGCATAAAACCCCACCGGGTCAGCTTTATGCGGTAAGCAGTGGCCGTATAAATCTTTCAATTCAAACTTATAACGAGTTCCGACCTCAAGCCCCGGAACAAACAAGACCCAGTGACCGCACAAACTGCGTTGCATAGGATGACGGCGTCCATCCCAGTAGTTAAAGTCACCAATCAGACTGACCGCCATGGCACTTGGGGCATACACGGCAAAACGAACCCCTTTCACAGAAACGCCATTGATTTCCGTTTCCATCAACTGAGC
This sequence comes from Tolumonas lignilytica, assembly GCF_000527035.1. Classification (NCBI taxonomy): domain Bacteria; kingdom Pseudomonadati; phylum Pseudomonadota; class Gammaproteobacteria; order Aeromonadales; family Aeromonadaceae; genus Tolumonas; species Tolumonas lignilytica. The sequence goes on from NZ_AZUK01000001.1 coordinate 1,114,891, forward strand.
ACCCAGCGTGCGATATAGATTATCGGCACTGTGTTTCAACTCAGCCAAACCACGAAACGCTTCATCATGGAACTGATACGGATCAACGATTTCCGTTTTCGCGTCTGGGTAGTTCACCTGCAAAACATATGTAAAAGGATCGCTTAAACCAGGAAATGCCGCCTCAAATAAGCCTTCAGGATTCAAACAATCCAGATTACATTCCACCGCCTTGCTTTCTATCCGACGAACTGCAACCGCAGTGGCATGTGGTAACCAAACGCGCAGAGACCACAGAGATTGTTCTTTATTGTAAACCCAACCCAGTTTTTCAAAAGGCTGCCCGCAACGCGCCTCATTCAGCTCTCTTAACAGCATATAAAACCCCTAATACTCACGAAAGATCATCAGCTACTGAAACAATAACTCGCTGATATTAATTTTTTTGCAGTTGTTTTCTTGCATTGGTCAGCCGGCTAGCCAACGCCGCCAATGTGGGATCATTCAAAAAGCTCTCAAGATCCCGACTTAATTTTCTGCGCCAATTCGGATATTCCGTACTGGTTCCCGGCACATTCACCGGTTTATCCATCTCCAGCCAGTCTTCGAGTTGAGTACTGAACAGAGCACTATTTCCTCGGCACATATGCTCCTGTAGCGCGTGCGATAATACTGAACTCATCCCGACCCAACTGACATCATGTCCAATACTATCTGGCAACATCTTGTGCCAGTGTAAGGAATCCAAGACTGCCTGCTTGGCACTGTGTCGTTCCCGATACAGATCCTGCAGCTTCTCTTCATCTGGATAGAGTCCCAATTCACGACCTAATGAGAGATCATCACAATGCCAGAATCCTCTCAGTGTGGGCATATCATGAGTGGTCAATGCGGACATCGCCTGAGCCGGGTAATGAGCTGGAGAAAAATAGCCGCCATCCAACGCACGCTCGAAGAAGAAAACCTTGTAGGAATAGATACCATTCTCGTGCAACAACGTTTTCATTTCGGGAGGCAGAGTACCAAGATCTTCGCCAATGACCATACAACGCTGCCGATGAGACTCCAACGCCAGAATAGCCAGCAAATCCTCTACGGGATAATAGACATATGCCCCCATACTAGACGGCGCACCCGGCGGCACCCACCACAAACGACGTAAACCCATAACGTGATCAATACGCAAAGCACCACAACCTCGCATATTGGCCCGAAGCAATTCGATAAATGGCTGATAAGCCGAGTGATAGAGCCGCATCGGATCTATGGGTGGTAACCCCCAATTTTGTCCCTGAGGACCAAGCGGATCAGGCGGAGCCCCAATGCTGGCTTTAGGGCAATACAAATCTTTATTGGCCCATATCTCACATGATCCTTCCGAAACACCCACGGCCAGATCACGATACAAACCAATTTTCATACCCAGCACTTTTGCCAATTGCTCCGCTTCTGTCATCTGTTGTTCAGCAACCCACTGCAAGAACAGATAGAAACGGATATCGAGCTGATGTGAAGCAATCCAGGTTTTCACCGCGGGTGATTCATAATCCCGATACGCATCCGGCCAGACTGGTGGTCCCCATGCCTCTAAGCCACCGGCATACAAGGTATTCTGCAGTGCATCGAAAGTAGCAAGCTGCAATAAACTTTCGCCACCGACTGTAATATATTCAGCAAACGCACGTCCCCGCTCAGTACGAGCTGAAAGGTCAGCATTCTCAAATAATTGCCGTAACCAGCGGAGTTTGAATGCAAACACCGCCTTATAATCGATCCATGACACAGCGCGTAATTGTCGCAACTGCTCCTGTTCTTCTTCTGCCGATAGCATTTTTTGTATTTCAGGATTGGCCTGAAATTCGGGAATGGCCTCAACATCAATGTAAATAATATTGAGCCAGCGCCGAGACGAAGGACTATAAGGACTGCACGCGTCTGGATTAGCCGGATATAAAGCATGAATGGGGTTCAGGCCAACAAAATCAGCGCCCCATGCGACAACACCACGAATCAACGTTTTCAGGTCAGTAAAATCGCCCACGCCCCAGTTTCGCTGACTGCGCAAACTATATAACTGCACACTGGGGCCCCAGCATTTTTGATTTTGCTGAATAAATTCGGCCTGGAAACAGTGATGAGGTGTAATTATTAAAGAAGATGTCGCTAATATTTCCGCATTATTGCCAGATAAAAGAACAAACTTATGATAACCATAAGGAATATTATGCTGAATATTAATTAAGTATTCTGAAAATAAGAATTCATTATATTGAAAGGATTTTATTTTTTGATTTTCAGCAATATCAAGCAAACCTTGTATTTGATCGCCAGATTCAAGCTCAATCCGCCACCCCGTTGGAAACACCGCCTCGGCAGGCAACCGGCAAACAAGTTGAAATTCAGCCTGCTGTCTGCGTACATAAACCGGATCTAAAATTTGCTGCCAATGCGTCATATCATCATCAGCAATCTGGCCTGCCAATACTTCCGGATCAGAGGGAACATATCCCATCGCTGTTAATATCGCCCGCTTATTTTCCGGTGAAGTCTGCGTCGTCTTACCCCAGATATCGGTATATTCCTGCCCTATCCCACGTTTTTTTGCCAGTAACTCAAGGAGATCGTCCATCATATCCTCCCGTTGAATAATTCAGGCTACTAATTATCAGTGCCACTTGGTAAACCCTGATTTTCACATATTGAAGGTAATACTGAATGTGACCTGACCACCAGCAATTATTTTTGTTTAGTTCAATCGACCATAATTTATCCAAAAAAAAATAATAATCGCGACTTGACTTAGCATAAATCAGGCTATGTGCAGTAAACAAATTGACTATTTCATGATATATCGCAATTAAAAGTCGCTTGGTAGTTGCTCACTCCCCCTTAATTCTTGTAAATTCATACTCGAATTTTTTCCCTTGAACACATGTTGGGTACAACTATGACTATCAAAGTAGGTATTAACGGTTTTGGCCGTATCGGTCGCTTCGTATTCCGCGCTTCTTTCGAACGTTCAGACATCGAAGTTGTTGGTATCAATGACCTGATCGACGTTGATTACATGGCTTACATGCTGAAATACGACTCAACTCACGGTCGTTTCAAAGGCACTGTAGAAGTTAAAGACGGCAACCTGGTTGTTAACGGCAAAACTATCCGTGTAACTGCAGAACGTGACCCAGCGAACCTGAAATGGGACGCTATCGGCGCTGACGTAGTTGCAGAAGCAACTGGTCTGTTCCTGACTGACGAAACCGCTCGTAAACACATCGCTGCTGGTGCTAAGAAAGTTGTTCTGACTGGCCCATCTAAAGATGCAACTCCAATGTTCGTAATGGGTGTTAACCACACTTCTTACGCTGGTCAAGACATCGTTTCTAACGCATCTTGCACCACCAACTGCCTGGCTCCACTGGCTAAAGTTATCAACGACAAATTCGGCATCGTTGAAGGTCTGATGACTACTGTTCACGCTACTACCGCTACTCAGAAAACTGTTGACGGCCCATCTGCTAAAGATTGGCGCGGTGGCCGTGGCGCGGCTCAGAACATCATCCCATCTTCAACTGGCGCAGCTAAAGCAGTTGGCGTGGTAATCCCAGAACTGAAAGGCAAACTGACTGGTATGGCTTTCCGTGTTCCAACTCCAGACGTATCTGTAGTTGACCTGACTTGCCGCCTGGCTAAACCAGCTACTTACGCTGAAATCTGTGCAGCTCTGAAAGCAGCATCTGAAGGCGAAATGAAAGGCGTTCTGGGTTACACTGAAGATGAAGTTGTATCAACTGACTTCGTTGGTGAAAAACAGACTTCAGTATTCGATGCCAAAGCTGGTATCGCTCTGAACGACAACTTCGTGAAACTGGTTTCTTGGTATGACAACGAAATCGGTTACTCAAACAAAGTTCTGGACCTGATCGCTCACATCTCTAAATAATTGAGCGCTCATCCTGAATGAGTTTAAGAGGCAGCCTTAGGGCTGCCTTTTTTGTTTTTGTACGAGGAAAATGATCATGCTTGAAAATTTTAACCTGACAATACAAAAAGCACTGACAGCACATGTATCTCTGGCCAGCGGTGATAAAGGGCTCTCTTATCTGGTCATTCAGAATGAACACGCTGAAGCCGCCATATCCCTGTTTGGTGCACACCTGATGCATTACCAGGCAAAGGGTAAGCACCCTCTACTATGGATGAGCCATACCACTGCACAGGATGGCTCTAAACCGTTTCGTGGCGGCGTTCCTATCTGTTGGCCATGGTTTGGCCCATCTCCCGATGACGTAGGCTTAGGCAAACAGGCTCATGGTTTTGCCCGCAACATGAATTGGCAAATCGAAGGCGTGAGTGAACTGGCTGAAGGGACCTTAGTCCATCTGCTATTAGAAAGTTCGCCCGAATCACTTGCATTATGGCCACATGCGTTCCGACTGGAGTTTGAAGTATTAATCGGCGCTGAACTCACCATGTCTCTGACCACTACCAACACAGGTGACAGCGAGCTTCGTTATCGGGCTGCTTTGCACAGCTACTTTGACACCCGAGATACAGCATCAGTTAAAGTTTCCGGTTTAGGTGCTCACTTCCTTGATAAACTGACCAAGAGCGAAGGCACACAACAAGGCGATTTTGTACTGACTGCAGCCGTTGACCGTGTATATACCGCTCCTGAAACCACAGTCACCTTCACGAATGGCTATGAAACCATTCAGATGGATAATGGCAACGCCAATTCTGTCGTGGTCTGGAATCCTTGGGAGCAGGGTGCTGCAGGTATGGCAGACTTTGATAGCGATCGCTGGCAATCAATGGTTTGCGTTGAAACAGCACTGACTGGCGAAGGTGAAAGTGTTACGTCGGGTGACGAACACACTCTGAGTGCCACACTGCGTTATATTGCGTGAGGCCAGTGGGCAGACCTATTCGGCCTGCCCATTATCATTAATATTCCTAGCGTTAAATATTACTGGTTACTTTCTGCTGTAAACCTGTCGCAAAATCCAACATGCGATTTAGCGGCACCAATGCCTTCAAGCGTACCGCTTCTTCCACCTGAATTTCATGTTTCTGGGCTTGTTCTGATAAGGCGGCATAAATCGCTTCCAAACCGTTCATCGCCATCCAAGGACAATGCGCACAACTACGGCAAGTTGCCCCATCGCCTCCGGTTGGCGCTTCAATCATGACTTTATTTGGGCACGCCTGCTGCATCTTATAAAAGATGCCGCGGTCAGTCGCTACAATCAATGTTTGGTGTGGCAACTGCTGCGCGGCTTTAATCAATTGTGTGGTTGACCCTACTGCATCGGCCATATCAATTACTGCAGCAGGTGATTCAGGATGCACCAAGATTGCAGCATCAGGATGCTCAGCTTTCAAACGCGCCAAGGCTTTTGCTTTAAATTCATCATGAACAATACATGCCCCCTGCCAGCGCAACATTTCAGCACCCGTTTTCTTTTCAATATAAGCGCCTAAATGACGATCCGGTGCCCAGATAATTTTTTTACCTTCAGCATCGAGATGTTCTACTACTTCTAAGGCAATACTCGACGTCACGACCCAATCAGCGCGGGCTTTCACCGCTGCCGAGGTATTGGCATAGACAACCACGGTATGGTCAGGGTGTGCATCACAGAATGCAGAGAACTCGTCGACAGGACAAGAAAGATCCAAGGAGCATTCAGCCTGTAATGTTGGCATCAGCACCTGTTTTTCAGGACTCAGAATTTTCGCTGTTTCACCCATAAAACGCACGCCAGCCACAATCAGGGTTTGTGCGGGATGCTGCTTGCCAAACTTTGCCATCTCCAGCGAATCACCTATAAACCCACCGGTTGCTTCTGCCAAAGCCTGAATGTCGTGATCAGTATAATAATGCGCAATTAATACCGCATTTTTCGCTTTCAGTAATTCAGAAATACGCGCAGTCAATTCCTGTTTACGTTCAACAGACAAGGGGGCTGGAATTTGTGGGAAAGGATAATCAATTTCAACCACATTGACTGAGCTATTCATAGCTGACTCCGAATTACATTAATGCTTTGGCCGATTATAACTGAGATGGAAGGCTTGCTAAATGCCATTGTTAAAATGCTTAATAAAATGAATGCTTATGCAAAACAGAAGAGGAATTTAGTGAATTAGGAGAGATGGTGGGTCGTGAAGGATTTGAACCTTCGACCAACGGATTAAAAGTCCGCTGCTCTACCGACTGAGCTAACGACCCATCGTTTGAAGCTGGTGGTCGCTACTGGGATCGAACCAGTGACCCCCTCCTTGTAAGGGAGGTGCTCTCCCAGCTGAGCTAAGCGACCTGGGAACTGGTGGGTTGTGAAGGGATCGAACCTTCGACCTACGGATTAAGAGTCCGCTGCTCTACCGACTGAGCTAACAACCCACACTTTTTTATAACTAAACTTTGGTGGTCGCTACTGGGATCGAACCAGTGACCCCCTCCTTGTAAGGGAGGTGCTCTCCCAGCTGAGCTAAGCGACCTAATTCCACCATGCTACATATGGGAATGTAATCATGTAAATCTGGTGGTCGCTACTGGGATCGAACCAGTGACCCCCTCCTTGTAAGGGAGGTGCTCTCCCAGCTGAGCTAAGCGACCTGGGAATTAGTGGTGGGTCGTGAAGGATTTGAACCTTCGACCAACGGATTAAAAGTCCGCTGCTCTACCGACTGAGCTAACGACCCACTGAAAATCTTAAATCTGGTGGTCGCTACTGGGATCGAACCAGTGACCCCCTCCTTGTAAGGGAGGTGCTCTCCCAGCTGAGCTAAGCGACCTGGGAATTAGTGGTGGGTCGTGAAGGATTTGAACCTTCGACCAACGGATTAAAAGTCCGCTGCTCTACCGACTGAGCTAACGACCCACTCTTTGCTGGCTTTGCTTTGTGCCCTGCCAACGGCGGCCTATAATACGGATTTACGTTTCCGACGCAACAGAAAAGTAATGATTTTTTCCTGTTTGCTCATCGTTCAACCAATTTTCCTTATTTTAGACCAATTTTAACTTATTATTAACCACCAGATGCTTTCTGCGCCAACTGAGCGGCGGAAGTATTAGGGTATTGTTTTATGACCAGTTGGAAGAATTTATTCGCTTTTTCTGTATCACCTTCTGCTTTTGAGATAACACCCAGCTTATAAATTGCTTCCGGACGTTTTGGTGAATCTTTGTATTTCTGCGCAACTGTCAGGAAGTGAACCTTCGCTTTTTCACGATCGCCCTGATTCAACAATAACTGCCCCAGCCAGTAATGAGCCCCTGGTTGCAATGATGAATTCGGATAATTGGTAATAAACGTATCAAATGCCGGGATCGCCTTGGCATAATTTTTATCTTTTATGACCAGATTAACCGCTGCTTCATATTCTTTGTTCTCAGACCCACTGGCAGGTGCTGCTTTGGCTGGAGAGGCGTCACTCTGCTGTTTTGTTACAGCCTCTTTTGCTACGGCTGCTGCCTGTGCCGGCTGGGATGCAGGCGATTGTTCCGTTGTAGGTTGTGGCTGCGTAGCTGACGCTGCAGAACTATTCGCCTGAGGGGCTGAGCTCTGCTGTGCCTGCTGCATCTTATCTAATTCGTCATACAGCGATTTCTGACGATCTGTCACTTGCTGTAGCTTATGATTCGATTCCTCAAGCTGTCCTCTTAATGTCCGGACATCATTGGTTAAAGAATCAATCTGCTGTTGCATTTCAACCTGAGATAAACCTCTGGAATTGACCATGCGCTCCAGTTTCACAACGCGATCTTCCAGATCATCCGCACGTACTGCCAGAGAGACAGAAAAAAGAGCGGCCATCAAGGTGGCCGCTTTTACATAATTGAGGTTGCCCATCAATATCAAACCTTAGTAAACCAAGACCGCACGACGGTTGTGGCTGAAAGCCTCTTCGGTATGACCAGGATCAGCTGGTTTTTCTTCACCGTAGCTCACAACTGACAACTGAGAAACATCTACACCCAGGTTTTGCATATATTTCGCGACGGCTTTTGCACGACGTTCACCCAATGCGATGTTGTACTCTGGTGTACCACGCTCATCTGTATGGCCTTCAATCAACACTTTGACTGTGTTGTGGCTTTTCAGGAAATCGGCATGCGTTTGTAGCAACTGAGCGTACTGCCCCTCGATTGCATCTGAATCGTAGTTAAAATAAACAATGTTGTCTTGTTTCAATGACTCAAACTGCTGTTTTGCCTGTGCGTCAGCTGACAAACCTGAATCCAGACCAGAGGTTTCTACACCTTGACCAGCACCCATACCATTTACATCAGCAGAGCTAGAGCCTTTTTTATGGCTACAAGCAGCCAGCGTAACCAGTGGAATTGCAATCAGCAGCGTTTTCAGCAGCGGGTTAATTTTCATTTTCATATCCTTGATACATTTGCTCGGATTAATTCATAAACGGTGACCAGGCTGGAGAGCGAACTTCTCCCTTCGCGGAAGGTAAGTTAGCTTTGAAACGCCCGTCTGCCGATACCAGCGCCAGCCCCTGGCGACCTTGATATACAGTGCTATAGATGATCATACTGCCATTTGGTGCAACACTTGGTGATTTATCAAGTGAAGACGTTGTCAGTACATACACACCACCGCCATTTAGATCCTGACGTGCAATTCGATATGCACCCTGAACCTTACTGACCATCACCAGTGCTTTGCCATCAGGCGTAGCGCACGCTTCGAGATTTGAATCACCTTGCCATGTTACACGGCTGGTGCTGTGTGATGCTACATCTACTTTATAAATTTGCGGTCTGCCGCCTCGCTCGGATGTGAAGAAGACCGAGCGGCCATCAGCACTCCACGTTGGTTCAGTATCAATAGACGGATCAGTCGTCAATCTGTTCAGACGACGAGTTGCGATATCAACTGTATAAATATCTGGCTGACCATCTTTAGATAATACCACCGCCATCGAACGACCATCCGGTGACCATTCAGGTGCTCCGTTAATACCGGGGAATGACATCAACATGGTACGCGCCTGAGAATAGAGATCCTGAATAAAAATGGCCGGAGTGCGTTTTTCAAAACTCACATACGCAACTCTACGTCCATCCGGTGCCCATGAAGGTGACATGATCGGCTCACGAGAGCGAAGTAGCATGCGTTCATTGTAACCGTCATAATCAGCCAACATTAAGTGATATGGCATTGGTTGAGAACGATCCACGGTCACATACAAAATACTGGTCATGAAAGCACCGCGTTCACCAGTCAATTTTTCATAAACGATGTCTGAGATGCGATGGGCATATTTGCGCAGTTGCTTGGCTGTCACAGTAGCAACACTACTAGCTAATACCGCGTTGCCGCCTGATTTACCTTTAGCAACATCAACCAGTTCAAAGGTCACACGGTACTGACCAGCACCAGCTGCTTCGACATGCCCGACCACCACAGCTTCTGTTCCCAAAGCAGACCAGGTTGCATAATTAACTTGACCACTTTGTGCAGGTTGTTCCGGCATGGAACTACGGCTCAGCGGATTAAATTTACCGCTACGCATCAAATCAGAGCTAATAACATTAGCCACATCTTCTGGCAATGCGCTATCTGATTTAAAAGGCACAACTGCGACAGGACGACCGCTATCCATACCACCGGTTACCAGAATATCCAGTTCTGCCATGGCAGACTGACTAAACCACAACCATCCTATCAATGCTATCAAGAGTTTCTTCATCTTTATTCATTTCCCGGTTGTTACAAAATTAATAATAACCATCATTACTCAGGCTGTATTGTTGCGTTAATAGTGCGTTCCTTCTCCGATGGAGGTGCCGGGAACGTACCGATCATATTAATCGCGGTAATACCTGCACGACAAATTGCAGGGTCGCCACTACCCGCTGTTGCACTCAGAACAAGACCATCAGGTGCCAATCTTATTTTGACAATACAACTCTTACCTTTCATGTTTTGATCAATCAACATTCGTTGCTCGATCATATTGGCGATCTTATCACCATATCCCGGATCACCACCGCCAGAACCGCCAGGACCGGCAGATGTTGAAGGTTTCGAACTATTACCTGATGGTCCGGCCGCTGCGCCACCGCTATCATCTTTCAATAATTCATCTTCCAGCTTACTCGCATCAGCCGCATCACGTTTGGCCTTTTCTTTAGCCTCTTTCGCTGCTTTTGCTTTGGCGGCTTTTTCTTCCTTCAATTTCTCGGCTTTTTCTTTTGCTGCTTGTTCCGCTTTTTTCTTCTCGTCGAGTTTCTTCTGTTCCTCTAATTTCTTTTGCTCTTCGAGTTTTTTCTGTTCTTCGAGTTTCTTTTTCTCTTCTTCTTTTTTCTTGGCGTCCTGTTCGGCTTTCAGCTTTTCTGCTTTCGCTTCTGCTGCTTTTTGATCCGCCAGCTTCTTCTCTTCGTCCTGTTTTTTCTTCAGTTCTTCTTTTTTCTTGTTCTCAAGCGCGATCTTTTTCTCAGCCTCGACTTTTTGCTTTTCGATTTCCAGCTTACGCGCTTTTTCTTTCGCGTCTTTTTGTTGCTGTTTCTCTTGTTTCAGCCGGATCGCATTCTTAAGTTGTTCCTGGCGAACAGCTTCTGCAGCGGCTTCTTTGGCTGCTGCCTGTTCTTTTGCTGCTTCAGCTTTTTTAGCTTTTTGCTGCTTCACAAATTGTTTGTGCTGATCAAATTTCAACTGATCAATCACCACTGCATTCACAATGCCGCCACCGCCACCGCCGCCGCCAGCGGGTCGTTTGGGCTTATCCAGATTCCATTTTAAAATGAACATCAGGATCAACAGTGCATGCAGTATGATAGAGATAACTATCGGACCGCTCATGCCTCGTTTCACGACGCCACTACTCCGTTTCTGTTATTTTTTCTTGTCTAGTGAATCGGTCATTAAGCCGACGTTTTCCACTCCCGCCTCTTTCAGTGCAGCCATCAATTGAACGACAGCGTCGTATTGCACTTCTTTGGCACCAGCGACAACAACGGGGCTATTGGGATGTGTTTTATGATATTCAGAAACAGCACCAGCTAACTGAATCAAGTCCGCCATATCTTTTTCATCTTCCTCACCCAGCCGTAACGAGTAGTGAGTATCTTTATCAACCTGCGCGATGACGGGGGGATCGGAATCTTCTGACAGAGGCTGAGAATCTGTTTGTGGTAAATCCACTTTTACACTCTGCATAACGACGGGTGCTGTTGCCATAAAAATAATCAGCAATACCAACATGACGTCGATATAAGGCACCACGTTAATCTCGGCAACTGCGCGTCTTTTGCTACGTTTGTTGACGTGCATGATTACTCACCTTTGCTGCCAAGCTGGCGATTTAGAATCGTAGAAAACTCATCCATGAAGTTGACATAAGCATTGTCCAGACGCTCAAGCTTAGTACTGAAACGGTTGTAGGCCACAACAGCCGGAATAGCAGCAAACAGACCCATTGCCGTTGCAATCAGTGCTTCTGCAATCGGTGGTGCGACCATTGCTAAGGACGCATTTTTTACGGCAGAGAGTGCGATGAAGGCATGCATGATCCCCCATACGGTACCAAACAAACCGATATAAGGGCTGATAGAACCGATCGTTGCCAATACCGGCAGATGCGTTTCTAACTCATCCATTTCACGGGAAAGAGAAACACGCATCGCACGATAAGTGCCATCCATGATCATTTCCTGATTTTTAAGCCCACTGTTGTGCAAGCGAGCAAACTCTTTAAATCCGGAATAGAAAATCTGTTCCAATCCGCTTAATTCATCACGGCGGTTGGCACATTCCTGATAGAGGCGATTCAGATCGATTCCTGACCAGAAACGCTCTTCAAATTGATCCGAAATGAATCGGGCGGCTTTTAAAATTTTGGTGCGTTGTACAATAATTGCCCATGATGCAATCGACATGGACAACAGGATCAACATAACAATCTGAACCAACGGACTGGCTTGCAAAATCAAGTTGGTAAACGACATTTCAGCTGGTTGCACGAGCAATCACTCCACTTACATCTTCAGGAATAGCAATAGGTTTCATTGCAGATAATCTGACGCAGGCAATAGTGACCTTGGCAGCCACTATTTCCCGGCCAGATTCGTCTACAATCTCTTGGGAAAATATCATCGAGGCCCGTTTTAACTGCGCAACCCGGCAAGACACTGCCAGTAGCTGGTTAAAACAAGCTGCATTACGGAATTCAATATCGATATGACGCACGACAAAGGCAACATCCTGCTGTAAAAGCCAATCCTGTTCGATTCCTAGCAATCGCAGCCATTCTGTTCGCGCACGTTCCAGAAATTTCAGATAGTTTGCGTTGTATACTATGCCACCAGCATCGGTATCTTCGTAATAGATCCGTACTGGCCAGCTAAACTCTGTGTTGACCATCGAGCTCATCCCGCAGTCGTAAGACGGGCGTATGATACCGCAGCAAGATTAAGGAAAGAAGGTGATCTTGCTCACTTTATTTATCCAATAAAAAAGCCACCGGATGAGGGTGGCTTTTTTGTACGACAGACTGAGTTATTTATCAGTACGACGATCCAGATTTTCGGTATGTTCCAGCCACAGCGCATTGATAATGCCAAATGCACAGGCCAGCAACAGCCCCAGAATCCATGTGAAATACCACATATAATGCCTCCTAGTAGACTGAATGTTTGTTCTTTTCAACAAACTGATTGCTGACACGGCCAAACATCTTCACGTAAGTCCAGATGGTATAACCCAGTACGATCGGTACAAAAATGGCTGCCGCAAAAGTCATGACGGTCAGTGTATTCTGAGATGACGTAGCATCCCACATGGTCAGACTTTGTGCCGGATTCAAACTGGATGGCATCACAAATGGGAACATTGAGAAACCAGCAGTCAGGATCACGCCCGCAATCATCAATGATGAAAACAGGAATGCAAAACCCGCTTTGTCAAACCGAGCAGCCAGAATGGTAAACAGCGCCATGACTAAACCGACAACCGGAGCTGCAATCATCCAAGGGTACAGGCTGTAGTTCTGCATCCACGCCCCAGCCGAAACCGCCACTTCTTTATTTAACGGGTTAGAAGCGGCTTCTGTACCTGCGAATTTCACAATGGTATAGCCATTGATGCCATGAGCGACCCAGAAACCGGCGACTGCGAACAACACCATAGTCAGCAGTGCGGTCAGCATAGCGGTTTTACGGGCACGATCCTGTAATTCGCCTTCTGTTTTCATCATCAACCAGGTAGCACCTTGAGTGACAAACATCATCAGGCTCACCACCCCGGCCAATAATCCAAAAGGATTCAGTAATTGCAGGAATGTGCCTTCATAGGTGGTACGCATCAGCGTATCAACACTGAACGGAACGCCTTGCAGTAAGTTACCAAAAGCAACACCAATGACAGTAGGTGGCACAAAACCGCCGAGGAACAGACACCAGTCCCAGCTATTCCGCCAGCGTGAATTTTCCAGTTTAGAGCGATAATCAAAACCGACAGGGCGGAAATATAACGCCATCAGGGTCAGGATCATTGCAATGTAGAACCCGGAAAAAGCTGTAGCGTACACCATCGGCCAGGCAGCAAATAACGCGCCGCCTGCGGTAATTAACCAAACCTGATTGCCATCCCAATGCGGTGCAATGGTATTGATCATGACACGACGTTCGGTGTCTGTTTTTCCTAAAATAGGCAGTAAAGCGCCAACGCCCATATCAAAACCGTCCGTGACGGCGAATCCAATCAGTAACACCCCGATCAGAACCCACCAAATCAGACGCAGTATTTCGTAATCAAACATGATGGATCCCTCTTATGCCTGTTCTGCTTCATAGAAATATTTACCGGTCTTCAAGCTGCTCGGACCTTTACGGGCAAACTTGAACATCAGGTACATTTCCACGATCAATAACACGGTATAGAACGCACAGATGCCAATCATGGAAAACAGCACATCACCTGTCGTTAAGGTTGAAGACGACAAGTAGGTCGGTAGTACTTCCCCGATAGTCCATGGCTGACGACCAATCTCTGCAACCACCCAGCCAGATTCAATGGCGATCCAAGGTAAAGGAATGCCCCACAATAATGCTTTCAATAACCAGGTACGATCGCCAATACGATGACGGCAGCTATCCAGGAATGCTGTACCAATCAGCAGCAGCATCAGTATCCCAGCCCCCACCATGATACGGAAGGAGAAGAAGACTGGTGCAACCGGCGGGATGGAATCATCCGCAGCCTGTTTGATTTGCGCATCCGTTGCATCGACAATATTCGGCGCATATGGGCTCAGCAACAGACCGTAGCCAAGATCCGATTTCAATGTTTTGAATTTAGCCAGATTTTCAGGTGTCTTTTCCCCTGCCTGCAGTTTCTTCATCAATGCAAATGCCTGCATACCATTACGGATACGCTGTTCATTCTGCGTGATCAAATCTTTCAGGCCAGTGATCTCTTCTGTAATAGAACGAGTTGCAATGATCCCGGCGACGTAGGGAATTTCGATGGCATATTTGGTTGAATGTGTTTTCTGGTCAGGAATACCAAATGCAGTGAATGGTGCAGGAGCGGCGTGCGTTTCCCACTGTGATTCAATCGCTGCCAGTTTAGCCTTCTGGACTTCACCGGTACGGTAGCCTGATTCATCACCCAGCACTAATACTGACAAAATAGATGCCATACCAAACGCGGCTGCAATGGCAAACGAGCGGCGGGCAAAAGGAATATCACGTTTTCTGAGCAGGTAATAGGATGAGATACCCAGTACAAACATAGAACCACAGGTGTAACCTGCCGCCACGGTATGCACGAATTTAACCTGAGCCACCGGGTTGAAAATCAGATCGGCAAAGCTCGCCATTTCCATACGCATGGTTTCAAAATTAAATTCAGAACCTGCAGGAAATTGCATCCAGCCATTGGCAACCAGAATCCACAATGCTGACAAGTTGGTACCAATAGCCATCAACCAGGTAGCAACCAGATGTTCACGTTTGCTTAGACGATCCCAGCCGAAGAAGAACATACCGACGAAAGTGGATTCCAGGAAGAATGCCATCAAACCTTCAATGGCCAATGGCGCACCGAAAATGTCACCCACATAATGTGAGTAATATGACCAGTTAGTACCAAACTGAAACTCCATGGTCAGACCAGTTGTCACACCCAGAGCAAAGTTGATACCAAATAACTTACCCCAGAACTTGGTCATATCCTTATAGATCGGGTTGTTGGTCATCACATACACTGACTCCATTATTGCCAGGATAAAAGTCATCCCCAGTGTTAATGGAACGAACAGGAAGTGATAGAGAGCTGTGGCGGCAAATTGCATCCGCGACAGATCAACCACAAGTTCATTGATCATGATTATTCCTCATCATTTAAGTGACATTGTTGGCAGACTCCGTCGGTAAAAACGACATCGCTACGTTAATGTAGTATTTCCAGTAAATGTTATACCATTTAACACAAATTTGGATCATTTTTGCTATAAATGTAGCTAAAACTTAGCATTTTGGCGAAAACAGAAATTAGAAAAAACGCTGATATTTAACAATTTATTAAAATAATTTAACGCGTGATATTGTAAACAAGAACGGTCACTTAAGATAATCTTAAACTCTTTTCATTGATTTAACTCAATAAACAAAGTAATTATTCCCAGATGAATTGAGAGCTAATTCGCAATATTCTTTTTACGAGAAATAATTCAATTAAAATATTATTAACAACATTTTAACAAAAAAGAAAATCTTAATTTTGTGATATCGATGGAAGTATCAAACTCAATGTAACAGGAGTTGAACGTCAGAATTAACTCTGACGCTCTGGAGTGGTAAGACCAAAATGAAGGTAAGCTCTGGGGGTTGCGATACGGCCTCGCGGTGTACGCTGCAGAAAGCCTTGCTGGATCAGATAAGGCTCTAACACATCCTCAATCGTTTCTTTCTCTTCCCCGATGGCGGCTGCGAGGTTTTCCACGCCGACCGGGCCGCCCATAAATTTATCGATGATCGCCAGCAGCAGTTTTCTGTCCATGTAATCAAAACCGGCATTATCCACGTCCAGCATATCCAACGCCTGTGCTGCGATCTGGTCGGAAATATGGCCGTCGGAGCGGATTTCCGCAAAATCTCGCACTCGACGTAGCAGACGATTGGCGATACGGGGCGTACCGCGAGCTCGCTTGGCAATTTCAAAGGCACCTTGCGTATCGAGTGATAAGCCGAGGCAACTGGCACTGCGCGCGACAATATGTGCCAGATCCTCAATCTTGTAGAATTCCAGACGCTGTACGATGCCGAAACGATCACGCAGCGGCGATGTCAGCGAGCCCGCCCGCGTGGTGGCGCCAATCAGCGTAAACGGCGGCAGTTCGAGCTTGATGGAACGCGCTGCCGGTCCTTCACCAATCATGATATCGAGCTGGTAATCCTCCATCGCCGGATAGAGCACCTCTTCCACCACTGGGCTCAGTCGATGGATCTCATCGATAAACAGCACATCATGCGGCTCAAGATTGGTCAGTAACGCCGCCAGATCACCGGCTTTTTCCAAGACCGGGCCGGAGGTGGTTTTAATATTGACCCCCATTTCATTGGCGACGATATTTGCCAATGTTGTTTTACCCAAACCTGGCGGCCCAAAAATCAATACATGATCCAAGGCTTCGCTGCGACGACGCGCCGCCTCAATGAAAATTTCCATCTGCGTGCGCACCTGATCCTGCCCCTGATAATCAGCAAGCATTTTCGGGCGAATGGCACGATCGAGTTGTTCTTCTTCTGTTGTCACTGTGGCCGGAGCTATCAGTCGATCCGCTTCAATCATGATTCAGTTTCCGTTACAGCATGGCACGCAGTGCTTCGCGGATGACATTTTCCACCGTCATCTCCGGTTTGATTACCTTGCTGACCACTAAGCTGGCCTGCTGTGGTTTGTAGCCTAACACCAGTAATGCCGCAACAGCCTCACTCTCAATCGTATCCGCAGGTTCCGCCGCACTGATGTTATCGGCAGGGGCCGCATCGGTATAAGGCGTGAACAGATCATGCGTCGTCCAGCCTTTGAGGCGATCTTTCATCTCAACAATCAGACGTTCAGCGGTTTTCTTACCCACTCCTGGCAATTTCACCAGTGAAGAAACATCTTCGCGTTCAACACAGGCAACAAACTGATTGGCTGACATGCCGGACATGATCGCCAGCGCCAGTTTCGGGCCAACACCATTGGCTTTCAGCAATTCACGGAACAGGGTGCGTTCCTGTTTGGTATTAAAGCCGTATAGCAACTGAGCATCTTCGCGTACCACAAAATGCGTGATGAGAGTGGCTTCCTGCCCGACAGCAGGTAACTCATAGAAACAGGTCATCGGTAGCTGCAGTTCATAGCCAACACCACCGACGTCGAGCAGAATTTCTGGAGGGGATTTTTCAATGATGATGCCATGCAGTCTGCCAATCACGAGCCTTGCTCCTATGCCAAAAGTTCTGCTGTAGCATAATAAATAACTGGATGAACATCCAGTTATTCAGCGTTTATCTGAGACGTCCGCGCACCGTGCCATGCACCTTACCCGCCATGCGGATCAGGCTTTGCTGGGTATGGGTATGACAGAGTGCCACCGCCAACGCATCGGCGGCATCCGCCTGCGGGCAAGCCGGCAGTTTCAATAACTGTTTGACCATATGCTGCACCTGTTCTTTATCAGCCGCCCCCGTCCCGACGACCGACTGCTTGACCTGACGGGCGGCATATTCCGCCACCGGCAAACCGGCATTGACGGCAGCGACAATGGCGCAGCCACGCGCCTGCCCCAGTTTCAGTGCCGAATCGGGGTTTTTCGCCATGAACACCTGTTCGATGGCAAATAATTCCGGCTTAAACTGCAGAATGATTTCGCTGATGCCATCATAGATCTGCTTCAGTTTTTCAGACAAATGATCGCCGCTGGTCCGGATACATCCCGATCCCAGATATTCCACCTTGCCGGCCTGCTGGCGGATCACGCCATAGCCGGTAATACGGGAACCAGGGTCAATTCCAAGAATAATGGGCATAACAACAATAAACCGAGAAAAGTCACTGACAGCAGGGTAACACGTCAGAAATAAACCCAGAAACAAACGTAGGAAATAAAAAAAGGAGCCGCAGCTCCTTTTTCTCAGCAAAACAGGAAGGATTATTCCAGTGTTGCTGCCACTTCATCAGACATAGTGCCGTTGTGGTAAACTTCCTGCACATCGTCCAGATCTTCCAGCATATCGATCAGCTTCATCAGCTTCGGTGCATCGTCTGCATTCAGATCGACTTCAGTGCTTGGGATCATGCTGACGGCTGCGTTATCTGGTTTGAAACCAGCGGCTTCTAAGCCATCCAGCACTGAACCGAAATCTGTTGGTGAGGTGTAAACGTCGATAGAACCATCTTCATTGGTTTCAACATCGTCCGCACCCGCTTCCAACGCAGCTTCCATGATCGCATCTTCATCGCCTTCCGCGAATGAAATCACGCCTTTTTTGGTGAACAGATAAGCCACTGAGCCGTCAGTCCCCAAAGCACCACCGCTCTTGGTGAAGGCATGACGCACACCGGATACGGTACGGTTACGGTTGTCAGTCATACATTCAACCATCACCGCCGTACCAGCCGGACCGTAACCTTCATATACCAATGTTTCCAGCTCAACGCCATCATCGCCACCCGCACCACGCTTGATTGCGCGATCAACGGTATCACGGGTCATGTTCTGTGACAGCGCCGCAGCAACCGCCGCACGCAGACGCGGATTAGAGCCGGCATCCGGACCACCCAGACGAGCAGAAGTGGTGATTTCACGGATCAGCTTAGTGAAAATTTTACCGCGTTTCGCGTCCTGAGCCGCTTTACGGTGTTTAATGTTGGCCCACTTACTGTGACCTGCCATAACTCTCTCCTGATAAAAATTAGCGCTGAATCTATCAGCTAAAATCAGTGGGTAACGTGGTGACGGTAGCATTCCCGCCACAAAAGCCGCGTTACCCGGAAAACAAAATTATTGTTCGTCAACGTTGCGGGCAATCACCGTAGTCTTGATAGCCAGTTCGCTTAACTGTTGATCGTTAGCAAAGCTTGGAGCATCCGTCATCAGACACGCGGCAGCGGTGGTTTTCGGGAACGCAATCACATCACGAATGTTGTCAGTGCCCGTCAGCAGCATGGTCAGACGATCCAGACCGAAGGCCAGACCGGCATGTGGTGGCGTACCAAATTTCAGCGCATCCAGCAGGAAGCCGAACTTCTCTTTCTGTTCAGTTTCGTTGATACCGATAGTACGGAAAACCGCCTGCTGCATATCGCCACGGTGAATACGCACCGAACCACCACCCACTTCGTAGCCGTTGATCACCATGTCATAGGCATTGGCATACGCCGCCAGCGGATCGGCTTCCAGCTGTGCTGGCGTGAAATCTTTCGGTGCGGTAAACGGATGGTGCATCGCAGTGACACCGCCTTCGCCGTCTTCTTCAAACATCGGGAAGTCGATGACCCACAGCGGTTTCCAGCAGTTTTCCACCAGATTCAGATCGCGGCCCACTTTCAGACGCAGAGCACCAATGGCATCACACACGACTTTCTTGCTGTCAGCACCGAAGAAAATGATGTCGCCATCCTGAGCCCCCGTCCGTGCCAGAATTTCACGCACGATTTCATCGTTCAGGAATTTGGCTACCGGAGACTGGACACCCTCCAGACCGTTAGCGGCCTGATTGACCTTCATCCAGGCCAGACCTTTCGCGCCGTAGATCGCAACGAACTGGGTGTATTCGTCAATCTGTTTACGCGACAGCTGGGCACCACCCGGTACACGCAGCGCCGCCACACGACCTTTCGGATCGTTCGCCGGGCCGGCAAATACAGCAAAAGCCACTTCTTTCAACAGATCGGCGACATCCACCATTTCCATTGGGTTACGCAGATCCGGTTTGTCAGAACCGTAACGGCGCATCGCTTCATCGAAAGTCATGATCGGGAATTGGCCCAGATCCACACCAATGGTGTTTTGCCACAGGCCCCGGATCAG
This sequence comes from Tolumonas lignilytica, assembly GCF_000527035.1. Taxonomy (NCBI): domain Bacteria; kingdom Pseudomonadati; phylum Pseudomonadota; class Gammaproteobacteria; order Aeromonadales; family Aeromonadaceae; genus Tolumonas; species Tolumonas lignilytica. Next base: position 1,134,919 of record NZ_AZUK01000001.1, read on the forward strand.
ATTTTCCATCAGCTCACGCACCCGTTCGGCGTTCAGGAACGAGGTTTCCACGTCGATCTGGGTAAATTCTGGCTGACGGTCTGCACGCAGATCTTCATCACGGAAGCATTTAACGATCTGATAGTAGCGATCGAAACCAGACATCATCAGCAGTTGTTTGAACAACTGTGGTGACTGTGGCAGAGCATAGAATTTGCCTTTGTGCACACGGCTTGGCACCAGATAGTCACGCGCACCTTCCGGTGTGGCTTTGGTCAGCATCGGCGTTTCGATATCGAGGAAACCATGTTCATCCATATAACGGCGCACAAAGCTGGTAATACGGGCACGGGTTTTCAGGGAAGCCGCCATTTCCGGGCGACGCAGATCCAGATAACGGTATTTCAGACGCTGTTCTTCGGTGTTGGTCTGGTTGAAATCCAGCGGCAGCGGCTCGGCGCGATTGATGATTTCCAGACCATGCGCGAATACCTCGATTTCACCGGTCGCCATGTCCTTATTGATCTGGCTCTCTGGACGGGCACGTACTACACCGGTCACACGGATACAGAATTCATTACGCAGTTCTGAAGCCAGCGCGAACGCTTCCGGTTTATCCGGATCAAAGAACACCTGAACAATGCCTTCTCGGTCACGCATGTCGATGAAAATCAGACCGCCCAGATCACGACGGCGATGCACCCAACCACACAGGGTGACGGTCTGTTCGACATGGCTACTTGTCACCTGACCACAGTAAATGCTACGCATGATTAATTCCTTTACTGAATTTTTAGCTCCGGTTTTACCAGAGGTATTATGTAATTATTCGCCAGCAGCCGGACAACCTTTGCATCCGCCCTGTGCTGAATCGCATGTTGCCAGATTTTTCTTTGTTCCGGTTTTAAAGTCGGTTTCATACCAGCCACCGCCTTTTAAGCGAAAGCCCGGAGCAGAAAGTAATTTTTTCAATGCAGCCTGAGAGCAGGCTGGACAGTCCACCAGCGGCGCATCAGACATTTTCTGCAGTTTCGCAAGCTGATGGCCACAATGCGTACATTCGTACTGATACATCGGCATAGTGTTAACCCACGATTGTTCCACAAAAGACCGCGTATTATAGAGGAAAGTCGACGCGCTGATAACTAGCACATTCAGGGAATAACAGCGCTGTTTTGACGGAAAGATGTGAATTTCGGTCAGCTTAATGCCGCAAATATAGTCAGTACCTGACTAACCAAGTAGAATACTGCGTCTTTGTTAATAGTGAGTCAGCCAAGCAATCCATGAGCAAGAAACTGCATATCAAAACCTGGGGCTGCCAGATGAACGAGTATGACTCGGCCAAAATGGTAGATTTGTTGACCAGTTCACTGGGTTATGAAACCACCGAGCTTCCGGAAGAAGCTGACCTGCTGGTATTGAATACCTGTTCTATCCGCGAAAAAGCGCAGGAAAAACTGTTCCACCAGCTAGGACGCTGGAAAGAACTGAAAAAGAAAAATCCGGAGCTGGTGATCGCAGTTGGCGGTTGCGTGGCTTCGCAGGAAGGCAAAGCCATCCGTTCTCGCGCGCCGAATGTTGACGTGGTGTTTGGTCCGCAAACGCTGCACCGTCTGCCTAATATGATCAAACAGGTCAAAGCAGGCCACGGTGCACAGGTCGATGTCTCCTTCCCGGAAATCGAGAAATTCGACAACCTGCCAGAACCGCGTGCTGAAGGCCCGACGGCGTATGTTTCCATTATGGAAGGTTGTTCCAAATATTGTACTTACTGTGTGGTGCCTTATACCCGTGGTGAAGAGGTCAGCCGCCCGCTGGATGACGTGCTGTATGAGATCGCACAACTGGCGGAACAGGGCGTGCGCGAAGTCAACCTGCTGGGTCAGAACGTGAATGCCTATCGTGGCGAAACGCACGATGGTGGCATTTGCTCGTTTGCGCAATTACTACGTCTGGTTGCCGCCATCGATGGTATCGATCGTCTGCGCTACACCACCAGCCACCCGATTGAATTTACCGATGACATCATCGATGTGTATAAAGACACACCGGAACTGGTAAATTTCCTGCATCTGCCGGTGCAGAGCGGTTCCGACAAGATCTTATCGATGATGAAACGCCCGCACACGGCGTTGGAATACAAATCGAAGATCCGCAAGCTGAAAGCCGTACGCCCAGACATTCTGATCAGCTCCGATTTCATTGTCGGCTTCCCTGGCGAAAGCGATGACGACTTTGCGAAAACAATGAAACTGATTGAAGACATTCAGTTTGATACCAGCTACAGCTTCATCTTCAGTGCCCGTCCCGGCACACCGGCTGCCGATATGCCCGATGACACCCCGCTTGAGGTGAAAAAAGAGCGTCTGGCTCATCTGCAACAAACTATCAATAATCAGGCAATGCAATACAGCCGCCAGATGCATGGCACCGTCCAGCGTATTCTGGTGGAAGGGCCATCCCGTCAAGACATCATGGAACTGCGTGGTCGTACCGAAAATAACCGCGTGGTGAATTTTGCCGGCGATGCCCGTCTGATTGGTCAGTTTGTTGATGTGGAAATCACCGAAGCACTGCCTCATTCATTACGTGGTAAAATTATCCGTACTGAATCTGAAATGGGGCTGCGTCAGGACGTCAGTCCGGCTGAGATCCTGAATCGCCGTCCTGATGGGGTGGCAGATGAATTGGGTGTAGCCCAGTTCCGTCCTTAAGTGTTGATTCCGGCCGTCATCTGACGGCCTGTTTTATTAAAGAGGAATACTTTGAGCCGACATATCGCCACTCTCGACATCCATATTGAACCGGCTGACAGCCAGCGGCTCGCCAGCCTTTGCGGCCCTTTCGATGACAATATCAAACAGATTGAACGTCGGATGGGCGTCGAAATTATTTATCGCAATAACCATTTTCAAGTGGTTGGCAAAGGCAATGTGGCCCAGGTGGTTGTCGATCTGCTGAAACAGCTTTACGTGGAAACCCAGCCAGTGCGCGGCCAGAAGATTGTTGATCTGACACCGGATCAGGTGCATCTGGCGATCCAGCAGTGCCATATGCTGGAACAAGGTGACGATGAAGAAAGCCCAACGACGATCCCCTACGGTAAAGAGGTCAACATCAAAACCAAACGCGGCATGGTAAAACCGCGTTCACCGAATCAGGCACAGTACCTCAACAATATCGTCGTGCATGATATTACGTTCGGGATTGGCCCAGCCGGTACCGGCAAAACCTATCTCGCCGTGGCGGCCGCTGTGGATGCCTTAGAGCGTCAGGAGATCCGTCGTATTCTGCTGACGCGTCCTGCCGTTGAAGCCGGTGAAAAACTCGGGTTCCTGCCAGGCGATCTGAGCCAGAAGGTCGATCCGTATCTGCGTCCGCTCTACGATGCTCTGTTTGAAATGCTGGGTTTTGAACGGGTCGAGAAACTGATCGAACGTAATGTCATCGAAATCGCGCCGCTTGCTTACATGCGTGGCCGCACGCTGAACGATGCCTTTATCATTCTCGACGAAGGGCAGAATACCACCGTCGAGCAGATGAAGATGTTCCTGACCCGTATCGGTTTTAACTCCAAAGCCGTGATCACCGGTGATATTACCCAGATCGACCTGCCCCGCAATGTGAAATCCGGTCTGCGTCATTCCATCGAAGTGCTGAATGGAGTGGATGGTCTTTCATTTAACTTTTTCCAGGCAACCGATGTGGTTCGTCATCCGGTTGTCGCACGCATCGTGCAGGCTTACGAAAAATTTGAACAACAAAAAGCGGCTGCGGAAAGCAAATCCGCAAACCGTGAGGAATCCTCGTCATGAGCGTTACGCTTGATTTGCAAATCGCCTGTGCAGATACCACAGGCTTACCTTCAGAAACACAGTTCCAACAATGGCTGGATACCGCTATTTTACCGTTTCAACAGGAAGCCGAAGTCACCATTCGCCTGGTCGATGAAGCGGAAAGCAACGAACTTAATCTGACCTACCGCGGTAAAGACAAACCCACAAACGTGTTGTCCTTTCCGTTTGAATGTCCGCCGGGAGTGGAAGATTTCCCCTTGTTGGGCGATCTGATCATTTGCCGTCAGGTGGTTGAAAAAGAGGCCGATGAACAAGAAAAAACGCTGGAATCCCACTGGGCGCACATGGTCATTCATGGTAGCTTGCATTTATTGGGCTATGACCATATAGAAGAGGAAGAAGCCGAAGAGATGGAAGCTCTGGAAAAGGAGTTTATGCAGGCTCTCGGTTATCCTGACCCTTATAAAGATGATGAAATTTAAGGATTAATGACATCATGAGTGATGAGCACCCTCATACTAGTCACGGTTCATCCCGACGAAAATGGTTGGAACGTTTAAGCCATTTGTTTCAGGGTGAACCGAAAGATCGTAACGATCTGGTTGAAGTTATTCAGGATGCCGAAGAACGCGACGTCATCGATGAAGACACCAAAGAGATGATCGAAGGCGTTCTGGAAGTTTCAGAACTCAGGGTACGGGATATCATGATCCCCCGCACCCAAATGATTACCATTCGTCGCGACCAGCCCGTCTCGTCATTTCTGCCGCAGATCATCCGCTCTGCACACTCGCGGTTCCCGGTGATCAGCGATGATAAGGATCATGTCGATGGGATCTTGTTGGCCAAAGATCTGTTGCCGTATGGCTTCGGGCTAACCAATGAACCTTTTGATTTTGAAAAGGTGCTGCGCCCTGCGGTGGTGGTGCCGGAAAGTAAGCGTGTTGACCGACTACTGAAGGAATTCCAGCAACAGCGCTATCATATGGCCATAGTAGTCGATGAATTCGGTAGTGTGTCCGGTCTAGTGACAATTGAAGATATTCTGGAATTAATCGTCGGTGAAATCGAAGATGAATATGACGAACAAACTCACGATCAACCGACGATCAGAGCACTGGATGAACATCGTTTTACCCTCAATGCATTAACACCGATTGAGGATTTTAACGAATATTTCTCCAGCCATTTCAGCGATGATGATGTCGACACCATTGGTGGTCTGGTGATGCATGGTTTTGGTCACCTACCCAAGCGAGGCGAAAGTATTGAACTGTCAGGATTTGAGTTCAAAATTCTGCAAGTCGATCGTCGCCGTCTTATCCAATTACAAGTAACACCTCCTGAACAGCGAACTGATAATGAATTGGAATGATTCTGACGGTTTCAGCCGTCCTGTTTCACAACGCGCTCTCTGGGGCGCGTTGTTGTCTGGCTTACTCTGCGGATTCGCATTTGCTCCCTTCAAGCTCTGGCCATTGGCATTTGTTGCCATGCTGGGTTTATTGGCTTCCTTACATCAGCAAACCGGCAAACGCGCATTTCGTCTGACCTGGTTGTTTGCGATGGCGATGAATTTACCCAGTTTATGGTGGATCCATGTCAGCATGACGCAATTCGGTGGCATCTCCCTGCCCGTTGCTTTTATTCTGGTCGCCGTCTTATGCGCCTATCTTTCCCTTTACCCCGCTCTGGCTGCAGCCATATTGAACCGCTTCTTCCCGCGCAGCGGAGCAACCCGCCTGTTATTGGCATTTCCGGCTTTGTGGCTGATCAGTGATTGGGCTATGGGGCATGTCTTAACCGGCTTTCCCTGGATGTGGCTGGGTTACTCGCAGACGGATACCTGGTTAACCGGGTTCGCACCATTATTTGGCGTGCAGAGCATCACCCTCGCCGTATTATGGTCTGCTGCGGCCTGCCTGCTGTGCTGGCAACAGCGTCAGATCTTATGGTTGCTGCTACCGGCCCTTCTGTTCTTTACCGGCTACGGACTACAGCAAAAGGTTTGGACAACGTCCGGTGATCCCGTGAAATTTGCCTTGGCGCAAGGCAACATTCCTCAGTCATCAAAATGGGATCCAAATTTCATCAAGCCAACACTCGTTCGCTACATTGCGCTCACACGTGAAAGCAAAGGCGCTGACATCATCATCTGGCCAGAGTCCGCTGTGCCGGCTCTGGAAAACGACATGCGTGAATTCATGACAAACATGGATGATGCCATGCGCAGTCAGAAAACAGGATTCATCACCGGCATTCAATATTACGATCAATCGCTGGATCGTTATTACAACGGCGTCGTGGCGACCGGGTTGATTGATAAAGCAGGCACACGAAGTTATCAGTATGGTCAGGGCAACCGATGGTATAAACACCATCTGCTACCGATTGGTGAGTTTGTACCATTCGGGGATCTGCTGCGACCCATCGCCCCCTTCTTTGATCTGCCGATGTCCTCTTTTTCCCGTGGGGATTTGCAACAGGAAAACTTGCTCTCTGCCGGGTATAAATTCGCCACCTCGATTTGCTATGAAATGGAGTATTCCGATGAATTACGTCATAACATTCATGACGATACACAATTCATTGTGAATGTATCCAACGACAGTTGGTTTGGCACCTCTGGCGGCCCATGGCAACACATGGAAATTGCCCGTATGCGCGCGATGGAGTTTGGTAAGGCCGTGCTCAGAGCCACGAACAGTGGTGTCACGCTGGCAATTGATCAAAAAGGGAAAATCATCGACATGCTGCCGCAATTCCAGCAAAAAGTGTTACGCGTCGAAGCCCGCCCAACTACCGGTGTTACCCCCTACACCCGTTGGGGCTCCCTTCCTTTAATTGCATTTTGTATTGCGGCATTACTGATTGCCCTGATACAGCAAAATCGCCGGCGTTCACGCTATCTGTAAGTGCTCAATCAGAGCAGGTCAACACGGGACCTGCTCTGTGCTGTTTACGCAAAAAGCGCCGCAACATCAAGTTCATCCAGTTGCGAAATAACCTGATCTACCCCGGCGACTTGTTGTAGCTGTGCCTGTTTTTCTTTTGGCCCTAACGCCACGATATAACCAGCTCCACCACGACGAGCCGCCTCCAACCCCGATAACGAATCCTCAATCAACAAACAATGATCAAACGGAACATGGATCTTGTCCGCCGCAGCAAGGAACAGTGCCGGATCTGGTTTTCCCGGACGGGAACCATCATCAAAAACCAGCTTGTCTCTTGCAAACCAACGGGCCAAATCGAGCTGTTGATAATAGAAATCCACATTCAAAGCAGGTGATGCGGTTGCAATGGTAAACGGAATTTGCCGTTGCTGTAATTGTTCCAATAATGCGATTGCCCCCGGAGAGAAACAGTATTGCTCACCAGCAGCAATCGCCAGCTCATGGTAGGTATGTTCTTTTTGCTCGATCAAGCGATTGAGTTCAAGCAATGAGAGCACTTTGCCCGTCAAATAGGTCAGGGTATGTTGATTGTTGCGCCCATGTACATGCTGATCCATCTCTTCAACAGTGAATGCCTTACCGCGCAAGCGTTTGGAAAACAACTGCCATGCAGCTTCATGCAGGTGAGTATCCCACAGCAAAACACCATTAAAATCAAATACCACGCCACGTAGTTTCATTTCATAACCTTCATATGAAAAATAAACGTAGTGTGAACTTGATTTTAAGGTTGCAGGTAATAGCGCACCGCCAAACAGTGATGTTCAGCACAATTCAATATGGTTATTTACAGAGTAATTGACGGTAAAGCGACTCTTTCAAACGGAGTCGTTGCGAGGCCAGCGTCGGTAATTGCGCCAGTGCATCAGAGCCCGATAAAGCCGTGATCTGTGCATCAACCGCATAATATGATGCTAGCAGGGCAGAAAACTCAGGGTCATCATGACTGAGTCGTTCAAAGCGTGCAGCCATATCAGGAAACTCATCTGACAGAGAGTAAGACATCATGAGACCTCCTCATATAACGGTCTCATGACTATAGATGATTTCGGTTAAAATTTAGTCGAAAAGATCACATTCCTGCACATGTTTTAGTGCCGCCATCACGACATCAATCCCCGCCCCTTTACGTGGCGCATGCTCACTAAGATGTCGCCGCCAGGCGCGTGCGCCGGGTATGCCCTGAAACAGCCCCAGCATATGGCGGGTTATATGTGACAAATATCCCCCCGCTTGTAGGTGCGCCTCGATGTAAGGCAACATCTGCATCACTACCTCATGGCGCGACGGGACAGGGTGATTATTTGCAAATAATGCGCTATCAACCTGCGCTAACAAATACGGATTCTGATAAGCCTCTCGTCCAACCATGACACCATCCACATTCTGTAAATGATGTTGGATCTGAGCCAGATCAGTGATCCCGCCATTAATTGCAATCGTCAGATGAGGATAATCCCGTTTGAGCTGATATACCCGTTCATAATCCAGAGGGGGTATATCTCGATTTTCCTTCGGGCTCAAACCACTCAACCAAGCTTTACGGGCATGCACAATGAAGGTATCACAGCCAGATTGTTGTACCGTTTCAATGAAATCACACAAAAATGGGTACGAATCGAGTTCATCAATCCCGATCCGCGTCTTCACGGTCACCGGAATATCCACCTTCGCGCGCATCGCAGCCACACAATCCGCAACCAGTTGTGCCGAAGCCATTAGACAGGCTCCAAATCGTCCGTTTTGTACCCGGTCGGAAGGACAACCTACGTTGAGATTAATTTCGTCATAACCGTGTTCCGCCGCAATTTTGGCACATTTCGCCAAATCAGCTGGGTCAGAACCTCCCAGTTGTAATGCAATCGGGTGCTCTTCTTTGCTATATTGCAAATAATCGCCTTTACCGAACAATATCGCCCCTGTCGTTACCATCTCTGTGTAAAGTAAGGTATTTTTTGTCATTAAGCGATGAAAGTAGCGGCAATGCCGATCCGTCCAATCCAGCATTGGCGCAATAGAAAAGCGGTTTAATGGATAACAAGCTACGTTATCAGTAGCGAAAGCTGGATTAGACATGTCAGAAACCTGTGATAACTCGAAGGGCGGATATGTTACGTGAGATTCAAGGTATTGCAATCATCAGCAATGGATGTGAAAAAGGTAAAAATGCATCATTCATCTAACATCCATCAGAAATAATTAGCACATAAATTACCACTTAGCAGCGGGTATGTTAGAGTTTAAATATAGTAATAAGAGGAATATCCAGAAAATGCGCGCAGAGTTTGTTAATCCGTTTCTGTTATCGTTAATGAATGTAATGAGCACCATGGCTCAGCTTGAGCTCAAACCGGGTGCACCTCGCAAAAAGAATGATGATGTGGCCCGTGGTGATGTCTCTGGTTTAATCGGCATGGTTGGCCCGCAAACAAAAGGATCTTTCTCCATCACATTTGATCGTTCTCTTGCTCTCGAAGTCATGCGCCGTATGTTAGGCGAAGCCCCAACCAGTATTAATGAAGAAGTCACAGACATGGTGGGTGAAATAACCAACATGGTGACAGGTGGCGCCAAAAGAATTCTTGGTGAAAAGGGCTATGACTTCGATATGGCTACACCAATTGTTGTATCAGGAGCCAATCACACCATCAGTCATAAAGGAAATGCGCCTAAAATTCTGATGCCGTTTGAATGCGAGTTTGGCAGCGCCACTATTGAGATCTGTTTTGAATAAGGGATGATAAACAGAACAGGAGCAATCGTATGTTTAGTAAACTTTTCTTATGGGCTTTTATTGCTTTCGTTGCTGTGCTGGCTTGCTCCAAAATTAATCTGCAAACATCTATCTATAAAGAAAACGAAAATAGTCTGGAGATTATTTTCCCCCAATGGCACACCGAGCAGCCGTGGTTATATTTTTACTGGACTCCCGGTATCGTGAAATGGCAGAAAGATCCGTCTGCTGATGATAGCGGTAACACTCCAACACCCTGAGCCATCATAAAAAACGCCAACATTAGTTGGCGCTTTTTATTCTTGTTTATTTATATTCCATAATGACGCGCGGTGTTAGCTTGGTGATCAATTCATAAGGAATTGTACCAATCGCTTCTGCCACCGTTTCGACCGGAAGCCCCTCGCCCCACAACGTCACATCATCACCAACCTGATCCGTGGCATCTGGGCCTAAATCAACCGTCAGCATATCCATCGATACACGTCCGACCAGCGGAACAATCCGGCCATTGACCCGAACCGGAACACCGCTGGGCGCCATGCGGGGATAACCATCTCCATAGCCAATAGCAACCACACCGATTTTAGTATCACGGGATGAAACCCATTTCGCACCATAGCCTACAGGTTCACCTTGCTTGACCAAGCGCACAGCGATCAGATTCGTTTTTAGCGTCATGACTGGCTGTAAGCCATGGTCTGCTCCCGTTTTTCCTTCAAACGGGGAAGCCCCATACAACATGATCCCCGGGCGGATCCAGTCAGCATGAGCGTCCTGCCACGCCATAATGCCAGCAGAGCTTGCCAGAGAGCGTTCGCCCGGATAGCCCTGGGTTAACTGATTAAACAGCTCGATTTGTTTCGCCGTCGCCAGATTATCCAACTCATCGGCACAGCTAAAATGAGTAATGAAATTAAACGGCTGTACCACGTTCTGACATTTTGACAACCGAGCACAAAATGTCTCAACATCCTCCGGACGTACACCTAGACGATGCATTCCCGTATCCAGTTTCACCCAAACCTTCACCGGGTTGGGTAAGGTCATCTGTTCCAATGCGTCCAGTTGTTCTGTGGTATGTACGGCCGTTTGTAAATTATTAGCAGCCAGCACAGGTAAGTCATCCGCACTGAAAAAACCTTCCAACATGATGATTGGTTTCACAATGCCATTGGAGCGCAGGATCAACGCCTCTTCCAAGCGAGCGACCGCATAGGCATCGGCAGAAGACAATGTTTTAGCCACTTGAACCAAGCCATGCCCATAAGCATTGGCTTTTACGACAGCAACCACTTTCGTGTTCGCCGGGATTTGTGATCGGACTACCGCAAGATTGTGTTGTAATGCCTGAGCATCAATCTGCGCCGTTGCACCTTTCATGAATAATCCTTAGTAATCGTCGTTAAATGCAGGACCAGCATAATTATCGAATCGGGAATATTGCCCCTGAAACGTCAGACGCACCTTACCGATCGGACCATTACGCTGCTTTCCGATAATGATCTCTGCAATGCCCTTATCTGCACTATCATCGTGATAGACTTCATCCCGATAGATGAACATGATCAAATCCGCATCCTGCTCGATAGAGCCCGATTCACGCAAGTCAGAATTCACCGGACGTTTATCTGCACGCTGCTCCAAACTACGATTCAACTGAGATAGTGCAACTACCGGAATTTGCAGCTCTTTGGCCAGCGCTTTCAGTGAACGGGAGATCTCTGCAATTTCCAATGTCCGGTTTTCGCTGAGTGACGGCACTCGCATCAACTGCAAATAATCCACCATGATCATGCTGAGCCCACCGTGTTCGCGGGCAATACGGCGCGCACGTGAACGTAACTCTGTCGGCGTCAATGCCGAGGCATCGTCGATATAAAGCTGACCTTTTTCCAGCAGCAAGCCCATGGTGGAAGAGAGTCGGCCCCAATCATCGTCATCCAATTGGCCAGTACGAACACGGTTTTGTTCGATACGACCCAGCGACGCCAACATCCTCATGATGATTTGTTCTGAGGGCATTTCCAGCGAAAAGATCAATACCGGTTTATCCCGGGTCAATGCGGCGTGCTCACATAAATTCATTGCAAAGGTGGTTTTACCCATTGATGGACGCGCAGCAACAATGATCAAATCAGAAGCCTGAAAACCGGCCGTCATCTTGTCCAGATCAGCATAACCACTGGAAACACCCGTCACCCCATTGTGTGGTTTATGAAATAACTCTTCGATTTTATCAACCGTCTTTTCCAGCAAGACCTTCAGCGGCTGAGGCCCCTCGGTACTGCTGGTGCGCTGTTCCGCAATCTTGAAGACCTTGGTTTCAGCCAGATCAAGTAAGTCAGCCGCATCACGCCCCTGGGGATCAAAACCTGCTTCCGCAATTTCATTCGCCACTGAGATCATTTCACGCACGACCGCACGTTCACGAACAATTTCAGCATAGGCACTGATGTTTGCAGCGCTCGGCGTAATTCGAGCGATTTCCACCAAATAGGCAAAACCGCCAATCGTCTCTAGTTGCTCACGTTGCTCTAACTCTTCCTGCAACGTGATCAGATCAATCGGGCTACCCTTCTCGACTAGTTTAGCCATTGCCTGGAAAATGAGCCGATGTGGACGGCTGTAAAAATCCTGTTCGACAACACGTTCACTGACTCTATCCCAAGCCTGATTATCTAGCAGTAAACCGCCCAATACAGATTGCTCTGCTTCAAATGAATGAGGAGGCAGTTTGAGTTGTTCGACGTTCTGATCTTTTTTACTGGATGACGTGATGGCGGGCATAACTCGATACCAAACAGAATAACGGCATTATTATCTGACTTTTTGACTGGCAGGGAAACACTGATGTCAAATTCTGAAGCAGAAATGAGTGAAATGGCGCATCCGAGAGGATTCGAACCTCTGACCGCTCGGTTCGTAGCCGAGTACTCTATCCAGCTGAGCTACGGATGCAAGAGTAAGGTAAAACACTTAAATAAGATGGCGCATCCGAGAGGATTCGAACCTCTGACCGCTCGGTTCGTAGCCGAGTACTCTATCCAGCTGAGCTACGGATGCAAGAGTAAGGTAAAACACTTTAAATAAGATGGCGCATCCGAGAGGATTCGAACCTCTGACCGCTCGGTTCGTAGCCGAGTACTCTATCCAGCTGAGCTACGGATGCACAGAGTAAAGTCTAACACAAAATCAAAATGGCGCATCCGAGAGGATTCGAACCTCTGACCGCTCGGTTCGTAGCCGAGTACTCTATCCAGCTGAGCTACGGATGCGCAGGGTGCAATGGCGGTGAGGGAGGGATTCGAACCCTCGATGCGGCTTTTGACCGCATGCTCCCTTAGCAGGGGAGTGCCTTCAGCCTCTCGGCCACCTCACCGTTGCGGGGGCAGATAATACTGTGCACGAAAAATAAGTCAAACAATTTTTCCGTGAGATGTGCTCATCCGTACAGGGAGTGAGCAACTTTACTCTTTTTACATCAAACAACTACAACAAAGGCGGTGATTAGCCGCCTCTATTGAATAATCTTTGCATTAACACTTAGTAAGATTGCGGTTCATTATCATTGTCTTTTTCAGACTGAATTCGCATGTAAATTTCTTCACGATGAACAGAAACATCTTTCGGTGCATTCACACCAATCCGGACCTGATTACCTTTAACACCTAGTACGGTTACTGTTACTTCATCACCGATCATTAAGGTTTCGCCTACACGGCGAGTCAGAATCAGCATTAATTAGCTCCTTTTTTAGTCAATCAGGAAAAAATCCTGACGGTTTAATCAATGTGCGGTTTTATTAGTCATATTTCAAGTCTAGTTCAGGAAATCAAAGCATTGAAATTTAACTAAACCAGTAAATTTATTTTTTATCATAAAAGACAAGCGGCATTCATTGAATGCCGCTTGTTGAGTTAACACCGAAAAAATGTAATTACAGGCGATCTTCTAACCAGGTATGAACTGATTTCAGTGCGCCGGGTAAAGCAGCTACATCCGTACCACCCGCTTGGGCCATATCTGGACGACCACCGCCTTTGCCACCCACTTGTTGTGCAACCACATTGACCAGTTCTCCAGCTTTCACTTTGCTGGTCAAATCTGCCGTTACACCTGCAATTAAACTGACCTTATCATCGTTCACTGTCGCCAACAGCAATACGGCAGACTGCAAACGGTTCTTTAGATCATCCATTGTCGTGCGCAATGATTTCGCATCCACATCATCCAACTGTGCAACAAGAACTTGCTCACCATTAATCCGGACAATTTGGGACAATAGATCGTTACCTGCCTGGGCAGCTAATTTCGCCTTCAGCATTTCGATTTCCCGTTCCAGTAAACGGCTACGTTCTTGCATTTGGCGGATTTTGCTCACCACAGACAGCGCATCAGATTTAACGATCGCCGCCGCTTCATCTAACTGTTCGCCCAGTTGATGAATATGAGCCAGTGCGGCTTCACCTGCTACCGCTTCAATACGACGAACGCCTGCGGCAATGCCGCCTTCGCTGATGATCTTGAAGAACCCGATATCACCGGTGTGCGTGGCATGGGTACCACCACACAATTCTGTTGAAAAGCCCCCCATTTTGACAACGCGGACTTCATCACCATACTTTTCACCAAACAGTGCCATCGCACCACTGGTTTTAGCTTCATCCAATGACATCAATTGTGTGTCGATCAGTGCATTTTTGCGGATCTCTGCATTCACGCTCTGTTCAATTTGGCGCAACACAGCCGAATTGATGGCTTCAAAATGGGAGAAGTCAAACCGCAGGCGATCTGGCCCCACTTGTGACCCTTTCTGAGCCACATGCTCACCAAGAACATTACGCAGTGCCGCATGCAGTAAATGCGTGGCCGAGTGATGCAGTGCCGTTGCATTACGGCGGCTATTATCCACAACCGCTTCAACCGCAGCATTAAGCTGGAAAACACCCTGTTCAACAAAGCCCTTATGAACAATCGCCTGTCCGACTTTTTGTGTGTCTGTCACTGCAAACAATGCTTCACCGGAACGCAGCAAGCCGACATCGCCCATCTGACCACCGGATTCTGCATAAAATGGGGTGTGATCCAGAACTATAAGCGCCTGCTCACCCACATTCAGTGAAGAGACAGCTTCGTCACCCAGGTAAATACCGGTAATCACTGCGTTGTCGATTGTTTTTTCATAACCACAAAACGCACTGGATTGTTCAATTTTCAGCTGTTTATTGTAGTCAACAGCAAAATTAGAGGCTTCTTTCGCGCGCTCGCGCTGTTTTTCCATTTCTTGCTGAAAGGCTGTTTCGTCAATGGTATAACCACGATCACGGACAACATCAGCCGTCAAATCAGCCGGGAAACCGTAGGTGTCATACAATTTAAAGACAACCGCACCTGGAATTTCACGAACATCCCCCAACCGAGACAATTCATCTTCCAGCAGGGACAAACCACGATCCAGTGTGCGAACAAACTGTTCTTCTTCCAACTTCAGCACACGTTCAACAACCGGTTGTTGGCTCTTCAGCTCGGGGTAGGCATCCCCCATCAACGTCACCAGTGTCGCCACCAACTGATAGAAGAAGGTATCTTTAGCGCCCAGTTTACGACCATGGCGAACCGCACGACGGATAATACGGCGCAGTACATAACCACGGCCTTCATTCGATGGCATCACACCATCAGCGATGAGGAAGGCACAAGAACGGATGTGGTCAGCAATAACGCGAAGTGACTTGTTTTCTAAGTCGGTCACACCAACAATTTTGGCGGCATCCTGAATCAGTGCTTTGAAAATGTCGATTTCGTAGTTGGAATGCACACCTTGCATGATCGCAGAAATACGTTCAATACCCATGCCGGTGTCCACCGATGGCTTTGGTAACGGCTCCAGCGAACCATCAACCTGACGGTTGAACTGCATAAACACGACGTTCCAGATTTCAATGAAACGATCGCCATCTTCCTCTGGTGAGCCAGGACGGCCACCCCAGATATGCTCGCCGTGATCATAGAAAATCTCAGTGCAAGGACCGCAAGGACCGGTATCCCCCATCTGCCAGAAATTGTCAGAAGCATACGGAGCACCTTTGTTGTCCCCAATACGCACGATGCGATCAGCCGGGACACCCATTTCGTTGGCCCAAATATTATAGGCTTCGTCATCGGTCTCGTAGACGGTGACCAGCAGCTTTTCCTGTGGTAACTGCAATACCTTGGTCAGAAATGTCCAGGCAAATTTGATTGCATCTTGCTTGAAATAATCCCCAAAGCTGAAGTTCCCCAGCATTTCAAAGAAAGTGTGGTGACGAGCGGTATAACCAACGTTATCCAGATCGTTATGTTTACCACCCGCGCGCACACAACGCTGTGCTGTGGTGGCTCTGGAGTAAGGACGAACATCTCCGCCAAGGAATACATCCTTGAACTGGTTCATACCCGCGTTAGTAAACAACAATGTCGGGTCGTTATGCGGCACCAGAGAACTGGAATCAACAACCTGATGTCCCTGCGAACGGAAGTACTCGAGAAACGCGGTGCGGATCTCTGATGTGGTCATGTGCATGAAAAACCTGCTTGCTACAAAATGATAAACTTCAACTGGGTCTGAATACCTAATTATATTGATCTAATTAAACAGACAGACTTATGGTGGGCATACTGTAAAAGTTATCGTCAGTAAAGTAAAACGCTGACGATAAGAATAAAGGCAAACAGAATCAGATTTCTGGGGGAGAAAAACAACGCTGGATCAGATCAGGGGAAAAACCACGACGCAGCAACATATGCTGTAACTTCATACGCTCTGCTGGTTCACGAGGGATAGGCTGTCGACGTTCAACGATTCGCTGTAACAATACTAACCAATCGATATCCGCATCTTTTAGTGACTTGTTAATTATTCCTGCTGCAACGCCCTTCTGTTGCAGCTCCATTGCGATACGTCGAGGCCCGTAGCCGCTACTACTGCGACTACAAATGTAGCTTGTTGCAAACCGCGCATCATTTAACCAGTTTTCTTGTAGACAGCGTTCAATCACCTCTTTTATTTCATGCTCAGAATAAAAAGACGACAGTTTCAACGCTAATTCATTGACACTGTGATCTCGTCTGGCAAGCAATTTCATCGCTTTTGCCAAAGGTGTGACCATTTTTTTATTGGCAGATAAACTCATCACAAGACATTACGCAAAAAAAGAGCTGCCGAAGCAGCCCGATAACATTAAATATCATCACTCAATGACAAGCTGTCCAACTCATCATCTGATGGCGTAAACTCTTCAATCACGGGAGTTGCCGTCGTTTCTGAAGTGTTATGACTTAGCAGTAATTCGCGGAGTTTCAGCTCGATCTCTTCTGCTGCAGCCAAATTCTCTTTCAGATATTTCATGGCATTCGCTTTGCCCTGACCAATTTTGTCACCGTTATAGGCATACCACGCCCCTGATTTATCGATCAGTTTGCATTTTACGCCTAAATCGATCAGCTCACTTTCCTTGGAAATACCTTCACCATACAGGATTTGGAAATCGGCTTGCTTAAATGGCGGTGCGACTTTGTTTTTCACCACTTTAACGCGCGTTTCGTTACCGACGATCTCTTCGCCATCTTTAATCGCACCAGTACGACGAATATCCAGACGAACAGAAGCATAGAATTTTAAGGCATTACCACCGGTTGTAGTTTCCGGATTACCGAACATCACACCAATCTTCATTCGAATTTGGTTAATGAAGATACACAAACAATTTGCATTCTTAATGTTACCGGTGAGTTTACGCAGCGCCTGAGACATCAGACGTGCTTGCAAGCCGACATGAGAATCGCCCATCTCACCTTCAATTTCAGCCTTAGGAGTCAATGCCGCCACGGAGTCAACAATGATGACATCAACAGCACCTGAACGAACCAGCATATCGCAAATTTCCAATGCCTGTTCACCGGTGTCAGGTTGAGAAACCAACAGGTCGTCCACCTTTACACCCAGTTTGGCTGCATAGATTGGATCTAAAGCATGTTCAGCATCGATAAAAGCACAGGTCTTTCCTGCTTTTTGCGCTTGCGCGATAACTTCCAGCGTTAATGTTGTTTTACCTGATGATTCCGGGCCAAATATTTCAACAATACGCCCCATCGGTAAACCGCCAATACCCAACGCAATATCCAATGACAGCGAGCCGGTGGGGATTGATTCAACATCTAACGCTTGGGTATCACCAAGCCGCATGATGGAACCTTTACCAAATTGCTTTTCAATTTGGCCTAATGCTGCGGCCAGTGCTTTTTCTTTATTTGAATCCATCATCGTCCCCACGAAACGAGTAACTTAGCTGATATGATCATCATACTGTTTATTCATACAGTATCAAGTATTTTATTTACTGTATAATAACAAACCCTGGAGTGCTTCACGGATTGCCTGTAACCGAACCTGCTCCCTATCTCCGGAAAACAGATAATGTTGTGAATAGGTTTGTCCATTGGTTGTTTGCCACGCGATCCAAACCGTCCCGACGGGTTTTTCGTCTGAGCCGCCTGTAGGCCCGGCAATACCGCTGATTGCCACAGCGATATTGGCTTGTGAATGCGCCAGTACACCAGCTGTCATTTCCTTCACCACCGCTTCACTGACCGCACCGTATCTTTGCAAGGTATCCGATTGGACACCAAGCATCTGCTGTTTCGCTTCATTGGTATAAGTAACAAAACTGCGATCAAACCATGCTGAACTTCCCGAAATAGTAGTGATGGCGTATGCTACACCTCCACCGGTACAGGATTCTGCTGTCGCGGCCAGCCAATGCCTGGCATGCAATGCTTGTCCTACCTGTTGAGCTAATTCAATAATATCCTTCTGCATGTCGACTCTCTCAACTGAACCTGAATCCATTATGCTACCAGCCTCTTCTGCACCGCAATCACTGACGCCGCATACGCCCATGATGCAACAATATCTTGGGTTGAAAGCCCAACATCCAAACATATTGTTGTTTTATCGGATGGGTGACTTCTATGAGTTATTTTATGATGATGCACGCAAAGCGGCAGAGTTATTAGACATATCGCTGACAAAGCGAGGGCAGTCAGCCGGTCAACCCATTCCTATGGCAGGCGTGCCCTATCATGCCGTTGAAGGTTATCTGAGTCGATTGGTGCAATTGGGTGAGTCCGTCGCAATTTGTGAACAAATCGGTGATCCTGCAACCAGCAAAGGGCCGGTAGAACGAAAAGTCGTTCGCATTATCACTCCTGGCACACTGACCGATGAGGCATTGCTGAACGAGCGACAGGATAACCTGATTGTAGCCGTGGATTTTTTCGCCCCCCATTATGGTCTGGCCGCTATGGACGTAGCATCAGGACGTTTTGTGATCAATCAATTCACTCGGCAGGAAACTCTGGCGGCGGAACTGCAGCGCCTTAATCCGGCGGAGTTACTCTATTCTGAAAATTTTCCCGATGTAGACTTACTCGGTCATTGCCGCGGATTGCGGCGCCGTCCAGCCTGGGAATTTGAGTTCAGCACCGCATATCACTTGCTGTGTCAGCAATTCACTACTCAAGACCTACGTGGGTTTGGCGTCGAAGACGAAAAAATTGCCTTACAGTCTGCTGGTGCACTGCTGCAATATGTTCGCGACACGCAACGGACGACGCTCCCCCATATTCAAGGTATTCGCCTAGAAAAAAGCGAACAAATGGTGGTCATGGATGCGGCGACCCGCCGTAACCTTGAGTTAACCAGTAACTTAGCCGGTGGCTTGGAAAACACTCTCGCGGCAGTGCTGGATAACACCGCCACTCCGATGGGAAGTCGGTTACTGAAGCGTTGGTTGCATCAACCAATCCGGAACAAAAGTCAGTTATTGCAACGCCAAGATGTGATTAGTGCGTTGTTAAGCCAGCAAGCAATGGATCAACTGACACCCCTATTAAAGCAAATTGGTGATGTGGAACGTATTCTTGCCCGTCTGGCTTTACGCTCTGCCCGTCCACGCGATTTGAGCCGGTTGCGTACTGCGTTTCAGCAACTGCCCGTTTTACAATCGACGCTGAAAGAAAACCAGACACTGGCACCATTGGCTCAGTCGATCAGCACTTTTCCTGAATTACAGGATTTATTAGAGCAGGCTATCGTTGAAAATCCCCCGGTAATATTAAGAGATGGGGGTGTGATCGCATCCGGTTATCATGCTGAACTGGATGAACTGCGGGATTTGGAAACCGGTGCGACGCACTATCTGGAAGAACTGGAAATCCGTGAGCGCCAGCGAACAGGGATTTCGACCCTGAAGGTGAGTTACAACAAAGTTCATGGTTTTTACATTGATGTCACCAAAGCCAACGCCCACCTAGTACCAGTGGACTATGTCCGTCGTCAAACATTAAAAAACAATGAACGTTACTTGATTCCGGAACTCAAAGAATACGAAGAAAAAGTGCTGACCGCGCAAAGCCGAGCGTTAGCACTGGAAAAACAGTTGTATGAAGAGTTGCTCGATCAATTACTTCCGCACCTGTCGGCATTACAGGTGAGCGCAGCCGCAGTGGCTGAATTGGATGTATTAAATAATCTGGCGGAACGCGCTCAAACACTGAATTATCATCGTCCTGAACTCACCGACGAACCCGGCATTCAGTTCAGAGCCGGGCGCCATCCTGTGGTTGAGCAAAGCCTGCAAGCCCCCTTTATTGCCAACGACCTGCATTTGCATGAACAGCGTCGCATGTTGATCATTACCGGGCCCAACATGGGAGGAAAATCCACCTATATGAGACAAACAGCCCTGATTGTGCTGTTAGCTTATATTGGTGCGTATGTGCCTGCCGAATCAGCACAGATTGGCCCCATTGACCGCATTTTTACGCGTATTGGTGCATCCGATGATCTTGCCTCCGGCCGTTCCACCTTTATGGTTGAAATGACCGAAACCGCCAATATTTTGCATAATGCCACGCATCAAAGTCTGGTACTGATGGATGAGATTGGCCGGGGAACCAGTACCTACGATGGTTTATCGCTCGCTTGGGCTTGTGCTGAACATTTAGCTCAACAGATCAATGCATACACCCTGTTTGCGACCCATTATTTTGAATTGACGCAATTAGCTGAGCAGCAAGACAGAATCGTTAATGTTCATTTTGATGCCATCGAACACGGTGAAACCGTCGCATTCATGCATACGGTACAGGAAGGAGCAGCCAATCGATCTTATGGCATTCAGGTTGCCGCACTTGCCGGTGTACCTCGACATGTATTGCAGCAGGCAAGAACTAAATTACATGAGCTGGAAAATCGCGACCATGTCCGTAGCAATGAACGTCCACAAAATATAATCGCTGCGGAAACGCTCACCCTCCCCTCAGTCA
The DNA here is from genome assembly GCF_000527035.1 of Tolumonas lignilytica. Lineage (NCBI taxonomy): Bacteria > Pseudomonadati > Pseudomonadota > Gammaproteobacteria > Aeromonadales > Aeromonadaceae > Tolumonas > Tolumonas lignilytica. The sequence continues at coordinate 1,155,759 of NZ_AZUK01000001.1, forward strand.
AAGATACGCAATTATATCGGACCTTAAACCAACTGGAGCCCGACACGCTATCGCCGAGAGAAGCATTGGACTGGCTGTATAAAATTAAAGAGCTGGCCAGAACAGAACTTCTAGACTAAGAAAACAAAATCGCCGGATTAAATCCGGCGATAGTTTTTACGAATAAGATAATCAGTCTAGCTGGAATAAGGTTTCTACCGATAACCCTTGTTGCGTTAGCATATCCTTCATTCTGCGAAGCCCTTCAACCTGAATCTGGCGTACGCGTTCGCGGGTTAACCCTATTTCTTCACCCACCTCTTCCAAGGTTGCAGGCTCATACCCCAATAAACCAAACCGACGAGCCAATACCTCACGTTGTTTAGGATTCAACTGTTCCAGCCACACAATGATACTGTGTTGCATATCATCATCTTGTGTTTGATCTTCCGGACAATTAATCCGGTCATCAGTCAGAATATCTATCAGTGACTTATCACCATCGCCTGCAATTGGCGTATCTACTGAACAAATTTTCTCATTCAGCTTCAACATCCGGGAAACTTCTTCTACCGGCTTATCTAACAGGCTGGCGATATCTTCTGCGGTCGGTTCGTGATCTAGCCGTTGTGCCAGTTCACGGGCAGTGCGCAAATAGACATTGAGTTCTTTGACAACATGAATAGGTAAACGAATGGTACGGGTCTGATTCATGATGGCCCGTTCCACTGTCTGACGGATCCACCAGGTTGCATAGGTGGAAAAACGGAAGCCTCGTTCAGGATCAAACTTTTCAACAGCACGAATCAGCCCTAGGTTACCTTCCTCAACCAAGTCCAATAATGCCAGACCCCGGTTGTTATAACGGCGGGCTATTTTGACAACTAAACGTAAATTAGACTCTATCATACGGTTACGGGCGGCTTCATCACCCCGCAATGCCCGACGGGCAAAATAGACCTCTTCTTCCGCAGTCAGCAAAGGAGAGAAACCAATTTCGCCGAGATAAAGTTGAGTCGCATCCATAATGCGGTTAAGTGTGGGTGAGACTGGGATTTCATCTGCAGCGTCTGTTATATCAACATCAAGCTCGGCAATTTCATCCATTTCTACCGGATCTTGCAGATCTAACAGTTCCAAATCACTATCAGCACGTTCAGTTACACTCATGGCTCCCTCCTTGAGCTCCACAACGTATCTGACTGCGACATTGTGTTGTGAAGCTATCGTTTTGGCAAATATCTCAATGGATTTACTGATTGGCCGTGATAACGGATCTCAAAATGCAATCTTACATCTGATGATTCGCTACTACCCATATCGGCAATCTTTTGCCCAGCTTTAACCACTTGTTGCTCTGTCACCCGCAACGTATCGTTGTGTGCATACGCTGAGAGGTAATCCTCGTTATGTTTGATAATGATCAGATTTCCATATCCGCGAAGTGCATTACCAGCATATACGACCCGTCCGCTTGCTGCTGCGACTACCGGTTGACCACGTTTTCCTGATATATCAATCCCTTTATTACTCTGATCCCCAGCATTGAAGCCACCAACCACTTTACCTTTCGTGGGCCATCGCCACGTTAATAATTTGTTAGGGATTTGTTTCGTAGAACCAGCATAGGCAGTTTCATTTTCAGCAACAACCGATTTTTTATTGCTTTTTACAGATTTCTGATCTACTGCACGCTCCTCATGAAAGGAGTCTTTTGGACCAAAAGATGGACTGTTTGTTGCATCATTTTCTGGTTTAAGCTGGGGTTGCGCGGGAAAATGAATTATTTGCCCCGGGTGGATCACAAAAGGTGGCTTTATGTGATTAAACGCCCCAAGTTCTGCCAAACGAAAACCATTTTTCTCTGCCAGTATCGATAAACTATCGCCGACTTTAACGCGATGATCCGGCAGCGCTGTCGACTCAGTTGAATTATTTTTAGCTAAATCAGCATTAGGTAATGAATAGTGCAATACTTGCCCGGTATAGACGTTGTACGGCGCCTTGATCGCATTCTGCTCAGCCAATACACGTACATCAGCCCCATACATCCAAGCAATGGCATATAACGTATCACCCGGTTTCGCGGTATACGCGGTACCAGGAGTCAGTTTCGGACGTTCGGTGCCTGTTATATTGGACACTGAAGGCGCATGTTGGTTCTCTGAATTATTTTTATGTGTAAATTTCTTCTGGTGACGATTACCCGCATCGCTAACCGGTGCAGGAACTGAAGAAGAAGTGCATGCGGTGATTGCCAGTGAACACAAGCACAACAGCAAACTGAAATCGATCTTTTTTATATTTAATCTGCGCATGAATACCCACGTTGAATTAATAAACTTCACATTAACTCACCATGCACCAGAGGCACGAAGCGTACAGCTTCCAACACTTCTGTTCTGGTTCTTTTTCCATATTTTTCAATGAGTAGTAATTCTTGCTTATATTCCCCGACCGGAATAACCATCCGACCACCGTCAGCTAACTGAGACAGCAATGCCTCCGGTACTTTTTCAGCCGCCGCCGTGACGATAATTGCATCAAAAGGTGCCTTGCTTGCCCATCCAGCCCAGCCATCACCATGTCGCATAGCTATGTTGTGAAAATCAAGCCGCTGCAATCTTCTACGTGCTTGATATTGCAACGCTTTGATTCGTTCAACGGTATAAACATGCGGGATCAGTTGGGAGAGCACTGCTGTTTGATAACCAGACCCCGTTCCAACCTCAAGAACATTCTGGGGGTTATTCTCGATCAGTTGCTCCGTCATTCTGGCCACGATATAAGGTTGAGAGATAGTCTGACCGAAGCCAATGGGTAACGCCGTATTTTCCCATGCCTGATGAGATATTGCTTCATCGACAAAATAATTGCGGGGTACGTTAGCCATAGCCGTCAGCACTCGCTCATCTTTAATGCCGAGTTCTTGCAATTGTCTGATTAAAAGATAAGCGACCGTGCCTCGCACGTTACTTAAACTCCTCAACCCATGCTGTTAATTCAGAAACGCTACCGTAGGCCGTCATATCGACCTGCAATGGCGTGATAGATACATACCCCAATTCAACCGCCTGAAAATCCGTGCCTTCTCCCGCATCTTGTTTCTCACCAGGAGGTCCAATCCAGTAAACCGGTTTTCCTCGTGGATCTTGCATCACGATCATTTTTTCACCGCGATGGCGATTACCAAGGCGCGTCACTTTAATCCCACGGATCTGCTCCAAAGGCAAATCAGGCACATTAACATTCAAAATCTGATCTGACGGAAGAGGATGAGTCCGTAAACGAGACACCAGTAAACATGCGTAATGTGCAGCCGAAGCAAAATGCATTTCACCGACCAACGATACAGCGATTGCAGGTAACCCCATGTGACGGCCTTCTGTTGCTGCCGCCACAGTACCTGAATAAATTACATCATCCCCTAGGTTTGCACCATGGTTGATCCCAGATACGACAATATCAGGCCAGGGATCAAGGAGCTTATTCACCGCAAAATGTACACAATCAGTCGGTGTCCCTTTCACAGAATAACGCTTACCGGTTTCCAGCGTATCCACTCTGATCGGGTTTTCTAATGTCAGCGAATTACTGGCACCACTGCGATTACGATCTGGCGCAACAACAACAACATCCCCCAGAGCACACAATGCCTCACTCAGACACTGCAAACCCTGTGCATTTATTCCATCATCATTGCTGACCAAAATTTTCATCGTAACTATTTTCTCGTGTTATAACCAATTCGCGGATCAGGCTAGTTGCATAGCTACCGGCAGACAAAGAAAAATGGAGTTCTAACCCATTATCCAGCCAGCGCCAGCGTAAATCCTGGCTACGTAACACAGCCTTACGCCGTTCCTGTTGCATTCCCGACAGCTCTAATGCCCGTAACCAATCAGAATGAGCGGCTAATACGGCCGACTCCCAAGTCAATGCATCTCGCTGGCTCAGATTTTCACCCACCCCCCATAAAGGCGCACTGGTCACCAGTTCGCCAAACTCAATGCGTTGCGCAATCGACTGTTTATCCATTTTCTTATCAAAAATCAGATAATCGTCGCTATTGTTAAACAACAAACAGTCGCCCAGCATGGGTTCATGCAAGCAATTATCGCGAACACGGGCGGCGACCACCTGATTGAAAATATAACTCCGCGCTGCCGATAAATAGATCGATCTTTTCTGACGATCATGGACTCGTCGTCCGGCAAACATCTCTTCCGCGGCTAATAAATTGTTACCATTATGACCAAAGCGTTGCGGACCAAAGTAATTAGGCACACCCAATTGTGATATCTGCTGTAGTCGCATATCTAAATCACGGCTTTGGCTCAGTTCCCGCAAACGCAGACAGAAGAAATTACCACGTAATGCGCCAGGTCTCAGCTTTTTATCATGCCTAATTGTTTGTAAAACTTGAATAGTATCAGATTGTAACCCACTCAAGTCAGGATCTGACTTCCCCGGCAGATGCAAACCAAACCACTGTTCAGTGACGGCATGTCGATCTTTCAACCCCGCCCAACTGACCGCAGAAAGGGGGATACCAATATGTTCAGCCAACAGTTTCGCTACCCATGCGGTGTTTTCGCTGGTTTTCCGAATCCGGACAAACAGATGTTCACCCTGGCCTGACAGGGTAAACCCCAAATCTTCGATCACCTGAAAATCTGCGGGTTCAGCCTTCAGTAAAGCCGTTTTTTCAGGTTTTCCGAAACGGTAAGGCCAATCAAGATCGAACGTTTTACTCATCAGAAGAGACCAACAATACAACCGCTTCGACAGCAATACCCTCTTTACGACCGGTAAACCCAAGTTTTTCCGTGGTCGTCGCCTTTACATTGACTTGCGAGATTTGTGCGTCTAAATCTACCGCCAGATTATCGCACATTGCCGGAATATGCGGCGCCATTCTGGGCGCCTGCGCCAGAATAGTCACATCGAGATTACCTAGTTTAAAACCGTTTTGTTTTACCCGGGCAAATACATCGCGCAGCAGGATACGACTATCAATGCCTTTGAATTGTGGATCGGTATCTGGAAAATGCCGGCCAATATCGCCAGCCGCAATAGCCCCAAGGAGAGCATCGGCCACAGCATGTAACACAACATCACCATCGGAGTGCGCGATGAGACCCTGTTCATATGGTACTTTTACACCGCCTAGGGTACAGGGGCCTTCACCACCAAAACGATGGACATCAAAGCCGTGACCAATCCGGATCATGACAACTCCTGTTGTTGCAGAATAAAGGCCGCCAGCGCCAGATCTTCTGGTTGGGTGACTTTGATGTTGTCCGCTCGCCCGGTCACCAGACGCGGTTTGAAACCGGCCAACTCCATTGCTGAGGCATCATCTGTCAATACAATCGACTGGGATAATCCCGCATCAATCGCATCAGCCAAGGGTTGAGTTGGAAACATTTGAGGTGTCAGGGCATGCCACAGATGACCACGTTCGACGGTCTGCTCAATGCAATTTTGCGCATCGGCGCGTTTCATTGTGTCTTTCACCGGAACGGCCAGAATGGCACCGTCATCACTGTCTGTCGCAACCGAAAATAAGGCATCCAGATCTGCTGTAGTGATACACGGACGCGCTGCATCATGTACCAATACCCAATCCGTTTCGACGCATGCCAGACCATTTAATACCGATATAGCCCGCTCTGGCCCGCCGATGGTGACTTCAATTTGGGGATGGCTGGCGATGGGCAGAGATGAAAAATAGTGATCATCTTCGGAAATGACCACCACCACTTTGCCAATTTGTGGATGTGCCAACAAACGGCTCAGTGTATGCTCAATGATCGTTTTATCACCTAATGATAAATATTGCTTTGGCTTATTAGCCTGCATCCGGCTTCCACGGCCTGCGGCGGGCACTACGGCGGTAAATGTCTGCATGACTTAATCACTCTTCGGTAGTGAACTTTGTTTATTTTGTCCGGCACTGTCACGAGGTAGCACCCGATAAAAGGTTTCTCCGGGTTTAATAAACCCCAGATCATTACGGGCTAATTCTTCGATCGCTTCCAGACCGCCTTTCAAATCTTCAATATCTTCTTTAAGAAGCATATTCCGTTCTTGCAGCTTTTGGTTATCAGCTTGCCGACGTAATAAGTTTTCTGAGACTTGTCGATATTCAACAAGTCCGTTTTTCCCGAACCAGAGCTGACGCTGAACCAACGCCAACAAAACTATCAGGATAAGGGTAAACAGGCGCATGTCGTCTCCTCCTGGAGACATAGTTTCCCATATTGGCATATAAAAGAAAGCCCCGCATGAGCGGGGCTTTCAGAAGCAAGATAAAGGAGGCTAAATAATTAAGCCTGACCTTTCACTTCTTTCAGACCGTTGAAAGGAGCTTTGGCACCCAGAGCTTCTTCGATACGGATCAGTTGGTTGTATTTAGCAACACGGTCAGAACGGCTCATAGAACCAGTTTTGATCTGGCCAGCAGCGGTACCAACAGCCAGGTCAGCGATGGTAGCATCTTCAGTTTCGCCTGAACGGTGAGAGATAACTGCAGTGTAACCAGCGTCTTTCGCCATTTTGATCGCAGCCAGAGTTTCGGTCAGAGAACCGATCTGGTTGAATTTGATCAGGATAGAGTTAGCGATGTTTTCTTTGATACCACGAGCCAGGATTTTGGTGTTAGTTACGAACAGGTCGTCACCAACCAGCTGGATTTTGCCACCCAGTTTCTTGGTCTGGTAATCCCAGCCAGCCCAGTCAGATTCGTCCTGACCGTCTTCGATAGAAACAATTGGGTATTGTTCAGTCAGGTCATACAGGTAGTCAGAGAACTGTTCTTTAGTGAAGGTTTTGCCTTCGCCTTTCAGTTCGTAGTTACCAGTTTCTTTGTTGTAGAACTCAGAAGAAGCACAGTCCATAGCCAGAGTTACGTCTTTACCCAGAACGTAGCCAGCTTTTTCTACTGCTTCTTTGATTGCAGCCAGTGCAGCAGCGTTAGATTCCAGGTTAGGAGCGAAACCACCTTCGTCACCAACTGCAGTGCTCAGGCCTTTTGCTTTCAGAACTTTAGCCAGGTTGTGGAATACTTCAGCGCCGATACGCAGAGCTTCTTTGATAGTTTTCGCGCCAACTGGTTGAATCATGAATTCTTGGATATCAACGTTGTTGTCAGCGTGCTCACCACCGTTGATGATGTTCATCATTGGCAGAGGCATAGAGTAAACACCTGGAGTGCCGTTCAGTTCAGCGATCCAAGCGTACAGTGGCATGCCTTTAGAAGCAGCAGCTGCTTTAGCGTTCGCCAGAGAAACAGCCAGGATAGCGTTCGCACCCAGGTTAGTTTTGTTTTCAGTAGCGTCCAGGTCCAGCATGATCTGGTCAACAGCAGCCTGAGCGGTAGCATCTTTGCCAATCAGAGCAGGAGCGATGATGTCAGTGATGTTAGCAACAGCCTTCAGAACACCTTTACCCAGGAAACGAGCTTTGTCACCGTCACGCAGTTCCAGTGCTTCGCGAGAGCCGGTAGATGCACCAGACGGAGCAGCAGCCATACCAACGAAACCACCTTCCAGGTGAACTTCAGCTTCTACAGTTGGGTTGCCGCGTGAGTCGATGATTTCACGACCGATCACTTTGACGATTTTAGCCATATTGTCAATCCTCGTTATTTAGATATGAACTACAAACAAAGTTATAAATTGCAGTTGCGGCAATATATGCCACAACCACGGATTTTGTCGATTAGTTTAGGTGTCTCTTCATGTACTCCCCTGCGGCTTTAATAAAACCTTCAAACAGCGGATGCCCATCACGTGGAGTGGAAGTAAATTCCGGATGGAATTGCACTGCCACAAACCATGGGTGATCAGGATTTTCAACAATCTCAACCAATTTCTTATCTGCCGACAAACCAGTTACTTTCAAACCTGCGGCTTCAATTTTTGGCAGCAAGGTATTATTTACTTCGTAACGGTGACGGTGACGTTCCTGAATGGTGTCATGGCCATACAACGCACGAACTTTTGAACCTTCTGCCAGATGACACAATTGCGACCCAAGACGCATCGTACCACCCAGATCAGAACCTTCAGAGCGCACCTCAACTTTCCCTTCTTCGTCGATCCACTCAGTGATCAGACCCACGACCGGGTAAGGTGTATCACGTTTAAATTCGGTAGAGTGGGCTCCGTCCATACCGGCTACATGGCGCGCATATTCGATCAACGCAACCTGCATCCCCAGACAGATACCCAGATAAGGGATTTTGTTTTCGCGGGCATATTGCGCCGCCAGAATCTTGCCTTCGACGCCACGTTCACCGAAACCACCCGGAACCAGAATGGCATCTAAGCCTTCCAGTACCTCCAGACCTTTGGTTTCCAGATCTTGCGAATCAATATACTTGATGTTGACACTCAGGCGATTTTTCAGACCGCCGTGTTTCAGTGCTTCGTTGACTGACTTGTAGGCATCAGGCAAGGACACATATTTACCGACCATACCAATGGTGACTTCACCCGTTGGATTAGCTTCCTGATAAATAACCTGTTCCCACTCAGCCAGATTGGCTTCGTCACATTGCAAGCCAAAGCGATCAACGACCAGCTGATCCAGCCCTTGCGACTTCAGCAATGCCGGAATTTTGTAAATAGAATCAACGTCTTTTAATGATACGACGGCACGCTCCGGTACGTTACAGAACAACGCAATCTTCGCGCGTTCATTAGCCGGAATAGAGCGATCGGAGCGGCAGATCAGAATATCGGGCTGAATACCGATTGACAGCAGCTCTTTCACTGAATGTTGTGTTGGTTTGGTTTTCACTTCACCGGAAGCAGCCAGATATGGCACCAGTGTCAGATGCATAAACAGGGCGTTGTTACGGCCGATGTCGACGGCTAACTGACGGATTGCTTCCAGAAATGGCAGTGATTCGATATCACCGACGGTGCCGCCAACTTCAACGACCGCGACATCATGACCATCAGCGCCGGCAATAACCCGCTCTTTAATGGCATTAGTGATATGAGGAATAACCTGAATGGTTGCACCTAAGTAGTCGCCACGGCGCTCTTTCCGTAATACATCGGAATAGACGCGGCCAGTAGTAAAGTTGTTACGACGGGACATTTTGGTGCGGATAAAACGCTCGTAATGACCTAAATCCAGATCGGTTTCGGCGCCATCTTCCGTGACAAATACTTCACCATGCTGAATTGGACTCATGGTGCCCGGATCAACGTTGATGTACGGATCGAGTTTCAGCATGGTTACTTTTAAACCACGCGCTTCCAGCACCGCCGCCAGTGAGGCTGCCGCGATACCTTTACCCAAGGATGAAACCACCCCGCCTGTCACGAAAATATATTTAGTCGTCATGCTGAACCTGAAGAAGTTTAGGAATCACGCAGATGCGTGCGGGAGAAACAGACGGGATGAAATTATACCGCAAGCCCGGGCTCCTAACAACGGGCAACAGGATACTCATTTGCATTGAACCGAGTCTTGCGTTACGTCAACTTCACTCCATTTGTTTGACTTGTTGCCAAACGGTCTCTAATTCATCCAGCGAACAGGCTTGCACCGTCCGCCCCTGGGCATGAATTGTCTGCTCCAAAGCCCGGAAACGACGTTCAAATTTATGATTACCGGCACGCAGTATTTTTTCCGGGTCAAATCCGAGATGGCGAACCAGATTAACATTAGCAAATAATAGATCACCCAGCTCTTCAGCCAGCGCATTTTTATCAACCTCTGGTCGATTCACTTCTGCGAGCACTTCATCCAATTCCTCGTGGATCTTTTCAATCACCGGAGGTAATTCCTGCCAGTCAAACCCTACGGTTGCGCACCGTTTCTGAATTTTTGCTGCGCGCATCAGGGCCGGTAAACTCTGAGGAATGTCATCCAGAACGCTGGTCGATGCGGCATCTTTCTCCTGACGTTCTTTGGCTTTTTCTGCTTCCCAGTTGGCATTCACTGCAGCCGTATCAGCAAACTCTTTATCGGCAAACACATGCGGATGACGACGCACCAGCTTTTCACTGATGGTATGCACCACATCCTGAAAATTGAATAGCCCTTGTTCTTGTGCCAGTTGTGAATAAAACACTACTTGAAAGAGCAGATCACCCAGCTCTGATTTCAGTCCGGTCAGATCGTTCTGTTCGATGCTTTCTACGACTTCATAGGCCTCTTCGATGGTATACGCCGTCAGACTCTGCAAGGTCTGTTTTTTATCCCACGGGCAGCCTTTTTCGGGATCGCGTAATTGTTGCATCAATGCCAGAAGTTCTTGCATGGGATAAGTCGGTGACATAAGCGTTCCTGCTGATAAATAGAAAACCGCCGCAGGAGGCTGCGGCGGTTTCGATGGTCATGAATTAAAGACGTTTGGCGCTGACGACATCGTTCATCTGGTTGATCTTCGCCAGCATGCGGTTCAGGGTTTCGATATTGTAAATTTCCATATCAATATCGATATCGGCCGTTTGCTGTTTGACGTTGGAACGGCTGCGCATGCCCAGTACATTGATTTTTTCGTTGGCAATAATGGTGGTGATGTCTCGCAGTAACCCTGAGCGATCGTTGGCGGTGATACGCACCGTCAGCTCATAACCACCGGAATAGTTTTCACCCCAGATGGCATCAATGATCCGCTCCGGATTCCGGCGGCTCAGTTCTTTGAACTGCTCGCAATCATCCCGGTGGATGGAAATCCCCCGGCCTTGCGTGATAAAACCAATAATACTGTCACCGGGGATCGGCTGGCAGCAGCGGGCAACGTGCGTCATCAGATTGCCCACCCCCTGCACAACGATATGTCCCTTACCCGGTTTGGTGTTTTTCATCCGGTGCTGGGTTTTATTTTCCAGCTGTTCCAGCAGACGACGATCTTCTTCTTCTGCAGTCGGTTTATTCAGCTTCTGTTCCAGGAAGTTCATCAACTGATTGATGCGAACTTCACCAGAACCCAAACCCGCCAGCAGATCATCAAATTCCATCAGGCTGAGACGGGTATAGAACTCTTTCACCGCCGAGGCTAATTCATCACGGGAAAGATTAAAGCCATGCCGTTCCACCTCTTTATCGAGTAGTTCCCGACCGGCCAGAATGTTCTTATCGCGATCCAGTTTACGGAACCAGGCAGCGACCTTGGCACGCGCCCGACTGGTGCGCAGGAAAGTCAGGTTCGGGTTCATCCAGTCGCGGCTGGGGTTCGGCTCTTTCTGCGTGATGATCTCAATTTGATCACCGGTTTGCAGTTGATAGGTGAACGGGACAATGCGCCCGTCAATCTTGGCACCGATACAACGGTGGCCGATCATGCTGTGCACCTGATACGCGAAATCCAGCGGCGTAGCACCGGCTGGCAAGTCAACCACGTCGCCTTTCGGGGTAAAGACGTAGACACGATCTTCAAACACCTGAGTACGCAGCTCATCAACCAATGAGCCGGATTCAACCATGTCTTCCTGCCAGGCCAGCAGTTTACGCAACCAGGCAATGCGGTCTTCATAGGCGGCATTTTTACCGGCCTGCATCCCCTCTTTATATTTCCAGTGTGCGGCAACGCCGAGTTCGGATTCCTGATGCATCTGTTCGGTGCGGATCTGGATCTCGACGGTTTTCCCTTCCGGCCCCAGTACGACGGTATGAATCGACTGATAACCATTCGGTTTCGGGTTGGCCACATAGTCGTCGAACTCACGCGGAATATGATGCCAGTGGGTATGAATGATACCGAGTGCGGCATAACAATCCTGCAGGCGTTTCGTGACCACACGCACCGCCCGCACATCATACAAATCGGAGAAATTCAGGTTTTTCTTCTGCATCTTACGCCAGATGCTGTAGATGTGTTTCGGACGGCCATACACCTCGGCTTCAATACCGGCATCCCGTAATGCCTGTTTGGTGTCGGCCACGAATTGCTGGATATAGCGCTCCCGATCAAGCCGCTTTTCATCCAGCAATTTGGCAATCTGCTTATAGATATCCGGATGCAGATAGCGGAACGAGAGATCTTCCAGCTCCCATTTCAACTGACCGATACCTAAACGGTTGGCCAACGGCGCATAGATATTGGAGATCTCTTTGGCCACCAGCACCCGGGTTTCTTCCGTGGCGTTTTTCACTTCCCGCAGACAGGCGATACGCTCTGCAAGTTTGATCACCACCGCCCGCACATCTTCCACCATGGCCAGCAACATGCGACGCACATTATCGACCTGTGTGTCTGATACGGTGGCACTGTTGATATGTTGCAGGAAGCGGATCGCGTCAATATCCACCACCCCCAGCAATAAGCGGCTGATCACATCACCAAAATCTGCCGTGGCTTGCTCCACCGTCAGATAACCGGGTTCGATCAACGGGAATAGGGTAGCCGCCTTGAGCGTATCCATATCCATATGCAGCGTCAGCAGAATGCCGATCATTTCCGCGCTGCGTTTGGACAGGCGTTGCTGTTCGCTCTCATCTTCAATTCGGTGATGACAATATTCAAAGACCGATAACAGAGCTGTTTTATCCGCTGCGGGCAGCTCCAGTGTTGTCATCCAGTTATTGAAGTCAAAACCCGTTTTCAGGTGAGTATCACGCACTGCAACCATGAGACGCTCGTCCTTATTATTTTTGTTCAAACAAGAAGAGAGATTCGACATGCCCGGTATGCGGGAACATGTCCAGTAATCCCCATTGTTTTAATGTATAACCCGACTGTAACAGTGCACAGTCACGTGCCGCCGTTACCGGATTGCAAGAAACATACACGATCCGGCGGGCTTTACTTTTTGCCAACCATGGCATGACCTCTTCGGCTCCGGTCCGCCCCGGATCCAACAGTATCAGATCATAACATTGTTGTTGCCAGGCTGCGTTGGCATATTCCGCCATTTTTGTCAGATCGGCGCGATGAAATTCGGTATTGACCAATTGATTCTGGTTGGCATTGTGAGTGGCCCGCTGCACCATTTCGTCAACCCCTTCAATGCCAGTCACCGAAGCCGCATAGCGTGCCAGTGGCAAGGTGAAATTCCCTACCCCGCAAAACAGATCCAGTACACGATCAGTTGTCTGAGGGGCCAGCCAGTCGCAGACATGCTGCACCAGACGTTGATTGACTGCCGCGTTGACCTGCAGGAAATCGCCGGGTTGGAAATAAAATCGCTGGTCATTCAACTCATAGAAACTCGGTGGCACGTCGGTTAACGCTTCCGGATAACCGGTTGTTTGCAGATACAGCACACTCTCATGCTGTTGTGCAAAAGCCAGCAGGATCTCTTTATCTTTCGTCGAAGGTTTGCCGTTATGCCGAACCAGCATGGCGAGCCCGCTTTCGGTGTCATACAGCTCAATATGACCGATATCACGATACGAACTGAGTGTGTTCAGCATGCTACGTAGTGGGCTGATGAGTACGGACAAGGCTGGCGTCAACACCGGACAACCTTCGATTTCCACCAATGCCTGACTCTGTTTTTGCCGGAAACCGACTTGTACGGCACGCTGGCTCTTTTCATATTTTACCGCCAAGCGACAAACACGACGGTAGGCCTGCGGTGGGCTATTTGCGATCCAGAGTGGTGCAGGCAGTTCAATTTTGGCCAATTGCCGGAACAAACGTTGTACGCCGTCTTGTTTGGCTTGACATTGCACTTGCTGCGGCATCATTTGGGCGTTACAGCCACCACATTGATGAAAGGCCGGGCAAAAAGGTTCCAGACGCGCTGCCGATGGCGTCAACACCTGACGTAGCCGGCCATGCGCATACTGTTTTTTCTGTTCGGTGATTTGCACTCTGACCTTTTCGCCAGGCAACACTCCTTCGACAAAACAGGCTTTGCCTTGATAACGACCCACACCAGTCAGGTGGTGATCCAGATTATCGATGGTTATCTCTACCGCCTGAGAAGGCAGTGCTTTAGGTTGGGGTTTGAAAAACTGAACCATATCTCTTGGTGGCTTATCGTTAGGTAGGTATGATGCTGGAAGAAAAGCACCGGAAAACACTATTGTCCCACAAGAACGGGTCAACAAAAACAGACTATGACGAAATATGGCCTGCGCGCCCGCGTTCTGGCGTTTACTATTATACCCACTCTGCTTATCGGTACATTGTTAGCCGGTTATTTTATTTTTCACCGGCATCAGCAGATTGAAAATTTTATGATTGAACAGGGTACCAGTGTCATTGAACCTCTGGCGATAGCCAGTGAGTATGGCCTGACCCGTTCCAGTCGCGAAGATTTACGCCGGCTGATCAGCACCAGCCACCGACGAAATTCGCCGCTCATCAAATCCATTGCCATCTTCACGAAAGACAACAATCTGTTTGTCACCTCCAATTTTCATCGTGATTTTATGCAAATGCGTCTGCCGGATGGACACAGCATTCCTGAGCTCACCAGCGTTCAGCACGTCGATGACTATATCATTCTGCGCACGCCTATTTTTGCCGAAAACAGTTTGAGTGAAACCTCATTACAAACCAGCAGTACGCCAGAAATCATCGGCTACATGGCCATCCAATTGAATATCGATCGCTCGGTCATTGCGCAATACCGCGATACCGCCACCGCGATTTTTATTGTTCTGCTTGGCCTGATCATGAGTCTGTTCTTTGGCCTGAATCTGGTACATGTGGTGATCGAGCCGATCAATCGCATGGTGCGGGCGGTATATCACATTCGTGAAGGCCGTCTGGATACCCGCGTACGCGGCAAGATGGATGGCGAACTGGATATGCTGAAAAACGGTATCAACGCGATGGCAAAAGCGATCAGCGAATACCACAACGAAATGCAGCAGAGTATCGATCAGGCCACCTCCGATTTACGTGAAACGCTTGAGCAAATCGAGATCCAGAACGTTGAACTGGACATGGCGAAAAAGCGAGCTCAAGAAGCGGCACGCATCAAATCAGAATTTCTGGCCAACATGTCGCATGAGCTGCGCACACCACTCAACGGGGTCATCGGTTTTACCCGCCAGTTGTTTAAAACCCAGCTCAGCCTGCATCAGCATGACTATCTGAACACCATTGAACATTCAGCAAAGAATTTACTCAGCATCATCAACGATATTCTCGATTTCTCTAAATTAGAGGCGGGAAAACTGACACTGGAAAATATTCCCTTCAATATCCGGGAAATGGTCAATGACACCGTCACCCTGCTTGCACCTTCCGCGCACGATAAAAAACTGGAATTGTCGTTGCTGGTTAACCAGCCGCTTCCGGATCTGGTGGCTGGCGATCCGCTGCGGCTGCAGCAAATCGTAACCAATATCGTCGGCAATGCGATCAAGTTTACCGAACAGGGGATGGTCAATCTTCAGGTCAGCACACTGCGCCTGGCAGAGCCGCACAAGGTCTTGTTGCAATTTCGCATTCGGGATACCGGGATAGGCATGGACAATGAACAGCTCATGCGGCTATTCCAGCCTTTTATTCAAGGCGACAGCTCCATTTCCCGCCGTTACGGTGGCACCGGGCTGGGCTTGGTCATCAGCCAGAAACTGATTGAACAGATGAATGGCGCCATGCAGGTTCACTCAGAACCTAATCAAGGTTCTGAATTCACCATCAGTATCCCGTTGGAGCTGGTATCTGAAGAGCAGAATATTCCTGCGGAACAGATGACATTGGCCGGCAAAAAAGTGCTGTTGTCTGAAAAGGCACTCTGGAGCCGGGAAGCCTGCTTAAGCCTGTTGCATGAATGGCAGATGGAGGTTGTACAGACGATCGACGAGCAGCCACAGGATGACGGCGAGTATTACGCCATGGTGGTGGGCTTTCCGCCTGATACGGCCATCGAGCAGATACAATCGACGGTGACGCGCTGCCTGCAACAATATCGTCTGGAAAAGCTGATTGTCCTAATCAACTCCAGCGATCCGACGCTGCATGAACATTTAATGCAGAATAATAAAATTTATTCGCTCAGCAAACCGGTGATCCACAGCAAGCTGTTACAGTCTTTATTACAACCGCTTCCCCCTGCTCAGACATTGACGGTACCGGTCGAAGTACAAAAAGCCCGATTGCCGCTGCGGATCTTGGCTGTCGATGATAATCCGGCGAACCTCAAGCTAATTATGGCGTTGCTCAATGACTTAGTGGAAGAGGTGCATTCGTGTCAGGATGGGCATCAGGCGGTTTCGCTGGCAGAAAAGGATCGCTTCGACATCATCTTCATGGACGTCCAGATGCCGCTCATGGATGGTATCCAGGCCAGTCAGATCATTCATCGCAATCCATTGAATAAACGTACGCCCATCATTGCCGTCACTGCGCATGCCTCGCCCGGTGAACGCGAGCGTTTAATGAGTAGCGGCATGGACGAATACCTGTCCAAACCGATTGATGAAATCCAGTTGAAACGGCTGCTGCTGCAATTCAGCCATCTCCAGCCAGTCGTGACTCTCGGGCCGAAATTCATTGATTGGGATCTGGCACTGGAGAAAACGAAAGGCAATGCCAAACTGGCCGAAGAGATGTTGCAGATGTTAGTCGCCAGTTTTGATGAGATCAGGCCGTTACTGGAAGCCTCCGCCGCGGGCACTGAATGTGCCGAATTACTGGATGCTATTCATAAACTTCGTGGCGGAGCGGCTTACTGCGGAGTACCACAATTGCAGCGCAGTTGTGCTGAACTGGAACAAGGCTTGCGCTCCGGGATCAGTTGCAGTGCCTTTGAACCGGAATTGCTGGAGTTGCTGGATATTATTGACGCAATAAAAACAGAGTCAGCCCAATGGCTGGCACAGGCAGGTCACTAGCCCTGCCTGTGCCAGAACTCAAGCCTGCTGATTGACCGCAGGCTGGGCATACATAGCCTTGGCAAGATCACGCCATTTGCTATCCATGGCCGCCATCCGTTGCTCAAACTGGGCCTGCTGCTCGGCGGTGATGTCCGTCGAGTGGATCCCGGCCGCCAGAAGATTCGAGGAAAACAAGCGATACTGGCTGTGAATTGCCCGATCAATGACCTGAGCCAGCTCTTCCGGTGTTTCGAATCCATCATGCACGGGTTTGCCGATAGTCACATGCACGCGACCTTTATAGCCCACAATGCCTGAGACAATGCTTTCGATATCTTCAAACTCGCTCTTCTGATAAGAACCGTTGGTTGACGTTTCATACAGCTCACGCGCTTTGGCTTCATCCCCCGGATCATATTCGTAAGAGATCGCCACCGGCACGATATTCAGTTGCTGCATATATTCCACAAAACCCAGCTTCTTCTGCTTACCGGCCATGTGGAACATTTTCAGAATGGCCGGATCGGTACGATCATCACCATCTTTGGCGCGGCCTTCTTTCTGCGCGATCCAGATCGAGTGGCCTTCCTGCAATGAATCTGCAATATAAGAAGAGAGTTCGTTGAACGTCTTTGCCATTTCACGCGGCCCTTTGGCCGAACGTTTGACAATAAAACTTTTGTTCAGACGCATCAGCTCGGTAGCACAAGGTTTACGCAGCAGGTTGTCGCCGATCGCAATACGTACCGTGTCCAGCCCGCACTGGTATAGACCCCAGTTTACAAAGGCAGGATCCATCGCAATATCACGGTGATTCGAAATAAACAGATAACTTTTATCGGATTGCAAATTTTCCAGACCGGAATAGGTCACTCCATCGGTGGTCTTCGCAATCATCTGTTCCATAAAATGCGCGATCTGCCGCTGTACATCATCGACCGTACGCACATTGGCTACACGTTTATGCAAGGCGCGACGGATCAACGGTTTCAGCAACCAGCCGAAATAGTTAACGGCATGCGGAAAACGAAAACGGGCCACAGCGCTGATCAGCTCTTCATCACTGATCAGGCGCTCAATGGCCGCCGGAACTTCACTATCATTATATGGGCGGATCTCTTTATAACGATCCTGTTCATCAAGCACTGTTGTCATGCCAATATCTTTCTATACCGCGATTAAAAACGGCGCAATTCTACACGGATTTGGCATAAACACTATTCATTGACAGGAATTAACCTCGCTAGATTGATGCCAATGCCCATTTCGCCGCATAAGTCGCATGCAATGTCGTGGTATCAAAGACAGGCACCGCGGCGTCAGACTGATCCACCAGCAGCGGGATCTCGGTACAACCGAAGATGATCCCTTCTGCACCTTGTTGCACCAGCGCCGCCATGATTTCACGGTATTGCGCCCGGGAGCTTTCTTTTTCCACCCCGACACACAGTTCGTTAAAAATCACATCATGCACAATCTGTCGGGCCGCGGCATCAGGCACGATCACCTCAAGACCATAGTGCTCTCGCAAATGAGAAACATAAAAACTGTCTTCCATGGTAAATCGAGTTCCTAATAAGGCGACTTTACGCAATCCTGCCTGCTGAATGGCCATTGCCGTTGCATCCGCGATGTGCAGGATCGGGATCTGCAACTCAGGTAACATATCCGGCACCAGTTTGTGCATGGTGTTGGTACAGATCACGATTGCGTCCGCACCAGCCTGCTGTAATTTCACGGCCGCCGCCGCCATCACCGCACCGGCCTCCTGCCAGCGGTTCTGCCGTTGCAGACTGGCGATCTCCTCAAAATCCATGTTCCAAAGCAGCAGTTTTGCAGAATGTAACCCGCCTAACTGCTCTGCGGCAGATTCATTCAGGATCTGATAGTAGGGAATGGTTGACTGCCAGCTCATACCACCAATTAGACCAATTGTTTTCATTCTCTTTTCTTTTCCTTTATATGTTTATTCAAACCAGATCAACGCCACACACAGTGCCGTTAACATCCCCATGCTTCGATTCCAGTAATGCCAGGCGCGAGGGGTTTTCAGCCACTGCCCGACCTTCACGCCAAACAGCGTCCACATTGAGCTGGTTTTTAATCCCACCAGTGCAAACACCGCCAAGACCCAAATCACCGAAGACCAATACTGTTCGCCCAACAGGGTAAAGCTGCCGATGGCCGATAGGCTCATCAGCCAGGCTTTCGGATTCATAAACTGGAACAACACCGCCTGATGAAAACGCCACGGTTTGATGCCAGACTGACAAGAAGAGGCATTCAGTTCAGGCACCCCTGCCTGCGCGATCTGCCAGGCCAAATAGAGCAGATACGCGGATCCACCGATCTTTAGCAGCAACTGCAACACCGGCCATTGTTGGAAGAGTGCGCCCACCCCCAATGCCATGAGCAACAACATGCAGACCAAGCCACCACTGATCCCGGCAATATGTTGCATTGAGTGCCAGAAACCAAAACGGGCACCAGAACCGGTCAGCATGACGTTATTCGGGCCGGGCGTGACACAGGTGATCCAGGCAAAAGCGATCAGCGACAATAACAGGCTTTGTTCCATCGGTTTGCTCCTTGCAAAATTGTCTCGATACAATTCATCAAAAACAGCGAAATCAGACTACATTCATCGCTCAATTAACGTTATATTGAAGCTATTCAGAGGATCAACAGGTTTATTGTCACCATGACAATTTGGAATCCACAGCTTTCAGGTCAGGGACCGTTGTATCGCCAACTCGCACAGGCCATTGGTCAGGCCATCGAGCAAGGTGAATTACAACCCGGTCAACGTTTACCCACACACCGTGCGCTTGCCGATCAACTCGGCGTCACCGTCGGCACCATCACCCGCGCCTATAGCGAGGCGGAACATCAGGGATGGGTGAACGCACGCGTCGGTGCGGGAACCTACGTGCGAGAGGCGGCTGAGGAGCCCGCGTTGAGCTGGCATATCCGGCAGCCGGATCCGGCGCGGATCGAATTGTGGCAGAACCTGCCGATCCTGCAGGATCGAGAGAACTCGTTCCGCGATGCAATGGAATCCATACTGGCGACATCCGGCCGGATCAACGCCCTGATGGAATACAGCTCGGTCAATGGCGAATTGTCACAGCGCGAAATTGTCTGTCAGTGGTTGCATCAATACGGATTCGATACCGCTCAGCCGGAGCGGTTATTTTTCAGTTTTGGTGCCCAGAATGGCCTGTTGTTGAGTTTGATGGCGTGTGGCGCAGTCGGTGAAACCGTGTTGTGTGAGGGGCTGACGTATCCAGGCCTCAGCACCTTGTCTCACTCCCTGCGCATTCAGCTCAAAGGGTTGGCGATGGATGACGAAGGCATGCTGCCTCAGGCGTTGGAAAAAGCCTGCCAGAGTGGGAATTACCGCACCCTCTATCTAACGCCCACCATCCAGAACCCGACAGCCGTTACGATGAGTCTCGCTCGACGTCAAGAAATCTTGGCCCTGTGTGAACGCTATCAATTGACCATCATTGAAGATGATGTGCATGGCATCCTGCCCGAGATCCGCCCTCCCGCCATGGTCGAATTGGCGCCGGAACGGGTCATTCATCTGGGCAGTTTTGCCAAAAATACCAGCGCCGGATTACGTCTGGGTTATATGCTGGTTCCTCAGCATCTGCATACGGCCATGTCGATTGCCGTACGCGGTTCCAGTTGGATGATCACACCACTGATGATTGAACTGACCTGCCGCTGGCTGCAGTCCGGACAGGCGGATCGCATGTTGCTGCAACAACGGAAAACATTGCGGGAACGGGGAGAACTCCTGCGTCACCATTTAAGTGCCTATCAGGTGCAATATCAGGAGGGAGGCATGCACGCCTGGCTACCCTTGCCTGCATACTGGCGTTGTCAGGCCTTTGTACAGGCCGCTAATCAGCAAGGTGTCGGCGTTGCCGGTGCCGAATTATTTGCAGCAGCCCACTATCCGTCACCACAGGCCGTCCGTTTGTCGATTAGTCATCCGGCAGATAATATTTCGCTGGATAAAGCACTGCGGGTACTGCGAGAATTATTGGAAACGGAACCAACCCCACAATGGGTCATATGAGGTTGTTATGATCATTCCTTGGCAGCAGCTTCCCAATGCTACTTTAGATAACCTGATCGAATCTTTCGTGCTGCGTGAAGGCACCGATTACGGGGAACAAACCTTTTCACTGTCTGAAAAGGTCACTCAAGTGCGACAGCAGTTGGAACGCGGCGATGTGGTGATTTTATACAGCGAATTACATGAATCTGTCACAATCGTGCCTAAAAACACGATTCCGCCGATCGATGATGTAACAGAAAATTAAAAATTTTGCTTATGATTGTAACAAGCGGCTTATTTCCATAAGCATCTCTTGTCATTACTTTTTCCGCACCTTATGCTAGGTCTTTATTGCGAGCTTACGCATACACGCTGCTTGTCTGTGTGGAAGCGTACTCGCCACTGAGTTTGTGTCATTTTCGCCACAGATCCTGTTGTGATGTTTCGATTGACTCAAAATAGCAATAAATAAAAAAGCTGTATCACTGATAATGGTGGTACACCGGCGCTCAAGAGGACAGATAATGGTAATCGGCAAACCGCAAAGCGATCCAACACAGGAATGGTTTCTTTCTCACTGCCATATTCATAAATATCCGGCAAAAAGCACACTGATTCACGCGGGTGAAAAAGCAGAAACTTTGTATTTCATTATCAAAGGTTCTGTGGCTGTGCTGATCAAAGACGAAGAAGGCAAGGAAATGATTCTGTCTTACCTGAATCAGGGAGACTTTATCGGCGAACTGGGTCTGTTTGATGAAAGCGAGAACCCGATTCGTTCAGCCTGGATCCGTGCAAAAACCTCTTGTGAAGTTGCTGAAATCTCTTACAAAAAATTCCGTCAGTTAATTCAGGTCAACCCTGAGATCCTGATGCGTCTTTCTGCACAGATGGCTCGTCGTCTGCAAACCACCAGCCAGAAAGTGGGCAATCTGGCCTTCCTGGATGTAACCGGTCGGATCGCACAGACCCTGCTGAATTTGGCCAAACAGCCTGATGCCATGACTCATCCAGACGGTATGCAGATCAAAATCACCCGCCAGGAAATCGGTCAGATCGTGGGTTGCTCCCGCGAAACAGTGGGTCGTATTCTGAAGATGCTGGAAGATCAGGAACTGATCACGGCTCATGGCAAAACGATCGTGGTGTTTGGCACGCGCTAAGCGTTTTTGCTGCTCCATAAAAAAAGGCTGCCTGCGCAGCCTTTTTTGTTTTTACCGAACAGATCAGGCTTTAACCACCTGAGCCACAGCCTGAGTAAAGCGGCTCATCCCTTCTGCAAACTCTTCGGCGGTTAAATTCAGTGCCGGTGTGAAACGGACCACATTCGGGCCAGCAACCAGAAACAGCACGCCCTGCTCAATACCCGCATCAACAAATGCCTTGGCCTTACCCGCAAATTGCTCGGTCAAGACCGCACCAATCAGCAGACCCTGTCCACGCACTTCGCTGAAGCAGTGATATTCGGCATTGATCTTCTCCAGTGCGGCACGGAACCAAACTTCACGCTCTTTCACACCAGCCAGCAATGTCGGGTCATTGATCAGATCAAACGCTGTTTCAGCGACAGCACACGCCAGCGGGTTACCACCGAACGTGGTGCCGTGTACACCTGGCTGGAACACCTGCGCAATCGCTTCGCGAGTTAACATGGCAGCAATCGGGAAACCGCCGCCCAACGCTTTGGCGGTGGTCAGGATGTCTGGCTCAACCCCAAGCTGCATGTAGGCAAACAGGCTGCCGGTACGCCCCATGCCGGTCTGAACTTCGTCCAGAATCAACAGCGCGTTGTGCTGGGTACACAACTCCCGCACTGCCTTGGCAAATTCTTTATCGGCAGGTAAGACACCGCCTTCGCCTTGCAGCGGTTCCATGACCACGGCACAGGTGTTATCAGAAATCAGCTCTTTCAGGGCCGCGATATCATTGTAAGGAATATGCTGGATGGCACCGGGACGTGGGCCAAAACCATCCGAATAATGCGACTGACCGCCGACACTCACCGTAAAGAAAGTGCGACCGTGGAAGCCTTGCAAAAACGCAATGATCTGGTTTTTCTGCTCACCAAATTTTTCCTTGGCATAACGACGGGCCAGTTTAAATGCCGCTTCATTGGCTTCCGCCCCTGAGTTACAGAAGAAAGCCCGATCCGCGAAAGTGGCATCAACCATCTTGCGAGCCAGACGCAGTGTCGGCTCGTTGGTCATCCAGTTGCTGACATGCCACAGACGCTGACCCTGCTCGGTCAGGGTTTTGACTAAAGCCGGGTGGCAGTGACCCAACGCATTAACCGCAATACCACCCGCCAGATCGATATATTCGCGATCTTGCTGATCCCATAAGCGGGAACCCTGACCACGAACCGGAATGAAAGCTGCAGGAGCATAAGTCGGGACAATGACTTCATCAAACCAACCACGCGTCACCTGCGTCTGTTCTGCCATACAAACTCCTTAGCACTGTAAACCAGGAAAATGAAATTTTAATCAATTAGAGTGCATAATATATCACTATGCGCCGTAGCACCCAACACTGGAAATGTTATTGCCGCAAGAAATTTGCTAATAATTCGAGTCCTTGCTCACTCAGAATACTTTCCGGGTGAAATTGCACCCCTTCCAAAGGCAACGTTCGATGGCGTAGCCCCATAATCTCCCGAGCCTCGCCCTCTGGCGGCAATGTCCAGGCAGATACCTCAAATACCGGTGGCAAGGTGGCTTCATCCACCAGCAAAGAATGATAACGCGTCACCGACAGCGGATTGTTTAGATCACGGAAAACGCCCCTGCCATCATGCCCAATCAGGCTGGTTTTGCCATGCATGACCTGCGTTGCCCGGATCACCCGGCCACCAAAAGCCTGAGCCATGGCCTGATGCCCCAAGCAGACGCCCAGAATGGGAATTTCACCGGCAAATTGCCGGATCGCCGCCAAGGAAATTCCAGCCTCGTTGGGGGTGCACGGGCCCGGTGATATCACCAGATGTGAAGGCCGGTAAGCGGCGATATCCTCAAGGGTTACCGCGTCATTACGACGCACCTCGACCTGCGCGCCCAGTTGCCCAAAGTATTGCACCAGGTTATAGGTAAAAGAGTCATAGTTATCGATCAGCAGGATCATCATTGTTCCCCATAGGCCACACGTCCCCTATCTGGGCGCACATCATAGCCGCTGCCATCAATTTTGGTTAAGCTGAATCAACTTTTTCTTCAAAGGAAACATCATGCGCCAGATTGTAGAACTGGAGAAAGCCTATCGTCTGCTGAACCATGGCCCGACCGTGTTGATCTCGTCAGCCTGTGCAGGCAAAGAAAATGTAATGGCTGCTGCCTGGACCATGCCGTTGGACTTTTCTCCACCCAAAGTAGCAATTGTGGTGGATCGTAATACCTATACCCGACAATTAATCGAGGCTTCGGGTGAATTTGTCATCAATATTCCCCCGGTCGCCATGGCCCAACTCACGGTGGCTGTTGGTGACTGCAGTGGCCGCGAATGTGACAAGTTCAGTCATTTTCACCTCGGTAAACTCGATGCCAGCCAGCTTCAGGTGCCGTTGGTCGACGGCTGTATCGGCTGGTTGGAATGTCGTTTGTTGCGCGAACCCCATACCCAGCAGACCTATGATCTGTTGCTCGGTGAAGTGGTGGCAGCGTGGGCGGATGATCGTGTCTTCAGTCATGGCCACTGGCATTTTCCTTCCGATGATTTACGCACCATCCATCATGTTGCCGGCGGTCATTTCTTCCAGATCGGTGATGAAGTCAGCACTGAACACACGGCCGATTAATCAGCCGCAACAGCGCTTATATTTTTTCCCACTCCCGCACGGACAAGGATCATTCGGCTTGATCTTAGGCGTGCGGGTGTAGGGCAAAAATTCACCAGTGGTATACACCCAGTTACCCTCATAACGGACAAACTGGGAGCGCTCGATATGTGGGTGCAATCCGGTTTGATCGCGATACCAGGCACAGAAGGTCACCTCTCCGGTTTCCCCATTCACTTTGGTATCTCGGATTTCCAGTTTTTCCCACTTCGCCAAGCGGCTTTCTTCTGCCAGATCCGCTTCACTCACGGCAGGACAATGATCCGGATGCCAGGTTTTCAGAATGTAGCCCCATGCATCGGCCCGATAAAAAGCGCTAAATCGGGAACGCATTAATTGTTCTGGTGTGTCCGCCGTTTTCTCTCCATTCAATAATGGCTGGCAACAAGCTGAAAATGGTCTTTTACTGCCGCATGGGCATAATTCAGTACCGAATGACATGCAATTTCCTGAATTTTGGGGAAAGGTGGTACTGTAACACAGCCCATCCAGCCCCCCTCGCCACCGAGCAGGATTTTTCCACCTAAACACGCGAAAACAACAAAAAATAAACTACGCTTGGATCAAGGAACAGATGTCCGGAGCATCATCATGCCGTCTTATCAGACATTGCAGGTTCGGGGCAGAACATTTGTGGTCGGCGACTTACACGGTTGTCTGCCACAGTTGCAATCCATTCTCGGTCAGGTGCAGTTTTCGGCCGCCAACGGTGATGTTTGTATCCTGCTCGGCGACCTGACTGATCGGGGACCTGACAGTCTGGGATGCCTTAACCTGCTTGACCAAGCCGGTTTTTATGCCATTCAGGGCAACCATGAGCAAATGTGCTGCTCCGCCTGGCGACATGAATCGCTCGCAGAATATTGCTGGGTCCGCAATGGTGGGAATTGGTTCTACGAACTTTCACCAGAACAGCAGCAAACAACTAAAGCCTATTGGTTACCCCGACTGGAACAATTACCGCTGGTCATCGATCTCTGGACTGCAGATCACATCCATATCGGGATCTGCCATGCCGATCCGGTCTTTAACGACTGGGCACAGTTACTCACCGCCTTGGATGAATATACGGCCAAGAAACGTGACGGGCTGATTGAAAAACTGATTTGGTCACGCGAGCGGATCTCGCTCGCAAATAAGACCGATTTACTTTCCGATGCCTACCGGATTAAGGGGGTCGACTGGTGTATTATGGGCCACACCCCGATCCGCCCTACCCCTTTTCGCAAAGGCAACTGTATTTGGCTGGATAGTGGCGCGGTCTTCTCGGGTGGGTATCTTAGTGTCTTAGAGGTGGGTGCGGAGTTGCATTGTCATCAGGCCAGCCAATAGCGGCTGACCTGAGCAAAGTTTAATTGGTCTGCGTCACAACGTCTGAGGCTTGCTGTTCCTGCAACAGTAACCAGCCACCGATCAGCACACCGACACCGCATAAGGCTATTACATAGTAGCAAGGTGCCATCGGTTCATTTTTCAACCACAAGGCTACCAGCATAGGGGTCAATCCGCCAAAAATGGCATAGGCCAGATTATAAGAGAACGACAAGCCGGTAAAACGAATTGCCGGAGGAAACGCATTGACCATCACATAGGGGACTGCCCCCACGATCCCGACAAAGAAACCAGCCAGCGGATACAGCATGGGCAACAGGGTAGGATCGGCCGTCACACCATGATAGAACGCATATACAGACAACCCCAGCCCGATACTTCCCAGGATAAAAATCAGACCGCTGTTAAAACGATCATTCAGCCAGCCAAAGAAAATGCAGCCTATCGTCAGCGCAACGATGGCGAGGGAATTGGCCTGCAAAGCCGCAGCAGGAGCAATGGCCAGTTGTTTCTGCAGATAGGTCGGCGTCATCAGGATCACAACCACAATGGCGGCCGACAACAGCCAGGTCAGCAACATCGACACCACCACTTCTGTTTTGCTGTTGCCCAATACCAGTTTGAGCGGGAGCCCTTCCACCAGCTGTTTCTTAGCCTTCATTTCCGCAAAAATAGGCGTTTCTTCCAACCAGCGGCGTAACATCATGGCACAGAGCCCAAACACGCCCCCCAGCAGGAAGGGCAAGCGCCAGCCCCAACTGAAGATCTGCGCCTGACTCAGTGAGGTATTTAACAGGGTGGCGATCAGCGAACCCAACAAAATACCCGCAGTTAAACCGGCCGTCAGTGTGCCGCAGGCATATCCAATACGACGGGAAGGAACATGCTCGGACACAAAAACCCACGCGCCCGGCACTTCACCGCCGATGGCTGCGCCCTGCAAAATACGTAAAACCAGTAAACCGACCGGAGCCACGATCCCCACCGACTCATAGGTGGGTAATAAGCCCATCAGCAAAGTTGGCAACGCCATGAGTAAGATACTCAGGTTAAACATTTTCTTGCGGCCAACCAGATCGCCAAAATGGGCCATCACGATGCCGCCTAACGGACGGGCCAAATAACCGGCGGCAAAGATGCCATATGTCTGGAATTGACGTAACCAGTCCGGAATATCTGCCGGGAAAAAATGCCGACTCACCACCGCAGCTAAAAAAACAAAAATAATGAAGTCATAAAATTCCAATGCTCCCCCTAACGCAGCCAGTGAGAGTGTTTTGTAATCATGACGATTCAAGGACCGATGAATTAATCCGGCAGGCGTTGATGATATATCGTGTGACATGGCTTCCTCGCAGCATAAAGATGCAAATTTCCTTTTATGTGGGCTACAACTTCACAAGAAAAACGCAAAACAGACATTTTTAATGCACCGTAACCTCATCCGTGATTAAACACCTATGCTCGGGTGATGACAATCACATTTCCCTCTCTCATGCGGCGACGTTCTCCTCACTTCGTTCGTTTTTCTGTCATATAAGTCAATAATATCTCGTTCGGCTTTGCATTCCCCGGTTGCATCCTTATACTGCTCTTAACGTCAACACGTTGGACCCATCACATGGAATACAATACCTCCCAGCTTTGTGACATTTACCAAGATCAGGTCGATGTTGTAGAACCAATGTTCAGCACTTTTGGTGGCCGCTCTTCATTCGGCGGACAAATCACCACGATTAAATGTTTTGAAGCGAATGGCATTATTCGTCAAATCGTGAAAGAAAGTGGCATCGGCCGAGTATTGTTAATTGATGGTGGCGGCTCATTACGTCGGGCACTCATTGATGCCGATATTGCCGCGACCGCCGCAGACAATGGCTGGGAAGGCATTATCTGCTACGGTTCAGTGCGTGAAGTGGATGCTCTGGCCGATCTGGAAATCGGCATTCAGGCGCTGGCTTCTATTCCGGTCGGTGCCGACGACGAAGAAAGTGGCGACAGTGAACTACCGGTCAACTTCGGTGGGGTGACTTTCCTGCCAGAAGATCATATCTATGCGGATACGACAGGCATTATTCTGTCGCCAGAGCCTCTAGATATCGAATAAACACACATCATAAAAAACGCCGGAGAAATCCGGCGTTTTTATTTCAGTTATCACTGTTCATTTGATCCATCTTACCTAACAGAGAACGTAAACGTTCCTGCCATGCCTGATGTTCATTCCGTAAATGCTGGTTTTCTTCTTTCAATTGTTGATTTTGTGAACGTAACTCATCCAGTTCCATTTTCAATAAACTAATGCCATCCACTGCGGATTGGACTTTCGCTTCCAGCTGTTCTAATACTTCAAAAGACATAACACACCTATATAACTATTCTGTTCATGACAGACAATCTCATTTAAGCGGCTAGGATAGTCTGCTAACGTCGATGGCACAACTCAACTGCACAAAAAGCTGCATATCCGATTACAAATAACACCGAACATACAGTGCATACAACGCCATCAGCCAAACCCATTCTTTGATGGCATAGCCCAGATTCCAGATCAGCATGTTCCAGGCCCGCACCCTGAAGCAGGCGATCAATGCCAGATTGGCACCTGACAACGGCGTGGCTCCTGTCGACAGCCCCCAGGAAAAAAGAAACGTCATCCCCAACAGGGAAGGATCCGGGTGCAAATGCCAGAGTAACGGGGCCAGACTGGAGGTCATGATGATCGGGTGCACCCCGAGATAGGCAATGACTAAAATCACCAGCGTCACCACCGATGCCTCAAACACGCCATAATGAGTCACATGCGCAAACAGTATTTCCGGTGACCAGATTTGCGTCAGACCGTGAATACCGGCGGCCAACAGACCCGCACCCAGAAATAAGACCACCTGACTGCCCATGGATGGAAATCGCTCCGTCACCTGACGTTTCAAGGCGTTTCCCATTTGTTGTTTCGGCATTAACAGCACGGAAATCAGGGGAGCCATCAGCGCAATCACACCGGTAATGGATAAATCCGGCCACCACCATTTTCCCAGCAATACGGCCAGTGATAACAGGATCGGTAATTTGAGGGTTTGTAAGCGTAATGGGTAGCCTTCAAAATCATGGATGCCAATTCGCCAGACATCCCAAATGGTGATGGCCATGGCCCCCAATGCCGCCAGCAGGCCAAACGGTAAAATGCGTGAAAACTGCATGCCGGGTGCGTACGCCAATGCCACTGCCATGGCGATGAAAAAAGGAGACCAATAGGCCGCAGCACAATAAATACGGTTAAGAATGATCACTTGCCGTCGTTCTAACGTGCCGTTGACCGCCAGTCGATCACCGACAACGAACAACACCGACATATTGATGACTGCACCCAGAAAACTGACGCCAAATAAGGAACTGAATAAGCCGCGCCATCCTTTCCAGTTGGATTGTTCATTCTCAGCCAACGCGCTGGTGGCCAGATTCAGCGTACTCACCGCCGTAAATAATGCCACCATATCCATGTTAGGTTGCAGCAACTGTGCTGCCGTAAACTGAACGCCCTGCATCCAGCAAAAAAGCAGCAACAAACCGGCAGCACTATATAAAATCAAACATTGCCGACGCGCCGCTTTATCCAGACGAGGCCCTAACAATAGTGCCGCCCCCCACGCCAGAACGACTGCTGGCCAGGGTGTCATCCCCAAAAACAGATGGCCAAGATATCCCACCCACATGCCGAACAACAAAATACCGGCGATTGGCTTTAACATGTTTCCTCCGGTGAAGAAAACGGGGCTTAAGCCCCGTTCAGATATCTTGTTCCATGCTGAGTGATGGTTTTAAGGTAGATGGTCGTCCAACCTCTCGGGCCGGAACCCCCGCTACCGTCGTATGTGGTGGCACTGGTGCCAGCACCACACTCCCCGCACCAATCTTGGCACCTTCACCGATTTCAATGTTGCCGAGAACTTTCGCTCCGGCACCAATCATCACCCCTTCACGAATTTTAGGGTGACGATCGCCGTGCTCCTTGCCGGTTCCACCCAAGGTGACATTTTGCAGGATAGAAACATCATTACCGACTACCGCCGTTTCACCGATGACGATACCGGTAGCATGATCCAGCATGATACCAAAGCCGATCTGTGCAGCCGGATGGATATCAACACCATAGACTACCGAGATCTGATGTTGCAGAAATAACGCCAGTGATTGCCGTCCCTGCAGCCACAGCCAATGCGCAATACGGTAAGCCTGTAATGCCTGGAATCCCTTCAGATACAGCAAGGGGGTTGAGAGAAAATTCACCGCCGGATCACGCTCTGTGACCGCGCAGATATCACAAGCAACCGCATCCAGAATATCGGGATCTGCACGCAAGGCCTGCTCAATAACCTCACGTAAGACAATCGGCGGCATCGTCACGCTGCCCAGTTTATTGGCCAATTGAAAACTCAACGCCGCACCCAGACTGTCGTGATTGATGATCGTGGAATGAAAGAAACTGGCCAGCATGGGCTCTTCTGATGCCATCCGAACCGCTTCATCGCGAATGGTTTGCCAGGCTTTTTCTTTCTTAACACATTTCTTGCAGGCCATATGACTCCCTAGTCACCGTGTTTCATGGCTAATGATGTACATGTTCTTTGGATAAAACAGAAATCGGATCCATATGAATGAGAATATCAGAAACCGGAAATTCCTCTTTTAACCGCATTTCGACTATATCAGCCAATTCATGTGCCTTTATCAGTGGCAAATCATCATCCAATTCCAGGTGCAACTGAATAAAACGCACAGGACCAGAAAAACGGGTTTTCAAATCGTGGATCCCTCGAACACCAGCCACAGCACAACATATTTCACTGATTTTTTGACATTCGTCTTCAGGTAGCTGACGATCCAACAAGGTTTGTGCTGCCTCGTAACCTATCTGCAGCGCGCTCCACAGAATATACCCACCTAATAAAATAGCAAAGATGGCATCCGCATTAGGGTATCCCTGCGACGATAAAACCAGAGCTAATAATACGGCAGCATTCAGTAACACATCAGAACGATAGTGGAGCGAATCGGCCTTGACCGCCTGACTGCCAGTCAAACGGATCACATAGCTTTGAAAGGTGATCAGCACTACCGTTAATATCAGTGACGCAATACTGATCCAGATCCCGACAGTGACATGCAGCAAAGGTTTCGGATCCACCAAAGCATCCACACCATGCATCAATAACACAATGGCGGAACCTGTGATAAAGGCCGCCTGAGCCAGACTGGCCAATGATTCAGCTTTGCCATGACCAAATTGATGATTATTGTCAGCAGGAATCAAGGCATAGCGAACTGCCATCAGACTGATCAATGACGCACTGATATCCATCATCGAATCGGTTAGTGAGGCCAACAAGCTGGATGACCCGGTCATCAGCCAGGCCGTCAGCTTACCGACGATCAATAACCCTGCTGTTGTTGAAGAGGCAATGCCCGCAAACGTGACCCAACGATAATAATGTCCCTGTTCTACTGCCATCCGGAATATTCCATATAACCGTAATGAGTCAGAGTATAGCTGACTCTGTTTCACCAAAAAAACAAAAAGGGCCAGCCTGAGCTGACCCTTTCCATGCGTGGTCGGCGTAAGAGGATTTGAACCTCCGACCCCTTCGTCCCGAACGAAGTGCGCTACCAGACTGCGCTATACGCCGCTACTTGATAATCATGAATCTAATAAACTGATCCCTTCATTGCAAGCACTTTTCCATACCATAAGATCATCATTATTCTCTGGTTTTACCCTGTGAATCATCCATTTTGCATGGCGGCGGATATTTCCGCCTTCCGGCGTTTCTCTGCCGATGCCATCATTGACCAAGCAACAAACGTCGCCACGGATACTACCAAAATGATCAAGGTGGCCAGCGCGTTAATTTTCGGACTGACACCTAAACGGACACTGGAAAATACCACCATTGGCAGTGTTGTCGCATTGGGGCCAGACACGAAACTGGTGATCACCAGATCATCTACCGAGAGTGTAAACCCTAATAACCACCCCGCCGCAATGGCCGGTGCGATTGATGGCAAGGTGATCAGAAAGAACACCTTAAACGGCGTGGCCCCCAGATCCTGTGCCGCCTCTTCAATCGATAGATCCAGCTCCTGTAATCGCGAACGCACAATGACCGTGACATAAGCCGCTGTAAACGTCACATGGGCAATCCATATCGTCATGGCACCGCGCTGTGCTGGCCAGCCAAATGATTTCGACATGGCAACAAACAATAACAGTAATGCCAGCCCAGTAATGACCTCTGGCATCACCATCGGGGCGGTGATCAGAAACGCAAACCCGGTTTGTCCTCTGAAATTACCAATACGCGTCAGGACAAACGCAGCCAGTGTCCCGATGATGACAGCCATGCTGGCACTCAGAACACCAATAGTCAGACTGAGCACCACACCATTCATCATCAGTTTATCAGCGAACAGCTCTCCATACCATTTTACGGAGAATCCCGACCACACCGTCACCAGTCGCGATTCATTAAATGAATAGACTATCAGCAACAAAATTGGCACATATAAAAAGCCAAATCCGGCTAACAGGATGAAAGTGCGAAACTTTGATTTTACCTGTGGGATCGGAGTCATGCGCCATTCTCCTGCATTTCGCGACGTTGATACCGATAAAACCAGATAATCGGCACCATCAAAATAGCCAGCATCACGACCGCCACCGCAGAGGCTACCGGCCAGTCGCGGTTGTTAAAAAATTCCTGCCATAATACCCGGCCAATCAGTAAAGAATCAGGCCCACCTAATAACTCAGGGATCACAAACTCACCGACCGCCGGAATGAACACCAACATCGAGCCCGCAATGATGCCACTTTTGGTTAACGGTAAAGTGATCGACAGAAACGCCCGGAAAGGACGCGCCCCCAAATCCGATGCCGCTTCAATCAGCGAATAATCCACCCGCATCAATGCGGTATAAATCGGCAGGATCATGAACGGCAGATAGGCATACACAATGCCGATATACACCGCCGTATTGGTATGTAACAGCGTCAACGGCTCTTTGATAACACCCAGCCATATCAATACATTATTCAGCAAACCGTTATTCTTCAAGATACCGATCCAGGCATATACCCGGATCAGAAACGACGTCCAGCTTGGCAAAACCACCAACATGAGTAATGCATTACGCATCGCGGGCGTCGAATGCACGATGGCCCACGCAATCGGATAACCAATCAACAGACAGAGTACTGTCGATGTCACCGCAATCTGAAGCGATTGCAGGTACGAATCCAGGTACATCTCATCATCCAGAAGATAAAGATAATTCCCCAGATTGAAGACAAAGTTCAGTTTTTCCTCCGCATACGACACTAAATCCGTGTACGGTGGGATCGCGACCTGTACCTCGGCAAAACTGATTTTCAGAATGATCAGGAACGGGATCAGGAAAAACAGCACCATCCATAAATATGGCAGAGAAATAACCAGATGGCGCCCTTTCGGTAACCATCCCATTAATGGCAGTTGTCGTAATTGCGTCATGTTCATATTGTCAGCACCACGCAAGAGTCCGGATCCCAACAGAGATAAACCTGATCATCCCACGTCGGCTGACCTGTTCTGAAACGGTTCACATTAGGTAACGTGGCGGTGACCAGCTTGCCACTGCCTAACCGGACGTGATAGATGGAGATATCCCCCATGTACGCAATATTTTCAACCACACCACGTTCATAATTAGCGTGATCAGAAGGAATATCACTTCGGAAATGAATTTTTTCCGGCCGTAACGCCACCATGAGCGGCACCCCTTCCGCCATAGAACCGCCATGGTTCACATGGATCGGATGCGTCAGTGATTCCGATTGGATGATCATATAATCATGCCCGTCTTCGACCAGCGTCCCCTCGAAGATATTGACCGAGCCGATAAACTCCGCACTCAAGCGACAATTCGGATGTTCATAGATCTCTTCCGGGCTACCAATCTGGACAAATTCCCCTCTATCCATGATCGCAATCCGACCTGCCATTGTCATGGCTTCTTCCTGATCGTGCGTCACCATGACACAGGTAACCCCTACACGTTCAATGATATCAACTACTTCCAACTGCATTTTTTCACGCAGTTTTTTATCCAAGGCGCCCATCGGTTCATCAAGGAGCAATAATTTAGGACGCTTAGCCAACGAACGCGCTAACGCAACCCGCTGACGCTGACCACCGGATAACTGATGCGGTTTACGCTTGGCATACTGTTGCATATGCACCAGTTCCAGCATTTCGTGCACTCGCTGGTTGATTTCATCCTTCGGCAAACCATCCTGTTTCAAACCGAACGCAATGTTTTGTTCAACCGTCATATGGGGAAACAAGGCATAAGACTGAAACATCATGTTGATCGGCCGTTTATAGGGCGGCATATCAGCCAGATCTTGACCGTCCAGAATGATGTGTCCTTTCGTTGGCGTTTCAAAACCAGCCAAAAGACGTAGCAATGTCGATTTCCCGCAACCAGATGCCCCTAATAACGCAAAAATCTCACCCTTATTGATAGTAAGACTGACATTATCCACAGCAGGAATGCCGTCGAACAATTTAGTCAGATTGCGTATTTCCAGTAGTGGTCGAGCAGAATGCTCGGTAGACGCTAAGGCAGGTTTATCGACCACAGACATATTTTTCTCCCAAAAACAACCAAGGGGCGTGCAAGACGCCCCTGTTCTTATACGAATAGTGCTTATTTACCGGTTTTGACCTTGGTCCATTCGCGAGTGACTTCACGATTAATCTTGGCAGGTAAGACATGCAGAGCAAACATTTTGGCTTTCAACTCTGTAGGCGGGTAGATGTTCGGATTATTGCGGATCGCTGCATCCACCATCGGCAACGATGCTTTATTACCGTTTGCGTAAGAAACATAATTTGAGATCTTGGCAATCACTTCCGGACGCATCAGATAATTGATGAACGCATGCGCATTCTCCGGATGTTTAGCATCTGCCGGAATAGCCAGCATATCCGAGAACATCAATGCGCCTTCCTTCGGGATCACATAACTAACTTCGACCCCATTTTTTGCTTCAGCCGCACGTTTGGCCGCCTGCATCACATCGCCAGACCAGCCGATTGCCACGCAGATGTCGCCATTAGCTAAGTCATTGATATATTGAGATGAGTGGAAGTAAGAAATATACGGACGCAGCGTCGACAGCAGTTTTCCCGCCGCTTTATAATCTTCTGGATTGGTGCTGTTAGGATCTTTCCCCATGTAATGCAGCACAGTCGCCATGATCTCCGTTGGCGCATTGAGGAATGACACACCACATTGTTTCAGCTTAGACAGGTTTTCTGGCTTCAGTACCGCATCCCAGCTATCCATCTTGAAATCAGGGCCCATCACTGCAGCCACTTTCTTGGGATTAAAACCAATCCCGGTCGTGCCACCTAAGTAAGGCACTGAATGCGCATTATCCGGATCCTTCTCGGCTAACAGCTTCATGGTATCGGGATCCATGTTTTTCAAATTCGGTAATTTGCTTTTATCCAGCTTCTGGAAAACCCCAGCCTGGATCTGACGAGCTAAAAAGTCTGAGCTAGGAACGACGACATCGAAGCCCGTGTTACCAGCAAGCAATTTTGCTTCCAACACTTCATTGCTATCAAATACGTCATAAACAACCTTGATACCTGTTTCTTTTTCAAAATTTGCAACGGTATCTTCGGCGATATAATCGCTCCAGTTATACACATGCAAAACTTTTTCTTCCTGAGCTGCTGCACTACCCATAGTCACAGCAACTGCAAGAGAAGCAGCCACTAATCCTTTAATGTATGACATCAAGCGTCTCCTGAATCTCAAATAATGACCAGCATACGAAAATAAAACCTTCGTACAACTTCCACAAGTTTATCTGTGTTACTTCACCGGTGATCTTCTTTAGAAAATGCCAATTATTGGCATTTCTTCAGGGTAAACATATTTTGATGATATTTCCAATAAATGTGATTGTATGCAGAAAAACTGCGTGCTTATTGAAGCGCTTAGACTCCTGATTCAATATGAGTCCTGTTAAACTTAGTCTGTCATTTATCCAGCAAGCACACAGCATCAAACACAGAACAAGTGATACAGTGCTATTATTAATAAAGAAAATTTTCATACAGATGTGAAAATCTGTATTTAGATATAAATCAGATCGTCCACGAGGATGCACAGATGTCGATGGAACTTCTATTTAGTAAAATCAAGCAATTACCCGTAATCCCAAAGCTACTCCATGAATTGATGCAAGATTTTTCTAATGATAATTCTCAAATCCAGGATATTGCACAGAAAATTTCCATGGACCAAGTGATCAGTGCAAAAGTACTAAAACTAGCAAATTCAGCCGCCTATCGAAGAGGTGCAGAGATTACCTCCATCGAGCAGGCCGTGATCCGTTTAGGCTTCAATGCACTGCGCTCACTGGTTGTTGCATCAGGCATCATGACCAGCTTCAAAACCCCAGCTAATTTCAACACCAACAAATTTTGGGTAGAAACTTTTCAGACAGCCTCGATTGCTAAAGCTCTAGCCAAAGAATGTCATGTGATAGACCCTGAAACCGCCTTCACCTGTACGCTATTGCATAACATTGGCGAACTGCTCATCCAGTCAGCGCTACCAGAAGAAGCCTCGCTGATTAATATGGCAATTAATCAGGGAACAAGTCGAATCGATGCACAGCGAGAAATGCTGGGTTACGATTTTAGTTTAGTGGGTGCGGAACTTGCGAGACGCTGGAATTTATCTGATCGTTTTGTCGCCGCCATATCCCAGCAGCTCGATCCTCTATCCTATCATCCAGTCAGCCCGGAAGCAGTTCTCATCCGACTTGCGATGTTTGTCTCGTTCGCTTGGAATGCAGGCGTTCCAGCTCATGTCATTGTATCGAGATTCCCGTCCCCCTTAGCATTGCATTTGGGGATCGAACCAAGCCATCTGGAAAATAGATTAGAAGAACTGCATGAACAAGGAAACGCATTAGCTAATATTCTTACCGGTTAAATCATAATATATGCAGCCAATACACTTTGTATGGCTGCATGTTCTTCCCAAGCAATATCGCCCCATCCCCCATTACCTGCTAAGATCGCCTCCACTTCGTCCATATATTGATTCATGTTATGAAATATCTTATTTGTGCAAGCTTAATGCTTGTTGGTTGCAGCAGTTCCATGACCGAACAACAATGCACAGACACTAACTGGTATACACGCGGCGTAACGGATGCGTGGGAAGGTAAAACACTGAATTATGCAAGTAACTATGAAGATCAGTGTGCGGAACACGACATTCATCCCGACTTGAAAGCATGGCGAAAGGGATATTTAACCGCATTGCATCAACAATGCCCTGAGAGTAAAGCCATGGAAATTGCCGCAACCCAGCAGAATTATACCGGCCCTTGCCTTGCTGATGCCGATTTTCAGAAGACACTCAAGATGGGAGCGGTGGCTGCTTCACAAAAAATAGAATTGGAACACATAGAAAAACGCTTGCAAGAAATTCAAACCGCAAAGCAAGCAGCTAAAACTAGCCAAAAGCAAGATTTAGAGTGGGAAGAGTATCAACTGCAACAAGAATTATTAGATATCAAAGGAACCCTTCAAATTGCGGATCCAGAACCCATTAATAAATCCTTATTCAAGAAATAAGCAGATCATTAATCTTCACTCAATTACATAAAACGGGAGATCCCGTTTTATGTAACACAAGATAAATTAAAATGCGAGATAAGCAAAAAGCCCTGCAGATATCTGCAGGGCTTTATTCTTTTCATGGTGCTGATACCCAGAGTCGAACTGGGGACCTCACCCTTACCAAGGGTGCGCTCTACCAACTGAGCCATATCAGCACTTTTTTTCGGCTGACTTTCGTCTAATTTAGAAGCCTGGCAGTGTCCTACTCTCACATGGCGAATGCCACACTACCATCGGCGCTACAACGTTTCACTTCTGTGTTCGGAATGGGTACAGGTGGTTCCATCGCGCTATCGCCGCCAGGCATATTCGGTTCATTGGAAAGCTGTCATTCAATCAGTCAAACAAGCATTTGGCTTTAAAACCACTTGGGTGTTGTATGGTTAAGCCTCTCGGGTCATTAGTATGAGTTAGCTCAACGTATCACTACGCTTACACACCTCACCTATCAACGTCGTCGTCTCCAACGGCCCTTCAGAGGACTTAAAGTCCTAGGGATGACTCATCTCGTGGCAAGTTTCCCGCTTAGATGCTTTCAGCGGTTATCTTTTCCGAACTTAGCTACCGGGCAGTGCCATTGGCATGACAACCCGAACACCAGCGGTTCGTTCACTCCGGTCCTCTCGTACTAGGAGCAACCCCACTCAATCATCCAACGCCCACGGCAGATAGGGACCGAACTGTCTCACGACGTTCTGAACCCAGCTCGCGTACCACTTTAAATGGCGAACAGCCATACCCTTGGGACCAACTTCAGCCCCAGGATGTGATGAGCCGACATCGAGGTGCCAAACACCGCCGTCGATATGAACTCTTGGGCGGTATCAGCCTGTTATCCCCGGAGTACCTTTTATCCGTTGAGCGATGGCCCTTCCATTCAGAACCACCGGATCACTAAGACCTGCTTTCGCACCTGCTCGACCTGTCCGTCTCGCAGTTAAGCGGGCTTATGCCTTTGCACTAACCTCACGATGTCCGACCGTGATTAGCCCACCTTCGTGCTCCTCCGTTACTCTTTGGGAGGAGACCGCCCCAGTCAAACTACCCACCAGACACTGTCCCTGGCCCGGATAACGGGCTAAGGTTAGAACATCAAACATACCAGGGTGGTATTTCAAGGACGGCTCCAACACAACTAGCGTCATGTCTTCAAAGCCTCCCACCTATCCTACACAGGTAGGTTCAATGTTCAGTGTCAAGCTGTAGTAAAGGTTCACGGGGTCTTTCCGTCTAGCCGCGGGTACACCGCATCTTCACGGCGAATTCGATTTCACTGAGTCTCGGGTGGAGACAGCGTGGCCATGGTTACACCATTCGTGCAGGTCGGAACTTACCCGACAAGGAATTTCGCTACCTTAGGACCGTTATAGTTACGGCCGCCGTTTACCGGGGCTTCGATCAAGAGCTTCGCTTGCGCTAACCCCATCAATTAACCTTCCGGCACCGGGCAGGTGTCACACCCTATACGTCCACTTTCGTGTTTGCAGAGTGCTGTGTTTTTGTTAAACAGTCCCAGCCACCTGGTCACTGCGGCTGACATTCGCTCCAAGAGTAAATCTCTTCACCAACATCAGCGTACCTTCTCCCGAAGTTACGGTACTATTTTGCCTAGTTCCTTCACCCGAGTTCTCTCAAGCGCCTTGGTATTCTCTACCTGACCACCAGTGTTGGTTTCGGGTACGGTTCTTTGTAACCTGAAGCTTAGAGGCTTTTCCTGGAAGCGTGGCATCAGTAACTTCATGACCGTAGTCACTTCGTCTCGGCTCTCGGAATATAGTACAGCGGATTTGCCTACCGTACTTCCCTACCACCTTTCACCAGCTCTACCAACCGCTGGCCTACTTAGCCTTCTCCGTCCCCTCATCGCAGTTACAAAAAGTGCAGGAATATTAACCCGCTTCCCATCGACTACGCCTTTCAGCCTCGCCTTAGGGGCCGACTCACCCTGCCCCGATTAACGTTGGACAGGAACCCTTGGTCTTCCGGCGAGGGAGTCTTTCACTCCCTTTAACGTTACTCACGTCAGCATTCGCACTTCTGATACCTCCAGCATGCGTTACCACACACCTTCACAGGCTTACAGAACGCTCCCCTACCACTTGCCTTTCGGCAAATCCGCAGCTTCGGTGACTAGTTTAGCCCCGTTACATCTTCCGCGCAGGCCGACTCGACTAGTGAGCTATTACGCTTTCTTTAAATGATGGCTGCTTCTAAGCCAACATCCTAGCTGTCTAAGCCTTCCCACATCGTTTCCCACTTAACTAGTACTTTGGGACCTTAGCTGGCGGTCTGGGTTGTTTCCCTCTTCACGACGGACGTTAGCACCCGCCGTGTGTCTCCCGGATAGTACTTACTGGTATTCGGAGTTTGCATCGAGTTGGTAAGTCGGGATGACCCCCTAGTCGAAACAGTGCTCTACCCCCAGTAGTATTCGTCCGAGGCGCTACCTAAATAGCTTTCGGGGAGAACCAGATATCTCCGAGTTTGATTGGCCTTTCACCCCTAGCCACAGGTCATCCCCTAATTTTGCAACATTAGTGGGTTCGGTCCTCCAGTACCTGTTACGGCACCTTCAACCTGCCCATGGCTAGATCACCCGGTTTCGGGTCTACACCCTGCAACTAGTCGCCCAGTTAAGACTCGGTTTCCCTACGGCTCCCCTATTCGGTTAACCTTGCTACAGAATGTAAGTCGCTGACCCATTATACAAAAGGTACGCAGTCACACCACGAAGGTGCTCCCACTGCTTGTACGTACACGGTTTCAGGTTCTATTTCACTCCCCTCACAGGGGTTCTTTTCGCCTTTCCCTCACGGTACTGGTTCACTATCGGTCAGTCAGGAGTATTTAGCCTTGGAGGATGGTCCCCCCATATTCAGACAGGATACCACGTGTCCCGCCTTACTCGTTTTCATTCCAAGGTCGCTTTCATGTACGGGGCTATCACCCTGTATCGCCAGCCTTTCCAGACTGTTCCACTAACTTCCAAGAAACTTAAGGGCTAATTCCCGTTCGCTCGCCGCTACTAAGGAAATCTCGGTTGATTTCTTTTCCTCGGGGTACTTAGATGTTTCAGTTCTCCCGGTTCGCCTCGTATGACTATGTATTCATCATACGATACTGAGTAAACTCAGTGGGTTTCCCCATTCGGACATCTGTGGATAATAATGTCTCTTACCGACTCTCCACAGCTTAACGCAGGTTAGCACGTCCTTCTTCGCCTCTGACTGCCTAGGCATCCACCGTGTACGCTTAGTCACTTAACCATACAACCCCAAATGGTTTCCCATTCAGCGCTGTTGTTATGACCAGTTTACTGGTTTAACACCAAGTTTTTCCAAGACGCTTGTTTGTCTTGATTGAACTTTATCAGCTTTCCAATTTTTTAAAGAACTTCTGGCGTCCCCTAGGGGATTCGAACCCCTGTTACCGCCGTGAAAGGGCGATGTCCTGGGCCTCTAGACGAAGGGGACACAAGCAATCTGTGTGAACACTCACATAGAGTCAATTAGTTAAGGTAAGGAGGTGATCCAACCGCAGGTTCCCCTACGGTTACCTTGTTACGACTTCACCCCAGTCATGAATCACACCGTGGTAATCGTCCTCCCGAAGGTTAGACTAACTACTTCTGGTGCAACCCACTCCCATGGTGTGACGGGCGGTGTGTACAAGGCCCGGGAACGTATTCACCGCAACATTCTGATTTGCGATTACTAGCGATTCCGACTTCACGGAGTCGAGTTGCAGACTCCGATCCGGACTACGACGTACTTTTTGGGTTCCGCTTGCTCTCGCGAGGTCGCTTCCCTCTGTATACGCCATTGTAGCACGTGTGTAGCCCTGGCCGTAAGGGCCATGATGACTTGACGTCATCCCCACCTTCCTCCGGTTTATCACCGGCAGTCTCCCTTGAGTTCCCGGCATGACCCGCTGGCAACAAAGGATAGGGGTTGCGCTCGTTGCGGGACTTAACCCAACATCTCACGACACGAGCTGACGACAGCCATGCAGCACCTGTGTCTGAGTTCCCGAAGGCACATTCGTATCTCTACAAACTTCTCAGCATGTCAAGGCCAGGTAAGGTTCTTCGCGTTGCATCGAATTAAACCACATGCTCCACCGCTTGTGCGGGCCCCCGTCAATTCATTTGAGTTTTAACCTTGCGGCCGTACTCCCCAGGCGGTCGATTTATCGCGTTAGCTTCGGAACCCACGCTCATAATGGCACAAACTCCAAATCGACATCGTTTACAGCGTGGACTACCAGGGTATCTAATCCTGTTTGCTCCCCACGCTTTCGCACCTGAGCGTCAGTCTTTGTCCAGGGGGCCGCCTTCGCCACCGGTATTCCTCCAGATCTCTACGCATTTCACCGCTACACCTGGAATTCTACCCCCCTCTACAAGACTCTAGTCGGACAGTTCGAAATGCAGTTCCCAGGTTGAGCCCGGGGCTTTCACATCTCGCTTATCCAACCGCCTGCGTGCGCTTTACGCCCAGTTATTCCGATTAACGCTTGCACCCTCCGTATTACCGCGGCTGCTGGCACGGAGTTAGCCGGTGCTTCTTCTGTGGGTAACGTCAATGCTGATGAGTATTAGTCATCAACCCTTCCTCCCCACTGAAAGTGCTTTACAACCCGAAGGCCTTC
The DNA here is from genome assembly GCF_000527035.1 of Tolumonas lignilytica. Lineage (NCBI taxonomy): Bacteria > Pseudomonadati > Pseudomonadota > Gammaproteobacteria > Aeromonadales > Aeromonadaceae > Tolumonas > Tolumonas lignilytica. Next base: position 1,198,120 of record NZ_AZUK01000001.1, read on the forward strand.
TTCACACACGCGGCATGGCTGCATCAGGGTTTCCCCCATTGTGCAATATTCCCCACTGCTGCCTCCCGTAGGAGTCTGGACCGTGTCTCAGTTCCAGTGTGGCTGGTCATCCTCTCAGACCAGCTAGAGATCGTCGCCTTGGTGAGCCGTTACCTCACCAACTAGCTAATCCCACATGGGTGCATCCAATCGCGGTAGGCCCGAAGGTCCCCACCTTTCCCCCGCAGGGCGTATGCGGTATTAGCAACCGTTTCCAGTTGTTATCCCCCTCGATTGGGCAGCTCCCCATGCATTACTCACCCGTCCGCCACTCGCCGGCAGGATAGCAAGCTATCCCCCGCTGCCGTTCGACTTGCATGTGTTAGGCCTGCCGCCAGCGTTCAATCTGAGCCATGATCAAACTCTTCAATTAAAGTTTTGGCTCAATGAATGACTTGTCTTTACAGACACTTCGTATCATTGATTAAATTTTTTCAATCTAATCAATCTACGCAAGTGCCCACACAGATTGCTTGATATGTTGTTAAAGAGCGTGGCTGTTAGGCCAGGGACGCGAATCTTACGCTTTCCCTCTTCGTTGTCAAGCGGCGTTTATCACAAACGGCTTGGCAACTTGAATCTTGACTGAGTGCCGAGGTCATTTCTGAACTCGTTGCGGCGTCTGCCGTCTCAGTGGGGCCGCATTATAGGGGCCCGTTCTTTTTAGGCAACTCTATTTTTCAATTTTTCATTCGTTTGGGGTTATTTTGAGCAAATTGACTAATTAACCAGCCAATTTGCTCATCTTGATGAGGTTTTAGTGTTGTTCTACGACCAATTGCTCATTCTGGATATCTAGTATTAGTGCTTTATTAGGCAATATTCTTCCAGACAGCAGATCCTGAGCCAGTGGATTTTCTACTTGCTGCTGTATCGCTCGCTTCAGGGGGCGTGCGCCATATACCGGATCAAATCCGGCTTCAGCCAGATGGGCCAGCAGTGTATTGCGTAATTCCACTTTATACCCCATCGCCTCAAGACGTTTTACCAGTGTACCCAGTTGGATTTGTGCAATGGATTGAATATGTTCAAGTCCCAGTGGATGGAACACAACCGTCTCATCGATCCGATTCAAAAATTCGGGACGGAAGCTACGTGCCAGCACATCCATCAACATGGCTTTCATTTCCTGATAAGCCATTATCTGGTGATGTTCCTGTATCAGATCTGACCCTAGATTGGAGGTCATGATGATCACAGTATTGCGAAAATCGACTGTGCGCCCCTGACCATCCGTCAGACGGCCATCATCTAAAACCTGCAATAAGATGTTGAATACATCAGGATGTGCTTTTTCCACTTCATCCAACAGGATCACCGAATATGGCTTACGCCGCACCGCTTCGGTGAGATATCCCCCCTCCTCATAACCCACATATCCTGGAGGTGCTCCGACCAAGCGGGCTACAGAGTGTTTTTCCATGAACTCAGACATATCGATACGGATCATGGCATCTTGTGTATCAAACAAGAACTCAGCCAGTGTTTTGCATAGTTCGGTCTTCCCAACCCCGGTTGGACCGAGGAATAAAAACGATCCGATTGGACGCATTGGATCTGATAGACCAGCACGACTCCGGCGTATCGCATTCGCCACGGAGGTCACCGCTTCATCCTGACCGATCACGCGCTGATGCAGTTTTTCTTCCATCTGCAACAGTTTTTCTCGTTCACCTTCCAGCATGCGGGATACCGGAATTCCGGTCCAGCGGGACAACACTTCCGCAATTTCGGCATCAGTAACCCGGTTACGCAGTAATTTTTGTTCCTGCATTTCCGCTTGTGAGGCTAAATCGAGTTGTTTTTCCAGATCTGGGATCCGACCATAATGCAGTTCTGACA